>CBCPKK010000015.1:0-24766 GCA_965119215.1 uncultured Buttiauxella sp.
GAAACACAAGCTGATTGAAAAAGCGGGTGCCTGGTATAGCTACAACGGTGAGAAAATTGGCCAGGGCAAAGCAAACTCCTGCAACTTCCTGAAAGAGAACAAGCCGATGGCGGCTGAAATCGAGAAGAAACTGCGCGATATGCTGCTGAACAATCAAGATGGTACGCCAGATTTCGTCGTTGATGACCACGACAAAAATGTTGCTGAAACCAACGAAGACTTCTAAGTCTCATCAAGGGCTGCCACGGCAGCCCTTGTTTGTTTTAGCTTTAACGTATTTCTCTCATAAACAGGTTATCCGCTATGCCTGATGCTACTACTCCCCCTCGCCGCAATGCTTATTCCCGCTTATTAGACAAAGCCACTCGTATACTGGCGATGCGCGATCACAGCGAACAAGAACTCCGTCGTAAACTTTCTGCACAGCCCACGTTCCCTGGAAAACCAAAGTCTGAGGAAGACCCTTTCACACCGGAAGATATCGAAAAAGTTATCGCCTGGTGCTATGAACATCGTTGGTTAGACGATGAACAGTTCGCCACTCGCTTTATTGCTAGCCGCAGCCGTAAAGGTTATGGCCCACAGCGTATTCGTCAGGAATTGCAGAGCAAAGGTGTTGCGCGTGATACGGGCGAAACCGCGATGATGAATTGTGAAGTAGACTGGCAAGCTATGGCTCGGGAAATCGCCGAGCGAAAATTTGGTGAGCCCCTTCCTGGCGAATGGAAAGAGCGGGCTAAAGTGCAACGTTTTTTGATGTATCGTGGCTTCTTTATGGAAGATATCCAGCACATATACCGAAATTTTGCCGATTAGCCTCAAGAGAGATTTTACTTCCCTGATAAGAAAACTTATCTTATTCCCACTTTTTCCAGGTAAACAGGTCATGGCCAAAGCAGTAAAATTGGCGATATCCGGTTTGCAACTCCTCGTTAGCTTGATTTCAGGATAATTATGAGCAAGAGCACCGCTGAGATCCGTCAGGCGTTTCTCGATTTTTTCCATAGTAAAGGTCACCAGGTTGTAGCGAGCAGCTCCCTGGTTCCGAATAACGATCCTACTTTGCTGTTTACTAATGCCGGGATGAACCAGTTCAAGGATGTTTTCCTTGGTCTCGACAAGCGTAATTATTCCCGTGCAACAACGTCTCAACGTTGTGTTCGCGCTGGTGGTAAACACAATGATCTGGAAAACGTCGGTTACACCGCCCGTCACCACACTTTCTTTGAAATGCTGGGTAACTTCAGCTTCGGTGACTATTTCAAACACGATGCCATCAACTTTGCCTGGGAATTATTGACCGGCGAACAGTGGTTTAATCTGCCAAAAGATCGTCTGTGGGTCACGGTTTACGAGACTGACGACGAAGCGTTTGAAATTTGGGAAAAAGAAGTTGGCGTTCCACGCGAACGTATTATTCGCATTGGCGATAATAAAGGTGCTGCCTACGCATCTGATAACTTCTGGCAGATGGGTGACACCGGCCCTTGTGGTCCGTGCACCGAGATCTTCTTCGACCATGGCGACCACATTTGGGGCGGCCCTCCGGGCAGCGCTGAAGAAGATGGCGATCGCTATATCGAAATCTGGAACCTTGTATTCATGCAATTCAACCGTCAGCAGGATGGCACTATGCTGCCACTGCCGAAGCCGTCGGTTGATACTGGTATGGGTCTGGAGCGTATTGCTGCCGTTCTGCAACACGTTAACTCCAACTACGAAATCGACTTGTTCAGCAAACTGATCCAGTCTGTAGCCAAAGTCACAGGCGCGACCGATCTGACCAGCAAATCGCTGCGTGTTATCGCTGACCATATCCGTTCTTGCGCATTCCTGGTTTCTGATGGTGTGACACCGTCGAATGAAGGCCGTGGCTACGTGCTGCGTCGTATCATTCGTCGTGCCATCCGTCATGGCAACATGCTGGGCGCGAAAGAAACCTTCTTCTACAAACTTGTTGGCCCATTGGTTGAAGTGATGGGTGCTGCGGGTGAAGAACTGCAACGTCAGCAAGCGCTGGTGGAACAGGTTCTGAAAACCGAAGAAGAACAGTTTGCTCGTACGCTTGAACGTGGTCTGGCACTGCTGGATGAAGAATTGGCAAACCTGAAAGGCGACACTTTGGATGGCGAAACTGCTTTCCGTTTGTATGACACCTACGGTTTCCCGGTTGACCTGACGGCGGATGTTTGCCGTGAGCGCAATCTTAAAGTTGATGAAGCTGGCTTTGAAGCTGCAATGGAAGAACAACGCCGTCGTGCGCGTGAGTCCAGCGGTTTTGGTGCGGACTACAACAGCATGATTCGTGTAGATTCCGCTTCAACCTTTAAGGGTTACGACCACACTGATTTAACGGCTAAAGTTGTCGCTCTGTTTGTTGACGGTAAAGCTGTTGAGCAGGTTAGCGCAGGCCAGGAAGCGGTTGTCGTCCTTAATGAGACACCATTCTATGCAGAATCTGGTGGCCAGGTTGGCGATAAAGGCGCGATTAAAGGTAACGGTGTGGACTTTGCCGTTAACGATACGCAGAAATATGGCCAGGCAATTGGCCACCTCGGCAAACTGGTTGCAGGTGTTGTGAAAGTGGGCGACAGCGTAAAAGCTGAAGTTGATGAGGCGCGCCGTTCACGTATTCGTCTGAACCACTCTGCGACCCACTTGCTGCATGCGGCATTGCGCCAGGTTCTGGGCACACACGTTGCGCAGAAAGGTTCTTTGGTTAACGACAAAGGCCTGCGTTTTGACTTCTCGCATTTCGAAGCCATGAAACCAGCCGAAGTACGTGCAGTAGAAGATATTGTCAACGCACAGATTCGTCGCAACTTGCCAATCGAAACCAAGGTCATGGATCTGGAATCGGCTAAAGCTAAAGGTGCAATGGCGCTGTTTGGTGAGAAATATGATGACCACGTGCGCGTTCTGAGCATGGGTGATTTCTCTACCGAACTGTGTGGTGGCATTCACGCAAGCCGTACGGGTGATATCGGCCTGTTCCGCATCGTTGCGGAATCCGGTACCGCTGCAGGCGTGCGTCGTATTGAAGCGGTTACAGGCGAAGGTGCGCTGGCAAATCTGCATGCGCAGAGTGAACAGCTTCACGACATTGCTCAATTGCTTAAAAGCGATAGCCAGAGCCTGAACGAGAAAGTGCGTTCAGTACTGGAACGTACCCGCCAGCTTGAAAAAGAATTGCAGCAGTTGAAAGAACAGCAGGCTGTGCAGGAGAGTGCAAACCTTTCCAGCAAAGCTGTCGATGTGAAAGGCGTGAAACTCCTCGTGAGTGAGCTTGCCAACGTCGAACCGAAGATGCTGCGCACCATGGTTGATGATCTGAAAAATCAGCTGGGGTCGGCAATCATCGTTCTGGCGACGGTATCAGAAGGTAAAGTTTCTCTGATTGCTGGTGTCTCTAAAGATGTGACCGACCGCGTGAAGGCCGGAGAGCTGATTGGGGTTATCGCACAGCAGGTTGGAGGCAAAGGGGGCGGTCGTCCAGACATGGCTCAGGCCGGTGGTACAGACGCGGCAGCACTGCCTGGCGCTCTGGCCGGTGTTGAAGCCTGGGTCTCGGCAAAGCTCTAAGTAAAAAAATAAAGTGTAGACAGACGCCATAACTCATTTAGGTTATGGCGTCTTCTTAATCTACGCACACTCAATAATGATAAAGTCAGGTTAAAGTCACTTATATCGGCTAGACTTAGTCATAACAGAATGTATTGTCGTGGGCATTAACACTTTATGTGTTTGTCACCACTTACTTTTTGGCGTATATGATGGAGAATGCCGGGATACAGAGAGACCCGACTCTTTTAATCTTTCAAGGAGCAAAGAATGCTGATTCTAACTCGTCGAGTTGGTGAGACCCTCATGATTGGGGATGAGGTGACCGTGACAGTGCTTGGGGTAAAAGGTAACCAGGTTCGTATTGGTGTTAACGCCCCTAAAGAAGTTTCTGTGCACCGTGAAGAGATCTACCAACGTATCCAGGCTGAAAAATCGCAACAAACGAGTTACTAAAGTTACTGCGTCTCGCTAAATATTGGCGAGACGCTTCCTTTAGCACCCCATTTTCTTCGCTTTATCTCGTAAAACTTCCCAACCCTCCCGTTATAGCCGTAACTTCTTGCTTATCCTAAACCTGTTCTTTTGCGCATTACCCTTATCCGGCCTGTTGATAAAACACTCTTTTTGTCGTCAATTTGCCCGAATTGTGTGTGAAGTGTGCAATTAAAAATTAGTTGGGAAAAATTGTTTGACTTATAAGTGCGGGAAAGTAATATGTGCGCCACGCAGTGCCGATGAGCAGAAACATGTTTGACGGTACGACTCGAAAGAGGCGTGTGGTGAGGTGGCCGAGAGGCTGAAGGCGCTCCCCTGCTAAGGGAGTATGCGGTCAAAAGCTGCATCCGGGGTTCGAATCCCCGCCTCACCGCCATTTTGCACCCATAGCTCAGCTGGATAGAGTACTCGGCTACGAACCGAGCGGTCGGAAGTTCGAATCTTCCTGGGTGCACCATATTTTCTCTGATTGTCTTAATGATAGTCACGAGAACCGCAGTAAAGCAGTAACCCCGATGCACCCATAGCTCAGCTGGATAGAGTACTCGGCTACGAACCGAGCGGTCGGAAGTTCGAATCTTCCTGGGTGCACCATATTTTCCCGAAATATCAGCAATGATAGCGCTTCAGAGAAAGTTGATTTCTCAGCAAGCACTAAGGAAGATAACGTTGCTTTAGCAACGGCCCTTCAGGGCGAGCCCACGGCGAGTAATCTTCCTGGGTGCACCATATTTTCTCTGATTGTCTTAATGATTGTCACGAGAACCGCAGTAAAGCAGTAACCCCGATGCACCCATAGCTCAGCTGGATAGAGTACTCGGCTACGAACCGAGCGGTCGGAAGTTCGAATCTTCCTGGGTGCACCATCTTCTTCGATGTTACGGTTAGCCCAGTGACATTGAGCCAGAAGTCAAAGCAGTAATCCCGATGCACCCATAGCTCAGCTGGATAGAGTACTCGGCTACGAACCGAGCGGTCGGAAGTTCGAATCTTCCTGGGTGCACCATATTTTCCCCAAACATCAGCAATGTACTTCCTCTCTGTAATACCGCAAACAACTCTCCTAAAATCTATGCATATCCATTAGTCACCTTCTGAACTATCTCTATTACAATAAGCGACAATATTATTGGTTTACGCTAAAGTAACGCCTCAATATTGAGTGATGTGAGGGATGAGATGTACGAACGTTACGAAGGTCTAATTTTCGATATGGACGGAACCATCCTCGATACCGAACCGACACATCGCAAAGCGTGGCGTGAGACGTTAGCAGGCTATGGCATGCAGTTTGACGAACAGGCTATGGTTGCGTTGAACGGATCTCCAACCTGGCGTATTGCACAGGCGATTATCGAACTCAATCGTGCAGATCTCGATCCCCATCGTTTAGCGCAGGAAAAAACGCAGGCCGTAAGAACAATGCTTCTTGATACGGTGCGTCCGCTTCCCCTCATTGATGTCGTTAAATCCTGGCATGGTCGTCGACCAATGGCTGTGGGGACAGGCAGTGAGAGTGATATTGCTGAAGCGCTGCTGAATCATCTGGGTTTACGTCAGTATTTCTCCGCCGTCGTCGCGGCCGATCATGTTAAAAACCACAAACCTGCTCCCGATACTTTTTTGCTGTGCGCCGAATTAATGGGCGTTGCACCGCAAAAATGTGTGGTGTTTGAAGATGCAGATTTTGGTCTGGAAGCCGCACGTGCAGCCGGAATGGATGGTGTGGATGTCCGTTTGCTGTGAGTGAGGCTCTGTCACTTTTTTCGTTATTTTCCAGCAGTTTTCTTAGCGCGACTTTATTGCCTGGCAGTTCAGAGGCAGTGCTAATAGCACTACTGGTTGCGGGATTTGGGCCAACCTGGTTACTCATTTTAATAGCAACAATGGGTAATAGCCTTGGTGGTTTGACTAACGTTATTCTAGGGCGTTTTTTTCCATTGCGGGAACAATCGCGCTGGCATGGAAAGGCAACAGCCTGGCTAGTCCGTTTTGGCCCGGCAACATTATTACTCAGCTGGATGCCTTTAGTTGGCGATCTGCTGTGCCTGTTAGCTGGCGTGCTACGCATGCGCTGGGGACCGGTAATCGTTTTTTTATGCCTTGGTAAAGCGCTTCGCTATATCGTTGTAGCGGCTGCAACGGTTCAAGGCATGGAGTGGTGGCACTAATTGAGTCGGCTGATAATTATCATCGCCATCTAAAACAATTATGCTTAATAAAAATGAATTCGACAGGCGGGAGGTCAATTTGATCCCGAACGTATCACAGGCGCTGGCCTGGCTGGAACAGAACCCTCAGGCAGTAAAAGGTCTTCGTCGTGGTCTTGAGCGTGAAACGCTACGCGTCACGGCAGATGGCCAGCTGGCAACAACGGGTCACCCGGAAAGCCTTGGTTCAGCGCTGACACATAAATGGATCACTACAGATTTCGCGGAAGCTTTGCTGGAGTTTATCACTCCCGTTGAGGGCGATATCGACCATATGCTGACCTTCATGCGCGACATACACCGTCATACAGCTCGTGAGCTGGGCGAAGAACGTATGTGGCCGCTGAGCATGCCATGCTATATCAACGACGGTCAGAACATTGAGCTGGCGCAGTATGGTTCATCTAACAACGGACGTTTTAAGACGTTATACCGTGAAGGTTTGAAAAACCGTTACGGTGCGTTGATGCAGACCATTTCTGGCGTGCACTATAACTTTTCGCTGCCGCTGGAATTTTGGCAGGCACGTCTGGGTGTAGAAGATGCTCAAAGCGGCAAAGAAGCGATTTCCGCCGGATATTTCCGTCTGATTCGTAACTACTACCGTTTTGGTTGGGTTATCCCTTACTTGTTCGGGGCATCGCCTGCAATCTGCTCGTCATTCCTGCAAGGGAAAGAAAGCGCGCTGCCGTTTGAGAAAACCGAATGCGGCATGAATTACCTGCCGTATGCGACTTCATTGCGTCTGAGCGATTTGGGTTACACCAATAAATCTCAAAGCAATCTGGGCATTACGTTTAACGATCTGGAGACTTACGTCGCTGGGTTGAAGCGTGCCATCAAAACGCCATCGGAAGAATACGCACAGATGGGTCTTGAGAAGGACGGTAAACGCCTTCAAATCAACACCAACGTGCTGCAAATAGAAAATGAACTCTATGCACCGATTCGCCCTAAACGTGTCACAGCGGAAGGGGAGTCGCCTTCTGATGCACTGATGCGTGGTGGAATTGAATATATCGAAGTGCGTTCGCTCGATATCAACCCGTTTTCACCGATTGGCGTTGATGAGCAACAAGTTCGTTTCCTCGACCTGTTCATGATTTGGTGTGTGCTGGCCGATGCGCCTGAAATGAGCAGTGACGAATTGCTTTGCACCCGTACAAACTGGAATCGTGTGATTCTGGAAGGGCGCAAACCTGGCCTGACTCTGGGTATCGGTTGTGAAACCGCGCAGCATCCATTGGCAAAAGTGGGCAAAGACTTGTTCACTGATTTGCGCCGTGTTGCAGAAACACTGGATGGTATCGCCGGAAACACTGAATACCAGGACGTTTGTGACCAACTGGTTGCCTGCTTTGATAATCCTGAATTAACGTACTCCGCACGTATTTTGCGGTCTATGATTGATAATGGTATTGGTGGTACAGGGCTTGCGCTGGCTGAACAATATCGCCAAATGCTGATACAGGAACCGCTGGAGATTTTGACCGAGGATGTATTGCAGAAGGAGCATGATGCTTCATGGCAACGTCAGCGAGATATCGAAGCCAGTGATACAGAACCGTTTGATGTGTGGCTTGCAAAACACGCCTGACACAAAAGAAAAAGGCCACAATCAGTGTGGCCAAAATATCCATCTCTGAATCAGGGATGATGATAACAAATGCGCGTCTTTCATATACTCAGAGTAGTGTGCGAAAGAATGGTTCATTTTATTTTTAAAAAAATCACTTATCGGAGGTGATCAGATGCCGTTGTTGGATAGCTTCACAGTTGACCATACCCGCATGGGCGCACCAGCAGTGCGTGTAGCGAAAACAATGCATACGCCTCATGGCGATACTATTACTGTATTTGATCTGCGTTTTTGCATCCCGAACAAGGAAGTGATGCCAGAAAAAGGGATTCATACACTTGAACACCTGTTTGCTGGATTTATGCGTGACCACCTGAACGGGAATGGCGTAGAGATAATCGATATTTCACCAATGGGTTGCCGCACCGGTTTCTACATGAGCCTGATTGGTGTGCCTGACGAGACTCGCGTTGCCGATGCATGGAAAGCGGCAATGGAAGATGTTTTGAAGGTGAAAGAGCAGAACCAGATCCCTGAGCTGAACGTTTACCAATGTGGCACTTACCACATGCACTCGCTGCAGGAAGCGCAGGATATCGCGCGTCACATTCTTGAGCATGGCGTTAGCGTTAACAGCAACGAAGAGTTGGCTTTGCCGAAAGAAACACTCAAAGAGCTGCACATCTAGTCTGATGTCTGGTACATGACGAGAGGAGCCAATTGGCTCCTTTTTTTACTCCTTTCCTGTGCTATCTTCATCTTTTCGTTCAGAAATAAAGCTATGTCTACCACTCGTCAATTTAACTTCGCCACGCGCCCGCTGGTTCCTTTTGCACATGATTATCCTCATGGCGCTACGGAGCCCTGGCACAGCCATGACTGCGCGCAACTATTGCATACGCTCAGTGGCGTAGTGAGGGTGGAAACGGATCAAGGATACTGGATTGTGCCGCCGAGTCGTGGCGTATGGCTTCCTGCGGGTACACGTCATCGTCTACAGATTACGGGGCATGTTGCCGCCAGAACGTTGTTTATCGATCCTTTTGCTCGCGCAGATTTACCTTCAATCTGTCAGATTGTTCAGGTTTCTGCATTGCTACGCGAGTTGATCATCATCTCCCTTACGCTGCCTGAGCGGTACGATGCCGGAACCAGAGAAGAGAGGATCTACGAGCTGATCCTCGATGAAATCCGCGTGATGACCGTGTTACCGTTTAATCTCCCGGAACCGAAGGCCGCTACATTGCTGGCTCTGTGTCGTGATATTCAGGCTGAACCCGGTAAACCGTGGACTACAGCCGTGGCTGCAGCCCAGATCAACGTCAGTGAACGAACTTTGCTGCGGCATTTCCGCCAGCAAACTGGCCTTGCGTTCAGCGAGTGGGTGCGCCGCGCAAGGCTGATGGAAGCGTTAAATCGCCTTGCTCAAGGGCAATCTGTCCTGCGAGTTGCACTGGACCTCGGTTATGAAAGCCACAGCGCGTTCAGCGCCATGTTTCGCCGTATTCTGGGTGTTCCCCCAAGCGACTACTTCTAACGTAGCGGCAAGGCGTTGAGCAAAGCTTGTAGCGAAGCCCGCGCGACATCGTTGTCGATGCCCACTCCCCAACGGCTTTCGCCTTTGGCAAAGGTACAGCGTATATAAGCCGCTGAACGGCTTTCGCTATGCCTGCCGAGCGTATGCTCGTGGTAGTCCTCAATCGCAAACGTGACGTTGAACTGCGATTTTAGAGCATCGGCTGCGGCAGAAAGCAGCCCGTTGCCTTTGCCCTGCAAAATCATTATTCCTTCAACCGTCTGGATGCGTGCGTGAAGCGAAAGCACGCCATCTTCCTGGCTTTCACTGCGATAATCTAACAACTGCCGCTCGGCTACCTGATGAGGCCCATAAAGCTTGCGGAACAACTGCCAGAGGGCGGTAAGCGTCATCTCGTTACCCTCCCGGTCCGTCTGTTCTTGCACGTGGCGGCTAAAGTCCTGTTGCAGGCTGCGGGGCAGTATCAAGCCGTGGTTTTGCTCCAGTATCCACGCGGCACCACTTTTACCAGACTGGCTATTAACGCGGATCACTGCTTCGTAGCTACAGCCAATATCATTCGGGTCGACAGGAAGATACGGCATCTCCCAAAGCGCTGCGGAGGATTGCTGCCGAGCCGTGAATCCCTTTTTGATTGCATCCTGATGCGAGCCTGAAAAGGCAGTAAAGGCGAGCTTTCCGGCATAAGGATGACGTGGATGCACCGGTAACTGGTTGCACAACTCGACTTGTTCGACGACCTGCTTCATGTCGCTGAAATCGAGCTGGGGCGAAATTCCCTGGCTGTAGAGGTTCATGGCCATCGTGACCAGACAAACGTTCCCGGTGCGCTCGCCATTGCCAAACAGACAACCTTCTACGCGGTCTGCTCCGGCAAGGATTGCCAGTTCAGCACTTGCTACGCCGCTGCCACGATCATTGTGAGGATGCACACTGATACATACCGCATTGCGACGCGAAAAATGGCGACAAAAATACTCAATTTGATCGGCGTAAACATTCGGGGTGTTCACTTCTACGGTAGCGGGCAGGTTAATTATCATCGGCCTTTCGGGACGGGGTTCCCAGACATCGGCCACTGCCTCGCAAATTTGCAGGGCAAAATCCGGCTCGGTAAAACAAAACGTTTCCGGGGAGTATTCATAACTCCATTTGGTTTGCGGATTTGCTTCACACAACGCCCGAATTTGTCGTGTCGCACTGACGGCCAACTGGATGATTTCCTCTTTACTCTGACGGAACACCAGGCGGCGGAAAAGTGGGGCGGTGGCGTTATAAAGATGCACCGTAGCGCGGTTCGCGCCATCAAGAGCGGCAAAGGTGCGTTCAATGAGGTCGCTACGCGCCTGGGTTAACACCTGAATAGTGACGTCTTCCGGTATGCGTTGTTCTTCAATCAATTGGCGAACAAACTGGTAGTCCGTTTCCGACGCTGCCGGAAAAGCGACTTCAATTTCTTTAAAACCGCACTTGAGTAACAATTCCCAGAAGCTGAGTTTGCGAATACCGTCCATGGGTTCAGCCAGTGCCTGGTTACCATCGCGCAGGTCGGTAGAAAGCCAGCGAGGCGCGTGTGTCAGCTGTTTGTTTGGCCACTGGCGGTCTGGAAGATTAATCGGTGGATGTGGAAGGTATTTTTGCGACGGATCTTGCAACATGGTGGCTCTCCTCGGCATAGGTCAGTCTTTATCCTGACCATTCAGCGCGGAGGTTACTGGCGCAAAACTGACAACCTGTGCTGCGAAACCGCCAGATAACAGGCAAAGAGAAGGGGCCAAATGGCCCCTTTCGGATTGATAACTTAGTGTGCTCCACCACCGCCGCCACCGGCACCAAATGGAGGTCTGGCAAACCAGATCAGACCCAGCAACAGAATAAATATCCCCGCCGAAATCCAGAAAATCTCGTTGGCTGACATAATCAGCCCCTGGTTGGTAATCTGCTGCGCAATATACCCAGAGGCTTGTTGCGGCGACATACCCAGATTTTCCAGTTTTGAATACATTTCCTGCGCATTCGGATTAAACGGCGAAACGGACTCCGTTAAGTGCGCGTGGTGCATTGCCTCGCGGTTGGTCCATAGCGTCGTGGTTATTGATGTACCAATCGAACCGGCAAGCGTTCGGGTAAAGTTCGATAAACTCGATGCTGCGGCCATACGCTCAGGCGGCAAGCCGGAAAGCGTGATCGTCGTCAGTGGCATAAAGAAGCAGGCCACGGCGAAACCCTGAATAAACTGCGGCCAGGCCGACGCGCCAAAATCCATTCCCGGCTCGAAGGTATAGGCGCGCCAGTAGAAACAGACGGCGTACATAATAAAGCTGAAGGTGACCAGCTTTCGCATATCGAGCTTATGAGCAAAACGCCCGATAATCGGCGACAGCAATACAGGAAGCAGCCCGACCGGTGCCGACGCCAAACCTGCCCAGGTTGCCGTGTAGCCATATACCTCCTGTAATAGCTGCGGCAGCAAAACAATGGCACCGAAGTAGAGCATGTAGGCGAGACTGATACACAAACAACCAATGGTAAAGTTTCGCGACTTAAACAACGACAGGTCAACTATCGGGTTGTCGTCCGTTAGCTCCCACACAATCAAGAAGCTAATCGCCACCACCGCGACGATTGTCAGAACGACCACTTCAGTTGAGTTAAACCAATCCAGCTCTTTACCGCGGTCGAGCATGATTTGCAGGCTACCAATGCCCACCACCAACAGCGCAAGGCCGATGGCGTCGATACGACGATGCTCGGTTCTGGTTTCACGGCCACGCAAGGTTTGCAGCGTCAGCAGCACGACCAGCGCACCGATAGGCACGTTGATAAAGAAGATCCAGCCCCAGTGGTAGTTATCACTGATAAAACCACCGAGAATTGGCCCGCAGATGGGTGCCACGATAACCGTCATCGACCACAGCGCCAGCGCGATACTTCGCTTGGCAGGCGGATAGTTATTGAGCAGCAAACTTTGCGACAGCGGGATAAGCGGCCCGGCAACAATCCCCTGGATAACGCGGAAGAAGATTAGCATTTCCAGGCTGTTGGACACGCCGCACGCCCATGACGCTATCACGAACAGAATCGTTGACCACATGAACAACTTCACTTCACCCAGGCGCTTGGCAAGCCACCCGGTGATAGGAATGGAGATGGCGTTTGCCACCCCAAATGAAGTGATAACCCAAGTCCCCTGGCTCAGTGACGAGCCAAGGTTACCGGCGATGGTCGGAATAGCCACGTTGGCGATGGTGGAGTCCAGCACCTGCATAAAGGTCGCTAATGACAAGGCGATGGTCATAATGACCAGCGGAGCCCCTTCCAGCGGTTTTTGCGGCATTTGCTGTTTCATACAAGCTCCGCTTTGTTAACCCGCATTGGCCTGGATGATGTCATTGATAAGCTGATTAGCTGGCGCAAGATTGAGTTCGCGCGCATTGCTTTCATACACCGGAGAGTGGCGAGTCTGGTTTGCCAGCATGCTACCTTCGCGGTTGCTGGTATCCACATTGACTAAAGTAGACAGACCGATACGCAGCGGATGTTCTTCTAACTGCTTCGCATCCAGCTCAATACGCACTGGCAGGCGCTGAACCACTTTGATCCAGTTACCGGTGGCGTTCTGCGCTGGCAGCAGTGAGAACGCGCTGCCGGTGCCCATATCAAGGCCCACGACTTTACCGGTGTACTCGATTTTATCGCCGTAGATATCACTGACAATCGTCGCCGGTTGGCCGATACGCATATGCGCAAGCTGTGTTTCTTTAAAGTTCGCATCTACCCACAAACCATTTGCAGGCACGATAGCCATCAGCGGAGTCGTAGGGCTAATCTGCGCGCCAACCTGCACAACACGGCGTGAAACATAACCGGTCATCGGGCTGACTATTTTAGTGCGTTGCAGCGCCATCCAGGCGTTACGTAACTCGGCGGCAGCTTGTTTAACACTTGGCTGTTCATTGAGTTTAGTACCGAGGATCATTGCCTGATTGGCATTATATTGTTGAACGGCAACATCCAGCTGCGCTTGAGCCGTAGCGACGGCGTCTCGGGCGTGTTGCAATTCTTCGCGGCCAATCAGGTTTGCATTACCCAACGGCACGCGGCGGTTCAGGTCACTTTGAGCCTGAGCCAGCGACGTTTTTTGCAGTTCAATATTGGCCTGATACTGCTTACTGTTGATCATCAACTGACGCGTCTGGCGCACGCTTGAAGCCAGCACGGTTTGTGCTTGCTCAAAGGCTTGCTCAGCATCAGCCTGATCCAGTGTCACCAATACATCGCCCTGTTTAACGAAGTCGGTGTTATCAGCCCAAACTTTAGTTACGCTTCCGGAAACCTGGGACATGATCTGCACCTGATTACCAGCCACATACGCATCATCCGTACTTTCGTAGTGACGTAACACTAAAAACCAATAGATCCCATATGCCACAGCAATAATGACAAACAGCAAGGTCAATGCAAGTAAGGCACCTTTACGTTTGCCTTTCTTGTTACCCGGCTGCTGCGGGGTTTGAGTCTCCGCATGTGCGCTCATGCTTATCTCCACACTTTTTTATTATAGTGATCGGCTGAGCCGACCTGTTAGACCCAACAGGCCAGCAAGGTAAGTTGCTGGCCTGTCAGTATTCATCTTTTCCGGGACACTACGATGTAACGCGAGGACGGCACTTAGCGCACGGCTTCAAGTACGGTCTGGTCTGCATCCATTTTATCAAGGCGGGTGAGCAGTTTGCGGGTAATCTGTTCCAGCTGCTCTTTTTCCGGACCACTCAGCACAGACCAAAGCTCATGCAAGCAGTTGTGCTGTGGGGGTAACACCTGACGTAAGAATTCATGACCTTTTTCGGTCAACTGCAGATGCAGGCAGCGGCGATCGTTATCGCTTTCACGACGCTCAATCCAGCCACGCTTTTCTAGCTCATCGGCAATTCGGGTCGCATTGGTACGGGAAGAACCTAAAGCACAGCTTAATTCAGAAGGCTGGATGCTGTGGTTTTCCTGCGATTCAAGCGTGATCAACGCCATAAATAGCGTCTCGTTAATGCCCTGAGCTTTCAGCATCTTATTGCGGTTTTCCAAAAGCTTGCCCTGCATGTGCATACACAGGCGAGTCAGCAGAATTTCCTGATACGGGAAATCCTCATAGCGTTTGGCGCGAAATTTTAGCATTTGTTCAATGGGCGTGAACGAACTATCCATTTTGGCATAACCTCATTAGTTTCGGTCGATATAATAACGATGGTGACAAATAAAGTAAATGTATTGTTTATACGCTTTTTAGTTGTCAGACGGTGATCACCATCATGAGTTTCCAGGTTAATCCATAACCCAGAGCACTTAATAACGTCGGGATAATAATGCTGCGAGTCTTATAAAAGCTCAGCCCGAGAATGACAAAGCCCATCAGTGTAGGAACCAGACGCTGAGCGTCGTGCATGATTTCAGGCACACTTGAAACTACCAGTAAGGCACAAATTGACGCGATGCCAATACTGTCGAGCAGCACACCTGTCGCGCCTCGTTTCGCCGGGCGAGTCGAATTTGCCCTGATGCGCAGAGGCAAATAGCGGAACAGATAGTTGGCAAGCCCTACCAGCAGACCCAGCAAAAGTACTTGTGTACTCATCCTGGTTCTCCTTGATAAAACGCCTGCACCAGTGCGGCCAGGCATCCACAAACAATACCCGCAAGAATAGCCGCAGGAATTGAAACGAGCGTGACGCCTGACAGCGCGCCAGCCAGCGATGCAGTAACCGTCCATGACTGTTTACGCTGGAATGACGCCAGCAAGAAGCTCATAAACAGCGCGGGCAACATAAAACCTAAAGCAGCTTCAACGGCCGGGACGTTATCGAGCAAACCATTGCCAGACCATGCACCCAGCGCAGTACCTAAAATCCATGAGAACCACGAACTGAACGCGATACCAATCATCCAGTTTTCGCTCCAGCGGCGGTTATCACGGACTAATTTCGCCGTGGCGGCTGCAAAAACTTCGTCGGTCAGGCCAAAGGCCCAAATCGCAGTTTTAGATTTACTCAACTGGCATGTGATGCGTTGACGCAGGGATGGGCCGTATAAAACGTGGCGTACATCCATTGCCATAACCGTTAATGCGGCTACCCAAAGAGAACTGCCCGCGGCCAGTAATGCTGTAATGACAAATTGACTGGCGCCAGCATAAATAATGCAGGAGAAAAACAAACTTTCGAGTGGGGTAAATCCCAGCTTTGTGGCATTAAGACCAAACGCAAATGCTACCGGAATATAACTGATGACAATGGGTAAACTGTCTTTCAGCCCTTCAGCCCAGGTAGCATCGTTCTGATGATTATTTGATGGAGCTGTTGCAGGACTATCCATATTAACTATTTATCTATTTCTGACGTTAATGTCACTCGAATGAACAAACAGGGATAACCTTAACAGACTGGTACGACCCTTAATACCCCAAATTATCCGCGGGGAATGTAAAGGATTAGTGCCATCACGGCTGGCGGTGATAGCCGCGCCACCACACTACTAAATTTAGTAGGGCGATAATGGCACCCGCCGCGCAAACGCCATTCCATCCAGCATGTTGATAAGCGCTGGCAGAAATAACAGAGCCTGCGGCACCGCCAATAAAGTAGCTGGTCATATAACCGGCGGTCAGGCGATTTCGGGCATCTGGCATCATGTGGTAGATAACGGTTTGGTTGGTGATATGCACACCCTGGACGGTTAAATCCAACACCAAAATACCCACGATCAGCGCAATAACGGAATACTGTCCCATCGCAGTCGCAATCCACGACAGCAACAGCAACACTAGCCCGATGGTGGTAATAAGATGCGCTTTGCCTTTATCGGCAAATCCACCCGCAGGACGTGCGCCCAGAGCACCGGCAGCACCCGCCAGGCCAAACAGACCAATCATCCCATCCGAGAAATTAAACGGTGGTGACGCCAGCAGAAACGCCATCGACGTCCAGAGAATGCTGAAGTTCGCAAATGTCAGGCAACCCAGAATAGCGCGCGTGCGCAGCAGAGGGTTTTTGATAAACAGGCTGAATACCGAGGAAAGCAATTGCGGATAATTCAGATGCGTTTCGGATTTCACTTTTGGCAAGCCGCGCCACAGAGCTAAAGCCATGAAGATCATTAATACACTCGCGACCCAATAAATGGTGCGCCAGCCGCCAAGGTTTGCCAGTAATCCGGCAATGGTACGCGCAAGCAAAATACCCAGCAGCAGCCCGCTCATGATGGTGCCCACGACTTTGCCGCGTTTTTCAGGCTCCGCCAGAGTCGCCGCCAGCGGCACCAGAATCTGCGCAACAACGGAGAATAAACCCGTCAGCGCAGTGCCGAGGATCATCATCCAAAGCGTCTGGCTCAGCGCGGTAATCACCATGCCTCCTGCGGCAAGTAACGTCATAAAGACAATCAGCCCACGGCGTTCAAACATATCCCCCAAAGGAACCAGCAGTAGCAGACCTGCGGCATAACCCAGTTGCGCGGCGGTAACGATAAATCCGGCCTGGTTAATCGAAAGGGAAAACGCTTTGGCGATGGTGTCGAGGAGCGGTTGCGCGTAGTAATTACTGGCAACAGCTAAACCCGTAGCGATAGACATCAGGACGATGAGCGCGGGGCTTAGTCCCTGGTGAGTGTTTTTCATTCTTATTCTTCAGCTTGTGATGATGGAGCGGGAATAATAGCGAAAATTAATATAGGTGGGAGTCGGATTGTGCTCTGGGGATAATAATTTGAAGTGATATTGTCGGATGTCGCTAACGCTAATCCGACCTAAGAAAGAGGTTTTGTAGGGCGGGTAAGCAAAGCGTACCCGCCATGATAAATGTTACTTCGTAGCTAAAGCTTCATTCACCCAGCCATCAAACTCAGCCTGGTGAGCTTTAATCCAGCCGTCAACGTGACCCTGAATATCCGCTTCGGATGCTTTACCGTTATGCATCATCGCATTTTCGGCGTTGATGTCTGCCAGTGGCAGTTTCATCAGGCTAAACAGTTTCGCTGCCTGTGGGTTTTTCTCAGCCCAGGCTTTGTTTGCCACAATGTGCATGGTGTTCACCGGGAAACCGTAGTTTGCACCATTCGGCAATTTGGTATCCACGTCTTTCTGAGCGCCTGGCATTGAAGAGAACGGCACCTGTAACCACACCACGTCTTTGCCCGGAATCATCACATCACTCACCCAATATGGCGTCCAGGTGTAGTACAGAATCGGTTTGCCTTCTTTGTGACGCGTAATGGTGTCGGCAATCATTGCAGAGTAATTACCCTGGTTATGTTCCACGGTATTGGTCAGGCCGAAAGCGCCAATCTGGTGATTGATAACCGCTTCACAACCCCAGCCTGGCGTACAACCGGTCAGGTCTGCTTTGCCGTCGCCATTGGTATCAAACAACTTAGCGATTTTCGGATCTTTTAACTGCTCAATATTGGTGATTTTGTATTGTTCGGCCGTTTTTTTATCAATCAGATAACCCTGAGCGGCACCCTGAACGTAGGTTCCCTCACGGTAAAACTTCTTATCACCGCCTGCTGCTTCATACATATCGTCGTGCAGTGGCTTCCAGTTAGTGGCGAGGTACGTGGTATCGCCTGCGGCCATGGAGGTGTAAGCCACGTTGTAATCAACTTCACTCGGCTTGCTGACCGTATAACCTAATTTTTCCAGGCCACGGGCAACTAACAATGTCTGGAATGATTCTTCTGAGATGGTGCTTTGCGCTGGCTGAACGGTAATGCCTTTACCCGGCAAATCAGCAGCAAAAGCGCTGGTGGTAACGAGTGTGGCAAGTGTTGCGGCTAAAATAGTCGTGTGTCGCATCGTTATTCCTTTTTTATGGTGATGGGGCGTGAGGCGGCACGAATGCCGCCAGCAGGCTTATTTGATGAAGGGACGGGTCAAAAGACCAATTGGGCCGGTGTTGTACCAGCGGCGATTGCCACGGCTGCGTGAATCGCGGCCAATGGACTGAGTTAAACGGTCGAGAATAATGGCCAGAATCACAATACCGACGCCGCCGACGGTCGCAAGACCCATATCGAGGCGGCCAATACCGCGCAGAACCATCTGGCCAAGGCCACCCACGGCAATCATCGAAGCGATAACAACCATGGAAAGCGCCAGCATCAGCGTCTGGTTTACACCCGCCATAATGGTTGGCATTGCCAGGGGCAACTGAACTTTGAACAGCATCTGACGCGGGCTGGCACCGAATGAGCGAGATGCTTCAATCAAGTCTTCCGGAACCTGCTTAATGCCCAGAATGGTCAGTCGCACAATGGGCGGCAGGGCAAAAATAATCGTCACGACCACGCCCGGCACATTACCGATACCAAACAGCATCACGATAGGCACCAGATAAACAAACGCCGGAGTGGTTTGCATCGCATCCAACAGCGGCCGGATTATCTTCGCGGCTCGTTCGCTACGGGCAAGCCATATTCCGAGCGGTAGACCGATGATCATACAGAACAGCAGAGCGGTTAAAACCAACGCCAGCGTCACCATGGCCTGCGACCAGGCACCAATCGCGCCAATCGCAATCAGCGATATTAGCGTGGCAACACCCATACCCAGGCTGGACATCTGCCATGCAATCAATGCAAACAGAATGATTGCCACGGGAGCGGGCATTCCCAGCAAGAAATGCTGAAAACCACTGAGGATGTAATCCACCGGTACGCGAATCCCCTGGAACACCGGGCGGAAGTGCGTGACCACCCAATCGATACCATGAGTCACCCAGCTATCGAGCGGGATAAGCGTCTTGTGGAAAGGATCAAGAATATTAAAATGTTCAACTTTCGGGGCAGGGGCTGAATTTAGCCAATCTGCACCGCTACTTGCATCTGGTGTGGATGCTGCCTGGCTACCCCACGCATCTGCGCTTGAAGCGGCCTGGTTAGTTGTTGCGTCGGCAGCCGCTGTGCCGGTATCCCACGGATTTGATTCGTTACTCATTGGCTTACCCCATCACGATCTAACGCCTGTAGCAGCACCCCTTTTGAGATGATACCCACGTACTGACTTTCTTCCCCAATAACCGGAACCGCGCACGGAGCCTGGCCGACATGGGTGAGCAGATCGCTCAGTGACGTATCAGCGGAAACTGCCGCCGGAGATTCGAGATAAGCATCATCCAGACCCTGACCCGCAGCCAGTGCGGCTTTCAGTGAGTCTGTTGAGACAATACCGAGGAATTTCTGCCCACGTTCAATGACATAACCGTATTCACGGTCTCCATCTTGCAGCAATTTAAGTGCAGAACGAGGCCCAAAGCCTGCGGTTTTACGCAGCAGGCCAGCCGGGTTACGGCGGGCAATATCTTTGGCGCTAAATACCTGGCTAATATCCACCCCACGGAAGAAGGTACGGACATAATCATTAGCCGGATTATTCAGAATTTCATCCGGCGTACCCACCTGTACAACTTCACCACCTTGCATAATGGCAATGCGGTCGCCAATACGCATTGCTTCATCCAGATCGTGGGAAATAAATACAATGGTACGTTGGTGTTTTGCCTGCAATTTAATTAATTCATCCTGCATCTCAGTACGAATTAATGGGTCCAGTGCCGAGAACGCTTCGTCCATCAATAATATATCTGGATTAATCGCTAGCGCTCGGGCCAAACCAACACGCTGACGCATACCGCCGGAAAGCTCATCGGGGTAAGCATGGGAATAAGTTTCAAGTCCGACCTGACGCAATGCATCAAGCGCTTTTTCCTGACGCTCTTTAAGCGGCATTCCCGCTAATTCCATACCAAAGGCAGTGTTATTTAACACCGTCATATGGGGCATCAGAGCAAAGGACTGGAATACCATGGAGATCTTACTCTTACGCACTTCGCGCAGTTGCGAGTCTGATATTTTGGCGATGTCGACGCCGTCAATCAGTACCTGTCCACGGGTTGGTTCAATCAGGCGATTGAGAAGGCGAACCATGGTAGATTTACCCGAACCGGATAGCCCCATGATGACAAAAATCTCGCCTTCTTCAATTGCCAGACTGGCGTCTTTCACGCCAAGCGACAGCCCTGTTTTCTCCAGTAATTCAGCTTTGGAAATACCTTTTTCAATATATTTGAATGCGCGCTGTGGATGCTCACCAAATACCTTATATAAATTCTTCACTTCAAGTTTAATTGCCATGCAATAAAGTTATTCCTGTATTTATATTTATATACAATTCCTGATGGAAATATTCACTGCATATACCCTAACATACTCAGAATCTGAGACAACCCTCCATTTCCGATATATCCAATATCAGCGCGGCGGGGATGGGCGGCATTTCCCATGAATAAAGGGCTGAGAGCAAATCAGAGAAAGATGATATTTTTGTAAATGAAAGGTCAAATTAGCCTGAATAGTGTGATATTCAGGCAGAAATGTAAGTGGTTATTTGGGCTGATTGGCGGGAAATATCATTACCCAAAACAGACGAAATATCCGGATTAATTTACGGGTTTAAAAGTCCCAATCTTCGTCCTGAGTCTCCACCGCTTTCCCCATCACATAAGAAGAACCTGAGCCTGAGAAAAAGTCATGGTTTTCGTCAGCGTTGGGTGAAAGTGCGGCAAGTATCGCAGGATTCACTGCGGCCATTTCAGCAGGGAACAGCGCGTTGTAACCCAGGTTCATCAGCGCTTTGTTCGCGTTATAGCAAAGGAATGCTTTCACTTCCTCCTGCCAGCCAACGCCGCCGTATAGCGCTTCGGTATAAGCCACTTCGTTATCGTAAAGATCCATCAGCAAATCGAGGGCAAAATTCTGCAACTCGTCCTGACGCTCCGGGCTTTGTTGCGCCAGCACTTTCTGGAATTTATATCCGATGTAATAACCGTGAACCGCTTCGTCGCGAATAATAAGGCGAATAAGATCTGCGGTATTAGTCAGCTTGCCACGGCTCGACCAATACATGGGCAAATAAAAGCCGGAATAGAAGAGGAAGGATTCCAGGAATACGCTGGCGATTTTTTTCTTAAGCGGATCGTCGGCATGATAATGCCCGAGGATAATTTGCGCCTTACGTTGCAGCGGCGCATTTTCCTCACTCCAGTCATAGGCGGCATCCACATCTTTAGTCTGGCAAAGCGTTGAGAAAATCGAGCTATAAGAACGCGCGTGTACCGCTTCCATAAAGCTCACATTCGACAACACCGCTTCTTCATGTGGCGTAATGGCGTCAGCCATAAGCACTGGCGCGCCTACCGTATTCTGTATTGTGTCCAGCAACGTCAGCCCGGTAAACACGCGGATGGTTAGCTGCTGCTCGTCGTGAGTCAGCGACTGCCACGCCGGAATATCGTTCGACAACGGGATTTTTTCCGGTAGCCAGAAATTACTGGTCAGGCGGTTCCACACTTCGAGGTCTTTTTCATCCTCGAGAGTATTCCAGTTGATGGCGCGAACGCGGGTTAGCTGTGTCATGTTCTCTCCTTATAAAGCACAGGACACGCAGCCCTGAACCTCTGTTCCTTCCAGCGCCATCTGACGCAAGCGGATGTAATACAGCGTTTTGATACCTTTTTTCCAGGCGTAAATCTGCGCTTTATTAATGTCACGGGTGGTGGCGGTATCGCGGAAAAATAGCGTTAGCGATAAACCTTGATCCACATGGCGCGTCGCCTCGGCGTAGGTATCGATGATCTTTTCCGGGCCGATTTCATAGGCATCCTGGTAAAACTCCAGGTTGTCGTTAGTCATAAATGGAGCCGGGTAATAAACGCGTCCGATTTTGCCTTCTTTGCGGATCTCAATAGGCGAAACGATTGGGTGAATGCTCGACGTCGCGTGGTTGATATAAGAGATAGAACCCGTCGGCGGAATAGCCTGCAAATTCTGGTTATACAGACCATATTCCATCACATCGTCACACAGTTGCTCCCACTGTTCGCGGGTGGGAATCGCCACACCAGATTTGGCAAATAACTCGCGGACTTTCTCGGTCTTTGGCTGCCAGGTTTCTTGCAGATATTGGCGGAAATATTCGCCGCTGGCGTAGCGTGATTGCTCAAATCCGGCAAAGCGCTGTTTGCGTTCCCTTGCCAATAGATTGGATGCGCGAACCGCATGCCAGGTGACGGTATAGAAATAGAAATTGGTGAAATCCAACCCTTCGGGGGAACCGTAAGCAATGCCTTCGCGTGCCAGGTAACCGTGCAGATTCATCTGCCCGAGGCCAATGGCGTGCGATGCGGCATTTCCTGCTTCAATCGACGGGACTGAGCGAATATGGCTCATATCAGAAACCGCCGTCAGCCCGCGAATTGCCGTTTCTATGGTCAGGCCAAAATCTGGCGAATCCATCGTGTGGGCGATATTTAACGAGCCGAGATTGCAGGAAATATCTTTGCCAACCTGCGCGTAATCGAGGTTTTCGTCATAAGTCGACGCGCTGTTCACCTGCAAGATTTCCGAACACAGGTTGCTCATATTAATGCGCCCGGCAATCGGGTTAGCGCGGTTCACCGTGTCTTCAAACATGATGTACGGATAGCCGGACTCAAACTGAATTTCAGCCAGCGTCTGGAAGAAATCGCGGGCGTTAATAAACGTTTTACGGATGCGGTTGTCCGCCAACATTTCCTCATACAACTCGCCAACTGCAATATCGCCAAACGGCTTGCCATAAATACGCTCTACGTCGTAAGGCGAGAAAAGGGCCATCGGCTGATTCACTTTCGCCAGCTGGAAAGTGACATCCGGGATCACCACGCCAAGCGAAAGGGACTTAATGCGGATCTTTTCGTCGGCATTTTCACGCTTGGTATCGAGGAAACGCAAAATATCGGGATGATGCGCATGAAGATAAACCGCGCCCGCACCCTGGCGCGCGCCAAGCTGGTTGGCGTAAGAAAACGCATCTTCGAGCATTTTCATCACCGGTATCACGCCGGATGACTGGTTTTCGATACGCTTAATGGGCGCGCCAATTTCACGTAAATTAGAGAGCAAGAAAGCCACACCGCCGCCGCGTTTTGATAGCTGCAACGCTGAGTTTACCGCCCGACCAATCGACTCCATATTGTCTTCGATTCGCAGCAAGAAACAGGAAACCAATTCGCCGCGCTGCATTTTTCCGCAGTTCAGGAAGGTGGGGGTCGCAGGCTGGAAGCGGCCGCTGAGCATCTCTTCCATCAACTGAATGGCCAGCTTTTCATCGCCTTGTGCCAGCGTTAACGCCACCATACACACGCGGTCCGGGAAGTGTTCCAGATACTCTTTGCCGTCATAAGATTTCAGCGTGTAGCTGGTGTAATACTTCCACGCGCCGAGAAACGTTTTGAACTGGAAACCGCTGTTATGCGCTTTCTCAAACAGTTCGACGACAAAACGGCTGTCGTAACGTTGCAGCACGGCGTTGTCGTAATAGCCTTCGGCTACCAGCGAATCAATACGTGCCTGCTGATGGAGAAAGTGGCGCGAGCGGGGCAGCACATGCTGTTTATGGAATTGCTCCACCGCCAGTTTGTCTTTCTCAAACTGGATACGGCCTTCGGAATCATAAAGATTCAACATGGCGTTGAGCGCGTGATAATCCGCGCTTTCTATTGCGCTCACGCGGACTGCTTCTGTCGTTGCCAAAATTCACTCACTCCCTTACGCACGTTTTCGATGTCCTGTTCAGTACCAAGTAGCTCAAAACGATAGAGATACGGCACCTGGCATTTTTGGGCTATCACGTCGCCCGCCCGGCAAAACCCTTCGCCGAAGTTACGATTACCGCTGGCTATCACGCCACGCAGCAATGCCCGATTGTTGGCATTATTTAAAAATCGAATCACCTGGGCGGGTACGGCACCTGCAATCCCGCCGCCGCCGTAGCTTGGCACGATCAAAATGTAGGGCTCCGTCACTTCCAGCCGCTGTTTGACTTCCAGCGGAATACGCAACGCAGGCAAACCCAGGCGCTCAACAAAGCGCAGAGTATTTTCCGAGGTGCTTGAGAAGTAGACGAGGTTGCTCATGCATGAGCCTGGGCGTGCAAACGGTTGATCATATCCGGGCGAAATCCGCTCCAGCTTTCCTGTTCGGTGACGACGACAGGCAACTGGCGATAGCCTTTTTCGCGTAAATCGTCCGCAGCTTCTGGGTGCTGGTCGAGATTAATCAGCTCAAAAGCGAACCCACGGCTTTCCATCGCCCGCTTGGTGGCATGGCACTGAACACAGTCATTCCGAGTGTATATGGTAATGCGCATGATTCTTATTCTCTCTGTTATTGAGAATATGAATACTAGATGTGGTGAGTAAAATTATCAACCATACAAGATATAGTATTTTTAGAAAGGGATAGAAAGGTGGTATTTGTGGTGAAAATGACCCCCACCCAACCTCCCCCTGGCAAGGG
>CBCPKK010000016.1:0-179816 GCA_965119215.1 uncultured Buttiauxella sp.
TTTGCATCACTGTTTGTTGCTCTGTGCGTCCATGCCCTTAAATTCAGTCAGTTCTTCACTGTCATAGCGATCAGAAAAACCTGATGTTACAAATTCATTGAGCTGTTTCTGGTTTCCTTATTATGCCAACGATATAGTCACCTCTGCGCTGCTGTATAAGGTTTAGCATTTCTACCTGACAATAAAGTGCACCCATTGTCAATGTGGCATTTCCCAGCGCGAGCAGTTCGATGATTTACCGGGCAACAGATCCTTTTTTAGCTTTACTTTCAGTGGATTGCTCATATAAAGCGATACCAGTTTCTATGTCATAAGCGCTAACTACATGCAGAGATTTAGCTAAAGGATCTTTTCCGGTACCACGTAACGTTTTACCATCAATCGCAATGATACATTCTCCTTCCCTGAGATGACGCTCATTAACCCAGGAAAAAGTGCTCCAACCAGCACATCGCTATCTATTGCTTTGATTATGTTAGCAATTCAATGCCTTCAGGGAGACAGGGGAGAGAACGATACGTATTGTTTAAGCCACTCCAGTTGTAACTCGCCAAATTCCTGAATTGATTTCCAGCCGGAAGCTCCGCTCATAACGGCAGAAAAAACGAGGAAAATGACATCCATGAGATAATATTTTTTGTTGGCATCAGCTCTGTGGCCAAGTATCTCACTGATATGATTAAAAATAGATATTATTATATGCGAATAATTTAACAATAATGCTCAGATCTTTTTCACTCTAAAAAGTTCCATCAAAAAATGGGCTCCCACCCAGGCTCTACAGGCGACTCCCCTCCCCCTCTATCAGAAAGATATTCTTAATGATGGTGTCTGTTATTGATGCACGAAAACCTTTTAAATATTTTTCAATTTAGAGATAAATGTAGTCTTGCCTGGGTAATCCCCCCGAAAAAGCGGAGTATTCATAAGTAGAATTTTCTCGTAATCTGAACTGAGGAGATCTCTATGAAAAAATCACGCTTCACCGACAGCCAAATCATGACCATTCTGAAACAGACCGAAGCCGGAACACCGGTCCCTGAGCTGTGCCGGGAACATGGCTTCAGCAGCGCCAGCTTCTATAAATAGCGGTCAAAATTTGGCGGGATGGATGCCTCTCTGATGGCTCGCCTGAAAGAACTGGAAGATGAAAATAGGCGTCTTAAAAAAATGTATGCCGAAGAACGTCTTAAAGCCGAGATTATTCAGGAGGCTATGTCAAAAAAGTGGTGAGGCCATCTCAACGCAGGCTGATGGCCAAAAATGCTGTGAGTACGCAACAAATCAGTATCCGCCTGGCCTGCCAGATTTTTTCAGTCAGTTAAACGTGCTATCGATATCAGCCACGTCTTTCGGATGAAAATCAGTGTATTGCTGAGTGGCTACTTCGTATTACAGGTAGCCAGCGGAACTGAGGTTTTGGTTTGTGCTTTCTGTATTTGCGTAATGTAAAAGGTTTTCGCTGGAACCATAAACGCGTTTATCGAATCTACTGTGAGCTATCCCTGAACATGCGGATCAAGCCTAAAAAGAGGCTGAAACGTGATAAACCAGAGCCACTTACGGTGCCAGAACACAGCAATGAATGTTGGTCAATGGACTTCATGCATGATCAGCTGTCAGATGGCCGTTCAGTACGGCTTTTGAACATTATTGATGACTTCAACCGGGAAGCCCTGGCAATAGAAGTGGACTTCTCACTGCCAGCGAGTCGTGTAAAACGTACACTTGAGCACGTTATTGAATGGAGAGGGAAACCAGTAGCAATCAGATGTGACAATGGCCCGGAATACACAAGTCACGAATTAATAGCCTGGGCAGTCGATAACGGAATAACGCTCAACTTTATTCAACCGGGAAACCCGCAGCAAAATGCGTATATAGAGCGCTATAACTGAACAGTGCGTTATGACTGGCTGGGACAATATTTATTCAGTTCTCTGGATGAATTACAATGCTATGCGACAGAATGGCAGTGGTTTTATAATCACGAAAGACCGAATATGGTACTGGGTGGCTATACCCCCAGTGCGGCTTAAGTTCTACTATTGACCTCTGCTAAAAATGGGAGGATTACCATTCTGTGTCACACTAAAATATCATTACAGTATAATCGCTTTATCGAGACGACCTTCGAAATAAATCGCCAACTGGGACAATGTCAAATTCCTGCTCTGGATCAACATTGTCCATTTTTCTTGCAACTTCCAACTCTGCGAAAAACCGCTAAAACCGTCATTCATCAACCACCCATCGCGCGCGTTATCCTCTTGTGGTCTATAAATGTGAAGAGTTCGTTTTCGGACATTTTCCATGATGCGACTAACCCTGATCCTGCTTGGCGTTGATTTTCTGCGTTCCCACTGGCGCGGGCTGCGCCGTTTCGGCTGGTTGACGCTAATTGCAGGCGTGATGATTTTTATTGATGCGCTGGATGGCTCACTGTTCCTGCCTATCCAACCTTTCGCCTGCTTGTTACTGCTGGAAGGTGGCGCAACCTTGATGGTGGCGCACAGCGGCATGGGCGGGCAACGTGTGCTGCGTTACGTTAAAGGCGGGGCATTCACACTGGCCGCAGTGCTGATTCTGGCGGGGCATCATCATGGGAATTTTGTTCTGTCGATGATTTTCGGCCTGCTGTTTTTGTTTGATGGCGCGCTGCAAATCGCGTCTGCCGTGGTGGTGCGTTATCGCCGCTGGCGGCCTGCTTTATGGGCGGGCGTGGTTGAAATTGCGCTGGCGATATTCTTCTTTCAGCCGTGGCCTTCCGACTATATGGGTACCGCACCCTACTGTCTTGGGCTGGGCCTCGCTTTCGCGGGGTGGAATATGTTTATTCTCGCCAACCGCGTGAAACGTGCGGCTGAAAACCCTGGCCTGAAAGGCGCGGTATTTATGGAAGAAACCGACAGCGTGCCGCCAGATGTGGTGGAGTGGGACGGCCCGCCGGATGACGACGAAAAAGCGCTGACGGTTCACGTCTGGACACCCGCAGGTTCCGCCCCCGCCGAAACCATTCCACGCCCGATAATCAGCCGTTATATCGCCGCCGTTGACCATAACGGGGTTATTTCAACCGGCCACGCCGCGCTGGAATCGCCGGGCGGTATTTACATCAGCCTTTATCCTGCCGAGCTTATCGACCAGTCGCCAGACGAGTTCACCCGCCTGTTGCGTGCCACGCCAGAAAATAACGTGCCAGGGCTTTTCCAGCCCGATTATGCGACAGAAGCCGCAAAGTGGTGCCCATCGACAAGAAAGGTACGCATCCGTAATTACAGCGAGGCGCGGCTGAAAGCGTTCTGGGAAAACTATCGCCAGAATGAATCCTACAATTTGACGCACCGAAACTGTTCAAGCAGCGTGGCGCGGGCTTTGGAAGCCGCACTTGAGGGTTCAGTAGGCAGGTTATGGCAAAAGCGTGGTTTCTGGATGGCGATGGGGAAATTGATGTCGACGCCGGAACTGTGGGTTGCGCTGCAACTGCGTAAACGCGCTGAAACCATGGCCTGGACGCCAGGCCTGGTGCTGGATTACGCCCGCGCACTGAGTATGCTTGCCGACCCACGCCCAACCGGCTGGCTAAATACCAGCGGGCGGGCATTGAAGAAGATGCTTAATCGCCGCATTGCGTGGGGGAAAGGCAAAAGCGGCGAGGAAACTGCCGAGGATTAGCGTTAAATATCAGCCACTAATTTTTTCGCCGCCAGGCGATGACGAGCAATCAGGCTCGGCACATCCAGCCCAATGATATTGCCGTTAGTGACCCGCCACTTGCCGCCAATCATCACGTGTTCAGCTTTTTCTGCACCACATAATAACAGCGCTGAAATGGGATCGTGGCTGCCGCTAAAACGAAGTTCATCCTGCGCAAACAGCGCCAAATCCGCCTGCTTGCCAACGGCAATTTCGCCGATGTCATTGCGCCCGATAAGTTTCGCGGAGCCACGCGTTGCCCAGCCAAGCACGCGCTGCGGCGTAATCGCTTCAGCACCATATCGCAGACGTTGCAGGTACAGCGCCTGCCGCGCTTCGTACATAATGTTCGACGCATCGTTAGACGCAGAACCGTCCACGCCCAACCCTACGGGAGCGCCCGCGTTTTCCAGATCGACCGTCGGGCACATGCCGGACGCCAGGCGCATATTGGAAACAGGGCAATGACAGACACCAACGCCAGCCTGCCCAAGACGCTGAATCTCACTCTCATTAAAGTGGATGCCATGCGCAAGCCAGGTTCGGTCGTTTAGCCAACCGACGCTTTCCAGATAATCCACCGTGCGTAAGCCAAAGCGTTGCAGACAGAAGTTTTCTTCATCCAGCGTTTCAGCCAGATGGGTATGCAGCCGAACGTCTTCTTGTTGGGCGAGTTGGGCGCTATCACGCATGATTTCGGTGGTGACAGAAAACGGCGAGCACGGCGCGAGCGCGATTTGCAGCCATGCTCCGTCACCGCGCTGGTGATAGCGTTTAATCAGCCGTTCGCTGTCGCGCAAAATGGTTTCGGCCTGCTGCACGGTTTGCCGTGGCGGCAACCCGCCTTCATCTTCCCCAAGGCTCATCGAACCGCGCGTTAACACGGCTCGCATGCCCAGTTCGCTCACCACGTCGGCCTGAACGTCAATCGCCTCTTCCAGACCTTGTGGGAAAAGGTAGTGATGGTCAGTCGTGGTGGTGCAGCCAGAAAGCAGTAACTCCGCCATTGCGACTTTGCTGGCCAGCGCTAAAGCATCCGCATCAAGCCGCGCCCAGACGGGATAAAGTTGTTTTAACCAGGGAAACAGCGGCACGTTTACGACCGGTGCCCAGGCACGCGTCAGAGTTTGATAGAAGTGATGGTGTGTATTGATTAAACCGGGGAGTAAAACGAGTTCGCTAGCATCGAACACTGCGTCGCAAACCGTGGCAGGTTCGCCGCCAGCAGGGATTAATTCACGAATAACAGCCCCTTCAATCACCACGCCTCCGGCGGCGTCTTGCGAATTGGCGGTAAAAACTGCGCGGGGATTTTTGATCCACAAACGTTGGGCAAGCATATCTGGCTCCTGAAAATAAAGATAAAAGGAAACCAGCTCAGTTATGGCCTGTCTGCTGATCCAGGCATTGCGCGGGGCAATTTCGCCATTATAAACAGAAAGCAGACGATCTATTATCAGATTTTATTATGGGCTTTTGAAGGATCAGAGTGTGATCCACCCTTTCCCTTACGGTTTATGGCGTTGCTGTTACAGCCCATCGCGCTAGTATAGAAACAACGTTTCAAATCACAACTATAAGGAAACATCATGCCGTATCTGGCTTCCCCTTCCCGTTACGAAACCATGCAATATCGCCGTTGTGGGCAAAGTGGCCTGAAACTCCCCGCGCTTTCGCTTGGCCTGTGGCACAGTTTTGGTCATGTAAATACGCTCGATTCTCAGCGTGCGCTGCTGCGAAAAGCCTTTGATTTGGGCATCACTCATTTTGATTTAGCCAACAACTACGGCCCACCGCCGGGGTCAGCAGAAGAGAACTTTGGCCGCCTGTTGCGTGAAGATTTTGCGCCTTACCGCGATGAACTGATCGTTTCCACCAAAGCGGGCTACGACATGTGGCAAGGGCCGTACGGTTCCGGCGGTTCGCGTAAGTATCTGCTAGCAAGCCTGGATCAAAGCCTCAAGCGCATGGGTCTTGAGTATGTCGATATCTTCTATTCGCATCGCGTTGATGAAAATACGCCGATAGAAGAAACTGCCGCCGCGCTGGCACATGCAGTGCAAAGCGGCAAAGCGCTGTACATCGGGATTTCGTCTTATTCCCCGGAGCGCACGCAACAAATGGCCGACCTGCTGCGCGAGTGGAAAATTCCACTACTTATCCATCAGCCTTCGTACAACCTGCTTAACCGTTGGGTTGATAAGAGCGGCTTGCTCGATACGCTGGAGCAAAACGGTGCGGGCTGCATCGCGTTTACCCCGCTGGCGCAAGGCTTGCTAACCGGCAAATACCTGAACGGCATCCCTGATGGTTCGCGCATGCAGGTTGAAGGGAAAAAAGCGCGTGGCTTAACTGAAAATATGCTGTCAGAAGCCAACCTCAATAGCCTGCGTTTGCTCAACGAAATGGCGCAGCAGCGCGGCCAGAGCATGGCGCAAATGGCGCTAAGCTGGCTGTTGAAAGATGACAGAGTGACATCGGTTCTGATTGGCGCGAGCCGCACGGAACAGCTGGAAGAGAACGTGAAGGCGCTGGAGAATTTGCGCTTTAGCGCTGAGGAATTAGCCGCAATTGATAAGCATGTTGCCGATGGGCAATTGAATCTTTGGCAGGCGTCGTCAGATAAATAATAAAACGTGGGCTTCGCTTAATGACTCAGTGAAGCCCGCTATTTTCAAACTTACCTGGCTGGCGCTTTCGCAGGCTCATTAGCCTTCAGCGTGATTTCCGGTACTTTGCCAAAATCCAGTTTGGTGGTTTTCAGCTTAGCGATCAGATCCGCGCTAACATCAAGTGCGGGATCAATTGAAAGCACCGTCTGCGTCGGCATGATCACATCAATTTTACTGTCGCTACGGTAGGCGTCGGTCGCTTTTTTCATCGCGGCTCCAACCACATTACGCGCAGTACGTTTTTGTGATTCCCATTGCTGGGAAAGGATATTTTTATCAGCCTGGCGAGCGGCTGCTACTTTATCCGCAGGTAAGTTGGCGTAGCGCGTTTCTGCCAGTTGCTGACCTTTTTGCAGACTTTCATCCACGGCTTTAAGGTAGTCTTGTTCTTGTTTTGCCAAACCTGAATCTACTAATACCTTGTCAACATTCACAAATTTCATTTGTTTCTCTCCGGATTGTTGTGCGTCACAACCTACAAGCAGGGTACTTCCCACCAGCACGGCCATCACCGCACCCGCCACATGACTAATGAGTTTTCGATTCATTTGTTAGTAAATTCCGTTAAAAATGCTAAATATAAATATGGGTTAATAAATCAACCAAATATATTGAGACCACTTTATTCATATTATATATAATATGAAGTGGTATTAGCATAAGGAATCGAGCGGAAAATTAAAACAACTTAAATCCGAATTATATTTAGCTCATGACCTTAAGATGGCGCGCCGTTTCGTAGTGCTCAACCCAATAACTGTTTGCCAGTGACGAAATAGTCACGCCCTGGCTAGTTGAGGCATGGATAAATTGATTATCACCCACATAAACCCCGACGTGGCGCTTACCAGGAGATGTCCGGAAAAAGACTAAATCGCCGGGTTGAAGCTTATCTTTACTTACCTGCTGCCCATTTTGTATTTGTTGGCCGGTGGTTCTTGGTAATGCCTTATGGAAAGAGTCACTAAAAATATGCTGCATCAGCGCTGAACAGTCGACGCCGTTGTGCGTCGTCCCACCCCAGCTATAGCGAGTCCCTTTCCAGTTAGAGAATTGCGCTAATATCGCCGATTTAATATTACTCGACTCATGGCTGGCGTTAGGCTTTATATAATCTGCTTTTTCTGCGAACACGTCTTTTTGGGATAATGATTGAACACCCAGTGATGCAAATTCCTTTGGCATATTAAAAGCAAAGGAATTTGCACTAAATATTACAGGAATGATAAAAAATGAAGCGGTAATGAGTTTTTTTAAACGAAGCATAGATAATATCTTTCTTAAACGGGCGAGCAAGCCATCACCGATTTTTCAGTAATGGGACGAACAACTCCTTTTGGGTGAGCAAATAATAACCACTGAACAAATTTTGTCCTAGTCTTAATCAGTCTGATAATGGACTTAGCATTTTTTTATCTAAAAAACAGCCTGTTGCTGGATAAGCCCTATTGTAAGCAAGCGCTCACACACTGGACAGGTCGATCTCCGGGCGGCTGTAATGCGGCCATACCAGCGCCACTAGATTTGGGTAAGCGTCATGGCTGAACTCGTTAAAACACTGGCGTAAATTCAGCACTTCAATGTCGGCAAACGGCACTTTCTCGCCTTCAGTGCAGCGTTTTCTGAGGTTGTCGTAATAGCGGTAGATAGCGGAGTTCAAATCACTGCATCGTCTTTGGGCGTTAAAGAGTTCAGGGTCAGCGCTGAGTTCGTCGATGCTCATGCGTTTAATTGTTGCATGGTTAAAATCCACATATTCGTGACTTACCCGCCAATAATAGTCAGGGGTAATTTTCGATATTAACTTAGCAAAGTAATCTTCGCGTTCATCACTTTCCGTTAAATTTAATTTAGGGGGCGCTTGTCGTGTTAATTTGACTTTGGGGTTGGCAATTTCACGCATCAGTACCAATACGAGGCACAGCAACAGCAATATTAATACAATTGAATAAAAGACGCTTGGCATGAGGACTCCTGTTTTTTTTATAGTAATTTTGAGGCAAAATATTGTCAACGCAATGCCTGATTACGATGAGTTTTACTCTGCGAATATTTAAGGACATCTAATGCTGCCTGATTACATGCTACCTGATTACAGGGTGCCAGTGCTTTTCCCTGTCTCACAGGCTGACCATTCTTTATCAGAAGAACATAGCGCTCTAACCGTAAATTCTCAGGATAATCTTTTAGCTCTCGAGAAAATGGTTCTCAGCGCCAATCACTACGCGGGGCAGGCGAAAAACACCCTGATTGAAGAAAATGACCGGCATTTAAAAGAACGTTTATTTTGTGCGGTTAAAATAGAAGCGATTGTCACCGTTTTGAATGAGCTTATTGAACAAGAGAAAATCAGCTCGGCCGATCTGCATATGCTAATTGAAGATAAAAAATTGCAGATAAGTCATCACGCGCAGGAAATATGGGTCAATCAGCTCACCCAGGAAAAAAGCTGGCCACTGTTTTATTCTTTTAACGAGTAATATCAATGTCAGATACGCAATCACCCATCCTGGAAAACCCAGTTTCAACCGATGACGCCACACCTGAAAGTGCGTTATTACGTGAAAACATCGCCGCCCTGGTGCAAATTAAAAACGACAATATCGACAACTTTTCCCAGAGCAAAATTAATATCACTTCGGCGCTGGTTGAACAAAAGTGGCATAACCGCCACCAAATTTATCCAAACCGTGTGAAAGAAGAGATTTACGGTGCCGTGCTCAGCGAGATTATCGCCCACCGGTCAGGGCTTAAAAACGAGATCCTTGCCCGGCTCGAAGCGGTTTATCAGCAGCTGAAAAGTGAGGAAGCACAGACGTTATCGCGGACTCGTGCCTTGTTGGAAAACAACGACAAAACGCCCCATTTGTAAGGTGTTAAGGCGTGCGTTCCCAGACCTCGCCTTCGGTAATAATTTCGGTCACATCATCCCGCTCGCCGATCCGCACTTCACTCACGCGATCAAATTTGCTCTTGTCGAGCAGCAGCAATGACTGTGCAGATCGCTTAAGCAGCACGGTTTTAAACTCGGCATTCCAACTGCGCGTGTCCCACAATGTCCCGTGGCTGTCCACGCCTTCGCAGGAAAAGAGGAACAGATCGATATCCAGAGATTTGAGATGAGCCGCAAGCGGCGCATTGATATAACAGGCATATTTACGCTGGAGCAGCCCGCCCGTGCTAATCAGCTGGATATGCTCGCGCCTGGTAAGCTCATGGCAAATACGTTCGCTGTTGGTAAAGACGGTAAGCGGGATATCAGGAAGTAAGCGAGCCAGATACCAGCAGGTTGAGCTGGCATCCAGCGCTATCACCATGCCCGGCACAATCCAGGCGAGCGCTCGATGGGCAATATCGGCTTTGCTATTAAGGTGGCTTTTCACGCGAGCAGTAAAAGGATCGCCACTTTCATCGCCCCCACTGTTTATGCGCTTTGCTCGCCCGTGCTGGCGCACAATTTTCCCCTGCTTTTGTAGCATGCGCAGGTCACGACGCACCGTTTCCTGGCTCACTTCGAGTAAATGAGCCAGCTGTTGCGTGGTCAGATTGTTGTACTGTTCGACAAGTTGAACCAGTTCCTGATGGCGTGCGGTTTTCATTATCACTTCTCCCGGCGTTGCCAGGATATTAGGGGGTGACACCCTTCTTTAACAAGATGTTACCGTACTTCGCCCGCTCCCCTGTGATGACGATCGCAAAGGCTTGCTGGGCGCGTTCATAAAATGCAAAACGATCTATGCGCTCAATCGCAGGCCCGTGCTCATTTTTGAATAATGCCTGGCGATAGCGTTGTTCTACCTGGCTATCCAGCTCATCGCCGCTGACCGGAGCCATCATCACTAACGGCGGCGCATAACTGTCTAATTCAAACAGTGGGATCACAGCCGCCAGCAAATCACTGACCAATATCCCATCCGCGCGAATGACCTGCGGGCCGATGCTGTGGGCAGGGAAATGTGCATCAGCAAAGATAATTTCATCTCCATGCCCCATTTCAGCGAGTATTTTTAGCAGATCGGGGGAGATAAGCGGCGAGATGTTTTTTAGCATTTCACACTCCTTTAGCGGCAATTTTGCGATAAGCCTCGCAGTTAACGCCGGGATAAAAATAACGGTATTGGTAATCAACTTGCGCCCGTGCTTGTTCAGGCGAACCCAATGCGCCACAGCCGGACCAGGCAAACATTGCCGCCCCCAGCACCGTGGTTTCTGCGTCGTCCAGCACTTTTACCGGCAGGCCGAGAATGTCGGCTTTGATTTGGTTCCACAGCGCGTTACGGCTGCCTCCGCCCACCAGCAGTAATTCCTGCGCTTTGAAGCCGCCAAGTGATTCAAGAACCTGTAAATTACCGCGAAGCTGCCAGCTCAGGCTTTCCAGCGCCGAGCGATAAAAATGCCCACGCGTCGTGGCGAGCGTCGCCCCTTGCCAGCCTGCATTCGACGGGCGAGCCATTAATCCGCAATCCATCCGCAAGCCGTCACAACCCGGCTCGACCTGTTCTGCCTCCGCCATCATTTGCTGATAAACATGCGGTGCCTCAGCATCGTGCCAGTAGAGTTGGCGCACCCATTCCAGCACACCGGAAGCCAGCCATTGCAGGCCTGGATTGTACAAACCCGGCATGCTGTCTAGTTCGCAGGTTGACCCTGCGTACTCCGGCAACAACGAAGTATTCACACTCTCGCTGCGAGCCATTAGGATTTCCCACGTCCCTGAAGAGAGCACCGGCGCCGAAAGATCCGCCCCCGATCCAAACAGCGCAAACTGGGTATCGTGACCGGCAGAAATAACCGGAATGCCCGGAGTTAACCCCAGAGCCGATGCCATTTTTGGGCGCAGCGTACCGATGATTTCTCCGGGGATAACCTGGCGCGGGAAAAGCCGTTCAGGAAGACCTGCCGCGTGCAAAATAGTTTCGCTAAAACAGGCGCTATGAATGTCCAGCATCTGGCTGGTGCCCGCCATAGTGCGGTCGGTGGTCAATTCCCCCGTCAGGCGCTGGTTAATCAATGATGAGATAAACAGCCATGCGTCGGCGCGGTCAATAAGTTGCGGATGGTTCTCTTTGAGCCACAGCAATTTGTACAGCGTGTTAAAGCTAAACTGGCCGACACCGGAAAGCGTCTGTAACTCTTGCGCTGAGATCGTGCGGCCTATCGCCGCCATCGTTTCGACTGTTCGCGGGCATTTCCAACTGATAATGGGATAGAGCAATTCGCCGCGCTCGTCGGTTAACGCGCCATCAACACCAAAGGTGGTAACGGTAATCGCACGGATTTCCCAGCCGCTGAGTTGCGCCATAACCTGCTGGCTGCAACGCTCAAGGCGTTTGAGAATCGCGTCGAGCGACCAGTCATGCCAATGCGGATTTTCCGCCGAAATTTGGCTTTCATTGGCGACCGCAGCTTTCGCCACGATTTTCCCCTGACGATCCACCGCCATCGCCCGCACATTGGTGGCACCGCAATCCAGAACCAACACGGCTTCTTGCTTCATAGCGTCTCCTGCTTTCCAGTGCCGCCACCCTGCGGGCAGCGGCGTGGGGTTGGGTTAACGTTTATAAAGCGGGCCATAGTTCTGGCAGGCGCGATAATCCTGGCCTTCGCTATCCATACCGTGCGCGCCCCAGACTGACGGACGATAAATCGCATCGTCTTCAACGTTATGCATACACACCGGAATGCGCAGCATTGAGGCAAGCGTAATTAAATCGGCACCTACGTGGCCGACCGTCAGCACGCCGTGGTTCGCGCCCCAGTTCGACATCACCGACCAGACATCTTTAAACGGCCCTTTTCCTGTCAGGCGCGGCGCAAACCAGGTTGTCGGCCACGAGGAGTCAGTGCGTTTATCGAGCGTGTCGTGTACGTCTTTCGGCAGGTCGATACTCCAGCCTTCAGCAATTTGCAGCACCGGACCAATCCCTTTCACCAGGTTGATGCGGCTCATGGTGAACGGCACGCCGCCACGAGTCAGGAAGCGCGAGGAAAAACCGCCGCCACGGAAGTATTCATGCACCGCTGGGCACCATTCGGTGGCCGCAAGGCAGGCATCGGCTTCTTGTTGGCTAATTTGCCAGTGGGGTTTCATGGTCGGATTTCCGGCGTCATCTTCCTGGCGGCAAGTGCCATCCAGCGCAGCCGAACCCGAGTTAATTAAATGGATGATGCCGTGTTCGGCACGCCCTGTGAGCGCTTTGCCCGTCACACGTTTCACGACTTCCGGCGACCAGAAAGTACGCACATCCGCAAACACCTGCGCGGTTCCGGTTAGCAAATGTCCGAACAGCATGGAGACACCATTCAGGCTGTCGTTTTCTGTCGCCACAATGTACGGCTGGCGCACGCCATGCCAGTCAAACGAGCTGTTGAGCAGCGCTTCTGCGGTATCGCCATTTGGGTATTGATCCGTCCAGTGGCGTTGGCCCTGGAAGCCAGCGGCAATCGCGTTGTAGCCGAGCGATTCCTCCACGCGTCCGTTTTCCGCAAGTTTGGTATTCCCCTGCATCATGTCCCTGATGCACATCGCCATCAGCAAACTTTCGCGCAAAATCGCATGGTTTTCCTGCTCTGAGCGGTGGTATTTCTCGGCGTTTTTATCTTCGCCATATTTAAAGTTTTTATCCGCCCAACTTAATGCCAACTCAAGCTCTTGTTCGTCATAGATTTTATGATCGATGCGGCGGCGCAATTCCGTCATGTCCACGGCCTGTACTTTCATGCCGAGGTAAGACTCGAAGAAGTTGTGGTCGACAATCGAACCGGCAATCCCCATCGATACACCGCCAACGGACAAATAGCTTTTGCCTTTCATGCTGGCAACCGCCAGCCCGGCGCGAGCAAAACGCAGCAGTTTTTCCTGCACGTCCGCAGGAATCGAGGTGTCGTCCGCTTCTTGCACGTCATGGCCGTAAATTGAAAACGCAGGCAGACCTTTTTGATTGTGTGCGGCAAGGGCTGCGGCCAGATAAACCGCGCCGGGGCGCTCTGTCCCATTGAATCCCCAAATGGCTTTCGGGCGCATCGGGTCCATATCTATGGTTTCGCTGCCATAACACCAGCATGGCGTGACCGTAATGGTGAGCCCCACATTCAGGCGGCTGAATTTTTCTTCGCAAGCGGCAGACTCCGCCATTCCGGCGATGGTGGTATCGGCAATAACGCATTCAACCGTTGTGCCACAGCCATGGCGCAACTGTTCGCTAAGCAACTGCGCCGTCGCGTTTGCCATGTTCATCGTTTGTTCTTCAAGTGATTCACGCACGCCCATTCTGCGACCATCAATGACCGGGCGGATGCCTATTTTAGGTAAGGAATTAGTACGGTTCATAAGGAACCCTCATGTTGATGAATCTGTTTTTCGTGAACGAGCTGATGGCGCGTAAACACACTTGAAAGTATGAACAGCGCAAAATATGAAAATTGCTAACTCGAATTAGCATAGATATCAGAGAATAAATTCGACAATAAATTTATCCGCGAAGTGTGATGCTTTTCACGAGATTTAAGCATTACGCCAAATGTTAAAATAATTAGTTTTAGTGGGTTACTATTAAATACATATAATTCAAATAGATGATTCATTTACGCTGCGCAACTTCACAAATTGATAGCAAATAATTTGTCGGAATCGCAGAGTTTGAATAGCTTTAAAACGTAAATGCTAACTCGAGTTAGCGAAAATTAACGTCCAACGGGTTTTATACGCAGCGGAAACCGGAGAGGTATGAGGATAATGACGCCTTCCCTTCGGTGAAATAACTCTCTGTGTATCTGTCTTTCCCGTTAACCAATGACCGCGAACACCTGATCAATTCAAGGGAAAGCGCCATGTCTGACAATTTTTTGCAGATGAATAATATTACGAAACGATTCCCCGGTGTTCTGGCGCTCAGTAATGTCAGTTTCAATTTACGCCGTGGAGAAGTCCATGCATTGCTTGGGGAGAATGGTGCAGGTAAATCTACACTAATGAAAATTCTCTCCGGTGTTTATCGCCCGGATGAAGGTGAGATTATTTTCGAGGGTAATAAAGTAAAATTCGATAGCCCTCTCGATGCGCAAAATATGGGTATCACCATCATTCATCAGGAATTTAATTTGTTTCCGGACCTGACGGTTGAAGAGAATATTTATATTGGCCGTGAGTTTTGTAAAAACAATCGCTGGCAGCTTGATGTCCCCGCACAACGGGCGTCGGTTAAAGATATTCTGGCAAAACTGAATCTCAAAATTAAGCCGGAAACACGCGTTTCTGATTTAACCGTTGCCCAGCAGCAAATGGTCGAAATCGCCAAAGCTATTTCGGTGAATGCCAAAGTTCTGGTGATGGATGAACCGACCGCGGCGTTAACCGAAAGCGAGATTGATAGCCTGTTTCGCGTCACTCGCTTGCTGAAAGAGCAAGGCACTGGCGTGGTTTACATCTCACATCGCCTTGAAGAACTGGCGCTGATTGCAGACCGCGCCACCGTAATGCGCGACGGGCAATACATAGATACCGTGGATTATGAAACGGTACAAATCAGTGACCTGATTACCAAAATGGTGGGGCGAAAACTGGGCGATATCTACCCGCGCCGCCCGCCGTTTATCGGAAAAGATAAAGTGCTGGAAGTTAAAAACCTCCAGCGTAAAGGCGTGCTGCACGATATTAATTTCAGCCTTTATCAGGGCGAAGTGCTCGGCCTTTCCGGTTTAATGGGCGCGGGGCGTACTGAACTGGCGCGCGCATTATTTGGTGCAGATTCAATTGATAGCGGTGAAATTTGGCTTAACGGTAAATTAACCAAAATAACCGATGTTCATCAAGCGATTGAAAAAGGCATTGGCTATTTAACCGAAGACCGTAAAAAAGAAGGACTGGCATTAGGGCTGTCTGTCGAACTCAATATCATGCTAGGAAACTTCCCGGAGTATTCGGATAAATTAGGCATTGTGAAAGAAAAGCAGTGTCAGGATATTAGCCAGCAACTGGTTGATACATTACGTATTAAAACGCCTCATTTACAGCAAGCAGCACTGAATCTTAGCGGCGGTAATCAACAGAAAATTATTATCGCTCGCTGGGTTTGCAAAGATACCGATATTTTAATTTTTGATGAGCCAACCCGGGGTATTGATGTGGGCGCAAAGTTAGAAATTTATGAACTGATGAATCGCCTGGTCGCAAAAGGCAAATCCATCATCATGATTTCATCTGAGTTGCCCGAAATTCTTGGCATGTGCGATCGCATATTAGTCATGCGCAGCGGACACATAGCAGGCGAGCTTAACAAGGCCAACGCCTCTCAGGAATCCATTATGAAATATGCGACGTTAGAGGACTGAAACATGACCGATTCATTAACGCCCACCACGCAACCGGTAAAAACACGCCGCCTGAATAAAGCGCTTTTAATGCGCCTCGCGCCCTTATTTAGCCTGGTTTTATTGGTGATATTTTTTAGCTTCAGTTCACCTTTCTTTTTTAATACTGAAAATATCATGACGATTGCGCTGCAAACGTCAGTGATTGGCATCATGGCGATTGGCGTGACCTACGTCATTATCACCTCCGGCATAGACCTGTCGTTAGGTTCAGTCGTGGCCTTTTCCGGCGTGGTTGTCGGGCTATGTGCTTCTTTCAGTATGCCGCTGATTGTCTGCGTGATTGCCGGAATGCTGGCTGGCGGTTTGTGTGGCTGCATCAACGGTTTCCTGGTGACTCGCGCCGCTATTCCACCGTTTATTGCCACACTTGGCCTGATGATGTCGGTTCGCGGGATCAACATGGTCATGACGGACGGACGCGCCATTTATTTCTCTGATTATCCAACCTTTAAACTGCTGGCACAGGGTCGCCTGTTTGATGTGCTCCCGTACCCTGTTTTCTATCTGCTGATTATCGCGTTGGTAGCCGCATGGATACTGAAAAAAACAGTGATTGGCCGTTATGTCTACGCCGTGGGCAGCAACGAAACAGCTGCCCACCTTTCCGGGATTAAAGTCCAGCGCGTCAAAATCTTTGTTTACGCCTTCTGCGGCCTGTTAACCGGGATTGCCGGGGTGATCCTCGCCTCGCGTCTTAACTCCGGCCAGCCCACCGTGGGCGTGGGCTACGAACTCGAAGCCATTGCCGCAGTGGTGATTGGCGGCACAAGTCTGATGGGCGGCGTTGGCACCATCGGCGGCACCATTATTGGCGCGTTTATCATGAGCGTGCTGAAAAACGGCCTCAACCTGATGGGGGTATCTCAATTCTGGCAGATGGTGGCGATGGGCATTGTGGTCATCGCTGCGGTTTATCTCGATACGTTACGTAAGAAAATGCGTTAGCAGTCTGTTTCATCATTAAAACCCTTAAAAAACCCGATAATAACGGAGCTAGTGAGATGAAAACCAAACACATATTAGGTGCACTTTCCCTTGCTGCACTGTTGGTCAGTACCGCTTACGCGAAGACGTTAACGCTGCCGGTGGTGAGCAAAGGCTACCAACATGAATTTTTCCAGACTGTAAAAATGGGGACGGTCGCAGCGGCAAAAGATCTGGGTGCCGAAACCAGTTTTGTTGGCCCTGCGGACGAAACACAAATTGCCGAGCAGATTCAGCTCATTGAAAACACGATGGCAAAAAAACCTGATGGTATTTTGCTTGCCGCACTGGATGCCAATGCGCTGACGCCGCTGGTTGAAACCGCCAACAGCCGCGGGATTAAAATCGTGACCTTCGACTCAGGGGTAAATTCAGATATCCCCGCCAGTTTTGTTGCCACCAATAACGTGAAAGCGGGTGCTGAAGCGGCAGATGCGCTGGCCGCAGAAGTCGGTGGTAAAGGCAAAGTTGGGGTAATTGCCCACGTTGCCGGAACCAGTTCGGCCATTGAACGTTCTGAAGGTTTCACCAAACGGATGAAAGAAAAGTACCCGCAAATTACCGTTCTGCCGGTGCAGTACAGCGATGGCGACCCGCAAAAAGCGATGGATAAAACCACCGATATGGTACAAGCCAACCCGGATCTGGCGGGGATCTACGCCACCAATGAAGGCTCAACGCTGGGCGTTGCCAACGCGATTGATAGCCTGGGCATTAAGGGCAAAGTGAAAGTCATCGGTTTTGATAGTACCGAAGCGATTATTGGCTTCCTGAAATCTGGCGTGCTACAGGGCTTTGTCGTTCAGGATGCCTACCAGATTGGCTATCAGGGTCTTAAAGCTCTGGATGATGCTATCAACGGTAAAGCGGTGGCTAAAGTGATTGATATCCCTGTTAAATTTGTCAGCATGAAAAACATTAACGATCCAGCAGTCGATAAATTGCTGCATCCGTTTGGCAAGAAATAAACGCTTTACCCGCCCCTTTGCGCTAACGCAAGGGGGCTGTCCGGTGAGAATGACAAACTGCGGTGGGTGTTTGAAGTTTTGGATTTATAATGGCAGCCATTTTTGATAACGGACTGGGAAAAACGGGCATGGCGAAGACGGTAGAACAGATCGCAACGGATCTCAGTTTGTCGGTAACGACGGTGAGACTGGTATTAAGCGGGAAAGCGGAACAATATCGCATTAGTCTGAAAACCCAGACCCGTATTAATGAACATGTAGAACGTTACGGCTATACCATTAATCATTCAGCTCGCAGTCTGAAATTAAATAAAACTGACACGCTGGGGTTAATTATCCCCTGCATCTCCAACGTATTTTTTGCCACGTTGGCTGAGAAATTAGAATTACGCTGCCGTAAGTCTGGTTTGCAATTAATGATCAGCTGTACTTATAACGACGTGGATTATGAGAACAAACTGGTTAAAGCGCTTATTGCCCGTAATGTCGACGGGTTATTTATTGCGCCTTCGACGCTTGAAAACCAGCAGCACCATTTACGTCAGGTACAAAAACCCCTGGTGTTACTCGACCGTGATTTCAAATTTACCGATAACGCGCTGGTCGAGAGTGACAACTTTGCCGGTGGCGTGACGCTTACTGAATCCATGCTTGCGGCCGGGAAAAAACCACTTTGGTTCTTAGTCGGTGACACCGCTTTACCCAGTATCCATGACCGTTTGCAAGGGTATCTGCATGCGCTGGAGCAAAATGCTTTAGGCGCGGAAAGCTGGGTCGCGGAAGCGCAAGACAATACGCCGGAAGGCGGTGCGCAGTTGATGAAAGAGCTTATCGCGCGAACCGGTGTGCCGGACGCCTTTATCGCCTCTTCACTGCCAATGTTAGAAGGTGCCGTTAAAACGATCCGCGAACATTGTGGGGCGATTCCCCAACACATTAATATCGGTACTTTCGATGAACATCCGATGCTCGGTTTTTTATCCAATAATGTCTGGTCAATGCGCCAGGACGAAGATACCTGGGCTGAGAAAGCATTTGAATTAATGCAGTATGCCATCGACGGGCAACCTGCAATGCACACTGAAAAAGTTAATATGATGCTGATTAAGCGTGAGGGTAATCACTGAGAAACTGACAAAGACAAATATGTCGGGTGTCGTTGCGCTTCTATTTTCGTCATTCCGTATTCACCATTGTGGAGAAAAGAAATGGAAAGAGATGTATTGGCTCGTGAAATAATAGATACCTGTCTTGAAATGACACGCCTTGGGTTAAATCAGGGAACGGCGGGGAATGTTAGCGTGCGTTATCAGGGCGGTATGTTAATTACCCCAACCGGCACACCTTACGACTGCTTAACCGCAGAGAATATTGTCTTTGTTGATTCCGATGGCCAGTTTGAAGGAGGGAAAATTCCTTCAAGCGAATGGCGATTTCACCTCGCCGTTTACCAGGCAAGACCAGACGCCAACGCCGTAGTGCATAACCATGCCGTCCACTGCACGGCGTTGTCGATTCTCAACCGCCCTATTCCAGCTATTCACTACATGATTGCCGTAGCGGGCGGGAACTCTGTTCCTTGCGCACCATACGCCACGTTCGGTACACAAAAGCTGTCTGAATATGTCTATCAGGCGATGCAAGATCGCAAAGCCACGCTGCTGCAACATCACGGCCTGATTGCCTGCGAGGAAAATCTGCAAAAAGCATTGTGGCTGGCGCACGAAGTGGAAGTGCTGGCGCGACTGTATCTCACAACGCTTGCCATCGTCGATCCGGTGCCCGTGCTACCTGATGAAGAAATTGCCATTGTGCTGGAGAAGTTCAAAACCTACGGCTTGCGTATTGAGGATTAAGAGGGGCTGTCAGCGCCGAGGCTTTACCCCGGCGCTGGGCTTCAGGCCAGGCGAAACACTGAAATCGCCTGTTGTAAGCCATCGGCCTGTTGCTGCTGTTGGCGCGCCGCCTGCACGGTTTGCGCGGTGTGCTCCACGTTTTCCTGAACACTTTCATCAATGCTGGCAATGCTGTCATTCATTTGCGTGATGCTCATGCTCTGCTGGTCGCTCATGTCTGAAAGTTCTTCCACCAGCTCTGCCAGAGCATTGATCGAACCAATCACTTCACGCATGGTTTGCCCGGCATTTTCTACCTGCTGCGAACCGGTTCTGGTGCATTCCACCGATACGCTGACCAACTGGCGAATATCTTTAGCCGCATTTTCACAGCGCAATGCCAGCGTTCGAACTTCTGAGGCGACAACCGCAAATCCACGGCCATGAGCACCCGCGCGGGCAGCTTCAACGGACGCATTCAGCGACAGAATATTTGTCTGGAAGGCGATGCCATCAATCAGTTCAAGAATGTTGCTGATGCGCCCTGACTGTTCGCGGATTTGCTCCATAGTTTGTGTTGCATCATCAATGCTTACGCCACCTTTTGTGGCGATGCCGCTCGCTTGCGTGGCAAGCATCCTCGCACCTTGTGCTTTTTCGCTGGTGACAACGGCCGCCGAGCTCAGTTGTTCCATGGCGCTGGCGGCAACCGCAAGCGCTGCGGCCTGTTCGTCAGTACGTTTAGACAATGCCGCGTTACGCTGGATTATGCTTTCCGATGCCGTGAGTACGGACGCCACGCCCAGGCTCACCTGGCTTAAGGTATTTCGCATGGTGGTCAGCGTGGTGTTAAAGGTTTTAGCAAAAGGAGTGCGGCTTTCTCTTTCGCTGCGAGTCAGCGTCAGGCACCCTGGCTGATGGTTTATCTGCGCCGCCAGCTGCACCACTTCGCTGGCTGAGCGGGCATCGTCTGCCATACGCAATGCCATATAAATGAGTATCGCCGTTTGCGCCACCACGAATATGGCGTGGAAGACCACCATATGAATACCCGGATGCATAAAGCAGGTAATACCGAATAAATCGTTCGCTTGTAGCCAGGCGAATAACCCGTGATGAATCGCCGCCACCGCCGCCCCCATTAATACAGGACGATAATCCCGGTAGGCTAATAATGCAGAAAGTAAGACAAAAACTGAAAAGTGATATTCGGTTTCACCGTCGCCTAATTGAATGAGCAATGCTGCAAAACCTACTAATGTGAAAGCGTAGAATAAGCGGGTGAATAACTTACCTGGCAGTAATACTTTGATAATACTGGAACTTACTGCAAGCAGGCTGCCGACGGTGAGTGCAACAGGAAGCGCATCGTAAGCCCACCCAACAGCCAGCGAAATAACGAATAATCCCCACACGACAAAAAACATCAGGACATCAGCATGCAAATAAATACTTCGCAGAGATACTACGTCGGGCAGTTTGTTGTCGGTATGCAAAACAGTCATTGTTGCCATTGAGTTATCCACGCCTGTGACATTAATTTCAATACTGAACTATCCCGTATAGAAATAGCATAGATAGATATTGTTAGGCTGCATGCGTTTTTATGGCATTTGCCATAATAATATCGGGTGATTTTTATAATTTGAATTAAGTCAGATAACAGCGATGAGCTAATGAAAATACGCGGGATGGAATACTGAATTTGGTGTTACGGCACCAGAAAAGAAAAACGGCCTGTTAGTTAAACCAACAGGCCGTTAAGAATGGTGAAGAGGAAACTTACTGAGGTTTGGTGACTTCCTGCCCCACTAAGCCAATCTTCAGATACCCCGCCTGATGCAGCGTATCCATCACATCCATCATTGTTTCGTAATCAACCGTTTTGTCTGCGCGGAAGAAAATCGTGGTGTCTTTCTTGCCTTCCGTCGCCGCCATCAGAGCGTTGATCATGCTCTCTTTGGTCACTTCATCATTGCCAATAAACATTTTGTGATCGGCTTTGACGGACAGATAGACCGGCTTTTCAGGACGCGGTTGTGGCTGGCTTGAAGAGGCTGGAAGGTTAACCTTCACATCCACTGTCGCAAGCGGTGCGGCCACCATAAAGATAATCAGCAGAACCAACATGACATCAATAAACGGTGTCACGTTGATTTCATGCATCTCACCGTTATCGTCGAGATTTTCGTTTAAACGCAAAGCCATGGTATCAACCTACACGCAGTTTCTGAGCCGTACGTACCGGGCGAGCCTGAGAGCTGGCTTCCAGATCCAAATCACGGCTTTGCAGCAGCAGAACCTGCGCCGCAACATCACCCAGAGATGCTTTATAGCCGCCAATCACACGGGCAAATACGTTATAGATAACCACCGCAGGAATGGCTGCAACCAGGCCGACAGCCGTTGCCAACAAGGCTTCTGCAATACCCGGCGCAACAACAGCCAGGTTAGTGGTTTGCGACTGGGCAATCCCAATAAAGCTGTTCATGATGCCCCAGACCGTACCAAACAGACCGACGAACGGGGAAATCGCACCGATGGTCGCAAGGAAGCCGTTACCGCGTCCCATGTGACGGCCTACCGCCGCAACGCGACGTTCCAGGCGGAAACCGGTACGCTCTTTAATGCCTTCGTTGTCTTCGCTGCCAGCGGAAAGTTCCAGCTCATTCTGTGCTTCATTGATAAGCATCGTGCTGAGGCTTTTCGCATCAAATGCGTCAGCCATTTCGCTGGCTTCATTCAGAGAGCGGGCATTAGCCAGTTGTTGCTGTTCACGCTTCAGGCGGCGCTTTTGCGAGAAAAGCTCAACACTTTTGCTAAAGAAGATGGCCCATGTGACGACAGAGGCCAGAATCAGGCCGATCATCACAATCTTTACTACGATGTCGGCATGTTGATACATGCCCCAGACAGAGAGGTCTGTCTGCATCAAATTATTCGTCACTCTTACTCTCCACCACGAAATAATACAAAAACTGTGCGCAATAATATCAAAACGACATCGAATTGATAGTAGTTCTCATTAGTATTTAAAGAGTGCCTCAAATTGTCTATGCATTCCTTGCGTTTACGCAGCAAAACCATGATAACTTAGATTTGGACATCCAGATGGTTAAACAGGGTAAAGTGAACATGACTGCGAAGCACATTGAAACGGCGCTGGTTAATGCCGGGCGCGATAAAAAATTCACCCAGGGTTCGGTTAACAGTGTCATTCAGCGCGCTTCATCGCTGGTGTTTGAAAGTGTTGAAGCAAAACACCAGGCGACGGCTAACCGCGCCAAAGGCGAGCTATTTTATGGCCGTCGCGGCACCCTCACCCATTTCTCACTGCAAGAAGCGATGTGTGAACTCGAAGGTGGCGCAGGTTGCGCACTTTATCCTTGTGGCGCGGCGGCGGTTGCCAATGCGATTCTGGCGTTTGTCGAACATGGCGATAACGTGCTGGTGACCGGCAGCGCTTACGAACCCACCCAGGATTTCTGCACCAAAATCCTCGCCAAACTGGGCGTGACTACCACCTGGTTTGACCCAATGATTGGCGCAGGTATTGCTCAATTAGTGCAACCCAATACTAAAGTCGTATTTCTGGAATCACCTGGCTCTATCACAATGGAAGTACATGACATTCCAGCCATTGTTAAGGCCATACGCAGCGTAGCCCCGGATGCCATCATCATGATTGATAACACCTGGGCGGCGGGCATTCTCTTTAAGGCACTGGATTTCGATATCGATATTTCGATTCAGGCTGGCACTAAGTACCTGATTGGCCATTCAGATGCGATGGTGGGTACGGCGGTTTCCAATGCCCGTTGTTGGGATCAGTTGCGTGAAAATTCTTATCTGATGGGGCAAATGCTCGACGCCGATACGGCTTATATGACCAGCCGAGGTTTGCGCACGTTAGGTGTCCGTCTGCGTCAGCATCATGAAAGCAGTTTGAAAATTGCCGAATGGCTGGCACAGCACCCGCAGGTTGAACGCGTTAATCACCCTGCACTGCCCGGCAGTAAAGGACATGAGTTCTGGAAACGAGACTTTACAGGTAGCAGCGGTTTGTTCTCATTCGTGCTAAAAAAGCGTTTAGATAGTGAGCAATACAAAAACTACCTCGACCATTTCCACTATTTTAGTATGGCCTATTCCTGGGGAGGCTATGAATCGCTTATTCTGGCCAACCAACCGGAAGAGCTGGCTGAAATCCGTCCGGCGGGAGGCATTGACTTCACCGGGACGTTAGTCCGCGTTCATATTGGCCTGGAAAATGTGGATGACTTGATTGCCGATCTGGACGCAGGTTTCCAACGTATCGCTTAAAATTGCCAGATGTGGACGCCTGAAAGGACAGTTTTTGCTATTTCGTGTTGTTTTGTTGAGCCTGCGATCAAGATGTCGCAGGCCATTTAGCGTTACACTGTATCTCTAAATAAAAAGTACGTTTCTAAAACTAAGGTGTGCCTAAGCTAACTGCTTTAGATTCAGGCGTGCCAATTTAAGCTGTTCTACAGGATTTGCCATGGCTGTTATACACAATATTGTTCAGGCGCTTTGGCAACATGACTTTGCTGCACTCGCGGACCCTCATGTTGTTGGAGTGGTTTATTGCGTCATGTTTGCGACGCTATTTCTCGAAAATGGATTGCTGCCCGCCTCGTTTTTGCCAGGCGACAGTTTGCTATTACTCGCAGGAGCGCTGGTAGCAAAAGGGGTCATGGATTTTGTCCCGACAATCATTATTTTAACCGCGGCAGCAAGCCTCGGTTGTTGGTTGAGCTACGCGCAAGGCCGCTGGTTGGGTAATACAAAAATAGTGAAAAGCTGGCTGCAACAGTTGCCGCCACAGTATCACCAACGCGCGACGGTCATGTTCGACAAACACGGGTTATTCGCCCTGCTAGCCGGGCGTTTTCTGGCATTTGTACGCACGTTATTGCCAACAATGGCGGGAATTTCCGGGCTCAGCAACCGTCGCTTCCAGGTGTTTAACTGGTTAAGCGGGCTGTTATGGGTCGGTAGCGTGACCAGTCTGGGTTATGCCCTGAGCATGATTCCATTTGTAAAACGCCACGAAGACCAGGTGATGACCTGCTTGATGATCCTGCCAATGGTGCTGCTGGTTATGGGCTTAATTGGGACGGTGTTTGTGGTTATCAGGAAAAAATTTAATCCTGCGTAGGAAAATGTCGGATGTCGCTGCGCTAATCCGACCTACGAAAAACATGGTGAAGGGGATAAGTCCCCTTCCCGCTACATCATTCGCATCCGCGCAGCATCTTCCCCCGGCGTCACACCAAAGTAGCGCTTAAACTCACGGCTAAATTGCGACGCACTTTCATACCCCACGCGAATTGCCGCCGTACTCGCCTTCATCCCGTCATGCAAAATCAACATCCTCGCTTTATGCAGGCGATAGCTCTTGAGGTATTGCAGCGGCGAGGTGCTGGTGACGGATTTAAAGTTGTGATGAAACGCCGAGACACTCATGTTCGCTTCTGCGGCTAGTTGATCAACCGAAAGGTTTTCGGTGTATTGCATTTCGATACGGCGAAGGACACGGCTTATCAGGCTGAAATGCGTTTGTCGGCTCACCAGCGCCAGCAATGCGGCACCACACGACCCCACCAGAATGTGATAAAGAATTTCGCGGATAATCTGTTTACCCAAAATACGCGCATCAAGCGGGTCTTCGAGCACGTCCAGTAAACGTTCAGCAGCGCAGAGGATTTCTTCGGAAAGTTCGGCGGAGTTGATCCCGGTTGAGCAAGTATGCGGGTGCGATAAATCGTCCTCGCCGATATCCATCAGCAAGTCCTGAAGCTGCAAAATATCGATGTTTATGCGCACGCCAGCCAGCGGGACTTCTGGCGTGGCGAAGGTTTCACATTCAAACGGCAGTGGAACGGTCAGCAGCAGGTATTCGTTAGCATCGTAGCGAAAAACACGATCGTTCAAATAACCCGTTTTATGACCAGAAAAGAGAATAATGATCCCCGGTTCATACATCACCGGCGTGCGAGCATAAGGCTTAGTGCCATACAATAACGTCACGTTAGGCAGCGAACTCAGGCCACTATTTTCTTTTTGTATCAAATAATTAATCTTATCGGTTAACTGCTGGCAAATCTCTTTCCGCTTCATTTCCCGCTGCTCCACAAGGCTTTTCTGACGGTGTCAGTGTGCAACTAATCTTTTCATTTCTCCAGCCCTCCAGAGGAATAGGCAAGACAAAGGCAGGAATAAGCATTGAGGGATAGCGGTCGTGAGCCGACAATGGGCACCATCAAATTCGATAAGCTTTGTCTTTAATCAGCCACTACGGGAAATTAATAATGAACAACTTCAACCTACACACCCCGACTCGCATCCTGTTTGGTAAAGGTGCTATTTCTGAACTGCGTGCACAAATTCCAGCCGATGCCCGCGTACTGATTACTTACGGCGGCGGCAGCGTGAAGAAAAATGGCGTGCTGGACCAGGTTTACACCGCGCTTGAAGGGCTGGACGTGCTGGAGTTTAGCGGCATCGAACCTAATCCAACTTACGAAACGCTGATGAAAGCAGTAGAAGTCGTGCGCCAACAGAAAGTAACTTTCCTGTTATCGGTAGGCGGCGGTTCTGTGCTGGACGGTACTAAATTCATCGCAGCGGCAGCGAACTATCCTCTGGATCAAGACCCGTGGAATATCCTGCTGACTCGCGGTGATGACGTTAAGAGCGCAATCCCAATGGGTTCCGTGCTGACGCTGCCTGCAACCGGTTCTGAATCTAACAAAGGTGCGGTTGTTTCCCGCCGTTCAACCGGTGACAAACAGGCATTTATGTCTGAACACGTTCAGCCAGTCTTCGCCGTTCTTGATCCGGTTTATACCTACACCTTGCCACCGCGCCAGGTCGCAAACGGCGTGGTTGATGCATTTGTTCACACCGTTGAGCAGTACATCACCTATCCGGTCAACGCTAAAGTACAAGACCGCTTTGCCGAAGGCATTCTGTTGACGCTGGTTGAAGACGGCCCGATCGCGCTGAAAGAGCCAGAAAACTATGACGTGCGTGCCAACGTAATGTGGGCGGCGACCATGGCGTTAAACGGCCTGATTGGTGCTGGCGTACCGCAGGACTGGGCAACACACATGCTGGGCCACGAACTGACGGCGATGCATGGCCTGGATCACGCTCAGACTCTGGCGGTGGTTCTGCCTTCTTTGCTGAACGAAAAACGTAACGAAAAACGCGGCAAACTGCTGCAATACGCTGAGCGCGTGTGGAATATCACGACCGGCAGCGAAGAAGAACGTATTGATGCAGCCATTGATGCAACTCGTAATTTCTTCGAGCAAATGGGTTCACCTACTCGCCTGTCTGCCTACGGTCTGGATGGCAGCTCAATCCCGGCACTGCTGGTTAAACTGGAAGAAAAAGGCATGACGCAGCTGGGTGAGCATCAGGACATCACTCTGGATGTGAGCCGTCGTATTTACGAGGCAGCACGCTAAGTAATTTAGCCCTTTTGTTTTCGTTTTTGAGTATTTGGTCCAGACTTAAATGCATTATTACGCTGGGGCTTCGCCCCAGTCGTATCATTTGATTAAGGAGGAATACATGGCAAACCCAACCATAATCAAGCTACAGGACGGGAATGTGATGCCACAGTTAGGCCTTGGCGTCTGGCAAGCCAGCAACGACCAGGTCCTGATTGCAATCGAAAAAGCGCTGGAAGTCGGCTATCGCTCCATTGATACCGCAGCCGCGTACAAAAATGAAGACGGCGTGGGCAACGCGCTCAAACATGCCGGAATACCGCGTGATGAACTGTTCATCACCACTAAGCTGTGGAATGACGATCAGCAGCGTCCGCGTCAGGCGCTGGAAGAAAGCCTCGAAAAGCTCCAGTTAGATTATGTCGATCTGTATTTGATGCACTGGCCAGTACCCAGCAAAGATCATTATGTTGAAGCCTGGAAAGGGCTGATCGAGCTGCAAAAACAGGGGCTCGCCAAAAGTATCGGCGTCTGTAATTTCCAACTCAACCATCTCCAGCGTTTGATTGATGAAACAGGTGTCTCACCGGTTATCAATCAGATTGAACTGCACCCCTTACTGCAACAACGCCAGCTTCATTCCTGGAATGCGACTCACAAGATTCAGACCGAATCCTGGAGCCCGTTGGCTCAGGGTGGCGAAGGCGTGTTTGATAAGAAAATCATCCGCGATCTGGCAGACAAATACGGCAAAACACCGGCGCAAATTGTTATCCGTTGGCACCTGGATAGCGGCCTGGTGGTGATTCCGAAGTCGGTTACGCCATCGCGCATTGCAGAAAACTTCGATGTGTTTGATTTCCGTCTGGATAAAGACGAGTTAGGTGAGATTGCAAAGTTGGATAGCGGCAAGCGTTTGGGGCCAGATCCTGATGTGTTTGGCGGGTAAATTGACCCCACCCCAACCCTCCCCTTGCCAGGGGAGGGAGCTTAGCGTCCTTTAACTCCCCAACCTGACAAGGGCTGCCTCTTAGTCACATCTTTGAGCACAAGCGCTGGTGAAATTAACGCTGTCAGTATCGGGAAGGTTCCGTTCACCTGGCGATTTAAGCCGGACCAAAACCGCTCGCTTCTACTCTGCATAATTGCTTGTGCGCAGCATCGCTTTAAATTTTTCAGCAAAACCGAAGCTACATTGTTTTCCAGAACTACCAGCCACGACCTTGTTCCCGGCTTAAATCGCCCCAGTTTTTCCCCTTCAGTCAGGGTTGCGTTGTCGGGAACAACGCAAGAGAGCGATCGTCTGGAACGAATCGCGAACGACCCTGAATGTTGGGGATAAACTGGGGTTTACCGCTTGCGGCGATTTATTTGCCGGGCGCCGGGGTCGCCAGGGGAATGGCGTAATTCCCATGGCACGTTCACCGTTAGCGGTGATTACATGGAAAAACGGGTTATTTGGTGAACGGAAAACCTGCGCAGCTTACAGAGCTCACCCTGACAGATTAGCCAAGTGAGATCTGTATAAGAGACAGTTGCCAGGGGAGGGAGCGTTAACTCCTGCCCTGACAAGTGAGGGAGCTTAACGTCCTTTAACTCCTCCACCTGGCAAGGGGGAGGCTGGGAGGGGGTGATTTTAAGGATGAAAATTCACCCACTTCTGGCTTGCTAACCCCGGTTTCGAAATAAACTGAAACCGCGCGGGTTCCTCAATAAACTGCTGGTACAGCGGCAAATCGGTAATCCCAAATTCCGTATAACTTCGCGGCGAAGTCACCTGCAAACGCCCCGGCATATAATGGCGATTATGCTGCCAGACAATGTGTTCATCCTGCAAAAACGGATACCACGCCAGCCCTTTGTACGCCCGCACCGCATCGTATTCAAAACCATATTCCCTGTCGCACCAGGCACCAAACGTCAGCGGTTCATCGGGTGATGCGGAAATAGTCGCATGCGCCCAACCCGGCGGCACCAGCACTTTCTCGCCAGGCCCTGCGCAGACGGCAAAACAGCGCCCCGGATCGTCAGCGACATATTCCTGCATATAGATAATCGCTTTGCCCTGCCAGATTTCATAAAGCTCTGGAGGCGACCAACCGCTGTGGCTGCTGATGCGGTGAATGTGCCCCTGGCTGCGAATGGGTTCATCGCCCAACCGCCCGGACGCGTAAGTCACCACGCCAAACAGCAGCATGCGTTTTTTGAGTTCTTCACGATCCTGCAAACGCGCCACATCCATGACGATCGCATAAACATCTTCCGGCCCGTTGCATTGCGGATCGCGTAATGACGCGCGGATTTGATCAAGCTTGCGGATTTCCGGCACCGGCCCGATCACCTCTTCGCCGTAGCTAAAGCCCATCGGATGATGATGGATCTTCATATCCAGCCCGAAATTCAGGTGCGGTTCAGCCATTTTGCACCTCTTTGGCCTGAATTTTTCCGTCCTGCAAAACCACGCGCAACGCAAAGCCCTGCGCCAGAGCAGCGTAATCGTGCCCGGCGATGGTTGGCCAGACGGCCAGCGCGGAGAGAACGTCCGTTCCGGTGTTGATCAGTCGATGAGCGGTAAACCCTGGAATAATATGCACGGAGCCTGCCGATACTTGCTCAAGCCGCGCTTCGCCCTGCTCGTTTTGCAGCAGTAATAATCCGCTACCGCGCAGGCCAAAATACACCTCGCCTTGTTCGCGCCGCTGATGGAAATGCCCGCGAGTCATATAAAATTCATCGCCAACACGCCCCGGATTCAGATGCGTCGTGCCGACGAAAAGCTCGCCTTCCCCTTGCGGAGATTTCAGCATTTCAACTTGATAGATTGCCGTTTCTGAGGGGATCGACTGCCAGGCAGTTTGATCGTGGAATATGGCCTCGAGATCGCCGCAATGGGTGATCTTAGTGATCATATCTTCAGCCGTGAAATGGCCGTTAAGGAATGCCACACTCGGTGGCAAGCTGACAGGAATATTCATTTTGTTTCTCCGGCCCAAGGAGAACTGCACAATGAGCATAGCAGGTTAATCGATTAACCCTACTGTCAGGCCGAAGAAAGTCGATCTGTATCGCGTTAATAAATCAGGGAGCCAACGCCAGCACTTGCGCAACCCAGCGCTGGAAACCTGCAACGTCCAGATCCAGCGCCACATGGGCGTTTGGCTCGCGCTGATAACGCCCTTCTATATCCACAACCGTGGTGCCCGCCGTAAATTCACCGCGAGTTTCCACCGCCACAAAACACGGTTTTGTCTGGAACAGTTCGGGTTTCACCAGCCAGGCGATGGCGCACAGGTCGTGCATTCTCAAACCCGACGACATACTGCCGCTACGGTAATGGCTAAACAGCGCGTGCAGCATTTTCCCGGTTTGATTCAGGCCAGGCAGCGTGGTCAGATATTCTGGGCTGAGCATCGCCTGATTGGTGACGTCCAGTCCGCACATCACGATTTCCAGCCCGCTTTCAAATACCCGCGCGGCGGCTTCCGGATCGATGGCGATATTAAATTCCGCATTTGGCGTGAAGTTGCCGCGCCCCGCCGAACCGCCCATGATCACCAGGCGTTTGATCTTCGCTTTGCATTCCGGGTACTGGATTAGCAGCAGCGCAATGTTAGTTAATGGGCCGATAGCCACCAGCGTGATGGGTTCAGGGCTTGCATTTAAACACTCGTAAATAGCCTGAAAAGCGGGCTTATGCAGGAGCTTGCGTGAGTGCTCGACGAATGCGTAGCCTTCCATTCCAGACTCGCCATGCACATAAGCGGCATCGCGCAGTTTACGCACCAGCGGGGCGGCGGCACCTTGTGCAACCGGAATGTCTTTCTGCCAGAAGTGCATCAGCTGCAAAGCATTACGCGTGGTTTTTTCAACGCTGACGTTCCCGGCGACCGTCGTCAGCAGTTTTAAATCAAGCTGTGGGGCAAAGAGTGCAGCGGCAATGGCTACTGCGTCGTCAATGCCCGGATCGGTGTCGAGAATGATTGAAGTTTTACTCATAATTGTCTCTCTTTAATACCCTTTAGCATTCGAGTTGCAGGTAGGCGGCAAGGGAGCTTATCCCCAGGAGCTTACTAAGGTAAGTGACTGGGGTAAGTGAGTGCAGCCAACACCCCTGCAGCTTGAAGGATGACGGGTATATTAGGTACATACGACTCGATTAGCTTACTATGTAGCTCATTTCCATGTGCTAACACGACCGAGAAAGTGTAATGAAGCTCCCACAGGCAAACATTTCAGAATCCGTCACTCAACATCTTGCGCGACGCATTATGCACGGCGATCTCGCGCCGGGGCTTTCACTGCCTGGTGAAAACGAGCTGGCCGTCGAATATGAAGTTTCCCGAACTTCGGTACGCAACGCGCTCCAGGTTCTGGCGGCAAAGGGGCTTATCTCGATTCAGGCAAAAAAACGCAGCACGGTGAATAGCCGGGAGCAGTGGAGTCTTCTGGATATTGACGTGTTGGGATGGCTGGCGGAAGGTGAGCTTGACCTGAAACTGGTTGAGCAACTGATCGTGACACGTCTGATTTTTGAGCCAAACGTGGCAACGCTTGCGGCACTGAACGCCAACGGACACGATCTGGCCGCCATGGAAGATGCCCTCCAGTTAATGCGCCGGGGCCAGACAGAAGCAGAACGAACCCTTTTCGAAGAAGGCGATATGGCGTTTCACCATGCCTTATTGCGCGCCACGCATAACCCTTTTCTTTTAGCCCTCGGCAACGCACTTTCCGCTGCTATGGCGCTTTCATTCCGGCAAACGCTGGAAAAAGACGTGCGCCAGACTAAAGCCGCCGTTGATGAACACTTCATGTTGTTTGATGCCATTCGCCTTAAACAAGTCGATAACGCTCGCCTGCAAATGCGCAGCATTTTGCTTAATGCCGCCAAAAAACGCATCTGGCAGGATCGCCCGGAAATGTTCGATCACATCATTTGATCCCCAACTGACGTAATTTCGATCTCCCTCACACATTGTGGTCTTTTTTTGTTCTAGCATTCTTGTATTACAAGATTGCATGGTTTGTATTACCTGAATGAACAATAACTGGATTGCCATAGATTGGGGAACGACTAACTTCCGTGCATTCTTAATGCAGGGATCACAGCAACTTTCCCGTATAAGCGAGGCCTGCGGGCTGTTATCCGTCGAAAAAGATCAGTTTGCCCCGACCCTGCAAAACCTGCTGCAAACGTGGCTTGAGCAATACGGTAATTTGCCGATTGTGATGGCGGGCATGGTGGGTTCACAGCAGGGCTGGCATGAAGTGCCTTATGCACCGCTGCCGTGTAATGCCCAGGATTTAGCGTCACGCACGCTGGCTTTTACCACTCCGTGGGGCAGCCCGGCATGGCTGATTCCTGGCGCTAATGGCATCAGCCAGTTTGGTCAGCCAGACGTGATGCGTGGTGAAGAAGTGCAGCTATTCGGCTTGAGCGCTTTATATCCCGCAGATGAACATTTCGCCTTGCTGCCCGGCACGCACAGCAAACATGCGCAACTGCGCCTGGGCGAAATAGTGTCGTCCTCTACTTTTATGACTGGCGAAATCTTCTCGCTGTTGACTCAGCATTCGATTCTTGGCCGCGCGTTGCCGCAACAGCAGGAAGATAACGAAGCTTTCCTGCTGGGTGTGAAAACCGCAATGCAAGGTGCGCCCTTCACCCATTTAGTCTTTTCAGCGCGCACCCGCCGCCTGGCGGGTGAAATCAAAGAAGCCCACGTTCACAGTTATCTGTCTGGTTTAACCATCGGTTACGAATTGCAGGCGATCCCCGTAGGGCAACACGCCTGGGTCGTCGGCAGCCCGTCGCTGACCGCCCGCTATCAGCTTGCGGCAAGCCAGATGAGTCTGAATCTTTCTCCGGCCAATGGCGATGACTGTTTCATTCATGGCCTGTGGCACCTCTTTACCCAGCTCCAGGGAAATCCATCATGAGCCCAGAAAATTTCATTGCCCAGTGGCAACAAGAACCTTTACCGCTGGTCGCCATTTTGCGCGGCATTACGCCAAGCGATGCTGCCGAAGCGGCAGAAATCTTGCTGGAATGCGGGTTCCGTTATCTGGAAGTGCCGCTGAACAGCCCGTCGCCGCTGGAGTCGATTAGCGTTATGCGCGGTGTTGTAGGCAAACGCGGCTACGTTGGCGCGGGTACGGTGCTTACCGTTGAACAAGTTGATGCCGTTGCCGAATGCGGCGGCCAGCTGATTATTTCCCCGAACTGCTGCCCTGACGTTATCCGCCACACCTGCAAACTTGGGCTTATCAGCATGCCGGGCATCATGACACCGAGCGAAGCGTTCAGCGCCATCGCCTTAGGTGCCAGCGCCCTGAAACTGTTCCCAGCCGAACATGTCAGCCCAGTGATTACCAAAGCTTTTCGCGCAGTCGTACCACGCGAAGTGGCTATGTTACCGGTTGGCGGTATTCAGCCTGACGCCGCGCAAATGCACAGTTATATGCAGGCCGGTGCTAACGGTTTCGGCCTTGGCGGCGGGTTGTATCAGGCGGGAATAAGCATGGCTACGCTGCGTGAACGTGCGCAGGCATATCAACAAGCCTGGCGCGAGTGTGCGGAGTAAATCATGAATCAGGTCATCGGTGGGAACGTCGAGGTTATTGGTGATTATCGTGCTCAGTTGGGTGAAACGCCGGTGTGGTGTAGCCACAGCGATTCGCTGCTGTGGGTCGATATTTTGCAAAACCGTCTGCTGCGCTACTGGCCGAATCAGGCCGGACGCGTGGATCTTCACCCGATGCCTGTTTTCACCAGCGCGGTACTGCTGACAACACAGCCCGAGACATTTCTGGTGGTATGCCAGGGCGGTATCTCGCTGTACGACTATCAGAGCCAGCAATTTAGCCCGCTTTGCGAATGGCCTGATGATGCGGCGGGAACGCGCCCCAACGAAGCCGCGATTGCACCAGATGGTTCACTGTGGTTTAGCAGCATGGATCCGGCTGCGCAAAATGCTATCGGAAGTTGGTATCGCGTTAGCCGTTCAACGCCTGTTCCCCAACGCCTGCTGGGCGGTCAGTTAGTCCCCAACACGCTGCAATGGATTGAGGGAAATATCTGGTTCGCCGATTCACTACGCCACACGTTTTACCGCGCAACGTTGCAATCAGATGGCCTGCAAGTCGAACAAAAATATCAAGTCTCCGGTATTCCAGACGGTTCAACGCTCACCACCAAAAATGAACTTATCAACGCTTGCTGGGGCAGTTCGTGCCTGACGCAATACCAGATAAGCGGCAACCAAATGGCCGAAACGGGCCAGTTAACTCTACCGGTCAGCCAACCCAGCAGTTGCACGTTTGGAGGGCCAAATCTGTCCGACCTTTACATCACTTCCGCACGAGATGGACTCGCTGTACCCGTCGCCCTGGATGGCGCGGTTTTAAAAATAACAACAACTCATGCAGGCACACCCGCCCGCAAATTCAGGCTCTAGAATTTTCATAACTTTCAAGGTGTTATTATGAGCACAGTTTCTGACCCTACACATACGAATCGCCAGACGATCCTCGTCTGTTTCCTCGCGGCACTGGCCGGGCTGCTGTTTGGCCTGGATATGGGCGTTATCGCGGGCGCACTCCCCTTTATTGCTAACGAATTTGGTTTAAGCAGCCACCACCAGGAAATCGTTGTCAGCATCATGATGTTGGGCGCGGCACTTGGCGCGTTGTGCAGCGGCCCAATGTCTTCAAGGCTTGGGCGCAAGAAAAGCCTGTTGCTGGGCGCGGTGCTGTTTGTGATTGGCTCCCTGGGTTGTGCCGTTGCGCACAGCATGGAGATCCTCTCCGTATCGCGTTTTATCCTCGGCCTGGCTGTCGGCGTTGCTTCTTTCACCGCCCCGCTGTATCTGTCTGAAATCGCACCGGAACGTATTCGCGGCAGCATGATTTCGCTTTATCAGTTGATGATCACCATCGGTATTCTGGCGGCATTTGTGTCTGATACCGCACTGAGCGAAGGTGGCCACTGGCGCTGGATGCTGGGCGTTATCACCTTCCCGGCGATCATTCTCTTTGTTGGCGTGCTGACTCTGCCAGAAAGCCCGCGCTGGCTGGCGATGAAAGACAAACACGAGCTGGCAGGAAAAGTGCTGAAGCTGCTGCGTAATTCCGACAAAGAAGCGCAGGACGAACTCAATCAGATCCGCGAAAGCGTGAAGATGAAACAGCGCGGTTTGCAGCTTTTCCGCCACAACGCAAACTTCCGCCGCTCCACTTATTTGGGCGTGTTACTCCAGTTCATGCAGCAGTTCACCGGCATGACGGTAATCATGTATTACGCACCGAAGATCTTCGAGATCGCTGGGGACGCAAACCGATCCTCAAGCTAGGCTTCTCGGTCATGGCGGTGTGCATGGGAATTCTCGGTTATATGTTCTACAGCGGGATCACTAACCCGACCGAACAATACGCTGCGGTTATCGTGCTGCTGATTTTCATCACTGGTTTTGCGATGAGCGCAGGCCCGCTTATCTGGGTACTGTGTTCTGAAATCCAGCCGCTCGCCGGACGCGACTTTGGCGTCACCTGCTCCACGATGGCGAACTGGATTGCCAATATGATCATCGGTGCCACTTTCCTGACGCTTATCGACACCATCGGCAGCCCGAACACCTTCTGGCTGTATGGCGTGCTGAACGTCATTTGTATTGTGCTGACTGTTCTTTTCGTCCCTGAAACCAAAAGTATTTCTCTGGAACACATCGAACGTAATTTGATGAGTGGCCTGCCACTGCGCCAAATCGGTCTGCCGCAAAACGGAAATATCGGACAAACCGCCACAACAGAATAAAAAAATTATCGGGTGGCGTAGCACTGCGCTACCCGACCTACAAAAGCCCAGCCCTACACCCTGGAGATGAACATGAGTGACATAATAGAAAGAAAATCAGCGGGTTCCACCGCTGAGTCGCGGGTCTACAGCAAGATAACCAGGCGACTTATTCCATTTTTGATTTTGTGTTATTTCTTCGCCTACCTGGACCGCGTAAACGTTGGGTTCGCCAAACTGCATATGCAGGATGCGCTGAACTTTAGCGACACGGTCTACGGGCTTGGGGCGGGTATCTTCTTTATCGGCTACTTCCTGTTTGAAATGCCCAGCAATTTGCTGATGCAACGCTTCGGCCCGCGTTTCTGGATTGCCCGCATCATGGTGACCTGGGCGGTGCTTTCGGCGGGCATGATGTTTGTCACCACGCCGACGCAGTTTTACGTGGTGCGCTTTTTACTTGGCGTGGCAGAAGCTGGGTTCTTCCCTGGCATCGTGTTTTATCTCACGCTGTGGTTCCCTTCGTGGCGCTCCGCCCGCACCCTCGGGCTGTTTATTCTCGTCACGCCGCTTTCCACCATCATCGGCAGCCCGCTTTCCGGTTTGATCCTCAAGCTGTTTGAAGGCGTTGGCAGTTTGCATAACTGGCAGTGGCTCTTTTTGGTCGAAGCCGTTCCCTCTTTCCTGCTGGCGTTCGTGGTGCTGCGTTATCTGGATAACGACGTGAAATCGGCCAAATGGTTGAGTGACGCCGAAAAGCAGATTGTGATTAACGACCTGGCAAAAGACGCCGCCAACCGTGCCCTTGCCAATCAGGGCAAAGTCGACAGCAGCCTGAAAGGCATGCTGAAAAACGGCTATGTCTGGCTGCTGGCGGTGGTGTTCTTTAGCTTCAACATCGGCTACTACGGCATTAATTTCTGGCTGCCGTCGATCATCAAAAGCTCCGGCGTTAACGATGATTTCCATATCGGCCTGCTGGCGGCGCTGCCTTATGTGTTTGGCGCATGCTTCATGGTGTGGAACAGCCGCCATTCTGACCTGAAACAAGAACGCCGCTGGCATATTGCCATTCCGGCGCTGATTGGCTGCGTGGGCCTTGCCCTGAGCGCGTATTGCAGCGGTTCCACCTTCTGGATGATGGCGTGGATTTGCGTGGCGATGTCCGGCACCCTGGCGCTAATCCCCACTTATATCAGCCTGCCCGGCGCGTTGCTTTCCGGCACTGCCGCGGCAGCCGGTATCGCTTTTGTTAACTCCATCGGCAACCTGGCGGGCTTCTTTGGCCCAACGGTTCTGGGCTGGCTGAAAGACACCACTGGCCGTACCGACACCGGTTTATACATTCTGGCGGGCTTCCTGCTGCTTTGCGCCCCGCTGATCCTCACGCTGCCAGCCCGACTGGCAAACCCGAAAAAAATTATCGCAGTACCTGAACGCAGCGATGTGCAGCCTGACGCTGCCCATCACATTAATCGCTAACGTTATAAAGAGATTAAGAATATGAGTGGATGTGGCGGATGTGCCAGTTGTGGCACGCATTTCAACCCAATCCTTGAAGGTGATGACGGCGCGCTGAAACGTGCGCTGTATAAATCAATGGGCCATACAGACGAGCAACTGCGTAAACCCGTTATTGCGGTGGTGAACAGTTACACCAACGCAACCGCGGGCCATGCCAATCTGAACGAGCTAACAGCCAAAGTGCTGGAGGGCATTGATGAAGCCGGTGGCGTAGGCATGGTGTTTGGCACCATTGCCCCTTGCGACGGGATTGCCGAAGGGCATTTAGGGATGCGCTATATTCTCGCTGCCCGCGAGGTGATTACCGCGTCAATCGAAGTGATGATGCGCGCCCACAGTTTTGACGGCATGGTGCTGCTCGGTTCGTGCGACAAAATCGTTCCGGCCATGTTAATGGCCGCAGCGCGGCTGGATATTCCGGCGATTATGGTCAACGGCGGCCCGATGTATCCCGCTGAATATAAAGGTAAACATTGGGACGGTAATATAGTCACCGAAGCCATTGGCTGGAAGAAACGTGGCGAAATCACTGAGGAAGAGTTCGCGCATATCGAGAACATCGCCGAACCAGGCCCTGGTTCCTGCACTATGTATGGCACCGCGAATACCATGTGCTGTATCGGTGAAGTGCTGGGGATGAGTTTGCCAGGCAGCAGTACGTTGCCTGCCGTTTCGCAAGAACGCCGCGATTGCGCCGTAGAAACGGGTCGTCAGGCTGTCGAGCTGGTACTTAACGGGGTTAATGCACGCCAGATTATTACCGCAGAATCCATTCATAACGCGATGGTTTATCTGCTGGCAACGGGGGGGTCAACCAACGCCATCCTGCATTTACAGGCAATTTATTACGAAGCCGAACTCGGCCATCTGCCGCTTTCTGCATTTGATGAACTCAGCCACCATGTACCGCTGGTTGCCTCGCTCTACCCGGCATCCGAACACGACATGATCGACTTCTGGGAAGCGGGCGGCGTGCAGGCGGTGGAGTATGAAATCAGCAAGCTGATGCACATGGATGCGCTGACAGTAGCGGGTAAAACCAAAGCCGAATTGCATGCCGTTGGCAAACGCAGCTGCCGCCCGGAAGTGATTCATACGCTCGCCATTCCGGTGCGTAATGAGGCGGGTGTGGCTGTACTGCACGGTAATTTATCGCCACTGGGTTGTGTGGTGAAACCTGCTGCGGTGCCGGAAAACCTGATGGTCTTCCGTGGCCCTGCGGTGGTGTTCAACAGCGAGCAAGAATCTGTCGAGGCAATTATGTCCGGCCAAATCCAGCCGGGTAGCGTGCTGGTGCTGCGCTACGAAGGCCCGAAAGGCGGCCCTGGCATGCCGGAAATGTACAAGCCGATGAAATCCCTCGAAGGGATGGGCCTTTCCGATACCTGCGCATTAATTACCGATGGGCGTTTTTCCGGTTCGAACCGTGGTTTGTTCGTCGGCCATATTTCACCGGAAGCGGTGGATGGCGGTGAGCTGGGCCTGGTGGAAGACGGGGATGAAATCTCTATTGATATTCCTTCCCGCACTTTGACGCTGCATGTGGCAGAAACCGTTCTGGCAACGCGCCGCGAAAACTGGAGCCCCGTCAATAAAGAAGTCCCTCGCGGGTTCCTGCGTTTGTACCGCCGCTGGGCGTTACCTGCCGCACAAGGTGCGGTGCTGGCGGACAGGGAGGATGACTAATGGCTAAGCATTTTACTGCGGCGGATATTGTTGGGGTAAACCCGATTGTCGCGATGCCGTTTACCGCTAGCGGGGAAATCGACGAAGCCAGTTTTGTGCGCCTGCTCGAGCATATCGGCAATACCGGCGCACAAGGCACCACGCTGTTTGGCATCGCCAGCGAGTTCCCAAAACTTGAAGACAGCGAGCGCAACCGCCTGGCACAACTGCTTGTCAGCACGCTGGCGGGCAGCTCGTTGTATCGGGCAATGTCCGTCACCGACCACAGCACAGAAGTTGCCGTAAAACGTGCGCGTTATTATGCCTCGCTGGGTGCTGATGCACTCATGCTGCTGCCGCCGTTCTTTCTAAGCCCCAGTCCGCAGGCGATTCAGGAACATATTTTTGCGGTGCTGGAAGCGGTGGATATTCCGGTGATGGTGCAATACGCGCCAGGTGAAACAGGCCTTGCGATTACCCCAGAGCAGTTAGCGGCAGTCGCCGCGCGTTATCCGCATGCGGTGTTTAAAATCGAGTGTAATCCACCAGTCGATTACACCCGCGAGTTTCTACAGAAGGCTCCGCAGGCCAGCGTGCTCAACGGTTATGCCGGTTTGTACATGCTGCAAATGTTGGCGGCTGGCGGCAAAGGCGTAATGCCTGGCTGTTCGTTTAGTGAAGTGTATGTGCGTATTTACCAGCACTGGCAGCGCGGAGAGCAGCAACAGGCCGAAGCCTTGCATCAGGCGCTGCTGCCGTACATTCAGCGCTGGATGACGCACTGCGAATACATCATTCAGGTCGAGAAAACGATCCTGATGCAGCGCGGTATTATCGCGACCGATTATTGCCGCAAACCTGGCTGGCAGCTTACGTCAGAAGATCATCAGCTTATCAATAATTTCATCAGGGATTTATTATGAAAACCCAACAATCTGCTCGCGTAGTGATTGTGACCGGAGCCAGCCAGGGGATTGGCCACGCGGTGGCACAAACTTATCTGAATAATGGCGATATTGTTATTGGCTGCGCTTTTTCAGCACTGGAAAAAGCAGCCGGAGCGCAACAATTATTGGCTGATTATCCGGAGCGTTTTTTCTACTTTTCCGTTGATGTCACCAAAACCGAGTCAATTAAGCAGTTTGTTACTGATGCTGAAAAACTGTTTGGACGGATTGATGTGCTGGTGTCTAACGCAGGCAAGAACGTCTTTAAAGGGATTGATTGCGAAGAGAGCGACTGGGCGCATAACTTTGACCTGAACCTGCGCTCCCATTGGTTTATGGCGAAATGTGCCCGTCCGGCGCTAGCCAAAAGCAAAGGGGTGATTCTGATCATGACCTCAAATCACGCGTTCTCCACCATGCCAGGCTGCGCGCCGTATAACATCAGCAAACGTGCGTTGCTGTCGCTGGTGCAGAGCCTGACTATTGAATGGGGGCCAGAAATCCGTACCGTCGGCATCGCGCCTGGTTTTATCGATACCGACGGCAATCAGGTCTGGTTTGATTCTCATACCGATGGAAAATCGGCGCGTGAAAAAACCATCAAGAAACACCCTGTCGGGCGAATTGGCCGCCCGGAAGAAGTAGGCGAACTCTGCCTGTTCCTCTCCAGCGAAAACGCAGGATTTATTGCTGGCACCACGATTGTGATGGACGGCGGGCGCAGTGCCATCATGCAGGATGAAGACGACGCTTGATAAATCGCAGGCGTAAAAATGGGGAGTTGGCTTCTCAACTTTTACGCCTGCAATCTAGCACCAGAAATAATTAGTTATTTTCAGTTGGGAGTAGCTTCTAACTTTTTAAATACGATCTGCAAAAACTCATCTCTAAGCGCACTCTGTATTTTAGGATTCCATACAACTCCAATCTGGTATCCACTATGCTTCCCTTCAAGCTGTACAAGCCTTACGCCAACAGGCAGAAAATTGCTGACACTTTGTGGCAATAACGCCACGCCATTTCCGCCAGCAATTAATGCCAGCAATTAATGCCAGCAAGCTATGAATATCATCAGTCGTTAAAGCAGAATTTGTGATGAGATTATTTTCTTTAAGAAAGAAATCAACTTGTTCTGCCATACAGGGTTCATTTTGCGGGTTAACTTGTAATAGCTGATACATTTCCAGTAGGGGTTGAATATTAGAACCCTCTACCTGCACACCTGCGGGAATCGCCAAAGCCAGTTTTTCCTCCATCAATATTTTGGCCTTAAGGGGTTGAGTTACAGGTAAACGAATAAACCCAGCCTGGAGTTGACCGTCTAATAACATTCTAACCTGCACGCTAGAAGGAATTTTATTAAGAGACACAGAAATATTTGGCGATTGCTCACGAAGAGTATTTACACATGCAGGAGCAATTTGAAATGACGATATACCAAAGCCGATCGCCAGTTTACTCACATTCTCTTTTTGTATATTTAATGCCTCTTTCAAAAACGCATCGTATTGCTTTAATAAGTCACCCGCTTTGGGATAAAGCTGCTGTCCGATAGCCGTTAATTTTGCGCCATGACGCCCCCGCAGAAAGAGGCTGACGCCAAGCAGATGCTCGAGAGTCTGAATCTGCTTGGTCAATGTGGGTTGAGTAAGGTACAGGATTTCCGAAGCGGCATGATAGCTCCCTTCATCAGCCAATGTAATAAATGCGCGCAACAGTTTGATATCCATTCTTACCTTCTATCAAATCCCTATAAATTGGAATTATACAACTTACCACCGCTAGTGACATGATTGTTAGCATCATCAGGAATTAATAAAAAATGATGGAAAGTAATTTTTAAATTTTTCTCTCGAGATTAAGTTCACTTGTAAATTACCACTTAATTACCCGTTTACATGAAGGAATTAATTGATACAACAGATAGTTCACCCAAATATACAAAGGAATATGAATATGTCAAACGTTGCTGTACTCACCAATGATTTGCAGTATGAGTTTACCTACAAAATAACTACTGACCCGCAAGAATTAGAACATAAGCTAACGAAATTCAATACTTTTCTTGATGGTATACGGGAAGCAGGTCAATCGGTCATACATTTACAACTCATCCATGATCCCAATGATCCATCAGTTCAGCGTCGCTACCAAAATCGTGCTGCGGGTATCCCAGCTTTAGCGGGCACTCCAGCCAATCAACTGATCGATATTATACGTCATCCGTCAGACTTGGTTGTTGTCAAAGGGCGAGATAGTGGTTTTTTCGAAACCGAGTTGGATGAAACGCTCCAGAAACTAGGAATCAAAACAGTAATAGTCACCGGGCTACAAACCCATGTTTGCGTACAGACTACAGCCGCCGATGCATTCTTCAGGGGTTACAACGTCTGGGTTCCTGATGACTGTGTATTTTCACCGACGACCGAAGATACCGATCGAGCGCTTGAGTGGCTTGCCGGTTATTGCGCCACTGTGGCTTCTTCTGCAGAAATCCTCACATTGCTACATAAAAGTGATGACCTCCCTGAACGTGGTGAATGGAGTCGAGGGTGAATATGAAAGATACTCAAAATATTCCTATTAGCTCTTCGGAGCAAATAGTGGTTCTTGATCACGGTACCGGCGCCAAGCTTAGCCGTGAACTAGTGGAGCAGATCGCTGAAACGTTGGGGGACACCTATCTAGGCACTATGGAGGATAGCGCATTACTAGAACTTCCCTCCAATCGCATTGCTTTCACCACCGACTCTTTTGTAGTGACCCCACTTATCTTTGGAAATGGTGACATTGGCAAAATTGCAGTATGTGGCACAGTGAATGATCTTGCAGTGAGTGGTGCTCATCCACTCTATCTCACACTGAGTCTGATAATCGAAGAAGGCATGCCAATACCTGATTTACTGAAGATAGTTGGATCCGTACGTGATACCGCTCATTCAGCTGGCGTCAAGATCGTTGCTGGTGACACCAAAGTAGTAGGTAAAGGAGAGGCTGACAGACTATTCATCAATACCGCCGGTATTGGCGTCATGGGTAAACACTCACTTTCCGTCCGTAATGTTCGTCCTGGACAAAAAATTATCCTTAGTGGTTACATTGGAAATCATTCCATTCATCTTCTTTCTATCCGCGAAGGTTTAGGCTTCGAGCGCAACGTTCTAAGTGATTGTGCGCCACTTAATCATATGATCGATACCGTATTAAATAACATTCCGGTAGGTAAAATCGCTTCAATGCGTGACGTTACGCGTGGTGGTCTGTCAGCTGTACTGCATGAGCATTCACGGGCAACAAATTGCGCAATACGTTTTAACAAATTATCTCTACCTGTACTTCCAGAGGCCGCTATGGCTGCCGACATGCTAGGTGTTGACGTAATTAACCTTGCCAATGAAGGTTGCTTATGCCTCTTTGTCGAACCCGATGTAGCAGACAAAGTTTTGGAATTGCTGCGTGAGGATCCTTGCGGTAAAGAGGCAAATATTATCGGCGAAGTTGAGGCTCATCCCCTACCAATTGTACGTATGGTGGAATCGGATGGCTCCCTGACAACTATCGAGGAACTTTATGGTGCTGAACTTCCCAGACTCTGTTGAAGCATTAGAATTGCTTGAGACACGCCGTTATCGAGTCTGTGGGATTGTACAAGGGGTTGGTTTCCGCCCCTTTGTACATCGCCTGGCACGCACTCATAGTGCAACCGGATGGGTTCTCAACGATTCAGAAGGGGTACTGCTTGAACTACAAGCGCCTGCAAACGCCATAAAAAACTTCATTGCCGAGTTGGTGTTGAGCCCACCCCCCCTTGCTAAAATTATCAATGTTCTCGAAGTGCAACTTGACGAGCCTGCACCTCGTTACCAGAATTTTGACATTCGTAAAAGTCACGATCTGGCGAATATGGACACTATCATTCCGCCTGACTCAAACGTTTGCGAAGACTGCTTGCTGGAAATGCGTACCCCGAGCAATCGCCGTTACCGATATGCTTTCATTAATTGTACAAACTGTGGGCCCCGTTACTCGATAATCCTTGGCATGCCATATGATCGAGCTCAGAGCACTATGCGTGAATTTACGATGTGTCCAGAATGTAATCGTGAATATCTTGATATTGAAGATCGCCGCTACCATGCACAACCAAATGCCTGCCAGGCTTGCGGACCACTCCTGCAACTCACGGATAGACACGGCAATACAATAGACACCGATGATGCTGTGCGCTACATCATCTCCAGGCTGCGTGAAGGGGCTATCGTTGCTATCAAGAGTCTCGGTGGATTTCACCTAGTTGTAGATGGCAGCAACAAGCTAGCAGTCCTGGAATTACGCCGCCGTAAGCACCGAGATGCGAAACCCTTTGCCGTAATGGTAGCAAATACTGAAAGCGCCACTCGGCTGGCGCTTGTCACTAAGCATGATGAAGAACTTCTCGAAAGCGTGCAACGGCCCATAGTGCTGCTACAAAAACATCCAGAAAAATGCTCACAACTAGAGGAGATCGCGCCCCGCAACCCTAACTTAGGAGTAATGCTTCCATCAACCCCGCTACAACATCTTTTACTTGAGGATCCCTCCCTATCAATATTAGTCATGACCAGCGGTAATTTATCGGGGCATCCTATCGTATTCGAAAACTATGAAGCTATTGTGCAACTAGGGGACATTGCAGACTACTTTGTTCTGAATGATCGGGACATACGTACGCGAGTAGATGATTCAGTGCTGCGTGGAATAGTTCGTGGAGGAAAAAATATACCTCAGATATTTTTCCTTCGTCGCTCACGCGGTTTTGCTCCATACCCTATTCACTTACCCTATTCAGTGGGTTCAGTAATGGCTCTCGGTGCCGAGTTAAAAACGACCGTAAGCATCAGCAAAGGTAAACAAGTCTTCATTAGCCAGCACATCGGAGATCTGAAAAACGATACAACCTTCAAATCGCACATCGACTGCGCCAGGCATATGCAAGATCTCTTGGCAGTAAAGGCGGATACACTTGCCTGCGACTTACATCCTGCTTTCCGTTCAACCCGAAACGCTATCGAACAATCTGAGATACGTGTCGTCCAGGTTCAACATCACCATGCCCATATGGTCTCGTGTATGGCAGAGAATGGACTTTCGAGCAAAACTATCGGGGTGATTTTCGACGGTACCGGCTATGGAACTGACGGTACTATATGGGGTGGAGAATTCCTTCTTGGAGATGCTGAAGGATTCAATCGCGTGGGGCATCTACGCCCTATGTTGCTACCGGGTGGTGATAAGGCGGTAAAAGAACCGATCCGCATATCCATCTCGCTTCTAATCGATGCTTTTGGTGAGGATCTGACAAAAGTAGATATCCCATCCATCAATAAACTGGCAGAACAAAGGCGCGAAGTTTTTTCCAAAATGGCCATAAAAAAAATAAACGCTCCCACAACCTCGAGTATGGGTCGTTTGTTTGATGGTATTTCGGCGCTGATGGATATCTGCACAAAAGTCGAATATGAAGGACAAGCAGCAATAGAAATGGAAGCGCTACTACATCGTGATTTCCGAATAGCTAAACCATTTGAGTATGTCATTGAGGAAAGTGAAGGTTGCTTGCTAGTGGATTATCGACCTCTTGTCAGAGAGTTGGTGCGTGAACTGAGCAAACCAGTTCACGACGTGACCGAACTGAGCCGACGCTTCCATTCTACCGTTGTAGATATCATTGGTGAGGTTTGCAAACGCCTTGTTGAACATTTTGGGATTACGCAAATTGTGTTAAGCGGTGGTGTTTTCTGCAATGAATTCATACTAATAAATGCACTAAATAGCCTTGAATCTCACGGGTTCAAGGCTTACTGCCATCAATTAGTTCCCACCAACGATGGTGGTATTTCATTGGGTCAGGTGGTTGTCGCCGCAGCCTATATTAAGCGTGAAACCCAACAGAATAAGGGAGAATAAAAAATGGATAAGACTATAAATATGGAAAGGGTTGCGGCTGTTCTGTTTGACATGGATGGTGTTCTCATCGATTCCAAAACAGTCATTGAACAAGGATGGCGTGAGGCTGCGCAAATGTACGGACGACAGATCACTGAAGATGAGATCATTAAACATATACATGGTCAGCCAGGGCCACATACCATCCTGGCCCTATTCCATGATTTACCTATCTCTGACCAGGAAAAGATACAGGCTCACATCATACATGTTGAGAATACCGCCGATTGTGAACCAATTCCTGGTGTAGCGGAGCTTATCGCATCTTTGAATGCTGCTGGCATTACAGTAGGTATAGTCACCAGCGGCTGGCGATACAAAATTGATCGGGTTATAGCATTGCTTCATGCCGAAACATGCATCTCAGTGATCGTTGAGAGGGATGATGTTGCTCGTGGTAAACCGTTCCCCGACCCTTATCTCCTCGCTGCTGAACGTCTGGGCATCCCCCCTGGCAAGACCGTCGTTTTCGAAGACTCAAAAAGTGGAGTCACTTCCGCTGTCGCCGCGGGAGCCTATTGCGTTGGCATAGGTGAAGAAGATCTCATGCCGTGCGGAGCAAAACTCATCATCCCTGATTTCCGCGGTGTGAAATTGATGACCTACGGATCGGAGGGATCATTTCTATCGTTCACTCCAGGATGCGAGGTTTTTGTAGAACGTTTATCAGGACAACAAGATCCTTCCTAAATAGAATTTCGCAGAAGGATTTGAGTTATATCAGACTCTAGGGAGACAAATATGAAAGTTGCTACAATTGTCGCATCTAATGGATTGATTGAAAAAGAATTATTACAGGTTGCTAGTTACACCACAGGCTCTATCAGCAACGTATCCTCAATTAACTTTGTTGAAGGGGAAAGCGTGGAATTACTATTTGAGCGCTATAGAACAACTCTGAGGGATCTGGATGTTCAGCATGGTGTTCTATTTCTTATTGAAAGTAAAAGTAGTGCTCATGAGTATGCTGCCAGTTATTTTTCGCTTCAGTATCCAGTAAGTAAAATTGTCACCGGCATTAACCTTCCGATGCTGCTTTCATTGTTTATTTCAGAAAATAACGAAACAAATCCACACATACTGGCAAGCAAAGCCCAGAAGTATGGAAAACAAGCGGTCTGTGTTTTACCTGATACAGAAGAGAGACTAAGTACTCCTTACGCTATTTAAGGAACAAAAGACCCGCTCTCATATACAGGGATGCGAAAGATAACGTTAAGGTGACTATATGAGGGGCTCGTTGAATACAAAACTAGAAAATGAAGCTAATGGCATAAAACACTAGACGGTGTAATAAAGGGTAGATAAAAGCGGGTTTTATCTACCCTTTTGTAATTACTCGACTTCTTTCACATCCACACGTAGCTCGCGCGGCACTTCGAAAACGATGTTTTCTTCACGGCCAACCAGCTCACGCGCTTCGCTTCCGCCCAGTTCACGCAGGCGAGCCAGCACGTTTTGGACCAGAATATCTGGCGCGGAGGCTCCGGCAGTCACACCGACACACTTAGCATCTTTGACCCAGATGTCCTGGATATCGGTTGCATCGTCTATCAGGTATGCGGCTTTGCCCATGCGTTGTGCAAGTTCAGCAAGACGGTTGGAGTTAGACGAGTTTTTCGACCCGACCACCAGCACTACGTCTGCTTCATCTGCCAGTGCCCGCACGGCTTCCTGGCGGTTAGTGGTGGCGTAGCAAATGTCGTCTTTACGCGGGCCGATGATTTTCGGGAAGCGTTTACGCAGCGCGTCAATCACATCCGAAGTGTCATCCACAGAGAGCGTGGTCTGGGTCATAAACGAAAGTTTGCTTTCGTTTTTTACATCCAGCTTGCTGACATCTTCCGGTGATTCAACCAGATACATGCCACCTTTCGGGTTGCTGTACTGGCCCATGGTGCCTTCCACTTCCGGGTGGCCTGCATGGCCAATCAGAATGGATTCTTCACCACGACGGCTGGCGCGAGCCACTTCCATATGCACTTTGGTGACCAGCGGGCAAGTCGCATCAAACACCGTTAAATCACGGCCTTTTGCTTCGCTTCGCACCGCCTGGGAAACACCGTGTGCTGAGAAAATCAGAATTGCGCCGTCCGGCACTTCGCTGATCTGCTCGATGAAAATCGCCCCACGTTCGCGCAGGCTGTCTACCACGTAGCGGTTATGCACCACTTCGTGACGGACATAAATTGGCGCGCCGTAAATAGCCAGCGCGTTTTCAACAATGCTGATAGCGCGGTCTACCCCGGCACAAAAGCCGCGAGGGTTAGCCAACAGGATCTGCATTCAACGCCTCCAGTACCGGATTGATTTCCAGTACTTCGATATCAAAATGAATGGTTTGCCCGGCGAGTGGGTGGTTAAAGTCAACGGTGATGGAATCGCCGTTAACTTCACGCACAACACCTGGCATCTCGCTGCCATCCATTGCAGTAAACAACATAATCGCACCCGGCTCCGGCTCGCCCGCATCGATAAATTCACGACGCGAGAAATACTGGATCATATCCGGGCTTGGAATACCAAACGCCGATTCCGGTGCCAGAGAGAACGCTTTTTTGTCCCCTACTTTCAAGCCGACAAGCTGGTCTTCCATACCCGGTGACAATGTTTCGTCACCCAGCGTGAAGAGTGCCGGCTTGCCGTTGTTACGGGTCGACTCGGCAGTGGAGCCATCTTCGAGTTTCAGCGTGAAATGCACGAAGACTCTGCTATTGGCCTGGATAGACTCAGCCATGGATTATCCTTTCTGCTTTGCGGGCTTGTCGGAGGAGACAAAGAACCCCTCCAGCACAATCAGCGCCGCACCGATACAGATTGCTGTATCAGCCAAATTAAACGTGGCGAAGTGCCAGTCGCCGACATAAAAATCAATCATGTCGACGACAAAACCGTGCCAGAGCCTGTCAAACAAGTTGCCAAGTGCACCGCCAATAATTAAAGCATAGGCGATGTTATGCAACTTCTGACTGGCTTTAGAGCGGTACATCAGCACGGCCAGAACGACGCAAATACCGATTGCGATACCGGCGAAGAACCAGCGCTGCCAGCCGCCGCTATCGGCGAGGAAGCTAAACGCAGCACCGTAGTTACGGGCATAGTGCAGATTCAGCGACGGGAACAGTGATACGGTGTCCCCCAGCATGAAATGCTGGAGGATCAGGTATTTACTGCCCAGGTCGACGATCAGCACCACCACCACTAGCCACAGCCAGCGCAGGCCGCTTGAACAAATCGATTTACTCATCAGGCAAACTTACGCTTTTCGCCGTCACCGGCAATGTTGGTTACACAGCGGCCACAGATTTCTGCGTGTTCCGCTACCTGACCTACGTCGGTGGTGTAATGCCAGCAACGCGGGCACTTCTCACCATCGGCTTTACGCAGGGAGATTTTCAGCCCTTTGAGGATTTCGCTTGGCTGAGCGTCGTCACCTGCCTGCGCATAATCGGCAACTTCAGCGCCTGAGGTCAACAGGACAAATCGTAATTCATCGCCCAGGCTGTTCAGTTTCGCTGCCAGTTCGCTGTCGGCATACAGGGTAACTGCTGCTTCCAGAGAACCGCCCACACGCTTATCAGCACGCGCTTGTTCGATAACTTTGTTCACTTCGCCACGCACGGTTAACAGCGTGTCCCAGTAATCATTGTTCATGGTTTCGCTGTCAGCCAGACCGAACAGGCCTTCGTACCACTCGCCGGTAAAGACGTATTTCTCACGGTCACCCGGCAGGTAAGCCCAGATTTCGTCAGCGGTGAAGGACATGATAGGTGCCATCCAGCGAACCAGTGCTTCTGCAATGTGGTACAGAGCAGTCTGGCAGCTACGACGCGCAATACCGTCTGATTTCGCGGTGTACTGGCGGTCTTTGATGATATCGAGGTAGAACGAGCCCATTTCGATGGAGCAGAAACGCATCAGGCGTTGCACCACTTCGTGGAAGTCGTAGTTCTCGTAGGAAGCCAGGATATCGGCCTGCGCTTCTTGCGCACAACCCACAGCCCAACGATCAAGCGTTACCATCTCTTCTGGTTTCACCATGTCGGTTTCTGGGTTGAAACCGTTAAGGTTCGACAGCAGGAAACGAGCAGTGTTACGGATACGACGATAAGAGTCGGCAGCACGTTTCAGAATTTCGTCTGATACGGCCATTTCGCCGGTGTAATCAGTAGATGCCACCCACAGACGCAGGATATCCGCGCCCAGTTTGTTCATCACCTCTTGTGGCGAAACGGTGTTACCGATGGATTTGGACATCTTACGGCCCTGACCATCAACGGTGAAGCCGTGAGTCAGTACCTGGCGATAAGGCGCTTTGCCTTTCATCGCAGTAGAAATCATCAGTGAGGACATGAACCAGCCGCGATGCTGATCCGAACCTTCCAGATACATATCAGCCGCATGGCCGTTAAATTCTGGACGCACATCCACAACAGATGAGTGCGTTGAGCCGGAGTCAAACCATACGTCCAGCGTATCTGGCACTTTGGTGTAGTTGTCGGCGTCGTCGCCCATGATGTCGCGCGGGTCGAGATCCCACCACGCCTGAATGCCATCTTGCTCTACGCGCTTAGCGACTTCTTCCATCAATTCCAGCGTGCGCGGGTGCAGTTCTTCAGTGTCTTTGTGTACGAACAGAGACATTGGCACGCCCCAGGTACGCTGACGAGAGATACACCAGTCCGGGCGGTTAGCTACCATGGATTCGATACGCGCCTGGCCCCAGTCTGGGATCCACTGCACGCCTTTGATCTCTTTCAGGGACTGCGCGCGCAGGCCTTTTTGATCCATGCTCACGAACCACTGAGGGGTTGCACGGAAGATGATCGGAGTCTTGTGACGCCAGCAGTGCGGGTAGCTGTGCAGCAGTTTTTCAACATGCAGCAGAGCGCCTTTATCACGCAGGATGTTAACGATCAGGTCGTTGGCTTTAAAGACCTGAACACCGTCCAGACCTTCGTAAGTACCAGGCAGGTAGCAACCGTCTGGACCCACAGGGTTCGCGACTTCAAGACCGTATTTCTGACCGATAACGTAGTCGTCCGGGCCGTGGCCTGGTGCGGTATGCACAGCACCTGTACCCGCTTCCAGCGTAACGTGTTCGCCCAGAATTGCCGGAACGTCGAACGCTAAGAACGGATGCTTGTAGCGAGTCAATTCCAGATCGGCACCTTTAGCCGTGCCCAGAACAGTCCACTCGGTGATACCCGCGCTTTTCATTACGCTTTCGAGCAAATCTTTAGCGAGGATAAGCGCCTGGCCATCAACCTGCACCAGCACATACTCGAATTCTGCATTCAGAGCGACCGCACGGTTAGATGGCAGTGTCCACGGCGTGGTTGTCCAGATAACCAGAGAAACCGGGCCGTTAACCTGCGTTGCACCAAACTTCGCTTTTACCGCATCGGCATCAACAGCCTGGAAGCTAACAAAGATAGATGGAGAAGTTTTGTCATAGTATTCAACTTCCGCTTCAGCCAATGCAGAACGGCAGTCTACGCACCAGTGCACTGGTTTAGCACCTTTATGCAGGTGGCCGTTGCCGACGATTTTACCGAGCGCACGGATGATGTTCGCTTCGGTGTTGAAATCCATAGTCAGGTATGGACGTGACCAGTCACCCAACACACCCAGACGGATGAAGTCTTCACGTTGGCCGTCAACCTGCTCGGCTGCGTATTTACGGCAAGCTGCGCGAAATTCTGCCGCAGAAACTTTCTCACCTGGTTTACCGATGAGTTGCTCTACTTTCAGCTCGATAGGCAGACCGTGGCAGTCCCAACCTGGCACATACGGGGAGTCAAAACCGCTCAGCCCTTTGGACTTCACGATAATGTCTTTCAGAATCTTGTTAACTGAGTGACCAATGTGAATGCTGCCGTTCGCGTAGGGAGGGCCATCATGCAGAATGAAGGATTTTTTGCCTTTCTTTGCATTACGGATGATGCCGTACAGGTCATCATCATTCCAGCGAGCCAGCATGCCCGGTTCGCGTTTGGCGAGGTCGCCACGCATCGGGAACCCTGTTTCCGGTAAATTCAGGGTAGATTTAAAGTCACTCATTAGATTCTCAGTTCCGTAGTTAGCTTGCTCAGGTATTGGACCCAAAAAATTCGCGGGCGGTTACCACATCTTTGGCGATTTGCGCTTTCAGTTCATCAAGCGAAGCAAACCGTTGTTCATTTCGTATTTTTTTACGTAGCACTACATCAATATGGTGCCCATACAAGTCCATTGCAACGTCCAGCAGATGGACTTCTAGCTGTTGGCGCAGCCCTGCCACAGTGGGGCGTGTGCCTATATTGGCAACGCCGGGCAGCAGTTTGTCACCCAGGCCTGCGACTTCTACAGCAAACACCCCTTTAACCGGGGACACCTGGCGACGCAGCGGGATATTTGCCGTTGGGAAACCAATAGTTCTTCCCAGTTCATCACCATGGACAACGCGCCCGGAGATGATAAACGGATGGCCCAACAAGCTTTCGGCAAGCGTTAAGTCATCATCAGCCAGCGCCTGGCGTACTGCCGTGCTGCTGATTCGCACGCCACCTTCGCAGAAGGTTTGCGTACTGGTGACGTCAAAGCCAAATTCCAGGCCAGCCTTCTGTAATAACAAGAAATCCCCCTGGCGACCAGCACCAAAGCGGAAATCGTCACCCACCGCGAGGAATTTTACCCCGAGTTGGTCGACCAGCAGTTCACTGACAAATTTTTGCGCTGTGAATGCGGCGAAACGTCGATCGAAACGCACGCACAGTACGTAATCCACGCCGCACTCGGCCAGATAACGAAGCTTTTCGCGCAGGCGTGTAAGGCGCGCTGGGGCTTTGTCACCCGCAAAAAGCTCAAGCGGTTGTGGTTCAAAGATCATGACCATCACCGGCAGATTGCGTGCACGCCCTTCCGCACACAGCCCTTTTAACAGGGACCTGTGGCCGCGATGAACGCCATCGAAATTACCAATGGTGAGGACACACCCGTGGTGCTTCTGGCGTAAATTATGTATGCCGCGTATCAGCTTCATGGCTGGCTCAAAACAGTGGAAATCGGCGGATTATATCAATTACCACGGTGAAGGTTAACCGGCGATTGCCCCCTTTAGTATAAAGGCGTAAGGATTTCATTATGCTGAGGGGTCGTTTCAGCGCGAAGACGCGCTTTTGAACGAATTTTGTTAGCTAAAGGCTGTATTCGCAGGCCCGATGCTGATAGAATCCGCGCCATCACAACGTAAGAGGTGTCGTAAGTTTAACGGCGCTTATTTGCACAAATCCATTGACAAAAGAAGGCTAAGAGGGCATATTCCTCGGCCTTTGAATTGTCTACATAGATCATATTTGGGAGTTGGACCTTGGCTAATATCAAATCAGCTAAGAAACGTGCTGTACAGTCTGAAAAGGCTCGTAAGCACAACGCAAGCCGTCGCTCTATGATGCGTACTTTCATCAAGAAAGTATACGCAGCGATTGAAACTGGCGACAAAGCTGCTGCACAGAAAGCATTTAACGAAATGCAACCAATCGTGGATCGTCAGGCTAGCAAAGGTCTGATCCACAAAAACAAAGCTGCGCGTCATAAGGCTAACCTTGTAGCGCAAATCAACAAACTGGCTTAATCGCCTTTTCGTTGGTAGCTTGAAAAAAACCGGCTTATGCCGGTTTTTTTATATCTAAAATTTGGTGTTCTTATCAGGCTTCTTTAAACAGCGCCGAATAATCCCGGTTACACACACGCTGCACGGCCGGATGTTGAATCATTCGTTCAGCAAATATCGCGTGATACTCTTCCATCACATTCTCAACTCGCCCTATCTCAACAATGTTCGCATCGTTATAGATATCCTGGCCGTACAGTGTCGGCGCGACAAAAATCGCATTGTGCGCAGCGCCAAAGGCTTTCATCAATGCCGCATCATCGAACTCGCCCAGGATCTCAACGTTAAGCCCTTGCCCGTTAATCCAGTTCAGGATCTTGCGCCCTAGCATAGAACGGCGACCCGGAATCAATAGGCGTCGGGTTTCAAGACATGCAGGGAAAGGCAGGTCAGGAATCGGGCTCTGACTCCAGAAACTAATGCCGCACTCGCCGATTTTCACCGAAAACAGCCCTTCCTGCTGGGTCGAGTCAATCGGGCAATCGGAGATGATCATGTCCAGTTTATGTTGGCTCAATTGCTCCAGCAGCATTTCGTGGGTCGACTCAAAACAGCGCAGGTGAATCTTTTCATCTTCGACGACCGCTGCATCCAGCACCCCACTCACCAGGCGTTTTGACAGCGCATCTGCAATACCGACGTCAAACAACAGGCTGGACTCTTTGCGATAGTTCACGATATCCAGCATTTCCTGGCTTAACGTAAACATGCGGTCCGCATAACGGAAAACAAGCTGGCCTAATTCAGACGGAACCAGACCACGGCCCTGGCGGCGAAAGAGTTTGCCTTGCAGACGTTCTTCTAATGCTTTGATCTGGCCGGTGATAGTTTGCGGCGTTAAATAAAGTGCTTCCGCAGCGCCCACCACGGAACCTTCTTTGCAGACATGCCAGAAGTAGTAGAGGTGGTTGTAGTTGATGTGTGACATGCGTTATTCACTCCCTGATAAACAATCCATTGACTAACGGCTCCCTGAGGAGCCGTTAGTGGAAAAATTAATTATGCTGTACTTGCTTGCTGAAACAGCTTCTCAACATGCAATAGCCCACCACCGCCGAAAGCAGTGACCCTAATAAGATACCCAGTTTCGCCCAGGTAATCAGTGCCGGATCAGCGCCGTCAAACGCCAGTGAGGCAATGAAAATTGACATGGTGAAGCCAATCCCACACAGCACACCTACGGCCATGATTTCCTTGCAGGTGGTTCCTTCTGGCAAGGTCGCCAGTTTCAGCTTAAGTGCCGCCCAGCAAAACAGGCTAATACCCAGTGGCTTGCCGATAAACAGACCCGCCATAATGCCCATCGGTAACAGCGAGGTTAATCCAGCAAAAGTAACGCCACTTAACGATACGCCTGCATTGGCAAAGGCAAACAACGGCAGAATCAAGAACGCGACCCAAGGATGAAGTACATGCTCCAGTTCTTTTGCCGGGGAGCGCCCATCCTTTTCTTTTAACGGGATCAGGAAGCCGATGATGACGCCTGCAAGCGTTGCGTGTACGCCGGACTTCAACACCGCAGTCCACAACACCAGACCGACCAAAATATACAAACCGGTACGGCGGACGTTGCAAATATTCAGCAATGCCAGCACCGCAATAGCACCCGCCGCGATTGCCAGCGAGAGGATTGAAAGGTCATTGGTGTAGAACAAGGCGATGATAACAATCGCGCCCAGGTCGTCAATAATTGCCAGCGCCATCAGGAACACTTTGAGAGCGACCGGCACGCGGTTTCCCAGCAATGCTAAAATACCCAGAGCAAAAGCAATATCTGTAGCTGCCGGAATTGCCCAACCCTCGCGGGTAATCGGGTCCTGGAAGTTGAACAGCAGATAAATGGCCGCAGGGATAACCATGCCGCCCAATGCTGCAATGACCGGGAACGATGCCTGGCGCATGCTGGCAAGCGAGCCGCTAACCATTTCGCGTTTAACTTCGAGGCCAATCATCAGGAAGAAGATAGCCATCAACGCATCGTTAACCCACAGCAGCAGGTTCTTGCTGATATCCAGAGAACCGATACGAACTTCTACCGGTGTATCCAGAAAAGACTGGTACAACCCACTAGTGGAACTAAGATTAGCAAGAACCATTGCCAGCACTGCGGCAAGGATTAAAACGATGCCGCTTGAAGCATCATTGTTGAAAAAGCATTTTAGTTTTTTTGTCATTCTTTCATCCAACTTATTCGAATGTCTTAAACATTTAAGGCATTAATATGTATCTAGCATAGTCCTTCTAACACATCGAGAAAAGTAGATTATATAGCACTAAATACTCGAAAAAAACGAACTGAGTCGCAAATCAAACTAATCATTTATCCGGCGCATAAAAAAAGCCTGAATCAAAAAATTCGATTCAGGCTTTTTGCACTGCCTTTTCGTACTACAGAAAAGGAGAGTGGATTTTAGCGGGTCAGGTCATCAAAGAATTTCTTCACGCCATCAAAGAAGTTCTTTGAACGCGGACTGTTCTTTTCACCGCTTGGCCCACCAAAACTTTCAGCCAGATCGCGCAGCAACTGTTTCTGCTTTTCATTCAAGCTGACCGGTGTTTCAACCACAACGCGGCATAACAGGTCACCCTGTGCCCCGCCACGTACGGATTTAACCCCTTTGCCACGCATTCTGAACAATTTGCCCGTTTGCGTTTCGCCAGGTACTTTCAGGTTCACACGCCCATCAAGTGTTGGGACTTCAATCTCGCCGCCCAGGGCTGCCATTGCAAAGTTAATTGGCACTTCGCAATACAGATTGTTGCCTTCGCGCTCAAAAATTGGGTGCTGTTTAACCTGAACCTGGACGTACAAATCACCTGAAGGTGCGCCATGCTCGCCCGCTTCACCTTCGCCTGCAAGACGAATACGGTCGCCGGTATCAACGCCCGCCGGGATTTTCACCGACAGCGTTTTGGTTTTTTCTACACGGCCATGCCCATGACAGGTGTTGCACGGATCTTTAATAATCGAACCGCGGCCCTGACAGTGTGGACAGCTTTGCTGCACGGTGAAGAAGCCCTGACGCATTTGCACCTGGCCTTGTCCATGACAAGTCGGGCAAGTCTGTGGCTTGGAGCCCGCTTTCGCGCCGCTACCGTGGCAAACACCACACTCTTCAAGCGTAGGGATACGGATCTCTTTGGTAACGCCACGTACTGCTTCTTCCAGCGTTAAGTCCATGTTGTAGCGTAAATCGGAACCGCGAGTAGCGCGTTGACGACGGCCACCACCGAAGATGTCACCGAATACGTCGCCAAAGATATCGCCAAAGTCGGCACCGCCGCCGCCAAATCCACCGTGTCCGCCGCCACCCATACCGCCTTGTTCAAACGCGGCATGACCATATTGGTCGTACGCTGCACGTTTTTGCTCGTCGGTAAGGATTTCGTAGGCTTCTTTGATTTCTTTAAACTTCGCCTCTGATTCTTTATCACCCTGATTACGATCCGGGTGGAACTTCATCGCAAGGCGTTTGTAGGCTTTCTTGATTTCACGCTCTTCCGCGTTTTTCGGAACGCCTAAAACCTCGTAATAGTCTCTCTTCGCCATCTTTTTTGTCTGCCCCTAACATGCGTGCACGGGCGCAGAGGAAAACCTCGACGCCCGTGCCAGTGTATCAACCGCTCAAAGGGCGATTATTTTTTGTCTTTAACTTCTTCGAACTCTGCATCAACAACATCGTCGTCTTTGCCAGCAGAATTACCAGCATCAGTCGCGTTACCCGCTTGCTGCTCTGCGTGCTGCGCCTGAGCCAGCTCCATCAGTTTCTGGGAAACTTCCGCCAGAGCCTGCATTTTCGCTTCGATGTCCGCTTTGTCTTCGCCTTTCAGAGAAGATTCCAGCGCGCTCAGTGCAGATTCGATAGCAGTTTTGTCGTCAGCTGGCAGTTTATCACCGGCTTCGTCAACCTGCTTACGAGTGCTGTGCATCAAGTGGTCGCCCTGGTTGCGGGTCTGAACCAACTCTTCGAACTTACGGTCAGCTTCGGCGTTAGCTTCTGCATCGCGTACCATTTTCTGAATTTCTTCTTCGTTCAGACCAGAAGAAGCCTTGATGGTGATCTTCTGCTCTTTACCGCTGTTTTTGTCTTTCGCAGACACGTGCAAAATACCGTCAGCATCGATATCGAAGGTGACTTCGACTTGCGGCATGCCGCGCGGTGCCGGGCTGATACCATCCAGGTTGAACTGACCCAGAGATTTGTTATCTGCCGCACGTTTACGCTCACCCTGAATCACATGGATGGTTACCGCAGACTGATTGTCTTCAGCGGTAGAGAACACCTGGCTGTGCTTCGTTGGGATAGTGGTGTTTTTGTTGATGAGTGAAGTCATCACACCGCCCATGGTTTCGATACCCAAAGACAGCGGGGTAACGTCCAGCAGCAGTACGTCAGTCACATCACCCGCCAGAACACCACCCTGAACTGCTGCACCGATAGCTACAGCTTCATCCGGGTTAACGTCTTTACGCGGTTCTTTACCGAAGAACTCAGTAACTTTTTTCTGCACCATTGGCATACGAGTCTGACCACCGACCAGGATAACGTCCTGGATATCGGATACGGACAGGCCAGCATCTTGCAGTGCAACTTTCAGTGGCTCGATAGAACGGTTCACCAGGTCTTCGACCAGAGATTCCAGTTTCGCGCGAGTCACTTTGATGTTCATGTGTTTCGGACCAGTCGCGTCTGCTGTGATGTACGGCAGGTTCACGTCGGTCTGTTGAGCAGAAGACAGCTCAATTTTCGCTTTTTCAGCAGCTTCTTTCAGACGCTGCATAGCCAGTGGATCGTTACGCAGATCGATACCTTGATCTTTCTTGAACTCTTCCACTAAGTAGTTGATCAGACGGCTATCGAAGTCTTCACCACCCAGGTGGGTATCACCATTGGTTGCCAGAACTTCGAAGGTTTTTTCGCCATCAACTTCATCAATTTCGATAATAGAAATATCGAAAGTACCACCACCCAAGTCGTAAACCGCGATAGTACGGTTTCCTACTTCTTTATCCAGACCGTAAGCCAGAGCGGCTGCGGTTGGTTCGTTGATGATACGTTTTACTTCCAGACCTGCGATACGGCCAGCATCTTTCGTTGCCTGACGCTGTGCATCGTTGAAGTATGCAGGAACAGTGATAACAGCTTCAGTTACTGGTTCACCCAGGTAATCTTCAGCGGTTTTCTTCATTTTCTTCAGCACTTCAGCAGAGATCTGCGGCGGTGCCATTTTCTGGCCTTTCACGTCAATCCATGCGTCGCCGTTATCAGCGCCGATGATTTTGTACGGCATGATAGCTTCGTCACGCTGGACTTCTTCGTCCTGGAAGCGGCGGCCAATCAGGCGTTTGATCGCGAACAGTGTGTTCTGCGGGTTAGTCACTGCCTGACGTTTAGCCGGCTGACCAACCAGAATTTCACCATCCTGGGTATACGCAATGATAGAAGGAGTGGTGCGGTCGCCCTCGGCGTTTTCCAGAACGCGAGCAGTAGTACCATCCATAATCGCTACACAAGAGTTGGTAGTACCCAGGTCGATGCCAATAATTTTACCCATCTAAACGTCTCCACTTAAAATTTGTTCGTCATATGGTTGTGAACCTGTTATGCGGGCAAACAAGAGTCTTTCAACTGCCCAAACATGCTTTTTTTCAGGTCCATCAACTGCGGTTGCATACAAGATGGGGTCACTCAGGCCGCCATCAAGGGGCAAGGTAAAAAAAATTTTCATCTTCACACCTGTTTAGATCATAGACTCGCGCCCTGGACCTGATTATGATGCCGCGCCCCGCTGCCCTTTCGCAGCTGTGTGGCGACTACATATATCCATTTTCAGACGAATTTTTGAGGAACTATGGGCAACACTAAGTTGGCTAATCCAGCTCCCCTGGGCTTAATGGGCTTCGGCATGACCACCATTCTGCTCAACTTAACCAACAGCGGCTTGTTTGGTTTTGATATCACGATCCTCAGCATGGGGATCTTCTACGGCGGTATTGCTCAGATTTTTGCAGGCCTGCTGGAATATAAAAAAGGCAACACCTTCGGTTTGACTGCCTTTACGTCTTATGGCGCATTCTGGCTGTCCCTGGTTGCCATTTTCCTGATGCCAAAAATGGGCCTCGGTGAAGCAGCTAACCCGCACTTCCTCGGTGCATACCTTGGCCTGTGGGGCGTATTCACACTGTTCATGTTCTTCGGCACGCTGCAAGCTGCACGTATGCTGCAATTCGTGTTCGCAAGCCTGACAGTCCTGTTTGCTCTGCTTTCTATCGGTCACTTTGCCGATAACGAAAGCATCATTCATGTTGCAGGTTGGGTTGGTCTGGCTTGCGGTGCAAGCGCGATTTACCTGGCGATGGGTGAAGTGCTCAACGAGCAGTTTGGCCGTACCGTGCTGCCAATTGGTGAAAAACACTAATTCCCGCAGCAGCTGTGGTAAGAAAGTAAAAACGCGGAGCCTGGCTCCGCGTTTTTTTATGAATGTTGCAGCGGCCTTTCAACCACCTTCTCTTCATGCGTTAAATCGTTGCGCAGCCAAATTCCCAACGCCAAACCCACCATCGCCAGCGCCAGCACATACCAGGCTGGAGCCATCGGTGATATGCCCATCAGCATGGTGACAAAGATAGGCGTCAGACCACCGAAAATGGCATAGGACATATTGTACGAGAACGAGATACCGCTAAAGCGCACTTCTGCCGGGAACGCTCTGACCATCACGTACGGAACAGCCCCTACAACACCGACGCTAAAACCGACCAGTCCATACAAGAAGAACAGGTGCTCCGGGTGGCTCGCTGTCAGGTGATAGAACATCCAGCTACACACGGCCAGCAGCAGGCTACCCACAATAAACGTTTTGCTGGCACCAATACGGTCGATAACCAACCCCGCCACGATACAACCAATGCACAGCATAACTATCGCGATGCTATTCGCCTGTAGCGTCAGCGCTGGCGCAATGCCCAATTGTTTTTGCAGCCAGGTTGGCGTCATCAAAATAACCACGACAATGCCCGCCGACAGCAACCAGGTCAGCAGCATGGAAACCACGACCGCTTTTTTATGGTTAACAATGACTGATTTCAACGGCAACTCTTCTGCCAGCGCTTTACGTTGCTGCATCTCAAGAAAAATTGGAGTCTCTTGCAACCAGCGGCGCAGATACATTGCCACCAGCCCGAAAATACCGCCGAGGAAGAATGGAATACGCCAGCCGCCATCATGAATAGCTTGCTGTGTCATCGAGGTATTAATAATGGTGGCAACAACTGAACCCAACAAAATACCTACGGTTAAACCAGCGGTTAACGTTCCGCACGCGATACCGATACGTTTATAAGGAACGTGTTCCGCAACAAACACCCACGCGCCAGGGACTTCACCACCGATTGCAGCGCCCTGAAGAACACGCATTAAAAGCAATAATATCGGTGCCGCAATACCAAGCGTTTCGTAAGTTGGCAGCATGCCAATCGCCAGCGTCGGCAGCGCCATTAACAAGATGCTCAAAGTGAACATTTTTTTACGACCAACCAGGTCGCCAAAGTGCGCCATGATAATCCCGCCTAACGGACGAGCCAGATAACCCGCGGCAAAGATGCCGAAAGTTTGAAGCTGACGAAGCCATTCAGGAATATCCGCAGGGAAGAAAAGCGCTCCAACGACGGTGGCGAAGAACACGAAGATGATGAAGTCGTAAAATTCGAGGGCCCCCCCGAGGGCGGCAAGGGTCAGGGTTTTGTAATCCTGACGATTCAGAGGTCTTGTGCGTTGTGTTGAATGTAGTTGTTGTGACATAAGAACCTGCGCATAAAAAAGAGTGTGGTTATTAGTTTCCAGTTTGCTGTAAAGCAAAACTTACTATATCTAACCCCACTCCACATACCAGAGTCACTACATCTTATGTCACAAACAGCCAATTTTTAGGAGTTTGTTTCGCGTATTGCACTTTTCGGGCGAAAAGCTGCTACGACTTGGCTGTCCGTCTCGATATAAGGGCCATCCAGAAGCTGTATACAATACGGTACACTTGCAAAGATACCCGGTACGATAACCTTGCCATCAGCGTCTTTGACGCCTTCCAGCGTTTCCTGGATAGACTTCGGTTGCCCTGGCAAATTCAGGATCAACGCCTGTTTACGGATAACCCCAACCTGGCGCGAAAGAATTGCCGTCGGCACAAAGTGCAGGCTGATTTGGCGCATCTGTTCGCCAAACCCTGGCATTACGCGGTCAGCAATCGCAAGCGTTGCATCAGGAGTGACATCACGACGTGCCGGGCCCGTGCCGCCAGTGGTTAATACCAAATGACAGGCCATTTCATCCACCAGCTCACACAACGCCTGTTCGATAAGCGGTTGTTCGTCTGGGATTAAGCGAGTTTCAATCTGGAAAGATGTCGTTAGAGTTCGTTCCAGCCAGTCGACAAGCGCCGGAATGCCTTTATCTTGATATACACCGCTTGAAGCGCGGTCAGAGATGGAAACTAAGCCAATGCGTAAGGTATTCATATCATTCCCGGAGAGTCAAAACTTAACGGAATAATACACGGCGAAGGGAGTTGCAGACAGGGTGAAACACTAAAAAGCGTGACCGGGAGGCTCCGGTCACGCCAATGATTACAGCAGGTCGCCGATCATTTTTTCCAGTTTTTCCTGGTCGATAGCAAACTTGCGGATACCATCAGCCAGTTTATCAACGGCCATTGGGTCCTGGTTGTGGCTCCACAGGAACTGGGATTCAGTCATGCGCTCTGGGCGTGCTTTGACTTCGCCGGTGTAAGACAGTTTACGCTCAACCGCGCCTTCGCTTTCAGCCAGCTCTTTAAGCAGAGGAGGAGCGATAGTCAGGCGGTCACAGCCAGCCAGTTCGATAATCTCGCCTACGTTACGGAAGCTTGCGCCCATAACGACAGTCTCGTAGCCGTGTTCTTTGTAGTACTGGTAGATTTCAGAAACAGAAACCACACCTGGATCTTCCTGCGGCGCGTACTCTTTCTTATCAGTATTCGCTTTGTACCAGTCGAGGATACGGCCTACGAATGGAGAAATCAGGAACACGCCCGCTTCAGCACAAGCACGCGCCTGAGCGAAGGAGAACAGCAAAGTCAGGTTACAGTTGATGCCTTCTTTTTCCAGCTGCTCAGCAGCACAGATGCCCTGCCAGGTAGAAGCCAGTTTGATCAGGATACGGTCATTGCTGATACCCGCATCGTTGTACATTTTGATCAGACGTTTTGCTTTAGTGATGCTGGCATTGGTGTCATAAGACAGACGCGCATCCACTTCAGTAGAGATACGACCTGGGATCAGTTTGAGGATTTCCAGACCAATATTCACCGCCAGCTTGTCAGTTGCATCCACAACTTGTTGTGCACGGGAACTGCTTTGCTCACACGCCCAGGCAACTGCATCATCAATCAGTTTGCGGTATTCAGGGATTTGCGCAGCATTGAGGATCAGAGATGGGTTAGTGGTAGCATCTTGCGGTTGATACAGCTTCATTGCCGCAATATCCCCGGTGTCCGCAACAACTGTGGTTAGCTGACGCAGGGAGGTCAATTTATCCGTCATGATAGTGTTTCTCTTAGATGTAACTTGTTAGGGGGATGTAACCGGTCTTGCTTGATGATATCACGACGCAAAACAGGTGCAACCGCAGTAATACATCGGTAGGAACTGAACGCGGAAATGATAAATAACCTATATTATTTGTCTGCAATCTAAAGGAATATGCGCAACCAGCGCGTAGTAGCTGTGCTTGTAACACAGACAAACGAGGGAAGTTAATGGCAGATTTTTTTCTTTTTATCAATGAGATACTTTGGGGTTCAGTCCTCATTTATTTATTAGTCGGGGCAGGACTCTGGTTCACCTGGCAATGTGGCTTTGTACAATTTCGCTATCTGACTCAACTACGCAGCCTTATTCTTTCGAATAAAAGCGGAAATTCTTCCGGACTTTCCTCATTCCAGGCTCTTTGCACAAGCCTTGCTGCACGCGTTGGCAGCGGCAACCTTTCCGGCGTGGCAATTGCCCTGACGCTCGGAGGCCCTGGCGCTATTTTCTGGATGTGGGTGGTTGCCATGCTGGGTATGGCGACATCCTTTGCTGAATGCTCCCTCGCTCAGCTTTATAAAACGCGCGATAGCGAAGGCAATTATCGTGGTGGCCCAGCCTGGTACATGGAACGCGGGCTAGGAATGCGCTGGATGGGCGTGATGTTCTCCGTCTTCCTGATGCTGGCCTTTGGTTTGATTTTCAACGCGGTACAAGCAAATTCAATTGCTAACGCAGTCAACCATGCTTTTGGCATCCCAAAAACCTGGATTGGTATCGCCCTTGTCGTTCTGACAGCCAGCGTTATTTGGGGCGGAATGCGTGGCACCGCGCGTATCTCCCAATGGTTAGTGCCGTTTATGGCGCTAATCTGGGTACTGATGAGCCTGGTGGTGATGGCGATGAATATCGAACGCCTGCCCGAAGTCGTTTCTTTGGTCTTCAGGAGCGCATTTGGCTGGCAAGAAGCCGCGTCGGGTGCGATTGGATTCACCATTAGCCAGGCAATTACTACCGGTTTCCAGCGAGGAATGTTCTCCAACGAAGCGGGGATGGGTTCTTCGCCTAATGCTGCAGCAGCGGCTGCAACATGGCCTCCACACCCTGCATCACAAGGCCTGGTGCAGATGTTTGGCGTGTTGGTCGATACGATGATCATCTGTTCGGCAACGGCGGGAATTATTCTGTTCTCAGGGATTCTGGACACACCTCATCCAGAAATGAATGGCATCACTATGGTTCAACAAGCGCTTAGCAGTGTGGTTGGCTCATGGGGAACCGGGTTCATCGCGCTGATTGTGATACTTTTTGCCTTCACCTCGATTGTCGCCAACTATGCGTACGCGGAAAACAATTTGCTGTTCATACAACAGAAAAGCCCTTTCGCCACGGTGCTATTCCGTTGTCTGGCGCTGGTCATGGTCATGTTTGGCACCCTTTCGCCATTACCGCTGGTCTGGCAGATGGCTGATGTGGCGATGGCGTTTATGGCAATCACCAATATCACGGCAATTCTGCTGCTTTCGCCTATTGCAAAGGATCTCAGTACCGATTACTTACGCCAGTTGCGACTCGGCGTGACACCGGTTTTCGACCCGAACCGTTTTCCAGAAATTAAAAGCCAACTGGAACCGGGCATTTGGGACAACCCTAAGCCCCCTGAAACCAAACGCTAATCGCAACCATTGGCAGATTCTTTCAGTAATTTTGCTAAAGTAGCGGGTAATAATCGGCAAGGAACAGATATGCTAATTCTAATTTCACCTGCAAAAACAATGGATTATCAAAGCGATCTCCCGACCGATCGTTATACGCAACCCGAACTGCTGGATTATTCGCAGCAGCTGATTGCGGTGGCTCGTAAACTTAGCGCGCCGCAAATATCGTCACTGATGCATATCAGCGACAAACTGGCTTCGCTGAACGAAACCCGTTTTCACGAATGGCAGCCTGATTTCACACCGCAAAACGCACGTCAGGCCATTCTGGCGTTTAAAGGCGATGTGTATACGGGATTACAGGCTGAAGATTTCAGTGATGCGGATTTCGAATTTGCCCAGCAGCATTTACGGATGCTTTCCGGATTATATGGCGTGTTGCGCCCGCTCGATCTGATGCAGCCGTATCGGCTGGAAATGGGCATTAAGCTTGAGAATCCGAAGGGCAAAGATCTGTATCACTTCTGGGGCGATATCATCACCGAGAAGCTCAACCATGCGTTGGCAGCCCAGGGCGATAACATCGTGATCAATCTGGCTTCGGATGAATACTTCAAATCAGTGAAGCCGAAAAAGCTCAATGCTGAAATCATTAAGCCGGTGTTCCTTGATGAGAAGAATGGCAAATTTAAAGTCATCAGTTTCTACGCCAAGAAAGCTCGCGGATTGATGAGCCGCTACATCATTGAAAATCGCCTCACCAAACCTGAGCAACTGACCGGTTTTAATACCGACGGCTACGTCTTTGATGAAGCGGCTTCTGGCAAGCATGAACTGGTGTTCAAGCGCCACGAGCAATAAAACGAACAAGGCGGGTGATATTTACCCGCCTTGATTAAAATTAGTGGTGTTTCCAGTCATCACCGTGATTGCCGTTATCGTGATGATCTTTATCATGATGGCCGTTGTCATGGTGATCGTAACGATGGTCGTCATGATGGTCATGCGGATGCCATCTGTTATCGCGCCATTCGTAGTGATCCCCCCACCAGCCATGGTCACGCCAGTGGCCGCCGTCCCAGTAGTTGCCATTATGGTCCTGATCGCCAATCTGTAATTTTACCGCCGGGATAAGCGTAATTTCTGAAGCCTGCGCAGCAAGCGGAGTGATAACCAGAATGGATAAAGCCAGAATCATTGATTTCAACATAAGTTACTCCTTACTGCATTCATGCCCGCTATGGGCCGTTGAAAAGAGCTTATGCCGAATGACGCACGGTTGTTATTCTCCGCAATCCTAATCTGTAACCTCCCGCATTTAATGGGAATTTCTACTTTTTCCCTCCTTGTTTCCTGCACATTTCCTCCATGATTCAGGCGTAAACCCCGCCTTGACTTATTTTGTCAAAAGCGTACTTTTCAGGACATGAAAACCTTTCTGATTATTGTTCCGGATGGCGGGGTACTGTTCGAAGCCGCCGGGATTGCCGACATACTGATGCATGCCAGCCGCTCACCGGCTGAAGGCTTGTCTCAACCTCGCTACCAGATAAGACTGGCGACCACTCAGCCTCACCAGGTGATCCACGGTCAATCCGGGTTAAATCTGCTGGCCGACCATCGCCTGCACGAACTCGATCCTTATGAACCCCGAGATACCATTATGATCACGGGAAGAGGATTAGATGAGCTGGAAGGGACGGCGGTGGTCGACTGGTTAAAGCTTGCCGCGCCTCACGCTCAGCGCATTGTTTCCATTTGCGGTGGGGCGATGCTGCTGGCGCAGGCCGGGCTACTTAATGGTCGTCGTGCGACAACCCATTGGCACCTGCTGGAAAAGATGCAATCCGCTTATCCACTCGTCAAAGTCGAAAGTGGCCCGCTGTATCTTCAGGATGGCCCTGTCTGGACTTCAGGTGGCGTAAGCTCAGGTTTTGATCTGACCCTCGCGCTGGTCGAAGAAGATTATGGTTTTACGCTTGCCCGCGACGTCGCACAGGATCTGGTGATGTATCTGCGTCGTCCCGGCGGACAGATGCAATTCAGCCGTTACCACCTCCAGCAAAGCGACGTTTCCAGTCCGATTGGTCAATTGCAAAACTGGCTTCTTGAGAATCTCTCCGCCGATTTGTCGGTTGAGAAACTGGCTGACCGCGTCGCGATGAGTCCCCGAAACTTCACGCGTGTTTTCAGCAAAGAAACGGGCATCACGCCAGCGCGCTATGTTGAAGAAGCTCGCCTTGCCGCCGCCCGACATGGCCTTGAGCAAACGCGGGAAACGCTCGATCAGATTGCAAGTAAAGCGGGTTTCGGCAACACCATCACTTTGCGCCGAGTCTTTGAGCGTCAGCTACACCTCACTCCGGGCGAATACCGCGAACGCTTTCATTGCCGCAAAATGGCGTGAATTGATCCTTTTTTGTCATTTACGCCATTTCGTCAGAAGCCTACAGTGATTCCAGACATTTCAAAGAAGGAGTCAATCATGGTTAAGGTCGGTATTAATGGTTTTGGCAGGATTGGTCGTAACGTATTACGCGCCGCACTGAGCAATGAAGACGTAGAGATTGTTGCAATCAACGATCTGACAGACAGCAAAACCCTCGCTCACCTTTTGAAACACGATTCACTGATGGGTGCCTTGCCTGTACCGGTTGCAGCGACCGACGGGCAATTGCAGGTCGACGGCAAACTTGTTCGGGTATTCAGCGAAAGAGATCCGGCAAATATCCCGTGGCGCGATGTGGGTGTCGATATTGTTATTGAAGCCACCGGTTTCTTTACCAGCCGCGAGCAGGCTGCGGTACACATCAATAGCGGCGGAGCCAAACGCGTCATCATCTCGGCACCGGGTAAAGATGACGACCTGACGATAGTGATGGGTGTTAACCACCAGCAGTATGATCCAGAACGCCACTACGTGGTGAGCAACGGGAGCTGTACCACTAACGGCCTTGCGCCTGCCGCACAGGTTTTACATCAGCAGTTTGGTATTGAACATGGTTTGATGAATACCACTCACGCTTACACCAACAGCCAGGCGCTGCACGATCAGCCGGAAAAAGACCTTCGTGGTGCGCGAGCCGCCGCTCTTTCCATAGTTCCTTACTCCAGCGGTGCGGCAAAAGCGTTAGGCAAAGTCATCCCTGAGCTGGACGGACGCCTGACAGGCTACTCATTGCGTGTGCCTGTACCCGTAGTTTCTATCGTTGATTTAACGGTAACCTTGAAACGCCCGGTCACTGTTGAAGAGGTGAATGCAGCATTCCTGGAAGCCGCAACAAGCGGCCCGCTGAAAGGCATTTTGGGCTACAGCGATGAACCGCTGGTATCGAGTGATTACCAGGGCGATCCACGTTCTTCTATCATCGATGGGCTTTCGACGCTGGTGATTGGCGGCAATCTGGTCAAGATATTAGCCTGGTACGATAACGAATGGGGCTTTTCTAACCGCCTGGTCGATCTGGCTGGAATGATGGCTAAACGCGGGCTTTAAAGATGCACCCGCTAGTTCCTTTAAAATCCACGCACCTGCGTGGATTTTTTTGCATACAAAACAACAACGCGACGAACTCGACGTTACTTTTTTGCTTCTGGAGTATATTTGTCAGACTGAAGATCCTGCTTTAACACTCGAAAAATAAAGAGTCTGTAAATGACAATCTCTGCGTTTAACCGCAAAAAACTCACGCTTCGTATTGGTATGCTCACCGTGCTGAGTGCCACAGCTTCATTAGGTTCTACGGCATATGCCAACGAAACTCCGGCTTCAGGTTACCAGGTGGAAAAAGTGGTAATACTCAGCCGCCACGGTGTACGCGCGCCAACCAAAATGACGCAAACCATGCGCGACGTAACGCCCAATACCTGGCCCGAATGGCCAGTTAAACTGGGTTACATCACGCCTCGCGGTGAGCATCTGATTAGCCTGATGGGCGGGTTTTATCGCGAGAAATTTCAACAGCAGGGGATTTTATCGCAGGATAATTGCCCTACCCCAAACTCAGTTTATGTCTGGGCAGACGTCGATCAGCGCACGCTTAAAACGGGTGAAGCTTTCCTGGCAGGGCTTGCCCCTCAATGTGGTCTGACGATTCACCACCAGCAGAATCTTGATAAAGCCGATCCTCTGTTCCATGCGGTGAAAGCGGGCACCTGTTCAATGGATAAAACTCAGGTTCAACAGGCCGTTGAAAAAGAGGCTCAAACTCCGATTGATAATCTGAACCAGCTCTATCTTCCTTCGCTGGCCTTGATGAACACGACCCTCAACTTTACGAAGTCTGCCTGGTGCCAAAAGCACAGCGCGGATAAAAGCTGTGATTTAGGGCAATCCATGCCGAGCAAGCTGTCGATAAAAGGCGATGGCAACAAAGTCGCTCTCGACGGAGCCGTTGGCCTTTCGTCTACGCTCGCTGAAATTTTCCTGCTGGAATATGCGCAAGGGATGCCGCAGGCGGCGTGGGGGAATATTCATTCGGAGCAAGAGTGGACGGCGCTGCTGAAGCTGCATAACGCCCAGTTTGATTTGATGTCGCGCACGCCTTATATCGCCAGGCATAACGGAACGCCGTTGTTGCAGACCATCAGCAACGCGCTGGACTCAAATACCACTGCAAGCAAACTGCCGGATATCTCACCTGACAATAAGATCCTGTTTATTGCCGGACACGACACCAATATTGCCAATATCGCAGGCATGCTCAACATGAGCTGGACGCTGCCAGGACAGCCTGATAACACGCCTCCAGGCGGCGCGCTGGTCTTTGAGCGTCTGGCTGATAAAGCCGGGAAACAGTACGTTAGCGTGAGTATGGTGTATCAGACACTCGAACAGTTGCGCGCTCAAACACCACTAAGCCTTAAGGAACCAGCAGGAAGCGTGCAGCTAAAAATCCCTGGCTGTAGCGACCAGACGGCTGAAGGATATTGCCCGCTGCCGACGTTCACGCGCGTGGTTAGCCAAAGCGTGGAACCAGGTTGCCAGCTACAGTAACGATCCGACAAAAAAATGCCGCTCGCGGTTAAGCGAACGGCATTAATTTTATAACGCGTAGAAACGGTTACGCTTTATTCATCATTAATTCACGCAGCGCGGCAAAATCCGCTGGCAAATTATGGGAAAGCAGCGGTAAATCAGCGCGTTCAGCAAGCTCGGTTGGCAACGGCAGAGTTTCACCCAGGATCTCTTCCACACTTTCTTTAAATTTCGCTGGATGCGCCGTTCCCAGGAACAGGCCATATTCGCCCGGCTGGAGCTGGTCACGCAGCGCACGATAGGCAATGGCTGCGTGCGGTTCAGAAACGTAACCTATTGCTTTCAGCTCTTGCATGGTGGTTTTCGTGGTTTCGTCTGTCACTGTCGCATAACCCAGGTCAGTCAAACGCCAAATCTTACGGCGGAACAGTTCTTCCACACGCGGCCAGTTGTTTGGCTGGCTAACATCCATGGCGTTAGAAAGGGTGGCAACAGTGGTTTTCGGCGTCCATTTGCCATCGGCTAAGAAGCGCGGCACGGTGTCGTTCGCGTTAGTGGCAGCAATGAAACGCTTGATTGGCAAACCGAGTGATTTTGCCAGCAAGCCAGCCGTTAAATCACCGAAGTTACCGCTTGGTACGGAAACCACCAGTTGGTTACGCGCTTCCTGCGGCAGTTGTGCGACGGCTTCAAAGTAGTAGCAAATCTGCGCCAGCAAGCGGCTGATGTTAATAGAGTTGGCTGAGTTTAACCCCACTGCCACTTTCAATTCTTCGTCGTCAAATGCCTGTTTCACCAACGCCTGGCAGGCATCAAAATCACCGTCGATGGCGACAGTTTCAATGTTGCCACCCAGCGTACAGAACAGTTTTTCTTGCAGCGGGCTGATTTTGCCACGTGGGTACAAAATCACTACACGCACGTTTTTCAGGCCATAGAAAGCATGCGCTACAGCCGCACCGGTATCGCCGGAGGTCGCGGTCAGAATCGTGACCGGCTTATCGCCGCTGATATGAGTGAGCATCTGCGCCATAAAGCGCCCGCCAAAATCTTTAAATGCCAGCGTCGGGCCATGGAACAGCTCAAGGCAACCGATGTCTGGCTCAACGCTTTTAACCGGAGCCGGGAAAGCGAATGCTGCGCGCACACGTTCCTCGAGGATTTCGTGTGGAATTTCATCACCGATGAAAGCAGACAAAATTTTGCTGCTGCGCGAGACGAAATCCATCTTCAACATTTCGTCGACTTCAGTCAGTTCAAACTCTGGCAGGTCGTGTGGAAAAAACAGCCCTTGCTGTTTCCCCAGGCCCTGCACAATCGCCTGCGCAAAGTTGACCTGCTCGTTATGATCTTTAAGGTTATACAGTTTCATGCGTTATCCCAAAACTCGTGCGCCCGCCGTGTCCAGACGGCAAATATGTACAAAACCTTCCTGGTTCTGCAAATAGTGTTGGCTAAGCCAGTCAGCCACGCGTTGTGCGGTATCAGTGTTATCGCACAGCGCAAATAGAGTTGGGCCGGAACCCGAAATACCACTCGCCACCGCGCCGATATCCGCTGCGGCCTGGCGTGCTTCATTGAAACGCGGCAGCAATTTAGCGCGGTAAGGCTCGGCGATAACATCACGCATCAGTTTTGCCGCAAGCTGTGGCTGGCGAGTGTGACATGCGTGAATAAAACCAGCCAGATGGCGACCGTGGCTGATGCAATCCTGGCGACGATACTGCGCCGGAAGAATAGCGCGAGCTTCTGCGGTAGAAACTTTAATCCCCGGATACGCCAACACCCACAACCATTCATCAAAGCACGGTACAGACTGGCTGATGATGCCGTTTTCTTCAATCATCAACTGCATGCCGCCCAGGAAACAAGGGGCGACGTTATCGTAGTGAACGCTGCCTGAAATGCGCCCTTCCAGCTCGCCCATCAGGCTCAGTAAACGTGTGTCGCTCAGCGGTTTTCCGCAATATTCGTTCATCGCCATTAACCCGGCAACAACGGAGCAAGCGCTCGATCCCAGACCGGAACCAATCGGCATGCTTTTTTCCAGCGTCATCGCCACAGGGATGTTTTTGCCGATTTCCTGGCAGAAGCGTTCCCAGCATTGATACACGATGTTCTCACGCGGCTCAGGCGGCAATTTGCTGGCAAAGCGGCCGATGTTGTTCAAACTAAAGGTGTCTGCCGCTTCGACAGTCACATAATCCCCAAGCAGGGAGCCATCAATCGGCGAAACTGCCGCACCCAGAACATCAAACCCGACGCTCATATTGGCACTGGAAGCCGGGGCATATACTTTAACCATCTTAAACTCCTAACTTCCATGACAAAGTGCGCAATAAATCGGCGAACACACCGGCAGCAGTCACATCGTTGCCTGCTCCGTAGCCGCGCAGAACTAACGGTAACGGCTGATAATAATGGCTGTAGAAGGCCAGGGCATTTTCACCGTTTTTAACTTTATACAGTGGGTCGTTACCATCCACAGCATCAATTTTAACTTTACAGCTACCGTCAGCTTCAATGACGCCAACATAACGCAGCACTTTTCCTTCGTCGCGGGCTTTTGCCACACGAGCGGCAAACTCATCGTCCAGCAGCGGTAAACGCGCCATAAATGATTCGACATCACCCGTGGAATCAAACGATTCAGGCAAGACAGGTTCGATAACAATGTCGGAAAGCTCAAAATTGCTACCGGTTTCACGCGCCAGAATCAGTAATTTACGTGCTACGTCCATGCCGGAAAGGTCATCACGCGGATCGGGCTCGGTGTACCCCATTTCGCGGGCCACTTTGGTCGCTTCTGACAGGCTCATGCCCTCATCAAGTTTGCCAAAGATAAACGATAGCGAACCGGAAAGAACACCGGAGAAACGTTGTAATTCGTCACCCGCATTCAGCAAGTTTTGCAGGTTTTCGATAACCGGCAGACCCGCGCCTACGTTGGTGTCGTAAAGGAATTTACGACGCGATTTTGCCGCCGCGTTACGCATCTGGTGGTAGTAATTCATGGTGGAGGTGTTCGCCTTCTTGTTCGGCGTCACCACGTGGAAACCTTCGCCCAGGAAATCAGCATACTGGTCGGCAACCGCCTGGCTGGAAGTACAGTCCACAATGACCGGGTTCAGCAGGTGATACTCTTTCACCAGGCGAATCAGACGCCCAAGGTTGAACGGTTCTTTCGCCGCAGCCAGTTCTTCCTGCCAGTTATCCAGGTTCAGGCCGTGGATATTAGTCAGCAGCGCTTTCGAATTTGCGATACCGCACACGCGCAAATCAATGTGTTTTTTCTTCAACCACGCCTGTTGGCGCTTCACTTGTTCAACCAATGCCGCACCTACGCCGCCTGCACCAATCAGGAAGACTTCGATAACCTGGTCGGTATTGAACAGCATCTGATGGGTGACACGCACGCCAGTGGTCGCATCGTCGTTGCTGACCACAACGGAAATTGAACGCTCAGAAGAACCCTGTGCGATTGCCACAATGTTGATATTGGCACGTGCCAGTGCGGCAAAGAACTTGGCAGAAATGCCGCGCAGAGTACGCATGCCATCACCGACTACGGAGATGATCGCCAGGTGCTCCATGATAGCCAGCGGTTCCAGCAACCCTTCTTTCAGCTCGAGATAAAACTCGTCACTCATTGCACGGCGAGCACGAACGCAATCGGCCTGCGGAACGCAGAAACTGATGCTGTATTCAGAGGATGACTGAGTAATCAGCACCACTGAAATTCCGGCACGAGACATCGCAGCAAACACGCGTGCCGCCATGCCAACCATGCCTTTCATGCCAGGGCCGGAAACGTTAAACATCGCCATGTTATTCAGGTTGGTGATGCCTTTAACCGGCAATTCGTCTTCATCGCTTTCTGCGCCAATTAAAGTGCCTGGCGCTTGTGGATTACCGGTATTTTTAATCAGGCAAGGGATTTGGAACTGAGCGATTGGGGTGATGGTGCGAGGATGGAGAACTTTAGCGCCGAAGTAAGAAAGCTCCATGGCTTCCTGATACGACATTGATTTCAGCAACCTGGCATCAGGAACCTGGCGCGGGTCGCAGGTATAAACGCCGTCAACATCAGTCCAGATCTCACAACAATCCGCACGTAAGCAAGCAGCCAGCACGGCGGCTGAATAGTCAGAGCCGTTACGTCCTAACACGACTAACTCGCCTTTGTCGTTCCCGGCAGTAAAGCCTGCCATCAGGATCATATGGTCAGCCGGAATACGGCTGGCAGCGATACGACGAGTGGACTCAGTAATATCTACAGTGGACTCAAGGTAATGCCCAACGGCGAGAAGTTTTTCGACTGGATCGATAACCGTCACGTTGTGCCCGCGAGCTTTGAGCAATTCAGACATGATGGCGATAGACAGTTTTTCACCACGGCAAATGATAGCGGCGTTGATGCTGTCCGGGCATTGGCCTAACAGGCTGATACCATGCAGGACATGCTTCAGTTGAGCAAATTCCTGCCCAACAAAAGTTTTGAGCTGTGCAAGAGGAAAACCGAGCTGTACTTGCGCAAGGCCATTGAGGAGTTCGCTAAAGATACGCTCTGCATCGCTGATATTCGGTACTGCATCCTGGCCACCGATGGTTTTTTCAATCATGGCAACGAGGTGATTGGTAATTTTCGCCGGGGCAGACAGCACGGTTGCCACCTGCCCCTGTTTGGCATTGCTTTCCAGGATATCGGCTACACGAAGAAAACGCTCCGCATTCGCCACTGAAGTACCACCGAATTTCAACACTCGCATTTATTATTACCCTTGAGTTTTTAGTCCAAAAAAAAGCCCGCACTGTTTAGGTGCGGGCTTTTTTCGTTTTTCCTGTATGCGTCAGCCCGCACCGTTACCTGTGGTAATGGTGGTTGTAATAATTGTTGTCATTGGGCTGAAGCGAATCATGGATGTTGTGTGCTCGTAATATGATTTACCTATATTGACTAAAGTATCCGGCAGGCTAAGTCAATTTATTTTTAATTTTACTACTATCAGGGACACGGCTGCTGAACGCTGATAAACCATCATAAACTGCGATCATTACGCTGAAAAAACGGGGGAATCACACCCCACTTTCACTGGAATCCTGACTATTGTCAGCATTATTCTCTGGCAATTTTTTTTCAATATCGTGAAGCAAACGGTGCAACATTGCCGTATCACGCTGAGCTAAAAGCCCAAGGCGTTGTTGTAACCAGTCGACCATTTTTTGGTCACCGCTGGCGTCCACACGTTCAAGTAACATCATTATACGAGAACGCAGCGCACTCAATTGCTGAACATCTACCGCATCGTGTTCTGGTGGAGGCAGTTGCAACAGCGCGGAAAGCTGATAGCAATAAACCATCACCGCCTGACCAAGATTAAGAGATGGATAATCAGCAACCATCGGCACGCCAGTTAATACATCGGCAAGCTCGAGTTCTTCGTTGGTCAGCCCCGAATCTTCACGACCAAACACCAGCGCGGCTGTTCCCACCCAGTTGCGCTTCTCTTCAAGTAGCGGAACCAGTTGTTGCGGCGTGGCGTAGTAATGGAATTTCGCGCGGCTGCGGGCGGTGGTCGCAATTGTAAAATCCACGTCATGCAGCGCTTCTGCCAGGGTATTGAAATGCTGTGCGTTGTCCAGCACATCACCGGAACCATGTGCCACCCAACGCGCTTCAGGCTGACGGTCAGCTTCACTGTCAACGACACGTAATTGGGCAAACCCCATCGTCTTCATCGCGCGGGCTGCAGCGCCCACATTTTCAGCTCTGGCCGGTGCGACCAAAATAATTAAAAAACGCATTAAAACTCTCTTTAAAAAAAGTGTCCTTTTTCGGACATCCACAAGTTTCAAATGATAATACGCATCAAAAATTTACATTAAGGTAACATTCATCTATAAAATACATAAATGCGAATCATAAGCAGACTAAATGCATATTAATGGTTTGACCAGCAAAAAACGAAGCAACAATCAGCACTACCATCTTGTTTTAACTGGTAAAAACACCTATAAAGCACCATCAGCCATCAGATTTACGTTCTTTACTAATCAATTCACGTAACTATATTGATTATTAAAAAAATGTGACGGAAGATGGCAAAACGCTACGATGATTTCATCAAACTGTTAACGTGCTACAATTGAATTTGATATATGTCAACGAAGCGTAGTTTTATCAGATGTCTAAAGCGGTCCTGCCTGTTATGTTGCTGTTAAAATGGTTAGGATAACAACCGTTTTTGACACCGTCGGGTCCAGAGGGAAAAGTACCCACGACCAAGCTAATGATGTTGTTGACGTTGATGGAAAGTGCATCAAGAACGCAATTACGTACTTTAGTCATGTTACGCCAGGCATGTTAATTTATGGCATGTATTAGGCAGGTCAGGGACTTTTGTACTTCCTGTTTTGATTTAGTTGGCAATTTTAGGTAGCAAACATGCAGACCCCGCACATTCTTATCGTCGAAGACGAATTAGTAACACGCAACACGTTAAAGAGCATTTTTGAAGCTGAAGGTTATGATGTTTTTGAAGCGACTGATGGCGCTGAAATGCATCAAATCCTTTCCGATAATGACATCAACCTGGTCATTATGGATATCAATCTGCCAGGCAAAAACGGCCTGCTGCTGGCGCGTGAATTGCGTGAGCAAGCCAATGTGGCATTGATGTTCTTGACCGGTCGCGACAACGAAGTGGATAAAATCCTTGGCCTTGAAATCGGCGCAGATGATTACATCACTAAGCCATTCAACCCACGTGAATTAACCATCCGTGCGCGCAACCTGTTGTCTCGTACGATGAACCTGGGTGCAATCAGCGAAGAACGTCGTTCAGTTGAAAGCTACAAGTTCAATGGGTGGGAATTGGATATCAACAGCCGTTCATTGGTCAGCCCTAATGGCGAACAGTACAAGTTGCCGCGTAGCGAATTCCGCGCGATGCTGCACTTCTGTGAAAATCCTGGGAAAATTCAGTCTCGTGCTGAATTGCTGAAAAAGATGACAGGCCGTGAGCTGAAGCCACACGACCGTACTGTTGACGTCACGATTCGTCGTATTCGTAAGCATTTCGAATCGACTCCAGATACACCTGAAATCATCGCCACTATCCATGGTGAAGGTTATCGCTTCTGTGGCGATTTACAGGAATAAACCTGTAATCAAGTACAAATACGAAAGGGCGGATGATATCCGCCCTTTTCTTTTGCCCTTATAAACCCATCACTTCCACAACCGGAATCTCTCCGAATCTGTCTGAGGGTTAGCCTCAGAATGAGTAAGATTTTTTTTACCCATACCGTACCAGTCAATATGCCGGGTTAGTAACATGACGGCGGAAAGTGCTACGAGCAATACGCCCGTCCCCAGCAGCAATGCGCTGTCTTCTGACTGAAGCAGTTGCCAGAGAATGCCATCCAGCACCAACAAACCCGCAGTAAACATCAAACTCACCTTCCAGCCGTTAAGAACCGCTTTGAGATAGAAACCGTTAATCCCCGCGCAGACCAGGCTTGCCAGAAGCCATGCCGCGTTAAATCCGATGTGTTCCGAAACCGCCAGCAGCACCAGATAGAACATCAGCAACGACAATCCCACCAGCAAATACTGCATCGGGTGAACGCGCAGTCCGGTCAGCGTTTCGACCAGGAAGAAACTCATAAAGGTCAGCCCAATCAGCAAAATAGCGTATTTCACCGCACGGTTTGTTAGCTGGTACTGATCAACGGGATTAGCCACTGTGACGCTGAAAGTTGGCAGCCGGTTAACATCAATCGAACGGGCATCGGCAAAACTGGTATTGAGGTTATTGGCAAACCAGGTGCTCTGCCAGCTTGCAGTAAAGCCGCTGTCAGAAACTGTGCGCTGCTGTGGTAAGAAATCACCAATGAAATTAGGATGAGGCCAGTTACTGGTCAAACTGAACTGGCTATTACGCCCTAGCGGCACCACAGCGAGCTGTTTTGTCCCCATTAAGTCCAGCGTAAAGCGCAGCGTGAGTTTATCGCTCTGCAACAGTTCCAGAGGGATTTTCGCATGCAGTCCCTGCTCAACGCCGGGCAAGTTACTTCCAGGTTCGATGGGGTAAGACTGGCCGTTAATATTCAGTTCGCCCACTTTACCAATACCGCGTGAATCCCCCACCGCCAGCACCACATAAGGAGTCCCTAAGCGAGTATCGACGCCATCATCACCTTTAAGCTGTTGACGATTGAAGCTGGCATTCAGCGTTAAATCGGTGCGCCAAATCTGCCCTTCATAAATACCAATATGGCGCGGCTCAACGGCTTGCTTTCCCACAACGGTCAGGTTCTCTGGCAAATAGTAGCGAATGAACTGCCGCTCTCTTTTTATCTCTTTATCATCTTCGATGACGGTCGTTAGCTCCGTCACCGGAATGGCAATCAGTGGGCCAGTCACGGTTTGCGGCCCGCTGGTACTCTGTTCCAGCGACTGCTCGACATCATCCCGGTAGCTGCTTCGCTCACCAATTAACGAACTCAGCATACTCAGCGGAATGAGCAGCAACACCATACAGCCCAGCAGAGTCATCACTTTCCAGAACAACGCAGATTTCAACATAATCCCCTCCATTTTTGATATGGCGAGGATAAAGGGCGTATGTGGGGGCTAAATGAAGTTGTGTGAAGAGACAGTGAAGTGGTGAAATTATTTTTCCGGCAGGGTCAGACGAGCCTGAGCACCACCCTCTGGGCGATTTTCGAGAGCAATCGTTCCGCGATGTAAACGCGCAACTTCCTGAACAAATGCCAACCCCAGGCCACTGCTTTTTTGGCCGTTGCTGCGGGGTAAAGAGTAGAAACGTTCGAACACACGACTGCGCGCAAAATCAGGAATACCGCTGCCGTTATCAGTGACAAAAATGGCTATCTGCCCATCTTCGCGTTCTGCTCCCAGCACTATTTCACCTCCTTGCGGGGTAAAATCCAGAGCGTTATCCAGCAAATTCCCCACCGCCTGTTCCAGCAACGCTGCATCGCCTTCAACGGTCATATCTCTGAGCGAAGATTGATCCACTTTCAGCGTAACTTGTTTGCTGCGAGCAACCGCTTCCCGGTTATCAAGCAGCGAGGCAAACAGCGCCGCTAGATTTACCGTCTGGGGGGTTATTTCAACGCGGCTTTCAAGCTTTGCCTGGCGTAATAAATTGTCGATCAGCTGCTGCATGCGTGTGGTTTGCTGGAGAATATTCCCCGAGAATTTTTCGACGATGTTCGGCGGTGGCCCTTCCCGCAGGATTTCAGCCGCTCCGCGAATCGCAGCCAGCGGGCTTTTTAGTTCGTGAGTCAGCGCATGAACGTACTGTTCGATATAACTTTTACCTTCCAGTTTCAGGCGCATGGTTTCCAGCGCTAATGCCAGCTTACGCAGCTCGCTACCGGAGGGTTTTGGAAGCGGTAAGGGGTCATCTTCCGTTACAGAATCTGCGTAACGCACCAGTTTGCCGATGGAATGGTTAATCCACAGCACGACACCCAAACCAATTAGCAGCGCGATACCCAGCAGCGCAACACCCGCCCATAAAATTCGCCGTTCGCTGCGGTGAATAACCGGAGCCATCGCACTGTTGGGTTTACCTACGCTGAGCACACCAATAATGTCCGCGCCTTCGCGCACCGGAGCCGCCACGTACATCACCGTGCTATCGGGATTATTGCCATCTTCTGGCGTGCTACGCGCACCGTATTTCCCGTGCAATGTCAGCCAGACATCGTTCCAGCGCGAATAATCCTGCCCTGTTGCTTTGCCGCTGGAATCGAACAGCACAATGCCCCTGGCATCCGTCAGGTACACCCGATATTCATTTTTAGATTTGATGATCCCACTGATGCTAGCCTGAAAAGGCCGCGTATTGAGATGAGAAAATGCCTGAGCCAATTGTCCGTTCTGAGCATTGTTAGCCAGCATATCGGCACGCGCAAACTCAGCAAGCAAAGTGGCCGTGTCGATGAGCGTGCCTTCCGTTGCACGCCGTACGCCAGGCTTCACTTCCTGCAAGAAAATCGAGAGCACAAACCAGGCCGCGATCGCCACAATCAGAAAATAACCCAGCAGCAAACGCAAACCAATGCGCATTAACTGACTCCCAGACTGTAACCTAAGCCACGGTGAGTATTGATGGGGGAAAGATCCGGGTTGATCAGGCGCAGTTTCCCACGCAGCGTTTTAATATGCGTATCCACGGTTCTGTCGAAGCTCTCTTCAGCACCATTCCAGACCAGTTCCATGAGCTGCTGGCGTGAAAAAACACGGCCAGGCCACTGCAGGAAAATCTTCAGCAACAGATATTCATAACGCGTGAGCAGTAGCGGCTGCTGGCACCAGGAGATTTGTGCCGCCATCTCGTTGAGTTCGAACAAACCTATGCGTTGTGCACCTGTGGCCTGAGCCTGCCGCTGCTTCTGCAAACGGCGCAGCACGGTTCGCACCCTTGCGCACACTTCGCGGGGTGAAAAGGGTTTTGCGATGTAGTCATCAGCACCGATTTCAAGGCCGATTAATCTGTCGACTTCTTCACTGCGAGCGGTAAGAAACAGCAGCGGTAATTCTGGATAGTCAGCCAACAAACGCCGACAAAGTTCGAAACCGTTAATATCCGGTAATCCGACATCCAGAATAGCCAAATCTGGACGCTGCTCACGCGCAGCGTCCAGCACCGGCAACCCACGGGTAAACCCGCGCACCGTGAATCCTTCCTGTTCCAGCATATAAATAAGCGTATCGGCAATGCTGGCTTCATCTTCGACTAACCAGATAGTGGCCTGGCTCATCATCAGCTCCTTGCTGTTATTTCCACGACATAATTGGCACGGCACTTATCGCATTTTTTGGCGAGCCTTCGACGACTTTGTCGGAATAGGCCAGATAAGCCAGCGTGTTGCGTTTAGCATCGTAAAAACGTACGACTTGCAGCTTCTTGAACACCAGTGAAGTGCGTTTCTGGAATACAACGTCGCCCTGCGCTTTACCCGCTTTTATTTTCTCGCTTAGCTCTACCGGCCCCACCTGCTGGCAAGAAATTGCAGCGTCGGAAGTGTCTTCTGCAAGTCCTAGCCCACCTTTAATGCCACCCGTTTTCGCACGGCTAACATAGCAAGTTACATTTTTTACGTCCGGATCATCGAATGCTTCAACGATGATCTTATGGTCAGGGCCAAACATCTTAAATACGGTATCTACTGAACCGATTTGTTCAGCCCTGGCGCCCAGCGAAATCAGCAGCAATGAACTGAGTGCAACTAAAACTTTATATTTCATATTGTTACCATTGGTTAAGATTGCCTTTAGCGACTATTAACATTTTGGTCTGAAAAGTCGTTAAATATCACGTTATTAATAAAATTGTCGGAATGAGTAACTGATTTTGGCACGACTTGTTAAAAAAAACTCTGAATGTCAGATCAACAAAAAATGCTATCATCGCGCACATTAACGGCACTCACCGTGTCAGGATGAGGATATTATATGGATCAGACAGGGATCATTCGCGATCTATTAACCTGGCTGGAAGGTCATCTGGATCAACCGCTGTCACTCGATAATGTTGCGGCTAAAGCAGGTTATTCCAAGTGGCATTTACAACGGATGTTTAAAGACGTTACGGGTCATGCCATCGGTGCATATATCCGCGCACGTCGTTTATCAAAGTCTGCTGTAGCACTGCGTTTAACCGCACGGCCTATTCTTGATATTGCTTTGCAGTACCGTTTTGACTCTCAACAGACGTTTACTCGCGCCTTCAAAAAACAGTTTGCTCAAACGCCCGCACTGTATCGCCGTTCCCCTGACTGGAGCGCTTTTGGTATGCGTCCGCCGCTGCGTTTAGATGAGTTTACTCTACCGCAAGCGCAATTTGTCGCGCTGCCGGAAACGAACCTGGTCGGTGTCACGCAAAGTTATAGCTGCACGCTTGAACAAGTTTCTGATTTCCGGAACGAAATGCGTATCCAATTCTGGACACAATTCCTCGGCAACGCGCCTACTTTGCCGCGCGTGTTGTACGGATTGCATGAACCACGCCCAAGTATTGAAAAAGACGATGAGCAGGAAGTCTTTTATACCACGGCACTGACGCCAGAAATGGCGAACGGATCCTTGCCAGACTCTCGTCCGGTCAAGCTGGAAGGGGGCGATTACGTGCAGTTCGACTACGAAGGGCCAGGCACCGGTTTGCAGGAGTTTATCCTGACAATTTACGGAACCTGTATGCCGTCGCTGAATCTGACTCGCCGTAAAGGACAAGACATTGAACGCTTCTTCCCGCAGGAAGAAGCGCGTGTTCAGGGCCGGCCAATGCAGATCCGTTGCGAGTATCTGATCCCCGTCCGCCGCTAAATTTATCGCTGTAATTCATCCATTGCAGGGGCGTCCAGATGTGAGATGTCCCCTGCTGTTTCAACGACCCAGCCAGGAGCAAGCCACGGGCTTTGCTGATGGTCAACGCGGGAAATTGAACCGTTTCTTAATCGCAGGCGGCGTTCAGCCCAGGCCGGTAATCCCAGAATCGTACTCACAAGGCTTCCCAGTGCCATACCATGGCTAACCAGCAATGGACGGCTGCCAGCCGGCAAACCAAGGCAAGCATTCAGAGCCGCGTGCATACGCTCGCTCATTTCGAACATGCTTTCACCCGCCGGAATGCGCCCGTCAGCAGTGCCGTTCACCAGTTGACGACGCCAGCCCTCTTCCTCTTCATTTAGCGTGTCCAGATTACGGCTTTCTAGTACGCCCATATTCAGCTCACGCAAACGCTCATCCAGCGTGACATCCACGCCACATGCCCGTGCGATTATCTCAGCGGTGCGGCGAGTACGCCCCAAATCGCTGGCAATCACATGCGTAATGCCTAATGTTTTAGCCCGCTCGGCCACCTGCTCGGCCTGACGTACTCCTTTCTCAGTCAGCGCACTGTCTGACTGGCCCTGAATGCGACGTTCTGCATTCCACTGCGTTTCGCCGTGGCGAACAAGGTATACCTGTAACATGCGTTTTATCCGTTATACTGCGGCAACAATATCTTGAGAGTTTTACTGATTATGTACCATGTCGTCTGTGCAACAACTAATCCAGCCAAAATTCAGGCAATTCACCAGGCATTCGACGACATCTATGGTGAGGGATGCTGCCATATTGAACCCGTCGCCGTCGATAGTGGCGTGCCAGAACAACCCTTTGGAAACCATGAAACGCGAACTGGCGCACGATGCCGGGTGATGAATGCCCGTCAGGTTCGTCAGGAAGCGGATTTTTGGGTAGCTGTTGAAGCGGGGATTGATGATGACAGTACTTTTAGTTGGGTAGTGATTGAAAACCAAAATCAGCGTGGTGAAGCTCGTTCGGCAACCCTTCCACTTCCTGCCATCATTCTTGAAAAAGTACGCGCGGGGGAAGCTTTAGGGCCAGTGATGTCGGAATATACCGGTATCAATGATATTGGCCGTAAAGAAGGGGCGATTGGGGTATTTACCGCCGGTAAACTCACTCGCAGCAGCGTTTACCATCAGGCGGTTATTTTGGCTCTAAGCCCGTTCCATAACGACGTTTATACTGCTTAGCGTTTAGCGCTCAATAGCTCTTGCTCCAGCCATGCACGTAACGCTGGCGGAGCAGATTTCAGGCTATTGGAACCACGCGTAATAGTAGCAATCCCCGCGCCCAGCTCATTTTTAAGTTCCCGCTGGCTCATCTCACCGCGCAGTAACTCTTCAACGATTCGGACACGAGTCCCCAGGGCGGTGCGTTCGTCTGGCGTCAGCAATAACATTAACAACGGCATATGCAGTTGCTTATCGAACGATTGCTGTAGCAACTCCACAAAGCGGAGCCACTCTTGATTGCTTTGCTCGGCGTGTTCTGCCGAGTATTGAGAGTGCTGAGTCATGTTATGCCACCATACTATTCAACTAGTACGACAGGATAACATATACCCAAAATAATTCGAGTTGTGGGTAGGCGGCAAACTCATTCTCTCCAGGAGCTTACTAAAGTAAGTGACTGGGGAGAATGGGTGCAGCCAACACCCCCACAACTCGAAGTATGAAGGGTATCAATAACGACGTTGCCACTCAGCATCCGTCAGCAGCGGCACGGATTTACCCATGAAGTATTGGTAGTACGCATCATAAGCCAGCACGTTTTTCACATATCCACGCGTTTCCGAGAAGGGAATACTCTCAACAAATGCCACCGCGTCTATACGCCCGGCACTGTTGCCAAGCCAGGTTCTTACGCGCCCCGGGCCCGCGTTATATGCAGCTGACGAGAAAATTCGGTTGTTCTCAAATTGCTTATAAACCGACTGCAAATAAGTCGTACCAATATTGATATTGGTTTCCGGGTCCAGAAGCTGCCCAGGGCTGCTGTAACCTGGAATATTAAACACTTTCACAGTATGCGCGGCGGTAGTCGGCATAACCTGCATCAAGCCACTGGCACCAACAGGCGAGCGTACTTTTGGATTCCACGCGCTTTCCTGGCGTGCAATGGCCATCGCATAACTTTGCGAGATATCTTTTCCGCTCACGTAGCGCGAGAAAATATCTTTATAAGCCAGCGGGAAACGCTCTTCCAGATGATCCCAAAGTTTACCGGCGATCGTCGCCTGCACGCTAAGATCCCACCAGTTTTGCTCGAACGCGTAACGCGCTAATCCTTCCTGTTCTGGTTTGCTGCGGCTGGTGATCAAGTTCGCCCATTCGCTGCGCGCGGTGTTATCCATATTCCAGTACATCAGTTCGCGTACACGCGACATTTCAGCGCCCTGTACCAACGCAGGATTCACGGCAACCGCTTTATCGACGCGTAACGGATAGTCTTCCCCTAAACGCTGCGCTGCTACCATTGGATAAAATCCGCGTTGCTGCATCAACGAACGAAGGATCTCATTAGCTTCTGCATCGCGTCCGCGCTCCAGTAACAGGTCAGCCTGCCAGTAACGCCATTCGTCTTTCTGTTTGGCATCCATTGGTAAACGCGCAAGCCAGGTATTCAGACCCGTGCGGTCGCCCGTTCCCAACGCCATACGCACACGTCTTTCAACCAACGTGGTCGATTCTGAGCGCATGATGGCATCGTCGCGCCACGCAGCCTGTTCAGCAGTAACATCGTTGCCCATCAAGCGCCAGGCGACGGTATCTCTTAGCTCCTGAGCCTGAGAGTCGTTGAGTTGTTGTGCTTGCACCAGCGACGGGATCATCATGCGGGCATTTTCTACGTCATCACGCGCGACACGTGTAAATGCGACCGCCGCAGCCTGGCGCGTAAAGTCCGTAGCCCCTACCGTGCGGGCAAACGTCAGCACCGTATTGGGATCATTTTGCAGGCTGATAAGCGCAGAAGAGATGGTTTGATAATCTGCTGGCATTTGGTTAGCAAGATTACTGACCAGCGAGGTATTGCCCTCTTTCATTGCCAGGCGAATGCGTTCCAGGTAAGCCAACGGATCTTGAGTCCCGGAAGAACGCCACGCCGAAAATAGACGATCGCAGCTCGACGGAAGATTTTTACCCGTAAGCCAGATGTCTTTAGCGCCCGCCCAGGCTGCGTCAGCCTCGCCCGTATTCCATTTTGCATAGTAATAATTGCACTTTGCTTCTGTGGTGCCCGGCTGCTCTGGACTAAATGCCAAAAGCCCGCGCCAGTCTTCACGGCGAGCCAATTCATTCACAAAACGAGATTTAAGCGAACGAGCAGGCGGCAGCGTTGGATTGGCTTCAATAAAGCGGCTGACGACAAGGGTTGGCTCATTCATTAGATCGTCAGTTATCTGACGATATTCGAGATAGGGATACAGCGGATAATCCTGCAACGTGGGCATCATCTGCGCCACCACATCCATTTGCTTGTTATCCCACGCCTGTTTGATTTGTGCGTAGCGGTTGCGTTGCTCGTCGAGCGAATCCGCACGAACGGCTTGAGTTAGTGCCGCAAGGCTCACCATTGCTATTAGCAATCGCCCCACGACTTGTTTGGCTCTACCCACAAGTTCTCCTCACATTTTCACAGGCAGCATCATGCCGCCACTAATCACTTCATGCTAACTCTGGTATTGCAGTTACGCCACGCCAGAGGGCGTTATTTTGTCGATTAAAGCGCTAAGGCTGTTTCGGGTAACACATCCCACTTCCCCTACTGGGCTTACCCGCTGAAAACGGCTACACTTCGCCACTGATACGTACCATCTTAAATCACGAAAAAGAGGCGAAGTCGCACTGTGGCTCAATTCGTTTATACCATGCATCGTGTCGGCAAAGTTGTTCCGCCGAAACGCCATATTCTGAAAAATATCTCGCTCAGTTTCTTCCCTGGCGCCAAGATTGGTGTACTGGGTCTGAACGGTGCCGGTAAATCCACGCTGCTGCGCATTATGGCCGGCATTGATACCGACATTGAAGGCGAAGCCCGCCCACAACCTGGCCTGAAAATTGGCTACTTACAGCAGGAACCGCAGCTCAATCTGGAGCACACGGTTCGCGAATCGGTTGAAGAAGCCGTTGCTGAAGTTGTCGGGGCCTTAAAACGTCTTGATGAAGTGTACACACTGTACGCTGAGCCAGATGCCGATTTCGACAAACTGGCAGCCGAGCAAGGCAAGCTGGAAGAGATCATCCACGCTCACGACGGTCACAACCTGAACGTTCAACTGGAGCGTGCTGCCGATGCACTGCGTCTGCCAGACTGGGACGCAAAAATTGGCAACCTGTCTGGTGGTGAGCGCCGCCGTGTGGCACTTTGCCGCCTGCTGCTCGAAAAACCAGACATGCTGCTGCTCGACGAACCAACGAACCACCTGGATGCTGAATCCGTGGCGTGGCTCGAGCGCTTCCTGCATGACTTCGAAGGCACCGTTGTGGCGATTACCCACGACCGTTACTTCCTTGATAACGTTGCAGGCTGGATTCTGGAACTTGACCGCGGCGAAGGCATTCCGTGGGAAGGCAACTACTCCTCATGGCTTGAGCAGAAAGACGCACGTCTGGCTCAGGAAGCCTCAACGGAAGCGGCTCGCCGTAAATCCATTGAGAAGGAGCTTGAGTGGGTACGTCAGGGCGCTAAAGGCCGTCAGTCTAAAGGCAAGGCGCGTCTGGCTCGCTTTGAAGAACTGAACAGCACTGAATACCAGAAACGTAACGAAACCAACGAACTGTTTATTCCACCAGGCGCACGTCTGGGCGATAAAGTTGTTGAGGTTACTAATCTGCGTAAATCCTACGGCGACCGCCTGCTGATTGAAGATTTGTCCTTCTCCGTACCGAAAGGCGCGATTGTGGGCATCATCGGTCCGAACGGCGCGGGTAAATCTACCCTGTTCCGTATGATGTCGGGCCAGGAACAGCCTGACAGCGGCACCATTGAACTGGGCGAAACCGTTAAACTGGCTTCCGTCGATCAGTTCCGTGACTCCATGGACAGCAGCAAAACCGTGTGGGAAGAAGTTTCCGGCGGGCAGGACATCATGCGTATCGGTAACACCGAAATGCCAAGTCGTGCTTACGTTGGCCGCTTTAACTTCAAAGGTGTTGACCAGGGTAAACGTGTTGGTGAGCTGTCTGGTGGTGAGCGTGGCCGTCTGCATCTGGCGAAACTGCTGCAGGTTGGCGGTAACGTACTGCTGCTCGATGAACCAACAAACGACCTGGACATCGAAACCCTGCGCGCGTTAGAAAACGCCCTGCTGGAATTCCCGGGCTGTGCGATGGTTATCTCGCACGACCGTTGGTTCCTTGACCGCGTTGCGACCCACATTCTGGATTATCAGGATGAAGGCAAAGTTGAATTCTTCGAAGGCAACTTTACCGAATACGAAGAGTACAAGAAACGCACCCTGGGTGCGGAAGCGCTGGAACCTAAGCGCATCAAGTACAAACGTGTGACCAAGTAATAAAAACCCCCTATCTCCCGCTGGGAGATAGGGGGTTAAAACCGAAAATCACCCGCGCTCGCCTAACATCTTCTTCACCAACTCAACACAGCGTAAGAATCGCGAATCGTAGTCAGATTCTTCCACATGCACATAGCTGATGTTGTTTTCATCGAGCATCGACACCAAAAGATTCTGGAAGGATTTTCTGTCGACATCACTGCCAAGGCTACGCAATCCGTCGGCCACCCACGGGGTATTATTCTCCAGCAAAATCACCAGATCGAAACGGTATTCGTCGATAAGCGCCTGCACAAACGGATGCTCACGCCCTTCATACTTTTTGCAAAATGCCTGCGTAGTAACAAAATCCGTGTCTATAAACGCGACTTTATTGGCGTATTTCACTGCAAAATCAACGTACTGAGCATGGCCGATGGCAATTTTGTCATAGTCGGAATATTGCAGCGCCATTTCATCGCCCCCGAGGTGGGAAAAGACGTAGTCACGTCCGAACTCCCAGGCACTGGTGGTATTGAAAATGTTGGCGAGCTTATTCACCATCCACGATTTACCGCTCGATTCCCCCCCTAAAATAGCGACGGTTCGCACAAAGAACGGTTTTACTTCGGTCGGAATATATTCCCAATAGCGGAACGGGTTTTCACGAATCTGCCCGCCGCTGATATTCATAAAAGTACGTTTCGGATCGATAAGCACGGTTTCGATGCCAAGCTGTTCGGTAAACCGCGGCGCATCGCCCTCTTCCGAGGTGTAGATACGGTCGGGGTTAATACCTTTGCTTTCCATAAACGCTTTGATGCCGCGACTCCAGACATCCCAACCGTGTGGATACGGCTCCATCCCTTCTTCGTTAAACGAATGAATGCGGATGTTTTTTTGATATTTGAAGGTCTGTAGCAGCCAGCGCAGACGGTCGCCCGTTGTGGGCTGCTGTGACATGGCGCTGTCTTCAAACAGCAGGCGGTCGCGAGTTTCGTCGTAACCCATGATGATATGTAGCTCATCAACCTGGCTTGCTGCTCGCTGAATCAAATAAATATGGCCGGTGTGCAGCGGATAAAACTTACCAAACACGACGCCGACTTTTTTCTCACGCCGTGGAAATTCCAGGCCAAGGAAACGGTGCAATGCTTCCAGTTTCTGAGCGCTTGGGCTTTTAATTTTGGCGTTCAGTAACTGGCTAAGATAGCCTTTGGTCATGCCGCAGGACTCTGCCACCTGTTGCAGCGTAACGCTTTGCTGACGAATTGCGGTCTTCAGATACTCGAAAGACGACATGCTGCCTGCTCCTGAAAAAATACGGCGTTATGCCGCAAGTCATTCAATTATAAGTCGTCAAACACCGAGAGCGCATCAGCGAGTTTTTTCACACCGAAAACCTGCATCCCTTCGGGTAGTTTTTTCGGTACGTTAGCCTGTGGCACGATGGCGCGTTTAAAGCCATGTTTTGCCGCTTCAGAAATACGTTCCTGGCCGCTCGGAACGGGGCGGATTTCGCCAGCTAGCCCGACTTCGCCAAACACCACTAAATCCTGTGGCAAAGCGCGGTTACGCAGGCTGGAAACCATCGCCAGCAACAACGCCAGGTCAGCGCTGGTTTCGGTGACTTTCACACCGCCAACCACGTTCACAAACACGTCCTGATCAGCCATTTGCAGGCCACCGTGACGGTGCAAAACGGCCAGTAAAATCGCCAGACGGTTTTGTTCAAGACCAACGGCAACACGACGCGGATTGGACATCATGGATTGGTCCACCAACGCCTGAATCTCTACCAGCAGCGGGCGCGTACCTTCCCACACCACCATCACTGAGCTACCGGGAGTCACTTCATCACCACGGCTCAGGAAAATAGCGGAAGGGTTGCTGACTTCACGTAGCCCCTGCTCTGTCATCGCAAAAACGCCCAGCTCATTCACCGCACCAAAACGGTTTTTATGGCTGCGCAGGGTACGGAAACGGGAATCGGCATCGCCATCCAGCATCACCGAACAGTCGATGCAGTGTTCGAGCACTTTTGGTCCGGCAAGCGAACCGTCTTTGGTGACGTGACCCACCATGATGATGGCCACACCGCGCGTTTTGGCAAAGCGCGTCAGATAAGCGGCGGATTCACGCACCTGTGCCACGCTGCCCGGCGACGACTGAACATCCGCCATGTGCATGACCTGAATGGAGTCGATAACCATCAGCTTCGGCGCTTCTTCTTCGGCAATCATGCAGATTTGCTCGATGCCGGTTTCCGAAAGCATATTCAGATTATTGGTGGGTAAACCCAGACGATGCGCACGCATAGCAACTTGCTGTAACGACTCTTCGCCGGTCACATATAGCGTTTTCATCTGTTCGCTGAGTTTACACAACGTTTGCAGCAGCAAAGTCGATTTACCGGCACCAGGGTTGCCGCCAATCAAAATGGCACTTCCCGGCACCACACCGCCACCTAACACGCGGTCAAATTCTTTAAAGCCGGTGGAAAAGCGTGGCAGTTCTTCAAGGCTGATATCAGAAAGTTTTTGTACTTTGCTAACGCCAGCACTCCCGGCGTAGCCTGACAAACGCTCGTTACGCGCAACTGTCGGCGAGGCGGCAATACGCACCTCAGTGATGGTGTTCCATGCGTGACAGGCGCTGCACTGCCCCTGCCAGCGAGGATAATCTGCACCACATTCATTGCAGACAAAGGCGCGTTTCGGAGCTTTCGCCATTAGCGTTCTTCCTGAATTAGGCTGCCTGAAAGAATACAGAATACGCCCATCAAATCGGCATGACGGATGGTGATTTCTGTTTTCTCGTTTACTTTCGGCTTCGCGTGGAAAGCGATACCCAAACCAGCAGACTGAATCATCGGTAAATCATTGGCACCATCGCCAATAGCGACAGTTTGCGCGACCGGAATTTCATATTTATCGGCGAGGCGCTTGAGCGTTTCGGCTTTGAACTGCGCATCAACAATCTGACCAATCACTTCGCCCGTCAGCTTGCCGTCGCAAATTTCCAGCTCGTTTGCCACAACCGCATGCAGATGCAGTTTGTCGCGCAGATATTCTGCAAAGAAGGTAAAACCACCGGATGCAATCGCCACTTTCCAGCCCAGGGACTCCAGTTTAAGCACCAGCGAAGTCAGCCCTGGCATCAGCGGCAGTTCGTCACGAACCTGGCGCAAAATAGAAGCATTCGCCCCTTTGAGCGTTGCGACTCGCTGTTTCAGGCTGGCGGTGAAGTCCAGTTCGCCGCGCATCGCGCGTTCGGTCACTTCAGCAACCATTTCGCCAGTACCCGCCAGTTTGGCGATTTCATCAATGCATTCGATTTGGATTGCGGTGGAATCCATATCCATCACCAGCAAGCCTGGCGTGCGTAGATGTGGGATTTTACCCAACGGTGCGACATCCAGCCCGGCGTCGTGCGCAAGTTTGGTTGCCCGAGGCGTTAATGAACCCGCAAGGCGAATAATTTGATAGTCTTCAACACACCACGCAGTCACGATAACCATGGCAGCGCCCAGCTTACGCTGGTAGCGGTTCAGGCACTCTTTATCCAGATTCCGACCATACAGAAGCCAACCGCTACGGCCAGCACGGTAATCGAGTGGCATAACTTCATCACCACTTAACGATAGCGGCAACCCAGGCCAGAGAGAGACATCGGTCGGCAGGTCGCACCAGGTCAGACTATTTGGCATTACAGCTCCTGAAAAAAGATAATGGCCCGAACAAAACAACGCATGAGGCTACCTTGTCTGTGCGGCTTCTGGCAACATTAAACTGCGCAGTAAAACCGGCAATTTTCCTAAGGTGCATTATGGCTCGGGCAAAAATGAAATTCAGGCTGCATCGTGCAGTGATTGTGCTTATCTGCCTCGCACTTTTAGTCGCGCTGATGCAGGGAGCGTCGTGGTTTAGCCAGGGGCATCAGCAAGCCCGCAATGTGCAGCTTGAAGAGCTGGCAAGAACGCTGGCACGCCAGGTGAGCTATAACCTGCTGCCAATGATGAAATCCGAAAACCCGGACGAGAAAAAGATCTCCGCCGTTCTGACGTTATTAACGAAAGACAGCCGCATTTTAGATGCAGGCGTTTACGACGATGGCGGCGGCCAAATTGCGCGAGCCGGTGAAGGGATCGGCGTGCGCGACAGGCTGGCTCTGGATGGCAAAAAAGCAGGCAGCTATTTTAATCAGCAAATTGTTCAACCGATTGAAGATAAAGATGGGCCGGTTGGCTATCTGCGTATCACGCTCGATACCCACACGCTCGCCACCGAAGCCAAGCAAGTGGATAACACCACCAACATTTTGCGCCTGATGATGTTGCTGGCGCTGGCGATTGGCATTGTACTGACTCGTACTCTTTTACAGGGCAAACGCACCCGCTGGCAGCAATCTCCTTTCCTTCTAACTGCGAATACCGAAGTTAAAGAAGATGAGGAAGAACAGAGCACCAATAAACCCTAAGTAAGAAAGGATTTCTTCTATGTCTACGTTACGTCTGCTTATTTCTGATTCGTACGATCCCTGGTTCAACCTGGCTGTCGAGGAATGTATTTTCCGCCAGATGCCCGCCACGCAACGTGTGCTCTTTTTATGGCGCAATGCAGATACGGTGGTCATTGGTCGGGCACAGAATCCGTGGAAAGAGTGCAATACCCGGCGCATGGAAGAAGATAACGTGCGGCTGGCAAGACGCAGCAGCGGTGGCGGCGCGGTATTCCACGACCTGGGAAATACCTGCTTTACGTTTATGGCGGGAAAACCGGAATACGATAAAAGTGTGTCGACCGCAATTGTGGTAAATGCGCTTAATTCGCTCGGTATCCACGCAACAGCTTCAGGGCGAAACGATCTGGAAGTCGCCACGGCAGAAGGCGCGCGCAAAGTTTCTGGCTCGGCTTATAAAGAAACGATGGATCGCGGTTTCCATCACGGCACGTTGTTGCTCAACGCAGATTTAAGCCGTCTGGCAAATTACCTGAATCCTGATGAGAAAAAACTTCAGGCTAAAGGTATTACCTCAGTACGCGGGCGTGTCGCCAACCTCGGCGATCTGCTGCCAGGCCTGACGCACGAGCAAATTTGCGATGCGGTGCGTGAGTCTTTCTTTGCTTACTACGGCGAACGCGTAGAGGCGGAACACATCTCCCCGGATGCCCTACCAGACTTGCCCGGCTTCGCTGAAACCTTCGCACGCCAAAGTAGCTGGGAGTGGAATTTCGGCCAGGCTCCAGCATTTAGCCACCTGCTAGATCAGCGTTTCACATGGGGCGGCGTTGAGCTGCACTTCGACGTTGAGAGAGGGCATATCACCCGTACACAGATATTCACCGACAGCCTGAACCCTGCGCCATTAGAAGCGTTGGCGGCACGTTTACAGGGCTGTTTGTACCGTAGCGATATGTTGCAGCAACAGTGCGAAACACTGATTGCCGATTTCCCGGAACAAGAAATGGAATTGCGTGAACTGAGCGCGTGGATTGCACAGACGGTGCGTTAAGCGAGGCGCTGAATACGTGTTTCGACTTCTTTTAGCTGCTGCGTCATTTGCCCGGCAATCTCCCTAAATCCTTCGCTAATTTGCAAATTCTGGCTTACTTCAAGCCAGAATCGCTGTGCAAAAGGCAGTATTTCCAACCAGATATCTTTGGGTATGGCAGGATCTATCTGCACAGTTGCAGGCTCCTGACGCATACTCCCTGCGCTATTGGGCGCAAAAGCCATGGGTAGCATGTCGTAGACAGGAGCCAGTGCGAGTGGCTTGTCCGAGAGGAAAAATGAAAGATTGCCCGCATGCATATCGCTGTTGGCAATCAGCCTTCCAAACACCCAAATTCTTTGGGTCAGCCGTAACGTAAACGGCTCAACCACTTTTTGTGCCAGCAATTCAGCCACGGCTGTGGGCCAGGGCTTCGGTCCACTGACAAATTCACACTGCACAGCTTCGAGTGACACAATCCCTCTGCGCCCTTGCATACCGACGCAATCAAAACGGGCGATTTCAAGAAAAGTTTGCTGCTGTGCAGTTCTCAGCACACAGGCCCGAGACGCGGGAATATCGGACTGGTTCAGGATTTTCAGTGCCAGCGCTTCTGCATGTAGCAAATCACTCCAGCGCTGGCTATTTTCATTCTGCACGGGTGGCGTAAATTTGACGATGACCTGCGCAGCTCCAGAATCGGTCTGCGCATAGCAAGAAAATTTTGGCTGCTCGCCACCAGCAGACGATCCCACGACTTCACCTGCCAACGCGAGATTTGCGAGATCTTGATAGATCGTGAGTTTATTAGCTTTGGAAATCACCTGCTGGGCTGGCGCATCAAACCAACGCCGATAGCTCTCTTCACCCACTAACCAGCCACCCAAATTTTCAGGCACCTGTTGCGATAGTGCCCACAACACGTCTTCTTCTTGCCACAAACGGATATCTTCCGGCAATCCCGAAAGCTGGGCGATTCGCCGCCCCCAGGCTCTCCCTAAAAACCCCTGCGGACGCAAATCGGTCAGATACCAGGGGAGTCCATCAAACCACTGGGTTTCGCCATTTTTTAATATTACCAGGCAACTGCCTTGCGGCCAGACCGGATATAACTGGCCAAAATGCCAGGCCTTACCTGCATTATCTATCTGCCAGAGCGGGAACACGTGCGTATTGCGTACCGGCCGAATCAAGGCATAGCGGGTTGCCCGAGCATGACCAAATTTAACAACGTCACTTTCAGCATTCACAAGACGTGAGAAAGTTGCCTGGCTAATACCAAGCTGCTGACGCAGTAAACTTGCCGGTTGCGCCCCTTGTAGCAATAGATCTGTCAGCAGGCTCATGTGAATAGATTCGTGAATAGATAGTTAGATAAATTTATAGCGCTAAATCATTGAAGGGTAAAGACAAGAATTTTAGATCTGGAGGGATGTGAATAGATACTCTAAAGATTAAGGGCGCTTAACAGCGCCCTGATAAAACTTACTCTTTGTCGCCCAGTAACACAGATTCAAGAGCAATCTTGATCATGTCGTTAAAGGTGGTCTGGCGCTCTTCTGCAGTGGTCTGCTCGTGAGTACGGATATGGTCAGACACGGTGCAGATAGTCAGGGCTTTCGCGCCGTATTCTGCTGCCACGCCGTAGATACCCGCCGCTTCCATTTCCACGCCCAGGATGCCGTACTTTTCCATTACGTCGAACATTTGCGGGTCCGGCGTGTAGAACAGGTCTGCGGAGAAGATGTTACCTACGCGAGCGTCTACGCCCAGCGCTTTAGCAGCATCTACTGCGTTACGAACCATGTCGAAGTCAGCAATGGCTGCGAAGTCGTGGTCTTTGAAACGCAGACGGTTCACTTTAGAATCGGTGCAAGCACCCATGCCGATAACCACATCACGCAGTTTCACATCAGCACGTACCGCGCCACATGACCCCACACGAATGATTTTCTTCACGCCGAAATCGGTGATCAGTTCTTTGGTGTAGATGGAGCAGGATGGGATACCCATACCGTGGCCCATTACAGAAATTTTGCGGCCTTTGTAAGTCCCGGTGTAACCCAACATGCCACGCACGTTGTTGACTTCACGAAAATCTTCGAGGAACGTTTCTGCGATATGTTTCGCGCGCAGCGGGTCGCCCGGCATCAAAACGACGTCTGCGAAATCACCCATTTCTGCATTAATATGTGGCGTTGCCATCTTTATATCCTTGTTTTAAGAGGTTAACGTCTGGGCGGAATTTCATCCGCCCAACGAAATCACAGCATGTTTTTGCCGTAGTCCATCGGGGACGTGCCGAAATAACTGGCAACGGTCTGGCCGATATCCGCGAAGGTTTCACGGTGACCTAAAGAGCCTGCTTTCACTTTCGGGCCGTAGACCAGCACTGGAATGTGTTCGCGAGTGTGGTCAGTCCCCTGCCAGGTTGGGTCACAACCGTGGTCAGCGGTGAGGATCAGAATATCGTCCTCTTTCAGCAATTCCATCAGCTCAGGCAGACGGCGGTCAAACAGTTCAAGTGCTGCTGCATAACCTGCAACATCACGACGGTGGCCGTAAGATGAGTCGAAATCAACGAAGTTGGTGAACACGATAGTGTCGTCGCCCGCTTCTTTCATCTCTTTGATGGTGGCATCAAACAATGCATCCAAACCTGTCGCTTTCACTTTTTTGGTGATACCGACTTCAGCATAGATATCCGCAATTTTACCCACGGAAACCACCTGACCATTTTTCTCATCAACCAGTTTTTTCAACACGGTTGGTGCTGGCGGTTCAACGGCCAGATCATGACGGTTACCGGTACGCTGGAAGTTACCCGCTTTGTCGCCGATAAACGGACGAGCGATAACACGACCAATGTTGTAGCCGCCTTCGGTCAGTTCTTCACGGGCGATTTCACACAGCTCGTAAAGTTTGTCCAGACCGTAGGTTTCTTCGTGGCAAGCAATCTGGAACACGGAGTCAGCAGAGGTATAGAAAATCGGCTTGCCGGTTTTCATATGCTCTTCACCCAGTTCATCCAGAATCACCGTACCGGAAGAGTGACAGTTACCGAGGTAGCCCGGCAGATTTGCACGCTTAACCAGCTTTTCCAGCAGTTCTTGCGGGAAGCTATTTTTTGTATCAGAGAAGTAGCCCCACTCGAACAACACAGGTACACCGGCGATTTCCCAGTGACCAGACGGAGTATCTTTACCGGAAGACAGCTCATGCGCCCAACCGTATGCACCGATAACTTCTGCGTTACCGTCCATACCTGCCGGGATTTTACCGGTAGAACCTTCTGCTGCTTTAACCAGACCCAGACGAGTCAGGTTGGGCAGATGAAGTGGGCCTTTACGGCCTTTGTCTGCTTCGCCTTTTGCACACGCTTCTGCGATATGGCCAAAGGTGTCAGAGCCAACGTCGCCAAAGCGGTCAGCATCTTCAGTCGCACCAATGCCGAAAGAGTCCAGCACCATAATAAATGCACGTTTCATAATTTCTCCTGCGTCGTTGCGCCTGAAACGCCCGGAGGCGTTTCAAAAAGTGATCAGATCAGTATGCCAGCATTTAACTGATACGGCGATACACGACCGGTGTTTCAACAGGCTGCGTGTCGTTAACTTTGATTGCCGCTTTTACAGCTTGCGCTGCATCTTGCCATTGGGCTTCGCTCGCGGCATGAATCACTGCCAGCGGACGCGAGGTATCTACACTTTCACCCAGACGAGCCATGTCGGTGAAACCAACGCTGTAATCAAGGGAATCAGAAGCCTGACGACGACCACCGCCCATGGAAACCACCGCCATGCCTAACGCACGGGTGTCCATTTCACTGACGAAGCCTGCACGGTCTGCATAAACAGCTTTGCTCAGAACGGCAGTTGGCAGGTATTTCGCATAGTTTTCGACGAAGTCAGCCGGGCCTTTTTGTGCCGCTACCATGCGCCCGAACACTTCCGCCGCTTTGCCGTTATCCAGCACTGCTTGCAGTTTGAGGCGTGCTTCTGCGTCGTCTTTCGCTAAATTGCCGGAAAGTAACATTTCCACGCACAGCGCCATAGTGACTTCATGCAGGCGCGGGTTAACGTGCTCGCCGGTCAGGAACTGTACCGCTTCACGAACTTCAACAGCATTACCCGCGCTGGATGCCAGCACCTGGTTCATGTCCGTCAGCAATGCCGTGGTTTTCACACCAGCACCGTTCGCCACACCTACAATCGCCTCGGCGAGTAATTCAGAAAGCTCGTAAGTCGGCATAAATGCGCCGCTACCGACTTTCACGTCCATAACTAGCGCGTCCAGGCCTTCGGCCAGTTTCTTCGCCAGAATTGATGCGGTGATAAGCGGAATGGAGTCTACGGTCGCGGTAATGTCACGCGTAGCGTAGAAACGTTTGTCCGCCGGTGCGAGCGAGTTAGTCTGGCCGATAATCGCCACGCCAACATTTTTGATGATGTCGCGGAAACGGTTATCGTCCGGGAAAATATCGAAACCAGGGATCGCTTCGAGTTTATCGAGCGTGCCACCGGTATGGCCTAAACCACGGCCAGAGATCATTGGAATATAACCGCCACATGCCGCCACCATTGGGCCAAGCATTAAAGAAGTCACATCGCCCACGCCGCCCGTTGAATGTTTATCAACGATTGGGCCGTTCAGATTAAGGCTCTTCCAGTCCAGCACGGTTCCTGAATCTCGCATCGCCATGGTCAGTGATACGCGTTCAGGCATAGTCATGTCGTGGAAGAAAATGGTCATTGCCAGCGCGGCAATCTGCCCTTCAGAGATAGTGTTATCCCGAATACCATTAATGAAGAAACGAATTTCCTCATCGTTCAGAGCATGACCATCACGTTTTTTACGAATAATTTCTTGAGCGAGAAACAAGGTAACCCCCTGAGTTCATCAGGTGAAATGCGGCGGGAAAACCGCCGCAAAAAAGAAGAGATTAGTAGCTGCTTGCGCTTTTACCATCGCCATGACCCAGAGCTTTTAACAGGCTCGCGAGCAGGCTGGAAGCACCAAAACGGTAGTGACGGGAATCAGCCCAGTCAGCACCAAACAGGTCATCAGCAATAGACAAGAACAGCGCTGCATCTTCAGCAGTACGCACGCCGCCTGCAGGTTTGAAACCAACAGTTTTCTCAACGCCCATGTCACGAATCACTTCCATCATGATGCGCGCGCTTTCTGGAGTCGCGTTGACTGGCACTTTGCCGGTAGAGGTTTTAATGAAGTCTGCGCCCGCTTTGATAGCGATTTCAGAGGCTTTACGAATCAGCGCTTCTTCTTTCAGCTCGCCCGTTTCGATGATCACTTTCAGCAGCACGTTAGCCGCAGCACAGGCTTCTTTGCAGGCTTTTACCAGCTCAAAACCAACTTGTTCGTTGCCTGCGATCAGCGCACGGTACGGGAATACCACGTCAACTTCGTCTGCACCGTAAGCGATAGCAGCGCGGGTTTCAGCCAGTGCGATTTCGATGTCATCGTTGCCGTGCGGGAAGTTAGTCACGGTGGCAATACGGATATCAGGCGTGCCTTGTGCGTTCAGCGTTTTACGCGCAATGGGGATAAAACGCGGGTAGATACAAATAGCTGCGGTGTTGCCCACTGAGGTTTTGGCCTGGTGGCAGAGCGCGATCACTTTTTCATTGGTGTCATCGTCGTTCAGGGTAGTCAGGTCCATCAGTTTCAGGGCGCGCAGGCTGCTTGCTGTTAAATCGGTCATAAATACTCTCCAACAAAAGATATAAAAGTTTCTGGCAGCGAAACTCAACACGTTGGAGCGGACTTGGTTCCTTGAAGAGCAGAGGTAACACGAGTCACCATCACGTTGAGATCCATCTCACCGCACATCATCAGTAGCAATGTTATAATTATAACATTCACCAGCCAGATGATTTTGTGTTTTGCTTCACAAAAGCCAAAGGTGTAATGACATACTTTGTACAGTATATGTGATTTAACAACGTTAGACAGTGTAAAAATGCCGTTCAGAAATAAAAAATGGCCGGCGAAAGCGCCAGCCATTGATTTCACAGGGATGTTATAATTTTAACATCGCCATTTTTATAATGACAGGAAGACCCCGGCAATCGTTGCACTCATCAGGTTAGACAGCGTACCTGCTGCTACTGCTTTCAGACCTAACTGCGCAATGTCGTGACGGCGGCTTGGAGCCATGCTGCCAAGGCCACCAATCAGGATAGCGATAGAAGAAAGGTTAGCAAAACCGCACAGTGCGAAGGAAATAATGGCTTTGGTATGGTCAGACAGAACCTGCAAGCCTGCTGCTGCAACGGTCGCGTCATCTTTCAGGTATTCACCGAAGTTCAGATATGCCACAAATTCGTTGATGATCAGCTTCTGACCGATGAAGGAACCTGCAACGTTAGCTTCGCTCCACGGAACACCGATAACCCACGCCAGTGGTGAGAACACCCAGCCCAGAATCAATTCCATAGACAGTTGCGGATAGTTAAACCAGCCGCCGATGCCAGAAAGCATACCGTTAAGCAGTGCAATCAAAGCCACAAACGCCAGCAACATTGCGCCTACGTTCAGAGCCAACTGCATACCAGAAGCCGCACCTGATGCCGCTGCATCCAGCACGTTTGCCGGGCGATCCGGATCATTTTTCAATGAGTCCAGTTCAGGCGCATCGTTGGGTATTTCGGTTTCAGGCAGGATGATTTTAGCGAACAGTAAACCGCCAGGTGCTGCCATGAAGGACGCGGCAATCAGATACTCTAGCGGCACGCCCATTTGTGCGTAACCTGCCAGTACTGAACCTGCAACGGATGCCAAACCACCACACATTACGGCGAACAGTTCTGAACGCGTCATTGTGGCGATATAAGGGCGAACAACCAGTGGCGCTTCAGTCTGACCAACAAAGATATTTGCTGTTGCAGACAGAGATTCTGTACGAGATGTCTTCAGAAGCTTACGCAGGCCACCGCCGAGAATACGAATAACTAACTGCATGATGCCCAGGTAGTAAAGCACAGCAATCAGGGAGGAGAAGAAGACGATAATTGGCAGAACGCGCAGTGCGAAAACAAAACCGCCGCCGCCAAAGACTTCAAACATTTTGTCCGAAACCAACCCACCGAACAGGAAGGAAATACCGGCGTTACCGTAAGCGATAACGTTAGCTACCCCTTCGGACATAGCCAGCAGGACTTTACGACCGACCGGAACATACAGGATTAACGCCCCGATACCGACCTGAATAATCCATGCACCCAATACGGTACGAAGATTAATCGCTTTGCGATGACTGGAAAGTAAAACGGCGATCAGCAGCAGAACGATCATGCCGATCAAACCCATGAGTAGTTGCATACAGAATCCCTGTGTATTGATTGAAAAAAGAAAGACAAGCAAAAAACTAACAACGGGCAGGATTATAGCGTTACAAAGCCCGCCAAATGCTATGGCAATCACGTATTTCTACAAATCCAGGGAAACGTTTATCTTATAAAGTGAGCGACGTCACATTTTGTTACTGACTATTTCATTCGGAATAATTCATGGCAGTTATGAATGAAAGTCTCCGCCATGACGTCCGGAGATTCTGAACGTAGTGTACATAGCGTCTGAAAAACGTCTGCAATGCGCTCCGGGCGGTTGGGTTGCCCTTGCCATCCATTGAGAGGCATATCAGGAGAATCCGTTTCCAGCACTAACACGCTCAGAGGTAAACGCGCTATCACATCGCGTGTTTTGCTTGCTCGCGGATAGGTTATCGTTCCGCCAACGCCAATCTTGTAGCCCAGTGCAACGAAGCGCTCCGCCTGTTGCAAACTGCCTGAGAAGCCGTGCACGACGCCGGTTCGCGGTAAGTCGTGGCGTTTTAAATGGGCTGCGAGTTTGTCATGTGTACGGCGCGAATGAAGGATAACGGGCAGGTCATAACGTTTTGCCAGCTTTAGCTGGGCATCCAGTATCGCTTCCTGTTTCTCAAAAAGCGGGTTTTCCATATACAGATCAAGGCCAATCTCGCCAATCGCCACCAGTTTTTGTGGGTGCTGTTGCAGGTGATGTTCGAGCAGCGCCAGCGAAGCATCCTGGTGTTTATGAATCACAATCGGATGCAGGCCCAGTGCGGCATACAGCGCAGGATAATTGTCCGCGAGAGCCAGAACCGTGGCAAAGCGGTCAGCTTCAATGGCCGGTACAATAATTTTTTCGATACCCGACTGCGCGGCAAGCGCCAGACTATGAGTTTCATCGTCGCTAAACGGAGGAAAATCGAAATGGCAGTGGGTGTCGTAAAACGTCATCGTCACGCCGAATCCTCGTTATTAAAAGTAGAATCGTTCGCTTCCGGAGTCTCAATGACCGCTTTGGATAAAGGCTCCTGAGTCACCATCGGAGAAGGAACCACCACCGGGACTGGCACAACAATGCGTGGGAGATGTCGCTTGATAGGCGGTTGAGCCACCAACATTTTGCCCACGGTTGCGAGGAAATAGCGTCCGCATAATCGGCCCGTTTTATAGTCCGTGTTCAGCGCGGGTAAGCGGCTCCCGAGTGCCATACTCATCAGCGGTTTTGGCGGGTAGATCTCAAAGATTCGCAGTTTGCCTGGCGGCTTATCAATGAAGCTTTGTATCTCGCGATAGCTGGCTTCATGATGATGCACCAGGTTTAACAGCGGTTGCAGGCTGCTGTCGCCAAGCCAGCGTTCCATGCGTTTAAACCATTCAGGCGTGTAATACATTTGCGACGGAACGGTACGAATCACCACCAGGGTTTCAGCCCCAAGGCACACCGCTTCTCTCACGGGAATCGCATCGCTAATTCCGCCATCCTGATAACCGATACCGTCAATATCCACACCGCTGCGGTAAAAACCCGGGATCGCGCTGGAGGCTTTGAGAATATTCAGCCAGTTAGCGCTGTTCGGTGAAAAGTAGCCCGGCGCGTAATCGTCGCTGCGACAAGCGCACATATAGAACGCTTTACCGGATTCAAACAGTTTTTCAGCGGTCGACATTGAAAGCGGGATTTTGGTGGAGGTGGATTCCACGAGCCAGTCAAGATCGATGAGATGACCGCCACGCACAAAGCGCAAGGGGTCAAAAAATTCGCGGGTTGTCGTAAAACGGGTAATCACCCTTCTGGCATAACCGGGTTGCTGACAAACATAAGCCGAAAGGTTTTGTGCGCCAGCGGAGGTGCCTAAGAAGAGATCAAATGGGTTGAAATTAGCGCGCATAAACTCGTCCAGCACACCGGCTGTAAATATCCCGCGCTGCCCGCCGCCTTCACAAACAATGGCGAGTTTTCCGGGACGAAACGGTTTGAGCGCAAGCGGCGTTATGTTGCCGAGCGTAACGGGTATGCGTTGTCCCACCCTACTTTCCTAAGTTCTAAGTTTTTATATAGTCTGAATACGCGAGAGCCAGTCAAATTGACTGGCTCTCTGGTCTGTCTCTAAATGTTATAGCACGCTATGGGCGTTTTCGACCCATAAACAGGCTTACCAGGAACAGAATAATACCTACCACGAAGACAATTTTTGCTGCACCTGCCGCAGTACCCGCGAGAGTACCAAAACCCAGTGCTGCTGCAATCAACGCAATGACCAGAAAAATAATGCCCCAACGAAACATAAGCTTCTCCTTAACCATAATGAACCCGAATCGCTTCTGGATGAGTGCCAGACGCGCACTCATTGGCGATATTTGAGTAACGATATTGCTGACCTACTCCCCAGGCCGATGCCTGAGGAGAAAGTTTCTGAATGCTCTGTTACTTCACTTTCAGGTCGTTTTTGACGCTCTTCACGCCATCAACTGCTTTTGCGATACTTTCAGCTCGCGCAGATTCCACGTTGGAATCGACGGTGCCTGATAGCTGAACAACGCCATCGGTAGTTTCAACTTTCACTTTGCGTGAAGGGACTACATCATCTGCTAAAAGTTTAGCTTTAATTTCACTGGTGGTTGCGGTGTCACCCGCATAACCGCTGGCTGATTGATTGCCAGCGTCACGCACATGGAGTTTGTCGCTCACGGAAGAAACGCCTTCCACGCCTTTAGCTACGGTTACGGCCTGTTCAGCCTGAGCCTGGCTTTCAACAAATCCACTTAACGTCACCACTTTCTTTTCAGTTTTCACTGAGATGTCGGTACTTTTAATTGCCTCGTGATCCACGAGAGCGGCTTTAACCTTCGCCGTGATAGCACTGTCATCCATGAAATTACCGACGTCTTTTACAGAACTATCAATTTTTTCACCTGTTGTGCTTGCTGTAGATTCCGTCTTGTTCAGCATTTTTTCTTCGGCTAACGCGCTACCGCTTGCCAGAACAGAGCCAAGAACAACAGCCAACAGAGTTTTAGAAATCTTAGTTGTAGTCATAGTCATCGATTAATTCCTATAGTTTTGCTCACAATTTGAGCACAAGCCTTATCGTAACGGCTTTCCTTAAAAATCAGGCTAAGTGGTACAGCCTAAAAATTTTCCGTTCAGTTTTTAATAACGCTAATCAAAATCGGGGTAATCAAAGCTGCCAAAAACATGTGTGTGAGCGGCATATTCGACCAGCCAATTTGTCATTGCTTTGTTAAATATAGACAACAATCACGGAATTGCATGGTGGGAATGGTTGAAAAACAGGCAAGCAGAGGCGAAATACGGGAAATTAAGAACATTCCGTAAGGGATTAATAAGACGGGAAAAGTAGCAGGACGCGACGGCTGCCGCGCCCTGAGAGACGATTAGTGCTCGCGGGTTTTACGGAACGTCACTTCTGGGTAACGATCTTGTGTCAGGTTCAGGTTGACCATGGTTGGAGCGATGTAAGCGAGGTTGTTGCCGCCATCAAGAGCCAACTGCATTTCGTTTTTCCGTTTGAATTCTTCAAACTTCTTCACGTCAGTGCTTTCAACCCAACGCGCCGTCGAGACGTTGACCGACTCATAAATGGCTTCAACGTTGTATTCGCTTTTCAGACGCGCGACAACCACGTCAAACTGCAGCACACCCACCGCACCCACAATCAGATCGTTGTTAGCGATTGGACGGAATACCTGTACCGCGCCCTCTTCAGAAAGCTGCACCAAACCTTTGAGCAACTGTTTCTGTTTCAACGGGTCACGCAGGCGAATACGGCGGAACAGTTCCGGCGCGAAGTTCGGAATACCGGTGAACTTCATCATTTCACCCTGAGTAAAGGTGTCGCCAATCTGGATTGTGCCGTGGTTATGCAGGCCGATGATATCGCCAGGGAAGGCTTCTTCAACGTGCGAACGGTCACCGGCCATAAAGGTCAGCGCGTCGGAAATCACCACGTCTTTACCGGTACGAACCTGGCGCAGTTTCATGCCTTTTTCGTACTTACCAGAAACCACACGCATGAACGCAACGCGGTCACGGTGTTTCGGGTCCATGTTGGCCTGAATCTTAAAGACGAAGCCGGTGAATTTATCTTCAACGGCCTGCACTTCACGCGTATCCGTTTTGCGCGGCATAGGAGCCGGAGCCCAATCAATCAGGCCATCAAGCATATGGTCAACACCAAAGTTGCCCAACGCAGTACCGAAGAAGACCGGTGTCAGTTCACCTTCAAGGAACAGCTCACGATCAAACTCGTGGGAAGCGCCCTGTACCAGTTCCAGCTCATCACGCAGTTGCGCGGCAAGATCTTCACCCACAGCGGCGTCAAGTTCAGGGTTATCTAACCCTTTAACAATACGCACTTCCTGAATGGTGTGGCCTTTACCGGTCTGGTAGAGATAGGTTTCGTCTTTATAAAGGTGATACACGCCTTTAAACAGTTTGCCGCAGCCGATTGGCCAGGTGATAGGTGAACACGCGATTTTCAGCTCACGCTCAACTTCATCCATCACTTCCATTGGGTCGCGGATATCGCGGTCCAGTTTGTTCATAAAGGTGAGGATCGGTGTGTCGCGCAGACGGGTAACTTCCATCAGCTTGCGAGTCCTGTCTTCAACACCTTTCGCGGCGTCGATAACCATCAAACAGCAGTCAACGGCGGTCAGAGTACGGTAAGTATCTTCGGAGAAGTCTTCGTGCCCCGGGGTGTCGAGCAGGTTGACCAGGCAGTCGTGATACGGGAATTGCATTACCGACGTAGTAATCGAGATACCACGCTGCTTTTCCATTTCCATCCAGTCAGATTTAGCATGCTGGCTAGAGCCACGGCCTTTTACAGTACCTGCTGTCTGAATGGCATGTCCGAACAGCAACACTTTTTCAGTGATGGTCGTTTTACCGGCATCGGGGTGAGAAATGATCGCAAAAGTGCGGCGTTTCCCCACTTCTTGCAAAAAAGGAGACAAAGTCATAATGAAATCTTCTGTGAATTACGCACAGGCAGGGCTGCGCGACAAATGAACGTTACCTGACGGCTATTTTACCCATCAGGTCAGGTTTAACAATCAGAGGCGATGCAATCATCAATTACACAACAATCGCTCCAGTCCACTTAATGAGGTCACTTCCCATGTTGGCGCGATGCCTTCTGGCAAGTCTCGTCCGTGGGCGTTGAGCCAACAGGTCGCAATTCCTGCATTTATGCCGCCCAAAATATCTGATTCTGCCGTGTCGCCAACCATCAATACACGCTCAAGCGGCGGGTGACCCATTTGCTCAAAAGCATAATCAAAAATTTTACGATCGGGTTTTGCAACGCCGACTTGCTCGGAAATCACCAGCAAATCGAAATAGTCTCGTAGGCCTGTGCGCTCAAGGCGAATTTGCTGCAATGCGGTAAAACCGTTGGTAATAATACCGATTTTTACTTTATCTTTTAGTGCATTAAGCAAAGACACCGCACCAGGCAAGGGCGCGCAAATTTCGGCCATAGCATTGAGAAATGCTGCATTCAGGTCGCCCGCAGGCACGGACAATCTTTCTGACCACCCCTCGAAACGCTGATGCTGTAACTGAAGCGCGTTAATGGCACCGTTCTGGTAATCGACCCACAAAGGTTTGTTAATGGCCTGGTAATCCTGGAAATCTTCAGCGGTAAACGTCACGCTATAATCGAGAAACATCCGCTGTAAGCCGCCAAAAGCGTCAAAGGTAAACAGCGTTTCGTCAGCATCAAATAGAATCCAGTCCCAGTTCATTTCCACACCTTTTTAATCGTTCTAACCTAATGGTAGCGCCATAATAATGGCGTCTTCCCTACCCTCTTTTGTCGGGTAGTAGTTACGGCGAATTGTCGCCTCGTTAAAGCCCAGGCTTTCGTAAAGTGCAATCGCGGCTCGGTTCGAGGCACGCACTTCAAGCCACAGGGTGAACACATCTCGCGCTTCCAGCTCGCTGATTAAATGCTCCAGCAACTGACGACCTAACCCCTGGCGTTGATAAGCAGGATCGACCGCAATGTTGAATAACGTCGCCTCATCAAGCACGACTTGTGTCACAGCAAATGCCGCCATTTTACCGTCTACGTCCAGACGGTAATTTAAATAGCGCTCACCTTCGTTACTGGCGAAGGTTTTTTCACTCCATGGGAAAGCATGGCTGCGAAGTTCGATGGCGTAAGCCGCCGCTAAGTCACTTGTGGTGAGGGAAGAAATCGTGTTCATGTTCGCAAATTTGCTGCCACAGCGCCTGCCGAGCGGCGCCATTATGATAAAGCTCGTTTAATTTTGGGGTCGCTAACTGCGCGCCAGGAATGGGGAGCGGTTCACTCACGCCCAACCGCCAGCTATTACAGCGGCTTTCTTCTGGCAGCATCGCGGCCCGTTCTGGCGTTAATTGCATGACCTGCTGTGCATCCAGGTTCAGGCTACGCAAAACATCGTTAACCAGCGGATCGTTTAAATCAGGAAGATCTTCGGCGATCATCAGTAACTTAACGTTTTCATGCAGTGAGACTGCAATCTCGCCCTGCAACGCGGCCGGGCGTCGCAGCTCCCACTGGGTAATGCCCAGTTGTTGTAACAACCAGTCACGTCGCAAAGGTATATGGGACATAGCGAAACCCGATAGAGAGTGCCAATTGGGGCGCAAATATAGCAAATTCATCGAATGTGCGCCATTAAACCTCTATAATCCCGGTTCTGATTTTCCAGGAGTAATTTGATGACTGCGTTAACCCCGGCAAGTGAAGTGCTACTGCGCCATAGCGATGATTTTACCGAAAGCCGCGTGCTGTTTGCCGGTGACTTACAAGACGATCTGCCAGCCCGCTTTGAAACGGCAGCAAGTCGCGTTCATACCCAGCAATTTCACCACTGGCAGGTATTAAGCGCTCAAATGGGCGAAGAAGCACAATACGGTCTGGTGGCTGATGCCAGCACAATTGGCGACTGTAATACCCTGATTTACTACTGGCCGAAGAACAAGCCAGAAGCCCAGTTCCAGCTGATGAATATCCTGTCGTTGATGCCGATTGGCAGCGACATTTTTGTCGTGGGCGAAAACCGTAGTGGTGTGCGTAGCGCTGAGCAAATGCTCGCCGAATTCAGCCCGCTCAATAAAATTGATAGTGCGCGTCGTTGCGGTTTCTATCACGGCAGTCTGGAAAAACAACCTGAGTTTGATGAACATTCCTGGTGGGATGAATATCAGCTCGAAGGCCTGACCGTGAAAACTCTGCCGGGCGTATTTAGCCGTGACGGCCTGGATACCGGCAGTAAATTACTGCTTTCCACGCTGACTCCGCATACCAAAGGTAAAGTGCTGGATGTGGGTTGTGGAGCGGGCGTGTTAGCTGTTTCACTGGCTAAGCATTCTCCAAAAGTTCGTCTTACTTTAAGCGATGTTTCCGCGCCAGCTGTTGAAGCCAGCCGTGCAACGCTTGCAGCCAACGGTATTCAAGGTGAGGTTATCGCCAGCAACGTCTATTCCGAATTGAATGGCCGTTTTGACATGATTATCTCAAACCCACCGTTCCACGATGGCCTGCAAACCAGCCTTGACGCAGCGCACCAGCTGATTCGTGGCGCGATTCGTCATCTGAGTGTTGGCGGCGAATTGCGTATTGTGGCGAACGCCTTCCTCGCGTACCCAGACGTGCTGGATGAAACGTTTGGTAATCACGAAGTTATCGCGCAGACAGGCCGTTTCAAAGTTTACCGCTCATACGTTGTTCGTGGGACGAAGAAGAAGCGCTAACGCGTGCAGTGCCGCTTTTTACAGCGATTAGAAAAGCGGCACCAAATTAACTGTTGACGACGCGCTGAAAACATCTAGAATGCGCCTCCGTGGTTACAATACTTCGGTGTTGTGGGTATGCGAAGGTGGCGGAATTGGTAGACGCGCTAGCTTCAGGTGTTAGTGTTCTTACGGACGTGAGGGTTCAAGTCCCTCTCTTCGCACCATTAACCACGCAAGATATCGTTCGCACGGCGCGAAGGTGGCGGAATTGGTAGACGCGCTAGCTTCAGGTGTTAGTGTTCTTACGGACGTGAGGGTTCAAGTCCCTCTCTTCGCACCAATGCGAAGGCGATATCTCTCTTTAAGCGCAAGCCTGAAGAAAAAGACAGAAAGAATAACAGTGCGAAGGTGGCGGAATTGGTAGACGCGCTAGCTTCAGGTGTTAGTGTTCTTACGGACGTGAGGGTTCAAGTCCCTCTCTTCGCACCAATTCTTTCAGTTCTCGAATAGCCCTCAGTTTTATCCCTTTATCTCATCGTTCCCCAATTCATCATCACCAGCGCAAGCCCACTGGCAAACGCAACGCATGATGGCAACAACACAAAATGACGTAACCGTTTATGGTAGAGCATTGCCGTAGCCGCCAGTAATCCCAGCACAATCAGCACTCTCCACTGGCTAAAAGAAAGATCCAGATACCACAACGCGGCGACAATTCCTCCTGGTACCAGCACACCCCACGCGCTTTCTAACTGCCGTTGTAACATTATGGCTATCCCATCAATTGGTAATGATAACCAATATCATATGATATTATTTCTCGTTTGTCAGCGGTGGCGTATCGTCCGTTTTACATAAAGACGGCTAAGGTTTTCGTCCCACCAGATGACAGATATTCATTAAGGTGATAGATTGAGCAACATTGTTAAATATATGATTAACACCCATATAATTACATGAAGTAACCACTTTCTGGATATATATCTCTAATCATTCAATAACATAACGTCGGGCATGAGTCGTAAGAATTATTTTGATATGACAGCAACGAATTGGCGCGCATTACTTAAAGGGAAGCATCAGCTCTCTTTACGTTTATTTTTATTACTCAACGCATTTTCTGCGGGTTTTAGCATGCTGTCCCCAGCAACTAATACCCAACACCTTACTGTGCCTATCATTCTGGTACTGGTGCTAAGCCTGTCGAGCCTTGCCTGGCAATTTATCAATAAAACAAAATTAATTAACATTAACCTCATTTCATTAATATTTGGTTTACTTTGGGCATGGCATATCTATATAAAAGCCATAGCAATGCCAAATGAAGATCTCTCTTTTTTAATTATTGCGTTACTGGCAATATTATTTATTGGTTCAATCTCTTTTATCAATAATATACAAGCGTTTATTGCATCATGCCTGCCGGTAACTTTGATGGTATTTTGGCTCGATCACGGGGCAAACTGGCCGCGCTTGTTATATTCCATTGTCCTGCCCGGGCTTGGCATTACCATTCAACATATCATTCATCAGCGCCATGAAAACTTCACCCGTCGCCTGATGGATAAGCTGCTCGAAGAAAAAGAAACGCTTAATGATTTGAGTATGTTAGACCCGCTTACCGGTTTATATAACCGTCGTGGATTTCACAATCGGCTCGATACAATTCTGTCTTTAGGCAGCGGTCAGCATTACGTGTTGCTGTTGGATATCGATCATTTCAAAGCCTATAACGACAACTACGGCCACAGCATGGGCGATCAGGCTCTGACGCATGTCTCGGCCGCCATTCGTGATGCGGTTCGCTCACGCGATGTTGTCACCCGTTACGGTGGAGAAGAGTTTATGGTGCTGCTGACGGATATTGATGTCGATCGCGCACTGCAAACGGCTGAACGCATTCGCCAGCGCGTCTATGACCTAAAAATTCCGCATCTGTTTAATGAAGATGTTGCGACGAACGTGACGGTCAGTATTGGTATCGCTGCGCTTGAACAGCAAGATATTGATGAAGCATTACGCAAGGCTGATGCGGCACTTTATCGTGCAAAACGCCAGGGCCGAAACAGCATATTAACTAGCGATTCGCTGTTGCCAACCTGAGCTAAAACAACCCGTTATTTTCTTCTTTTTGACCTGTTCGCAAAATGGCCTTGCTAAAGGTTTTATCTATAGATAGGATTGGCAATCATTATCATTTGTATTAGTGGTCTTGTTTGTCGATGTCGTTTACCTCTTTACAGCTACTTGATGGCCTTGCATGGCAGCCGCCGTTTACGAGCTCGCAACCCGCGCTTGGGGAAGAGCTACGCACGCATTTCATCACACATCGGCCGTATTTTAATGACATCATTAAACTCGACGAAGCCGCGCCAGCAACCAGCCTGACGCTGCATCAGTGGGCAAAACCCGCGACGCTAAGCTCGCTTCTCGCTTGTTACAGTGACCATATTTATCGTAATCAGCCAGAGCTTGCCCGCGAGGGTAAACCGCTGAAATCACTGTGGGCACAATGGTATCTCGGCTTACTGGTTCCCCCGTTGGTCATGGCGCTCATTACGCAGCCACGCGCAATGGATATCGACCCACAACATATACACGCCGAGTTTCATGAAACGGGCAGAGCCGCGACTTTCTGGATAGACGTTCAGGAAGATAAAATCGCAACGACCCTGCCGTTGACTCAACGCCTTGAAAACCTGGTCATCAAAGGTTTGATGCCCGTCGTCAACGCGCTGGAAAGCAGCGGTGAGATTAACGGGAAACTTATCTGGAGTAATACCGGATATCTGCTGAACTGGTTTTTTGGCGAGCTTAGAGAGTTGCTCGATGAAACGACGATAGCGGAATTGCGCCACGCCTGTTTCTTTGAAAAACAGCTGCGCGATGGCCAGGATAATCCTCTTTACCGCACTGTTATCCCTCGTGAAGGTTTGCTTGTACGCCGCACCTGTTGCCAGCGCTACAAATTGCCCGATGTACAACGCTGCGGTGACTGCACCTTAAAGTAAAACGGCGGGTTTCCCCACCGTTTCATCTTATGACTCACTGTACCTTTATGCCGCCTGTTGGCTCTCTTCTCCAGACGCTCTTTGCGCTTCTTCCGCTTCCTGTTCCAACAACTGCTTTTCGTACACTTTAAAGAACGGGAAGTAGATGATGGCGGAAACAACGGCCAGCAAGATAACCAGAATCGCCGCACGGAAATCCCAGCCTAACGCCCATGCCGCGCCGATTGGCGCAGGCGCTGTCCACGGTACCACTGAAATAACGCGGCCAATCAAGTCCATCTTCATGGCGCCCCATGCCAGCACGGCGTTAACCATTGGTGCCAACAAGAACGGAATGAAGAACACAGGGTTCATAACGATTGGCGTACCGAAAATCACCGGTTCGTTGATGTTAAAGAAGCTCGGCACTACGCTCAGCCGCCCAATAGAGCGCAGGTGAGCCGATTTACTGCGCAGATAGCAAATCACCAGCCCCATGGTTGCACCCGAACCACCAATCACGATAAAGAACGTCCAGAATGCTTCCATAAAGATATGTGGCAGCGGCGCACCTTGTGCCAGAGCACTCTGGTTCATCCCGAGGTTGGTCAGCCAGAACATTTGCAGCATGCCGGAAATAATGGCCGCGCCGTGGATCCCTGCAAACCAAAGCAGGTGGCCAATCAGCACCGCCAGCAGAATGGCAGGCAGTGAGTCCGCCGCAGAAACCAGCGGTTTGAACAGCGACATAATGGCTTGTGGAATCAACATCCCAAACTCAGACTGAATGAACAGGCTCAGCGGGTAAAGCGTCAGGACGACAACCAGAACGGGGATCAGAAGATCAAAGGAGTTTTTGATCATCGGTGGAACCTGGTCCGGAAGTTTGATCCCGATATTGTGCGCTTTCAGGAAACGCATCATCTCGACACAGTAAATAGCGACCAGGATAGCGGTGAAAATCCCCGTTCCCCCCATGCTATCGACCGGCATTGTCCCTTTGGTTTTTGGCGCAGCCACCAGCAGGAAAGCCATCAGCGAAAGCATTGCACACATGAATGGGTCCAGACCGTGCGACTTCACGTAGTGCTTGCCGAGGTTATAGGCAATGGCCGCACAAATGTAGATAGACATGATGCCCATAGTCATATCAAACGGCGTAAGAATTTGCCCTTCAAACTGTTTTGCCATATCCAGCCACGCACGTGCAAACCCCCAGGTGGTGGTTGGCGAGAACGGTGGATAGGCAAAGACCAATAAGAACGAGCCGACAATCATAAATGGCATTGCAGAGATGAACCCATCACGAATCGCCATGACATGGCGCTGTGACGAAATTCTTCCCGCAACGGGGCTTACATAGTTTTCTACAAAGCGGAAAATCAAATTAAAAGCTGCATGATTCGTAGACATAGCGGCGCTCCTGTCAGGCTAACAACGCGAATGTATCTGCGGGAAAGGTATCGCCGCGCAACAGTCCGTAATTCATAGAGTTGAGCCCCAGAACCGGGACCTTTTTAGATACAGCTTTAAATTCAATATCATTGGCACAGCATAAAGAAATAGGTTTCATCGGCTGCTCTTATTATTGGGTACAGGTGTTTGACCGTTTCAGTATTCATCGCTATTTCACGTACTGCAACCGGTTACTGAAACCGGTTGCAGTGATTGTGAAGAAGATCCAAAAATCACTGAAACTTTGACTTCATTAGGCATTTCAAATCACAGCGGTGTCTTGCTGCTTGGACAAAATGATGCACGCTGATTTAAACCCTAAATAATTCGAGTTACAGGTAGGCGGCCAGGGAACTACAAATCTGTCTGGAACAGATTTGAACAGCGCTTGCGCTGGCCCGAAGGGTGAGCCTCATGGACGAGGCTCATAATCCCCAGGAGCTTACTAAAGTAAGTGACTGGGGTAAGTGAGTGCAGTCAACACCCCTGTAACTTGAAGTATGACGGGTTTACATATAGCACATGCTTATGCCAAATTATTTGCACCTAAGTATGGGAGATCAGCATGAGCTTGCAGTCTGTGCGGCAATTTTTTGCCGAAAACGCCCCCGATATCGACATCATTGAATTGAACCAGAGCACTGCAACTGTTGCTTTAGCCGCTGTCGCTCATAACGTTGAACCGGGTCAAATCGCTAAAACATTGTCGTTGAAAGTGAAGGATCAGGTGCTGCTGGTTGTCGCAAAAGGTGACGCACGCCTGGATAATAAAAAACTCAAAACTGTTTTTGGGGCAAAAGCCCGCATGTTGAGCAGCGATGAAGTGGTCGTCTGGACGGGTCATCCGGTTGGGGGTGTTTGCCCTTTTGGCCTGGAAAATCCGTTAATGGTTTACTGTGATATTTCGCTTAAACAGTACGACGAGGTTTTACCTGCTGCCGGTGCCATTCATAGCGCAGTGCGCATTTCCCCTGGTCGCCTGGCTGAACTCACTGCCGCGCAATGGGTTGATGTTTGCCAATAATCAGAAGACTGAGGCAGGTTGCTGGCTCAGTCTTCTGATTACCTTCATTCGCTCATACTGAACGGCGGCAAATTCAATTCCTTCATTCCATTTTCGCTGATCATCCACGCATACATTTCAGCATCGGTTTTCAAATCCAGGCGACGCATGGCACTGCTTTTTTGTGCGCTGATGGTTTTGTAGTTTTTTTCGAGCAATGTCGAAATTTGAGTCAGTTGCCAGCCTTTACTGATTAGCCGTAAAACACGGCGCTCTGCAAAAGTCAGACTGGGTCTGACCTCATCACTAGCGGGTACCAGTGCCGCTTTCTCCTGCAAAAGATAACTGCTGATTTTTTCGACTTCCCCGCCGCAATTGAAGATATGCTCGACAATGCTGCTCATCGGTTCATATAAAGACAGCAGCGACGTTTTAGTTGTCAGCAAACGTTCAATTGCAATGTTCACCAGATGCGCTGGCAAAGTGAAAACCCATTGCACTTGTCGATGCTGATTTTGCATCTGGTTCAGGAAGCCACATGCTTCAAAACTCTCTTGCAACGAGCCGTCCAACTCAATCATCACCACATCGACCTGCGCTAATATTTCCGGCTTGAGATCTAAATAGTCCCCCAGTAAAACCAGCGAAGACTGAGCCGCTCTTTGCGCCATAACAAACTGCAAACCTTCACGCATTAAAGGCCGCTTACTGATAACGACTGCACGACAAAAGGGATTGCGTAAAAAGATCCTGGTTTTGCTTTCCTGCATAATAACCTCCTTATAAAACGACTACTTTCCTGACAGGGCACAACCTAAAACATGGAGATCTTTCTCGCAGTTCAACCCCAATTTTTCCATCGCATGTCTTTTATGCGCGCTCACGGTTCTGATATCGCGGCCTAAATTCAGTGCCACCTGGCTAACGTTGTGACCTAAAAATAATTGCCCCATAACCTGAGCCTCACAGACAGTCAGTTCACCGCTAACGCGTTCCTCAAGAATGCTTTTGACAATCGGGCTGCATAACATAGCCTTAGAAGAGAGAGACTTTACGATGAGATCCAGGAAGGTTGCGGTTGGCTCATACTGAGAAATAATCATCCGTACGCCCAGCGCCGAAATATAATTAAGCACGCTAAGTTTATGATTTTTCGTGTAAGCGACAATGGCGGCGCTGGGTTGTACCGTCCGGCACCAGTTAATAAATTTTACTTCCTCAGTTAATCGACCAGAGGAATCACTAATATTTAAAATGATGAGCGAGTCCGGCATCTTTAAAACCTCGGCGTAGGCTTCATCAATCTTCTTGATAACATTCACTAAATGTCTAACTTTAGGTTCTGATTTTAACTGATGAGCGATGCCTGCCGCAGTTAACACACAAGGTAAGATAACCATTATCTGATTAGATGGATTATTCTCAGTGATAGTATTTTCCATATCATTCCTTTGACTAATTATTCAGTGCTGTAAAAATATGACCGTGCATTAACTTATACATTTAATGTATAAGTTAATAAGAAATAGCTACATCAATGAAAAAATATAATAGATTTAATTTCAAATTAAAAACAGAAAAATTAATTAATACGGAAAGATGATTAGATCTAATTAATAATAAGTTAATTTATATTAAACAGTTTTTATATTAATTAACTTATTTATAATTCACGAATCGGGTGGCTTCGGAAATTTTTTGGTGTTGTCCCCGTGTAACGGCGGAAAAAACGCGAAAAATAGGTCGCGTCACTAAAACCAAGATAATCAGAGACCTGGCTGATGGTCATGCTGGTGTAGAGCAAACTACGCTTAGCCTCCAGCAGGAGGCGCTGGTGAAGAACATTCAGAGCACTACAGCCATAAAATTCATGGCAAAGATTATTCAGATAAACGCTCGATAACCCCACGACACCAGCATAATGCGTTACCGACAACTGCTCCCGGTAATGACGCTCAACCAATTGATTAAATTGATGGATCACCGAACGTTTTCGTTCAATGCGTGAACTGCCGCCAGGCGTTGGAGCGCACTGGCGATTGAGCCAGACCAGTAACGCACCGATCAGAGAATGCAGCATCATGTCACGCGCTTCACCCTGGCCTTCGTACTCGCTCTGTAGAGTGTTAAACAAAGTATTAATTTGCCTGCGGGAGCTTTTCACCGGCATGCAGGCAGCTTGCCCGAGTACCTGCAAAGGACGGCCAAATTGCTGTTCAAACTGGGTGATTAAAGGTGCGGAAAACGACAGGGAATATCCCTGCGCACCTGGTGAAAATTTAAAACCGTGGACACACAGCGCGGGCACAACCTGAATACAGGCATGCCCCACGTGATGCTTAACCCCTTCAATATCAATCTCCACCTGCCCTTTGTGCAAATAAAGCAGTTGAACGATATCCGCATGCTGGTGTGTGCGAATGTGCCATTCATAGAGACTGCTACGGCTATGGATAGACTCGCAATGCAGTAAATCTGCGGCAGGCCAGTTCCGGCTTTCACCATAAAGTTTAAAGACCGGAATGCTGGTATTCAGACTCATGACTTCCTCTTGCCGATTAAGAAAACCCCAATAAGTGTAGTTTATTCAACGGATTCGAATGGCAATCCGACATAATTTTCGGCGATGGTCGTTAACCCCGCGCGTGAAGCCAGATAATACTCACGATCGGCCTGCTGCATTTTGCGGTCAAACGCGTTCTGCCCTTCGAAATCATGCAGAAGATTGGTCATAAACCAGCTAAAACGCTCACCTTTCCACACTCTGCGCAACGCCATTGGCGAATACGTTTCCAGTAAGTCAGTTCGCCCTTCCTGATACACCTTGCGCAAAATCCGATACAGATAATTCACATCAGACGCAGCCAGATTTAGCCCTTTTGCGCCCGTCGGCGGCACAATATGCGCAGCATCACCCACCAGGAAAAGGTTGCCATACTGCATCGGTTCAACCACAAAACTGCGTAGCGGTGCGATGCTTTTCTCAAGTGAGTGACCAGTTACTAACTTGTCAGCCAGCTCTTTTGGCAGCCGCTGTTTTAGCTCGCCCCAGAAGCGTTCATCCGGCCAGGCCTCGACTTTATCGCTTAGCGGTACCTGCAAATAATAGCGGCTCCGTGTTAGTGAGCGCTGACTACACAAAACGAATCCCCGCTCATGATGAGCATAAATCAGCTCGTGATTCACAGGCGGCGTGTCGGATAACAAGCCCAACCAGCCAAACGGATAAACGCGTTCATATTCACGGGTGATTTCCGCTGGAATCGCTTTGCGTGACACACCATGAAAACCGTCGCAACCGGCAATATAGTCACAGTCTATACGGCAGATTTCGCCCTGCTTTTCAAAAGTGACATACGGAGAATCGCTTTTTACATCAAACAATTGCACATTGCTGACACCATACAGAGAGGCTGCATCAGTTTCACCGCGCGCCGCCATCAAATCGCGGGTCACTTCTGTTTGACCGTATACCATCACCGTCTTTCCGCCCGTCAGCTCTTTAAGCGGAACAGGGATACGCTTGCCATCGACCAGAAACTCAACGCCTTCATGGACTAACCCTTCAGCATCCATCCTTTTGCTGACCCCTGCTTCACGCAGTAAATCCACCGTACCATTTTCCAGAATACCCGCCCGAATACGGCCTAAAACATGCTCCGGCGACTGCCTTTCAAGCACCACATTGCTGATACCGGCGTTATGCAGCAATTGCCCCAACAGCAAACCCGATGGGCCAGCCCCAATAATCACTACCTGAGTTTTCATAGAGTACGCTCTCTGATGTGGCGTTATTAAAATGTTATTTTTATGTTTAATAAATGTGCGTTAATGCATTTTTATCGCTATCAGAGAGAAAAAGAAGGTCAATATCAGTCTAAAACGTGCACTTTTCGAAACTCACGCACAGAGTGTGGACGAGCTCATACTTCGCCGAAAAAGTGTGCGAAATCGGTTATTACGCTAAATGTTGATCTGGCGCGCCTGAATCAATGTGGCGGCCTATGTTAATAATGAGGGATGCTAAAATTTGAGCAGCAACGCTCGCTTTCATTTTCATGGACCAAACATGCAGACAGATGTAAACACGCAGCGTGACGTCACTCGTCTCTGCATTCAGTGTGGGCTTTTTTTGCTGCAACACGGCGCGGAAAGCGCCCTGGTGGAAGAACTTTCCAGTCGGTTGGGAATTGCATTAGGGATGGACGGCGTTGAAAGCTCAATTTCAGCGAACGCGATTGTTTTGAGCACCATAAAAGATAATCAGTGCCTGACCACGACGCGTAAAAATATCGACCGTGGCATCAACATGCACGTAGTCACCGAAGTTCAACACATCGTGATCATGGCAGAGCATAAGCTACTGGATAGCAAAGACGTTTTGAAACGTTTTGAGCACATTAAACCGCTGCGCTACCCGCGCTGGTTAGTGGTGCTGATGGTCGGTCTTTCCTGCGGCTGCTTCTGTAAGCTCAATAATGGCGGGTGGGATGGCGCTTTCGTGTCATTCGTGGCCAGTTCCGTCGCGATGTATGTCCGCTTAGTTTTCACTGCTCGTCACTTGCACCCACAAATTAACTTCTGCATTACGGCGTTTGTTGCGACAACAATCTCTGGCTTGCTCATCGCCAAAGGGCCATTTGCCTCAACATCAAACATTGCCATGGCGGCAAGCGTACTGCTGTTGGTGCCTGGTTTCCCACTGATTAATGCCGTAGCCGATATGTTCAAAGGCCACGTCAACACAGGGCTTGCAAGGTGGGCAATGGCCAGCCTGCTCACGCTTGCGACCTGTATTGGTGTCGTCATGGCGATGTCATCATGGGGGCTACGCGGATGGGAATAATCGATTTTTTACTGGCGTTATTACAAGACATGGTGCTGTCCGCCATTCCCGCCGTAGGTTTTGCCCTGGTATTTAACGTCCCCCAGCGGGCTTTGCCCTACTGCGCTTTACTGGGCGCAATCGGCCACGGTTCCCGAATGGCGATGATGACGGCGGGTATGAACATCGAATGGAGTACTTTTATTGCGTCCATTCTGGTGGGCAGCATTGGGATACAGTGGTCACGCTGGTATCTGGCGCACCCAAAAGTCTTCACCGTGGCTGCCGTCATCCCCATGTTCCCCGGTATTTCAGCCTATACCGCCATGATCTCTGCCGTGAAACTCAGTCACTTTGGCTACACCGAAGATCTGATGATCCAGCTTCTTACCAACTTCCTGAAAGCGTCGTTTATCGTCGGCGCGCTGTCGATTGGCTTATCAATTCCGGGCTTGTGGCTTTACCGTAAACGCCCGCGAGTGTGATGCATTTCAGGGCTTCGCTAACTCATCAGTGCTTTGCCATCACAAACTTGTTTTAATGTCATCCGGCCTGGGCGGTACCAGCGGCCTGATGACATTAAGGAGCCTTGCGTGGAAACCCACGAAATTTATCTTCCTGAGCGTTTTGATGACGCCAGCCTGAAAGAAAAGATTTTCTTCAGCGCCATAAGTTTGTTCGCTGAATTTGGCCTGAACGGCGCACGCATGGAACAAATTGCAGAGAAAGCGAATACCACAAAACGGATGGTGGTTTATCACTTCAAAAGCAAAGAGTTACTTTATATTCAGGTGCTGGAATATGTGTATACCCAAATCCGTAGCTGCGAGCGCGAGCTTAATCTTTCGCATCAACCGCCAGTAGAAGCGATGGTGGAATTGGTGGAATGGACATTTGATTTCCACGCCACGCACCCGGATTTTATTCGTATCATCTGCATGGAAAACATGCAGCGCGGGCGCTTTGTGAAAGAGTCAGCCTATCTGCGTGAGATAAACCGCAGCGCGCTGGAATTGTTGGAAGATGTGCTAACACGCGGGCAAGAAAAACAGCTATTCAATAAACTCGTCACCGCCAAAGACGTGCACCGCCTGATCAGTAGCTTTAGCTTCTATCATGTCGCTAACAGCTACACTTTCTCTAACTTCTTCGAAGACGGGGCTGAACCGGCTGATAACACCACGCATTACCGTGAAATGGCGGTAAAAGTGGTATTGCGCTACATCGGGCCATAAAAATCGTGTTTTCTGGCTGCTTTAAGAAAGCTCTGAACCTCAACAGGTGCGGAGAAAGCGTTATACTCGACGAAAATTCTCCTGCGGTGCAGGTTATCGAAAAAGAGTATAAGCAGATGAAAGCAAGCAATAAGGTTATGTGCGCACTGGCGCTGGCAACATCCGTATTCGCCGGTCAGGCGATGGCAGCAAGCTGGCAGGATCAGCTCTCCAGCGCGGCAACTGAGTTAAGCAAATCAAGCACCACCAGCACAACAGGGACGACTGGCAATTCAGTTGCGTCACTGACCAGCCTGCTCGGCGGCGGGACTAAAGCGCTGAGCGCTGACAGCATGACCAACGCTGCGGGTATTTTGCAGTACTGCATGAAGAACAAACTGGTTTCAGCCACCAATACCGACAACATCAAGAACGGCCTGCTGGATAAGCTGGGCTTAGATAGCGGCACCAAGCAAACTCAACCTGTAGATTACACTCAGGGTCTGGCAGGGCTGCTGAATACCGGAAAAGGCCAGCAGCTGGATCTGAATACCATCGGCAGCTCACCGCTGGCAGAAAAAGTGAAAACTAAGGCGTGTGATTTTGTCCTGAAGCAGGGTGCGAATTACCTGGCTTAAAAATAGTGCCTGTCTCTCACTCTGAGGGGCAGGTTTTTAATCACGCCATCAAACCACATTGATTTCCAGCACCGCATACACGCCATCATTGGGTAACGTGACGGTGACATTTTTCAAATCCACTCCCGCCGCCAGAATAATTTCTCTTAGCTCAAGCAGTGTTCGCGGGTAAAGCGTCGGCCAGCCAATGCAACGCAATAAAAAGGCCAACTGCGGACTAGTCGTCAGCATATTGGAGATGATCAGCACGCCGCCTGGCTTAACTAATCGCAACGCGTGGCGAATAAAATGCACCGCTTCAGGTGCCGAGAAATACTCGAAAATCCCCAGACCATCAACCAGCTCAGCGGAATGCTCGCCCAGCTCCTGAACCAGTTTGTCGCTGACGACCATGCGGTCGAATAAATTGCGCATCAACAACTGAAAATGATGCCCTTCCACCAGGCCATATTGTGTCGCCAGCCCACGGGCAAATTTCAGCGATTGCCTGTCGTGATCAACCAGCAATAAAGTGAATTTCTGCGCCCGCAATTTCGCGCCACGCAATGTCCTTAATACCGGCACCGCTGCGCCACAGGCAAGGCTTATCCAGTTACCAGACGCACTATTATTGAGATGATTATCAGCAATGGCCGCCATCACTTTCGCACGCGACCGAACGCCTTGTGCATCATTGGCATGGATAAACCAGGATCGGCTGTGGCTGTCCACTTCCCTACCGCTTATCAAACGTTCGGCAAGTGGATACTGCACAGCCCATAACGAAAGCGCAGTGGGAACCAGTTGGCAGCGCCACTCTTCAAGGGCGGGTCTTTCTCGAAAGGCTTGTTCTGAGTGTTTGTTCTTGCAGCGTATCCGCCGCTTCCCCTCGCTATCTAAAAAGACCTCAGGGGCTTCAAGCGTCAGATCGTTTGTCAGGTAGTCATTAATTTCATCAATCTGCTGTAAAACCTGACCTTTCATCGGCCAGTCGTCACTGATATCGCTGTAAGAGACATGTTTAATGGCAAGATCCGCAGGCACAGATCCTGGGATCACGGAGAGAAAAGGCTGCCAGGACATGTTTAACCTCTACAGACATTTTCTTTCAGTCTAGAAAATGTGGGGTTATTTACCGTCAGCAGAAAGTCGTAGTTTAGTGCGACCCGGCTTTCAAGCCAGGCCGCATGATTCACAAATTAGCTTAAATCAGAGCCATTGCTGGCAATGACTTTTTTGTACCAGTAAAACGATTTTTTACGCGTGCGGGCGAGCGTGCCGTTGCCCTGGTCATCGCGGTCAACGTAGACAAAACCGTAGCGCTTGCTCATTTCACCCGTCGATGCGGAAACCAAATCAATGCAGCCCCACGAGGTGTAGCCGATAACCGGAATACCGTCGTCGATTGCGTCGGCCATCGCTTTGATGTGCTCGCGCAAATAACTGATACGGTAGTCGTCGTTGATTTCGCCCTGCTCGTTAATCTCGTCTTTTGCCCCCAGGCCGTTTTCCACCAGGAACAGCGGTTTCTGGTAGCGGTCGTACATCATGTTCATGGTGATACGCAGACCGAGCGGGTCAATTCCCCATCCCCATTCGCTCGCCTGAATGTGCGGGTTTTTCAGGGATTTCACGATGTTTGCCGCATTGCTGTTTTGGTCGTTCATGTCAGCCGAAGCGCAACGTGAAGCGTAGTAACTGAACGAGACAAAATCGACGGTGTTTTTCAGGATCTCATCGTCGCCCGGCTGTGTTTCGAGAGTAATGCCTTTCTCGCGGAACACGCGTTTGGTGTACGACGGATAAGCACCACGCGCCTGCACATCAATAAAGAACAGGTTCTCGCGATCTTTTTCCAGCGCCGCCCACACATCCTCAGGCTTGCAGGAGTAAGGGTAGAAATTCCCCCCCGCTAACATGCAACCCACCTGATTATTCGGGTTAACTTCGTGGGCGATTTTCGTCGCCAGTGCGCTAGCCAGCAATTCGTGGTGCGTTGCCTGGTACTTCACTTGTTCTTTGTTATCGCCCTCTTCGAATACCAGACCTGCGCCAGAGTATGGGCTGTGTAGCAAGATATTGATTTCATTAAAGGTAAGCCAGTATTTCACCAGCCCATCAAACGCTTCAAAGCAGGTGCGTGCGTAACGGGTGAAGAACTCAACCATTTTGCGGTTACGCCACGAACCGTATTCTTTCACCAGATACATCGGCACATCAAAGTGGCACAGCGTGACCAGCGGTTCGATGCCATATTTTTTGCATTCGGCAAACATGTCGCGATAAAAAGCGATGCCTTCCGCGTTCGGCGTTAATTCATCGCCATCAGGATAAATGCGGCTCCAGGCAATCGAGGTGCGGAACACGGTGAAACCCATCTCCGCCATTAACGCGATATCTTCTTTGTAGCGATGATAGAAATCAATGCCCACATGGCTCGGATAATATTCGTCATCACGCAAACTAAAACGCTTCTCGAGGCCCAATTTTACCGACATACGGTCTTTACCGTGCGGGATAGTATCAACCGTGGTAAGTCCTTTGCCGCCTTCAAGATAAGCGCCTTCAGCCTGGTTCGCCGCTATCGCACCGCCCCATAAAAAATCATCTGGAAAACTTGATGCTGACATGAAGATCCTCTCTTAATTAGTTAGCGTTTACAGCTTGTTGTGGTGCAGCAACGGCGTCAGTCTGTGGTTTCTCGTTACTTTCTTCGACCGGGATATCTTCGAAGCCCAGTAACAATGTCAGGACGAAAGAGAGCACCACGGCCAGAATCATCACGCCAAACACCCACACGATGCTCATTGGATTTGCCGGGTCAAAGAATTGCACGCTGGTAAACAAGCCAGGAGAAGCCATTGAATGGCTCGCCAGCCCGCCGATTCCGGCAACAGCACCGCAGACAAAGCCGCTGATCAGCGCCGCAATCAATGGGCGTTTCAAACGTACTGCAACACCGTAAAGTGCTGGTTCAGAAATCCCCGCCACAATGGCGGATGCCGCCGCAGCCAGCGCTGTCTGGCGCAATTCAGGGTTTTTCGTTTTCCATGCAACAGCCAGCGACGAACCGCCAAGCGACAGGTTGGCGCCGATTTCTGATGGCATAACCATGCCTTCTTTGCCGGTTTCAGCAATGGTTTGAATGATAGACGGTGTAAATACCCGGTGCATGCCGGTCATGACCAGCAGCGGCCAGAGCGCGCCCATAATCGCGACAGACAACCAGCCCAGGTAGTGATGAATGGTGTAGACCAGTGAAGAAATACCGGTACCAATCCAGATGCCCAGCGGGCCAATCAGCATGATGGCAATCGGTGCAGAGATAAGCACAATCAGCATCGGTTTGAGGAAGTTTTTGGTTACCGCAGGCGTGATGCGGTCAACCCATCTTTCGATGTAAGACAACAGCCAGGTCATGCACAAAGCAGGGATAACGGTGTAGGTATATTTCACCGCGGTTACCGGCATCCCCATAAATTCAACATGTTGGCCTTGCGCAGCTTTCGCCATCAGGTCAATAAAGTTTGGGTGAAGCAGCACACCGGCAATGGCTATCGCCAGCGACATATTGGTTTTGAATTTTATCGCCGCAGACGCTGCAACCATCACCGGCAGGAAGAAGAATGCACCGTCGCCAATCACATTAAGGATGATGAGCGTTGAAGATCCTTTGCCAAAGATCCCCGTCATATCCAGGATCATGGCGAGCAGTTTTACCATCGATCCGCCAATAATCGCGGGGATCAACGGCGACATAGTGCCAATCAGCGCATCCAGTATTCCGGCACCTATTCGCTTCAGAGTAATTTTGTTTTTACCGCCCACTGGAGCCGCCGGTTGCATACCTTCCGGCAGCAGTTTCAGCACTTCAGCGTACGCCTGCGAAACCGTATTACCGATAATCACCTGGCACTGGTTTTCACTGCGAACCACACCCAATACGCCATTGATGGCTTTGAGCTTCGCGGTATCCACCCGGCTATCGTCGTTTATTACAAACCGCAGACGTGTCATGCAGTGTGTTACCGCACCTACGTTCGCCGCACCACCAATTGCATCGACTATCGACTGAGAGACTGCCGCATAATTCTTAGCCATGAGTTACCACCGCCCGTTTATAATTTTATTATTTAAATTCATAATGTTATGAATGTTTTATCCGGTAACGTCATGCCAACTTGTAGGGGCCAGAGAAATAGGTAACCGGTTCCACATTAGATTGACCAGGCAAAACAAACAGATCAAACACTAATTTTACATATTGTTAATTTTGTGATGATGATCGCCATCGAGGTGCCACGCAGCCAGCCTGAAACGCTTTTCGAGCAGTATTTTGTCCGGCGGGAATGTGTAAAATGGGCGCATTCAAAAAAGCCTGGAAGCGCCCATGTCGACAATGCTAGAAGTGGCAAACAAAGCCGGTGTCTCAAAAGCCACGGTTTCACGCGTTTTATCCGGCAAGGGATACGTCAGCGAAGCCACAAAAGAACAGGTTTATAAAGCCATTGAAGAGGCGGGGTATCGGCCAAATTTACTGGCGCGCAACCTGGCGACCAATAAATCGGAATGTATCGGTTTGGTGGTCACCAACACGCTTTATCACGGTAATTACTTTAGTGAAATACTGTCTCAGGCAGCGAAGAAACTAGAAGACAACGGTCGCCAGCTTATTCTGGTGGACGGCAAACACAGCGCGCAGGAAGAACAGGAAGCCATTCAATTTTTGCTGGATTTACGCTGTGATGCGGTGATTATTTATCCGCGCTTTTTGACCATTGATGAAATGGATCAGATTATCGAAAAGCATAAGCAGCCGATTATGGTGGTGAACAGAAAATTAAGAAAACACCAAAGCCACTGTATTTGCTGCGACCACAAAGGCTCGAGCTTCCTTGCAACAAAACATCTTATTGAACGCGGGCATCGTGATATTGCCTTTATTACCGGATCGATGGATTCCCCTACCGCTATCGAACGTTTGTCCGGCTACAAAGAAGCGTTAAATCAATATGATATTGGGATTAATGAAAATCTTATCGTGCACGGGAAATGGACGCCAGCCAGCGGCGTTGCCGCCGTTGAGTCACTGCTTTCGCGCAAAGAGAAGATCAGCGCGATAATCGCCAGCAATGATGAAATGGCGATTGGTGCGATGAAAAAATTAAACGATGAAGGGATTTCCATACCCGGCGAAATATCAATAATTGGTTTCGATAATATTCCTACCGCGCCTTATCTTTCACCGGCATTATCGAGCATCAAAGATCCGGTCAGGGATATGATCAGCGAAGTCATCAGCCGTTTAATCTCTATGTTGGACGGTGGGTATTTGTCGCAAGAAAATGTTTTCACATCGGATTTGTTGGTCAGAAATTCGGTGATTGATGGGCCTTTTAAATAACACGAAGAGCGGCGCATTTGCGCCGCTCCATAAATTACTCAGCGACTTTGATAATCAACTTGCCAAAGTTCTTGCCGACCAATAAACCACGGAAGGCTTCAACGCTGTTTTCCAGACCATCAACAATATCTTCACGGAACTGGATTTTCCCTTCCGCCAGCCACTGGCTCATCTGTTTAAAGAAGGCCGGGTAACTGTCGCTGTAATCCTGAGAAATAATAAAGCCCTGTACGCGCAGGCGTTTTTTCAAAATAGTGCCCATCAGCAGGGGCAATCTGTCTTGTTCAAATGCGCTATTCATGCCGTTGTACTGGCTGATTACGCCGCACACCGGAATACGCGCTTTGGTGTTCAGCAGTGGCAGAACCGCATCGAATACCGCCCCACCCACGTTTTCAAAATAAACATCAATGCCTTTGTCACAGGCTTTTTTCAGCTGCTCGGCAAAATCTGGCGCTTTGTGGTCAATACAAGCATCGAATTTCAGCGTTTCTTTCACGTAGCGGCATTTGTCCGCACCGCCCGCGATACCCACCACTTTCGCGCCAAGCAGTTTCGCCACTTGCCCAACAACCGAACCCACGGCACCGCTGGCCGCTGCGACGACTACGGTTTCTCCCACTTGTGGATTACCAATATCGGTCAATCCCATATAGCCGGTGAAACCTGGCATGCCGAGCAAACCGAGCGCATAAGAAGGATGCTGCATATTGGCATCCAGTTTCTGCAAACCTTCGCCGTTGGACAGCGCGTAGTCCTGCCAGCCGGTGTAGGCCAGAACCAGGTCACCCGCTTTGTAATCCGCATGTTCAGATTTTTCGACGCGGCAAACCGTGCCTGCACCGATCACTTCGCCAATAGCCAGCCCTGGGGTATAGGACTCGGCATCATCCATGCGCCCGCGCATATACGGGTCGAGAGATAAATAAAGCGTGCGCAGCAGTAGCTGGCCTGCAGCAGGCTGCGGAACAGGAGCTTGTTCAAGAACAATGTCTTGATCGGTCGGCATACCCTGCGGGCGCTTCGCCAGAACAAAGCGGCGGTTAGTTTGGGACGACTGCGGCATAATTCTCTCCATAGATTAGGGTCGTGAATAAACGGTCAATCTGTCCCAGACTAGCTAAAAAAAATCCTCCGAGGGGTGAAAAAGTGCCATTACGCTTTTTTAAACTTAATGCAGCACCGTCACAGCATCTTCCAGACGCGTCGCCCGGTGTTTCACCATCGCAGACACTTCGGCACTTTCTTCGACTAACGCCGCATTTTTTTGCGTAATTGCATCCAGTTCGGCAACCGCGCGAGTCAAATCAGACAGCCCTTCCGCCTGCTCTGAAGTGGCGTGGCTGATTTGCCCAAGCAGATGGGTCACGTTGCGTACCTGCTCAACAATGTCATTCATGGTGCGCCCTGCTTCGTGAACCTGAATCGTGCCGGACTGCACTTTGCTGGCGCTGGCATCAATCAATTTGCGGATATCATTGGCCGCCGTCGCACTGCGTTGCGCCAGGTTTCGCACCTCACCAGCCACCACTGCAAACCCTTTGCCCTGCTCTCCGGCTCGCGCGGCTTCAACGGCTGCGTTAAGCGCCAGAATATTGGTCTGGAAGGCAATATCATTGATAAGACTGGTTATAGAGCCGATGCGTTGGGTGCTGTCGGCAATATCATCCATAGTGGTCACAACGATTTCCATCGACTTGCCACCGTGTGCTGCGGCAGCGCTCGCAGAACTGGAAAGTTTATCTGCGGCGGCGGCGGTTTCTGAATTGTTCTGCACTGATACCGCCATCTGGCTCATGGTCGTGACGGTTTGCTGCACATTAGCCAGCGACTGGCGCGTCCTTTCGTTCAGTTCCACATTGCCCTGCGCCAGAGTCTCACTGCCGCTACGCACGTTTTCAACCTGATGGCTGACATCGTGAATCAGCCAGCGGCACATTAATCCTGACTGACCGATAGCCCGCAACGTCATGCCGATTTCATCAGTACGCCCAATATGCTGCACGCGCTGTTGATTTCCAGTAGCCACTTCCAGCGCCTGGCGCGCAACGTTTTCCAGAGGGCGCGCAATTTGCCATTCCAACAAAACACTGGCCAATACGCTCGCCAGTGCGCTAACTAGCAGGTAAGCCGCGCCTTGCTCCAGCGCCACAGATGCCGCCATCATCAGCAAAAACACAGCGCTCAAAATCATGCGAATACGCCAGCGCAGCGGTAAAGCGGGTAATTTCCCCAACCAACTTTTACGCAGCACCAGTCCTTTAAACAGGCGGCGTTTACAGCGCCCTTCTCTTAGCGCTTTGTACAGCGGCTCAACAGCAGCGATTTCTTCCGGCATCGCTTTAGTACGAATAGACATATAACCGGTGGTTTTGCCGTTACGCACCACCGGTACGACATTGGCTCGCACCCAATAATGGTCGCCATTTTTGCGCTGATTTTTAACGATGCCTGTCCACGGCTCCCCCTTTTGCAGGGTGAACCACATGTCAGCAAAGGCGGCTTTTGGCATATCCGGGTGGCGCACCAGGTTGTGTGGGCGGCCAATAAGTTCATGAAGGGAGTATCCGCTTACCTTCACGAACGCATCGTTCGCATGGGTAATTGTGCTCTTTAAATCGGTCGTAGACATCAGCGTCGTGTCGTCATCAAGCAGGTATTCATGCTGTGTAGCAGCCGTGCGCGCAGTCATAGCAACTTCCTTGGGCAGGTTATCCAATTGTTAATATTTCTAGCCATATTGTTATATCGGCGATGCAAAGATTTAATTTAACGGTTAAACTTGACGCTGATCACACTTTTAAAATTAAACCATAACTTTTATACTGATTTGGTACGTGACTACATTCCCCAATAATTTCATGAAGTTATTAATGAATTTGTCATAGTGTCGCTAAGTGCTGGAGTTTTGACCTTCAAATTGCAACCAGCCCACTACACTTAGTTCGGGAGCCAGTTTCGCTCCCGCAAGGAAAAAGAGGATAATAATGTTAAAAAGGAAAAAGAAAGTCAGACCTATCAAGGTCAGTGACGTTACGATTATCGACGATAGTCGTCTTAAAAAGGCCATCACAGCAGCCTCTCTTGGCAACGCAATGGAATGGTTTGATTTCGGCGTATATGGCTTTGTGGCCTACGCCCTCGGTAAGGTCTTCTTCCCGGATGCCAGCCCAAGCGTGCAGATGATTGCCGCACTGGGTACCTTCTCTGTTCCCTTCCTGATTCGTCCGTTAGGCGGCCTGTTCTTTGGCATGCTGGGCGATAAGTATGGTCGCCAGAAAATCCTGTCCATCACTATCATCATTATGTCATTGAGTACCTTCTGTATTGGCCTGATTCCGTCGTACGCGACTATCGGTATCTGGGCGCCAATCCTGTTGTTACTTGCGAAAATGGCGCAAGGGTTCTCAGTGGGCGGTGAATACACAGGCGCTTCGATTTTTGTAGCGGAATACTCACCGGACCGTAAACGCGGCTTTATGGGCAGCTGGCTGGACTTCGGTTCCATCGCCGGGTTTGTCTGTGGTGCAGGCGTCGTCGTGCTGATTACCGCCATCATTGGTGAAGATAACTTCCTCGAATGGGGCTGGCGTCTGCCGTTCTTCCTGGCGTTGCCATTAGGCGTTATCGGCCTGTATCTGCGCCACGCGCTTGAAGAAACACCGGCGTTCCAGCAGCACATTGAAAAACTCGAGCAAGGCGATAAAGAAGGTCTGACAGAAGGGCCAAAAGTCTCCTTCAAAGAGATTGCGACGAAACACTGGCGCAGCCTGTTGACCTGTATTGGTATCGTTATTTCGACCAACGTGACCTACTACATGTTGCTCACGTATATGCCGAGCTACCTCTCCCATAACCTGCATTATTCCGAAGAACATGGTGTGCTGATTATCATCGCTATTATGATTGGGATGCTGTTTGTGCAGCCGGTTATTGGCCTGTTGAGTGACCGTTATGGCCGCCGTCCGTTTATCGTCTTCGGCAGCGTGGCATTGCTGGTTCTGGCCATTCCGGCCTTTATTTTGATTAACAGTAATGTGCTGGGGCTGATATTCGCCGGGCTGCTGATTCTGGCAGTTGTGCTTAACTCCTTCACCGGAGTCATGGCTTCCACCCTTCCAGCCATGTTCCCAACGCATATTCGTTACAGTGCGCTGGCAAGTGCCTTTAATATTTCGGTGCTGGTTGCTGGTATTACGCCAACGCTTGCTGCCTGGTTAGTCGAGACGACCGAAAACCTGATGATGCCAGCCTATTATCTGATGGTGGTTGCGGTTATCGGCCTGATTACCGGCCTGACGATGAAAGAAACGGCGAATAAGCCGCTGAAAGGGGCAACTCCCGCAGCGTCAGACATTGCCGAAGCGCGTGAAATCGTTCAGGAACATCACGATAATATCGAGCAGAAAATTGAAGATATCGATCGTGAAATTGAAGAGTTACAGGCGAAACGTACTAATCTGGTGCACCAGCATCCACGTATTAACGAATAGTCTTTTTATGTGAACAAACGCCGGGTCAATGCCCGGCGTTTTTATTTATGATGCTCACATCATTCCCTAAAGGAATGGGATATACCTAATATTTATAAGCAAAGTATTTTTTGGACTTTGTGAATAGTCATAACTCACCTACCGTAATCGGGTCAGAGAATAACAACTCATAAAAATTCTTCCTTTTAAGCAGGGTGCCACATGCAAAGAAAAGTACTGCCGTTACTGCTGCTGGCTGCAATTTCCGCAAGCAGCTTTGCCGCCACACCACCGAACACTTTAATTGTTGCCCAGGGCCTGGACGATATCGTCAGCCTTGATCCTGCGGAAGCTAACGAACTTTCCAGCATTCAAACGGTGCCAAGCCTGTATCAGCGCCTGGTTCAGGCCGACCGTGATAACCCGGCAAAAGTTGTCCCGGTGCTGGCAGAAAGCTGGCAGGGTGACGCGGCCAATAAAAAGCTGACTATCAAACTGCGTCCTGATGCCAAATTCTCCTCCGGCAATCCGCTGCGCCCGGAAGACGTTATTTTCTCTTATACCCGCGCAGTTACGCTGAATAAGTCCCCCGCTTTTATTCTTAACGTACTTGGCTGGCAGCCAGATAACATCGCCAGCCAGCTGAAAAAAGTCGACGATCACACGCTGGAACTGCACTGGACGGCGGACGTCAGCCCGGCGGTAGCGCTGAATATTCTCTCCACGCCAATCGCATCTATCGTGGATGAAAAAGCTGTTTCACCTAACGCCAAAGCGGGTGATTTCGGTAACGAGTGGCTGAAAATGCACTCTGCGGGCAGCGGCCCATTCAAGATGCGCGTTTACCAACCGCATCAGGCGATTGTGCTGGATGCGAACCCAACCTCTCCTGGTGACGCGCCTAAAGTAAAAAACATCATCATTAAAAACGTGCCAGATCCGGCGGCTCGCCGCCTGCTGATTCAGCAAGGTGATGCAGATATCGCCCGCGACCTGGGTGCGGACCAAACCAGCGCGCTGGAAGGCAAACCTGGCGTGAAAGTGCTGAGCATCCCTTCTGCCGAGCAGAATTACATGGTGTTCAACGCGGGTAACAGTGCTAATCCGTTGCTGAAAAACCCAGCCCTGTGGGAAGCCGCACGTTATCTGGTGGATTACGAAGGCATCACCAAAGACCTGCTTAAAGGCCAGTATTTTATCCACCAGAGCTTCCTGCCGGTGGGTTTCGCAGGGGCGCTGGACAACAATCCATTCAAATTTGACCCAGCCAAAGCGAAAGAGATCCTTGCTAAAGCAGGCATCAAAGATGCGCATTTCACGCTGGATGTGGAAAACAAACCACCGTTCATCACCATCGCTCAGTCTATGCAGGCAAGTTTTGCTCAGGGCGGCGTGAAGATCGATCTTCTGCCCGCTGCGGGCAGCCAGGTCTACGCTCGCGTTCGCGCTAAACAGCACCAAGCGGCAATCCGTCTGTGGCTCCCGGATTATTTTGACGCTCATTCCAACGCCAGTGCCTTTGCCTATAACGATGGCAAATCAAGCACGGTTGCAGGTTTGAACGGCTGGCAAATCCCAGAGTTAAACAAGCAAACTCTGGCCGCTGTTGCGGAATCTGACCCAGCTAAACGCCTGGATCTGTATAAAAAAATACAGGAAGAAGTCCAGCACAACTCGCCATATGTGTTTGTTGATCAGGGCAAAACCCAGATCGTGGTGCGTGAGAATGTGAAGGGCTATCAGCAAGGTTTGAATGCAGATATGGTGTATTACGATCGCGTGAGTAAGTAACAGGTGGATGTCGCTCGCGCTAATCCCCCCTACGAAATGTAGGTTGGATTAGCGTAAGCGACATCCGACAAAACGATTTATCCCGCTTTGTATAAGAGTCCACATGTCAGACATCTCCACCCTTTCAGCCGCCAGCCGCTTACGCCGCCCATTGCTGACGCTAGTGCAGGGGCTGTTTACCCTGGCGCTTACGCTTATCGGCCTGCTGCTCATCACTTTTGCTTTGTCGGCGCTATCCCCTGTCGATCGTGTACTGCAAATTGTTGGCGATCACGCAAGCCAGGCGACTTACGATCAGGTGCGCCACCAGCTTGGGCTGGATAATTCCCTGCCCATTCAGTTCTGGCATTACCTGACAAATCTCGCTCATGGCGATCTGGGCACTGCCAGCGCCACCGGCCAACCCGTGCTACAGGATTTGCTCTCTGCTTTCCCGGCAACACTAGAACTCGCCACCCTGGCGCTAATTATTGGTAGCGTTTTTGGGGTGATTTTTGGCGTACTTTGCGCGCGATTCGCAGGCTCACCGTGGGATTTGGCGGTGCGTACTTTCACGCTGCTCGGCAATTCCGTCCCTATTTTTTGGCTTGGCCTGCTGATGCTGGCGCTGTTTTATGCACGCCTGCAATGGAGCGCCGGACCTGGGCGCCTGGACGATATTTATCAATACAGCGTGGAAGCTAAAACCGGTTTTGTGTTGATAGACACCTGGCTTTCCGGTGACCGCGCCGCGTTCCTGAACGCCATCAACCACCTTGTACTACCCGTCCTGCTGCTCGCCTACTACTCGCTGGCGAGTATCACGCGGCTGACGCGCACCGCTTGCCTGAGCGAAATGAACAAAGAATACATCACGCTTGCACGCGCCAAAGGTGCCGGAGAGATGACGATTCTGGTGCGCCACGTGCTGCCTAATATTCGCGGCACGCTATTCACGGTTATTGCGTTGGCCTACACCGGAATGCTGGAAGGCGCAGTGCTGACTGAAACTGTTTTCTCCTGGCCAGGCATCGGACGTTATCTCACAACCGCGCTGTTCGCCGGAGATACCACCGCGATTATGGGCGGCACGCTGCTGATTGGCGTGTCGTTTGTCATTATCAATAATCTCACTGACGTGCTGGTGCGAGTCACCGATCCGAGGGTGCACTAATGCCGTCTTACCTCTTTTTACGCCGCACCTTGCGTTCACCGGCGGCACTCTGCGGCCTGGTGATTATTACGTTGCTGGTGCTGATTGCCGTTTTCGCCCCACTTATTGCGCCGTTTGATCCGAACTGGCAAGACGCCGCTGCTCGTCTGCAAGCGCCCAATGCTCAACACTGGTTGGGGACGGATAGCTATGGCCGCGATTTACTCTCACGCCTGATTTATGGCTCGCGCCCGGCTCTGGGCCTGGTGTTGCTGGTCACGGTAATTACCCTGCCCGTTGGGCTGCTGATCGGCATTCTTTCCGGTTATTACGGCGGTTGGCTGGAGCGTGTACTTATGCGTTTTACCGACGTGGTGATGTCGATGCCGCGCCTGATTCTGGCTTTTGCCTTTGTTGCAATGCTCGGGCCTGGGCTAGTCAACGGCGCATTGGCCCTGGCACTAACGACGTGGCCTGCATATGCACGGCAATCGCGCAGCGAAATCCAACGCCTGCGCCACAGCGACTATCTCGCCGCCGCTGAAATGATGGGGATTCGTGGGCCACGCCTGCTGGCAGGCCATATTTTGCCGCTGTGTTTACCTTCTGCGATTGTGCGCCTGGCGCTTGATCTGGCAGGGATTATTCTGGCCGCCGCCGGGCTTGGTTTCCTCGGGCTTGGCGCAAGGCCGCCGATGTCGGAATGGGGTTCGATGATCGCCGACGGCATGCAGGTTATTTTCGATCAATGGTGGATTGCCGCAATTCCTGGCACCGCCATTCTTATCAGCAGCCTGGCGTTTAACTTACTGGGCGATGGATTACGCGACGTGCTGGAGCCGAGCCATGACTGAGAATCGTATTGAAGTCAGCGGGTTAAACATTGATTACCCTGGCGCACGGGTAGTGGAAAACCTGTCGTTTACGTTGGGCAACGAGCGACTCGCGCTAGTGGGCGAATCCGGCTCGGGTAAATCCATGACAGCCAGAGCGTTGATGGGCCTGGTGCGTAAACCAGGCAAAGTGAGCGCCACCCAACTCAATGTTTTGGGTAACGATCTGCTTACGTTACACAACCGCGACTGGCAACGGCTGCGCGGCAATGAGATCGCAATGGTGCTGCAAGATCCACGCTACGCGCTTAACCCAGTCAAAAACGTTGCACAGCAAATTGACGAGGCGTTGCGCTTGCATCAAAAACTGTCCACGGCGCAACGGCGTGAGCGAATCAGCGAAGTGATCAATGCGGTGGGATTGCAGGAAAATGTGCTGTCCCGCTACCCGGCAGAACTCTCGGGCGGTATGGGGCAACGCGTGATGATCGCCATCGCGTTGGTTAACAATCCCAAAGTGTTGATTGCCGACGAACCCACTTCCGCGCTGGATGCCCGTTTACGGAACCAGATTCTGGAACTGCTGGTAGAACAATGCGAACAGCGCCAAATGGCGATGTTGCTGATCAGCCACGATCTCCCGCTGGTGGCACAACACTGCCAACGCGTACTGGTGATGTATCAGGGACAAAAAGTGGATGAAATGGCAGCCAGCCGACTGGGAACCGCCACCCATCCCTACACCCGCACGCTCTGGACATGTCGCCCAAACGCGCTGACTTACGGCATGATGCTGCCAACGCTCGACCGCAGCCAGAATCTGCAAGGAGAAAACGATGGCAATCGTTGAAGTCAGCAATTTATGCGTGCAATTTAGCGCAAAAGGCCAGATCAAAACTGCCGTGCGCGATGCCAGTTTATCTATCAATACAGGGGAAACATTCAGCTTAATTGGCGCGTCAGGTTGTGGAAAATCCACCATTCTGCGCGTGCTGGCGGGGTTACAGCGTGAGTGGCAAGGTGACGTGAAAATGCTTGAAGGCGCAATCAAACCCGGCGTGCGTTTTCAGGGTAATTTGCGCCGTAACGTGCAAATGGTATTTCAGGACCCGTACGCGTCTTTGCATCCCAATCACACCATTTATCGTACGCTGGCCGAGCCATTAACTATTCATGGCGAAGCGCAAATTCCCGCCCGCGTAGAAGAAGCGCTGCTTCAGGTTGGGCTACCAACAGACGCCATGAAGCGTTATCCGCATCAGCTTTCTGGCGGACAACGCCAGCGTGTAGCCATTGCCCGTGCGCTGCTGCTACGCCCTAAAATTCTGCTGCTTGATGAGCCAACCTCAGCGCTGGATATGTCCGTCCAGGCAGAAATTCTCAATCTGCTGAACCGCCTTAAACAGCAGTTTGGTATGACTTACCTGCTCGTCAGCCATGATGCCGATGTGATTGCGCATATGTCAGACAGAGCGGCTTATATGGCAGGCGGCGTCATCGAACGTGAGTTCAACCGTGCCGCCCTGGTGCGGGGAGAGCACCGTTAAGCAGCACGACGCAGGGTTATGGTGCAACAAAACCAGATATCCCGCAGAAAAGCCGCTTCATACCAGCAGATTTACCCACAAAATATCAATCCCTGTGATTAATTATTACGCAATTTGCATTCCGTCAGATCGTTTATCCTGATTTTGTTTAGGGGAAGCGAAGTGGCGTATTCCCTGCAATACTTATTTTGTGTATCGCGTGATACGTCCTCCCCAGGAGCATATTTTGAACAGGTTACCTACTAGCGCTTCGGCTCTTGCCTGCACAGCGCACGCTCTCAATATCATCGAAAAGAAGACACTCACCCATGAGGAGATGAAGGCGTTAAACCGAGAGGTTATCGATAACTTCCAGCAGCATGTGAATCCGGGTTTTCTTGAGTATCGTAAATCAGTGACAGCCGGCGGGGATTACGGAGCCGTAGAGTGGCAAGCGAGCAGTTTAAATACGCTTGTCGACACCCAGGGTAAGGAATATTTAGATTGTCTGGGTGGATTCGGCATTTTTAACGTGGGGCACCGTAATCCAACAGTGGTATCCGCCGTACAGCATCAGCTCGAAAAACAACCCCTGCACAGCCAGGAGCTGCTCGACCCTTTACGGGCGATGCTTGCCAAAACACTAGCGACACTCACTCCGGGTAAACTCAAGTACAGCTTCTTTAGCAACAGCGGTACAGAATCGGTTGAAGCAGCGATTAAACTCGCCAAAGCCTATCAATCCCCGCGCGGGAAATTTACCTTTATCGCCGCCAGTGGCGCGTTTCATGGCAAATCTCTCGGGGCATTATCGGCCACGGCAAAAGCTGCTTTCCGTAAACCGTTTATGCCGTTGCTTCCGGGCTTCAGGCACGTACCGTTTGGCAATATCGACGCGTTACGCACAATGTTGAGCGAATGCCGTAAAACGGGTGATGATGTCGCAGCCATTATCCTTGAACCTATTCAGGGTGAAGGCGGCGTAATTATCCCACCGCTCGGGTATTTGCCAGCGGTTCGTAAGCTTTGTGATGAGTTTGGCGCACTGCTTATTTTCGATGAAGTGCAAACCGGTATGGGGCGTACGGGTAAAATGTTCGCCTGCGAACATGAAAACGTACAGCCTGATATTTTATGCCTCGCCAAAGCACTCGGCGGCGGTGTAATGCCGATTGGCGCGACCGTTGCGACAGAAGAAGTGTTCTCTGTGCTGTTTGATAATCCTTTCCTGCACACCACCACCTTTGGTGGCAACCCGCTGGCCTGTGCGGCGGCGATCGCCACCATCCATGTTCTGCTTGAGCAAAATCTTCCGGCTCAAGCGCAACAAAAAGGACAACTGCTGGTGGACGGCTTCCTGGCCCTGAAACGTGAGTTCCCGGAACTGATCGTCGATGCGCGTGGACAAGGTTTGTTGATTGCCATCGAGTTCAGCGACAACGAAATTGGCTATAACTTTGCAAGTGAGATGTTCCGCCAGCAGGTGCTGGTCGCCGGTACGCTCAACAATTCGAAAACCATTCGTATTGAGCCACCACTGACTATCACCATTGAGCAGTGCGAGCATGTGTTGGGCTGTGCGAGAAAGGCGCTTAAATCACTTCAAGTCAGCACGTTAAAAACCGAGTTAGTCCTGTGACTATCTTCCCCCGGAGCAATCGTTCTGGGGGATATTTAGCTCGCTAATGTTTTTACTCTTCTGAACGTTCTATACTTGCCGTCCTTTTCTATCCTTAAATTTGGTCGCTTCCTCATGATCTACGACTGCTTCCTCTATTACGATGAAGATATGTTGCTCGACATCCGGCTCAACGTACTCAATGACTCTGTTGATAAATTTGTGATTGTCGAATCGACGCACTCCTTTACTGGCCAGCCAGTGGAGCTGCATTTCGATATCAACAAATTTGCAAAATTTAAGGACAAAATTATCTACGTCGTCTTTGACGAAAAGCCAGTTGCAGACAGTTGGACCAATGAAGCCAGAACCCGCAATGCCATTATGAACGGCCTGACGACGGCAAAAGACGATGACACAATAATTGTCTCCGACGTCGATGAAATTATTCGCCCGGAAGCCATTGCCGGTTATAAACCCAATTACCTGTGTACGACGCTTTACCAAAACTTCTACAACTATCAGTTTAACTTGCAGGTCTTTAATACTGATGGTTCGCCACGCCGATGCACGCTACCTAAAATGACCAGCTATAAAAATCTGCGTACTTTCTTTAATGGCGAACCAGAAACCCTACGCAATGTGAAACGTTCGGCTATTCGAAAAAACTGGTTGAAGTGGCGTTGGTTAAAATTAAGAACTCATGTTGTCCAGGATGCAGGCTGGCATTTCTCCTGGATAATGACTGCAGAGCGTATTTCAGAAAAAATGTCTACTATTTCGCATACTGAGTACGATACGCCAGAGCTTAATAATCAAGAACATATCAAAAATGCCATTGAGAATGGGTTGGATATTTGGGCACGTGAAAGAAACCTTAAGGTTATCGATCTGCAGAGCGGAGATTTCCCTGAATACCTGAAAAAGAACGCTGACAAATTTGCTGAATTTATTCGCTAAGGTTTAGAACCATCCTCACCCTGGCAAGGTGAGTTTACTCCCTCTCCCTGGGGAGAAGGCTGGGATGAGGGAGTCCAATAACCAAAGACAACCCTCACGCCATCTTTATATTAGAAATAGTACTTAAAGCGCACGCGGCCGCCGTAACGGGTGTTGTCGCTGCCATCGTTCGATTCATGATCGGCGCTAACCCACGACACGTAAGTACCGAGATAAATATTAAAGTTCTTCATGCCCATCACGTTCGGGAACAGATAAGAAGAGTGAATGGTATGGATATCGTACGTGCCCGCGTTGGTGATCCAGCAGTCGCTGTCGCAGTTTTCCAAAGCGTTTGTCACATCGAACTTATCGATATCATTGTGGGCGTAGATATAGCCGAGCTCGAAGTTATGCCATAAGGCGTTCGCACCTGCGGTAAAGTCGGTTTCATCTTCGGCATCCATGTACGCGGTGCTGAGGTTGGCGACGACGCCGTCATCCGGGTCGGTTTTCTGCCCGTTCCACGTCATCGTCAGGCCATAACCGGTACGACTGGATTGGTCTACCGTTTGTCCGTTTGCATCTTGATAACCGTAGGCGTTATTCACCACCTGCGCTTCCATCGCTGCGGCAACGGATAAGTTATCCTGCGACCACGAAATGACCGGGCGCAGATAGGCCACGTTTTTATCGTTCGTCATTTCATTGCCGTGATATGACTTGTCCTGATACAGCGAAGTGCCGTTTTCCAACAGGGTATTAAGTTCAAAATACCAGCTGTCGATATTTTTGCTCAGCATGAAGTTACCGCCGGAATCACTACGCCCGCGCCCTTCTTTCATCATATAGATGTAGCCGTAGCCATCGCCGTACAAATCGTTGGCGGTGTTACCGGAATACTCAACAAAGGTATCCTGGTTCAGCGGGAACATATCGTAGGCTTCGAAACGGCCGACTTTAATTTTCCAGTCGTTTTCATGGCCGAAGAAGAAAGCCGCATCATCAAGATTCATATGGCCGGTCAAATCAGCCAGCGGTTGTGCCGTGAAGCCCGCGAAATTGCCATTATCCATATGGCGATAGCCATCAAAACCTAGCAATAAGCGGCCATTAATATCCCAGCGTTCATTATTGCCATCTGCCCAATTGGTATTGGCACTGCGGCGCATAGATGTCAGCCCATTACTGCGGCTCGCGGCATCCATATTAAATTCAACATCGCCATATATTTTAAGATCGCCATAACCGGTTAAGGTTAATTTTGGTGATTGATTATCGGCTTTATTGCTGGTTGATTGCTCGCTAACAACCGCGACAGGCGCGGTGGTGGCGATGGGTGTAGGTACTGATTTTATTTGTTGAATTTCGGCTTCGGCACTGGCTGCTCGCTTTTCGGCTGCTGCTAAACGTTGCTCTAATTGGTTTAATCTTTGTTCCAGTGCGCTATTACTGGTACTCGTAGCCATTGCCCCGCTTGATAAAATAGCGCCCGTTAATAATGCCAGTAATTTTATTTTCATATGCATTACACATCCTTATAAATTAATTATTTATATAATCCCTGTGAATATATTGAGCACGCATAAATACTGCGAAAGAAATATAACAACTTTAATTTTCCATCTCCAAATAGAAAGTTCCATAACCGTAGTTTCATCACACTCAATTAAATAAAAAGTTCAAATATGCATAAACATATTATTTATAAGAATGGATATATGTGAATATATAATTTTCGTACCGTTTTATAGTGACATTTATGAATACCAAAACGTGAATTCATAACACTGACGATGCATCAATGGGTTTTCAGCCCAGGAGAAAAACATCATCGTTCTTTGAATCCCGTCACAATCATTCGACAACTTTCCCCCATTTGCGCTGTAGCCCGCTAAATTACTAACTCATCCGACCACATAATAATAATGACCCTGCAGGAAGAGAATATGAGCTATCCGTCGCTGTTTGCCCCGCTAGACTTGGGTTTCACTACCCTAAAAAACCGTGTGCTGATGGGTTCGATGCATACCGGACTTGAGGAGCACCCGAACGGTGCCGAGCGTTTAGCGGCTTTTTATGCCGAGCGAGCACGCCACGGTGTTGCGTTGATTGTTACTGGCGGCGTTGCCCCCTCGCCTTACGGCGTTGGCGTGGAAAGCGGCGCGGTGCTCAATGACGCAAGCCAGCTTGCACATCACCAGGTGGTGACCGATGCCGTGCACCGCGAAGGTGGGAAAATTGCGCTGCAAATCTTGCATACCGGGCGCTACAGCTACCAGCCAAACCCTGTGGCCCCTTCTGCTATCCAAGCTCCGATTAACCGCTTTAAGCCCCACGCGCTGAACCACGATGAAATCCTCACCTTGATTGAAGATTTCGCCCAGTGCGCAAGCCTTGCACAGCAGGCTGGGTACGATGGCGTGGAAATCATGGGTTCTGAAGGTTATTTAATTAACCAGTTTCTGGCAGCCAGAACCAATCAGCGCGATGACGAATGGGGCGGCGATTACACGCGGCGTATGCGTTTTGCCATAGAAGTGGTGCGTGCGGTTCGTGAAAAGGTGGGGACGAATTTTATTATTATCTATCGCCTGTCGATGCTGGATTTAGTCGATGGCGGCGGCACGTTTGAAGAAGCCGTGCAGCTTGCAACAGCCATTGAAAAAGCAGGTGCAACGCTGATTAATACCGGAATTGGCTGGCATGAAGCGCGTATTCCTACCATTGCCACACCCGTTCCACGCGGTGCCTTTAGCTGGGTGACTCGCAAACTCAAAGGCATTGTTTCCATTCCGTTAGTCACCACCAACCGAATTAACGATCCGCAAACCGCAGAGAAAATTCTTGCCGATGGCGATGCCGATATGGTGTCGATGGCGCGGCCATTCCTTGCCGATGCAGAGTTTGTTTCCAAAGCTCAACAGGGCCGCGAAGATGAGATCAATACCTGTATTGGTTGCAACCAGGCGTGTCTGGATCAGATCTTCCTCGGCAAAGTCACTTCTTGCCTGGTCAACCCGCGCGCCTGTCATGAAACCAAAATGCCGATCGTCCCTGCCGTATTCCGTAAAAATCTGGCGGTGGTTGGCGCAGGCCCTGCGGGGCTAGCTTTTGCGATCAACGCCGCATCTCGCGGCCACAAAGTGACATTATTTGATGCCGCCACAGGAATCGGCGGGCAATTTAATATTGCGAAACAGATCCCAGGCAAAGAAGAGTTTTACGAAACACTGCGTTATTACCGCCGTATGTTAGGGCTAACGGGGGTTGAAGTTCGTCTCAATCAATATGTCACCGCGCCAATGCTGAAAGAGTTCGACGAGATTGTCCTCGCGTGCGGTATCGAACCCCGTCTGCCGCTTATCGACGGCATCATGCATCCTAAAGTGTTGAATTACATCGACGTGCTACGTGAGAAAGCGCCAGTTGGCGACCGTATCGCCATTATCGGTGCCGGAGGCATAGGTTTTGATACCGCGATGTATCTCAGCCAGCAAGGGGAATCCACCAGCCAGAATATCGCTGAGTTTTGCGTGGAATGGGGTATCGACACCAGTCTGCAACACGCGGGCGGATTACGTCCTGAAGGCGCTCAACTGCATAAAAGCCCACGACAAATTGTGATGCTACAACGTAAAACCAGTAAACCGGGCGAAGGGTTGGGCAAAACAACAGGTTGGATACACCGCACAACGCTTCTGGCGCGTGGTGTGAAAATGCTGGCAGGCGTGACTTACGAACGCATTGACGATGAAGGGCTGCACATCACGGTGGGTGGAGAACCGCAGACGCTGGCGGTGGATAACGTGATTATTTGTGCGGGGCAAGATTCGCGTCGTGAACTGACACAACCGTTACGCGAACTGGGAAAAACGCTGCATTTGATTGGTGGTGCGGATGTGGCAATGGAACTGGATGCCCGACGCGCAATCGCACAGGGCACCCGTTTAGCACTGGAAATTTAACCGTGACGGCCTAATTTCACTGCTTTAAGCACCACAAATTTCTTGTTGGTGGCAACCGTATCGCAGTTACCGAAGATCTTCTTCAGTTTGTGATAGTAGTCCAGATGGCGGTTAGCAACGATATACAGCTCACCGCCATTTTGCAGGCAACGACGGGCGTGGTGGAACATCTCCCATGCTACCTGGTCAGTCAAAGAGTGCTGCTGATGGAACGGCGGGTTACACAGGATCGTGTTAAAGCGGTATGGCTCAACACCGGATAGCCCGTTGTTGATCATAAACTCGCAGCGCGGCAGGTTTTCCGGCATGTTGGTTTCAACGTTCAGGCGGCTTGAAGAGACCGCCATCGGCGATTCATCAACAAATACGACGTTCGCTTCCGGGTTGTTCTGCAGCAAATGCAGGCCAATCACACCGTTACCACAACCTAAATCGACAATTTCACCTTCCAGGTTTCCTGGCAAATGCTCAATGAAGAAACGTGCGCCAATATCCAGCCCGGTACGGGAAAAGACGTTCGCATGGTTATGAATCGTCCATGGTGTACCGTCCAGTTTCCAGCTCAGCGTTTCTGGCACTTCTTTTATCGCTGGTGCGTTGAACGTGGTGTTGATCAGACGTGCTTTTTTCCAGGCAAGCGTGGTGGTGGTTGGCCCAAGAATTTTTTCAAACAACTCGATGGTGGAGTTGTGAATATCACGCGTTTTCGCACCCGCGATAATGCGTGTTTCTGGTGTCGCCACATGGCGCAATGCGCGAAGCTGTTGTTCCAGCAATGCCAGCGTTTTAGGGATCTTAATCAGAACCACAGCAGGCGCTTGCGGGTATTGAGCGGTGCTATCCAGAAACGTTACGCTGGACTCAACGATACCGTTTTCACGCAAGTTCTCACGGATAGCCAGTTCGCTAAGATACGAGTCGCTGATGCTATACGGCTTATGCTCAGCCAGCACGCAAGACAGCGCCCCGAAGTTATCGTTAAAAATCAGGACCGGGCCACTGATTTCGATTTCGTCCAGTTGCTGCAAAAGGTAGTCATCCGCAGCTTCCCACGCCTGTAGTGGGTTAACGTCGTCCGTTGCTGGAAAACGTTTTAGTGTCAGTGAACGGAAACCGTCGTCTAATTGGCTCATCGGCCCTCCTGGATGGTAAAATTTCGGCATAATCCCCGAATGGGGGCGTGAGTATACCCTTTTTTCCCCGTTATATGAGAAATGCATGAGCGAACTAACATACCTCCAAGGCTACCCGGAGCATCTGCTCTCGCAGGTTCGCACCCTGATTGCGGAACAGCGTCTGGGCGAAGTGCTGCAAAAACGTTATCCGAAAACCCATAACATCACTACCGATAAAGCGCTGTACGCCTGGACACAAGACCTTAAAAATCAGTACCTACGCAACGCACCGCCGATCAATAAAGTCGCTTACGACAACAAAATTCATGTGCTGAATAATGCGTTGGGTCTGCATACGGCGGTGTCGCGTGTTCAGGGAAACAAGCTAAAAGCGAAAGCAGAAATTCGGGTGGCAACGGTATTTAAAAATGCGCCAGAAGCATTTTTACGCATGATTGTGGTTCATGAGTTGGCGCACCTGAAAGAGAAAGATCACAACAAAGCGTTCTATTCGCTGTGCTGCCACATGGAACCGCAATATCACCAGCTGGAGTTTGATACTCGCTTGTGGTTGACACAGATGGCGTTAGTCGGCCAGGCATAAAAAACCGGGGGTGCTCCCCCGGCCTACTATTTTGGCAATCCTGCAAATACCTCGGCGATCGCCACGGCTCCGGGATCTTTCACGCCATTCAGGTTATCGCTGTTTACATAGGATGAACGCCCGGCATTGGCTTTTTGCATCTGCGCCGTCGCATTTGCCCCTTCTTGCGCGGCTTTTACCGCAGCACTCAGAGAACCCTCTTTCAGGGCTTCGAGTGCGGGCTGTAACGCATCGATCAACGTACGATCGCCCAGATCGGCACCGCCGTAGCGTTTCATCTGCTCAAGGCCAAACAACAACGCATCTGCCAGAGGCTGCTTTTTAGCGACCTTTTGCCCACTCGCCGTAAAGAAAATAGACATCAGCACGCCGCTTGAACCGCCCATCACCGTCGCCAACCGTTCGCCGATTAACTCCAGCAGAGCAGCGGTGTCGTTTAGTGGCAGCTTGCCTTCTTCATTGAGCTGCGCGATGTCCCTGGCACCTTGGGCAAAGGTAGATCCCGTATCACCATCACCCACTTTCGCATCCAGAGCATTCAACGCATTTTCCTGGCCGATAAGCGTATCGGTAACGCTAGCGACCAGTGCTTTTACCACTGCATTTTCCGATGCTTTAGCCTGTGTCGCTGCGCGAATCACACTGTGCTTTTGCATCGGCATCGGCTCGAGTTTTACCATCGGTTGCCAGCCCGCGGTTTCTACTTCCGCCTGCAAGGCTTCAATAAAAATGTCATTCAGGGCGATGGCTGAAAGTGAAAATCCTTTCATGTCTAACGCCGTCACAAGTGCCGCAGGGCCAATCAGATAATCGATTTGATCCTTTAATTCGGAATGAACCAGCTCTTTCGTCAGAAGCGCCATTTCCAGCGTGGACGTTCCGCCAAGATTGTTAATCAGCACCGCAAGCTTTGCTTGTGTACCGGTTTTTTCTCGCAGATTTTTCACCAGGCTGGTAACAATATTCTGGCTGTTTTGGCTATCAACCGTGCTAGCGCCGGGTTCACCATGAATCCCAAGACCTAGCTCGACATGCCCACCTTTAATGCGCCCTTCCTCGTCATGCTGGCCCGGTAGATTGCAGGTTTGCATGGCGACACCCATGCTGGCAATGCTGTCACAGGCAAGTTGCGCGATGTCTCGAACATCACTCAAAGATTTCCCCTGCTCTGCGGCAAAGCCCGCAATTTTGTGCACCAGTATCGTTCCGGCAATCCCACGCGGCTGTTTATTATCCGGCAGCGAAATATCGTCACCGACGATAACCATTTCCACTTTCAAGCCATGCTTTTTAGCTCTTTCCGCTGCAAGACCGAAATTCAGGCGGTCGCCGGTGTAATTTTTGACGATAAGCAAGCAGCCACGATCGCCCGTTACCGCCACAATCGCATTTAGCACCGCTTCCACACTCGGCGAGGCAAACAAGTCACCGCACACCGCAGCGGTTAACATTCCTTTGCCGACAAAACCAACGTGCGCAGGCTCATGGCCTGAGCCACCACCTGAAATAATGGCGACTTTGCTTTTTTTCCAGTCTTTGCGCACCACCACACGAATGGCGGGGTCGGTATCTAAACGAGTCAGGTTACGAAAACGAGAGCTGATAATGACGCCTTCAATGGCGTCGTTGACCATTTGCTTACGGTCATTAAAGAAGAATCTGGACATAGTTTCCCAATAATAAGTAATACATATGCAAAGCATAGCCTTTGCTGCGAGCTATGCCGTAAACCAGGATTTTGGCTGATGACGAACTCCTGCCGCTTGCTATGCTTATGGAAATGTCACCACAGGGAAATCATCATGATTGCGCCGCTCCTGATTGCCAGAACTACAGAACAAGAATTGCATCTGCTGCCGAGTATGGCGAACCGACACGGGCTGATAACCGGTGCTACAGGCACTGGTAAAACGGTCACGCTGCAAAAACTGGCCGAGTCCTTTTCCGAAATAGGCGTGCCTGTGTTTATGGCGGATGTAAAAGGCGATCTTACCGGCGTGGCACAAGAAGGTGTTGGGTCTGAAAAGCTCCTCGAAAGGCTTGCCAAAATCGGCGTGAATGACTGGTCGCCTCACAGTAATCCCGTTGTCTTGTGGGATATTTTTGGTGAAAAAGGCCATCCGGTGCGCGCGACCGTTTCCGATCTCGGGCCACTGTTACTTTCACGTCTGCTCAACCTGAATGACGTTCAGGCAGGCGTGCTGCAAATTATCTTCCGCATTGCCGATGACCAGGGTTTATTACTGCTCGATTTTAAAGATTTACGTGCAGCGACTCAGTACATCGGTGATAACGCGAAGTCGTTCCAGAATCAGTACGGCAATATCAGCAGTGCTTCTGTCGGTGCCATTCAACGTGGACTATTACAGCTTGAAGAGCAAGGTGCAGAATATTTCTTTGGCGAACCGATGCTGGATATCAAAGATTGGATGCGTACCGATGCGAATGGCAAAGGTGTTATCAATATCCTGTCGGCGGAAAAGCTCTACCAGATGCCAAAACTGTATGCCGCCAGTTTGTTGTGGATGCTTTCAGAAATATACGAGCAATTGCCTGAAGCGGGCGACCAGGAAAAACCAAAGCTGGTGTTCTTCTTTGATGAAGCACATTTGCTGTTTAACGATGCCCCACAGGTATTGTTAGACAAAATCGAGCAGGTTATTCGCCTGATTCGTTCCAAAGCCGTTGGGGTTTATTTCGTTTCCCAAAATCCGTCAGATATTCCAGACACCGTGTTAGGGCAGCTCGGCAACCGCATTCAGCATGCGTTGCGTGCCTTTACACCTAAAGACCAGAAAGCGGTAAAAACCGCCGCACAAACCATGCGTGCTAACCCTAAATTCGACACCGAGAAAGCGATACAGGAACTAGGAACGGGCGAAGCACTGATCTCTTTGCTGGATGAAAAAGGCAGCCCAACGATAGTTGAACGCGCCATGGTTATCGCGCCCTGCTCACGCATGGGGCCGGTCACCGCCGATGAACGCAACGGGCTTTTGAACCATTCACCGCTGTACGGTAAATACGATGAAGCAGTCGATCGCGAATCCGCTTTTGAACGTTTACAACAAGGGGTTCAGAACGCGGGTGAGCAACAAAATGCCCCACCCGCTAAAGGCGAATCAGTGGCGGTAGATGACGGTATTCTCGGCGGGCTGAAAGATATTCTGTTTGGTACGACTGGCCCGCGAGGCGGCAAGAAAGATGGCGTAGTGCAAACTATGGCGAAAAGCGCGGCACGCCAGGTGACTAATCAAATCATTCGCGGTGTTTTGGGCAGTATTATGGGCGGGCGAAAACGCTGATCTAGCTGATTTTTGTAGGTCGGGCTAGCGACTAGCGACGCCCGACAATTTCGAATTAATTGGTGGATGTCGCTAGTCGCTAATCCACCCTACAAATTCAAATAGTTAACCTGAGCGTCTCATCATCAGCCACAGGCTAATCAGGAAGAAGCTGGCACTTGGCAACAACGCGCCCAGAATCGGCGGAATGTTATACACCAGACTCAGCGGGCCAAAGATTTGGTCGAGAACGTAAAACACGAAACCAAAACTGATACCAGTAACGACGCGCACGCCCATTGCCACACTGCGTAGCGGGCCGAAAATGAACGACAGCGCCATCAGCATCATTACGGCAACGGAGAGCGGTGCAAAGACTTTGCTCCACATATTGAGCTGGTAGCGTCCGGAGTCTTGTCCGCTGGCTTTAAGGTACTTCACGTAATTGTGCAGGCCGCTGATAGACAGCGCATCCGGGTCCAGTGCCACTACCCCAAGTTTGTCCGGGGTCAGGTTGGTTTTCCACTCGTCGCTGACGGTCTGGGAACCGGTGATTTGCATCGGATCAGTCAGGTTAGAAGCATCAACCTGTGACAGTCGCCACACCTTATGTTCCACATCGTACTGCGCGGATGCGGCATAACGAACCGATTGCAGACGGCGCTCTTTGTTAAAGCTATAAATACTGACGCCCGCGAGGTTGTTATCGCCGTTTATGCGTTCGATGTAGACAAAGTTATGGCCATCTTTCGCCCATAAACCTTGCTGCGTGGTCAGTAAAGAACCGCCGTACATCTGTTGCGCACGGTAGTTACGCGCCATTTGCTCGCCTTGCGGAGCGACCCACTCGCCCATTGCCATGGTCAACAGCACCAGCGGAATAGCCGTTTTCATCACCGACAATGCAATTTGCATACGTGTAAAACCAGAGGCTTGCATCACCACCAGTTCGCTGCGCTGCGCCAGCATTCCAAGCCCAAGCAAGGCACCCAGTAATGCAGCCATCGGGAAGAATATCTGGATGTCTTTTGGCACGCTAAGGATGGTGTACACCCCAGCGCCCATTGCGGAATAACTGCCCTGCCCGGCTTTTTTCAGCTGGTCGACAAATTTAATAATGCCCGACAGCGACACCAGCATGAACAGCGTCATCATGATGGTGGTAAAGATGGTTTTACCGATATAACGGTCGAGTACACCAAACATTTATGCCGCTCCTCGTGTTTTGCTAAAGCGTGCACGTAGTTGGCGCATCGGCACCGTATCCCACACGTTGAGCACAACTGCGATGGCAAGATAGACCAGGTTAACCAGCCACATCCACATCATCGGGTCGATTTTCCCTTTCGCCGCATTAGATTTCAGCGAGGTTTGCAGCAGGAAGAACACCAGATACAACAGCATGGCTGGCAACATTGAAAGCACACGGCCCTGGCGCGGGTTAACCACGCTTAACGGAACCACCATCAAGGCCATAATAAACACGGTCGCTATCAGCGTTAAACGCCAGTGCAATTCGGCTCGCGCACTGGGGGAATCGTTTGACCACAGCGTGCGGAAGTACATCTGGCTGGAATCATCGGGATCAAGCGCCACGGTCTGGTGGCCCACTATCGCCTGGTAATCCTTGAAATCCGTGATGCGGAAATCACGCAGTAATGCCGTGCCTTCAAAGCGAGTCCCGGTATTTAGCGTGACGACTTGTGAGCCATCGGGCCGCTGTGACAAATGACCGGAGTCAGCCACCACCACGGAAGGACGCGCGTTACCTTTTGGACGCAACTGCGCCAGGAAAACGTCTTTAAAGCTTGAACCGTCGACGCTTTCAATAAACAGCACCGAGTTACCATCCGTCGCTTGTTGGAACTGCCCTTGGGCAAGTGCGGCCATGCCGGGGTTAGCCTTGGCTTCTGACAACACTTCGTCCTGATGACGAGATGACCACGGGCCAAGCCACATCACGTTGACCGTTGCTATTGCGCCGGTAAAGAGTGCGAGGATCATTGCAGCTTTGATCAGCACCGCTTTACTCAAGCCACACGCATGCATTACCGTGATTTCACTCTCGGTATACAGTCTGCCAAACGTCATGAGTAGCCCAAGGAAAAGGCTAAGAGGCAGGATGAGCTGCGCCATTTCAGGCACACCAAGTCCTAACAGGGAAAATACGAGATTTGTCGGAATATCGCCGTCAACCGCCGCACCCAAAATCCTGACTAGCTTCTGACAAAAAAAGATCAGCAGCAGTATGAAGAGGATCGCAAGTTGGCTTTTGAGCGTCTCCCGAACCAGATATCTTATGATAATCACATTAAATACGCCTGTGAAAACGAGTCTTTTTGCAGGAAAATCGCTTGTTTCATCGCTTATACGTCATTTATTCTCTTGAGTCGTCGAAAACATCGCTAAGATTAAAAAGCCCGGCATTATTCTGGCGCAGGGTGATTTAAATGACGTCGCCGAAACTGTAAAAACATACTCGTAAGATTAACACGAAGTCATCGCAACCGCGGAGATGAGTTACGAAAGCTTGCAATTCTAGCTGTAGCCACCGTCGTTGTCTTTAAGATTCAGGAGCGTAGTGCATGGAGTTCAGTGTAAAAAGCGGTAGCCCCGAGAAACAGCGTAGTGCCTGCATCGTTGTGGGAGTCTTTGAACCGCGTCGCCTGTCCCCGGTCGCCGAACAACTCGATAAAATCAGCGATGGCTACATCAGCGCCTTGTTGCGCCGTGGTGAGCTTGAGGGAAAACCCGGTCAAACTTTATTGCTTCACCACGTTCCGAACGTGCTCTCTGAGCGCATTCTGCTAATTGGGTGCGGCAAAGAGCGTGAACTGGATGAACGTCAGTATAAGCAAGTTATCCAGAAAACAATTAATACTCTAAACGATACTGGCTCAATGGAAGCCGTTTGCTTCCTGACCGAACTGCACGTTAAGGGTCGTAACACTTACTGGAAAGTACGCCAGGCCGTGGAAACGGCAAAAGAGTCTCTGTATAGCTTCGATCAGTTAAAGACCAACAAAAGCGAACCCCGTCGTCCGCTGCGTAAAATGGTCTTTAATGTGCCGACCCGTCGCGAACTCACCAGCGGTGAACGTGCGATTCAACACGGTCTGGCTATTGCTGCCGGTATTAAAGCGGCAAAAGATCTGGGCAATATGCCACCAAACATCTGTAACGCCGCTTACCTGGCTTCACAGGCGCGTCAACTGGCTGATTCCTACAGCAAAAACGTGGTCACCCGCGTGATTGGCGAACAGCAGATGAAAGAGCTGGGCATGCACTCCTACCTCGCGGTGGGTGATGGTTCCCAGAATGAATCACTGATGTCAGTCATCGAGTACAAAGGCAATAATTCGCCGGATGTACGCCCAATCGTGTTGGTCGGTAAAGGCCTGACGTTTGACTCAGGTGGTATTTCTATCAAGCCTGCCGAAGGCATGGATGAGATGAAATACGACATGTGCGGTGCAGCGTCGGTGTACGGTGTCATGCGTATGGTTGCCGAACTGAATTTGCCAATTAACGTTATTGGCGTGCTGGCAGGCTGTGAGAACATGCCTGGCGGACGCGCTTATCGCCCAGGTGATGTGCTGACGACCATGTCCGGCCAAACCGTAGAAGTGCTGAATACGGACGCCGAAGGCCGCCTGGTGTTGTGCGACGTGCTGACTTACGTTGAGCGCTTCGAGCCTGATGTGGTCATTGACGTGGCGACGCTGACTGGCGCGTGTGTGATTGCCCTGGGCCATCACATCACCGGTTTGATGTCTAACCACAACCCGCTGGCTCACGAGCTTATTAGCGCATCTGAACAAGCGGGCGACCGTGCGTGGCGTCTGCCAATTGCTGATGAGTATCAAGAACAGCTGGAAACCAACTTTGCTGATATGGCAAACATCGGTGGCCGTCCTGGTGGCGCAATTACTGCGGCCTGCTTCCTGTCGCGCTTTACCCGTAAGTATAACTGGGCGCACCTGGATATCGCAGGGACAGCCTGGCGTTCAGGCAAAGCCAAAGGCGCTACCGGCCGTCCCGTGGCGCTGCTGTCGCAATTCCTGTTGAACCGTTCAGGGTTTAACGGCGAAGATTGATTTAACGCCTTAACCCTCTCCTTCGGGAGGGGGAAACCCCATTACCTATTAAAAGCTGGTTTAATGAAAAACGCGACGTTCTACCTGCTCGACAACGACACGCCCTCCGGTGAGTTGAGTGCCGTTGAAGCGTTGGTTTGTGAACTGGCGGCAGAAAGCTTTCGAGCAGGAAAACGCCTGCTGATTGCCTGTGTTGATGAACAACAAGCTATCCGTCTGGATGAAGCACTCTGGCAGCGTGATGCTCACGCGTTTGTACCGCATAATCTTGCCGGTGAAGGGCCGCGTTACGGAGCCCCGGTAGAATTGGCCTGGCCGCAGCGACGCGGAAGTTCAGCGCGTGATTTACTGATTAGCCTGTTGCCACAGTTCGCAGATTTTGCCACCGCTTTCCATGAAGTGATAGACTTCGTACCTTACGAAGAATCCCAGAAACAACTGGCCCGCGATCGCTACAAGGCGTATCGCGTTGCTGGTTTCCACTTGACTACGGCGACTCATACCCCGCCGGGAACGACATAGCAGACAATGGAAAAGACATATAACCCGCAAGATATCGAACAGCCGCTTTACGAGCACTGGGAACAGCAGGGCTACTTTAAGCCAAATGGCGACACCAGCCAGGAAAGCTTCTGCATCATGATCCCGCCGCCGAACGTTACCGGCAGCTTGCATATGGGTCACGCCTTCCAGCAGACGATCATGGATACCATGATTCGTTACCAGCGCATGCAAGGTAAAAACACCTTGTGGCAGGCGGGGACTGACCACGCCGGCATCGCGACCCAAATGGTCGTTGAGCGCAAAATTGCCGCCGAAGAGGGTAAAACCCGTCACGATTATGGCCGCGACGCCTTTATCGAGAAAATCTGGCAGTGGAAGGCAGAGTCTGGTGGCACCATCACCCGTCAGATGCGTCGTCTTGGCAACTCAGTCGACTGGGAGCGCGAGCGCTTCACCATGGACGAAGGCCTGTCCAATGCGGTGAAAGAAGTGTTCGTCCGTCTGTACAAAGAAGACCTGATTTATCGCGGCAAACGCCTGGTAAACTGGGACCCGAAACTGCGCACGGCGATTTCCGATCTGGAAGTTGAAAATCGTGAGTCCAAAGGTTCCATGTGGCACCTGCGTTATCCGCTGGCTGACGGTGCGAAAACCGCTGACGGCAAAGATTACCTGGTTGTCGCGACTACGCGTCCAGAAACCGTGCTCGGTGATACCGGTGTAGCAGTAAACCCGGAAGATCCGCGTTACAAAGATTTGATCGGTAAATTCATTGTATTACCGCTGGTTAACCGTCTGATTCCTATTGTTGGTGATGAACACGCCGACATGGAAAAAGGCACCGGCTGCGTGAAAATCACACCCGCGCACGACTTTAACGACTACGAAGTTGGCCGTCGCCACGCGCTGCCAATGATCAACGTTCTGACCTTTGACGGTGATATCCGCGAAGTAGCAGAAGTGTTTGATACCAACGGTGAAGAGTCTGACGTTTACAGCAACGACATCCCGGCACAATTCCAGAAACTGGAACGTTTTGCCGCGCGTAAAGCCGTTGTCGCTAAATTCGACGAAATGGGCCTGCTTGAAGAAGTCAAACCACACGATCTGACCGTTCCTTACGGCGACCGTGGCGGCGTGGTTATCGAACCAATGCTGACTGACCAATGGTACGTGCGCACAGCACCGCTGGCGAAAGTCGCGGTAGAAGCCGTTGAGCAAGGCGATATTCAGTTCGTGCCGAAGCAGTACGAAAACATGTACTTCTCCTGGATGCGTGATATTCAGGACTGGTGTATTTCTCGTCAACTGTGGTGGGGCCACCGCATTCCGGCCTGGTACGATGCTGAAGGCAATGTTTACGTTGGCCGTAACGAAGCCGAAGTTCGTGCTGAAAACAATCTGGGTGATGACGTTGCGTTGAATCAAGACGAAGACGTTCTGGACACCTGGTTCTCCTCTGGCCTGTGGACGTTCTCCACTTTAGGCTGGCCTGAGAACACCGAAGCGCTGCGCACCTTCCACCCAACCAGCGTGATGGTCAGCGGCTTCGACATCATCTTCTTCTGGATTGCACGCATGATCATGCTGACCATGCACTTCATCAAAGATGAAGACGGCAAACCACAGGTTCCGTTTAAAACCGTTTACATGACCGGACTTATCCGCGACGACGAAGGGCAGAAAATGTCCAAGTCCAAGGGTAACGTTATCGATCCACTGGATATGGTTGACGGTATTTCCCTGGAAGACCTGCTCGAGAAGCGCACCGGTAACATGATGCAGCCGCAACTGGCTGAGAAAATCCGTAAACGCACCGAGAAGCAATTCCCGAACGGTATTGAACCGCACGGTACCGATGCGCTGCGCTTTACTCTGGCAGCGCTGGCGTCAACCGGTCGCGATATCAACTGGGACATGAAGCGCCTGGAAGGTTACCGTAACTTCTGTAACAAGCTGTGGAACGCCAGCCGTTTCGTCATGATGAATACCGAAGACCAGGATTGCGGCTTTAACGGCGGCGAAATGGTTCTGTCTCTGGCAGATCGCTGGATTCTGGCGGAATTTAACCGCACCGTGAAAGCCTACCGTGAAGCGCTGGACAGCTATCGCTTTGATATCGCTGCCAACATTCTGTATGAATTCACCTGGAACCAGTTCTGCGACTGGTATCTGGAGCTGACCAAACCAGTCATGAACAGCGGCACGGAAGCGGAACTGCGCGGTACGCGTAATACGCTGATTAACGTGCTCGAAGGTCTGCTGCGTCTTGCGCACCCGATTATTCCATTCATCACTGAAACCATCTGGCAGCGCGTGAAGACCTTCAAAGGCATCACCGACGATACCATCATGCTGCAACCGTTCCCGGCGTATAACAGCGATCAGGACGATGAAGCTGCGTTCTCTGATACCGAGTGGCTGAAGCTGGCAATCACCGCAGTACGTAACGTTCGTGCTGAAATGAACATTTCTCCGGGTAAACCACTGCCAGTGCTGCTGCGTAACGTGAGCGCAGAAGCGGAACGTCGCGTTAATGCGAACCGTACCTTCCTGCAAAACCTGGCGCGCCTGGAAAGCATCACCCTGCTGCCTGCTGATGATAAAGGTCCGGTTTCCGTGACTAAGATTATCGACGGTGCGGAGCTGCTGATCCCAATGGCAGGCCTGGTCGACAAAGATGCAGAGCTGGCTCGTCTGGACAAAGAAATGGCCAAACTGGATGTCGAAATTGCCGCCATCGGAAACAAGCTGTCTAACGAAGGTTTTGTGGCGCGCGCGCCTGAAGCCGTTGTCGCAAAAGAACGCGAACGTCTGGCTGCCTGTGGTGAAGCAAAAGTGAAACTGACCGAGCAGAAAGCGACGATTGCCGCGCTGTAATCAGATTAGCTGAACGTTCAAAGGCCGGGAAATTTCCCGGCCTTTTTATTTTAATTGAATCTTAAATAACGATAATGCCGCGCGACAGACGCCCCACAATATCGGTCGCAGGTTGTTCGTCATGATCTTGTAATTCCAGCGCATCAAGATCGCCATCAACCCAGGTATTTTCTGCCAGATAACGGCTAAAGCGAACTTTCGCCCACGGATATGCCAGGCCGCAGGTAATCACTGTCAGCAGAATATTACTTATCATCTGCCACAGACATCCTAAAAAGGTCATCGTTGAACGAAATGTTATTCGTTTATCCAGAGTGATCGCTTGAGCGACATAGCGACGAAAAGCACAAAACAGGAAGCAGTTAGCAACAAGGATACCGAGGCTGTAAATCAGGAACGCAAGAATAAAGGTGCCGCGTAAAGCCATTACCGTTTGTGTCATCATTTCCTCATCCATTCCACCATACACCGCAGCGGTGATGGTCTGGATATAAACAGGAACAATAATGACTCCAGCCAAAATAAGAAATGGCACGAGTATCACCACTGCCAGCAAGCATAAAGTGACGCATTTTTTCCAATGGACTGTGGCAGAAAATTTTAGTTGCCCAAACGCCAGACCGTTTCCTAATAAATTAAGCCACTGCGCAGCAAGGACGCCTTGTGTAACCCCGACTCCCATCACGGTCAGCAGTGCAACCAGTCCAATGCCAAAAATTATCGAGTTTAATGAAGTCCCACTTTGGGTGATTCCCAGAACGATACCCACAACAACAATCAGCGCAAGCATCATAACTAAAGGCAAACCAATTAAAGCCCACCAGGCCTTAACACCCTTACAATGGAAATTGAAGCGCACCTGATTAATACTTGTCATCATTAATTGATAACGAGTCCCCTGGATAACCAGATAAGGTAAAAACAATATGATTAAAGCTAAAATACAAAGTGCTAATGGTGCTTTTTGCAACCCCACTGACATGGCAAAAACAGCGTAAATAACAAAAAGGAGAAGCCAACTTAAAAATAGAGAACTGCCTTTAGCTGAATAGGAAAATCTTTCACCCGCCAGTTCTGTATTGGCGTAGAAATATTTTTTAGAACGAACTAACGCCCATGCGCCAAAAACACCCAACGTTAAAAACGTTAATAACACATTAACTATAAATATGGGGAAATAGCCACTACCAGTTCCGTGGAAATTCAAGTTACGGCTATGTTTCTTTCCTGTTATTTCACTACTTAACGGTTCATTGTATTCAGACATAAATATCCCTAAAAATATCTTCCACATTGCATTAACAATCCAATTATTGTGGGCAATATTTAACCATAACAAAATCTCATTAAATACTCCGAAATAGAACTATTAGTCACTTTAAGATTCTTGCTGTATAGCCTCAACAATGGTATTAACAACAGTTGCCTTTACACTTTTGTTAATGAGTCATGCTATGAACCTTGCTGCTCCGGTCGATATTGCGCTGCGCCGGATAACCATCCACGACAATGCGGCTATCGCCCACGTTATCCGCGAAGTCTCTGCTGAATACGGCTTAACTGCTGATAAAGGCTACACCGTTGCAGATCCCAATCTGGATGAGCTGTTTCAGGTTTATAGCCAGCCTGGGTACGCGTTCTGGATTGTGGAGTTTGACGGCAAGGTTGTTGGCGGCGGCGGTGTCGCGCCATTAACGTGCAGCGAGCCGGATATTTGTGAATTACAGAAGATGTATTTCCTGCCGGTAGTGCGTGGCAAAGGATTGGCAAAACGTCTGGCACTACAAGCGATGGATTTCGCTCGTGCCGAAGGGTTTAAGCGCTGCTATCTGGAAACAACCGCGTTTCTGACGGAAGCCATCGCCCTGTACGAACGCCTGGGCTTTGAACACATCTCCGAGCCATTGGGCTGCACCGGGCATGTGGATTGCGAAGTGCGAATGATTAAATCCTTGTAAGCGTGATAAGGCGAGTGCTCACTCGCCGGTTATCAGAACGCAATCGGCACACCGCTGTGAAAACGAAACTCGCTATCCGGGCTGCTAATCAGAGCGGCTTCAACTTCGCCAAAGAAACGTACTCGATCGCTGATATCCCCACCTGCAATCTTTTCTGCCAACGCCAAATAATCCTGGTAATGCCGCGCTTCTGAACGCAAAAGCGACAGGTAGAATTTCTGTAACTCATCATCCAGATGCGGTGCCAGCGCAGAAAAACGCTCGCAGGACCTTGCCTCGATATACGCCCCGCAAATCAATTTATCCACCAGCATAACCGGTTCATGTGTCCGCGTTTCGCTGAGCAGGCCTTTGGCATAACGACTGGCCGTGATTTTTACATATGGGATATTGCGGGCGAGCATTATTTCGCGCACCTGCCAGAAATGGTGCAATTCTTCTTTAATTAACAACACCATACTATCGATAAGTTGTTGGCCCCAGGCGCTGTCCGTTTTTGGCATCACGCTTTTGCTCAGGGTTTTATGCAACGCGACAAAATCAGGTTCAGCCCCCTCACGGAAGGCAAAATCTTCATAGGGTTTTAGCCAGTCGAGTAGCACCTGTGCGCCGTCTTTATCTGCGACATATTTGCGAATCAGAAACATGGCGGTTTGCGCAGCCTTGAGTTCGCATATCAGATGGTCAGTGAGCAACAGGGGTAAATGCTCAGGCTTCCGGGCCTGGGTAATCCATGCTTCAGGCGTTGGGCAGTGCAGGAAATTGAGTACCGGAGAGAGAAGTTGTGGGTAGTTCATAATCGGTCGTTATTGATCCTTGAAATGCAGCGGCGGGGAGCCGCTGCACAGAAGCGATTAGTGGCGCACGCCGTCGTCGTCTTCATCGACTGCGTCGTCGTCGTCACCTTCTTCATCACCCTCTTCACCGTTCGGGTCTTCGTAGTAAGTGCCCCAGCCGTCATATTCCACACCGAATTTTTCGGCCAGGTTCAGCAGCTGTTCCACTTGCTCATCCAGCAGCTCGGCTTTCAGTGCGCTTTCGCTCAGCACGTCGCAGCAGATGACTGTATCGCCCTCTTCCACTTCCAGCTCTTCCGGGTCAGTGACTTCGTAACCCATTTTGAACGCTTCAACAGCGGCCTTTTCAAGGGTTTCGAAATCGTCTGCGGAAAGGTGATGCTCGATAGTGTACAGCGCGTCAGGATCGCTGCCGTCTTCCAGTAATTCTTCAATGATCAAACGCGTTTCTTCGCGTTGCTCTTCCAGCAGTTCTGGATTTGCCATGGCCCTTTCCTCAATTTGTAGGCAGATACTTCTATTTTCACACACGGCTGGGTTTGCCTCCACCTTTCCCGGTAAAGTTTTATCTGCCGGGGGTTGCAAATGAATATTCATACATATAAATTGAATATTAATTCAATAAATGGCTGTGCCATGCGAGGAAATTATGAGTCATTTCTATCAAAAGCATTTTCTTAAATTACTGGATTTTACCCCTGCACAGCTTCACGAATTGCTTGCCCTGTCTGCCAAACTTAAAAGTGATAAGAAAAAAGGCACAGAATTTCAGCACCTTACCGGTAAAAATATCGCGCTCATCTTCGAAAAAGACTCGACTCGTACGAGGTGCTCTTTCGAAGTTGCCGCATTTGACCAGGGCGCTCGAGTCACATATCTCGGCCCAAGCGGCAGCCAGATTGGGCATAAAGAATCAATTAAAGATACCGCGCGTGTTTTAGGCCGTATGTACGATGGCATTCAGTATCGCGGGTTTGGTCAGGAAATCGTTGAAACACTGGCGCAGTACGCGGGTGTCCCCGTGTGGAACGGGCTGACTAACGAGTTTCACCCAACGCAATTACTGGCAGATTTGCTGACGATGCAGGAGGAGCTGCCCGGTAAAACATTCCAGCAGATGACTCTGGTTTATGCAGGTGATGCGCGCAATAACATGGGTAACTCAATGCTGGAAGCCGCCGCGCTGACTGGGTTGAATCTACGCCTGGTCGCTCCGCAAGCTTGCTGGCCGGAAGAAAGTCTGGTGGCGGAATGTCAGGCTCTGGCCGCTCACAACGGCGGGAAAATAACCCTGACTGAAGATATTGCCGCAGGCGTTAAAGGTGCAGATTTCATTTATACCGACGTGTGGGTATCGATGGGTGAGGCCAAAGAGAAATGGGCGGAGCGTATTAATCTGCTGCGGGCCTATCAGGTAAATAGCGCAATGCTGGCGCTGACTGGCAATCCACAGGTGAAATTCTTGCACTGTCTGCCCGCTTTCCATGATGACCAAACGACGCTTGGCAAACAGATGGCGGAGCAATATGGCCTGCATGGAGGAATGGAAGTGACGGATGAAGTGTTCGAGTCGCCAAATAGCGTGGTGTTCTCACAAGCTGAAAACCGGATGCACACCATTAAAGCCGTGATGGTCGCGACACTGGCAAAGCTTTAATTAGAAGTGGCGGATAAACGTTTATCCGCCACTTACCGAATTACACCATCAACATCTTCACGACGACTTTACGCACCGGACCAGGTTTGCCCACTGCGCAAAGCGGCTTGTGAACCTCGCCTGGATAGAACACCACGAAGTCCCCTTCATTTAATACGATAGTCTTTTCCTGTTCGCCTTCTGGCAAGAACGCAATGTCCTTATCAGCTAACCAATCAGTTTCTGGCGTGCCCGCAGGCAGGCAGCTAAACGTCATCCCTTCCTGACCGCGCATGACAATCTGGATATCCAGGTAACGTTGGTGGAATTCCGCCGGGCGCTCTTCGATTGGCTGCGTGCTGTCTTCTGAAACCAGCATAAACAGATTGTTGCCGTCGATATCATGCTTACCCAGTGGAGTTTCTGGGGTGATGTGTTGTTTAACGTGCTCAATCGCCTGACGCAGTTCTTCCGGCAGCCAAGATTGCAAAGAATGAATGTTGCCAATAATCATGATTAATACCTTTTTGAAACGATGTTTTATTAGCGGTATTTATACGAGCATTCATCTTCTGTCGCCACGAGTTTTTTAAGAAAACCTGTGCTGGCGCATGTTTAGCGCAAAACATGTTACAACCTTGTTTCTCACATGAGGTTTTTATGCATAAAAAGAGCATAACCTCAAAAAACCACTAACGAGACAGGTCTGTAACAGACTGTTTAAACATCACTTTTATTTAAAACACATCAGAAATCACATTTTAAGATTGGTAAGTTAGTGCAAATTTAATCATAACTATTTTGTTTATTTCCTGTCAATACGGATGAAAAATAGCGCTTTATGAATACTTATATTTAGCGTTAAAAAATAACCCTATTTTTCAATAAATTATAAACAATAACTTTAGTCAGCCAATAACATCCAATTAACACACTTAGAATAGAATAAGCATAATATCGCGTAGTTATTCAGGCTGGTTAATTGCTTCATTTATCATTCCATGACAGCTATCAATTAATTAACAGAGAATTAAAAACCTCCTTGAGCTCGTGATAAAGCTCACATTAAATATCCCTTATGAAATTAACATACGCCTCGAAGACATTTCGAAAGATCATTTCATTCACAGTGATAGTTAATCATTACCACTAATATTTTCATCTCAGGATTAATGCAAAGGAATAGTCATGGACAAGCACTATGTTGGTTCCGAAATTGGACAACTCCGCAGTGTAATGCTGCATCGCCCTAATCTGAGCCTGAAAAGACTCACCCCTTCTAATTGTCAGGAATTATTATTTGATGACGTTCTATCTGTAGAACGCGCAGGCGCTGAACACGATATCTTTGCTAATACCTTGCGTGGTGAGGGAGTTGAAGTGTTACTCCTGACAGACTTACTGACTCAGACACTCGATGTCAGTGATGCCAAGGCCTGGCTACTGGCAACGCAGATTTCTGACTATCGCCTTGGGCCTGCATTTGCCTCTGACATTCGCAGTTGGCTAGCGGATATGCCGCATCGTGAACTGGCACGGCGATTGAGCGGCGGCCTGACTTATGGCGAAATTCCAACTTATATTCAAAATATGGTTGTTGATACCCATGAAGTCACCGACTTTATTATGAAGCCACTGCCAAACCATTTATTCACTCGTGATACTTCTTGCTGGATTTATAACGGCGTGTCAATTAACCCAATGGCTAAAGCCGTACGCCAACGTGAAACAAATAACCTGCGCGCCATTTATCGCTGGCATCCATTATTTACCGATGGAGACTTTATTAAATATTATGGCGACGACAATATTAATTATGATCATGCAACGTTAGAAGGTGGTGATGTATTAGTCATTGGACGAGGTGCGGTGTTAATTGGTTTGTCTGAGCGCACCACTCCACAAGGTGTTGAGTTCCTCGCTGCATCATTATTCAAACATCAACAAGCAACCCGTGTGATTGCCGTCGAACTGCCAAAACACCGTTCATGCATGCACCTCGATACCGTTATGACGCACATCGATATCGACACCTTCTCCGTTTATCCCGAAGTGGTTCGCAAAGACGCCCAATGCTGGACGTTAACTCCCGATGGGCGTGGCGGCTTAAAACGTCATCAGGAACCTAATTTACTGCACGCCATTGAACAAGCTCTGGGCATTGACCAGGTGCGTTTAATCACGACTGGCGGCGACGCATTCGAAGCCGAACGCGAGCAATGGAATGACGCTAACAACGTGCTGACCGTACGCCCAGGCGTGGTCATCGGCTACGAGCGCAATATCTGGACCAACGAAAAATACGACAAAGCAGGCATCAAAGTCTTACCGATTCCAGGTGATGAACTGGGTCGTGGCCGTGGTGGCGCACGTTGCATGAGTTGCCCATTAGAACGTGACGGCATTTAACCCAGGGAGAGATGACATGGAACACAAACCGACGCTGGTTGTAGCCCTTGGCGGCAATGCGCTGCTAAAACGCGGCGAACCACTGGAAGCTGAAATACAGCGTAAGAATATCGATATCGCAGCCAAAACCATCGCGCAACTCACCTCATCCTGGCGTGTGGTGCTGGTTCACGGCAACGGCCCACAAGTAGGGTTGCTGGCTTTGCAAAACAGTGCGTACCAAAAAGTGACGCCTTATCCGCTCGACATTCTGGGTGCCGAAAGCCAGGGAATGATCGGCTACATGTTGCAGCAATCGCTAAAGAACCAACTGCCAAACAGAGAAGTCAGCGTGCTGTTGACTCAGGTTGAAGTGGACGCCAACGACCCTGCTTTCCAGAACCCAACCAAATACATCGGCCCGGTGTATGACAAAGCGCAGGCAGACATATTGGTTGCGGAAAAAGGCTGGACCGTTAAAGCAGATGGTCAGTATTTCCGCCGCGTGGTGCCGTCACCACAGCCGAAAAAGATCGTGGAAAGTGATGCGATCACCGCGCTTATTCAGCGCGATCACTTAGTGATTTGCAACGGCGGTGGTGGAGTTCCAGTGGTGGAAAAAGCCGACGGCTACCACGGTATCGAAGCGGTGATTGATAAAGATCTTTCCGCCGCCCTGCTGGCACGCCAAATCGAGGCCGATGCCCTGCTGATCCTCACTGATGCCGACGCGGTGTATTTCGACTGGGGCACGCCGACGCAACGCCCGATTTCGCATATCACGCCGCAAGAATTAGACGGTATGGCATTCGATGCCGGTTCGATGGGGCCGAAGGTCGCCGCTTGTAGCAAGTTCGTCGCGCAGTGCCACGCAATTGCCGGTATTGGGGCGCTCGAAGATGGCCCGGCCATTCTGGCTGGCGAAAAAGGCACGCTGATTCGTGAATAGCTGGCGAATGCCATCTACCAAATAAAGAATTTTCAAAAGGATAACAAAAATGACTATCAACCTGAAAAACCGCAACTTCCTGAAACTGCTGGACTTCAAACCGGCAGAGATCCAATACCTGATCGATCTTGCTCGTGAATTAAAAGCCGCCAAGAAAGCAGGCACCGAGAAGAAAACCCTGGTGGGTAAAAACATTGCGCTGATTTTTGAAAAAACCTCTACGCGCACGCGTTGTGCTTTTGAAGTTGGTGCATTTGACCAGGGGGCGCTGGTGACTTATCTCGGCCCAAGCGGTTCGCAAATTGGCCACAAAGAATCCATGAAAGATACCGCCCGCGTATTGGGGCGGATGTACGACGGTATCGAATATCGTGGTTACGGGCAGGATATCGTTGAGGAATTGGGTGAGTTTGCAGGTGTTCCGGTCTGGAACGGCCTGACCAATGAATACCACCCAACCCAGATCCTCGCGGATTTGATGACCATGCTGGAGCACGTCCCGGAGAAAAAACTACAGGATATTTCCTTCGCATATCTGGGTGATGCTCGCAACAACATGGGTAATTCCCTGATGGTGGGTGCCGCGAAAATGGGCATGGATATTCGCCTGGTGGCACCGAAAGCGTTCTGGCCAGAACCTGCGCTGGTTGAGCAATGCCGTGCCATCGCTAAAGAAACTGGTGGCCGTATCATGCTGACCGATAGCGTTGAAGAAGGCGTTGCGGGCGTTGATTTCCTCTACACCGACGTATGGGTTTCTATGGGTGAACCGAAAGAAGCCTGGGCTGAACGCGTCAGCATCATGACGCCATATCAAATTAACCAGAACGTCCTCAATGCGACTGGCAACCCAAATGTGAAGTTCATGCACTGTCTGCCAGCATTCCACAACGAACACACCAAAGTCGGTAAAGAAATCGAGCAGGAATACGGCCTGAAAGGGCTGGAAGTAACCGAAGAAGTCTTTGAATCACCGCATTCCATTGTTTTCGATGAAGCTGAAAACCGTATGCATACGATTAAAGCCGTCATGGTTGCCACGCTCGGAGAGTAATCCGCACTGGCGGCGGGGATGCCTCGCCGCCCTTTGTGCATACATGCTGCATCCCTCAGAAAGAGGAAAGGAAAATGGCCGATGCTACCCATGGAGATGCCGTTGCGGCATCCACAACAAAAGAAACAAAATTAGGGCTTAGCGCGTTAGTTGCACTGGTAATTGGTTCAATGATTGGTGGTGGGGTATTCAGCCTGCCGCAAAACTTTGGCTCTGTCGCATCACCCAGCGCATTACTCATTGGTTGGGTAATTACCGGTGTCGGAATGTTGTGTCTTGCCTTTATCTATCAAAATCTTAGCTCGCGTTGCCCGGAACTCGAAGGCGGTGTCTATAGCTACGCTCGCGCCGGATTTGGCGATTTCATTGGCTTCCAGTCTGCCTGGGGTTACTGGTTTTCAGCCTGGCTGGGCAACGTTTCTTACGCGGTATTGCTGTTCAGTGCGATGAGCTTTTTCATACCGGTCTTCGGCGACGGTAACAACCTGCCATCGATAATCGGCGCATCCGTCGTACTGTGGCTGGTGCATGCGCTGGTATTGCGTGGTGTGCGCGAAGCGGCTTACATCAACACGATCCTCACCGTTGTTAAAGTGGTGATCCTGTTGGTATTTATCGTTGCAGTATTAATCGCCTTTAAGATCGGCGTATTCACCGCTGACTTCTGGGGCCGCATGATGCTCGTCGACGGCAAAGAACCCGCACTGTTCGATCAGGTGAAAAACACCATGTTGGTGACTACCTGGGTGTTTATCGGTATCGAAGGTGCAACCGTTGTTTCTGCTCGTGCAGCAAATCGTAGCGATATCGGTAAAGCTACGGTGATTGGTTTACTGGGTGCGCTGGCTATTTATGTGCTGGTCAGCGTGTTGTCGATGGGGATTTTGGACCAGGCATCGCTTGCCGGGTTGAGAAACCCTTCAATGGCAGGTGTGCTGGAAAATGTTGTCGGGCCGTGGGGGGCTAAATTCGTTGCCGGTGGCGTCATTCTTTCTGTTGCGGGTGCCCTGCTTGCCTGGACATTATTCGCCGCAGAATTACCACGCGTGGCTGCACACGACGGGATCTTCCCGAAAGTGTTCGCCAAAGAGAACGCCAGACATTCCCCTTCTTTCTCTTTGTGGATTACCAACGCTTTAATCCAGCTGTTCCTCATCCTCACTCTGTTTTACGAAGCGGGTTATCAGGCACTGTTTTCTATCGCAACCGCTGCCATTCTGCCGCCGTATCTGTTTAGTGCTGCCTATGGGCTGAAGCTTGCCTGGACGGGCGAACGCTATGCGAAAGGGGAGTCCCGTACCAGTGGCCTCGTTCTTGGCGTGATTGCTACGGTCTACGGTATTTGGCTGTGTTATGCCGCAGGTGACTCTATGTTACTGAGTTCGTTGTTGTTTGCTCCAGGACTTGTTGTCTTCATGTGGCAGAAGAAACAACAAGGACAACAATTACTGAAAGGTTATGAATGGGCCATCGCGGCGGCAATACTGCTGTTAGCGGCCTGGACGTTAAAACTGGTTCTTTCGGGTTCTATACAGATCACTTGATATGACTAACGCCACGAAAGTGGCGTTAAATTCTAAAAAAATCATATTTAGCAATATATTTTATTGGATGATTAAGAAAAATCTGATCTACCAGACAGTTTAAATTTATAAGCGGCGTAAATTAATCACCTTAAAAATCAAGGAATGGTGAATACAATGAGGGTTTCTCACGCTCCGTCAGAGAAAGATCACAACCAGCTTACACTCTGCCAACGACTCATTGTTCATAAGAGCTATCACTCGCAAGAGGAGTTGCGCCGCGACATGCAGCTCCACGGCTTTGAGAGCATCAGTCAGTCCACAGTCTCCCGGCTCCTGAAGCTGCTCGGCGTGATTAAAATCCGCAACGCCAAAGGGCAGAAAACTTATGCATTAAATCCGCAATCCCAACCCGAACCGGATGCCGCACGCTCGGTGGCCGAGATGGTTATCAGCGTCGAACATAATGCCGAATTTGTAATGATTCACTCCGTTGCCGGATACGGGCGTGCAGTAGCAAGAATCCTTGATTACCGTGCCCTGCCAGAGATTCTAGGTGTGGTAGCAGGTAGCAGCATCGTGTGGATTGCACCTCGAGAAGTACAGAAAACCGCTCAGGTACACCGTCGGGTTATGCAGGCACTTGGATTACATTAAAGGCCGATAACTATTCACGGCAACCGATTGCTTTTGGCTAAAAGATGTGAACATATCGCTTGAAGTGTCCTCTTACACGCGTATAATGCGCCACAATTTGCCGGAGGAAGCATGGTCCAGTGTGTTCAAAAAAGTGTCACACCACGTCGTCTAAAAGACGGCGCTAACCTGTTTTTCTTTCCGTTGCATCAATCAATTCCAAAGGCCCCTCGTTGAGGGGCTTTTTTTTTGCCCGACGCCCGAGAACAGGAGATAAACATGGCTAACCCCCTATATCAAAAACATATCATTTCCATCAACGATCTCAGTCGTGAAGAACTTGAACTGGTGTTATCTACTGCGGCAAAACTGAAAGCCACTCCGCAACCTGAGCTGCTTAAACATATCGTTGTTGCGAGCTGTTTCTTTGAAGCGTCGACGCGTACCCGCCTCTCTTTTGAGACGGCGATTCACCGCCTGGGTGCATCGGTTGTCGGGTTCTCGGACAGCAGCAATACCTCGCTTGGCAAAAAAGGCGAAACGCTGGCAGATACCATTTCGGTTATCAGCACCTACGTTGATGCCATCGTGATGCGTCATCCGCAAGAAGGGGCTGCGCGCCTGGCGACTGAGTTCTCAGGCAATGTGCCGGTGCTGAATGCAGGCGACGGTGCGAACCAGCATCCAACGCAAACGCTGCTGGACTTGTTTACCATTCAGGAAACTCAGGGCCGCCTGGAAAACCTGAACATCGCCATGGTCGGTGACCTGAAATATGGCCGCACCGTGCATTCTCTGGCACAGGCGCTGGCGAAATTCGAAGGCAACCGCTTCTACTTCATCGCGCCGAACGCGCTGGCTATGCCGAAGTACATTCTCGATATGCTGGATGAAAAAGGCATCGTCTGGAGCTGCCACGAAGCTATCGACGAAGTGGTAGGCGAGCTGGATATTCTGTACATGACCCGCGTGCAGAAAGAGCGTCTTGACCCATCAGAATACGCCAACGTGAAAGCTCAGTTCGTCCTGCGCGCCGCAGACCTTGAGGATGCGCGCACGAATATGAAAGTGCTGCACCCGCTGCCACGCGTTGATGAAATTACGACTGATGTCGATAAAACGCCGCACGCCTGGTATTTCCAGCAAGCAGGCAACGGTATTTTTGCCCGCCAGGCACTGCTGGCATTGGTTTTGAATCGTGAACTGGTTTGAGTGAGAGGACGATAAAGATGACACACGACAACAAATTACAAGTTGAAGCGATCAAAAGCGGTACGGTTATCGATCATATTCCTGCGCAGGTAGGCTTTAAGTTGCTGACCCTGTTCCAACTGACTGAAACTGAGCAGCGCATCACCATCGGCCTGAACTTGCCTTCACGCGAACAGGGCCGTAAAGACCTGATCAAAATCGAAAATACGTTCCTGACCGACGAGCAAGTCAACCAACTGGCATTGTATGCACCGCACGCAACCGTCAACCGTATTGAAGAATATGAAGTGGTCGGTAAAAGCAAACCAAGCCTGCCTTCGCGCATCGATAAAGTGCTGGTTTGCCCAAACACCAACTGCATCAGCCGCAGCGAACCGGTTCATTCTTCATTTGCGGTGAAAAAGCACGACGAGAACATCAGCCTGAAATGCAAATATTGTGAGAAGGAGTTCGCACATCACGTTGTGCTGGCGGATTAATCATTGCCGCTTAAGCTCTCGCCCCTATAATGGTCGGGAGCTTTTTCACTCATTTTAAGGAAGAAACATGTCTCGCATTATTAGCACCGAAAACGCCCCAGCAGCAATCGGCCCCTATGTTCAGGGTGTAGATCTTGGCAGCATGATTATCACTTCCGGCCAGATCCCTGTTAACCCGAAAACGGGCAGCGTACCGGAAGATGTTGCTGCGCAAGCGCGTCAGTCTCTCGAAAACGTACAAGCGATTGTTGAGGCCGCTGGCCTGAAAGTCGGCGATATCGTTAAAACGACTGTTTTCGTAAAAGATCTGAACGACTTCGCGACCGTGAACGCGACTTACGAAGCTTTCTTTAACGAGCACAAAGCAACTTTCCCAGCGCGTTCTTGTGTGGAAGTGGCTCGCCTGCCTAAAGATGTGAAGATTGAAATCGAAGCGATTGCTGTTCGCCGCTAATTTTTGCTGAATAAATAAGAGCTAATTCTGTAAAGAACTGGCTCTTTTTTTCATCTCAATAAAAACCATCGAATAGATTAAAATATTTTTCAGCTATTAGTCGAACCCCTATTAATTAGTGTGGGAATGTGAAAATACATCCAATAATAATTGAGCATTAGTCAGTTCAGGTTTTTTTAAATAGTATTGCTGCGGGTGCTGAAGCCATTAATCTTCAGCATAAAGTCACTAAGTTTTGGATCATATTGTGGGTTGTGTTGTCGGTTATATGGTAGAGGTCCCATCCCTGAAACTAGCGGATGGGGAACTACCAACACACCCCAACAAGTGTGATGGTAGTTCCTTTGAGGCGTAAACTCAATAGAGGAACTATGAAAAAAGCATTGAAGCTTTATGGGTTATTAGTCGTTTGCTTAACATTAATCACTATTACTTTTCTGATTCAGGACTCGCTGTGCGAGTTTTTCTTTATCAATAAGGATGTGATGATATTTAGCAAGCTATCCTGCACAAGCAGGCAATAATCCATTGGGGGAGTTCGCTCCCCCTGCTTTAATGGAGTGTGATGGTAACAACCCCCTTTAAATAGGGCTGCGCAGGCAGCCTTATTTATTACTGGTTTATTTAACGCTTGCTCGTAATAGTTTCTGCAATGGATAAACCGCCGCAATAACCACTTCATCTTGTGTTTGCGCGGCCTCATCGAGTTGTTTCTGAATGCCTTCGACTTCATCAATACTCAAGGTGCCTTGTTTAGCCACCAAATCAGTTAAACGCAGCCCGATTCCCGCCAACTTATCGACATTTTCGGCCACCGGTTTTAGCGCTTTAAGCTGATAATTGCCGTTGATGAGTTCCAGGACATCTGGCGTGTTGCTTTGCCAGCGTGCAAAAGTATGGCGCAATGAATCTGCACTGTTGCCATCTTCCGGATCGGCGATCATTTTATCGACCCACATATCCAGCGCGCGCACCTGGTTGCTTTCCGCACCCAGCGCATCTGCAAAGCGGTTTAGCGGCTCGAAGTGATGATAATTTCCGGCCTGGAATTTCAGGTGCTGGCGTGTGTAGTACTGAGCCGGTTCAACGGCCTGGGCAAGGATCTGCAACGGCATAATGTCCGGCGTGCCTGCAAGGCGCGTCAGTTGTTGAGCCGCCGCCGCATGTTGTTGTAAACCAACGGAAACTGTCGACCATGCGTCTATCGCCTGCAAACGCTGGTACATGTTATCGATATCTTTTACATCTTCCGCCGACCACAAACGTTCTGCCACCGCAAAAGTACGCGGCCACAGTTTGATATCCAGCAATGGCGATACCACGTTTTCCGCCCACAGCGCCGCTTCGCCACCCAGAATATTGGTCATCTGCTCAGACGTAGGGACAACGGGCTGAGTGCCATCAGGCACGTCATCAAGCTTCTGGCCGGTAGCCGGATAACGAACGTTCCCCACCAGCATATAGCCACTCAGTTTGTCTTTTTCCAGAGTGAGTACCGGGCGGGTTTCCCCCATCCAGGTATCCACGGTAAATGTTACCTGCGTTGGGCTTAGCCATTGAATATCACGTACCGCGCGGCGGGATTTTCCTTTGAAATCAATAAATCCACGCCAGGCCATTTCACTGCTCACCAGCGTAAAGCTGCCTTCCACTGCGCTCCCCTTCAGACGCGGCATGTTGAAGTACCAGCTTTGTGCGCTGTCTGATTTCGTAATCTTATCGATCTCATTCAACCCTTTCGGCAGGATCTCGTTGCGATAGTGATATGCAGTCGATTGCGGTTGATCCAGATAGAAACCGGTCGATAAGATCCCTTTGTAGCCGTTAGCCGCAACCGCCCCAAGCGCATCTTGCCCCTGCCATGATTGGATCAGAATATTTTTCGGCAGATCCGGGTGGTAAATTTCATCCCACCCCATCATTTGCCGATGATGTTTTTCGAGGATTTTTTCTAGTCGCTGGTTGAAGTAAGTCTGGAGCGCGTGAGTATCAGCCAGCTTATGCTGCTTCATAAACGCCTGAATTTCTGGCGATGCCTGCCATTGCGAATCATCAACTTCATCACCGCCGATGTGCAAATAGCTATCCGGGAAAATCGCGGTCAGCTCGCCAATCAGGGTATCAACAAACTTATAGGAGGCGTCTTTGGTCGGATTAAGCAGCGGTTTTAACACGCCCCAGTGACGCTCCATTTGATACGGCCCTGGCGCACTCATCAGTTCAGGATAAGCCACGGCAATAGCGGAAGCGTGACCCGGCAAGTCCATTTCTGGCACCACACGAATACCGAGCGAAGTGGCATAGCGCACCACTTCTTTCATCTGCGCCTGGGTGTAAAAATCGCCGTCACTGGCCAGTTGCTGCAATTTTGGATACGCCGTAGAAGCAAAGCGCCAGCCCTGGTCGTCAGTCAAATGCCAGTGAAAGACGTTCATTTTGGCGGCAGCCATACCGTCTAACTGGCGCAGAATATCGTTGATTGGCATGAAATGACGGGCGGAATCGACTAATAATCCGCGCCACGGGAAGCGAGGTTTATCTTTGATGGCGACAAACGGGATCGAGGTATTTTCAGGGCCGTTCTGAATCAGCTGTAGCAGAGTTTCCATACCGCGCATTGCGCCAAACCGCGTGTTTGCGGTGAGTTTTACACCGTCCGCGGTTACGCTTAATTCATAGCTTTCATCGCTATCGAGCTTAGGTAATGGAGCAACGACTTTTTTGATTTGGATATCAATAGTAGGTTTTGCAGGATTGGCTTGCGCGGGTTGCAGTTGCCAGCCCGTTTGTTGGGAAATTCGCTGACGCCAACGCTCTGTGGCTCCAGGGAGTTTATCGCCGCTGATTTTTATCGAAATAGCGTTATCCAGAACCAGCGTTCCTTCCGCCGCCGGACGGTCAACTTGTTGCGGCCAGGGCATTAACGGCAGATCGCCCGCCGGTGCCGCCCAAGCCTGGCAGGTCGTTGCGATACAACCAGCCAGCAAGCTCAAACGTATTGATTTAAACATGAATATTCCTTTAAAAAGTGACGGGCCAGAAAAAGCAAAAACACTCTGGTAACACGTGTGGAAATATTCATCAAGACTATGGCGAGAGAGGGCGAGATGCAGATCACATCTCGCCAGGTTTAAGATTACTGCCAGCCGTAACGGCGGCTATAGAAGCCTTTCACGCACTGAGTGAGCGTCATGTATCCCGCAAGGATTGCAATCAGCCATGGGAAGTAGCTCAACGGCAGCGCCTGAAGTTGCAGGTAACTTGCCAGCGGCGAGAACGGCAAGGCAATCCCGACAACCATCACCACCAGCGTCATTATCATTAGCGGCCAGGCCGCACGGCTCTGAATGAATGGAATACGACGGGTGCGAATCATATGCACAATCAATGTTTGCGACAGCAATCCCACCACAAACCAACCGGACTGGAACAGGGTTTGCGCTTCCGGCACGTTAGCCTTGAACACCCACCACATTACGCAGAAAGTCAGAATATCGAAGATGGAACTGATCGGCCCGAAGAACACCATAAAGCGCCCTAAATCCGCCGGGTTCCAGCGCTGTGGTTTCTTGATTTGCTCGTCATCGACGTTATCGAACGGAATCGCAACCTGGGACACATCGTACAGCAGGTTCTGAATCAGTAAGTGCAACGGCAGCATCGGCAAGAACGGCAGGAAAGCGCTTGCCACTAGCACGCTGAACACGTTACCAAAGTTAGAACTGGCGGTCATTTTGATGTATTTCAGCATGTTGGCGAACGTTCTGCGCCCTTCAATCACGCCTTCTTCCAGCACCATCAGGCTTTTTTCCAGCAGGATGATATCGGCCGCTTCACGCGCTATATCCACCGCACCGTCGACTGAAATTCCGATGTCTGCCGCACGCAATGCCGGCGCGTCATTAATGCCGTCGCCCATAAAGCCAACCACGTGTCCTTCACCACGCAGCAGGCGCACGATGCGCTCTTTGTGCATTGGCGTCAGGCGGGCGAAAAGCGTGGTGCGCAGAGCCAGTTTCGCTAACTCCTCGTCACCCATGTTTTCGATTTCGCTGCCGGTAACCAAATCACCGACATCCAGCCCCACTTCGCGGCACACTTTCGCTGCAACCAGTTCGCTATCACCCGTCAGGATCTTCACCGCGATGCCACTTTCTTTCAGCGCTTTTAACGCCGGAGCGGTGGTTTCTTTCGGCGGATCAAGGAACGCGATGTAGCCTTCGAGGATCAGATCTGATTCATCAACACGACCGTAATCTTCACTACGCGCTGGCAAGAATTTGCTGGCAACCGCCACAACACGCAAACCCTGGCGATTCAGATCGTCGGTAACCCGGCGAATACGCGCTAACAAAGCATCGCTGAGCGGCACGATCTCATCGCCGTAACGTACCTGTGTGCAGACGTTCAGGATCTCCTGCAACGCGCCTTTGCAGATCAACTGATGCACATCTGGCTGTTCAGATACCACCACCGACATGCGACGGCGTTCAAAGTCGAACGGGATCTCATCCACTTTTTGCCAGCGGGCTGCGGCATTACGCGCATGATCTTCATCAACACCTTCCAGCACCGCCACATCCAGCAGATTTTTCAGCCCTGTCTGATAATGACTGTTAAGCCACGCGCTGTGCAAAACATGGTCGCTCACCGCACCGAGAATGTCGGTGTGAGTTTCCAGAACAATGCGATCCTGCGTCAGCGTGCCGGTTTTATCGGTGCAGAGGATATCCATTGCGCCAAAGTTTTGAATCGCATCGAGGTGTTTGACGATAACTTTCTGTTTTGAGAGTTTTACCGCACCGCGTGCCAGTGTTGACGTAACAATCATCGGCAGCATTTCAGGCGTCAAACCTACCGCCACAGAGAGCGAGAACAGTGCCGCTTCCCACCAGTCACCTTTGGTGAAACCGTTAATCAGCAGCACGATTGGCGTCATCACCAGCATGAAGCGGATAAGTACCCAGCTCACACGGCTGATGCCTTTCTGGAACGCATTCGGTTCGCTTTCTTGCTGAGTCACGCGCCCAGCCAGTTGCCCAAACCAGGTGTTGCCGCCGGTTGCGATAATCATCGCCAGCGCCGTACCGCTCACCACGTTAGTCCCCATAAAGCACAAGGTGTCGCATTCCAGCGGGTTGTTGTGGGACATATCGCGGCTGACAGCCACTTTTTCAACCGGCAGGGATTCGCCAGTAAGCGATGCCTGGCCGACAAAAAGATCGCGAGCCTGCAACACACGCAGATCCGCCGGGATCATGTCACCCGCAGCCAGTTTGACGATATCGCCCGGAACCAGTTTTTCGATCGGGATTTCGATAAACGCATTTTCACCGCTTTCATCTACTACGCGCAGCACCGTCGCGGTGTTGCTGACCATCGCTTTTAGCGTATCCGCAGCTTTGGTGGATCGCGCTTCCTGAACGAAGTTCAGCAGTGTGGCAATCACCACCATCAGCGCGATAACGCCTGCGGCAAAAAGATCCTCAGTCGAGTAGGAAAATATGCCCAGTATGGTGAGTAAGATGTTGAAAGGGTTACGGTAGCAAGTCCACAGATGTACCCACCACGGCGACGGCTTTTGTGCCGGAATTTGGTTCAACCCGTGCAATTCGAGCGCACGTTCGATTTCACGTGCATTCAACCCTTCCGGGTGGCTTTGGAAATCGCGGTACAGTTGCTCTTCGGAAGCTGCGGCATATTTCAGGCAGGTTTCGCTCAGCGAGGACGGAACCTCTTGTGCATGAGCAATGGTATTGTCACCTGGCATCAGGTCGCGTTGGATCAGGCGACGTGGCAGGTGACGGCTAAGTTGTGCAAACAACTGCCGGGTCAGATTTTTAAACAGCATAGTAGTCCCTTAGCACCGCATAATGCGGCACCTGGTAGCATGCAGGCGCGGCTAATCCTTGCCTTGCAGGCCAAATTTTTTCATCAGCAGGGACATCATTGAAAAGCACGATCGACGCCACTGCCTTACGCTATCCGGTAAGGCAGCCACATCTAAAAGAAGGGATTCTTACCGGATTATTCCTGTCATTACAGTTTTAGGACTGGGATCGGGTTCCATGTCGCCTCCGGTTAAAAGAAAATATTTACGGGTTTAGTGTACTCCCACAAAACTAAACCTGATGTAAACCAGATTTTTTCCATTGTGGTATCGTTGGCTGGCCTTACTCTACTAAGAAATTGAATGCAGGGAAGAAAGTCGCTATGCAAAGCCGTCTTACGATAAAAGATATCGCCCGCTTAAGCGGTGTGGGCAAATCTACCGTCTCTCGCGTTCTGAATAATGAAAGCGGGGTCAGCGCCCGCACGCGTGAACGTGTGGAAGCGGTCATGCAGCAAGAGGGCTTCTCCCCTTCCCGTTCGGCGCGGGCTATGCGCGGGCAGAGCGATAAAGTCGTCGCCATTATTGTCACGCGCCTGGATTCGCTATCGGAAAATCTTGCGGTGCAAACCATCCTGCCGTCGCTTTATGAGCAGGGCTACGATCCCATCATGATGGAAAGCCAGTTTTCCCCAAAACTGGTTGAAGAACATCTTGGTGTCTTGCAGCGGCGTAATATCGACGGCGTTATTTTGTTTGGCTTCACCGGCATTCCCGAGAAAATTATGCAGCCGTGGCAATCAACGCTGGTTTTGATGGCACGAGACGCCAAAGGGTTTGCCTCGGTTTGTTATGACGACGAAGGGGCCATTACTATCCTGATGACGCGCCTGTACGAACAAGGCCATCGCCACATCAGCTTCCTGGGTGTTCCTCATAGCGATATCACGACCGGTTACCGCCGACACCACGCGTATCTCGATTTTTGCAAAACCTATACTTTGACGCCAAATTTCGCTCTTCCTGGTCTGGCGATGAAGCAAGGCTATGATCACGTTGCAGAAGTATTGATGCCGGAAACCACCGCCCTGGTTTGCGCCACCGACACCCTCGCCCTGGGTGCCAGTAAATATTTGCAGGAAAAGCAAATCACGACGCTCCAACTGGCAAGCGTGGGCAGCACACCGCTGATGAAATTCCTCCATCCAGAAATTATCACTGTCGATCCTGGCTACGCAGAAGCCGGGCGCCAGGCCGCGCGGCAGTTGATCGGCCAGATCACGCAGTCCTGCGATCTACGCCAGATAGTGATCCCTGGTTCGTTGCTGTAGCCGTCTCCGTTCACGGTTTATTGTGATCATTACCTGATTTCGGGAACGTTCCCGTTTTCATAAAAAAGATTAAAAGATAACCTTGCACGCAGCTACCCTCTCACTACCTCGGAACATCAAAATGGCCAAAGTGAAACAACAGGATATAGACAGGCTGATAGACCTGGTCGGCGGACGTGCCAACATTGCAACCGTGAGTCACTGTATTACTCGGCTGCGTTTTGTATTGAACGACCCAACGGCGGCTTTCCCAAAACAAATCGAAGAACTGCCGATGGTCAAAGGCTGCTTTACTAACGCCGGGCAGTTCCAGGTGGTGATTGGCACTGAAGTTGGCGATTACTATCAAGCGTTGATCGCGGCGACAGGGCACAGCACAGCGGATAAAGAACAGGCTAAACTCGCCGCACGCCAGAATATGAAATGGCATGAGCAATTGATTTCCCACTTCGCGGAGATCTTCTTCCCTCTGTTACCCGCATTGATCAGCGGTGGTTTGATCTTAGGCTTCCGCAATGTGATCGGCGATTTGCCAATGAGCAACGGCCAGACACTTGCGCAAATGCACCCTTCTCTGCAATCCATCTACGACTTCTTGTGGCTGATTGGCGAGGCCATTTTCTTCTATCTGCCGGTCGGTATTTGCTGGTCTGCCGTGCGAAAAATGGGTGGGACGCCTATCCTTGGGATTGTACTTGGCGTAACGCTTGTTTCACCGCAGCTGATGAATGCCTATGAATTAGGTAGCAAAATTCCGGAAGTGTGGAACTTTGGCTGGTTTACCATCGAGAAAGTCGGTTACCAGGCGCAGGTAATTCCAGCCCTGCTGGCGGGCCTGGCTCTTGGCTTTATTGAGACGCGTCTGAAACGCATCGTGCCGGATTACCTCTATCTTGTAGTCGTGCCTGTGTGTTCACTGATTCTGGCGGTATTCCTGGCGCATGCATTCATCGGCCCGTTTGGTCGCTGGATTGGTGACGGCGTGGCATTTGCGGTTCGCCACTTGATGACCGGCAGTTTTGCACCTGTCGGCGCAGCATTGTTTGGTTTTATGTACGCACCGCTGGTGATTACCGGCGTGCATCAAACGACGCTCGCCATCGACATGCAGATGATTCAGAGCATGGGCGGAACGCCTGTGTGGCCACTGATTGCGCTGTCTAACATTGCTCAGGCATCAGCGGTTGTCGGCATCATCATTTGCAGCCGTAAACATAACGAACGTGAGATTTCAGTTCCGGCGGCGATTTCCGCCTACCTGGGCGTGACCGAACCGGCAATGTACGGCATCAACCTGAAATACCGCTTCCCGATGCTGTGCGCGATGATTGGCTCGGGTCTTGCGGGCTTGCTGTGTGGCCTGAGCGGCGTGATGGCAAACGGAATTGGCGTTGGCGGATTGCCTGGTATCCTGTCCATTCAGCCGCGTTATTGGGAAGTTTATTCCCTCGCGATCCTGATTGCCGTAGTGGTTCCCATCGTACTGACCAGCGTGATGTATAAGCGCAAATACCGTCAGGGCACGTTGTTAGTGGTGTAGACCGTTCACAACCCATGGTGGATGTCGCTAACGCTAATCCACCCTACCACGACTTTTCGTAGGTCGGATTAGCGTTAGCGACATCCGACATCTGAGGCCGTAATGGCCTCACCGTTTTAGGAATGTTTTATGAATACAACTCCTCCATGGTGGCAGCATGGTGTCATCTACCAGATCTACCCGAAGAGTTTTCAGGACACGACCGGCAGTGGCACCGGCGATCTCGCAGGCGTTATCAAGCGCCTGGACTACTTAAAGCTGCTGGGCGTTGACGCTATTTGGCTGACACCGTTTTATATCTCCCCGCAGATTGATAACGGCTACGACGTCGCCAATTATTGCGCCATCGATCCCACCTACGGCACGCTGGATGACTTTGATAAACTGGTCGCCGAGGCGCACGACCGCGGGATTCGCATCGTTCTGGATATGGTGTTTAACCATACGTCGACGCAACATGCCTGGTTCCACGAATCGCTCAATAAAGAGAGCCCGTACCGCGAGTTTTATATCTGGCGCGACGGTACCCCGGATATTTTGCCGAATAACTGGCGCTCCAAATTTGGCGGTAATGCCTGGCGCTGGCACGCAGAAAGTGGCCAGTATTATCTGCACCTGTTTGCGCCAGAGCAGGCGGATCTCAACTGGGAAAACCCGCAGGTTCGCGCTGAACTGAAAAAAGTTTGTGAGTTTTGGGCCGATCGCGGCGTGGACGGTTTACGCCTCGATGTGATCAACCTGATATCCAAAGATCAGGATTTCCCGAACGATATTGACGGTGGTGACGGGCGTCGTTTTTATACCGACGGGCCGCGCATTCACGAATACCTGCAAGAGTTTAGCCGCGATGTGTTTACTCCACGCGGGTTAATGACCGTTGGGGAAATGTCGTCGACGACGCTCGATAATTGCCAGCAATATGCGGCGTTAAATAGCAATGAACTGTCGATGACGTTCAACTTCCACCATCTGAAAGTGGACTACCCTGGCGGGCAAAAATGGGCGCTGGCAGCGCCTGACTACGTGGCGCTAAAAGCTATTTTCAGCCACTGGCAGCAAGGCATGCACAACGTGGCGTGGAATGCGTTGTTCTGGTGTAACCACGACCAGCCACGCATCGTGTCGCGTTTTGGCGATGAAGGCGAGCTGCGAGTTCCTGCGGCGAAGATGCTGGCGATGGTGCTACACGGCATGCAAGGCACACCGTACATTTATCAGGGCGAAGAATTGGGGATGACCAATCCGCACTTCAAACGCATCATTGATTATCGCGATGTGGAAAGTCACAACATGTACGCTGAACTGCGCGCCCAGGGCCGAGACAGTGACAATCTGTTGGCGATCCTCGCCAGTAAATCCCGCGATAACAGCCGCACACCAATGCAATGGGACGATAGCGAACACGCCGGTTTCACTCACGGATTGCCGTGGATAAATCTGTGCGATAACTATCAAACTATTAACGCCAAAGCGGCTGTTGATGACCCAAATTCGGTATTTTATGCCTATCAGCAGCTGATTAAATTACGCAAGGCGAACTCTGTATTCACCTGGGGTAGCTATCAGGATCTGCTGCCAGAACATCCGTATTTGTGGTGCTATCGCCGCGAATGGCAAGGGCAAACGTTGATTGTTGCCGCAAACCTTAGCCGTGAAAATCAGTGGTGGATGCCAGAAGCCTTCGACGGTGAATGGGATGTGCTGATGAGCAACTACGCTGAAGCGGCGGGTAAACCCGGTGAGATAAGCCTGCGGCCATTTGAGGCGGTTTATTGGTTACAGTGAATAATTACAATAAAACCACCTTTTGAGAGATAATTCATACTGCTGACGGCCCTACATAAATATGTGGGCCGTCTTTTATCGAGTGCCCCCTCCTGAGAGATCACTTTTAATACGATGCTAGTTACACTGAATTATTTTCAGGGGCATTCAATTAGATCATGGAGCATCTTGCCTTTCGTGTTATTTTTCAACAATGACTTGCCAATAATTTCTTTTATTTCAGCTTTATCAGCCGCATCCATTGTATAATTATTTTTGATGAACAGTTCAACAGCAGCAATATTTCCCACTTTAACATCCGGAGCCTCTAATGCATGTTTCAGTGCTGTCAACTCACTCTGAAATGCAATTTCCTTTCCAATTTTATTGTTTTCTTCAACATCTGATTTGTATTTTTCTCGAACCACTTTGTTTTTTATTTTTTCTGGGTCCACTGCGCCAAAAATGGGTTCATCTACGGAATCCTGAGGAGGAATGATATTCATATAATAAGGTTTATTAGATTTGTAGTTTTCAATATAATACTTCTCAAATAACTCTATTATTTTCACATGCAGTATTAATGACTCTGTTCTATATTTTTTAAATTCATTAACTGTTAATTCACCCCTGGGAATCTGAATATTATCGAGAATCAAAAAAGCACTTCGTAAATTTGCATCATTAGCATCAATAAGTGGATCTTCCTTAAAGAATTGTATTTTTTTTCGGATCTCATATAAATTCAGGTCGATATTATTTTTCATTTTATCCTCACTATATATTGAGAAGGTACTAATGGCGCATAAACTGAAGACCACTATCTGGATCAGTGTAGTTTGTCGTTTCATGATGTACTGTTTTAGTTGTCGTACAACGGCCATCGATAAATATCTCATGTTTTTGTTCTGTTTCTGGGAAGCTATAAATTTGAGTCTTACTAATAGTCCACTCCCATAATATCGGCATAGAAAGGATACAAGGGATAAATGGTAATTCTTTTCCTGCATGAGTCCCTATAGTAGCAAAAATCGTATCATAGACAGTCGAATCAAGAGTATTTCCCAAGGAAGGAGAATATTCCTGGCCAGAGATCCCAAACCATTCAGAGGTACCTGTTGGATACCGCCCATGCCATGCACCAGTCAAACCACTATAAGGGCCTGTTCCTGTAGCTTGAGAATCTCGCTCCCTTATAAAGATGGCATAAAAGTTAACATCAACAGGTTCAACATATGGTCTGCCGAGCCATCCACAATCGGGGAATCCTTTGTGATGCAGGAGTGGTGACCCTGATACCCGTTTCATCACAAAGGCAGAGGGTTCCACAATAGTAAATTGAACCTCGCTCTTTCCATTAGCCGTAGTCGCGGTCACCGTAGCTTTAACTGCTTTGTCAGAAGCGGTAAAACTGGCTGAATAACTATCTGTTTTTACCAGGACTCCACTATTAGTCGGTGATAAAGACCAACCAGATACTTCGTTATTACATTTTAAACTTACTTGCTCACCTACACCGATCCTCCTTCTGTCACGCGCAGCAGGCATAGTTGCCTTTGTCTCTGTAATAATTAAATCTGCATTATTATTTTCTAAGCCGTCCTTCGATTCCGATTCATCCTGCTCTCCTGAGTTACTCCCTTTATATTTCTCTGATGCATCATCCCCCCCTATCATTTCCCCCAAGAGAATATTTTGCAGTGTCTGCACCGGCGTGCCCGGACTCCCGCCACCGTTCAGGTTGATTCTGGCC
>CBCPKK010000017.1:0-163025 GCA_965119215.1 uncultured Buttiauxella sp.
TGATCACGGGTATATGTGCTTTTTAATACATACTTATGTTTGCCTGATATTTAATGGCTGTAATTTCTTCATATTATGAATTGTGTCACATTCTGGCCATCATGGCTTTATAGTAACTACTAGATGCTTTTGTGTCATCTGACACAAATCTGTGATTTCTAAACTGTGTCAAATGACACTTATATATTTTTGACTGCGAATATAATGAAATATATTATTTATGTCCTCAGTAACAAATATCTTAGAAAAAGTTGTTTCTGATGTGTCTGTTCGTGTGTCTTTTAATATGTGAAGGAAAATAAATTGAGCAAGCCAATTTTTGTAATTAAAGCCGCAGCGGGTCTGGTATTTTTAGCTGCAACGGGTTCAGCTTTTGCGGCGTCAGGTTCAACATCGCAAACAGTTCAGGGAGGAACGATCAATTTCACTGGTAGTGTTGTCGATGCAGCATGCGCCGTTGATTATAATTCTGGAACCCAAAACATTAATTTGGGGCAAGTACGCTTGGAAGAATTAGATTCTAAAGGCGCAACTTCAGCTGAAGTACCGGTAAAAATCCAGTTGGACGATTGTGACTCTTCAGTTGCCACTACAGCTTCATTTGGTTTTAACGGTCAGACGGATGAGAATGATCCAACTTCGTTGAATAATACTTCAACTGACGCAGGTGCGGCGAAAGGTGTGGGTGTTCAGATGAAAGATGGTGCCAGTGGTGTCGTGCCTTTCGATGGTTCATTTGGTGACGGTTCTAAATTAACCCTTATTGATGGTACTAACGTAGCAAACTTCTCTGCTTATATGATCGCAACTGGTGACACCGCCACTGCTGGTGCTGTTGCTTCGACTGTGACCTTTAATATTAAGTACGAATAAGCTGCCACAAACCAGGGATGAGATTTGCGCCAAGTATGGCGCATTTATAATTGGAGCAGTTTATGCGTTTTAAAAGGTGCCTTATTTGTATTGTAACGGGATTGTTTTTTCATGCTGCTATTGCAGGGGATCACCATATAGTCACCGTCTATGGTGGGCAAGTTAACTATAGTGGTGCCGTTGTATCAGCACCTTGCAGTGTCAGTATTGATAGTCAAAACCAGCAGGTTACGATGGGCCAGATAAGAGCTGATATGTTCACAAGCATAGGTAGTTGGTCTGAATCAGATGCATTTACTATTAAGTTAGAAGATTGCGTTAGTGCCTTGGCTCCGACGGCTGGTGTGCTATTTAAAGGTGTTACTAGCGGAAAGGATCCACAGGTATTTACTGTAGGTTATGGTCAAGGTAGTGCAAAAGGTATTGGTATTGGCATTTTTGATAGTCACGAAAATTTGATTGTCCCCAATTCAGCACCTATTACGTTTACTACATTAATTGATGGCAATAATACCATGTCTTTTTCAGCCAGGTACCGGTCTATTGATACTACTGTATTAGCTGGCAGCGCAAATGTGACAATAAATTTTGAAATGGATTACCAATAGTCCTAAGCCATGAATTTTTATTAAAAGCTGGGTATTTAAATGAAAGTAATAGATAAAATATTATCTAAAAGCAATGCTAAAGCATTGTTGCCCTACATTGTTTTGGGGTCTTTATTGTTAAGTTCGATGCCTTCGGCTTTGGCTGGTGGTATTGCATTGGGAACGACACGTGTTATTTATCCTGTTGGAGCTAATCAGGTATCATTATCGATTACAAATTCCGATAGTAAAAATATATTCTTAATCCAGTCATGGATATCAAATGCAGATGGCGAAAAAAGTTCTGACTTTATTATCACGCCGCCTTTGTTTGTAATTAAACCAGATAACGAAAATACGTTAAGAATTATGTATGTTGGTCAAAAACAATTACCAGAAGACCGTGAGACAGTTTACTATCTTAATAGTAAAGCTATTCCTTCAGGGGCACCATCGACTCCTGGTGAAAATACATTACAAATTGCAACGCAAAGCGTAATTAAACTTTTTTATCGTCCTGCTGGTTTATCTAGCAAGTCGGATTCTGTAATTAATACATTAAGTTGCCAATATACGAATGAAGGGATGAAGGTTTCAAATCCTTCGCCATATTATGTTACGCTAGTAAATATAATCCTGGACGGGAAACATATACCAAACACGATGCTGGCGCCACTCTCTGACACTAAAATTGGCACGTATTCTAATAAGTCATCCGGGATTGTGAGTTTCCAGACGGTAAATGATTATGGTGCAAATACACCTGAGCAAAAATGTGTGATGAAGTAATTAAATATTTCGTATTTTTATTGGCGAGATATCATACTCTGAGAACTGGCAAAGTTGAATATACATGAAAATATGGCGTATTTTGAGATTACTTTACAGTTCCGCAAATATTAATAATTCGTACTTTATTAGCATATCTACACTAGGATTACTTGTGTCTGGTAATGCTATGGCAGAGAACTATTTTAACCCGGAATTTTTATCAAATGATCCTGCCGCGGTGGCCGATCTTTCGCACTTTAATAAAGATGATGAACAGGCACCGGGCACTTATCGCGTTGATATTTATCTCAACGAGAATTTTATCAAAACCAGAGACGTAGAGTTTAAAACCGCTGATGCCAATAAAACATCTTCAATAAAAACTTCAGATCCGGAAATTAATACGGGTAGTACAACGGGTTCAGGGCTTAAAGCCTGCATTACTGTAAATGATCTGGATAAGTTGGGTGTCAATTTAACGGGTTTTGCAGTCTTTAAAAGTATGAAACCGACGGATTGTGTATCCCTGGAGGCTGCCATTCCTGATGCAAAAGCGAGCCTGGATTTTGAAAAATTGCGGCTTGATCTCAGCATTCCACAAGCAGCGCTGCGAAATAGTGCTCGTGGATATATTACGCCTGAAAAATGGGACCAAGGAATAAATGCAATTCTGTTAAATTATAATTTCACCGGTAGTAACAGTAAGAGTAGTGGGAATAAAACTACCAGCGATTTTTTAAGTTTACAAAGTGGAATTAATATAGGTTCCTGGCGATTAAGAGATAACTCATCCTGGAATTATAATGGTGGTGATAACGTAAAAACTGAAAGCGAATGGCAGCATGTGAATACTTATGTTGAACGTGCGATCACTTCGTTGAAAGGAGAGTTGGTTGCTGGCGATACCAGCACACCAAGCGACGTGTTTGACAGTCTACCGATCCGTGGTGCTCAATTATCTTCTGATGACAATATGTTACCTGACAGCATGAGAGGTTTCGCACCAACGATACGTGGTATTGCTAAGAGCAATGCCAAAGTGACGATCAAGCAAGATGGTTATACTATATACCAGGCGTATGTACCACCAGGTGCGTTTGCCATTAACGATCTGTTTCCTACGTCATCGAGCGGGGATTTAGTTGTCTCGGTAAAAGAAACTGATGGCAGCGAGCAGAGCTATACAGTGCCGTATTCAAATGTGCCTATTTTGCAGCGTGAGGGCCGGGTGAAATACGCCGTCAGCGCTGGGGAATACCATAGCGGGAATGATGACCAAGACAATCCTCAGTTTGGTCAGGCGACTGTCATCTGGGGGTTGAAAAATGGGTATACGGTCTATGGAGGCACTCAGTTTTCTAATGATTATCGCAGCATCGCGCTGGGTCTGGGGAAGAACTTTGGTAATTGGGGTGCTATTTCTGCTGATATTACCGAGGCGAGCAGCACTTTAGCCGATGATAGCCAACATGAAGGGAAATCGATGCGTTTCCTCTATGCTAAATCGCTAAATAATTGGGGAACTAATTTCCAGTTATTAGGTTATCGCTATTCAACTCAGGGTTTTTATACCCTGGATGATACCTCTTATAAAAATATGAGTGGCCATAACACGAGTGATGAAGTTGACGATAAAGGAAATGCAACTGAGCCTGGTTTTTATGATTACTACAACTTGTATTATACTAAACGGGGTAAAATACAAGTTAGTATTTCCCAGCAGGTCGATACGTCAGGTTCTATCTATGTAACAGGTAGCCAGCAAAGCTATTGGAATACCAGCGAAGTTAACACCCTAATTCAAGGCGGCTATAACAGCACGCTGTGGGACATTAACTATAGCGTTGCTTATAGCTATAATAAACCGCCAAGCGAACCCCGCGCTGATCAGGCTATTTCACTGAATTTGTCATTACCAATCGGCAAATGGTTATCACCACCCGACGATGATATAACGCATACAACCAATAATACCTATGCCAGTTACAGCAATAACACGGATTCGCATGGAAATATGACCCAACAGATGGGGGTTAACGGAACGTTGTTACAGGACCAAAATCTTAGCTACAGCGTAACGGAAGGCGAGGGTAATCATGGTACCGGCAACAGTGGTAGCACGACTATGGCTTATCAGGGAACTTACGGTAATGCTAATGCAGGTTATAACTATAGCACTGATTATCAACAGGTTAACTATGGCGTATCTGGGGGGGTTGTATTGCATCACAATGGTATAACGTTAAGTCAACCATTGGGGGATACCAATGTGCTGATTGCAGCTCCTGGTGCCGATGGTGTCTCGGTAGAGAACCAAAATGGGGTAAAAACCGATTGGCGTGGCTATGCGGTGGTGCCATACGCTTCAACTTATCGCGAGAATCGAATTGCGCTTGATGCAACCTCTTTAAACGAACACACGGATTTAGACGAGGCAGTGGTAAATGTAGTGCCTACTCAAGGGGCATTAGTCCGAGCCAATTTTAATGCTCACGTGGGCGTACGCGCCTTATTAACGCTAATGCATAACGGTAAACCATTGCCATTTGGGGCAACGGTCAGCAGGAGCGATTCCGAGAATGACAGTATTGTCGGCGATAATGGGCTGGTCTATCTATCTGGTTTGCCGTTAAGTAGTTCTGTGAAAGCACAGTGGGGTAATGAGGCAGATCAGCAATGCAGTGCAGATTTTCAATTGCCTAAAGAGAGTTTACAAAAAGCGATTGTTTACTCGCAGGTAATCTGTCGATAACAGCGTTATCACCAGACTCAGAAATTAATTATACCCTAAATAATTCGAGTTTTGGGTAGGCGGCAAGGGAGCGACAAATCTGTCTGGAACAGATTTGAACAGCGCTTGCGCTGTGGCCCACAGGGTGAGCCTCATGGACGAGGCTCATAATCCCCAGGAGCTTATTAAGGTAAGTGACTGGGGTAAGTGAGTGCAGCCAACACCCCCACAACTTGAAGTGTGACGGGTATATATTTAAAATAATACCGAGACATCTATTATGATGAAATCTTTACTAATGTTAATTTTTTTACTCTCTACCTTTGGTGCAAACGCGACAGGGAGCTGCTATGGAGACAGGTCTAGTAATACTTTTATTGGAGAAGACGGATTCCAATACCCTAAAACAAGTCCCTATATTGCATCACCAGCAGCCCAATACGAAATAGGTTGTTATTGTCCAGATTGCACAGTATATCCTCTATATGTGTTTGTGCAGGCTTATGCTTCTAGCTTTTTAGCGATCCCTGGTGGCGTTGCTCCTCAATACGGAGTTATAACTATTCCTAAAGGCCATGAATATTTTGCATGGAAAGGCAGTATTAATGGTAAGGCTGTTACTATGCCGACTTCTTCGACGCCTACAATATTAGCAACAACGGATACTCATACGGAATTTTTGACCATTGCGTCACAATGGTCACTTTCTACAGATGACCCTAGTTACACTGTTAGCGGTGGGATAATGCAGTTCTTTGTTTGCGCTTCGCAATCATTTGTTCAAAGCCAATGCCAAACTATAGAGCAATCTACATACCCATCTGGTCATGCTATTGCAAATTGTGAAGTCGATGCCGGAGGTTCGACTAGTGTAGATTTAGGGAAAATATTGTCGAGTGATTTTTCAAGTAATGGGGTGCCAATGACTAATTTTAAGAAGCATGTCAACATAGCATTGACATGCTCCGGTGTATCGTCAACATCTATTAATGCAAATTTTTATGCTGAACCTGATGAGAATTCCACCTCTTTTGCTAAGTCCACTATATCAGGGGTTGCCGTTGCAATTCTGGACGACAGTGGAAACACAATTGATGTCAACGGTGGAATCATTTCTGTGCCTATCTCTAGTAATAAAGGGACACTGGGTTTTGATGTTGCTCCCGTTGGCACAGGAGGTGGAACGCCTGTAGCCGGTACATTTACTAGTCTTGTTACCGTTACCCTTTCAATTCCCTAATATAATATGGATAAAGGTATGTACCGTATAAGTGAAATGTATTTTCACATAGTCATTCGGGCTCTGATATTCCCATTGATAACTATGGGTAGTTGCTATTCGACGTTCGCAATTTCTGATACCGGTTCCATACAATTACAAGTGAGTGGAACTATTATTGATACAGGATGTGATATTTCGGCGAACAGTACTAACTCTGTGGAGTTGGGTGACTTTCAATCTTCAATATTTACGAAGACAGGAACAACGACGCCTTCGCATCAGTTAGAAATAAATCTGACACATTGTACGAGCAACACCAAAGGTAGCAGTGTTTATTTCTCGGGGACGGCTGACTATAACAGTAATTCATTACTGGCAATCAGTACGACGGGTACACAGGCTAAAGGTGTTGGAGTACAGATCCTCGACAGCACTAATAACCCAATTGCCATCAATACCGCCAGTAGCGTGTACCCCCTTAAAGCAGGAGATAACACTCTGCTGTTTTACTTGCGCTATAAATCCTCAATGTCTACGGTGACTGCGGGTGATGCTAATGCTGTTTTATATTTTGATATGACATATCAATAAGGAATGTTTAATGTGTAAGAATAAATCAGAATCCATTTCGCATTTATCCCAGCGATTATGTGATGGGGTAATATTGGTAGCACTGTTTGTCGTCATTTCAGCAACTAATAATGTCTCTGCCCATGATGGCACCGTCAATATCACCGGTTCTATTCTTGCAGCATCCTGTACAGTAGAAAGTGGTGGAGATCCGTTAAGTGTCGCTTTGGGTGATTATAGCGGGGGTACTTTGACCTCCGTTGGACAATTAACTCCACAGAAAAAACTGACTATTAATTTGAGTAACTGTTCAGAAAGTATCAGTGGTACCACGGTAACTGTGTCCGGCACGCCGGACACAGTTAATAATAAATTGCTTGGTTTGAATAATCCCGGTGCGATGGGAACCGCTACAGGTATTGCAATTCAGATCAGCGATTCATCCGGAAATATTATTGATGTTAATACTGCCTCTAAACTACAGCCGCTTAATGCGGGTAATAATGCGGTTGTCTTGAATCTTGCATATGATGTGTCATCGGTACCTGTTGGCCCTGGTGATGCAAGTTCGGTTATGTATTTAGATTTTGCGTATCAATGAGAAAATCAAAATGTCGTCATTCCATTTTACACTGAGTCTGTTATTTATCGGTGCCTCTGTTTTGCCTGGCGCTGTGCGGGCACATGATTTAACGGTAAACCTGGCAGGTTCAATCCAGAATAACACCTGCTCCGTTGCCGCTGATTCAGTCAACAAACCGGTGTCTATGGGGAATGTGGATTCGAGATTGTTTATTCATTCCGGTGATGCGGCGTCTCCCGTTCGCTTCACATTAAATTTAGAAAATTGCGGTGATGCAACCTCTGGTGTTGCAGTTGAGTTGAACGGTGCTGTCGACCCTAATAATATGAAACTGTTAGGTCTGGATAAAGGTGAGGGTAATGCAGTTGGTGTGGGTATTGCAATACTAGATGATGACAGCAAGCTAATCCCCATTAATAGCACTAGTAAAATTTATCCGATGCCAACCAGTATAAATGGTAATCCACCAACCAGTATGTCGATGGTGTTTTATGCCGAGTATATGGCTAATGGTTCAACGGTTCAGGCAGGGAATGCCAACGCGAGCGCGACTTTTACTCTGGCTTATCCTTGATAGAGGCTTGGGAATGTATAAATCAAGAATATCTACTCGGGTAGTGTGGTGCAGTAGTCTTACTGCTCTCACTCTATTCATTAGTCTGTTTTCCATGCTTTCCTATGCTGGTGTAGTAGTAGGTGCAACACGTTTTATTTATGGTTCAGAGAGTCAAAATGGAATTACGTTCACGGTAAAAAACACTGATAGCTTGGCTTATTTGATTCAGGCAAAAGTGATTGCTGATGATGGAAAAAGTACGGCGGGAAGTGTACTCGACCAGACCTTCGTAGGAAAAAGCCCCTTCATCATTACTCCGCCATTATTTAGCCTTGGGCCAGAGAAAGAAAACTCGTTGCGTGTCATACGAACCGGTGGTGACTTAGCAATGGATCGTGAAAGTTTATTTGGGTTGACGCTAGCAGCAATACCAGGAGGAAAATCGGGGCCAAACAGCTTACAGGTAGCCGTTCGTTCTCACTTTAAATTGTTTTTCCGCCCTGAAAACCTGAAAGGTAATCCCGCTCATGCATATGAGAAGCTAACCTGGCAGCGACATGCTAGCGAAATCAGCGTAAGCAACCCTACGCCATTTTACGTCACCCTGTTCCAGTTAACGGTAAATGGAAAAGTTATCGAGAACGCAGGCATGGTCGCACCATTCAGTACGCGAACTCAATCCTGGTGCTCGACAGACGGAGAATGCGTTTTGCAGTGGCAGAGCATAAATGATTTTGGTGGTGTGATGCCAGCCTGGCAGGTTTCACCAACCACAGAGGCAAGAATTGGCCAGTCCCATAACGATTAATAATAAGGATTCAGTAATATGCTATTTTCATTTATCCGCGGACTAAAATTTCCGAGCAACTTATTATCCCACCCGTTGTTATTAACTCAAGCGGCATTATTAGGGTTAATAATACTGCCACCGGCAGTTAATGCCACTGGTTCGAATACTTCAGATAAATCCCCGATGTTTTCTGCCGCGCAGCAAGAAGAAATTGGGCAAATCGCGGCAATGTATTTAGCGCAACATCCTGAATATTTAACTGCCGCACAGGAGACGTTGCGGCAAAACCAGATAGTTGCTCAGAATCAGAAAATTGCCTCAGCGGTATCTGGTAATACAAGTGCTCTGTTAGCAAAAAATGGTCCTGAGAAGGGACCTGCGAACTCACATGTTGCCGTTATTATTTTTTCTGACTATCAGGCCCATGACAGCTTAAAACTGGAGTCAGTCATTGACAGCTTTAGTCAACAGCATCCAAATGTACGCTTTATTTACAAGGAGTTTCCTATAACTGCTGGGCGGTGGACTGCATCAGGAACTGCCGCAATAGTGGCGCAACAGACATGGAATGATAAAGGGGCGGAAGCCTATTTCAGCATACGTAAAAAATTGTTTGCCATCCACCATGGGGAAGGGCAATTATCTGAGGCAGATATTGCCCATGTAATGAAAGAGACTCATATCCCTGAACTCAAACCGGGAATAGAAAGCCAGGCATTAAGGGCTGATATTAATAGCAACTTAAAACTAGGACAGAATATGGGGATGACAACATCGCCAGTCGTTATTGTTTTGCCTCAAACTGTAGTGTCGGATAATAAAGTATCTGTTTTTAATCATGTCCCCTCAAATGAACAGCTCAACAAGGCAATTGAAATGGCTGGTGTAAATGGTTAATTCATGCTTTTTTCTAAAGAATCAGACCGGATTTTCTAAGAGAAATACATTCTGGCCTTTCACGGTATTACCTTCTCAATGGGTAGTAGGGTGCTTGGCCTGCTATTTCTTAGTTATATTGAATATTGTCATTCAAAATAACGGAGGTACCCAAGGAGATAATCTGCCTTGGGTATGGACGTGTTGGCTAATGTTGTGTGTATTGCTTGCTGGAGCGTGGTTTCTGATGCCAGTTACGACCCGTTGGCAAGTCACTCCCACGTTAAAATGGCTTTTTGTTGGCTGTATTGTATTAACATTACCTCTAATCTGGAGTCCTCATCGTGACTGGCAGTATCATGCGCTACCCCGATTAATAGGACTATGGGGTGGGTTGTTTGTCTATTTCTCATTATTGCAATGTAAGATAAGCTCCCGACAATGGATAATCATCTGGACGTGTATCGTATTTGGAACATTATTTCAGTCGCTATTTGTTATTGGGGAGATATTTTTTTCTTCACTGATGCCCGAGCTTTCACAGACCATGGCCAGGAAAATTGGATATGGTATTTTCCAGCAACGAAATGTTACGGCTTCGTATCTCGCTACTGGTTTGGCGTTATCGCTGGGGCTGCTGATTGAAGGTCATTTCAGCTTGAAGCGGTCAAAACTTGACTGGATACATCCGCTTTTTCTAGGTGTCAGCGTTATGTTACTTAGTGCAGTATTGCTTATGCTATATAGCCGCATTGGCTGGATTGGCTGGGCTGTTAGCATTATTTTTGTTTACGCTGCATTATTTTTTTTACCTTCACTAAACATTAGCTCTTATCGGCGTTGGATAATCTGTATTTTACCGATCGTTGGACTTGCTATTGGCTACGAACTAAGCCTTTTTGAACCTTCACAAATAAAGCATCCCCACGACGCTTCTAATTTTCAACGCTGGTTTACACTAAAAGTCTGTTGGCATATGTTCATCGAGTCACCTCTACGTGGTTGGGGTTATGGCGGCTTTGAATATGTGTTCCAGCATTGGGTGGCGAAGCAGATTCCGCGGCTAGATACACATGAAATGATGAATCATCCGCACAATGAGATTGTGTACTGGACCATAGAAGGCGGCATTACTTCCTTGGTAGGGCTGATGATAATCGTTGTGGCTGGGATTAAATGTGTTTTCCAAAAGGGTGCTAATGCCAGTCTGCTGATTATTATAAGTCTATTACCGATCTTGTTGCATACACAGGTGGAGTATCCTTTTTATTTGTCTTCGGCTCATTGGTTAATTGTCTTGTTGTTATTAACTGCTTGTGATTATACAAATACGCGTAATCAGAAATTGAAATTTAAAAATAGTAAATGGTTCCATAAGGGACTGTCGCTTTGTTTAGCTACATTAGCATTATGTGGATCATTATGCTGTGCTGTTGCATTATACAATGAAATAGAACTTACACAATTTGAAATACGAAAACTTGCTAATGATGAATCGATTGTCACTCTGCCATTACCTTGGTTGAACTATGAGCGATATATGTACGATATAGCGCTGCTTAACATTGTTCGCTTTCAAAAAACTGCAGATCCACAGGCTTTGAATGAGTTTGTAACTATCAGCCATAAATGGTTAAAAATACATGTTGACCCTGATATGTTTCAAAACTTAGTGAGTATTGAAAGGTATCTTGGTTTTTTAGATCTGGCGGAAAAAGATAATAACGAAGCCAGATATTTGTTTCCATACGATAAACGATTTTAAGTTAAATTCAATTGTGTATTGATCTTTGTAAATTTAAATGAAATCATAGATAATGCCTCCAATTAGTAGAACATGTATTTTTCAATGAATGCCCCGATGACTTTTTCGTGGAGTTTGACAGAGCGTGAGAAGCCATTTCGGTAATGTGTTCTTTAACGCCGGGTTTTCTTGCCTCATAAGTATAAGTGAGCAGAAATACCCGATGGCATTCACGGCATCGAAAGTGGTCTTGACCTTCAGGATTTTGTCCGTGACGATAAACCAGGGCTGACTGACAACGACAATGAACGGCGATAGTGGTCACTGAAGCACCTTAAAAACCCGTATTTTCCATGAGATTTCAACTAATGGGAAGCATTGCCGAAATCATAGTTAATGAACTCTACATCTGCATTAAAGGACTATCATGAGCAAACACCAGAATCTCGATTTGAGTATCTATCCTCCTAGGCCAGAAGCAGAATTTTTGAAGGTTATTCAATCCTTACAACCGCATGGAGAGTGTACTGTCCTGGATAAAAATGATATTTTTGATGTGAATTTTCGAAGTAAAAATCCTCGTATTTACCTGATAGTGGAGGGGGAGTTTAGTGTTCATCGTAGAAGTGATGGTTTAATTATAGCAACAGGGAAAGCCCCTGCCTTCTGCGGGCTCATTGAACACATGCAGCAACATGGCTTCCAATATTGTAAACCTATCACCCCATGCACCACGGTTGTCATACATGCCAAAATAGCCACTCAGATAATCACTAAGCATGGTTTATGGAGGGATATCTCTATTATTACGATGTGGTATGTTCATATGCTTTCTGCCAGAGATGAACATCTTGTAGGTGTCAGTGCTTACAGTATGCTGAAAAATAAACTTTTAGAGATAATGGATTATCCATTAGAACGCCGACGTACTATTAGTGTTACACCGTATATTATATCTAGAACACTATTATCACGCAGTACTATTATGAGAATGCTATCTGATTTGATTAAAGGTGAGTATATTATCATGAAAAACGGAAAGCTGATCGACCTGAAAAAATTACCTGATAAGTATTAAAGCTTCGTTAACGCAGTTGGCAGTCGTAAAAATCAGATCGAATTATATCGATACACTGATTTTTTTTAGGTGATAACTCGGATGTTCCTTCACCTATCGATGATACCAGGGCAAGATCACGAACGTTTTATGACCATATTTTGTATGAAAACAATACTTTAATTGTGTGTTAAATGTACTTATTTACATATTTCAGTGCGTAATACGATTGATTATTAAGCTAATCACATATTAAATAACCACTCATGCTCTCGCCCTGTCGATCTTAAGTAAGCGTCGTTCCTGCACCGTCTGGCAGAACCTGACATTTCTGACAACATAGTGGACACCAAATATGGCGGACGCTATCCATGAATTCATTAACCTCTGTTCGTAAAAAACACCCCAACTATCCCGTTGAATTCAAAATAAAAATGGTCGAACTCTCCTACAAACCCGGCATATCAGTCGCACAACTCGCTCGTGAGCAGGGTATTAACGACAATCAGTTGTTCAAATGGCGGCTGTACTGGCGTGAGGGAAAGCTTCGTGCGCCTCAACAATCTGATACCAACATGCCTGTGTTGATCCCTGTAACACTCGATGCTGATATTGCCCTTGATGTTCGGCCTTCATCGGGAGCGCATGAACCTGAAACACTCAACATCACGGTGAAATAACCTTCCATCACGGGACACTCCGGTTGAACGGAGCCATCAGAGAAAGCCTGCTGACGATGTTGATACGGGAGCTTAAATAATGATCCCACAGCCATCAGGCACGAAAATCTGGCTGGTCGCCGGTATTACTGATATGAGAAACGGCTTCAACGGACTGGGCACAAAGGTAATGACAACGCTGAAAGATGATCCGATGTCGGATCACGTCTTCATCTTCCGGGGGCGCAGTGGTAGTCAGGTGGCCAAATTAACTATGCCACTTCAGTTTAGTTGTATGGCGGGAAAACTGGCTAAGAATACTTGCGGCAGAGATAGATCAACTGCTTGATAACCCTGACACTAAACTCCTGTCCGTAAATGGTCGTTTGCGTCCTTTTTATTCCGCGCAAAGACAAATATTTGGTGCGCCTGGTGACGTGGCGATCCAGGAAAGTGGATTACTGCTTTAATAAAAGAACTGTGGCCTTTAAAGGCCACATAAAAACTAAGGTTTTTTCTTCGGAAAATCGTCTTCGTCATCCCACTTATCGTTAAAGTCACGATGCGGAGGGAGTTCGGGCTTGTTCGCCATATATTTTTTCGGATCGATACGTTTCATGTCCTTAATAACATTAAGGAAAACGCCGACAAGAAACACCAGTACGATAATCCACCAGTAATGTGAAAGCCATTCCATAAGCCTACCTCTCTATCGTCTTCATATTTGTTGGCGATGATTGAATGAAGCTCAGTCATCAAGCGACGAGCTGTTCCATAATGCGTTGATACATACGGGCTAAAAGTTGCAGGTCTGCGGCGTTAACACATTCGTTAATTTTATGAATCGTCGCGTTCACCGGCCCAAGCTCCACCACTTGTGCGCCCATCCGCGCGATAAAGCGCCCATCAGATGTACCACCCGTGGTTAATAATTGTGGCCTGATTTCATTATAGTGCTCAACGGCATTCACTACCGCATCCACAAGCTTTCCGCGTGAAGTCAGGAACGGCTGGCCTGAAAGCCACCAGTCGAGGGTATAACGCAATTGATACTTATCAAGCAGGGCAATCACGCGTTGTTTGATATCTTCCTCAGTCAGCTCAGTGCTAAAGCGGAAGTTGAATTGCACAAACATGTCGCCTGGGATCACGTTATTGCTGCCAGTGCCAGACTGAACGTTGGCAATCTGCATACTGGTGGCAGGGAAGAATTCGTTTCCTTTATCCCACTCGATGGTAACCAGTTCGCTCAGCATAGGTGCTGCGCGGTGAACCGGGTTATCAGCCAGGTGCGGATAAGCAACGTGCCCCTGAACACCATGAATGGTCAGATTACAGGTCAGTGACCCACGGCGGCCATTTTTCACCACGTCGCCAACAACTTCAGTACTGGATGGCTCGCCAACCAGGCAATAATCGAGCCTTTCATTACGCGCCATTAAAGTTTCGACCACTTTCACCGTGCCATTTTTAGCACTGGCTTCTTCATCAGAGGTGATCAAAAACGCGAGGCGGCCTTTATGGCGTGGATTCTGCGCGACAAAACGTTCGGCTGCGACAACCATTGCCGCAAGTGAACCTTTCATATCGGCGGCACCACGGCCAAACAGCATGCCATCGCGGATAGTCGGTTCAAACGGCGGGTTGATCCAGCGGTCGGCATCGCCTGAAGGCACGACATCGGTATGGCCAGCAAACGCCAGCGTTTCGCCTTTTCCTCGCCATGCCCAGAAATTTTGTGTGTCGCCAAAATCCATGTGCTCAATGGTAAAACCGATAGCACGCAGTCGCTCAATCATCAGAGCCTGGCAGCCAGCGTCGTCGGGGCTCAGGGAAGGGCGGCGGATAAGCTGTTGCGTCAGCTCAATAACCGGGCAAGACATAGGACTATACCTCGTTGATAAACTGCTGATAGTTCGATTCATTGAAATCCAGCAGCATAGGCTGCCCGGGCGCGTAGAGCAATGGGCGTTTGATGATTGCCGGCATTTCCAGCATCAGAGCGGCAGCCGTTTGTGCGTCAGTAATGCTTGCCCGATGTGCCTCATCAAGCTTGCGCCAGGTCGTTCCTCGAGTATTCAGTAGCGCTTCCCAGCCCAGTTGCGCGATGAAACTATTCAATAATTCAGCATCCAGTACGTCAACGCGATAGTCATGAAATGTATACTCCACACCCTGGGAGTCCAGCCAGCGGCGTGCTTTCTTAATGGTGTCGCAGTTTTTAATACCATATAGCGTTATCACGTATTAAATCCTTATTCTTTATATGTGATTATTTATGCAGATAATTAAAATGATAAAAAAGTCGCAAGGAAAAATATAGCTTAATTGCTACCCTGAATGTGATGCAATAGTGTTTCTTTTAGCGCGGTCGAGTAAATTATCGCCAACACTGCAATATTATTGTTCATCCCCCGCATCATGGCTACACGTCTGTGTTTTCGGGCTATACAGCCAAAATCCTAAACTTAGAGAAACATTTTGTTTCAAGTGTTCCATCACATTATTAAATTTCTGCTGGGCTAATAATTAAGCCAATACGCAATCGACTTTCAATATTTGATGATAGCCAGTAAAGCTGCGCAGTAACGTCGCTTCACTCCTGATAAGGGATTACGTATAATTAAAGCAATAATAAGCGAGGCGGTTATGATTGAACACGAACTAGGGAACTGGAAAGATTTCATTGAAGATATGCTTCGTAAATGATCAAATCTAACCGGGTATAAATACAACAGGAACAGGATGTTCTTATTCTCAATACTCTTTGAGTCATGCAAAAAGCGACCTGGTTAAGGTCGCTTTTTTGTTGCTTAGCTTTCTGAATGTGCTTTGAGCGGGAAGCGCCTGCGCACCAGAACGAAGAATAATGGTACGAAGAATATTGCCAGCACCGTAGCTGAAATCATCCCCCCCATTACCCCAGTCCCAACCGCGTGTTGGCTACCGGAACCTGCACCTGTGCTGGTGGCCATCGGCAGCACACCGAAGATAAACGCCAGTGAAGTCATCAGTATCGGACGTAAACGCTGTCGGCAGGCATCAAGCGTTGCGGCAACCAGTTCGTGTCCCCTGGCATTCATATCGTTGGCAAATTCGACAATCAATATGGCGTTTTTGGCCGCTAGCCCGATAACCGTTAACAGCCCCACCTGGAAGTAAACGTCGTTTTCCAGCCCACGCATCCAGGTTGCCAGCAGCGCACCAATCACGCCAAGTGGAACTACTAACATTACCGAGAACGGCACTGACCAACTTTCATAAAGTGCGGCCAGGCACAAGAACACCACCAGTAGAGAAATAGCGTAGAGCGCTGGAGCTTGTGCACCAGAAAGCCTTTCCTGATAAGACATACCCGTCCATTCAAGGCCAAAACCGGCAGGGAGTTTCTGCACCAGGTTTTCCATTATCTCCATGGCAGTACCAGTACTGATGCCCGGAGCCGCTTCACCGACAATCTCTAACGATGAATAGCCGTTATAGCGCTCAAGACGCGGTGAGCCGGTTTCCCAATGTGATGTTGCGAACGCGGAGAACGGCACCATTCCGCCATCTTTATTACGCACATACCATTGGTTGATATCGTCCGGCAACATGCGGTATTTGGCCGCTGCCTGTACATAAACTTTCTTCACGCGGCCGCGATCCATAAAGTCATTTACATAGCTCGAGCCCCAGGCTGTTTGCAACGTATTGTTAATATCGTCGATGGACACACCCAAAGCCTGAGCTTTACGCTGGTCGATATCAATCTGCATTTGCGGGCTGTCGTCCAGACCGTTGTGGCGCACACGAGTCAGCGAGCCATCATTCCCCGCCATTTCAAGCAATTGGTCACGAGCCTTCATCAACGCGAGGTGTCCGGCACCAGCGTGATCCTGCAATTCCATATCAAAACCGGCAGCATTGCCCAGCCCGTTAATGGCTGGTGGGCTGCTGGCGATAACCTGAGCTTCCTTAATTTTACGGAATGCTTTGGTGGCACGTTCAATGATGGCAAAAGAGCTGCCAGTGCTGGAATCTCTGTCATCCCAATCTTTCAGACGAACAAACATTCGAGCCACGTTTTGCCCGTTCCCTCCAGGCCCGGCACCAATTGTCGAGAATACCGACAGCACGTTGTCCTTTTCCTGAGTCAGATAATACTGCTCGATACGGTCAACGATTTTCAGGGTTTGCTGCTGGGTTGAGCCGCTCGGGAGTTGCACTGATGTCGTAAACACGCCACGGTCTTCCAGCGGTAAGAAGGAGGTTGGCAAACGCATAAACAGGAACACCATTCCGCCAAGCAGCAGGCCGTATATCAGCATCCAGCGCACGCTATGGGCGAGTATTTTCCCCACTCCATTCTCATAGCGTTCAGCGTTACGGTTAAACATGCGGTTAAACCAGCCGAAGAAACCTTTCTGGCCGTGCTGTTCACCTTTATGCAGTGGTTTGAGGATAGTGGCGCAAAGCGCAGGTGTCAGAATCAACGCAACCAGAACCGATAACACCATGGCGGAAACAATGGTGATGGAGAACTGGCGATAAATTGCTCCAGTAGTGCCACCGAAGAATGCCATCGGAACGAATACTGCCGACAGCACCATGGCAATCCCTACCAATGCACCCTGAATCTGGCCCATCGATTTACGGGTTGCCTCTTTGGGCGACAATCCTTCTTCGCTCATGATGCGTTCGACGTTTTCTACCACTACGATGGCGTCATCCACCAACAAGCCGATAGCCAGAACCATGGCAAACATCGTCAGGGTGTTAATACTGTAGCCAAAGGCATAGAGCACCGAGAAGGTACCCAAAAGCACCACTGGCACGGCGATAGTTGGAATCAGCGTGGCACGGAAATTCTGTAAAAACAGATACATAACCAGGAAAACCAGCAGGATGGCTTCCAGCAGTGTTTTCACTACGTCTTTGATAGATGCTTTTACGAAGGGGGTCGTTTCATAGGCGATTTTTGCTTCTAGCCCGTGCGGGAAAAACTGCGAAAGCTCTTCGATTTTCGCCCGCGCAAGCGCATCGGTTTCCATTTCGTTGGCACCGGAAGCAAGCTTAATCCCAAGCCCTGATGCGGCTTGCCCGTTATAGCGGCTCAGGAAGTCATATTTTTCTGCGCCTAACTCAACGCTTGCAACATCACCGAGTGACACGACTGAACCATCCTGATTCACGCGCAGAGTAATATCTTTAAATTGTTGCGGCGTTTGCAGTAATGACTGGGCATTAATGGTGGCATTTAGCGCCTGCATATCAACAGACGGCGTACCGCCAAGCTGCCCCACGGCAATCTGCGCGTTCTGGGAGCTAATGGCATCAACCACATCTTGTGTGGTCATCTGATAACTGGTGAGTTTTGTCGGATCCAGCCAGATTCGCATCGAGTACTGCGAGCCGTAGGCGTCCACGCTGCCCACGCCATTAATACGGCTGAGCGGGTCCTGAACGTTACTGGCAACATAGTCGGCAATATCTTGCTTATCCATACTGCCGTCAGAAGAAACAAATGCCACCATCAAAATGTTGGTGTCGCCGGTTTTATTTACCGTAACGCCTTGAGTTTGTACCGCCTGCGGCAATTTACGTAATGCCGACTGCAACTGGTTTTGCACCTGTTGCACTGCTTCGTCAGGATCGGTTCCGGCTTTAAAACTCAGGGTAATGGTGGCCTGACCCGCGCTGCTGCTCTGGGAGGACATATACATCATGTTGTCCAGGCCGGTCATGTTCTGCTCGATAACCTGGGTTACCGTGTTTTCCAGCGTTTGCGCAGAAGCGCCAGGATAGTTTGCCGTAATACGCACGTTTGGCGGGGCGAGGTCGGGATATTGCTCAACAGGAAGTGAAAAAATAGCCAGCGCACCGGTAAGGCACAAAATAATGGCCAACACCCAGGCAAAAATGGGGCGATTGATAAAGAAATTCGCCATTCAGTCAGGACCTCGTCAGTACTTCAAATTATGATTATTGATATCAGCCGTCACTGTAGCCTTAACTGTAAGTCCAAACGTGGAGAAATTAAGAAGATATTGTAAATTATCTCGCGCTTTGTAGAGTTTAGTGTGGCTTAAAACCCTCGGCTTTCAAGGAATAGCACGGTTGCCGCGACTCTGGAACGCACCTGAAGTTTACGCAATAAATTCCGAATATGAACTTTTACTGTCTCTTCCGAAATATGCAGACCGGATGCAATTTGCTTGTTAGATAAGCCTCTGGCGACCTCCTGCAACACATCCAGCTCACGTTCAGTCAACACGGTGAAAGGGTTATCGCTGCGTTTTTCAGTGCCGCGTGTGCGTAAATACTCTGCGACTTGTTCGCTGTAGGCTTCACCTTCTGTTGCGCCACGGCGGATATCTTCGAGCAGCACTTCCGGGTCACTGTCTTTAAGCAAGTAGCCGTCGGCTCCGGCATCAATCAGGGTGAAAATATCGCTGCGTGAATCTGAGACAGTCAGCACTACGATACGCGCACTGACGCCATCACGGCGCAGGGCGTTTAGCGTATCGAGCCCACTCAAACCTTTCATATTCAAATCGAGCAAGATGAGATCGGGGGCCAGTCGATTTGCCAGGCTGATAGCCTCTGCACCGCTGCTGGCTTCACCTGCTACGGTAAAACGGTCATCCATTTCGAGCAACTGGCGAATACCACGACGCATTAACGGATGATCATCGACGATCAATACCTGGCAGACAATTTTCTCACTCATCACAACCCCACTATTGTTCACATTTTTATCGTTATAAATTTGCTGATGTTTCATGCGTCGCCTGTTCTGACGGCGGCGAACGAAAATTCATCGTAATCAAAGTCCCACCCTGTACAGGGCGGGAAATAGTCAGCTCGCCACCCAAGCGGGCGGCGCGCTCATGCATAATATTTAATCCGTAATGCCCTTCTGGTTCCGTCAGGCTGGCAATCCCGCGGCCATCATCAAGAATATTCACCGTATGAATCCCTGTAAGGGATGTACTACAGCTTACGGATATTTTACGTGCTTGCGCATGTTTAATCGCATTAAGCACACCTTCACGGATAATTTGTAACAGATGCACCTGCTGTGGGGCATCCAGCGCCTGAGTGGGAATATGGCAATCAAGCGTAATCGCGGCGTCTGTCTGGTTACGCAGCGGGGCAATCATTTCCTGCAAGGCTGCGGTTAAATCTGCTTGCTGGAGTGTCAGACGGAATGTCGTTAATAGCTCACGCAACTGGCGATACGCATCGTTAAGCGCCTGGGAAAAATCAGCAATTATGTTCTGTGCGGATGTGTTATCAGCGGGTACGGCACGCTTTAGCAGAGCCAACTGAATCCGTAAATAAGAGAGCACTTGCGCAAGTGAATCATGTAACTCGCGGGCAATGGTTGCACGTTCTTCCATCAGCAATAATTGTTGGTAATGTTTTTGCGCCTGATTGAAATACAGGCCGCGTCCCAACATATTGGCCAGGCTTTGCATCAACGGAAGCGGCGGGAGGCCTGTTGGAGCCTGCCAGCGCAGCAAACCTAATTCCTCATCTTCAAGGATAATCGGCAATGTTTGCCACTCTTCATTATCTAGCTGAACACCGTCTTGTATTTTCCAGTTTTCACCGGTTTTCATTTCAAGATAATTGACCGGTGTTTTCTGGCGGACCTGCTGTAAAACCCGTTCGAAACAGTGCTGATCGATGGTGCTGACGGTGAGCGCCTGCGAGCAGGCATACAGCACTTCCAGCGTTCGGTTGGCCTCCTGCAAATCCAGCGTTTTTTCCTGCACGCTCTCTTCAAGTGAACGATAGAGTTTTTGCAGCTCGCCAGACATACGCGTGAAAGTATGTGCTAACAAACCCAGTTCATTCGGCAATTGCGTATTCAGCGGCGGGTAGTTGAATTCACCGCGTTCAATAGATGCACTGGCTTCCATAAGTTTGTTCAGCGGTGCCACAACCTGATGGCGGAAACGGCGCAAGGTAAAAAAGACCAGCGTGAAAATGGCAATAAAACCGACTACCGAGGCCATCACCACCTGCATCATTTTGCGTTCGGCATAATGTTGAAGTGCTAAAACAAACAGATCGATTTGTGCCACATAGCCGGTGATGTTGTCCTGATACCATTGCAGGTCGCCGCGCCTTAGATGGCTTTCCATCTCAATCCAGGCATGATTAATGCTGTCAAAGCGGTTACGCACTTCAGTGGGGACCCAGAATTTATCTAATTTTGTCAGGGCTGGTGAGCGTAACGACTGGCTGTACTGTTCAAGATGGTCATCTAATTGTGCACGGTCGCCCTGCAAATCATAACCAAGGCGATAACTCTGCATACGCAATGAACCGGCCACATTCACCGCCTCTGCATCACGTAAACTGCTGGCAAGGGTCAGCATCGCGATGCCTGTGGAAAGCAGCGATAGCAATACGATGTAAAAGAAGGCGCGGGCCAGGCTCGTTGAGAGCGAGCGTTTTACTATCACCGTGTAATAACCCTTAGAAACTATAGAGAGCGCAACGTACCAGAAACTGGCGTGACCACAAATTTTTGTTGCTTATATTTCGGCATATCTTCCAAAACAACCTTAATCCTGCAAAACAAAATCATGCGGAACAACGTTTCATTAAACACGAAAAGAAATTGATCCTTACCAGGTTATTAGCAGATTTCAGTGCAAACTGGGCAAATGACCATTGCCAGCGAAGACATCGCCAGGTAATAACATACCCCTATAAAAAATAAGCCTCCTGTTTGCAAAAACAGGCCAAGGGGTAAAGATGAATCGTTTTGTTCTTGCCAATGCACAGCTTTGTATCGGTTGTCATGCTTGTGAGGTTGCCTGTGTGATGGCCCACAACGAAGATAAGCATGTTCTGACCACCCAACAATTTCAGCCCCGAATTACGGTTATTAAACATGAAGGCCGTCGCAATGCGGTGACGTGTCGCCATTGCGAAGATGCCCCATGCGCCAGCAGCTGCCCTAATGAAGCGATTTCACGCGCAAACGAAAGCGTGCAGGTGAATCAGCAAAAATGTATCGGCTGTAAATCTTGTGTCGTGGCGTGCCCGTTCGGTGCGATGCAAATCATCACTGTTCCGCTGAATAATGGCCGTTCCGTTAAAGCCAACGCCCATAAATGCGATTTATGTAATGACCGTGAAAACGGCCCAGCATGCGTGGAAAACTGCCCGAGTAAGGCACTGAAATTAATCAATAGCGAGACGCTAGCTGCACTGGCAAAAGCTCGGCGTCTACGCTCTGCGGCTCAAGAAGCTCAGCCGTGGCACAGCAGCGCACAGCAAATAGCGCAACAGCAGCCATTGGATACCGATTTAAGTAAAGTGAACAAAATGCGTGCTACACCCGCGCGAGTCGACCCGGACAAAATCGACCTGACTTTACGCAAAACTGGTTTTGCCGAAATTTATCAGACCTTTGATAAAGCCCAGGCAGAGGGGCAGGCAGACCGCTGCCTGAAGTGTGGTGAACACAGTATTTGTGAATGGACTTGCCCGCTACACAACCATATTCCGCACTGGATTGAACTCGTCAAAGAGGGGCGCATTCTGGAAGCGGTGGAGCTTTCGCACCAGACGAACTGCTTGCCGGAAGTCACCGGACGCGTATGTCCACAAGACCGGTTGTGTGAAAGTGCCTGTACGCTTAAAGACGAATACGGCGCTGTTACTATCGGTAATATCGAACGCTATATTTCCGATAAAGCCTTTGCCAGCGGATGGACGCCCGATCTCTCTTACGTTAAGCCAACAGACCGCCGCGTGGCGGTGATTGGCGCGGGGCCAGCCGGGCTTGCATGCGCTGATATTCTGGCGCGCAACGGAATCAAGGCTACAGTGTTTGACCGTCATCCTGAAATTGGTGGGCTGCTGACATTCGGTATTCCTGCGTTCAAACTGGATAAATCGCTGTTAAGCCGTCGCCGCGGAATCTTCAGCGCGATGGGGATTGAATTCAAACTGAATACTGAGATCGGCCACGACATTTCCCTGGAAACGGTTCTGGCAGACTTTGACGCGGTGTTTGTTGGCGTCGGCACCTATCGTTCAATGAAAGCCGGGTTGCCGAACGAAGATGCGCCAGGCGTTTATGATGCGCTACCGTTCCTGATTGCCAATACGAAACAGGTCATGGGCTTACCAGAACTGCCGGATGAGCCGTATATCAACATGGCGGGTAAGAAAGTTGTGGTGCTTGGCGGGGGAGATACCGCGATGGACTGTGTACGCACTTCTATTCGCCACGGTGCCGAACAAGTTACGTGCGCGTATCGCCGTGACGAGGCCAACATGCCAGGCTCTAAAAAAGAAGTCAAAAATGCCCGTGAAGAAGGAGCCAGGTTTGAGTTCAACGTGCAGCCGCTGAATATTGAACTGGACGATAGCGGGCGCGTGTTGGGCATCCGCATGTTGCGCACCCAAATGGGTGAACCAGACGAGCAAGGCCGCCGCCGTCCGGAACCCGTTCAGGGCTCGGAATTTATCATGCCAGCGGATGCCGTGATCATGGCGTTCGGTTTCCATCCGCATGGTATGCCGTGGCTGGAAGAACAAAGTGTGAAGCTCGATAGCTGGGGGCGAATTATCGCCAGCGTCGAAGATAAATTACGTTACCAGACCAGCAACCCGAAAATCTTCGCGGGTGGGGATGCCGTTCGTGGTGCTGACTTGGTTGTGACCGCAATGGCAGAAGGCCGCCATGCTGCCGCGGGAATAATGGAGTATCTTGCCGTTCCGCCTCAACGCCTTAATTAATCGTTAATTTTACCTTGGTTCTAGCCACGCCTATCGAAAATGGTGGGCATATCACTTGCTGCAAAAGACTCAGCATTCCCGATAACTATGATCCTTCATTGGCAGACATGAAATCTGAGTTTCTGGGAATGATTTCGCGGAAATGGAGATAAAACGGAAGTTTTTTTCGGTTAAGCTGTAACCATGTTTTGATACAGCATCTCGGCCAGAATAATGGTTCAGGAACCCGACCTATAATGGAAAAAAACATCCCGCGGCTGCCACATGACCCGCATATGTGTCGCAGTTATGAAAAAAAGACTCGTAGCCCGCTGGCACTCTATTCAGAGTATCAGCGTATGGATGTCGAGCTGCGGACACCATTAGCAATGACTTACAGCCACTGGCATGGTCAGGTCGAGGTGAATGTACCGTTTGATGGCGATGTCGAATATCTAATCAATGACGAAGTGGTGCGGATCAAAGAGGGTTATATCACCCTCTTTTGGGCTTGTACGCCTCATCAACTCACTAACGCTGGCCACTGTAAACAGATGGCGATATTCAACTTACCCATGCATTTGTTTTTATCCTGGCCGTTGGATCGTGAACTGATTAATCACGTAACTCATGGAATGGTGATTAAATCGTTATCAGCGCAGCAACTCAGTATTTTTGAAGTTCAGCGCTGGCAGCGCGAACTCAATAGCGATAATGAGCAGATTCGCCAGTTAGCTGTCGATGAAATTGCCTTAATGCTCAAGCGTTTCAGTCTCTCTGGTTGGCAGCCTGTACTAGTTAATAAAACTTCGCGTATTTTGAAGAATAGTATTTCGCGGCATTCGCAGTTTTACGTGAGCCAGATGCTTGAATTTATTGCCACCCACTGTGACAAGATACTGACAGTCAATGCCATTGCTGAACACGTTAAGCTTAACGCAAACTATGCTATGGGTATTTTCCAGCAGGTGATGCAACTCACCATGAAACAGTATATTACCGCAATGCGTATTAACCATGTGCGAGCACTGCTCAGTGATACCGACAAGACGATCCTTGATATAGCTACGATTGCTGGTTTTCGTTCCAGTAGTCGTTTTTATAGCACTTTTAATAAATATGTCGGTATGCCACCACAGCAATATCGTAAGTTGAGTCAACAACGACGTTATCCTCAGCCCTACACGGAGAGTTAAATATATTGTTGAGGTGAAGCATTGTAGTAATGCTCAGCAATATAGTGAATTATGCATTTATTGAAATGTAGGGTTTTTCTGTGAATGCCTGTAGCTATATTGCTTAGGGGTAGGCGAGCTATCGTGGGTGTTTATTTTATCTGTTCAACTATTAACAATTAACTATTGGATGGAATTATGGGATTGAATAGCTGTACCTCAATAAATAGAAGGCAATTGTCTTTTTTCTGGTCGGTTTTACCTATGGTGGTCATGTTGGGTGGAATTAGTATCGGATATTTTATCTTTAATATTCGTGCGGAACCTATGATCTTGATAGGCACAGCGACGGCTTCATTCATAGCTATAGCACATGGTTTTACCTGGGATGATATTCTAAAATCCATATGCGATAAAATATCTGAAGCATTACCTGTAATATTGATTGTTGCGAGTATCGGTTTCTTAATTGGGTCATGGATGGTGTCGGGGACGATACCGATGATGATTTACTATGGTTTAAAGTTAATTAACCCTCAGTATTTCTACATTTCAGCTTTCCTTCTTGGGGCTCTGATCTCAGTTTGTACTGGTACATCCTGGGGGGCCATTGGTACCGTTGGGATTGCGATGATTGGCGTTGCAATTGGACTGAATGTCTCACTTCCTATTGCTGCAGGGGCTATTGTCTCTGGCTGTTGGTTTGGTGATAAACTCTCTCCTGTCTCTGATTCAACAAATATGGCAGCACTGGCTGCAGGTGTGAATCTTTACTCCCATATAGGGCATCTGCTGTGGACTACTGGCCCAGGGTTTATTGTTTGTAGTGTCATATATAGTTATATGGGGATGGGGATTAATGCCTCTATAAGTACGCCGGAAAACATTGTTAATCTGATGACATCAATTGGCCATCTTTATCATTTTAATCTGTTCCTGTTATTGCCGCCGATGATTGTATTGTATGGTTCTCTTTCAAAGAAACCTCCTATTCCTATGTTATTTCTCTCCACGATAGTATCGATGATTCTTGCTTTAGTCTTTCAGGGGTTCTCTGCGTCATCGGTAGGAGAGTCGGTGGTCAGTGGTTTTAAACTCTCAATGATTGAAGGGATTAATGTCGCTGATCTCTCTTCCGATATATCCCGCTTACTGGAACGAGGTGGTGCTATATCTATGTTTAGTAGTTTTGTTACTGTTTTCAGTGCGTTTAGTTTTGCTGGTGCGATGAGTGCAACGGGTTCGCTGCACACTGTGATTCGTGCTCTGACCAAAGGCGTTAAATCAACATTCCGTCTGATAGCCACCACGATTATTACAACGTTCACCATCTGCGCATGTACAGCAAACGGCACGCTACCCTTGCTGCTATGTGGTGATGCTTTTAAAGATGAGTATAAAAAAAGGGGTCTTGCTGCAAAGAATCTCTCTCGTACCACAGAGGATGCAGGAACTGTCGTAGAACCTATTATCCCCTGGTCTGCTTCCGGCGTTTATTGTGCAACGATGCTGGGCGTCTCAACGCTTGATTATTTACCGTGGGCAATTTTATGTTACACCGGGATCATCTTCGCATTGCTATTAGCTGCTACGGGAATTGGTATTGCTAAATGTCAACCAGATGATGTTTCTGAGAATGTAGTTGAGCATCAATTATAAGTTTAAAATGGATAGGGTTATTATCTATTCTGAATAAGTGTAAAGATAATTTATCTAAGGCGCGCATGCTGTAGTGGCTATATTCTTTGGATGAATTTGCCTTGTGTGTTTTTAATTTACATTAATTGCGTCTTTGCTTTTTCAAAGGTTGAACCAGGAGTTTGTCATGTCTTTGTTTGATTGTGTTGTCACAAGAGATGTTAATTGCCGTAAGTATGGGCAGTTGCAAAAAATGTTTGGTACTGATGATGTATTGCCTCTCTGGATTGCAGATATGGACTTCAGAACTCCAGAGCCCATTATTGATACCATGCGCTCTGTCGTGACCCAACCTATTCAGGGATATAATCTTGATTATCCGCAATGGAAGGGGGCGGTTACTGAATGGTATTGTAAGTATTATTATTCTGATGTTAATGAGGATTGGTTGCATTTTGTTCCTGGTGTAATAAAAACAATAGTATTGTCTTTGATGGCGCTGACAAAAACAGGTGAGAATATATTAACGTGTACCCCAGTCTATGACCCTTATCCTAGTTTTATAAAAACAAGTGGTAGAGGTTTGATACAAACGCGCCTGGTTGAGGTAAATGGATGCTATGAGTTTGATTGGTATGACTTCAAAGAAAAACTAAAAAAAAGCAAGATGTTTCTTTTTTTATCACCGCATAACCCTGGTGGTATGGTGTGGGATCAAGAAACTCTTGAGAAGGTAAATAGATATTGTCATGAAGCAGGGGTTATCGTCGTATCAGATGAGGTACATTGCGATTTAACATTGCCAGGCAAGCAGCATATTCCTTTTTTTTCGATAAATGAGAAACTGAACAGTAAATCAATAGTATTGACTTCAATCAGTAAGGCATTTAATACACCCGCAGTGCAGGGTGGTATAGCCATTATCAGAAATGAAGAGCTACGCGATAAATTTTATAGCTTTCTGGATAACTGTTACCTTGCCGAGACAAATTCATTACAACAGGCAGCTATTTACTCTGCATATACCCATTGTGCTGACTGGCATCAAAAATTACTGTCCTATTTATCCGGTAATGTGAAATTTGTAAAAGATGAAATAGAAAAAAACTGCCCGTTGATATCCGTTGTTCACGGCGGTGCATCCTATTTACTGTTTCTTAATGCTGAAAAAATGGGGCTCACCGACGAACAGTTAGCGTTTTTCTTCGTACACGAAGCTAAGCTCGGTCTTTCACCGGGTACACAGTATGGTCCCGGTGGAGAGGGGCACATGAGATTAAACGTGGGCTGCCCGCGTTCGGTGCTGATGGAGTCGATGCAGAGGTTAAAACAGGCGTATAAAAACAGGGAGAATGCTCAACACGAGCATCGAGAACGATAATAAAGCGTCTCGTGTCATCCGCCAGTCTTGCAGTGGCATTGTCCATTTCGGTGGTATTGGCTGGATGGCATGGGCGGTGCCTATCGTTCTATCTGATATGAGATGAGTATTGCAAAGTATCTGCCCGTTCAGGCTTTTTTGTCGTAACGTTGCCCCGGTGCATTTTTGAATAGACTCAACTCCGGGGTGAGCGTTTATTTTACAAACTCAATTCCTTTTTGATCCCACCCCAGTATTTACCCCTAAAGGGTGATGCCTCTACTACCCCTTTGTCACATACCGTAACACTCAATAAAAACCCGTAAAAAACTACGGAAATAACACAGAAGTGTTTGCCGATTTTCGCGCTTAGAAATCTGGTATTTGTGATGCAAGGATGTGCCTGATGGCTGATTTTTCCCGACGTGGATTATTGACCGGGAGTTTTCAACGCTCCACCACCGCTTTCCGCCCACCCTGGAGTGGGGATGAGCAACATTTTCTTGTTGATTGCACACGCTGCAATGCCTGTTTATCTGCCTGTGAAACCCGTGTTTTAAGACGTGGCCAGGGCGGCTACCCCGAAGTTAATTTCAGCAATGGTGAATGCACCTTTTGCTACGCCTGCGCGCAAGCCTGCCCGGAAAAAATTTTTCTTACGCGCGAGGTTTCCCCCTGGGAACACACCTTGTCGATTGGCGATAACTGTCTTGCCAGAAACAGCGTCGAATGCCGTAGCTGCCAGGACATCTGTGAATCGCAGGCTATTTCATTTCGCCCCTCTGTGCAGGGCATTGCCCAACCTTTACTCAGCCATACCGATTGCACCGCCTGCGGCGCATGCATCTCCGGTTGCCCTGTTTCAGCCATCTCCATGAGGCACGCAAATGCAAACTAACTGGCACGTCTGCGGCCTGGTGGTTCAGGCTCACTCACAAGATATTCTCGCGGTCAGCACCGCATTGAACGCGCTACCGGGCAGTGAAGTCGCGGCAAGCGATGCCGAACACGGCAAATTAGTAGTGGTTATGGAAGCGGCGCGCAGTGATGCGCTGCTGAATCAAATTGAGTCGGCACGCAATATTGCGGGCGTGCTGGCGGTGTCGCTGGTTTATCACCAGCAGGATGAGCAAGGTGAGGAAACACCATGAAACTCAGTCGTCGTAGCTTTATGAAAGCGAACGCTGTTGCAGCCGCGGCGGCTGCCGCTGGTCTAAGCGTACCAAAAATTGCCCAAGCCATTGTCGGCAAACAAGACGCCATCAAATGGGATAAAGCCCCATGTCGCTTCTGTGGTACCGGTTGTGGCGTGTTAGTTGGCACACAAGATGGCCGCGTCGTGGCAAGCCAGGGTGACCCGGATGCGCCAGTTAACCGTGGCCTGAACTGCATCAAAGGCTATTTCCTGCCAAAAATTATGTACGGAAAAGACAGGCTCACACAGCCGCTGCTGCGCATGAAAGACGGCCAGTACGATAAAGAAGGTGAGTTCGCTCCAGTCAGCTGGGAGCAGGCCTTCGACATCATGGAACAAAAATTCAAAACCAGCCTGAAAGAAAAAGGGCCGGAAGCGGTCGGTATGTTTGGTTCCGGGCAGTGGACCGTGTGGGAAGGTTACGCCGCGTCCAAATTATTCAAAGCGGGTTTCCGTTCCAATAACCTCGACCCGAACGCACGCCATTGCATGGCCTCTGCCGTCGTGGGCTTTATGCGCACTTTCGGTATGGATGAGCCGATGGGCTGCTACGACGATATCGAACAGGCAGATGCATTCGTGCTTTGGGGTTCGAACATGGCGGAGATGCATCCGGTTTTATGGTCGCGCATCACGGCTCGTCGTCTGTCGCATGAAAACGTTAACGTCGCCGTTCTCTCTACCTTCCAGCATCGTAGTTTTGAACTGGCTGACAACGGCATGGTGTTCACGCCGCAAAGCGACCTGGCAATCCTTAACTACATCGCCAACTACATCATTCAGAACAATGCCATCAACGAGTCGTTCTTTAAGCAGCATGTGAATCTGCGCAAAGGGGTGACTGATATCGGCTACGGTTTGCGTCCGACGCATCCGCTGGAAAAAGCGGCTAAAAACCCAGGTTCTGATGCTTCCGAGCCAATGAGCTTTGAAGATTACAAAGCCTTTGTTGCTGAGTACACCCTGGAAAAAACCGCTGAAATGAGCGGAGTGCCAAAAGACCAACTCGAAGCGCTTGCCCAGTTGTACGCTGACCCGAATAAGAAAGTGATTTCTTACTGGACGATGGGTTTCAACCAGCATTCCCGTGGCGTCTGGGCCAATAACCTCGTCTATAACATCCACTTGTTGACCGGCAAAATTTCTACGCCTGGCTGTGGCCCGTTCTCTTTAACCGGTCAGCCGTCGGCTTGTGGCACGGCGCGTGAAGTTGGCACTTTCTCCCATCGCCTGCCAGCAGACATGGTGGTGACTAACGATAAACACCGTCAAATCGCTGAAAACCAGTGGCAACTGCCCGCCGGAACCATTCCTGCGAAAGTGGGCCTGCACGCCGTGGCGCAAGACCGCGCGCTGAAAGATGGCAAGCTCAACGTTTACTGGGTGATGTGTAACAACAACATGCAGGCCGGGCCGAATATCACCGAAGAGCGCATGCCGGGCTGGCGCGATCCGCGCAACTTCGTGATTGTTTCCGATCCGTATCCAACGATCAGCGCATTGAGCGGGGATCTGATCCTGCCGACTGCCATGTGGGTGGAAAAAGAAGGCGCTTATGGCAACGCCGAACGCCGTACTCAGTTCTGGCGTCAGCAGGTTAAAGCGCCGGGCGAGGCGAAATCCGATCTCTGGCAGTTAGTAGAATTTGCCAAACGCTTCAAAGTGGAAGAAGTCTGGCCTGCCGAGTTAGTGGATCAGAAACCGGAATACCGTGGCAAAACGTTGTTTGACGTGCTGTTTGCTAACGCTAACGTCAGCAAATTCCCGGTCACTGAACTGGCAGAAGATCAGCTTAATGACGAATCTCGCGAGCTGGGGTTCTATCTGCAAAAAGGGTTGTTCGAAGAGTATGCCGCGTTCGGTCGTGGTCATGGGCACGATCTTGCCCCGTTCGATGATTACCACAAAGCGCGTGGTTTGCGCTGGCCAGTGGTCGACGGTAAAGAAACGCTCTGGCGCTACAGCGAAGGCCACGATCCGTATGTGAAAGCGGGCGAAGGCTTCAAATTCTACGGTAAACCAGACGGCAAGGCCGTTATCTTCGCGCTGCCCTTTGAGCCAGCGGCAGAGTCGCCGGACCAGGAATACGACCTGTGGTTATCAACCGGACGCGTGCTGGAACACTGGCATACCGGCAGCATGACGCGCCGTGTCCCTGAACTGCATCGCGCCTTCCCGGAAGCGGTTTTGTTCATTCATCCGCTTGATGCTAAAGCGCGTGATTTGCGTCGTGGCGACAAAGTGAAAGTTATCTCCCGTCGTGGCGAAGTGATTTCGATTGTCGAAACTCGCGGTCGTAACAAGCCGCCGCAGGGGCTGGTCTTCATGCCATTCTTCGATGCCGCGCAGCTAGTGAATAACCTGACGCTGGATGCGACCGATCCGCTTTCGAAAGAGACGGATTATAAGAAATGCGCTGTAAAACTGGCGAAGGTGTAAGGGGGATTAAATGATGAAAACCACCATCCTGACAAAGACGTTATTTCAATGGGTTGCCGCGTTTGCTCTGCTGGTGAGTGGCGCGTTATGGGCTGCAAACGGTGTGGATTTGACGCAGTCTCCAGAAGTTTCTGGCACGCCGGAAGGTTCTATACATATGCCAAAACAGCAGGGGCGTATGGCGCTCAATTACGTCAATCAACCGCCAATGATTCCGCATAGCGTCGATGGCTACCAGGTTTCCATTAACACTAACCGTTGCCTGCAATGCCACGGTGTTGAACATTACCGTACAACGGGCGCACCACGTGTGAGCCCGACGCACTTTTTAGATAACGACGGCAAAGTGCTTTCAAACGTCGCACCGCGCCGCTATTTCTGCCTGCAATGCCATGTTCCTCAAACCGATGCGGCACCGATTGTCGAAAACACATTCACGCCGTCTAAAGGCTTTGGAAACTAGAGGCCATTATGGATAAATCAACCCGTAAACCCGGCATCATCCGCCGTATATGGCAGTGGTGGCGTCGCCCAAGCCGCCTGGCACTTGGCACATTATTGCTGATTGGTTTCGCTGGTGGGATTATTTTCTGGGGCGGTTTTAACACCGGCATGGAGATGACTAACCGCGAAGAATTTTGTATCGGCTGCCATGAAATGCGTGCCAACGTCTACGAAGAATATATGCAGACCGTGCATTACAACAACCGTAGCGGCGTGCGCGCAACCTGCCCGGATTGCCACGTTCCTCATGAATGGGGCCCGAAAATTTTACGTAAAATTCAGGCCAGCAAAGAGTTGTATGCCAAAGCGTTTGGCTTAATCGACACGCCGCAGAAGTTTGATGACCATCGCCTGGCGATGGCGCAAAACGAGTGGCGCAGGATGAAAAACAATAACTCGCAGGAGTGCCGAAACTGCCACAACTTTGACTATATGGATTTTACTGCCCAGAAAACGGTCGCGGCGAAAATGCATGATAAGGCGGTTAAAGATGGACAAACCTGCGTGGATTGCCACAAAGGAATTGCGCACAAACTGCCGGATATGAGCGAAGTTAAGAACGGTTTTTAATCTGTAACCCACCTTCTCTCTCGGGCGAGAGAGAAGGTGTCAGTCGCAAAAATTAGCGACAAAAATCACATAGCAGCCTATGATTATCGGCTCCCCTAACTCATTGTGGAGACGGTATGTCGATTAAAATCGAAGTCATCAAAGATAAAATCCTCTCAGATAATTACTTCATTCTGCGCAATATCACCTACGATCTATACCGTAACGAAGCCGAAGCTATCCGCCACAAACGTGAAGTTTATGACCGTGGTAACGGTGCAACGATACTCCTGTATAACCGCGAGAAAAAAACGGTGGTGCTAACGCGCCAGTTCCGCATCGCAACATGGGTTAACGGCAATACGGATGGTATGTTGATTGAAGCCTGTGCAGGCTTGTTAGATGCCGACGAACCGGAAGTTTGTGCGCGCAAAGAAGCCATTGAAGAAACCGGTTATCAGGTAGGGGATGTCGAAAAAGTATTCGAACTGTATATGTCTCCTGGCGGCGTAACAGAGCTAATTTACTTCTACATCGCTGAGTATACCGATGCGCACCGCGAACATGCTGGTGGCGGGATTGATGATGAAGATATTGACGTGCTTGAACTGCCTTTCGCACGAGCGCTGGAAATGGTAGCAAGTGGTGAAATTCGTGACGGAAAGACGGTTATTCTGTTGCAGCTCTTACAATTACGCGGACTGATGAATTAAAAACATTCAAATTCAATCTATTACGGATAGGTGATTTTAGGTAAATCTATCCGATAAATCCGATTGAGCACAAACGTCAACCAGACGAAGATATCGCCACTTTTTGTACGATTTTTCTCTTCGTCTTCTCAGGATGTGTGTCGCCAATGTTTCTGTGGATCAAATCGCTGTTTCTTCTTTTATTCTTTATAGCGAGCTCCGTTTTCGCGGCACCGGCACAGAAGTCTTTCTCCGATTGGCAAGTTACCTGCAATAACCAAAACTTTTGTACAGCCCGTAATACGGGGCTGCATCAAGGGTTGGTCATGACCCTGACCCGCAGTGCCGGGGCGCATACCGATGCGACGCTGAGAATTGATTTGGGGAATATGACCACCACGGAAATTAAAGCCCCGTCGATTGCTCCACACCTGCTGGTTGAAGGCGAGCCGCTGGTGCTGGATTTAGCTAAATGGCAGGAAGCGCCGCATCATCTCAAAACGGGTGATGCCGATGCGATTAACAGCTTCCTTGATAAAGTGGTTAACGCAGATGCGATTACGCTGTCGCAAGGGCAGGGGGATATCTCTTTAGCTGGGCTGAAAGCGTCGCTGTTGTTTATTGATAGCCAGCAACAGCGAGTGGGCAGCGAAACGGCGTGGATTAAGAAAGGCGACGATCCGCCGCTGAGTGTTCCACCTGCGCCCGCACTGAAAGAAGTCACGCTGACTAACCCAACGCCAACGCCATTGACGCAAGTAGAGCTAAGTGACCTGATGGATTACGGCTCCTGGCGCATGAATAATAGCCAATGTTCGCTAGATCCCGCCCGCCGTGAAGTCCGTGTTTTTGCAATCAGCGATGATAAAGCGCTGCTAATGATAGGTTGTGAAGCCGGGGCTTACAATGTTGTCGATCTCGCCTGGATTGTGTCGCGCCAGAAACCGTTCGCCGCCAGACAAATTCGCTTAAAACTACCGTTCACACCGGTAAGCGGGAATACGGAACTTGAGTTAATGAATGCCGTTTATGACGAAACCAATAAAGAGCTGGTGACGCTCGCCAAAGGGCGCGGAGTCGGCGATTGCGGTGTTACGACGCGCTGGCGTTTTGACGGGCAACGTTTCCGTCTGGTGCGTTATGCCGAAGAACCGACGTGCGATGAGTGGAATGGAAGTGCGTCGTGGCCGACGTTGTGGGTGACGAAGTAAAATGGCGGTTCTCACGGACTCCACCTCAACCCACCCCTTGCCAGGGTTGGGAGCTGTTAGCTCCTCCACCTGGTAAGGGGGAGGTTGGGTGGGGGTCATTTAAGCTGGACCAAAACCTCTCGCTTCAACTGCATTAAACCCCTAAAACTTTCTTCGCTTTCGCCACCACGTTCTCGGTAGTAAAGCCAAAGAATGGGAACAGCTTATCGGCTGGTGCCGATTCCCCGTAGGTCGTCATACCGACAATTGCCCCTTTCAAGCCGACATACTTGTACCAGTAATCCGCAATACTCGCCTCTACAGCTACACGAGCGGTGATATCTGAAGGTAAAACAGATTCACGATACGCTTCATCCTGAGCATCAAAAATATCGGTAGACGGTAGCGAAACCACACGCACTTTGTGGCCTTCTGCGGCGAGTTTATCTGCCGCCAGCACGGTAATTTCCATCTCCGAACCTGTTGAGATAAGAATGATATCCGGAGTGCCACCACTGTCTTTAAGAACGTAACCGCCGCGACTAATGGCTTCGACCTGCTGCGGGCTGCGTTCCATTTGTGCCAGATTCTGACGCGAAAGGATGAGTGCCGTTGGGCCGTTATGTCGCTCAATTGCCGCTTTCCACGCCACTGCCGCTTCAACCTGATCGCACGGTCGCCAGGTACTGAAATTCGGCGTCAGTCGCAGGCTGGCGAGTTGCTCTACGGCCTGGTGCGTTGGGCCATCTTCACCCAAACCAATCGAGTCATGGGTATACACCATAATCTGCCGGGCTTTCATTAATGCTGCCATACGCGCCGCGTTACGCGCGTATTCCACAAACATCAGGAAGGTTGCGGTATAGGGCACAAAGCCGCCGTGATGAGCGATGCCGTTGGCGATTGCTGTCATGCCAAATTCGCGCACGCCGTAGTGAATGTAATTCCCGGCAATGTCTTCTTTAATCGATTTGGAACCAGACCAGATTGTCAGGTTACTTGGGGCTAAATCGGCAGAACCTCCAAGCAATTCAGGCAGAGCAGGGCCGTAGATGTTGAGTGTATTTTGCGAGGCTTTACGGGTAGCAATTTTTGCAGGATTTGCCTGCAATTCCTCGATGTATTTCTGCGTGATTTCCTGCCAGTTTTCTGGCATTTCGCCGTGCATGCGGCGGTTGAACTCTGCGCTCAATTCTGGATATTCTTTGGCATAGGCGGCGAATTTATCATTCCAGGCCGCTTCCGCTTTTTCACCTTTCTCTTTTGCATCCCAGGCGTGATAAATCTCTTTCGGGATTTCAAAAGCCGGGTAATTCCAGCCCAATTGCTTACGGGCGAGTGCTACTTCCTGTTCGCCCAATGCTGCGCCATGCGCCTCTTCTTTACCGGCTTTATTCGGCGAGCCAAAACCGATAACGGTGCGGCAGATAATCAGCGAAGGCTTATCTTTCACGCTTTGCGCTTCCAGAATCGCTTTCTTCACGGCTTGCGGGTCGTGTCCGTCAATTTCATGGACAACGTGCCAGTGATACGCCTCAAAACGTTTGGCGGTATCGTCGGTAAACCAGCCTTTGGTTTCGCCATCAATCGAGATGCCGTTGTGGTCATAGAAGCCGATTAATTTGCCAAGGCCGAGAGTGCCTGCCAGTGAGCAAACTTCATGAGAGATGCCTTCCATCAGGCAGCCATCGCCCATAAACACATAGGAAAAGTGATCGACAATTTCATGATTGGGGCGGTTAAATTGCGCCCCTAATGTGCGTTCAGCAATGGCCATGCCTACGGCATTGGCTAACCCCTGGCCAAGCGGACCGGTGGTGGTTTCCACTCCGGGCGTGTAACCAATTTCCGGATGGCCTGGGGTTTTGGAGTGTAACTGGCGGAAGTTTTTCAACTCCGACATTGGCAAGTCATACCCGCTCAGATGCAACACGCTATAAAGCAGCATTGAGGCGTGGCCGTTAGACAGAATAAATCGGTCGCGGTCAGCCCAGGCGGGGTTTGTCGGGTTATGGTGCAGGAAGTCGTTCCATAACACTTCGGCAATATCTGCCATCCCCATCGGTGCGCCAGGGTGGCCCGAATTGGCTTTTTGTACCGCGTCCATACTCAGGGCACGAATGGCATTAGCAAGCTCTTTACGAGATGACATGTTTCACTCCATGGTTGTCGTTCAAATTTTGGCGGCGAGTAAATCTTCCAGTTTGCGTTGATCAATAGCGAACAGGCGGATGCCTTCGGCCAATTTTTCTACTGCCATTGGGTCCTGATTATGTTCCCAACGGAAGTCAGCTTCGCCAATAGGTTCCGGGCGACGGAAACCCTGCGAACCAGGGACTAGTTTACGAATTACGGGTTCATCGCTTTCCTGGAGCTGTTGCAGCAGGTTAGGTGCAATAGTCAGGCGGTCACAACCGACCAGCGCCAGGATCTGCTCAGTGCGACGGAAACTCGCGCCCATCACAATGGTGCTGTAGTTATGCTGCTTAAAGTAATCATAGATATTGCGCACCGATTTGACGCCAGGATCTTCTTCAACCACATACGGGTCCATCGGTTTGCGGGCTTGATACCAGTCGTAAATACGCCCAACAAACGGTGAGATCAGGAAGACACCCGCTTCAGCACAGGCTCGCGCTTGCGCGAATGAAAACAGCAGCGTCAGGTTGCAGTCGATGCCTTCTTTTTGCAGTTCTTCTGCGGCACGAATACCTTCCCAGGTAGAGGCAAGCTTGATAAGTACTCTTGATTTATCAATGCCAAGTTCTTCATAAAGCGCAATCAGTTGGCGCGCTTTAGCGATGCTTTTCTCTTTATCAAAAGAGAGGCGGGCGTCTACTTCTGTCGAGACGCGGCCAGGAATGCTTTTCAGAATTTCCGCACCGAAATTGACCGCCAGCTTGTCGCAGGCTTGTACGACTTGCTCTTCTTTTGTACCGCCACGCTGTTTACCGTATGCAATGGCGTCATCAATGAGCGTTTGATAGTGCGCTAAACCCGCGGCTTTCAGTAATAGCGAGGGATTGGTCGTCGCATCAATAGGCTGGTAATGACGGATAGATTCAATGTCACCGCTGTCGGCAACGACGGTGGTGAATTTTTTGATACTGTCTAGCTGACTCATGACTATCTCCTTGAAATACAGGGTGTAACGCGAGTGCTCCATGTCACTCGCGATAAGAATTTATCGTTGGCACAACTAAAAAGCATAGCAGATAGGCTTAGCATTGTTGTTAATGACGGGTAACATAGTCGCCCTGATTTACTAACATTTCTCTCGGACATTGCTGATAGTATGGCGATGTTCAAAGTTTAGAACGCGCGCAAGCGTGATACTACGTGACCTTACCGACCCTTTAGAGTGATAAAAAGGAACGAAGAAATGGATGAACAACTGAAGCAAAGTGCCCTCGATTTTCATGAATTTCCAACCCCCGGAAAAATTCAGGTATCCCCAACTAAACCGCTGGCGACTCAGCGTGACCTTGCGTTGGCCTACTCTCCGGGCGTTGCGGCACCTTGTCTTGAGATAGAAAAAGACCCCCTTGCTGCTTTTAAATACACGGCACGCGGCAACCTGGTGGGCGTAATTTCAAACGGCACCGCTGTTCTGGGGCTGGGTAATATCGGTGCGCTGGCGGGCAAGCCAGTGATGGAAGGTAAGGGCGTTCTGTTCAAGAAATTTGCCGGTATCGACGTGTTCGATATCGAAATTGATGAAATGGACCCCGACAAACTGATTGAGGTGATTGCTGCTCTTGAGCCAACGTTTGGCGGTATCAACCTTGAAGATATCAAAGCGCCAGAGTGTTTTTACATCGAGAAAAAACTGCGCGAGCGCATGAACATTCCTGTGTTCCATGACGACCAGCACGGCACCGCCATCATCTGTACTGCTGCCGTGCTTAACGGTTTACGTGTGGTTGAGAAGAACATTTCTGATGTGCGCCTCGTCGTTTCTGGCGCGGGTGCATCCGCCATTGCCTGTATGAACCTGCTGGTGCAATTGGGGGTTCAGAAACACAACATCGTGGTTTGCGACTCCAAAGGCGTTATCTACAAAGGCCGTGAAGAAAACATGGCGGAAACCAAAGCGGCTTACGCGGTGGACGATAACGGCAAACGCACGCTTGATGAAGTGATTGAAGGCGCGGACATTTTCCTCGGCTGTTCTGGCCCGAAAGCGATGAGCCAGGAAATGGTCAAGAAAATGGCTCGTTCACCGCTGATTCTGGCGCTGGCAAACCCTGAGCCGGAAATCCTGCCGCCGCTGGCAAAAGAAGTGCGTCCGGATGCGATTATCTGTACCGGTCGTTCTGACTTCCCAAACCAGGTTAACAACGTGCTGTGCTTCCCGTTCATCTTCCGTGGTGCGCTGGATGTGGGGGCAACGGCAATTAACGAAGAGATGAAACTGGCCGCGGTTCACGCCATTGCGGAACTGGCTCACGCCGAGCAAAGCGATGTTGTCGCTTCTGCTTATGGTGAAGAAGAGCTGACTTTCGGCCCTGAATACCTGATTCCAAAACCCTTCGACCCGCGTTTGATTGTGCAGATTGCGCCAGCGGTAGCGAAAGCGGCGATGGATACCGGTGTGGCCACGCGTCCGATTAAGGATTTCGATGCCTACAGAGAAAAACTGACCGAGTTCGTCTACAAAACTAACCTGTTCATGAAACCTATTTTCTCCCAGGCGCGTAAAGATCCGAAACGTGTCGTGCTGGCAGAAGGGGAAGAAGCGCGCGTGCTGCATGCGACTCAGGAGCTGATCACGTTAGGCCTGGCGAAACCGATTCTGATTGGTCGCCCTGCGGTTATCGAAATGCGCCTGAAGAAACTTGGCCTGCAAATGCGTGCCGGTGTTGATTTCGAAATCGTGAACAACGAATCCGATCCGCGTTTCAAAGAGTACTGGAACGAGTACTACAACATTATGAAACGCCGTGGTATTACGCAGGAACAAGCGCAGCGTGCGGTTATCAGCAACACCACGGTTATCGGCGCGATTATGGTTCACCGCGGTGAAGCGGACGCGATGATTTGCGGCACTATCGGTGAGTACCACGAACACTTTGAAGTACTGGAAAAACTGTTCGGCTACCGCGAAGGCGTGAAAGCGGCGGGTGCCATGAATGCGCTGTTGCTGCCAAGCGGCAACACCTTTATTGCAGACACTTACGTTAATGACGATCCGTCACCGGAAGAGTTGACAGAAATTACCCTGCTGGCCGCTGAAACGGTGCGTCGTTTTGGTATTGAGCCGAAGGTCGCGCTGTTGTCGCATTCCAACTACGGTTCTTCGGATTCAAAAGCTGCCTGCAAAATGCGTAAAACACTGGAAATGGTTCGCGAGCGTGCGCCAGATCTGGAAATTGACGGTGAGATGCACGGTGATGCCGCGCTGGTGGAAAGCATCCGTAATGAACGCATGCCGGACAGCCCGCTGAAAGGTTCAGCCAATATTCTGATCATGCCGAACGTGGAAGCTGCGCGCATTAGCTACAACTTGTTGCGTGTTTCCAGTTCCGAAGGGGTGACCGTAGGGCCAGTATTGATGGGCGTGGCAAAACCGGTGCATGTGTTAACACCGATTGCCTCTGTGCGTCGTATTGTGAATATGGTGGCGTTGGCTGTCGTTGAGGCGCAAACCGTTCCGCTGTGATTTAAACCCAGTCTTTAACCGGTAAGAAATCACGATACAAGGCAGCCTCCGGGCTGCCTTCTTCTGGCTGATAGTTATATTCCCATCGTACCAATGGCGGCATCGACATTAAAATCGACTCTGTGCGCCCACCGGTCTGCAAGCCAAATAACGTTCCGCGATCCCACACCAGATTAAACTCGACATAACGGCCACGGCGGTAAAGCTGGAAGTCGCGCTCACGCTCGCCCCACGGCAAAGTTTTACGGCGTTCAACAATTGGCAGATACGCATCCAGATAGCCGTTGCCCACCGCCTGCATGAAGCTAAAGCAGTGGTCGAAATCTGGCGTGTTCAAATCGTCGAAGAACAAGCCGCCAATACCACGCTGCTCGTTGCGATGCTTAATAAAGAAGTAGTCGTCGCACCACTTTTTGTAGCGCGGGAAAACATCGTCACCAAACGGTTGGCACAGGTCGCGTGCGGTTTTGTGCCAGTGAATAGCATCTTCTTCAAAGCCGTAGAACGGCGTCAGGTCAAAGCCACCGCCAAACCACCACACCGGGTCACAGCCAGGTTTTTCAGCAATAAAAAAACGCACGTTTGCGTGGCTGGTTGGCACGTATGGATTTAGCGGATGCACTACCAGTGACACGCCCATCGCTTCAAAACTGCGCCCGGCTAATTCCGGACGATGCGCTGTTGCTGACGCGGGCATTGCATCGCCATGAACGTGGGAGAAATTAACGCCCGCTTGCTCAAAGATATTCCCACCGCGTAAAACCCGGCTGCGCCCACCACCGCCGCCTTCGCGTTGCCAGCATTCTTCTTCAAACGTGGCTCCATCAACATTGCTGAGTTGCTGGCAAATGGTGTCCTGCAATTGCAGCAGGAATTGTTTTACGGCGTGAATATCTGACAAGTTCATAGGCATCAACGTTTTTTACTGTGAGCTTTCTGGTTATCAAACCAATGGAAATAGCTAATGATGCCCGAGGCAATAGCACTAGCGATTTTCTGGCGGAAGGCCGCGGTGCCTAATAACTTTTCTTCGCCAGGATTGGTGATAAATGAGGTTTCAACCAGCACAGACGGAATCGACGGTGATTTTAAAACCACAAACGCCGCCTGTTCTGTGTTGCGGCTGTGCAGTTTATGCACTGGCTTAATCTGCTTGAGAATATGCGAGCCGAGCGTCAGGCTGTTTTTGATGGTGTCTGTTTGCACCAGGTCGAACAGCACTTGTTGCAGGTACTGATCTTTGCGTTTTACTTTGCTGCCTGCGACATCATCGGCGGCGTTTTCTTTATCCGAAAGATATTTCGCCATCGCGCTACTGGCTCCGCGATTGGAAAGGGCAAACACCGACGCACCGGCAGCTGTCGGGCTAGTGAAGCCGTCTGCATGAATCGACATAAAGAGATCGGCACCGTGTTTATGGGCGATTTCTACGCGATCGTACAGTGGAATAAATTCATCACTGGTACGTGTGAGTTTGGCCTCTATCCCATTGCTTTTTAGAATGCTTCGCACATTTTTAGCAATGGCCAGTACCACATGTTTCTCTTTAGAACCATTATGGCCAATCGCGCCGGTATCAATACCGCCGTGGCCTGGGTCCAGCATCACTACCCGACGAGTACCGGATTTTTTCGCCGGTTTGCTGTGGTTAGTGGTGGTTTTAAGGGGTTTAGTCTCGGCGCTGGCCAAAGCCTTATTTACGCCTGTTAACGTTAAGGCAGCCAAACCAGTAAGCAGTAACTGGCGGCGGGTTGTCAGATGCGTCAGTGATTTAATTTTGCTCATGCGGCTAATTTTTTATCTTAAAAATTCTCGATAGGCATTTATAGCGTATCGGCAATAGCTTAACGACTAGCATTTTCTTGAAATGATTATCTTTTCATTTCAAGAAATGAATGAGGCGTAAGTATGCCATTTTTTACCTGCTTTTGCGTTAATTGTCAGTTCCCGCCATAATCAGCTTTTTAGACTTTTCAGGTACCTAATCCCATGGAAATACGTGTTTTTCGCCAGGATGATTTCGAAGAAGTGATTACGCTTTGGGAACGTTGCGACTTACTGCGTCCGTGGAACGATCCTGAAATGGATATTGAACGCAAACTCAATCATGACGCGGATCTTTTCTTAGTGGCTGAAGTGGGCGGTGAAGTCGTTGGCTCGCTGATGGGCGGCTACGATGGGCACCGTGGTTCGGCTTATTACCTTGGTGTTCATCCAGAGTTTCGTGGGCGTGGCATCGCCAACGCGCTGCTCAGTCGCCTTGAAAAAAAGTTAATTGCGCGCGGTTGTCCAAAAATTCAGATTATGGTGCGTGAAGAAAACGACCTGGTGATTGGGATGTATGAGCGCCTTGAATACGAGCAGCAGGACGTCATGCTACTCGGTAAGCGCCTAATTGAAGATCAAGAATATTAATGTCTTATCTGTATCCACCTTCGGATTACGATACTCACGGTAATCTGAAAACACCCTTTTTGTTCTGGTGCATCCTCCTGTTGCAGGCGCGAACCTGGTTTGTATTAGTGTTGGCGGCGGCGTCTCGCCAACAGGGCGATGCTATCCTCGGCGTGTTCTATCCTGACCGCGATAATTTTTGGTTTGGGTTATTGCCGGGCGTTCCTGCCGCACTGGCATTTATGATCAGTGGTCGTCGTCATTTATATCCTCGTTTATGGGCTGCCTGGCGCTGGGTATTAATTGCCGCGCAAGGGACACTTTTGCTCTGGCAACTGTTGCTGTTAGGGCTGGGGGAAGAGCTGACCGGCGTAACGCTGGCGCTGCTGATTGCCGATATTTTTGCTTTATGGTGGCTGTTTACCAGCCGCCGCATTCGCGATTACTTCACCCTAAGCCGTGAATAACCTGGCACTTTTGGGGAAGTTTGCACTCCAAAGCGCGTATCCATGCTTAATAAAGGAATTTCTGATGAAAACACTGCGCCTGATGTTGATAGGGTTGCCACTGGTTCTGAGCGGTTGTTCGACGCTGTCATCCGTTAACTGGTCGGCGGCAAATCCGTGGAACTGGTTTGGTTCGTCGCTTGAAGTGAGCGAGCAGGGCGTGGGCGAATTAACTGCCAGCACGCCGATGGATGAAAAAGCCGTTAGCAGTGCGCTGGGCGATAACTACCGTTTGCGCAGTGGCATGAAGACCGATAATGGCGAGATTGTGCGTTTCTATGAAGCGATGGACGATAAAACCGTGATGGTTATCGTCAATGGAGAAAAAGGCACCGTGAGCCGTGTCGATGTCATGGATAGCGCCATTGAAACCGATAGCGGCGTGAAAATTGGCACACCATTCAGCGAGTTGTATAGCAAGGCGTTTGGCTCGTGCGTTAAAGGCACCGGTGATGACAGCGCTGGCGTGGAATGCAAAGCACCAGACAGCCAACATATCAGTTACCTGTTTAGCGGTGAATGGCACGGTGGCGAAGAGTTAATACCGTCTGACGATGCGCTCAAAAGCTGGAAAATCAGCAAAATTATCTGGCGTCGATAAAAATTAGCTCCTGGTTTGCGTCTTCTCAATAAGGCGCAGCCGTAATTGGGTATCATAAGGGAATAAACGCCACGTAGAGTGGCGTGTTCTTTTTAGGAGGATTCATGTCTCGTGTTCAAACTGGCATTCTGCCAGAACATTGTCGCGCCGCAGTTTGGCTGGAAGCGAGTTTTCAGGGCGATTTCGATGCCATTCGCCAGGGCTGCAAAACCTTTAATCAGTCGCTGAGCGCTTTCCAGGATAAATTCCCGGACGCGAACTTAGGCGCGGTAGTGGCATTTGGCCATGACCTGTGGCGTGATTTAAGCGGTGGCGTGGGCGCAGAAGAACTGAAAAACTTTGCACCATTAGGCAAAGGCCTGGCACCGGCAACGCAACATGATGTGATGATCCACATTCTTTCTTTACGCCATGATGTGAATTTCTCCGTAGCGCAGGCAGCGCTTGCCGCGTTTGGCGATGCACTGAAAATCGAAGAAGAAGTTCATGGTTTCCGTTGGGTTGAAGAACGTGACCTGAGCGGTTTTGTCGATGGTACAGAAAACCCGCAGGGCGAAGAAACTCGCCGCGAAGTGGCCGTTATCAACGATGGCATTGATGCGGGCGGCAGCTACGTGTTCGTTCAGCGCTGGGAACACAATCTCAAGCAGCTTAATCGCATGAGCGTGACCGATCAGGAAATGATCATTGGCCGTACTAAAGAAGCCAATGAAGAAATTGATGGCGACGAACGCCCGGATACTTCTCACCTCACGCGTGTTGATCTGAAAGAAAACGGCAAAGGCCTGAAGATTGTTCGCCAGAGCCTGCCATACGGCACCGCGAGCGGCACACACGGCCTGTATTTCATCGCCTATTGTGCGCGCCTGCACAACATCGAGCAGCAACTGCTGAGCATGTTTGGCGAAACCGACGGTAAGCGTGACGGTATGTTGCGTTTCACTAAACCGGTGACCGGCGGGTACTATTTTGCCCCGTCGCTGGATAAGCTTTTAAGCCTGTAATATTCTTCGGCGCAGCGCCCGCTGCGCCTGATTTTTGTCTTATACCCCTTTCTTATTGCAAATCACCAAACGATATATAAAACCGTTACAACTTTACTGCCTGTTATAAATACACTGGTAACCATTAAGCATGACTGTTATCACATTTATAAGGGTGCCCAATGGCCAAAACGTCCGTTAAAAAAGTCTGGAGCGCGATCGTTGTTTCCGCATTGCTGGCAGGTTCAGCCCATGCCACCGAACTGCTGAACAGCTCTTATGATGTGTCTCGCGAGCTCTTTGCTGCGCTGAATCCTGCCTTCCAGAAACAGTGGGCCGAGGAAAATAACGGCGACAAGCTGGTGATTAAACAATCTCATGCCGGGTCATCAAAACAGGCGCTGGCGATTTTGCAGGGGTTAAAAGCAGACGTTGTAACTTATAACCAGGTCTCTGATGTGCAAATCCTGCATGACAAAGGCCAGCTTATCCCAGCCGACTGGCAGACCCGTTTGCCAAACAACAGCTCACCGTTCTATTCCACCATGGCGTTCCTGGTGCGTAAAGGTAACCCGAAGAATATCCACGACTGGAGCGATTTGGTTCGCCCGGACGTAAAGCTGGTTTTCCCAAATCCAAAAACTTCCGGTAACGCGCGTTATACCTATCTGGGCGCGTGGGGTGCGGCAAATAAAGCTGACGGTGGCGATAAAGCCAAAACCGAGCAGTTTATGACGCAGTTCCTGAAAAACGTTGAAGTGTTCGATACCGGCGGTCGCGGTGCGACAACCACTTTCGTTGAGCGTGGTTTGGGGGATGTGCTGATTAGCTTTGAATCTGAAGTGAACAACATCCGCAATCAATACCCAAAAGACGGCTACGAAGTGGTGGTACCGAAGGTCAATATTCTTGCTGAATTCCCGGTGGCTTGGGTGGATAAAAACGTCAAATCCAACGGTACTGAAAAAGCGGCAAAAGAGTATCTGAACTTCCTGTACAGCCCAGCGGCGCAGACCATCATCACGGATTATTACTATCGTGTGAACAACCCGCAGGTGATGGACAAGCTGAAGGATAAATTCCCGCAGGTTGATTTGTTCCGCGTGGAAGATGAGTTCGGCGGCTGGCCGGAAGCGATGAAAACCCATTTTGCCAGCGGCGGTGAATTCGACAAGCTGGTTGCGGCGGGGCACAAGTAAATGTTAGCGGTTTCTTCCAAACGCGTGCTGCCGGGCTTTACCCTAAGCCTCGGCACCAGTTTGCTGTTTGTCTGCCTGATTTTATTGCTGCCACTCAGCGCGTTGGTGATGCAAGTGTCACAGATGACGCTGGCGCAGTATTGGGAAGTGATCACCAACCCGCAGGTCGTGGCGGCATATAAAGTGACGCTGCTGTCTGCGGGTGTGGCATCCATCTTCAACGGTTTCTTTGGCATGTTGATGGCGTGGATTTTAACGCGCTATCACTTTCCTGGCCGTAGCCTGCTCGACGCTTTGATGGATTTACCGTTCGCGCTGCCAACCGCTGTAGCCGGTTTAACGCTTGCTGGGTTGTTCTCAGTCAACGGTTGGTACGGCGAATGGCTGGCGCAGTTTGGCATTAAGGTGACATACACCTGGCTGGGCATCGCGGTGGCAATGGCATTTACCAGCATCCCATTTGTGGTGCGTACCATTCAGCCTGTGCTCGAAGAACTTGGCCCAGAATATGAAGAAGCAGCAGAAACCCTGGGCGCGACGCGCTGGCAGAGTTTCCGCCGCGTGATTTTACCTGAGCTTTCTCCGGCATTAATGGCGGGCGTGGCGTTGTCGTTTACTCGTAGCCTGGGGGAGTTTGGTGCGGTTATTTTTATCGCCGGTAACATCGCCTGGAAAACCGAAGTGACGTCGCTGATGATTTTCGTGCGTTTGCAGGAGTTTGATTATCCGGCAGCCAGTGCGATTGCTTCGGTGATCCTTGCCGCTTCACTGCTGCTGCTGTTTACCATTAACACGCTGCAAAGTCGCTTTGGTCGGCGCGTGGTAGGTCACTGATGACGGACGTAACTGAATTGAAAAGCTATCGCCGTACAGGTTTTAACTGGGGCAAGTGGACGCTGATTGGCCTCGGCGTGCTGATTTCGTTTCTGCTGCTGGTGGTGCCTGTCGCCTCTATTTTTGCTCAGGCTTTCTCGAAAGGGTTGATGCCTGCGCTCACCAATATCGTTGACCCGGATATGCTGCACGCTATCTGGTTAACGGTGATGATTGCGTTAATTACCGTGCCGGTAAACCTGGTGTTCGGCATTTTATTAGCCTGGCTGGTCACGCGCTTTGACTTCCCTGGCCGCCAGTTGTTATTGACGCTGCTGGATATTCCATTCGCTGTTTCTCCGGTGGTCGCCGGTTTGGTTTACCTGCTGTTTTACGGCTCCAATGGCCCGTTAGCAGGCTTTATGGACGAATATAACATTCAGATTATGTTCGCCTGGCCAGGCATGGTGCTGGTGACAATCTTTGTTACTTGCCCGTTTGTGGTACGTGAGTTGGTGCCGGTGATGTTAAGCCAGGGCAGCCAGGAAGATGAAGCGGCGATTTTGCTCGGCGCTTCTGGCTGGCAGATGTTCCGACGCGTCACATTGCCTAACATCCGCTGGGCGCTGCTTTACGGTGTGGTGTTAACCAATGCCCGCGCCATTGGCGAGTTTGGTGCCGTGTCAGTGGTTTCCGGTTCTATTCGCGGCGAGACATTCTCGCTGCCGTTACAGATTGAATTGCTACAGCAGGATTACAACACCGTCGGCTCCTTTACCGCCGCTGCATTGTTGACCCTGATGGCGATCGTTACGTTGTTCTTTAAGAGTACGTTGCAGTGGCGTCTGAATAGTCAGGAAAAACGCCTGCAACAGGAGGGAAATCATGAGCATTGATATTACCAATATTAAGAAATCTTTTGGTCGCACCCAGGTGCTGAATGATATCTCTCTGGATATCCCTTCTGGTCAAATGGTGGCGTTGTTGGGGCCTTCTGGTTCCGGTAAAACCACTCTGCTGCGTATTATTGCGGGCCTTGAGCATCAGAACAGTGGGCGTATTAGTTTTCACGGCACTGATGTTAGTCGTATCCATGCGCGTGACCGTAAAGTCGGTTTCGTGTTCCAGCATTACGCGCTGTTCCGCCATATGACAGTATTCGACAATATTGCCTTTGGCCTGACGGTTTTACCTCGTCGCGAGCGTCCTTCTTCTGCGGCAATCAAACAGAAAGTGACTCGTTTGCTGGAAATGGTGCAACTGTCGCATCTGGCTGATCGTTTCCCGGCACAGCTTTCTGGCGGGCAGAAACAGCGTGTGGCGCTGGCGCGTGCATTGGCGGTTGAACCGCAAATATTGCTGCTGGATGAACCGTTTGGTGCGCTGGATGCTCAGGTGCGTAAAGAGCTTCGCCGCTGGCTGCGTCAGTTACACGAAGAGCTGAAATTCACCAGCGTATTCGTCACCCACGACCAGGAAGAAGCGATGGAAGTCGCGGACCGCGTGGTGGTGATGAGCCAGGGGAATATCGAACAGGTCGATACGCCTGAAGCGGTATGGCGTGAACCGGCAACTCGCTTTGTGCTGGAATTCCTCGGTGAAGTTAACCGCATGAAAGGTATTGTGCGCGGCAGCCAGTTCCATGTGGGCGCGCACCGTTGGCCGCTGGGCTTTACGCCAGCACACCAAGGCCCGGTGGATTTGTTCCTGCGCCCGTGGGAAGTGGATGTCAGCCGCCGTACCAATCTGGATTCCCCGCTGCCGGTGCAGGTGCTGGAAATCAGCCCTCGCGGGCATTACATGCAATTGGTTGTGCAGCCGCTTGGCTGGTACGACGAACCTTTAACGGTTGTACTGCGAGAAGACCATGTTCCCGTACGCGGCGAACGTTTGTTCGTGGGCCTGCAACATGCACGCTTGTACGACGGGAAGAATCGAATTCAGCAGACTTATCATAGCCAGGTAGACCTGGCGCAGACTGCCTGATAAGTTTACCGAACAACACGACACGCAAAAGCGGCCCACGTGGCCGCTTTTCTTATATCTGGACAGGCAAGTGAACACCTTAGAAAGCACGATTGGCAATACGCCTCTGGTTAAATTACAACGCACCGGCCTCGAAAATGGCAGCGAAATCTGGGTAAAGCTGGAAGGTAATAATCCGGCAGGCTCAGTGAAAGATCGCGCGGCACTTTCGATGATTGTGCGTGCGCAAGCTCGCGGTGAAATCTCCCCAGGGGATACGCTCATTGAAGCGACCAGCGGCAATACCGGAATTGCGCTGGCAATGATTGCAGCGCTGAAAGGCTACCGCATGAAACTTTTAATGCCCGATAACATGAGCATGGAACGCAAAGCGGCGATGCAGGCATATGGAGCGGAACTGATTCTGGTGACCAAAGAGCAGGGTATGGAAGGCGCCCGAGAACTTGCGCGTTTGATGGACGAACGCGGTGAAGGCAAAGTCCTCGACCAGTTCAATAACCCAGATAACCCCTACGCGCATTACAGCACGACCGGGCCTGAAATTTGGCAGCAGACGCAAGGGCGCATCACGCACTTTGTCTCCAGCATGGGAACCACCGGAACGGTTACGGGCGTGAGCCAATTTATGCGCGAGCAAGATAAACCGGTCAAAATTGTCGGGTTGCGGCCGGAGGATGGCAGCAGTATTCCAGGCATTCGCCGCTGGCCAGAAGAGTGGCTACCGAAGATCTTCAATCCTGATCTGGTTGATGAAGTGATGGATATATCGCAAATCGAAGCCGAGAGAACGATGCGTCGCATGGCGCGTGAAGAGGGGATTTTCTGTGGTGTGAGTTCGGGCGGTGCGGTTGCTGGTGCATTGCGCGTGGCGCAGGAAAACCCAGGTTCTGTAGTCGTAGCGATTATCTGCGATCGCGGCGATCGTTATTTATCAACCGGCGTGTTTGGCGAAGAAAGCTATTCGCAAGGCTCAGGCATTTAGATTATCAATTATAGCGATGGCCCATGACTTTGGGCTGTCACTACAAATCCCTCCTTCCATCATTCGCCAGTCATCCCTCCGGCCACTTATTAGACAAAAATGATAGTAATGTCACGTCCAGTTACGGTGCAGTGCCATTTCGTCATAATGACTTGTCATTAATATTGCGGTCTAATGTTCATGTCACTACTGCAAGATAAATATAAAGCAGGTGAAAAATGGATATTAAACAGCCACAAGATTTTTTTCTTTCCGCAGTCCATGCGTTTTGTTTATTTATGCTGGATAACCAGGAAATGGCAGATGTACATGGCCATGATTTTGATGAGTTAGTTATTGTACGCAGTGGCAGCGGCTTTCATATTATTAACGATCAGGTGGAATTGATTTGCCCTGGCGACTTCTTTTTTGTTTCGGCAAATGACACTCATTATTACGAGTCTACAAATAACTTATCGTTAATCAATCTTTTGTTACACAAAGAAAGACATTTTAGATTTATACAAAATATTGATGAGTTACTGGATTGCGTGAGAGCGAAGGTAACATCAGGTTCCAGAAATACCTGCTTTTTGAGTGAGGCTGAACTTGAACAAATCGTGTTGCTAACAGAGAAAATCAGCGCCCGGCGCGATGATATTTTTGATGCTGCTTACTTTTCAGCAACCGAAGCCATGATTCTGGAAATAATTTCTTTCCTTTACCACTGTGTAATAAGACGAGGGGAAAGGAATCGCAGCAGTGAAAGCATTAAGCAGAAAATGCTTAATTATGTCCGAAAAAATTATACGCAAAGCATAAACTGGGACAACTTATGTGAAGACAGTGGCATGGCTAAAAGAACCATGTTCCGCTTTTTTAAACAAATAACCGGCACCACACCGGAGAAATTTCAGCAGATTTATCGCTTGTTAAAAGCCCAGGAGTTATTACGCACAACAGAACGGCCAATAAATGATGTAGCACTAGCCTGTGGCTTTGTTAATCCTTCTCGATTAACCGAGAATTATAAAAAGAGATTTCTGCGCACGCCTTCTCAGGAACGACACCTCAGTCATTCCATTACCAACTGATAAATATATTAGTACCTTTTCATCTTTTGCAGGAAGAGTTAGACATTGATGACGTGGAACATAATTTAATGGAGTAATTGTTATGGATAATACGAAAACTGTAAACCCCTGGTATATCGGTGTGGTTTCGGGTATGGCCTCATATATTGACTCAGCCGCTATTGTTTCTAATGGTACGGCATTAGTTATCTATCAGAAAGCCATCGGCATTACCTCTGCTGATATTGGCATTCTTTCAGGCGTATTAACGCTGAGTATTGCCATCGGTGCTTTTTTAGGTGGCAGGCTGGGCGATTGCTTTGGCAGGCGCAAAGTCTTTATTGCCACAATGGCAATGATTGTCGTGGGATCGCTGATGCTGGCGTTTGGTGGAGTGTTCGCCGCTCTGCTCTTTGGGACGATTTGTGTTGGTCTGGGAACAGGGGCGGATTTACCGGTTTCTTTAGCCACTATTTCTGAAGCGGCTACGGATAAAAACCGTGGCAAGATTATCGGATTATCAAACCTTCTGTGGCTGGTAGGTATCAGTGCCACCATGGCTATTTCAGCTGTGGTTGGCGGGTGGGGGCAGCTTGGGGCGCAAATTATGTATCTCCATGTCGGCGTTGTTGGCATGGTATTACTGCTATTACGCTGGACTATTCCTGAATCGCCAATGTGGTTGGTCGCCCGTGATGAGCGCCGCCGTGGGGCAACAACTGTTCGTGCGCAAAAGTCTTCATTTAAAGATCTTCTGTACGGCAAGTATTTATGGCCGTTCGTTGCCTTATGCCTTTTTTATACACTGGTCAATCTGGCGGCAAATACCGGCGGGCAGTTTGGGACTTATGTCGCGGTGAATGTTGTCGGGATTACGGTTGAGAAAAACTCTTTCTGGAATCTCCTGTTAATGCCGGTTGGCGTGTTATCCGGCCTGTTATTTATGAAGATGGTCGATACCTCAAGACGAATGTTGGTTTTTGTTATCGGTGCCGTGTTCTTTACCGGTGGTTTTATTATGCCTGTGCTCTTTAATTTCTCCTCAATATCATGGTTCTGTTTCTTGTTATTTACAGCGATAGGGAGTGGGATGGCATTTGAGGGAATAATGAAAGTGTGGTCCCAGGAGTCATTCCCAACGATGCTTCGTTCAACTGCACAGGGCGCGATTGTTGGCATCGCACGGTTATCTTGTGCATTGCTAGCATTCGTGACACCCGTATTACTCGATGCAGGGCCGGTAGTTTTATATCTCATCCTTTCTTCCATTGTTGCTCTGGGCATGTTTATCGGTTGGCTTTGTTTCCACTGCCAGCGTCGTAATGAATTTGAACAGGAGGGTGGGATTGTTTCTGAGTATTCTGCGCATAAAAAGCCCTTGCAGGAAAAGATTGCGTAATTAAATTAATTTAAGGAGTGCATTATATGCTGGCAGTAAAAAGAGTTTTGCTTGACTATGAATTATCTTTATCGGGTGTTGATAAATTCCCCGTCATTGGATGGGAGATTGAAAGTAACCATAAAAATGTCAGGCAGGTTTCTTATCAATTACAGATTAGCTGTGATAAATACTTTGACGATATTTTGTTTGATAGTGGTGATGTCATCAGCGATATATCAGTGAATATTATTGTTGATGGGGTGGTTTTACGCCCATCAGCAGCTTATCTTTTACGGGTTAAAATTAATGATAACCATGGCGATATAAGCCCGTGGAGTCCTGTTGCTGAGTTTGTTTCCGGCATGGTTGATAAACCATGGACGGCAGATTTTATCTCTGGGGAAAATGCTGAGGATAAGGATAATTCCAAAGTCACTTTGCTAAGAAAAGAGTTTGTTCTAAACAAGAATGTGGCTGTAAGTTCTGCTTTTGTCCATGTCTCAGCACTGGGCATTTATCAGCTTTACCTTAACGGTAATAAAGTAGGTGATGATGTACTGACCCCTGGCTGGACGAGCTATCAAAATCATCTGCTTTACCAAACGTATGATCTTACCGAACAGGTTCAGCGTGGCGACAATGCCATTGGTGCTGAACTGGCGGCCGGTTGGTACAAAGGCGATATGGGCTTTACGCGTGCGCGGAATTATTACGGTGAGCGAACAGCACTTATTTGCCAGCTGGTTATTAATTATGAAGATGGAAGCACGCAAACCGTCATAACGGATAATTCCTGGCGCGCAGACGATTCAGCCATATTGTTCGCAGAAATTTATGACGGCGAAATTTACGATGCGAACCAGGAACAAGACGGCTGGAATAAACCTGGTTTTGACGCCTCGCTTTGGCGTTCCGTTGATCTTGTCGAGTACAATAAAGAAACGCTGACGGCTCAAGGTGCCTGCAAAGTAAAAAAAATAGAAGTGCTAAAACCGCTCTCTATTATTACCACGCCGCAGGGTGATACGGTCATCGACTTTGGGCAAAACCTTAGCGGCTGGGTTGAATTTAACGTTACCGGCAAGCGTGGAGAAAAAGTCGTTCTGCGCCATTTTGAAGTGCTGGACGCGGATGGCAATGTCTACCTTGATAACTTGCGCTCGGCTAAGCAACGAATTGAGTACGTGTTAAAAGGTGACGCGCAGGAAGTTTATCATCCTCGCTTTACGTACCAGGGCTTCCGCTATGTGAAGGTCGAAAGTTATCCCGGAACGGTTTTAGCGGAGAACTTCAAAGCGTTGGTACTCCATTCAGAAATGGCAAGAACGGGTTACTTTAGCTGTTCAAATAACGAATTAAATCAGCTGCATCACAATATTTTGTGGGGGCTGAAAGGAAACTTTGTCGATGTGCCGACCGACTGCCCGCAGCGTGATGAGCGATTAGGCTGGACGGGCGATGCGCAGATATTTTGCCGTACTGCCAGCTACCTGATGCAAACCAGAAACTTCTTCTCCAAATGGCTAACGGATTTGAAGTTCGACCAAACGCCGGAAGGCGGTGTGCCGCATGTCGTTCCTGATATTCTTACTGGTTATTGTGAAAACGATATTAATCTGGCGAATGGCAGTACGCATTCGGCGGCTGCCTGGGCTGATGCCGCAGTTATCAATCCGTGGACGATGTACCTGATGTACGGTGATATCCGTATTCTGGAACAGCAGTACGAGAGCATGAAAAATTGGGTTGAGTTTATGTTGGCTCACTCGGAGAACCTTATCTGGCGCTATAAATTACAGTTTGGTGACTGGGTCGCGCTCGATGCGAAAGAGGGCAGCTATTTTGGCGCAACGCCGGTAGACCTTGTTTGTACGGCTTATTTTGCTCATTCAACACGGTTGTTTAGCCTGGCCGCTAAAGCACTGGGGCGAACAGACGATTTCCAGAAGTACCAGGCTTTGCAGCAGCAAATCGAGCAGCGTTTTCAGGATGAGTTTTTCACCCCTTCAGGAAGACTTGCCGCAAGAACTCAGACGGCTCATATCCTTGCTCTCTATTTCAACCTGGTACCCGAAGCGTTCAGGGAGCGCACGGTGAATACGTTGGTTGAGCTTTTACATGAACATGGTGGCCATCTGGTGACAGGGTTTGTTGGTACGCCTTACTTCTGCCACGCACTTAGCCAAAACGGGCGTGAAAAAGAAGCCTGGAATTTGTTGTTAAAAGACGATTTCCCTTCATGGCTGTATCAGGTGAAGGCGGGGGCGACGACCATCTGGGAGCATTGGGATGGCATTAAGCCTGATGGCTCCATGTGGAGCGCCGAAATGAACTCCTTTAACCATTATGCCTATGGCGCAGTGGGCGAGTGGTTATATCGCTGCGTTGCGGGTATTGAGGTGGATGAGAATGAACCAGGCTTTAAACACGTGTTCATTGCTCCGGTTATCGGTGGTGATGTTTCATGGGTCGAGGCGGCGTATCACTCTGTATATGGTGAAATTTCGGTCAACTGGAAAGTGTGTGACAGCGAACAGGGGAAAATCGTTACGTTGAATATTCAGGTTCCACACAATACTCACGCAACAATCAAGCTTTCAGCTCTGCGAGAAGTCATTGAAGCGCAGGACGTGAAGTTTGTACAGGAAGATGAGCACGCGACGGCACAAGTGGGATCGGGAGATTATCAACTGGCGTATCTTTGCGTATAGCTCAATAAAAAAGGCAAACAAAAACGGCACCACAAGGGTGCCGTTTTCTATTGTGCGGACAGCTTACTTCTTGATACGGATTACCGGGGTTTCGCCCACAGTCACGCTACCAGTCAGTTTGATCAGCTCTTTGATTTCGTCCATGTTGGAGATAACAACCGGAGTCAGGGTAGACTTCGCTTTCTCTTCCAGCAGGGCCAAATCAAATTCAATTACCACGTCGCCTTTCTTAACACGCTGGCCTTCTTCTGCGATACGCTTGAAGCCTTCGCCTTTCAGTTCAACAGTGTCGATACCGAAGTGGACGAACAGTTCAATGCCGCTATCGGATTCGATAGAGAAAGCATGGTTAGTTTCGAAGATTTTACCGATGGTGCCGTCAACCGGAGCAACCATTTTGTTGCCAGTCGGTTTAATTGCAATACCATCACCAACGATCTTCTCGGCGAAAACAACATCTGGAACATCTTCAATATTGACGATTTCGCCAGAAAGTGGGGCAACAATCTCAATGGTTCCGGTGTCTTTTTTATCATCAGAAACCAGAGATTTCAGTTTATCAAACAAACCCATGATCTTCTCCTAAGCAGTAAATTGGGCCGCATCCGGTGGATTAGCAGATTGTTTTTTCTTCAATGAACTTGTTAACCAGCGTCATTAACTCGTCCGTTGTCGGTTGAGCAAGAGCTTGCTCTGCTAACACCTTCGCATCTTCGAAGTTCGTGTTACGAATAATCTTCTTAATGCGCGGGATAGAAATGGCACTCATACTAAATTCGTCCAGACCCATACCCAGCAACAGAAGTGTAGCACGTTCATCGCCCGCAAGCTCACCACACATTCCGGTCCATTTACCTTCAGCATGAGAAGCATCAATAACTTGCTTAATCAGAGTCAGTACGGACGGCGACATTGGTTGATAAAGATGCGAGATCATATCATTACCACGGTCAACAGCCAGGGTGTACTGCGTCAGATCATTGGTACCGATACTAAAGAAGTCGACTTCTTTTGCCAGGTGGCGAGCAATCGTGGCCGCAGCCGGAGTCTCAACCATCACGCCAACTTCGATAGTTTCGTCAAACGCTTTGCCTTCTTCACGCAGCTGCGCCTTCATGATTTCAATCTCAGCTTTCAGTGCACGCACTTCTTCAACAGAGATAATCATTGGGAACATGATACGTAATTTACCGAAAGCGGAAGCACGCAGAATAGCGCGTACCTGAGCGTGCAGGATCTCTTTACGATCCATAGCGATACGGATTGCACGCCAGCCCAGGAACGGGTTCTCTTCTTTCGGGAAGTTCATGTACGGCAGCTCTTTGTCGCCACCGATATCCATGGTACGCACGATAACTGCTTGTGAGCCACAGGCTTCAGCAACAGCTTTGTACGCCGCGAACTGCTCATCTTCAGTTGGCAGTGAATCACGGTCCATGAACAGGAATTCTGTACGATACAGACCTACACCTTCTGCACCATTGCGCTCTGCACCGTCGATATCACGAACAGTACCGATGTTTGCGCAAACTTCTACCTGATGACCATCGAGAGTGATTGCTGGCAGGTCTTTCAGTTTTGCCAGTTCAGCTTTCTCAGAAGCGACCTGTTGCTGTGCAGCACGCAGGGCTTCGATCTCGTCGTTGGTTGGGTTAACGTAAACTTTATTGTTAACAGCATCGAGGATCAGGTAATCGCCGGTTTTCACCTGGCTGGTTACGCTACCGGTACCCACGATCGCTGGCAGTTCAAGAGAACGCGCCATGATAGAAGTGTGGGAGGTGCGGCCGCCGATATCGGTGATGAAACCCAGAACCTTTTGCAGGTTAAGCTGTGCGGTTTCTGACGGAGTCAAATCTTTAGCAACCAGGATAACTTCATCCTGAATGGAGCTAAGGTCGATAATAGCCAGACCAAGGATATTGCGCAGCAGACGCTTACCGATGTCACGTACGTCAGCCGCACGTTCTTTCAGGTATTCATCGTCTAATTCTTCCAGCGCGACCGCCTGGCCTTCGATAATTTGATGAGCCGCTGCATCAGCAGTCGCTAATTCATCTTTTATAAGGGCTATGATTTCCTGCTCAAGCTCTTCGTCTTCCAGCAACATAATGTGGCCTTCGAAGATAGCTTCCTTTTCTTCACCGAAGGTCTCGCCAGCTTTAATTTTGATCGCTTCTAACTGTGCTGACGCTTTGGCGCGCCCGCTTAAGAAACGTTCAATTTCCTGCGCAACATTGTCTGCAGAAATTTTCTTCCGGTCGATGACAATCTCATCTTCCTTCAGCAAAAGTGCCTTGCCGAAAGCGATACCCGGGGATGCTAAAATGCCTGAAATCATAACCCTACCTTACTTGTGACTGATATTTACGAAGAACCCAGAACTTACTCGAGTTCAGCCATCAGTTTTACCAGATGCTCAACTGCTTTCTGATCATCTTCGCCTTCAGCGGAGATGGTCACAACGGTACCTTGAGTCAGGCCCAGAGTTTGCAGTTTGAACAGGCTTTTTGCGCTTGCGCTTTTGCCGTTGGAGGTCACAGTGATCTCAGAAGTGAAGCCTTTAGCTTCTTTAACGAACTGAGCAGCAGGGCGGGTATGCAGACCGTTTGGAGCGGTGATGGTAACTTCTTGCTGGAACATTGTATTTCCCCAACTTATAGGTTTAGTGTTCTGGAACTAAAGTCTAGCCTGGTGGCAAAACTTTAGCCTGATAGTTAGCGTCGACGTTAACTGTAACTCTACGCGACACGGGATGCTTTCGGGAACTGCGAAATGTGCTCTGGCATTAACCATGCGCTTCGCGGTTCGCTCGTCATTAATCATTATGCCGTGAAATGTGATTTTGCACCAAATCGTTAAATCGATTCAGCAGACGTATCTCACATTTCGATTAATTTCGCGCATCAAAATAATTTGCTGGATAGATACCAGACCTGACGAAATGACGCAATGGCAGGGTAGCCAAAAGTTTGACGAATGCCACAAAAAAGCACCCATCCGGGTGCTTTTTTACACAAAATTACCTGACGGATATCACTGTTGCAGTTCTTTTTCAGTGAAAAGATCGGCAAACAGGGCAGTGCTCAGGTAGCGCTCCCCGGAAGATGGCAGTATAACCACAATGTTTTTATTGGTAAATGCTTCATCTTCTTGAAGTTTTAGTGCTGCTGCGACTGCCGCACCGGAAGAAATTCCAGCCAGAATACCTTCTTCTTCCATCAAGCGGCGCGCAGTTGAGATGGCTTCGTCGTTTGTGATGGCAATTACTTTGTCGATAAGCTTCAAATCCAGGTTACCTGGAATGAAACCGGCACCGATACCCTGAATTTTGTGTGGACCAGGTTTAATTTCTTCACCCGCCAGCGCCTGAGCGATGACTGGAGAGTCCGTTGGTTCAACGGCGACGCTGATAAGGTCAGTTTTGCCTTTGGTGTTTTTGATGTAGCGGCTAACGCCAGTCAGCGTGCCACCCGTACCCACACCGGCAATGAATACGTCTACTTCGCCATCTGTATCTTCCCAGATTTCTGGGCCAGTGGTTTTTTCGTGAATTTCCGGGTTTGCCGGATTGCTAAACTGTTGCAGCAGCAAGAATTTCTCTGGGTTGCTGGCCACAATCTCTTCCGCTTTTTGAATCGCGCCTTTCATGCCTTTCGCGCCTTCAGTCAGTACCAGGGTGGCACCCAGTGCTTTCAGCAGTTTACGGCGTTCAATACTCATGGTTTCAGGCATGGTCAGCGTGAGCTTATAACCACGCGCTGCAGCAACATAAGCCAGTGCGATACCGGTATTGCCGCTGGTAGGCTCCACTAATTCGATGCCAGGCTTCAGTACACCGCGTTTCTCGGCATCCCAAATCATATTGGCTCCGATACGGCATTTAACGCTAAAGCTCGGGTTACGGGACTCTACCTTGGCCAGGATGCGTCCATTACCGATGCGGTTCAGTCGAACCAGCGGCGTATGACCGATAGTCAGAGAATTGTCTTCATAGATCTTGCTCATAACCCGTCCTTAACTGTATGAAATTTGGGAAACCTCATCAGCATACCTGCTTAGGCGTTATGCGGAAGTAAAGAAATCGTATATGTATATGTAGAAGGGAAATAAGCAGGAGCAAGAAGGAATAAGGAGCGGTATAAGCCGCTCCCGTAAAATTACTTCCACATCGCGTGTTTTGGACGATAACAATCAACCCACATCGCGGTAGCACCGCAGACGGCGACGGGCATGATAACCAGGTTCAGGAAAGGAATAAGCGTAAACAGACTGACCAGCGAGCCAAACTGCATGTTGATGACTTTTTTCTGACGCAGCGAAATACGCATTTCTTTGAACGGCACTTTATGGTTATCAAAGGGATAGTCGCAATACTGGATAGCCAGCATCCAGGCGCTAAACAAGAACCATAAAACCGGCGCAACGGTTTGCCCGATACCTGGAATGAAATAGAGCACCAGCAGTACCAGCGCACGCGGGAGATACCAGGAAAGCTTTTGCCATTCACGTTTCATAATGCGCGGAACATCTTTCATGATGCCAAACACGCCGGTGTCAGGCGGTGTCGCCCCAGTCAGACGCGCTTCGAGCTGTTCGGCCAACAAGCCATTGAAAGGGGCGGCAATCCAGTTCGCGATAGTTGAGAAGAAATAACCAAATACCAGCAGAATAGAAACGACTGCCAATGGCCAAATCAGGTAGCTTAGCCACTGCAACCAATCCGGCACGTATGAAAGCAAGGTTGGAACCCAGACATCCAGGCGCGTAAACAGCCACCAGAATGCTCCACCCATCAATAAAATATTGACCAGCAGTGGCATGAGCACGAAACGTTTGATTCCTGGCTCGCGAACCAACTTCCAGCCCTGTGAAAAATAGTAAACGCCACTGCGTGGCACGCTTCCTGATGGTGAAACCATAATCTGAACGAACTCCTTTTGGTCATTGCAATGACATGCTGACCTATCATAACTGAGTGTCAGGAGAAAAACTTATTAGGAAATGGTCGAAAAAACAGCAAAAAACCGATTTCGAACCATCTTTATGCTGAGAAAACCGTGTGCGCACTTGCACTTGAGCAAATGGGCAAATACTCTTAGAGAGTAAATGTTTGCCGCGGTGGCAAGGTGTTAGAACAACAGAGAATATAATGATGCAGGATTTGCGTCTGATATTAATCATTGTTGGCGCGATCGCCATAATAGCCTTACTGGTTCACGGTCTGTGGACAAGTCGTAAGGAACGTTCTTCCGTTTTTCGTGATCGTCCAATGAAGCGTTTGAAGTCAAAGCGTGACGAAATCGAGTCGGATGACGACGAGGCTGACGATGAGCAAGATGATGGAGTAGGTGAGGTGCGTGTGCGTCGGGTTAACTCTGCGCCGGAATCAACGACTCGCGAGCCAGAAATGTCTCGTCAGCCGCAAGCGCCTCAACATCAGTACGAACCTCCTTATGCTTCTGCGCAGCCGCGTCAGAATGCACCAGTGCCTCAACCTGAACCGGTTGTGCCACATCAGGAAGTACCTGTTGCGCCGACACATCAACAACCCGCACCTGTGCAGCCTGTTGTCCATCAACCAGTGGCACATCAACCGCAGCCAGTTGCACCGCACGCTCCGGTTCAACCGGTTCAGCATTCTGAACCGGTTGCCCAGCCTGCTCCGGCTCCGGAACCACCGGCTCGTCGTAAAGAGACGGTGATTGTGTTGAACGTTTCGGCTCACGCTGGCAGCATGATTAACGGCGAGTTGCTGTTAAACAGTATTCAGCAAGCGGGCTTTATCTTTGGTGAGATGAATATTTTCCATCGCCACCTCAGTCCTGATGGTAGCGGTCCGGTTCTGTTTAGCCTCGCCAATATGGTTAAGCCTGGTTCGTTTGACCCAGAAAGCATGACGAACTTTGTCACACCTGGCGTGACAATCTTCATGCAGGTGCCGTCTTATGGCGACCCAGCGCAGAACTTTAAGTTGATGCTACAGTCCGGGCAGCATATTGCCGACGAAGTCGGTGGTGTGGTGTTAGACGACCAACGCCGCATGATGACACCGCAAAAAATGCGTGAGTATCAGGATCGTATCCGCGAAGTGGTTGAAGCCAACGCCAGCGTTTGATACCCCTCCTGAATATGTTTCCCCCTAAACCCCCGCATGTCGGGGGTTTTTTATATTGATGGTGCGATATGGACACAATCGAACAACAAATCACTCAACTGCGAACCACGCTTCGCCATCATGAATATCTCTATCATGTGCTTGATAACCCAGAAATCCCGGATGCGGAATACGACCGCCTGATGGGGGAGTTGCGCTCTCTGGAAGATGCGCATCCTGAGTTAATCACGCCTGACTCTCCAACTCAGCGCGTAGGTGCTGCACCGCTCAGCGAATTTACTCAGGTTCGCCACGAAGTGCCGATGCTCTCGCTGGATAACGTGTTTGATGAAACCAGCTATCTGGCGTTTAACAAACGTGTTCAGGACCGTTTGAAAAGCGCTGATGCCGTCACTTTTTGCTGTGAGCTAAAGCTTGATGGATTGGCTGTAAGCCTGCTGTATGAAGATGGAATACTGATTCGTGCTGCAACGCGTGGCGATGGCACAACGGGTGAAAATATTACCGCCAATGTGCGCACTATCCGCTCCATTCCTCTTAAATTGCGCGGCGAGAATATTCCCCGTCGCCTGGAAGTGCGCGGTGAAGTGTTCCTGCCGCAGGCTGGCTTCGAAAAGATTAATGAAGATGCACGTCGTACCGGCGGCAAACCCTTTGCTAACCCGCGTAATGCGGCGGCAGGATCATTGCGCCAGCTCGATCCGCGTATCACCGCAAAACGTCCGCTAACATTCTTCTGTTATGGCGTTGGCCTGCTTGAAGGCGGTGAATTGCCTACAAGCCACCATGCTCGTTTGCAGCAGTTTAAAGAGTGGGGTTTGCCGGTTAGCGATCGCATTCGCTTGTGCAACACACCGGAAGAAGTGCTGGCGTTTTATCACCAGGTTGAGGCCGATCGCCCAACGCTAGGTTTTGATATCGATGGCGTGGTGATCAAAGTCGATTCGCTCGCGCTGCAAGAAACGCTAGGTTTTGTTGCTCGCGCACCACGCTGGGCAGTGGCGTTCAAATTCCCGGCTCAGGAACAAATGACGTTTGTTCGTGATGTCGAATTCCAGGTCGGGCGTACCGGTGCCATTACACCAGTTGCGCGTCTGGAGCCTGTTCAGGTTGCAGGTGTGTTGGTCAGCAATGCCACGCTGCACAATGCTGATGAAATTGAGCGCCTGGGTTTAAGAATTGGTGACCGCGTTGTTATTCGCCGTGCTGGCGACGTTATCCCGCAAGTGGTGGGGGTTGTGGAATCTGAACGCCCGGAAAACACCAAAGAGATCGTTTTCCCAACGCATTGCCCGGTTTGCGGCTCTGACGTTGAACGCGTGGAAGGCGAAGTAGTGACTCGCTGTACCGGTGGCCTGATTTGTGGCGCACAGCGTAAAGAATCGCTCAAACATTTTGTCTCCAGGCGTGCATTAGACGTTGACGGCATGGGCGACAAAATCATCGATCAACTGGTCGAAAAAGAATACGTTCATACGCCTGCGGATCTTTTCCGTCTGACTGCGGGCAAACTTACCGGTCTTGATCGTATGGGGCCGAAGTCGGCTCAAAACGTGGTCGATGCGCTAGAGAAAGCGAAAGAAACCACGTTTGCTCGTTTCTTGTATGCGCTGGGCATTCGTGAAGTTGGCGAGGCGACAGCTGCTGGGTTAGCGGCATATTTTGGCACTCTGGATGCGCTGACCACTGCGAGCATTGAGGATCTGCAAAAAGTCCCTGATGTGGGCATTGTTGTCGCTACGCATGTCTTCAACTTCTTTGCTGAAGACAGCAATCTGGAAGTCATCCGCCAGTTGACGCAAGAGGCGGGCGTGCATTGGCCTGCTCCGATTATCATTAAAGCGGAAGAGATCGACAGCCCGTTTGCTGGCAAAACCGTGGTACTGACCGGCTCGCTGAGCATTCTGTCGCGTGATGATGCGAAAGCGCGCCTGGTGGCATTGGGTGCTAAAGTCGCAGGCAGTGTGTCGAAGAAAACAGATCTGGTGATTGCGGGTGAAGCGGCGGGTTCAAAACTGGCTAAGGCTCAGGAGCTGGGTATTGAAGTTATTGATGAAGCTGAAATGATTCGCTTGTTAGGTGAATGAGATGGATAAAGAGCAGCTTATTGAGATAGCCAACACCGTGATGCCGTTCGGCAAATACAAAGGCCGCGTGCTGATTGATGTGCCGGAAGAGTATCTGCTGTGGTTTGCTCGCAAAGATGAATTTCCGCAGGGGCATCTTGGCGAACTGATGAGGCTGACATTGCTTATCAAAACCGAAGGGCTTGAGGAGCTGGTTAAGCCCCTCAAACGTCACTAGGCGTTATCCAGCATATCGGTGGCGGCTTTGGCTGCCACCTTAGTTTCTCTCTGGTAACGACGAGCCAGTACTGCGCATATCATTAGCTGCAACTGATGGAAGATCATCAGCGGTAATACCATCATCCCCACGGCGGCTACCGGGAACAGAATGTTTGCCATCGGGATCCCATTCGCCAGGCTCTTTTTCGAACCGCAGAACACAATGGTAATCTCATCCGCTTTGCTAAAGCCCATGCGTCTTGCCACAAACATGTTGACGCCTATAACAATCGCCAGTAATACCAGACTCACCACCACGATAAACAGCAGTGAACCCAGTCCTACTTTGTGCCAAATCCCATGTCTGACCGCCTCGCTAAACGCCGAGTAGACGACGAGCAGAATAGATGTCTGGTCAGTTTTACCAATCAATTTTTTATGTTTAGTGACCCAATTACCAATCCATGGGCGAGAAAGATGACCGAGTATAAATGGCACCAGTAGCTGCAACATAATGCTGCCGACTTGCTGCAAACTGCCGCCTGCTCCATGTACATGCATCACCATGCCAACTAGCAGCGGCGAAAGGAAAATACCGAGCAGGCTTGAGGCTGAAGCAGCACATACCGCCGCTGCAACATTCCCCCCTGCAAGAGATGTAAACGCAATGGCCGATTGCACCGTGGCAGGCAAAATACACAGATATAAAAAGCCGGTATAGATTTCAGGACTGACGTTCACCGGTGCCCACCAGGCGAACAAAACCCCCAGAATCGGGAACAGAACGAATGTGCTGCACATCACCCACAGGTGCAAGCGCCAGTGGCTGCTGCCTGCAATAATCGCTTCGCGAGAAAGTTTTGCCCCGTGCATAAAAAATAATAGTGCGATAGCGGCAGTGGTAAGCCCTTCAAAGAAGCCAACAAAACTACCCTGAGCGGGGAAGAAAGACGCCACCAGTACGACAGAAATGAGCGTCAGTGTAAAAGGGTCGAGTACGCGAAAGAGTTTCATCATCATTCCTCAAACTGTGATGGAGCCATTGTGCTTTTATCGGTTTTAGAAATAAAATTGATTTATTGAATGCATTGATGAATTAATTAGATGAATTATTCTCTACGCCAGTTAAAAGTGTTCGTCGCCGTTGCTCATGCCGGAAGTTTTAGCCGGGCAGGGGAGCAAATTGGTTTGAGCCAGTCGGCAGTAAGCCACAGCGTGAAAGAACTTGAGAGCGAGTTAGGTGTGAAGCTGCTTGACCGCACCACGCGCGAGGTCGCTCTGACGCAAGCAGGCCAGCAACTGGCTGCACATCTTGAACGGTTACTGGAAGAGCTGACCAGTACTCTGCTGGACACGCGCAGCGTGGGCCATAAATTAAGTGGAACGGTGCGTGTTGCCGCGAGCCAGACTATCTCCGCCCATTTGATGCCGCAGTCTATAGCTGCCGCAGCCCTGGAGTTTCCCGCCATCCGTTTTGTGCTGCATGACCGCCCACAGCAGTGGGTGCTACAAAGCATCCGCCAGGGTGAAGTGGATTTTGGCATGGTCATCGATCCGATTCAGGCAAGCGATCTGGATTGCGAGGCGGTACTTTCCGAGCCGTTTTTATTACTTTGTCGCAATGACCATCCGTTTTCACTTCAGGCGCAGGTGCCATGGCAGGCGCTGCAAGGCGCAAATTTGGTGTTACAGGATTATGCTTCGGGCAGTCGCCCATTAATTGATGAGGCGCTACAGCGACAGGGCATTGAGGCAAATATTGTTCAGCAGATTGGCCACCCGGCAACGCTTTTTCCTATGGTGGAGGCGGGAATTGGTATCAGCGTTCTTCCGGCGTTAGCATTACCATTACCGCAAGGCCGCCCGCTGGTTGTAAAACTACTCATTCCGGTTGTCGATCGGCAATTAATGTTGGTTCGTCGCAAAAATAGGTCACTTTCCCGTGCTGCAGAAGCAATCTGGCAGGTTGTTCGCCAACAGGCGCAACAGTTAACCGCCGCGCGCCTGGGTGACCCACTTTTTAATAACGATTAAATGTAGATATCAATCTGGTTAGTTTCAGATGGATTATTTACGCCTTCAACTCGTGGTTGCTGCTGATCTTGCTTTTTCTGGGCGTCTTCAACTTGCTGGCGCTGTAATTGTGCCACCTGAGCCTGCAGCATTTTGATTTGAGCCTGAATCAGCTCTTGCTGCTTTTGTTTCTCTTCGGTGGTTCCGCTGCCGTTGGCAATATCTTTAGCCTGCTGCGTTAACTTAGTGATTTGCTGCGTGATACGGGTGATTTGCGAAGCCAGGCTATTGTCGCCTGAACTTGCTGACGCCGCAGAACTGGCCTGAGGAGATGGTGTTGATGTAGTAATGGTGTTGCTCATGGTGATTCCTTGAAAGACTGAGTAGAACAAATATCGGCCAGGCAAGGGGAAATCTTGAGGGGAATTGTGCGCAGATTGCTATTTCTGTATTAAGCCTCAGAAACAACAAAAGCGCCAAGAAGGCGCTTTTATCTAAATTTGGTGGGGCGTGCAGGATAATACTCGTCTCATCCTGAGACTCGCCCTTCGGGTCACCGCAAGCGGTGATGCAAAATCGTTCCCGACGATTTTGTCGAACCTGCAGCAGGTTCTCATCCAGCACGAATTACGCATAGCAAAAAGGCGCCTTTAGGGCGCCTTTCTACATTGGTGGGGCGTGCAGGATTCGAACCTGCGACCAATTGATTAAAAGTCAACTGCTCTACCAACTGAGCTAACGCCCCGAATGGTGGGTGATGACGGGCTCGAACCGCCGACCCCCTCCGTGTAAAGGAGGTGCTCTACCAACTGAGCTAATCACCCAAACTTCGGTACTGCTATTGCAAGAGTAGATAATGGTGGGTGATGACGGGCTCGAACCGCCGACCCCCTCCGTGTAAAGGAGGTGCTCTACCAACTGAGCTAATCACCCAAATCTTATCTCTTGCTACACTGCGGAATCACTCACAAATGAATGGTGGGTGATGACGGGCTCGAACCGCCGACCCCCTCCGTGTAAAGGAGGTGCTCTACCAACTGAGCTAATCACCCCGCTGTGTGGAGTCGCATTATAGGGAGAGTTGAAAATGAGTCAACGCCTTTTCTAAAGATTTTGTTCGTTCGTCGTAAAAATAAACAATGCGATCACGAAGTATTCATTGATGATTGATTTGTCACCAGAATACAGGGATTGCTGACAACAAAAGGTATCGACATTGAGGAATCAGCGCACAGTGGTAGAATGTTGCCCACTCTATATTTCCTGGCATTTGCCGGTTTCCCGGTACTTTTGCGTAATTAAGGCCGTTCAATGAAAATCAAAACTCGCTTTGCGCCAAGCCCAACGGGCTATTTGCACGTTGGCGGTGCTCGTACTGCTCTCTACTCATGGCTTTTTGCTCGTAACCACGACGGTGAGTTCGTGCTGCGTATAGAAGACACTGACCTTGAGCGTTCAACTCCAGAAGCTATCGAAGCTATTATGGATGGCATGAACTGGCTGAGCCTGGAGTGGGACGAAGGCCCGTACTACCAGACCAAACGCTTTGATCGCTACAACGCGGTTATCGACGAAATGCTGGAAGCGGGTACCGCGTATAAATGTTACTGCTCTAAAGAACGTCTTGAAGCCCTGCGCGAAGAACAAATGGCGAACGGCGACAAGCCACGTTATGACGGTCGCTGCCGCCACGGCCATGAGCACCACGAAGCTGACGAACCTTGTGTTGTGCGTTTTGCTAACCCACAAGAAGGCTCAGTTATTTTCGACGACCAGATCCGTGGCCCGATTGAATTTAGCAACCAGGAACTCGACGATCTGATTATCCGCCGTACCGATGGCTCCCCAACTTATAACTTCTGTGTGGTTGTGGATGACTGGGATATGGAGATTACGCATGTTGTTCGTGGTGAAGACCATATCAACAACACGCCGCGTCAGATCAACATTCTGAAAGCATTGAACGCGCCGGTTCCCGTTTATGCCCACGTTTCTATGATTAATGGCGATGACGGTAAAAAGCTGTCCAAACGCCATGGCGCAGTCAGCGTGATGCAATACCGTGATGAGGGTTACTTGCCAGAAGCATTGCTGAACTACCTGGTGCGCCTGGGTTGGTCCCATGGCGATCAGGAGATCTTCACTCGTGAAGAGATGATCAAACTGTTCACGCTGGACTCGGTAAGCAAATCTGCCAGCGCATTCAACACTGAGAAACTGCAGTGGCTGAACCATCACTACATTAATCATCTTGCTCCTGAATATGTTGCAACACAGCTGCAATGGCATATCGAGCAGCAAAAAATTGATACCCGTAATGGCCCAGAGTTAGCTGAACTGGTGAAACTGCTGGGCGATCGCTGCAAAACTCTGAAAGAGATGGCGGAAACTTGCCGCTACTTCTATGAAGACTTCAGCGAGTTCGATGCCGACGCTGCGAAAAAGCACCTGCGTCCGGTTGCTCGTCAACCGCTGGAAGTTGTGCGCGACAAACTGGCCGCGTTAAGCGACTGGACTGCGGAAAATGTGCATAACGCTATTCAGGCAACGGCTGATGAGCTGGAAGTGGGGATGGGTAAAGTCGGTATGCCGCTGCGTGTTGCGGTAACCGGAGCAGGGCAATCACCTGGCCTTGACGTTACCGTTCACGCTATTGGTAAGCAACGTTCCATTGCGCGCATTAATCAGGCGCTGGAATTTATTGCTCAGCGCGAAGCACAACAGTAACGCCAGATTAAGTCATAAAGCATACTTGCTAAAAAGCCGACTTATGTCGGCTTTTTCATGCTCGTTTTACTCATCACGAATACCTAAACGTTTCAAAACTCCCGCAATACCTTCACGCAGAAGCAGCGCTGACATCTTTTCTTGCTCTGAAATCGACATCTGTTTCATCGAATTAAGCAAAAGGCCTTCCAGCGAAGAGTCATTAACGTGGTAGCTGCCGTGCTTTTCTGAAACGCGTTTTGCACTGTTAATAAAGTCGCGAACACGTTCATCTACATGAATCAGGCGAGCTTTACCTCCCTGAACACCGGGTTTTTGTGTCGTAAGCCAGCTTTCTTTGCGCACCCATTTGTTGATGGTTTGGCGACTATAACCTGTAATCATCGCCAGCTCTTCCGGGGTCATACGTTCCTTGAGCACAATTTTTTCCTTAAATCCAAAAGGGTTATTAGGGGTTCATTTTATGGGATCATTTTACTGGAAACTGTGACAGGATTAACTACCGTGGGATGAGATGCAATTTGCTTTTGCCTCATCTGTTTGCTTTTTCGACGATTGATCGCAGAAGCGGAATTTGACGTTGACACTCTTGAGTGGGTTTCATATGATGCCGCCCGTCGATACGACACGGTTTCACGGTACGGGGCTATAGCTCAGCTGGGAGAGCGCTTGCATGGCATGCAAGAGGTCAGCGGTTCGATCCCGCTTAGCTCCACCAAATCTTTACCAGCAAGATTTGAATCGTTAAAACCAAACCCATTCGTGGGGCTATAGCTCAGCTGGGAGAGCGCTTGCATGGCATGCAAGAGGTCAGCGGTTCGATCCCGCTTAGCTCCACCAAAATATGAAACCCTCGCCTGATGGCGGGGGTTTTTCGTTTTATGCCTCTGAATATTTCTCTAAAGCAGCCTTTTCGCCGCGACATACTTTTTACTATTTTTCTACTATTCGGTAACTTTTGAATACGATTGATTCTTAATATAAATATATCAAATTATTTCCCTTTGTTGGATTGTATAAATATGCAGTAAATTTAAAGGGATGTGATATTTCGCCAACTTGATTTGCGCAATAAATAAACGTATTCTTTACCACCGAATAATGCTGTAAAGCTATTACAGAGCACAGACTCCAGAGCTTATGATTTTTACAAAACCAATCAGAAAATACGTCATAGCACTGGTTTTATGCCTCTTACTCGTCCCTTTTTCTCGCTATATTTCTCCATTAACCACTGTGGGTGGTCATCAGATTTATCTCGCTTACCTGCCAGTGAGTTTGATGATTGCCATGGTGTTTATTTATGGCCGAGCTGCAATTATTCCTCTGATCGTTTCTTCAGTCGTGACATTCGCATTCTGCCTACACTTTTCGCTCACAGCGTTAGCGGCTTTTATTATTTGTCTGATATTGCCCATTGTCGTCTGCAGCATGATTACCCGTTATTATCTCGGTTCACGTTGGCGGTACGCCCTGGCCGATAAAGGTGTGGGGGTTAGAATATTCTGGCTTGGTTTTGTTGCCCCGGTCAGCATTAAATGCCTCATGTATTTTGCGGGGCGTTATATTTCTTTTCCTGCCGATGTAGCCGCTTACTTTGGTGATAATTCACACTTGTTTATGGTGATGGATTTCCAAAGCCTGATTGCTTCATCGCTCATTTTTAATTTTCTGTTTTATTACCCATTAAGGATGATCCTCAATCCTCATTACGCACGTGCGTTCTGGCGTCGCTGCGTGGTGCGCGATTTCATTGGGCCGCGTCGTTATTACTCCTTCACATGGATATTGAGCCTGGTAACGCTGCTAACCATACTTTGCTTACCCTCAAGCATGTTAAAGGTTTCTGGTTACCTGGTGCCGGTTATTTTCATCCTGTTTACGCTGGGGATTCGCCATTTTGGCCCACGACTAATGGGGCTGCTGTGGGGGCTTTCTGCATGGCTATTACTGACTTATAACGAAGGTTTTCTTTACGGGGTAAATACAGAATTTGCCCTGTCATTTATTCTGTCAGTGTTTATCTCTTTTTCCTTCTGCATGTTATACATGACGATGATGTTCAAGAAAAATGAGTCGATGAAGCGCATTTATCATTCACAGGCGCTCACCGATCCATTAACGCAATTACCGAATTTACGCGCGCTGGAACAGCATGTGCAATGCTATCCGGAAGGGACGCTTTGCTGCCTGCGTATGTCTAATCTGGAGTTTCTCAGCCGCCATTACGGCATGATGATGCGTATTCATTGCAAGCGTATTATTACCAGCCAAATAGCGCCTTTGCTGCAACAGGGTGAACAAGTATTCCAGCTACCCGGTAGCGAACTCTTAATTTTTCTGCACGGGCAACATACTAATGCGCGGCTTGAACATATTGTTGAACTACTCAATAGTAAAAAAATAAAATGGCATAACACCATGCTGGAGATTGAGTACGGTGCGGCCTATAGCGCTATCGATAATAATCTGGTTGAGTTACACCACACATTAGGGAAATTAAGCTATTTGTCTGAACAGACGAGCAGTGAGACGCGAGTGCTTAGTCTGAATACTCAAATTGAATCTGTTTCTGATAAGACCACCGAACGTGTTTTGTTATTGCAGAAAATTAAGCGCGTATTGAATGAAGAAGATCCTGTGGTGCTCTATGCGCAGCCTATCGTAGATGCAACAGGGAAGGGCTATCACGAAATACTCAGCCGCATCGTTTTTGAAAACCAGATAATCACCCCAGACAAATTTATACCTATTATTGCTGAGTTCAATCTCAGCACCCGCTTTGATATGTTGGTGATGAAAAAACTGGTGAATTTTTTGTATCTTCATCCAAACGATATGCAGCAACCGCGTTTTTCTGTCAATCTTATGCCGTTAACGTTGATGCAAAAGGACATCGCTCAGAAAATTGTTTCGCTGTTTACCCAATACCAGGTACCAACCAGCAGCGTCATTATTGAAGTCACCGAAGAGCAGGCGTTTTCGGACTCAGAGACATCAATGCAGAACATCACACTGCTGCGCGACAATGGCTTTAAAATCGCCATTGATGATTTTGGTACAGGTTATGCGAATTATGAGCGACTCAAACGCCTTCAGGCGGACATCATTAAGATTGATGGCTGTTTTATTAAAGACATCACGTCAGACTCTCTTGATCCCCTGATTGTTAAATCGATATGTGATATGGCTCGTGCTAAGCAATTGAATGTTGTGGCCGAGTTTGTTGAAACTGAAGAGCAGCGCACGCTGTTGCACGAACTGGGTGTACAGTTTTTACAAGGGTATCTGATTGGTAAACCAGAGCCCCTTACCGCAGTCCATACTTTAAGGTAGCAGTATGTTGCGAGCATATGATCTAAGGGTTTATTTGTGAGCACTTCATTAGCAAATCGATTTCGCCTGCCTATGGTAAAAACACTGCGTGTGATCCGCCTGGTGTTCATCTTTGTTTTTGCGCTGACCACCGTTTTGTTCTGGCAGCAGGGGCAGCTATTTAGCCACGGTTACCGCACCAGCCAACTCAGCCATCTTGAAAGTGTTATTGCTCGTATTGAAAGCAAAGCACAGTACAAAATTGATAACCTTCGCTATCTAAAGCGCATCTTCATTGAAGCCATGGATGATCCGCTATTCCCCGGTGCAGCGATTGTTCCTTCTGAAATCGATGATGGTTCAGGAGAAAATCGCCTGTGGGTGGGCAGCTTACCTTTACCCAATATTATCACTGAAGATTCCGCATTCCCTGGGCAGGATGCGTTTGAAGTTCGGCAGGAACTCTACGCATTACGCAAAATTCAGAGCCTCTTTCCATTGGCTTCAGGTGGCAATGAATTAACGGCTGATCTGTATTACATCTCGCGTGAAGGTGAATTTATTGTCTCCCTGTCGCAAGAAGTTAACTCGTTATTAATCAGCAGCTACAACCCGCATGAAGAACAGGGCAGTTTCGTGCTGGCCTCACCATTGTTGAACCCGCAGCGCGAGCCTTTCTGGACGCGGCAAAACATCGCCCAAAGCAATGATACGCTGATCAACGGTGCCATTCCGGTCGATTATCGCGGTGAATGGATAGGGTTGCTGGGCATTGCTTTTGATAATGACGCGGTGCAGAAATTCCTGGCCTCTTCGCTGCCAGAAAATACACAAAGTGCGTATCAACTGTACGACGAACAGCTAAAGCCACTAACGGGTGTAGTGGGTGATGTGAACCATTTTCAGCTAAGTGCGAAGCAGTTAGAGACGATTCGCCAGACGCTAGAAGTGTCCTCACGCGGCACCCTACGTGACGGCACAGTCTTTATCACGTTCGGCAAAGTTGTCGGCACCCATTCAGTCGTTATAAGCACACAAACGCTCAGTCAGGGGCTACATGAGGACTTTGGCCGTTTCAGTATTCTGTTGGTGGTGATGTGGGTGATTTTCGTGCTTTTCCTTTGGGGGTCGCACAACGTCATTTGCCGTCTGGTTCGAAATATGGGGAATTTGCAGCGCGAAATGCAGCACCATGCACTTCACGACGACCTGACCGGTGCGCTCAATCGCCGTGGTTTCTTTGCGCGAACGTCACAAATAAGCCCCAACTATGTCGATTACACCATCGTGCAGCTGGACCTCGACCACTTCAAAAAAGTGAACGATGTTTATGGGCATTTGGTTGGCGATAATGTGTTGGTGCATGCCACCAGGCGTATTCAGCGAGCCATACGCAGCCAGGATATTCTGGGGCGTATCGGCGGCGAGGAGTTTTGTATTTACCTGCCGAACTCCGATCTGAAAGCAGGTATTATGGTCGCCACCAGAATTAAGTGGGAGCTTGAATCATCAGCGCTGGTGCTTGAGGATGGCACTCAGCTACCGATTACTGCATCACTGGGTATTGCGTCGCACAGTGAGCATCCAGAAAGCTCGCTGGACCAAATCCAGGCGCTTGCGGATATGCGGATGTACACCGCGAAAGAGCGTGGCAGAAATCAGGTGTGCTGGCAGGATGATGAAGCTATTCAGACATAGAAATTCAGGTATAAAAAAACCGGGGCATTTGCCCCGGTTTTCTATTGTGAGGATTCTTACAAGAACAGGCCAGCGATAGACGCTGACAGAATACTCACCAGCGTTGCGCCGTAAACCAGTTTCAGGCCGAAGCGAGAAACTACGTTACCTTGCTCTTCGTTCAGGCCTTTAATCGCACCCGCGATAATCCCGATAGAAGAGAAGTTGGCAAACGAAACCAGGAACACAGACAGAATACCTTCCGCACGTGGGGAAAGCGTACCGGCCAGTTTTTGCAGATCCAGCATCGCAACAAATTCGTTGGAAACCAGTTTGGTGGCCATGATGCTGCCAACCTGCAACGCTTCATTTGACGGAACACCCATCACCCAGGCGATTGGGTAGAAGATGTAACCCAGAATGCCCTGGAAGGAAATGCCCAGAACCGCTGCAAACAGTGCGTTCAGCGCGGAAATCAAAGCGATAAAACCAATCAGCATTGCGGCGACGATAATCGCAACTTTAAAACCTGCCAGAATGTATTCACCGAGCATTTCGAAGAAGCTTTGACCTTCATGCAGGTTAGACATCTGCAGGTTTTCTTCGCTCTCATCAACGCGGTATGGGTTGATAAGCGAAAGCACGATGAAGGTACTGAACATGTTCAACACCAGTGCTGCGACCACATATTTAGGTTCGAGCATCGTCATATACGCGCCGACAATCGACATGGACACGGTAGACATGGCCGTAGCGGACATGGTGTACATGCGGTTGCGCGACATCTTGCCGAGAATATCCTTATAGGCGATAAAGTTTTCTGATTGTCCCAAAATCAGAGAGCTTACGGCGTTAAAGGATTCCAGTTTACCCATACCATTCACTTTAGACAGAAGGGTACCGATAAAACGGATAACGATTGGCAGGATGCGGATATGCTGCAAAATCCCGATCAGCGCAGAGATAAAGACGATTGGGCAGAGTACTTTCAGGAAGAAGAAGGCGAGTCCTTCGTCATTCATCTTACCGAATACAAAGTTTGTCCCTTCATTAGCGAACGACAGCAGCTTCTCAAACATTTCTGAGAAACCTCTGACAAAGCCCAGACCAATTTCTGAGTTCAGGAAGAACCAGGCAAGAATGAGTTCAATCACTAACAGTTGAACGATAAAGCGAATACGGATCTGCTTACGGTTGCTACTCAGCAATAAAGCAAGTAGCGCAACCACGGCAAGCGCTAAGACAAAGTGAAGAACGCGGGACATATTTGCTCCAAATATGAGGCAGGTTTAATTTCGTTGCACATTCTATGAAACAAGCAATAAGAAAACGAGAGCAATCGCACACTATAGTGATGTCATGTGACGAAACTCAAAATTAGTGATCAACCATACATTTCTGCTATGTTAAGTAAAGAAGATAAAAGTTGCGTCAACGCACATATCTTTAACATAGTAGTTGTCACAGTTGTTGTTCGTTAACCGGCGAAAGAAAATCGCCACTGCAAATCCCTCATTGTTTCCGTCTATCAAAGCAATCAGTTTATGCCCTTTAAATGAATTTGATAATCATTCTCATTTTTGATAGCTTGAAACATAGCAAAGGCTATATCTCCAGAGGCAGATGATGACAAACAGTCGCGTTGAAAATAGTGGTACTCGCACAGCGCGCAGATTACGCCTGGCGTTAATGGGCCCGGCATTTATCGCTGCTATCGGTTATATCGACCCCGGTAACTTTGCGACCAACATCCAGGCCGGTGCCAGCTTCGGCTATAAATTGCTGTGGGTTGTGGTATGGGCCAACTTTATGGCAATGCTGATACAAATCCTGTCGGCAAAGCTGGGGATTGCTACCGGTAAAAACCTCGCCGAGCAAATTCGTGACCATTATCCGCGCCCGGTTGTCTGGTTGTACTGGATACAGGCCGAAATCATCGCTATGGCTACCGACCTTGCCGAATTTATCGGTGCCGCGATTGGTTTCAAATTGATCCTCGGCGTTTCGCTTTTGCAAGGTGCGGTGCTCACCGGTATCGCCACATTCCTGATTCTTATGCTGCAACGACGCGGCCAGAAACCTCTCGAAAAAGTGATTGGTGGATTGCTGCTGTTTGTCGCTGCTGCTTATATCGTTGAGCTGATTTTCTCGCAGCCCAAGCTGGTGGACCTGGGTAAAGGTATGTTGATTCCTAGCCTGCCAACCAGCGAAGCGGTGTTTCTTGCTGCGGGTGTGCTGGGTGCAACTATTATGCCGCACGTTATCTACCTGCACTCCTCACTGACCCAACATATGCACGGCGGTAATCGTGCAGAGCGCTATTCAGCTACCAAATGGGATGTCGGTATTGCGATGACCATCGCAGGATTCGTTAACCTGGCAATGATGGCTACAGCCGCCGCAGCCTTTCACTTCACAGGTCACACCGGTGTAGCCGACCTCGACGAGGCGTACCTCACGCTGGAACCGTTATTGAGCCATTCAGCCGCAACTATCTTCGGTTTAAGTCTGGTGGCAGCAGGTTTGTCATCAACCGTTGTCGGTACGCTGGCCGGGCAAGTCGTGATGCAGGGATTCGTGCGCTTCTATATACCGTTGTGGGTTCGTCGCTCAGTCACCATGGCGCCTTCATTTATCGTGATTCTGATGGGGCTTGACCCAACACGCGTCCTTGTTATGAGCCAGGTCTTACTCAGTTTCGGTATCGCACTGGCACTTGTCCCGTTGCTGATTTTTACCAGCGATGAAAAATTGATGGGCGATTTGGTCAATACTCGCGTGGTAAGAATAGTGGGATGGGTGATTGTCGCTATAGTCGTTGCGCTGAATATCTGGCTACTGATTGGCACAGCGCTCGGATTGTAAACGTAAAAATGGGAGCCGAGGCTCCCATTTCAATATCTTAAATAGCGCTATTAATGGCGATGACCGCCGCCATGACCATGTCCACGGCCGTGATCGCGGCCACGATGATCATCACGATCGTTCCAGCCTGCGCGATAACCTTTATCAAAACTATTACGGCCGCGGTCTTTATACCAACCACGGTGATAGCCATTGTCATGACGACGCCAGCGGTTATCACGCCATTCATAGTTTTTACGCCAGTAATCACGGTCGCGCCAGCCACCGCCATCCCAGTAATTACCGCGATAATCCTGATCGCCTATTTGTAGCTTAATCGACGGCAGCAGGGTGATTTCGCCCGCATTCGCCACCAGCGGTACAGATGCCAGTAATGCAATCGCAAGAATCAGTGACCTGAACATACTCTCTCCTTAATACACGGTAACCGCCAGGCGGTCTGTTAACGCAATATTAAGGTGTGGTAAACAAGTGTTTCATCGCCACAACTCCTAAATAGCGGGAGAGAGCACTTTTTGCTAATTTCGCTGATAATTAAACCAGCGAGTGATAGCGGTTACATTAAGATTTCTTCGATCTCTGTCAGTTCTGCCGCAGTGAAGTGACGATTCGCTAACATGCCAACCGCATCATCGATCTGGCTGATTTTACTGGCACCAATAAGAACCGATGTCACTCTGTCACCGCGCAGCACCCAAGCCAGTGCCATTTGGGACAGTTTCTGCCCACGGCGTTGCGCTATCGCATTCAATTTACGCACTTTTTCCAGCTTCGCCGTGGTGAGCTGATCGGCATTGAGGAAAATACTTCCGCTCGCTGCACGTGAATCTGCCGGAATGCCGCTCAGGTAACGGTCAGTCAGTTGCCCGCCCGCCAGAGGTGAGAACGCAATACTCCCCACACCTTTTTCTTGCAATACATCCAGCAAACCGCCTTCCACCCAACGCTCAAACATCGAGTATTTCGGCTGGTGGATCAAACATGGCGTACCGAGAGAGTTCAAAATATCAATCGCCTGTGCTGCAAGCTCTGCCGGGTAGTTTGAAATGCCGACGTACAGTGCTTTACCCTGGCGTACCACGGTATCCAGCGCGCGCATTGTCTCTTCAAGCGGAGTTTCCGGGTCCGGGCGGTGATGGTAGAAGATATCGACATACTCAAGTCCCATACGTTTCAGGCTTTGATCGAGACTTGAAATCAGATACTTACGCGATCCCCAATCACCATAAGGCCCATCCCACATGGTGTAGCCCGCTTTTGACGAAATAATCAGTTCATCGCGGTATGGAAGGAAATCTTCACGCAGGATACGGCCAAAGTTTTCTTCCGCAGAACCAGGAGGCGGCCCGTAGTTATTGGCCAAATCCAAATGGGTAATCCCGGAATCAAACGCGCGGTGTAAAAGCTGGCGGCTATTGTCCAGAAGCGTGGTATCACCAAAGTTGTGCCATAAACCCAACGAAATGGCGGGCAGTTTAAGTCCACTGCGCCCACAACGGCGGTATTCCATTGATTCATAACGCGCAGAATGTGCCTGATAGACCATGTGTTTCCCCTGTTAATAGATAAGACCTAACGTAATGTATACGTTTCCACAACATTTCTGGCTATCAGACTACACCCCAGTTAAGTGTAAATCCCTCTTTCCACGACCTTATTCTCCTGGTTCCTCGACAGTGATCACATATGCCCAATACTCACTGTAAGCCCTCTGAGAAGGAATGAGTCATGTCTTACACCGTCGCGGACTATCTTCTGGACCGATTCACCGAGGCCGGGATCACCCATCTGTTTGGTGTCCCAGGTGACTACAACTTACAGTTTCTGGATAACGTGATTAACAACCCGACGCTGGCGTGGGTGGGTTGTGCCAACGAACTTAATGCCGCCTACGCTGCTGATGGCTATGCCCGCTGCAACGGTGCCGCAGCATTGCTAACAACATTTGGTGTGGGTGAGCTAAGCGCGATTAACGGTATCGCCGGGAGTTACGCCGAGTATTTACCTGTTATTCACGTGGTGGGTGCACCTTGCCTGGGCGCACAGCGGCGTGGCGAGCTAATGCACCACACATTAGGTGATGGGGATTTCAGGCATTTTGCGCGTATGGCCGAAGAAGTGACTGTGGCTCAGGCCTCGCTCACCGCAGAAAATGCCTGCTATGAAATCGACCGTGTTTTACAGCAGGCAATTACGCAAAGCCGTCCGGGCTATTTACTGTTGCCCAGCGATGTCTCTCAGGTTCCTGCAACGCGTCCGACAAAACCATTATTAATGACACCGCCCGCTACCGACCCAGCGCTACTGGCTGAATTTCGCGCCTGTGCGCAAGAACGCCTGGCGGAAAGTCGCAGCGTGGCATTACTGGCTGATTTCCTGGCGTTGCGTTTCGGGCAACAAAAAGCGCTGCAACAATGGATGGACAATACGCCAATGCCGCACGCCACGTTGCTGATGGGTAAAGGGTTATTTGATGAAGGTCAGCAGGGGTTTGTGGGCACTTACAGCGCGGCTGCAAGCGATGCAGCAGTTATTCAGGCGATAGAAAAAGCTGAGCTGGTCATTTGCGCGGGCGTCAAATTTACCGACACACTCACCGCAGGGTTTACACAACACTTTACCCTCCAGCAAACCATCGACATTCAACCAAATGCGACGCGAGTTGGCGAACGTTGGTTTAGCGGAATTACTATGGTGGACGCAGTGAATGTGCTGCATCAACTGTGCAAGCACCAGGTTTCCGGTTGGCCCGTACCAAAGCAAAAACCGCCTGCGCTGCCTGAAAGCACCAACGGAAAACTGGACCAGCACGCACTCTGGCAGGCAATGCAAAACTTCCTGCAAGCCGGAGATATCGTTCTTGCTGACCAGGGAACCGCAGCCTTTGGCGCAGCAACGCTGACGTTACCGCCTGGCGTGACGTTTATTGCCCAACCGCTATGGGGTTCAATCGGTTTTACGCTACCAGCGGCATTTGGCGCGCAAACCGCCTGTCCAAATCGTCGCGTGGTATTACTGGTGGGGGATGGTTCGGCACAGCTGACTATTCAGGAAATAGGATCGATGCTGCGTGATGGACAACGGCCGGTGATTTTCTTGCTCAATAACGATGGCTATACCGTCGAGCGAGCCATTCACGGTGCGGAACAGCGCTACAACGACATCGCGCCGTGGAACTGGACGCAAATTCCGCAGGCGTTAAATACTCACAATCCGGCGCAGTGCTGGCGAGTGACGGAGCAAGTACAGCTTGAAGAAGTCATGCAGAAAGTGGCGAAAGCAGAACGACTGTCGCTGGTGGAAGTCGTTCTGCCTAAACAGGATATTCCCGAGTTATTACAGGCCATCACGGCATCGCTCGCCAAACGCAATGCCGCGAAGGATTAAGGTTTGGGTTTATCCGCCATCATTACCGGTTTACCTGCCAGCAACAGCCAGGCTGGCAGCATCACGATGCACAGCAACGGCAGCAGTTTGATGTCTGGCACGATGGCCATCGCCATAAACAGGCTGAGCCAGCCATCACGCGTTACCACTAATACCAGGCCAAGGACGGCGCAAGACAGCGTGATCGCGGCCGGAACGGCTTCGACATGCTGATGCAGCATCATCCCTAACGCGACACCAACAAACACTACCGGGAATATGCGCCCGCCACGGAATCCACACGCCGAGGCAATCACCAGCGCTGCCAGTTTGACTACCGTGAACATGAACAATGTGGCGACGGAATAGTGCTGCCCTGAGGCTAGCTGGCGCATTTCATCAAGCCCTTTGAACAGCGTTATTTCACCGCCAATCAGCCCTAATATGCCCAACAGGAAGCCGCCAAGGCCAAGAATGAGCACCGGGTGTTTTAGCTGATGAACCAAACGGTGTGCGCGCGGCAAGCACCAGACCGCAACCATACCCAATGCGATAGCAATAGCCGTCACCACCGCGCCGCTAAAGATATCCACCAGACGCATTTCCGGATATTGCAATATGGGTACTGAGAAATCCGGTTGGAAGAACAGGTCTGTCGTCATTGCACCGGCCGCCGCAGCCATCAGCGGCGCAAATAGCCTGTCCCAAAGCGGCACGTCGTTATTGCCGTTAAGCGTCTGGGAAAACACCAGTGCGGCAGCAACCGGCGTGCCAAACAACGCGCCGATGGTTCCGGCAGCGGCAAGAATCGTCCAGTCTAGTGCGCCGACTCTTGGCAGCAAACGCGCACCAATGGCGACTGCCAGTGCAATGTTCACCGCCATAATAGGATGTTCCGGCCCGAGGCTCACGCCACCGGCAAGGCCCAGCACCAGCGCAATAATAAGCCCTGGTAACGCCATTACGGACACAGGCGCACCAATCAACGGCTCGGTTGCCGGGTCGGGGCCACCATGACCAGGCATATAGCGAATCACCAGACCAACGGCAATCCCGGTCGCCGTGAGCATCAATAAAATCCACAACGGGGAATTCATATCGAGGTCAAACCGGGCGGGCAGAGACACCCACAAATAATTCTGCAAAATGGCGGCAACTTTCATCACCACAATCAATACCAGGCTAGAAAAAATACCAATCACTAACGCAGGGAGAGAAAGAACTAACATCGTTCTGGCTCGCGGATGAAGCATGATTATTCCTTAACTAAAATTTTTAAGCGCACATCGCCGCGGTAAACAGTCTGCCAGATAACTTAACCCGCCGCTCTGCAAATGGAGCTGAAACGGTCAAGCTAATCTGTGACGTAGGTCTATAATCCCAAGGCACTTCTCATCTGGTCGTTGTTGTTTAGGCTAGCTAATTTTACAGTGATGCCAGAACTTATTTTGACTTTAGCGGAGCAGTGGAAGAATGACAAAGTATGCTTTGGTGGGAGATGTAGGCGGTACCAATGCGCGTCTGGCACTGTGCAACGTTGAAAATGGTGACATCACCCAGGCAAAAACCTATTCGGGGCTTGATTTCCCAAGCCTGGAAGCCGTTGTGGTGCATTATCTCAAGGAGCACAATGTCAGCGTGACGGACGGTTGCATCGCAATTGCTTGCCCAATTACCGGTGACTGGGTGGCGATGACCAACCATACCTGGGCATTCTCAACCGCCGAGATGAAAAAGAACCTCGGCTTTGAACATCTGGAAATCATCAACGACTTTACCGCCGTCTCCATGGCGATCCCGATGATTAAAGAAGAACACCTGATCAAGTTTGGCGGCGGCGAACCGGTCGAAGGCAAACCTGTCGCGGTATATGGCGCGGGCACAGGCCTCGGCGTGGCACATCTTGTTCACGTTGATAAACGGTGGGTCAGCTTGCCGGGCGAAGGTGGCCACGTTGATTTCGCGCCAAATAGCGAAGAAGAGGGGATTATCCTTGAAGAGTTGCGCACTGAAATCGGCCACGTTTCTGCCGAACGCGTGCTCTCAGGGCCAGGGCTTGTGAATTTGTACCGCGCTATCGTCAAGTCAGATGGCCGCGAGCCAGAAAACTACAAGCCGAAGGATATTACCGAACGCGCTCTGGAAGATAGCTGCACCGACTGCCGTCGCGCGCTATCACTGTTCTGCGTCATCATGGGGCGTTTTGGTGGCAACCTGGCGCTGACGCTCGGGACGTTTGGCGGCGTGTACATTGCGGGCGGGATAGTTCCGCGCTTCCTGGAATTCTTTAAAGCATCCGGTTTCCGTGGCGGCTTTGAAGACAAAGGGCGCTTCAAAGAATATGTGCACAACATTCCGGTCTACCTGATTGTTCACGATCAGCCGGGTCTGCTGGGCGCTGGCGCACATTTGCGTCAAACGCTGGGGCAGGTTCTGTAATACCGATGGGCGCAAGAAATTGCGCCCGTTCTACAACCGCATCAACTGGCGAAACTCTTTTACTTTGCTACGACTCACCGGCACCTGAAAATCCAAATCCCGCAGACGTAAAATATAGGTATTGTTAAACCACGGCTCTATTTCGCGGATCTTACTCAGGTTCACGCAATACGAACGGTGACAGCGGAAGAAATGACTTTCCGGCAACCGGTGGCAAAACTCAGTGATATTCATCGACATCACATAGGCTTCGCGCCGCGTATAAACAAACGTCATTTTCTCGTGCGCTTCGGCATAATAAATATCGTTAATATCCGTAACGATAATTCGCTCATCCTTCACCAGATTAATCGTCAGCGCTTCGCGGTTGATCGTGGTTCCAGATACTGGCGCGTTCTGTTGCTGGTAAGCGGCTTCTAGTTTTTGCAGCATCCCGATAATGCGCGATTCCTGATAAGGCTTCAAAATGTAGTCGAAAGCCTCCAGTTCAAACGCTTCCACCGCGTGCTCTTTCCAGGCGGTGATAAACACAATAAACGGCTTATGGGCAAACTTACTGATATTTTGCGCCAGCAACACCCCGTCTAACGACGGAATATTGATATCCAGAAATATGGCGTCAACCTGATGATGTTGCAGATATTTCAGTACATCCATGCCGTCATCAAAAGTGCCAACAATCTCCATCTGGCTGTGTTCTTTAATCAGCCAATTCAGCTCCTGCTGCGCCAGCACTTCATCTTCTACGATGATAACTTTCATGCATTGCCTCCTTGTTGCGACAATAACGGCGGAGCGACAGTGGCTGCGTGAGGAATGTAAAACGAAATCTCAGTACCCGGTTCGAGGCGACGAATATGCAACCCTTCGCCATAGAGTAATTTTACGCGGTGATGCACATTCAACAGGCCGATTTTATTGCCCGGCATTTCGTTGGCTTCCACGCGCTCAATGACCAGCGGGTCGATGCCGTGTCCGGTGTCACGCACGGCAATTCGCACGCGGTTTCCGCTCTCTTCAACGCTAATCGTTACCACGCCTTTGCCTTTGCACTGCTGCACGCCATGAACAATCGCATTCTCAACCAGCGGCTGAATTAACAGGCTTGGGATCAGGCAATTAACTTCTTCATCAATGTTATAAATCACCGTTAGCTTGTCGCCAAAACGCGCCTGCTCAATGGCGATGTAATCCTTAATCTGGTACAGCTCTTTCTTGATATCGATCTGCTCATCATCTTTTAATTCGATGTTGTAACGCAGATAGCGCGACAAGTTGTAAATCAGCTGGCGCGCGGTATCTGGATTCATACGAATCGAAGACGAAATCGCATTCAGGGCATTGAACAGAAAATGGGGATTGATTTTGCTTTGCAGCGCGCGCAGTTCTGCTTTATTCGCCATTTCACGCAACTGCTCGGCGCGGGAAACTTCCAGTTGGGTAGAAATAATCTGCGAAAGACCGACCGCCATCTCCTGCAATGTCGAGGTTATCTGGTGCGCGTGGCGGTAATAAATTTTAAGCGTGCCGGTGACCAGGCCTTTTTCCCATAAAGGAATAATGATTAACGAATGAATTTCTGGGGTGCGCCAGGCTTCATCATCATTTCTGATAATGATCTTTCCGTCGCGTAGCGCTTGCTGGGTGCGGGGGCTGATACCGTAATCATTCTGTTCGTAATTGCTTTCCCCAAAGCCAACATAGGCCAGCACTTTATCTTTGTCGGTCATCGCCACGGCATCGGCATTAATATCCTGACGAATAATATCGCAAACCTGGCGTAGCGATTCGCTGTTAACGTTACGGAACAGCGGTAGCGTTTTATTGGCAATATCCAGTGCCAGTTTTGCCTGGCGTGCCGCGCTGGCTTCTTTTTCCCCTTCAACGCTCTGTACCAGCAAGACAATAAAGCCGATTGAGACTGTTCCGATGATCATCGGAATACCGATTTTCGAAACAATATCGATGCCAAGATCAATCGATGGCGCCCACAGCACCACTAAAACCATAGTCATGGTTTCACACAACATTCCAGCAATAATCCCCACTCGCCAGTGCTGTGCTTTAGGTATTTTGCGATTGATCCAACCCGAAATAATACCAGCGACAATACTGGTTATCAGACAAGGGATGGCAGTAATACCGCCAATATCAATCAGATAGCGGTGAGTTCCGGCAATAATACCGGTGATAATACCCACCCACGGGCCAAACAAAATACCGCCCGCCATGACCGCAATAATACGCACGTTAACCAGCGAGCCTTCAACATGCACGCCAGACCAGGTGCTGAAAAGTGCAAACAACGAGAAAATAGCGGTGACCGCTAATAACTCTTTGGGCGTGTGGGCATTTTTATGGAGCAGTTCGCGGAAAAGGCGGATGCGAATTAAAAAGAACAGGCAAATAAGCATCAGAGCCGCCCGGTCAAATACCGCCAGCAGCATGTCAAAAATTTCGTGCACGGGTAACTCGCGTGACAAAGAATGGAAAGGCAATGATAAGGAAATTACTGAGCGGTTACCAGAAACGGACAAACTATCAGGGTTAGATCTGTAAGTGACGCAGCTTCTCATGGACCCCCACCCCAATCTTTATGTCTTTTAGCTCCTCCACCTGGTAAGGGGGAGGTTGGGTGGGGGTCATTTAAGCTGAACCAAAACCTATCGCTTGTGCTCAAAGATGTGACTAAGAGGAAATTACTTCCCGCCCAATTGCTCACGCCCAGCAGGCGTTAAATCCGCAGGAGTTGCGCGCCCGTCAAAATCGACTTCAAAATCATCGGCCGCGAAATCTGGCGGTGATTTACCTTCAACAAATGCAGGCCACTGGCGCTCAAGATAGGCTGCATTTTTCTCACACCACGGTGCGGCAGCGATATACATAACATTGCTATCAAATTCGCCAAGGTGTTCATTTTCAACGGCATGAATCACATCACAGTGCCAAAAAACGGTATCGCCCGCTTCCATATCTGGAATTGAGGATATCCCAGTTAATAAAAGAGGATGCCACTGTTCGTTAATCGAAAGCGCACGTCCAGGCTTTGCCTCGCACAGTGATTCTTCAGGCACATCGTCTTGCAAAGCACGCAGTAAAATATAAGCCATCGCGTTTGCTATCGGCAACAATGTCAGCGTGCCGCCGTGTTTACGTTGCGGGCTGAGAGCCGTCCAGCCCTGGAAAGTACGGAACATTGAACACACCGCCGGGGACGGGAACTCACGTACTTCTGTGCGCCCTTCAGCGGCAAACGGATTGTAGTTCTGCCACTCACCAGAAAACACATGGCGATAAACATGGCGGAAGTTCTCATCTAACCAACGCTCGACTGAACCGCCATCCACATGTGGCGAAAGCCCTAAAGAGTTCGAACGAGGAGGGCGGCGGCGGGTTCGGTCGGCATAGCTCACCACACGATCGGGATCGAAATGCTGTTTACCGTGGCTTTCGGTTTCCCATAAATTATTCAGGAAAACCTGCACCGCTTTCATTCGTGCATGCTGGCGCGCTTCCACTTGCGGCTTAGACCAGTAAATACCGTAAATCTGCGGCTTACTGGCGGCAAGTGTTCCGAAATAGTTATCTTCTGCGGCGTTCTTTAACTTCTCAACAAAGTTATTACGCTCAAGATAATTACCCACTTCTTCATTCCAGGCGCGAGCCTGTGACTCCGGGAACACACCCTTCACGGTGCAGCAACCGCGCTGACGAATCAGTGCTTTTTGTTGCTCACTCACGCGATGGTTAACGATATCGTCGGCGTGAATTTGCGGCACCGGATTCTCACCACGTTCAATTTCAGCGCGAATAGCTTCAATCTGACGGCGCATATCGCCTTCAAGTTGTTCGAAAACAGCTTTGTAGTCAGGCAACTCGTGGCGAAGTTTTTGTTTTATCTCACGGATTGCACGCGGTAAGTCATCAATGTGTAGGTTCATGGCAGTGCTCCATGTCATCGGGAATTAAAGTTATAAAATTGTTGCTACACGGTTAATGTAAATCATGATCACCAAATAAAATAGGGATTGGCTTCAAATGAAACATCCTCTTTTGTGAGAGATAAAAAATATTTCTCATTACCTCTCGACAGGGGATTTTTATTCAGGCTATTTTCTAAGCAGGCCACATCACGTGGCAGCGTCGCTCGGACGGTCCGGGCGCAAACGTTACTCTGAGGAATTTATGGCTGACACCAGTCCAAAACGTCGTTTTTCGCGTATCGATCGTCTCCCTCCGTATGTATTTAACATCACCTCTGAGCTGAAAATGGCGGCTCGTCGCCGTGGCGAAGACATTATCGATTTCAGTATGGGTAATCCTGATGGCCCAACGCCACCGCATATCGTTGAAAAACTCTGCACGGTGGCGCAGCGCGAAGATACACACGGCTATTCCACATCACGGGGCATTCCGCGTTTACGTCGCGCTATTTCTCGCTGGTACAAAGACCGCTATGACGTAGAAATCGATCCTGAAAGTGAAGCGATTGTCACCATTGGCTCGAAAGAAGGGCTGGCGCACCTGATGCTGGCAACGCTTGACCACGGCGACACGGTACTGGTGCCAAACCCAAGTTATCCGATTCATATTTACGGTGCGGTTATCGCCGGGGCGCAGGTTCGCTCGGTGCCGCTGGTGGAAGGGGTTGATTTCTTTGCCGAGCTGGAACGCGCCATTCGCGAAAGCTATCCGAAACCGAAAATGATGATCCTCGGCTTTCCATCGAACCCGACCGCACAGTGCGTGGAACTGGAATTTTTCGAGAAAGTTGTCGCGCTAGCCAAACGTTACGATGTGCTGGTAGTGCATGACCTGGCCTACGCCGATATTGTTTATGACGGCTGGAAAGCACCGTCGATCATGGAAGTGCCTGGTGCTCGCGATGTTGCCGTTGAATTTTTCACGCTGTCGAAAAGTTACAACATGGCAGGCTGGCGCATCGGTTTTATGGTGGGCAACAAAGAGCTGGTGAACGCACTGGCTCGAATCAAAAGCTACCATGACTACGGCACATTCACTCCGTTGCAGGTTGCGGCCATTGCCGCACTTGAAGGCCCACAGGAATGTGTGCGTGATATAGCCGAACAGTACAAACGCCGCCGTGATGTATTAGTGAAAGGCTTGCATGAAGCTGGCTGGATGGTGGAATGCCCGAAAGCGTCAATGTACGTGTGGGCAAAAATCCCCGAGCAATACGCGCACATGGGGTCGTTGGAGTTTGCCAAAAAGCTGCTTCAGGACGCGAAAGTTTGCGTTTCGCCGGGCGTCGGGTTTGGTGAGTACGGCGATACGCATGTGCGTTTCGCGTTGATTGAAAACCGTGACCGTATTCGTCAGGCTGTGCGTGGTATCAAAGCGATGTTCCGTGCCGATGGCTTGCTACCCACTACACACAAATCGTCTACCGATATCGTCGAATAAAAACGAAAACAGGAGCCGTTTGGCTCCTGTTTCTCTTGTCTGGTGTGCAGGTTATTCAACCATCATCACAAACGTACCCACCCACACTAACAAAATCACCGACAATCCCATCATGAAGTATTTCACGTTATTGCTCCGCGCGTGTTGCCGCGCAATGTTGCTTAAAAATTCAGTATAGAAAGATGAAACCGTTCTGCGGCGCTAATGTACTCCCCCTTTCAGGCCGAATACAAGAGCCTTGAAACGGTGATGACAATCCTTTTTTAAACTTTACATTTCTCTCATGGGAAAAATAATAAACCTTTTGAATTAAAAGGTATTTTAGGCCGGAGGGGAGTGTGGCAGGGATGAAAAATATGAAGGTATATCGAGCGGAAATTTCTAACTAACAGGCCCGGTCGGGCCCGTTAACAATGGCTTACTTAACTGCCTCGTTGGCATTTTCCATCGCTTGTTTCATTGCCGCGTTATTAATGGAATCCTGGCGACTGTGCTCAGCCATATAGCAAGCATCTTTACTGATCCCCTGAGACTGGCATTCAGCCTGGCGCTGAGCCGCAGTGCTACAACCTGCCAAAGTCCCTGCCATCACCATCATCAACATTATTTTTTTCATTACTGTTTAATCCAAAATTTAGAAGTAGCCGCCGAAGCGAAACGCCGTTATCAGGCAAGCGCATAATCCATCATTTTTTATATGGGTTAACTAAGAAAAAGCCTAATCATTGATGTGATGAATGGTTTGTATCGCAAATAAATCCGATTACCGCGATGTGACGACCTTTCTGCCCTTTAGTGTCCGTACTTTCAGATTTTTCACCACCGTTTTAAGGGGCATTTTGTGCCGGTTCCATTGACCGTGTGAAACTATTACGTTCATATTAATGATCCAGTTAATGAGAAGCCAACGAATAAGATGACAGTCACAGAAACTCCGCAGACAGAAACGCAACAGCACGCAACGTCCATTCGTTTGCTGTTTGCCGCGCTGATGCTGGTCATGCTGCTTGCGGCTCTTGACCAGACAATCGTTTCCACCGCCTTGCCGACCATTGTCAGCGAGTTGGGTGGGCTGGAGAAACTCTCCTGGGTCGTCACGGCTTATCTGCTGTCTTCCACCATCGTGGTGCCGCTATACGGCAAATTTGGCGATCTGCTCGGGCGCAAAATCGTGCTGCAATTCGCAATTGTGCTGTTCTTACTGGGCTCGGCATTATGCGGCGTGGCGCAGAATATGACTCAGTTAATCCTGATGCGCGCTTTGCAGGGCCTGGGCGGCGGTGGCCTGATGGTTGTAACGATGGCGGCTGTGGGCGACGTTATTCCGCCAGCGGAACGCGGTAAATATCAGGGTTTATTTGGCGGCGTATTTGGACTCGCAACAGTTATTGGCCCACTGATCGGCGGTTTTTTGGTCGAACATTTCTCCTGGCGCTGGATTTTTTACATCAATCTTCCGCTAGGAATTTTCGCTCTGCTGGTCATTGGTGCAGTGCTTAAACCGCAAACGGCACGTATTCGCCACCAAATCGACTTCCTCGGCGCGGGGTACCTTGCTGCGTCGTTGACCTGCTTAATCCTGTTCACCAGCCAGGGCGGGACGGTGATGGCCTGGTCCGATCCGCAACTGTGGTGCATTTTTGCCTTCTTTGTGGTGACACTCGGCGGGTTTATTTATGAAGAACGCTTAGCCTTTGAGCCGATTATTCCGCTTGGTTTGTTCCGTGACCGTACCTTTTTATTAAGCTGCCTGATTGGTTTTATTATCGGCATGTCGCTGTTTGGTTCGATGACTTTCTTACCGCTGTATTTACAGGTGGTGAAATCATCCACGCCAACCGAAGCAGGGATTCAGTTGTTACCGTTGATGGGCGGGCTGATGCTAACGTCGATTATCAGCGGGCGCATCATCAGCAAAATAGGGCGCTATCGCATCTTCCCGATTATCGGCACGCTGCTAACGTTTATTGCGATGGCGTTGCTCGGCACGCTTAAAATTGAAACCCCGATCCATATACTTTATCTCTACATCGCACTGCTGGGTTTTGGGCTTGGCATGGTGATGCAGGTTCTGGTGCTGGCGGTGCAAAACAGCGTAGAACAGAAATTGATTGGCGTTGCGACCTCCAGCGCCACGCTGTTCCGCCAGATTGGCGGCTCGATTGGCGTGGCGGCATTCGGTGCGATCTTTACCAATGTGCTGCAAAGCAAACTTAGTGAGCTGATCCCGCCAGACGTGCAATTGCCTCGGCAATTGGGTGCGAAAGCGGTACATGAGCTGCCCGTTGCGTTGCAAAATGATTATCTACAGGCCTTTGGCGCAGCGCTGCACTCGGTATACATCATTTCGGCGGGAGTGGTGGTGCTGGCCTTTTTGCTTTCGCTACTAATGAAGGATGTACCGCTGCGTAAGTAGTTCGAGAGCAGGGGGGGAACCGACGCGGTGGCGGAGGTTCCCCCCGTTGACTAGACTTCACTCCAACAACGCTGAACCTCTCCTTGTTGTGCTGGCGACACACTCTTCTTTGGCCGGATTGAAATAATGAAAACAACGCCTGCCGTTAAATCATCACCTGTCTCTTCACCCGTTGTTGAAAAACCGTTCTGGCTACGCTTTGAATATCAGCTGCGCCGCTTTGGCTTTATCTTTCTGTTACTGATTGTTTTTGCTGCCATGTTTGGGATTTTCTCACACGGTTATCTGAGCGATACTCGCCTTGCAAATGACGACCATACACTGACTGTCGATTACGAAAAATTTAACCGTTTGATGAGTGACACCGACCTGAAAATTACCGCAACCACGTCACCCGGCAAGCCTAATCGTATTATCTTGGGCGGCGATTTCATGAACAGTTTCCGCATTGATACCCTACAACCGCAACCAGACAATATGTACAGCCTGAATGGAAAAATGGCCGTTGAATATAAAGCGCCAGCAGCAGGGGCTGAACAAACGCTGTGGTTAAGCCTTACGCCGATGAAAATGGGTGCCGTAAAAAGCACAATTTCGGTCGATAACGGCCCGGAAATCTCCTTCCGGCAATTTATATACCCTTAAGGTGACCCGACGATGGATATGGTATTAAGGGCGCTGGCCATTTATCTGATACTGATGGTGGTCTTTAAAATTGCAGGCAGGCGTGCGCTGCTGCAAATGACATCTTTCGATTTGATATTGCTGCTGATTATTAGTGAAGCCACTCAACAGGCTCTCCTGGGTAACGACTTTTCTGTCACCGGCGCAATGCTGGCTATTGTGACGCTAATCGTGGTTGATATGTTATTTGGCTTAATCAAAAAATACCTGCCCAATGCAGACGACTTTCTGGATAACACGCCGGTGGTTCTGGTGGAAAATGGCTATCTCTTTCAGGACAAAATGAAAAAAGCCGATATCTCTTGTGATGATATTTTGCAAACCGCCCGCGTTGACCACGGCATCACTAAACTTGCGGAAATAAAATTCGCCATTCTTGAACGTAACGGACACATCTCTATTATTCCTGAAGCCAAATGATTCAGGCACAGTCATCGCCTGAATGGATTCATGAATGCCATTCATAATGGCTATCCTTTTAGGGATCATTATCTCTTAGTCCTTACCCGCTACTATAAGCCCATCTTCTTTTGTTCCGATGGACTCCTATGATTGACTCCCAGGCCCGCGCACAGACTGCGACCGGCAATACAACCGGCCTTTCTTTTGTGATTATTCTCAGCGCACTAATGGCCGTCACGTCGCTATCGACTGATATTTATTTACCCGCTATGCCCGTCATGGCGCAGGATCTGCATGGCGATGCGGAACTGACCATCACCGGATTCTTAATCGGATTTTGTATTGCCCAACTGATTTGGGGGCCGTTAAGCGATCATTTTGGTCGCCGTAAACCGCTGTTTATCGGTATGGCGCTGTTTATCATCGGTTCCGTAGGCTGCGCACTTTCGACTGATATTTCGCAAATCGTTTTCTGGCGTGTCTTCCAGGCGCTGGGTGCATGCACCGGGCCTATGCTGGCACGCGCCATGATTCGTGACCTGTTTAGCCGCACTCGCGCCGCACAAATGCTTTCAACGCTGATGATCATTATGGCTATCGCGCCGATTGCCGGGCCGTTGCTCGGCGGGCAAATGATTAAAGTCACGTCCTGGCATTCTATCTTCTGGCTGCTGGGGATTATCGGTTCGCTAATGTTGCTTTCGTTGGTCTGGTTGCCTGAAACGTTGCCCGAAGAAAAACGAGTGAAAGCCTCGCTAACCGGCGCGTTCCGTAACTATCGCGCACTGCTGGCGAACACCAAATTCATGCGTTTTACGTTATGCCTGATGTTCTATTACGTCGCCGCTTACGCATTTATTACCGGCTCACCATTTGTCTACATCACTTACTTTGGTGTTGAACCTCAGCATTACGGTTGGCTGTTCGCGCTGAATATTGTTGGGCTGATGGGTATGAGCGTGATAAACCGCCGCCTGGTTCATCGCTATTCACTGGAAGCCTTACTGAAAGTTGCAACCTCAGTCGCGGCACTCGCCGCATTGCTGCTGGTTCTGGCGGCAAAACTGGACATCGGCGGGCTGATTTTGATTGTTGCGGCGGTTTTCGTTTTCTTCTCGATGAATGGCATTATTGCCGCAACGTCCACCGCCGCAGCGCTGGATTCGGTACCTAATGTGGCCGGTTCCGCATCCGCGCTGATGGGCTCGTTACAGTACGGCAGCGGGATTATCTCTTCCTTGCTGCTGGCGCTTCTGAGCGACGGCACACCGTGGACGATGGCCTGGATAATTGGTTTGTTTACCGTGGGCAGCGCGCTGATGGCCTGGTCTACTCGAGCAACTTCTGAAGCTGTTTAATGCTTTTTCTCACATCACGATCCAGTAATGGTTTAACGGCTGCAAACTCGATGTTTAATCACACCTAAAGTTGAACAAAATCCGAAGTACTGGAAACCAATGAAAAACTAGTTTTGATATAAATCAGTGGTATAAACTGTTTATCTTAATATTTTGGGGCTCACTATGAGCCCCTTTTTATATTGCTAAGGAGTTAGCATGTCACTGCATTTACGCCGTTTAGCTTTAATCCCTCTGTTCGTTCTGACCGCCTGTAATAGCCATACAAATTCAACCGTCCCTCCAACCAGTACTCTTTCTGCCGCGGGTTATCATCATCAACAGCTGGTTGTTGATAACTCAACGCTTGAAATTTCCCGCAGCGCGCTGGAATACAACACGCAAAAAGTACAAAAACTTCTCGGCAATAAAGCCACGATGTGCGCGATCCTCAAAGGGGATGCATACGGGCACGATTTATCACTGGTGACGCCAGTTATGCTGGCAAATAACGTGCAATGTATCGGGGTTGCCAGTAATGAAGAACTTAAAACGGTGCGCGACCTGGGCTTCAAAGGCCGTTTATTACGAGTGAGAAACGCTACAGAAGAGGAAATGCGTCAGGCGACGGAATACGACACTGAGGAACTGATTGGCAATCTGGATATGGCAAAACGCCTGGATGCCATTGCACAACAACAGGGGAAAACACTGCGTATTCATCTGGCGCTGAACTCAGGCGGTATGTCACGTAATGGGCTGGAAGTCGGCAATCAAGAAGGTTTAAACGAAGCGAAAGCGATCTCTGAACTGAGCCATCTGAAGATTGTGGGCATTATGTCGCATTATCCTGAGGAAGATGCCGCTGCGGTTCGCAAAGATCTTGCACGGTTTAAAGTTCAGTCCCAACAGGTACTGAATATCACCGGCCTGAAACGTGAAGACGTGACATTGCATGTCGCTAATAGCTTCGCAACGCTCACCGTGCCTGAGTCCTGGCTGGATATGGTGCGTGTTGGCGGGGTATTTTATGGCGACACGATTGCCAGTAACGAATACAAACGCGTGATGACTTTGAAATCGTCTATTGCCTCGGTGAATCGCTATCCGAAAGGGAACACCGTGGGTTATGACCGTACTTACACGCTGAAACGTAACTCGGTATTGGCTAACATTCCGGTAGGTTATGCGGATGGTTATCGTCGGGTATTCAGCAATGCCGGGCATGTACTGATTCGCGGCCAACGAGTGCCTATTCTGGGTAAAACATCGATGAATACTGTGGTGGTTGATGTCACTGACCTGAAAGGTGTCACGCCGGGCGATGAAGTTGTTCTGTTTGGTAAGCAAGGGCATGAAGAAATAACGGCCACCGAAGTAGAAGATATCAGCGGTGCATTATTTACCGAAATGTCGATTATTTGGGGCGCAACCAATAAGCGCGTGCTGGTGGATTAATCTTTTAAATAAACCGGGCGGTATTCTAAATGTACCGCCTGGAAGTTGAATGTCAGATATATACCTGAGGGATGAACGAGCGAATAGCGATGCCCTGAGCCTCAAGTAACACGCGGATCTGGCTCGCCATAGCTATCGCACCAGGGCTGTCGCCGTGCACACAAATGGACTCGGCCTGAATCGGCGTGAATTTACCTTCGACGGATTGCACACCACCTTCGGTAATTAATAGCAGCATGCGTTCTGCCACTTGTTGGGCATCGTGCAGCACCGAACCTGCTTCACGACGGGAAACCAGAGTGCCATCTGCATGATAGGCGCGGTCGGCAAAGGCTTCGGCAATTGTTTTCAATCCCTTTTGCTGCGCCAACTGCAACACAGGCGAACCCGCCAGCCCGACTAATGGCAACTGTGGGGCAACCGCCAGAATACCGTCGATGACCGCCAGAGCCTGGCGTTCGTTATAAGCAATGGTGTTGTAGAGTGCGCCGTGAGGTTTGACGTAACGCACTTCTGTGCCCGCAGCACGTGCCAGGCCTTGCAGCGCGCCAATCTGGTAAATGACATCGGCGGTGAGTTCATCGCTGGCTATGTCCATATTACGGCGGCCAAATCCCACCAGGTCAGGGTAGGCGACGTGTGCGCCAACCGTAACCCCCTGAGCTTTTGCCGCTTTCAGCGTTTCAAGAATGCCTGCCGGGGAACCCGCGTGGAAACCGCAGGCCACGTTCGCGCTGCTAACCAGTTTCAGGATTGCGGCGTCATCGCCCATGCTCCACTGCCCGAAGCTTTCACCCAAATCGCTATTGAGATCAATCGTTTTTAACATGTGCTTTTCCTCAGACAGCTTTCAGGCAATTGAAAAGAGCGGCAACGGGTAGTGCGTCCATGTGCCAGGTCAGGGCACAGGTTATCATCTTGATGGAGTATAGTTCAGGCTTGAACAATGAAATTGATGCTGACGGGAGAATAGGGAATGACGTGTATTTTTCTGATAGGCCTTGGTGGCGCAGGTAAAAGCACGGTAGGTAAAATTTTATCAAGCCTGCTTGGGTATCAAGCAATTGATCTCGATGATGAGTTCTGTGAAAGAGTTTTGAATATCAGGACATATATAAAACACTATGGGTATGAGTCTTACCTTGAGCAAAACTCTTTATTACTCGATAAATTAATTAAGGAATATTCTGGGAGTGATATTTTATTTATATTGTCATCTGGGTTTTTATCAACAGATATCCGTTCAGATATCGTGGCGTATAATAAAAAATTGGTGAGTGAAAATGGTCGTTCAGTGCTGCTTATGCCATCGCATAACTACAATGAAGCGTTGCAATGTATTCTGGAACGACAACTTAAACGAGGATTTTCCTTAACTAAACATGGCGAGGAGGCAAAATTCAGGCAACGCTTTTACGAGTATATAGCGTTAGGTGATATACAATTTTTTTCAATGGAAGAACCTGAATGTATCGCTTTTCAAATAGCGAATTTGTACATCAATCGTTTTTGGACAGGGTAAGATTAAGGGCTGACGTAGATCCTTAAAGGGAACCACGCCAGCGGAATATTACCTACCACATCAAATCGTCAGGCACGATAAAATCGGCATACGGATCGTCTTCTTCCAGAGCCTCTTTGCTAAGCTCGCTGTTTAATACAATGCTGCTCGCATCACGCTGCGCAATTTTATCGGCAACACTTGCAGGGATAATGGCGTAATCGTTATCACGGCCATTCTCAGCAACCAGACGAGCAATGGCTAAACGACCATTAATCAACTGAGTTTGCGTTGCCTTATCCACATAGATTTTCTTAATTAAATTATTATCTGTGAAGTTATAGCCAATATCGCCTTTTGAAATAACAATTCTGTTCATTTCAATAAGCTGCTTAACCTGCGCTTTATATTCTTTAGATAAGGTGGCTAGCTTCTGCTGTTCGCTTAACTGTTTATCACGTTCAATTTGCGCCTTTTTATTTTCTTCCACAGCCTCTCTTGCCTCACGAGCCTGAACTCGCGATTTCTTAGCCGTTCTCTGCACTTTTTCCAGTTTCTTGCTGCTTACTAAACCAGCTTTAAGCATCTGCTCTTGTAATGTGAGTTTTGTCATGTTCGTTTCTAAAATTAATGGAGTTATAGGCAGGATTATACCCTTAACAGGCGAGGCTGTGCCAGATTGTGAGATCAGGCAGCCATGCTGCTCGATGGCCAGGTTAATGGAGAAGTCCGGCGGGTAGTGATTACACCTGCCCGCCAACAAAACCTCATCTAACCGCGTAAGAAGCGCGGAGCTTGTAAATCCTCGACCAGTTCATTGATCAACTCAAACAACATGCCGGTTAATGCGCGGTTCACATCCGGCGTATGGGCGCGGCTTAATAATGTTTGCGTTAGCGCGTGGCAATACTGGCGCTGAATCTCTGAATCGTGATTCACCTGTATTCTGACTTCTTTTTCAACGGTAAGGCGTTCCACCAGATGTGCAGGAAGCGGTTGATCAAAGGTGGCTTTCATTACGTTCAGGCAGTGCGCGAGTCGTCCACAAAGCGCTTGTTGTTCGGTATCTGTTTTGCATTCTATGAGTTCGTCGGCAAGCGATTCGCACACATCAAGAAGCTGGAACAGATCCATGCTGGTCGTAATAGGGCTGTGCAGAGCGTTGTTAAATTGCGGCTGAGAAATAGTTTGAGCTGACATCATGATGATTTCCATTGTGCGATTAAAATCATCACCACCGGAGTTTCCACGCTCCTGGTGGTGACGCTAATGAGGGTGGAAATACCGGACACAACGGAAACCGGCCAACCCGAAGGTTGCCTCACCAGCGCCACCGTTGAACAGAATAAAGGTGTGATGGTGCTGCGACAATAGAAAACTCCATTGCCGCCGTTGTTATATCCGGGTTTCCACTCCCGGCACCAGATTTTGCTGGTGCATAGCAAGAATACGCCCGACGGTTTGCAGGTAACAAGTTGAATTAGGTGACTTTCAGCGTTGCATTTTTGAGGTGCGAGGCGACTCGCAAAAGGCGAATTATTGTTGACCATTTCAATTCCACTTTGTGTGGCGCTCTGGGCTGTTACCCATAAGCATGAATTTGATTTGGATGGCTCTTGATTCCCTAAGTATATGGTAGGGTAACGAAATAAATCGTGGTAATGGTAAAAAGCAGTTCTTGATTGCTTGCGGAGCTTCTACACCATGGAGTATCTGTTACGACAAGGCCAATGAGGTTTGCCCGTCAGGTTATAATGACGTATCAAAATCAGGTGGTTTCAATCGCAAAGAATTAACAGTTGAGTGTCTGAAATAAATTCAATCATAAAATTCAGGGGATATTAGTGAAGAAGGTTTTTATTATCGCTTTCGTTGTAATGGCGTTAGCTGGCTGTGCCACGAAAGGCACTAGAATTATGAATATCCAGGCTCGTTGTGATGCGACCAGCCCAGAGCCGCAGGACTTCTACAATTTTGTTACGTGCATGAAGGCTGGCATTGCGCAGGATGAGTCCCTTGCATCCACCCCTGTTGTCATTAAGTACGTCACAATGGCAGATCGTCTTTCTGCTCGCGCCCGTGCGGGAGATATTTCGCTTGCACAAGCCCAGTGGGAACTTGACGGGTATTACCGCCAGGCCAACCCTAGAGCTCGCCACCGTCGCGCACCAAAGCCAGTAGAATCCGTCCAGCCACCGGTTCAAGTTGGCAAACAAGTACAACAATAATATTAGAGATAGTTATGAAATATTCGATGATACAGAATGCAGATTCTCTTTGCATGACTGTAGATATCAGTAGATGTTGAAATACGAAGATGTGGCTATGTAGCTTGATTTATTGGGGTTTTATAGGTTTTGGTAGACGTCTGGATATGTGCTTAATGGTGTCCCCTGCAGGAATCGAACCTGCAACTAGCCCTTAGGAGGGGCTTGTTATATCCATTTAACTAAGAGGACGACAGCGGGCAGTAGTATACCCGCTTTTAGAGCAACGGTAAGGGGCAAGCAGGTTGATTGCCTGAAACGTAACCAGTTTTACGTGCGTCGCGTCTGCTTTTCGCTTTTATCGTCTTCTTTGCCGTCCTCAACTTCTTGTTTGCGTTTCGCTTTGGCTTTTTCCTCGGCTTTTTTCTTGTTGCTCATATCGTTACGGATTTGTGCGTGGCTAATCAGCGCGAAGATAAAAGTGCCACCGCAAATATTGCCTGCCAGCGTTGGTAGGGCGAAGGGCCAGAAAAATTCGCTCCAGTGGATGGTGCCGTTAAAGACCAGGTAGAGGATTTCAACGGAGCCGACCACGATGTGGGTCAAATCGCCCAGTGCAACCAGCCAGGTCATGATGATGATCACCACTATTTTTGCCGCTCCCGCAGAGGGGAACATCCATACCATGGTGGCGATTATCCAGCCGGAAATAATGGCGTTGGCGAACATCTCGCCTGGCGTGTTGTGCATCACATCCATGCCGATGGAAACAAACGCGTCTCGCGTCTGTTCATCAAATATTGGCATATATTCAAAGGCCCATGCCGCAAGGCCAGTGCCGATAATATTACCGAGTAGAACCACACCCCATAAGCGCATCAGTAGCAGGAAGTTTACCCCGGTAGGTTTATGCATAACCGGCAACACAGCGGTGACGGTGTTCTCGGTGAACAGTTGCTGGCGGGCCATGATGACGATGATAAAGCCGAAGGTGTAGCCGAGGTTTTCCAGTAAAAAGCTGCCGGGCACGCCCTCAAGATTGACGTGAAATACGCCTTTGGCCAGCAGTGATGCACCCATTGATAAACCCGCCGCAATGGCTGACCACAGCAGTGCCATCGCGTCACGTTCCAGCTCTTTCTCACCGTCCTGACGGATATGTTCGTGGATAGCCATCGCCCGCGACGGCAGATGTTCTTCGTCAACTTCTATTTTTTCGCCGTGGTCTTTCTCATCACTTTCGACCTCGATTTCATCGGTGGATTTATCGATTTTATCTTCTTTTAGTTCATCCATTTTTCAGGTCGCTCGTGAATTAGCTGTGTCTTTAAGCGTAGCGGTTTTTAGCTCTCTTCCCTGGTTGGCAGGCCAATTCACCTTAATTTTGATCTTATGTGTGCGGATTACCTCTTTTGGAGTACCGCAGATGTGGCTGTCCGCCTGGAGCAAGTCCGTTGATGTGTTATGATTTTGCTTCCCGAGACAAGGAGTGACTCCTCAAATGCTTGATGCGATTAACCTGACCTGCGTACGTGATGACCGCGTGTTATTTAGCGAGTTGTCGTTTAGCGTATCGCCGGGGGAAATGGTGCAAATCGCCGGGAAAAATGGTGCCGGGAAAACATCGCTATTGCGTATTTTGGCGGGGCTGGCACAGGCTGAGGAGGGCGAAGTTAGGTGGCAAGGCGAAGGATTGGGCCGCGCACGGTATCAGTATCATCAGGATTTGCTCTGGTTGGGGCATCAACCTGGTATCAAAACTGTCCTTACCGCTTTTGAAAATCTCAGTTTTTATCACGCTAATGGCGCGGAATCCCTACGTTGGCAAGCACTTACTGAGGTCGGTTTGCTTGGTTTTGAAGATGTACCGGTGAACCAACTCTCTGCTGGTCAGCAACGCCGTGTGGCACTCGCCCGTTTGTGGTTAAGTTCGCAAAAACTCTGGGTCCTTGATGAGCCCTTTACGGCCATTGATGTGGCGGGCGTGGATAAACTCACCCAACAGCTCAAGCGCCATACGGAAAACGGTGGCATGGTTATTCTGACTACGCATCAGCCGTTTAATGTCGAGAATGTGCGCCAGATTCACTTGCAGGAGAAGCGGACATGATGCGCCGGATTTTCCTTCATGAATTGCGAGTGGTGTTCCGCAAAGGCGCGGAAATCGCCAATCCATTGTGGTTCTTTCTGATTGTTATCACATTGTTTCCTTTAGGTATTGGCCCGGAGCTTCAGTTGCTGGCGCGCATTGCGCCGGGTGTGATTTGGGTGGCGGCGTTGCTGGCTTCGTTACTGGCGATGGACAGACTGTTTCGTGATGACTTCCAGGATGGCTCGCTCGAACAACTCATGTTGTTGCCGATTCCCCTGCCGATGGTGGTCTTAGCGAAAGTGACCGCTCACTGGGTGGTTACAGGCTTGCCGTTACTTATCCTCTCGCCGCTTGCCGCTTTGTTGCTGGGGCTGGATTTTTACGCCTGGCAGGTGATGGCGTTAACGCTATTGCTGGGAACGCCGACGTTGAGTTTTTTGGGCGCTCCAGGTGTGGGGCTGACAGTCGGATTACGGCGAAATGGTGTGCTATTGAGCTTGCTTGTCTTGCCGTTAACCATTCCGCTGCTAATCTTTGCTACCGCTGCGATGGATGCCGCGTCAATGCATCTTCCGGTTGATGGTTATCTGGCTATTCTTGGCGCGATGCTGGCGGCAAGCGCAACACTAAGCCCGTTTGCCACGGCGGCGGCACTGCGCGTTAGCGTGCAATAACAATAAAAGAATAGATATTAATCGTGTATTTGTAGGGTGGATTAGCGTTGGCGACCTCCACCATAGTTATGTTTTCGTGAGCAAATAATTATGTGGAAAGCGTTACATCAGCTTGCTAAACCCGAGCGGCTTTACCAGTTATGCGGGCGATTAGTGCCGTGGTTTGCACTCATCACCGCAGCGTTGTTGGTTGTCGGTTGTGTCTGGGGTTTTGCTTTTGCGCCTGCCGATTATCAACAGGGCCAGAGCTATCGCATTATGTATCTTCATGTCCCGGCGGCTATCTGGTCGATGGGGATTTATGGCTCGATGGCGGTGGCGGCATTTATTGGCCTCGTATGGCAAATGAAAATGTCTGACCTCGCGGTTGCGGCTATGGCTCCCGTGGGGGCGGTGTTTACCTTTATCGCGTTGGTCACCGGTTCAGCCTGGGGCAAACCGATGTGGGGAACCTGGTGGGTGTGGGATGCGCGGCTCACGTCCGAACTGGTGCTGTTGTTCCTCTATATCGGCGTGATTGCTCTTTATAACGCTTTTGACGATCGCCGCCTGGCCGGGCGAGCAGCAGGCATTCTGGTTCTTGTAGGCGTGGTGAACTTGCCGATTATCCACTTCTCAGTGGAGTGGTGGAATACGTTGCATCAGGGTTCCACTAATATGCAGCAAAGTATTGACCCTTCGATGCGCACCCCGTTACGCCTGACTATTTTCGGTTTTCTGATGCTGTTTGTCACGCTGACACTAATGCGTTTGCGTAATCTCATTTTGCTTCAGGAACAGCGTCGCCCTTGGGTGATGGAACTGGCAAATAAAGGGAGAAACGCATGAACAGCGCATTTTTAAGCTGGGCGGATTTTTTTGCCATGGGTGGCTACGCATTTTACGTCTGGCTGGCGGTCGCGTTGACCTTTATCCCACTGCTGGTGTTAGTCATGCATACCCGTATGCAGCGCCGCACTATTTTAAGATCGGTGATGCGCCAGCAAGCGCGGGAAAAACGCATTCAGACAGCACAACAAGCAGAGGGATCTGAATGAATACTCGTCGTAAAAACCGTCTTTATCTGGCGCTGTCGGTGTTAGTGGGGTTAGGGCTGACTATCACGCTGGTGTTGTATGCGTTACGCAGCAATATCGACCTGTTCTATACGCCGAGCGAAATCCTGTATGGCAAAGGCGAAAGCCACCAACTGCCGGAACCAGGGCAGCGTCTGCGGGTGGGCGGCATGGTTCAGCCGGGCAGCGTGAAGCGCGATAAGCAAACCCTGAAAGTAACGTTCAGACTTTATGATGCCAGCGGTGTGATTGATGTCAGCTACGTGGGTATTTTGCCGGACCTTTTCCGTGAAGGACAAGGTGTAGTCGCACAAGGCGTATTCGAAGCCGGAAATAAAATTGAAGCAAAAGAAGTGCTGGCGAAACATGATGAAAATTATACGCCGCCGGAAATAAAAGAAGCGATGGATAAAAATCACCAACGCGCGCCGCAGGCCTACAAGGATAACGCCTCATGATGCCAGAAATTGGCAGTTTTTTGCTGTGCCTGGCACTCGGCTGGTCATTGTTACTCAGTGTTTATCCGTTATGGGGCGTGAAGCGCGGTGACTCGCGATTGATGGCTTCTGCGCGTCCTTTGGCGTGGGCTTTGTTTATCACGCTTTGTGCCTGTTTTTTAGTGCTGGTTAACGCGTTTGTGGTTAACGATTTCACGGTGCTCTACGTTGCCAATAACTCAAATACCGAGCTGCCGGTCTGGTATCGCGTTGCGGCTACCTGGGGTGCTCACGAAGGCTCATTACTGTTATGGGTATTACTGCTGAGTGGATGGACTTTTGCCGTGGCGTTGTTTAGCCGCAGTATGCCGCAGGATGCAGTAGCGCGAGTCCTCGCCGTGATGGGGATGATTAACTTTGGCTTCCTGCTGTTCATCATTTTTACTTCCAATCCTTTTACCCGCACGCTGCCTGATTTCCCGATAGAAGGGCGTGACCTGAATCCTTTGCTGCAAGACATCGGCCTGATTTTCCATCCGCCATTGTTGTACATGGGTTACGTCGGTTTCTCTGTCGCGTTTGCCTTTTCTATCGCGGCGTTGATGGCTGGAAAACTCGACTCAGCCTGGGCGCGCTGGACTCGTCCGTGGACGTTAGCGGCCTGGTCATTTTTAACCATCGGTATCGTGCTCGGTTCGGCATGGGCTTATTACGAATTAGGCTGGGGCGGCTGGTGGTTCTGGGACCCGGTAGAAAACGCTTCGTTTATGCCATGGCTTGCAGGCACGGCGCTCATCCACTCACTTTCGGTGACAGAAAAGCGCGGCAGCTTTAAAGCCTGGACGGTGCTGCTGGCGATTACCGCATTCTCGTTGTGCTTGCTGGGGACTTTCCTGGTGCGCTCCGGCGTGTTGGTTTCGGTGCATTCATTTGCGTCCGACCCGTCTCGCGGCATGTTTATCCTCGCTTTCCTGGTGATTGTGATTGGCGGTTCGCTGCTGTTGTATGCGGTGAAAGGCAGCAAAGTCCGTTCACGCGTAGGGAACAGTTTGTGGTCGCGGGAATCATTTTTACTCGGCAATAACGTCTTGTTAATTGCCGCCATGCTAGTGGTGTTGCTGGGGACGTTACTGCCGCTGGTGCATAAACAGCTTGGGCTGGGCAGTATTTCTATCGGCGAACCGTTCTTCAATACTATGTTCACTGCGCTAATGGCACCGTTTGCGCTGCTGCTTGGCATCGGCCCGCTAGTGCGCTGGCGTCGTGATGAGCCGCAAAAGTTGGTTAAGAGACTGGTGATTGCGGTGACGATAACTGTCGTGCTTTCCCTGATTTTGCCATGGCTGATGCAAGACCGTGTTGAAGCGATGACAGTGGTTGGTTTGCTGATGGCGGTCTGGGTGTTTGTCCTGACGTTAATGGAAGTGTATGAACGCAGCACTCACCGCTATGGCTTGCTCAAAGGGTTATGGAAACTGCCGCGCAGCCATTGGGGCATGGTGTTCGGGCATGTGGGGCTTGCGGTCACAGTGGTGGGTATTGCGTTTAGCCAGAATTACAGCATTGAGCGCGATGTGCGCATGAAAGCGGGCGACAGCATCGACATTCATCAGTATCACTTTGTCTTCCGTGATGTTCACGAGCTAGTTGGCCCTAACTACCGTGGCGGCGTTGGTATTATCGACGTCACGCGCAATGGTAAACCGGAAGCCACACTGCATGCTGAAAAGCGTTTCTACAACAGCAACCGCGCCATGATGACTGAAGCGGCCATTGATGGCGGCGTAACGCGCGACCTGTACGCGGCGCTAGGCGAAGAATTAGATGACGGAAGTTGGGCGGTGCGCCTCTATTACAAACCTTTCGTACGCTGGATTTGGATGGGCGGGATATTAATGACGCTCGGCGGTCTGTGCTGTTTATTTGACCCGCGTTATCGCCAGCGTAAAAACGCGCCGGAGGCTGCATGAATCGCAAAGTATTATTTATCCCGCTAGTCCTGTTTTTATTACTGGCTGCGATGCTTCTTTGGCAACTGGCGCGTAATGCGCAGGGCGATGATCCGACCAACCTTGAATCGGCATTAGTCGGGAAATCAGTGCCGGTGTTTCGTCTTGAGTCGCTGGAAAACCCCGGCAAGATTTATGACCAGGCCGTACTGACCGACGGTAAACCGTTGCTGCTCAACGTGTGGGCAACATGGTGCCCGACTTGTCGCGCAGAACATCAGTATCTAAACGGACTGAAAGCGCAGGGCGTTCGTGTGGTCGGTATGAACTATAAAGACGATCGCCGGAAAGCGATTAACTGGCTGAATGAATTAGGCAATCCTTACGCGCTGAGCCTGTTTGACGGTAACGGTATGTTGGGGCTGGATCTGGGCGTTTACGGTGCACCTGAAACGTTCCTGATCGATGGTAAAGGGATCATTCGCTATCGCCACGCGGGGGATCTTAACGATCGCGTCTGGCTGCAAGAGCTGAAACCGCTGTGGGATAAATACAATAAGGAGGCAGGCGCATGAAACGCGGATGGCTAATGATCGTCGCATTCCTGTTCTCGTTTAATGTGCTCGCGGCAATAGACACTTTTCAGTTCAAAGATGAAGCGCAGGAGCAGCAATTCCGTCAGCTAACTGAACAGCTGCGCTGCCCGAAATGCCAGAACAACAGCATTGCAGACTCCAACGCGATGATTGCTTCTGACATGCGTTTGAAAGTTTATGAATTGCAGCAGCAGGGCAAAACGAAGCAGCAGATTATCGACTATATGGTTGAGCGTTACGGTAATTTCGTGACGTATGAGCCGCCGATGACGCCTGCAACTATCGTTTTGTGGGTGCTGCCGCTGCTGTTTATTCTCGGCGGGGCTGGCGTCATTGTGATGCGCAGCCGCAAGCGGCGTGTACATTTTAGTGACGAGCCTGAAAGCGAAGAACATCAACTTGCTGCGAAAAAAGCCAATTTCTGGTTCTTTGCACCAGGTGCGGTGGTTTTGATTGTGGTCAGCGTGGGTGTTTATTTGAAAACGTCGGACATAAAACAAGTGCGTGCGTGGAAGGAAGTCTCAAATCAGACACCGCAATTGTTGCAACGCGCTTTAGATCCGCAAGCGGAGCCGCTGAATATGGCCGAAATGGCCAATCTTGGCCTGGGTTTACGCACCCGATTGCAGCATGAACCTGATAATATTGAGGGGTGGATGATGCTCGGGCGAATTGGTATGGTGCTTAATAACGCAAGTACCGCTACACAAGCCTTTGCTCATGCATATAAACTGTCGCCCACTAACAGTAATGTAAAGCTGGGCTATGCTGAAGTATTGACCCGTAGTGGCGATCCGCAAGACAACCAACTGGGTGGGAATCTGCTGCGAGAGTTACTCAAAACGGATCATACAAACGTTCGCGTATTAAGCCTGCTGGCATTTAATGCTTTTGAACAACAACAATACCGCGAAGCGATTGGTGCCTGGCAAATCATGTTGCAAGTCTTACCGGCAAATGACCAACGTCGGCCTGTTGTGCAAAGAAGCATTGAACAGGCGAAAGAAGCCGAAGCCGGTATGGACAACACCAAACCCGAGAGCGTAGAGCAACAATAACAGGGAGAGACATATGAATTTTCGCCTGACCGGGCTGGCACTGGCGACTACTGTTTTAGTAGGGTGTGCAAGTTCGGCCGATACACAGCAGCAAGGGCGTTCTGACCCATTTGAAGGGTTCAACCGGACAATGTATAACTTCAACTTTAATGTGTTGGACCCGTATGTTGTGCGCCCGGTGGCTGTGGCCTGGCGTGATTATGTGCCGCAACCGGCACGAAATGGACTAAGCAATTTCACCAGTAACCTCGAAGAACCCGCCACAATGGTGAACTTCTTTGTACAAGGTGACCCCTACCAGGGGATGGTGCACTTTACGCGCTTTTTCCTGAATACCTTGCTGGGTATGGGCGGTTTCATCGACGTGGCTGGCATGGCGAACCCGAAACTACAGCGTGAGGAACCGCACCGCTTTGGTTCTACGCTGGGGCATTATGGCGTCGGTTACGGTCCTTACGTGCAATTGCCATTCTATGGCAGCTTCACACTGCGTGATGAAGGCGGTGATTATGCGGATACACTTTATCCTCTGCTTTCCTGGCTGACCTGGCCGATGTCTATCGGTAAATGGACGGTTGAAGGCATCGAAACGCGTGCGCAATTGTTAGATTCTGACGGCTTGCTGAAACAATCTTCCGATCCGTACATTCTGGTGCGTGAGGCCTATTTCCAGCGTCATGATTTTATTGCCAACGGCGGTAAACTTTCTCCGCAGGTTAACCCGAACGCGGCGGTTATTCAGGACGAACTGAAAGATATCGACTCGCAATAAGTACGCTGTGCGTAAGACATAAAAAAAGGCGAAACCTCGGTTTCGCCTTTTTTGTATCTGTTAACTATTAGAATGCGTAGTTAAAGTTCATGCCGTACAGCCAGGCTTTACCTTCAGACTGGAAGGTGTACGGGCCTTCTTTGATCTCTACGTGCTGACCGTGCATGTAGGAGATACCCAGGTCGACAGACGCATCATCGTTAAACGCGTAAGTTGTACCAGCACTGACCCAGAAACGGTCCTGATCCGGGATGGAGATTGAACGGTTTTCCGCAGGAACCGGGCTGTCATCAAACGCGATACCGGTACGGAAGGTCCAGTTCTTATCCATAAAGTAAGTGGTACCTACGGCAATACGGTACGCATCTTTAAAGTTCTCATCTTTATAGAACAGCGTCTGGCCGTTAGTGCCGGTGGCTTTCAGCTCCTGGAATTGGCTCCAGCTGGTATACGTCAAGCTATAGTGAACGGCCCATTGTGGCGCAACTTTGTTATAGCCGGACAGTTCCCACATTTCTGGCAGGTTCAACGTCAGAGAACCTGGGACGGTTTGTCCGTTAGTCCCAGCCGGTAAGCCGAAGTTAGACAGCAGCGGGTTATAGGCTGATGGCAGGTTGCTCTTATAGTCGCCATCGAAGTCGACTTTTACTTCTGAGCGGTAGGTAAAGCCGTAGCGGTTGTCTTTATCGATTTCATAAAGAATACCGGCGTTCCAGCCAAAGCCCCATTCGTCACCTTTCAGGTGCGCGATTTGAGTATCACCAGGGATTTGAGATACCGGGCCAGCCAGGGACGGAGGCAGTGCACCAGAACCCGCGATCAACTGAGGTAAATCACCGGCATAACGCTCGATTTTCGCTTTAGCATAAACCGCATCAAAGCCAAGACCGAAGCTCCAGTTGTTGTTTAAACGGTATGCGCCGCTCAGGTTCAGGTTCAGCGTTGTCAGGTCGGTTTTACCGCCCATCGAACCCGCGGTGTAATCGTTATTGAACTCTGTCGCCAAACCGTAGTTAGAGGTAACAGATGCGCCCCAGCCAAATTGTTCGTTAATAGGCGCAACAAAGTGGAGGTTAGGAACCCATGCAGTCGGCGCGATGTTATCAGCGTCGGTGCTACGGCCTGAAGGAGAAGTGCCAGAAATATTAACACCTGGATCAACGAAGACAGCACCACCGGAGAACATAGGGCGGTCAAACATCATGATAGTTGCAGGGTTACGGCTTGCGGAGCCCGCGTTATCTGCGATGGCACCTTCCCCTGAATAAGCTCGGCCCAGGCCTGAGGAAGAGAACTCGTTTAATTGAAAGCCGGCTGAGTACGCCTGCGATGAGACAATTGCCACTGCAACCGCTAGGGCTGACTTTGTAAACAGGTTTTTCTGGCTCATGACCAAAACCTCATAATAGATTTATTTTTATACAAACAATGTTACATACCGTAACAGGAGCGCGAATAGTAGGGGCTGATCAGTTACAGAGAAAGCAGACCAGTGGCGAGAGTATAGGTCTGACCAGATGGTATGTTGCAAGTTTGTTTCGAATAAATTTCAAACTTGATCGTAGAAACGAGATCTGCCTGGCAAAATCGCTGATTTGGTCACAGTCCAGAATGTGTGAATCTTGTTTTAGATCATTTTTAAGTGTGATTTGCGTCACTTGCGGATTTTGGCAAGATTAACGGCTGGAGTCGCTTCAACATGGAGCGTAAAATAGACAGGAATTGTTTAATCCTATTCAATGCGAAATACAGAGGAAATCATAAAATGAGTAAAAACACCGCTGATGAAACCCCGGTTTGCTGCTGTATTGATGTCGGTTCCATTATTGATAACACCGACTGCACAGCAACTTATAGCCGCGTGTTTGCTACCCGCGCAGAAGCGGACGAAACTCTGGCAGCGCTGAGCGAAAAAGCGCGTGCTGCAGAATCCGAACCTTGCCAGATTGTTCCACGTTATACCGAAGAAGCTGACGGTGTGCGTCTGGATATCGACTTTACCTTCAGCTGCCAGGCTGAAACCATGATCTTCCAGCTCGGCCTGCGTTAATTTTTCTCGACGCTCTCACTCTGAGAGCGTCATTTATCTCTTCTCAAAGCGTGTTCCCCCTCCCAATTCTTTAGTCCCCTGGTTGGCTGATTGTAACTTTTTGGTTAAAACTGTGATCAGGTCAGACCACCATTGGTCGTTTACAATTTTTATACCCAAAAATATGAAGTTACAGTCTGAGTGTTGTAGTTTCGGACGTTGGGTAGAACAGGGGAGCGTTATGAGTCAGGCACTTCCGCTGGTCACCCGTCAGGGTGACCGCATTGCCATCGTCAGTGGTTTACGCACACCGTTTGCCCGTCAGGCGACGGCATTTCATGGCATACCTGCTGTTGATTTAGGCAACATGGTGGTCAGCGAATTGCTGGCCCGCAGCGAAATCCCCCCAGAAATTATCGAACAACTGGTTTTCGGCCAGGTTGTCCAGATGCCAGAAGCGCCAAATATTGCCCGTGAAATCGTCCTCGGCACAGGTATGAGCGTGCATACCGATGCCTATAGCGTGAGCCGCGCCTGTGCGACCAGTTTTCAGGCGGTGGCAAACGTTGCCGAAAGCCTGATGGCCGGTACTATTCGCGCGGGTATCGCTGGCGGTGCCGATTCCTCATCTGTTTTACCGATTGGCGTCAGTAAGAAACTGGGGCGCACGTTGGTTGATGTGAATAAAGCGCGAACTCTTGGCCAGCGGCTAAAACTGTTCTCACGTTTGCGCCCGCGTGATTTATTGCCAGTGCCGCCTGCGGTAGCTGAATATTCCACGGGTTTACGAATGGGTGATACCGCCGAACAAATGGCGAAAACTCATGGCATTACGCGTGAGCAACAAGATGCGCTGGCGCATCGTTCCCATACTAAAGCGGCAATTGCCTGGCAGGAAGGCAAGCTGGCCGAAGAAGTGATGACCGCCTTTATTCCTCCGTATCGCCAACCTTTCAGCGAAGATAATAACGTTCGCCAAAATTCGTCGATTGCTGATTACGCCAAATTGCGTCCAGCGTTTGATCGTAAACATGGCACGGTAACTGCTGCAAACAGCACACCGTTAACCGATGGTGCAGCGGCGGTCATTCTGATGACGGAATCTCGCGCCAAAGAATTGGGTTTGAAACCGCTGGGTTATTTGCGCAGCTATGCTTTTACCGCGGTAGATGTCTGGAAAGACATGCTGCTTGGGCCAGCCTGGGCAACACCGTTGGCGCTCGAAAGAGCAGGTATCACCCTGAATGACCTGACCCTCATCGATATGCACGAAGCCTTTGCCGCACAAACACTCGCAAACCTGAAAATGCTTGCCAGCGAGCGCTTTGCGCGCGATGTATTAGGCCGCGCCCATGCCACGGGCGAAGTGGACGATGCGAAATTTAACGTATTAGGCGGCTCAATAGCCTATGGACATCCGTTTGCAGCAACCGGTGCGCGAATGATCACACAAACGCTGCATGAATTGCGCCGCCGTGGTGGCGGATTTGGGCTAGTTACCGCCTGCGCGGCAGGTGGATTGGGTGCCGCTATGGTTCTGGAGGCCGAATAATGGAACAGACTTCCGCATTCAACTTACATATCCGTCTCGACAATATTGCGGTTGTGACCATTGATGTGCCGGGCGAAAAGATGAATACGCTGAAAGCCTCTTTCGGCCCCGAAGTGCACAACATCATCAAACAGGTTCGCGACAACACGGCGCTGCAAGGGTTGATATTTATCTCTGGCAAACCAGACAACTTTGTTGCGGGTGCTGATATCAACATGATTGCCCATTGTCAGACGGCACAAGAGGCGCAAACACTGGCGCATCAGGGCCAGCAAATCATGGCAGAAATCGCGGCATTGCCGATTCCGGTTATTGCGGCTATTCACGGTGCTTGTCTTGGCGGCGGGCTGGAACTGGCTCTTGCCTGTCATTCGCGCATTTGCACAGACGATGAAAAAACAAAACTGGGTTTGCCAGAAGTACAGCTTGGGTTGTTGCCGGGTTCTGGTGGCACGCAGCGTTTACCGCGTTTGATAGGCGTTAGCAATGCGCTTGATATGATTCTGACGGGCAAGCAGTTACGGCCACGCCAGGCGCTAAAACTGGGTCTGGTAGACGAAGTTGTACCGCAGTCGATTTTGCTGGCTGCGGCCATTGAATTGGTAGCCAAAGGCCGTACGACATCCCGTACTTTACCGGTTCGTGAACGGATTCTGGCGGGGCCGTTGGGCCGTACGCTGTTGTTCAGCATGGTGAGCAAGAAAACCGAGCAAAAAACTCACGGTAATTATCCCGCCACGCAGCGCATTATTGATGTGATCAAGATTGGCCTGGGGCAGGGGAGTTTTAGCGGTTACGAGGCTGAAGCTAAAGCGTTTGGTGAACTGGCGATGACCCCGCAATCAGCGGCGTTACGCGGCTTATTCTTTGCCAGTACCGAACTTAAAAAAGAAAACGGCGCAGATGCGCAGCCTCGCCCGATAAATGCGGTAGGTATTCTGGGCGGTGGATTGATGGGCGGCGGTATCGCGTTTGTTACCGCCACGAAAGGCAAATTGCCGGTACGAATCAAAGATATTAATACCGATGGTATTAACCATGCGCTGAAATACAGCTGGGATTTGCTGGATAAAAAAGTGCGTCGCCGCCATATGAAAGTCGCCGAGCGTCAGCGCGAAATGGCACGTATTTCCGGTGGCACTGATTATCAGGGTTTCCATAATCGAGACATCGTTGTGGAAGCCGTTTTTGAAGATCTCGCGCTCAAGCAAAAAATGGTCGCAGAAATTGAACAAAACGCTGCACCGCATACGATTTTTGCTTCTAACACCTCGTCGTTGCCGATTGCTGATATCGCGGCAAATGCCGCGCGACCGGAGCAGGTTATTGGTCTGCACTACTTTAGCCCGGTAGATAAAATGCCTCTGGTCGAAGTTATCCCGCATGCGGGCACCAGTGCGGAAACTATTTCCACAACTGTGGCTCTGGCTAAAAAGCAGGGCAAAACTCCGATTGTGGTCGGCGACAGCGCCGGGTTTTACGTCAACCGTATTCTGGCGCCTTATGTTAACGAAGCGATGCGTTGCCTGGTAGAAGGGGAGCCTGTCGAAAAAATTGATAATGCGCTGGTGGCGTTTGGTTTTCCTGTCGGCCCAATCCAACTTTTGGATGAGGTGGGAATTGATGTGGGGACTAAAATTAGTCCTATACTTCAGCAAGCTTATGGCGATCGTTTTGCTTCACCGCAGAGTATTGCAGCAATATTGAATGACGATCGCAAAGGTAGAAAAAATGGGCGCGGTTTCTATCTTTATCCAGGCAAAGGGAGTAGAAGCAAAAAGCAGGTTGACCCTGCAATCTATACCCTGCTGGACGTTTCGCCAAAAGGGCAGCTGGCAGAAAAAGAAATCGCACAACGCTGCGTGATGATGATGCTCAATGAGGCGGCTCGCTGTCTTGATGAGGGGGTTGTTCGCAGTGCTCGCGATGGTGACATCGGTGGCGTGTTCGGTATTGGTTTTCCACCGTTCCTCGGTGGCCCTTTCCGTTATATGGATTCACGGGGAGCGGGTGAAGTTGTCGCGCAATTGCAACGCCTGGCCAGTCAGTACGGAGAGCGTTTTGCACCCTGCGACAGACTTTTACAAATGGTGGAAGAGCAACGAAATTTTTGGGGAAAGTGAACCCCGAAGATGAAACTGTAGTCAAAGAAACATGAGTTTATGACTCGGTGAATGGATGCTGGTCGGTCATTTAGTAAACAGTGATTGACTATACTTGCACCATTGAGGTAAAAAACAGCGTTTCATTCGATGTACGGATAAGGCACAATGCCCGGCTGCTGAATTACCCCTTCTAAGTTTCAGGGAAATTCAAGCATTCCTGGTTAACAAAAGCGGTGCAATATGCAAGTTTTTATCATGCGTCACGGCGACGCAGCACTCGATGCCGCCAGCGACTCGGTACGTCCACTCACCCAGTGTGGTTGTGATGAATCCCGAGTAATGGCGACCTGGTTGAAAGGCCAAATGGTGGATATCGAACGTGTTCTGGTGAGCCCTTACCTGCGAGCCGAACAAACCCTGGATGTTGTGCGGGAAGCACTGCCCCTTCCAGGTAAAGAAGACATTCTGCCGGAATTAACCCCGTGCGGTGATGTGGGTCTGGTGGGCTGCTATTTGCAAGCCCTAGCCAATGAAGGGGTCGAATCGGCGCTGGTGATTTCTCACCTGCCGTTAGTCGGTTACCTGGTGTCTGAACTTTGCCCTGAAGAGACACCGCCGATGTTCAGTACCTCGGCAATTGCTAATGTCACACTTGATCCCGAAACCGGGAAAGGCGTGTTCAACTGGCAGATGAGTCCGTGCAATTTGAAGGTCGCTAAAGCTATCTGAAAGCCGTAAGCATGAACAAAAGAGCCGCGAAATGCGGCTCTTACTGTTTGGGGGGATGGGGATTTGCTATGGGACTTGCTACGGTAATTCCGGCGGCAGCCACTCTTCGATTTCAATCAGCACCAACAAGGCTGCATCACCGCCATACTCTTTTGGCGCCTGATGAAATGCCATCACGTGTGGGTGTTGTGCCAGCCACAGCGGCGATTGCTGCTTTAATACATGTTTGCCATGCCCGTGCATAACACAGGCACAAAATACATGTTCACGACGACAGGCTGCGATCAGCGCACCTAATTCCTGTTTCGCTTGCAGCTGTGTCAGGCCATGCAAATCGAGAAATAATTCTGGTGGATAGTCACCGCGGCGAATTTTCTTAAGCTCAAAATGGCTGACGTCTTCACGTACATAACGCGTAGGGCCTTCCGTTGCCAGTCGCGGCTGAAATTCGTCAGAAAAATAATGACTGGCATCGGCTTGTTCCTGCAATAGCCGTTTCACCGGAATGACCTGAACTTTCTTGCGCACCGGGCGATGAACAATCGTGTCCTGGGCCAATTTTTTTGTGCCGCTCATCAAATCACGGAAAAGGTTCTGATCATCAGCGCTGAGCGGAGTCTTCTTTTTCATCTATTTCTCGTCTCATCTGTTTTGTCGTCAGTTTACCTGCTTTGCCATCCATCACTAAATAAAACGCAATTTTCCCGTCTGTGACGGTGATTGAATGCTGATTTGTCGCGGTCTTCATGGCAAACTAATCGATTATTGAATTAGCGCGAACGGCCTGCGGAGGGCAACGTGGATAAAATTTTCGTCGATGAGGCAGTAAATGAACTGCACACCATTCAGGATATGCTGCGCTGGGCAGTCAGTCGTTTCAGCGCCGCCAACATCTGGTATGGCCACGGCACCGATAACCCGTGGGACGAAGCCGTTCAGTTAGTGCTGCCAAGCCTCTATCTGCCGCTGGATATTCCTGAAGACATGCGCACTGCGCGTCTGACCCCAAGCGAGCGCCATCGCATCGTTGAGCGTGTGATTCGTCGTGTCAATGAGCGCATCCCGGTCGCTTACCTGACCAACAAAGCCTGGTTCTGCGGTCACGAATTTTATGTGGACGAACGTGTGCTGGTGCCGCGCTCGCCGATTGGTGAACTGATCACCAACCGCTTCGCCGGTCTTTTTGACCAGGAACCTCTTCATATTCTTGATATGTGTACCGGCAGCGGTTGTATCGCCATCGCCTGTGCTTATGAGTTCCAGAATGCAGAAGTGGATGCGGTCGATATTTCTCTTGATGCGCTGGCGGTTGCCGAGCAAAACATCGCTGAGCACGGTCTGGAAAACCAGGTCACGCCAATTCGTTCAGACTTGTTCCGCGAGCTGCCAAAAGTGCAGTACGACGTTATTGTAACCAACCCACCGTATGTGGATGCGGACGATATGTCTGACCTGCCTGGTGAATTCCACTTTGAGCCGGAGTTAGGTTTAGCTGCGGGTAGCGATGGTCTGAAACTGGCGCGTCGCATTCTGGCGTGTGCCCCGGATTACCTCGCTGATGGCGGCATCCTGATTTGTGAAGTCGGGAACAGCATGGTACATCTGATGGAGCAATATCCTGATGTGCCGTTCACCTGGCTTGAGTTCGACAACGGCGGTGACGGCGTGTTTATGCTGACCAAATCGCAGTTGATTGACGCGCGTGAACATTTCAGCATTTACAAAGATTAATCTGTGCAGGCGGGCCTTACGGCCCGTCTTCTTTTGCTCACAACACAACGAAAAATGACAACGGTAAGGAGCCGTGACAGAAGATGGCAGGAAACTCAATTGGACAAGTATTTCGCGTAACGACATTTGGTGAATCCCACGGTGTGGCGTTGGGCTGTATTGTCGATGGTGTGCCGCCAGGCATTCCCCTGACAGAAGCCGATTTACAACATGACCTTGATCGTCGCCGCCCGGGTACATCTCGCTATACCACGCAACGTCGTGAAGCCGATCAGGTGAAGATCCTTTCCGGTGTCTTTGAAGGCGTCACCACCGGAACCAGCATCGGTTTACTGATTGAAAATACCGATCAGCGCTCGCAGGATTACAGCGCTATCAAAGACGTGTTCCGTCCAGGGCATGCTGATTACACCTACGAACAAAAATACGGCCTGCGCGATTACCGTGGCGGTGGCCGTTCTTCCGCGCGTGAAACCGCTATGCGTGTTGCGGCAGGTGCGATTGCTAAAAAATATCTGGCGCATAAATACGGCATTATTATTCGTGGTTGCCTGACGCAGATGGGCGATGTACCGATTGAAATCAAAGACTGGGATCAGGTTGAACAGAACCCATTCTTCTGCCCGGACCCGGACAAAATCGAAACGCTTGATGAACTGATGCGCGCGCTGAAAAAAGACGGTGATTCCATCGGTGCGAAAGTGACCGTTGTGGCGGATAACGTGCCGCCAGGCCTTGGCGAGCCAGTCTTTGATCGTTTAGACGCGGATATTGCCCACGCGCTGATGAGCATCAACGCGGTGAAAGGCGTGGAAATCGGTGAGGGTTTCGGCGTGGTTAACCTGCGTGGTAGCCAGAACCGTGATGAAATCACCAAAGAAGGTTTCCAGAGCAACCATGCGGGCGGCATTCTTGGTGGCATCAGCAGCGGTCAGCAAATTGTGGCAAATATGGCGCTGAAGCCAACATCCAGCATTATGGTTCCAGGCCGCACCATTAACCGCGAAGGCGAAGAAGTTGAGATGGTCACGCGTGGTCGCCACGACCCTTGCGTCGGTATTCGTGCTGTACCTATTGCCGAAGCGATGCTGGCTATTGTGTTGATGGACCACATGCTGCGTCAGCGTGCTCAAAACGCCGACGTGACCACCACTCTACCGCGCTGGTAATGCGATGAAAAAAATGCTCGTGGGGCTGCTGGCATTGCTTGCCAGCACTGCTACTTTTGCGGCTACGCCGTGGCAGAAAATTAGTCATCCGATTGCGGGAAGTTCGCAATCTATCGGTGCTTTTGCTAACGGCTGTATCGTTGGTGCCCACGAGTTGCCGCTCAACGACCCTCGCTATCAGGTGATGCGGCAGGATCAGCGTCGCTATTTCGGGCATCCTGATTTAGTGATGTTTATCCAGCGCCTAAGCAACCAGTCGACGCAGCTTGGCCTTGGTACGTTGCTGATTGGTGATATGGGCATGGCTGCGGGCGGGCGCTTTAGCTCAGGCCACGCCAGCCACCAAAGCGGTCTGGATGTTGATATCTTTTTGCAGCTTCCTAAAACACGCTGGACGCCAGCACAACTGCTCAAGCCACAGGCGCTGGATTTAGTCGCCAGTGATAATAAGCATGTGGTGCCACGGTTGTGGCAGCCAGAAATCAGCAGCCTGATTAAACTGGCGGCGAAAGATAACGACGTGACGCGCATCTTCGTCAACCCTGCTATCAAACAGCAGCTTTGTCTTGATGCGGGTGCCGACCGTGACTGGCTACGCAAAGTTCGCCCGTGGTTCCAGCATCGTGCGCATATGCACGTTCGCCTGCGTTGCCCGGCCGATAGCCTCGAGTGTGAAGATCAACCCTTACCGCCACCTGGCGACGGTTGCGGAGCAGAATTGCAAAGCTGGTTTGCGCCGCCTGCACCTGGTAGCGGTGTACCGAAAAAGAAAACACCACCCCCTTTACCCGCCTCTTGTCAGGCCTTGCTGGATGAGCACGTTCTCTAACGGATAAGTTAATGGAATGGTTTATGGTTTCCCCCCTGATGCTGGTGGCGCTGTTTTTTATCGCCTTGCTGGCGGGGTTTATTGATTCATTGGCGGGTGGCGGTGGTTTGTTAACCATTCCCGTATTGTTAGCCACCGGAATGTCGCCCGCTCAGGCGTTGGCAACGAATAAACTCCAGGCTTGCGGCGGTTCGGTATCGGCCTCGATCTATTTTATTCGCCGCAAAGTGGTGAGCCTGAAAGATCAGAAACTGAATATTCTGATGACTTTTATTGGTTCAACAACCGGTGCGTTGCTGGTTCAGCATGTGAAGTCAGACATATTACGGCAAATATTACCGGTGCTGGTGATTGGTATCGGCCTCTATTTTTTACTGATGCCCAAGCTTGGTGAAGAAGACAGACAACGCCGTTTATACGGCCTGCCATTTGCTTTGATTGCCGGTGGTTGTGTCGGTTTTTATGACGGTTTCTTTGGGCCAGGCGCTGGCTCTTTCTACGCGCTGGCGTTTGTGACGCTGTGCGGCTTTAACCTCGCCAAATCTACTGCTCACGCCAAAGTGCTAAACGCGACGTCCAACCTGGGCGGCCTGTTGCTGTTTATCATTGGCGGGAAAGTGATTTGGGGAACTGGCTTTGTGATGATGGCCGGGCAATTTTTAGGGGCGCGAATGGGATCGCGTCTTGTGTTGAGTAAAGGGCAAAAACTGATCCGTCCGATGATTGTGATTGTGTCGGCGGTGATGAGTGCCAAACTCTTATTTGATAGCCACGGACCGGAGATCCTCCATTGGTTGGGGATAGCTTAAGATGACCACAGCAACGATGACAACAACAATGACAGAACACCATTATCAGGAACTTATCGACATTTTCGATAACTGCTTTAAAGACGATTTTAATACACGTCTGATTAAAGGCGACGACGAACCGATCTATCTTCCAGCAGATGAGGAAATTCCTTATCACCGCGTGGTGTTTGCTCACGGCTATTACGCCAGCGGAATGCACGAGATTTCCCACTGGCTTATCGCGGGCAAAGCTCGCCGTGAACTGGTGGATTTCGGTTATTGGTATTGCCCGGACGGGCGCGATGCCGAAACACAAAGTAAATTCGAAGATGTGGAAGTCAAGCCGCAGGCGCAGGAATGGCTACTGTGTGTGGCTGCAAACTTCCCGTTCAATGTCAGTTGCGACAACCTGAGCGGGGATGTTGACCCGGACAGAATCGCCTTCCAGCGCCGCGTGCATGCTCAGGTGATGGTTTACCTGCAAGAAGGCATCCCGCCGCGTACGGCAAAGCTGATTGAAGCGCTGCGGGAATATTATAAAACCCCGTCGCTGGCAGCGGAGCATTTTCCGTGGCCGGAAGATTTAAACTAATTACCTGTTAGTAAAAGGTTTTAAGTTTTTATCATTTAAAATGAATTGATTGGTTTTCTTTTTTTCAACAAAAAGTCCAGAAAACCACGTTTTTCTGGGCTTTTTATCAATTTGAGGAAGTACGATGATCGCGGAATTTGAAACACGCATTCTGGCGCTAATTGATGGGATGGTTGAGACTGCCAGTGATGACGAGCTGTTTGCCAGCGGTTATCTGCGCGGCCACCTGACACTTGCAGTGGCAGACCTGGAGCACGGCGATGACCACACTCCAGAAGCGCTTCATGGTGCTGTGTCACAGGGTCTGGAAAAAGCGATTCAGGCCGGTGAGCTTTCGCCGCGCGACCAGTCTTTAGTGCTGGGAATGTGGGATAACTTGTATCAGCAGGCGAAGTTTAAGTAGCCGCACCCGCACCCTTTCCCTAAAAAGGAGAGGGTGCAAATCCGACAAAATTACTTAACTTCTTTCCCTTTCAGCAATTTCCTCACCCAGAACCGATTCGGATTCAGCGCCGCGAGCGTTTCAGCATCCATTGGAATGGGTTCATCGCTCATCTGTGCTGCCAGAATTTCTGCCGCCAGAGGCGCGCTGCACAAACCTCTTGAACCCAATGCTGCCAACATAAACAGATTCGGATAAACCGGTGCGGTTTCGGCGTTATCGTGGCTTTCTACCAGCGTCGCGTAGGCTTCAAGCGTTGCATCGTAGCGGGGAATACTCCCGATGATTGGCATATGGTCGCGTGTCGCACAGCGTACTCCACATCGCGCATCGCCTGCGGAAGTATCGACTTCGCCAGGCCATTTCACTTCTGGCAGGCAGTTAAGCAAACGCTGGCGATTATGCTGCTGATCTTCATCGTTATAGTGCATATTTTCTACACCACGATGGTAACTTGCGCCGATGCAATGCTGCTGATTGTTTGGATTCTGTGGTGTCAGATAACCGTCGTAACACAGTACCTGGCGTAACTTAGAAAGTGACGGGGTGGTTGGAATATGGCTGACCTGGCCGCCGACAGCAGAGAACGGCAATTTTTCGGTTTGCGAGAATTTACAGATTTTGTAGCCATTGGCTAACGCCACTACCGCATGTTGTTGCGAGGCGTGTTCCGTAAATGACAATTGCCACGTATCCGCGGTTTGAGTTAGCGATTCAACGCGATAACCATAATGCGTTTTTAGCCCCATATTTTCGGCCAGAGCCAGTGCGCCTGCGGTCAGTTGCGCTGGACACAACCAACCACCGAGAGGATAGGTTGCGCCGCCATGCCCCGTATCTACACCGCAAAGTTTTGCCGCAGTTTCTGCATCAACAGCATGAGCGAGTAACTCTGGGAACTCCAGACTCAGCATTTGCTCGATTTTATGCTGGCTCTTTTCATCCCAACCAAGCTGTGTGACGCCGCACCAGTCATGGTCAAACTCAACCGGTAATGAATCATACAAACGGCGAGCAAAAGTAAATGCCGAGCTGAAAAAGTTCGTCAGTGTTTCACTGTGCGTATTTAGCAACGGATAAAGTGCGCCCTGACGATTGCCGGAAGCACCAAGTGCTGGGGCGCTGTCCTCGCAATAAAGCGTTACCTGCCAACCACGGCGCAGCAAAGCGAGTGAGAGCAGGGCGCTGGCAACACCGCCACCTACGATAGCCACTTCTTGAGCTTGCGCTGCCGGGCGGTCGAACCAGGGCGCGCGGGATGGCGTTTCCACCGCACGTTCCATTACACCGGTCAGCATTTCCCGTTTGCGACCAAAACCTTTACTTTTGGTCATGGTGAAACCGGCATCAATTAGCCCACGGCGCACAAATCCGGCGGAGGTAAATGTCGCCAGCGTGCCGTCTGTACGTGCCAGTTTCGCCATTGCGTTAAACAGTTGTGGCGTCCACATATCTGGATTTTTTGAGGGTGCGAAACCATCGAGGAACCAGGCATCGACCTGATTATTTAAAGTGTCATCTAATTGCGGAATCAGGTCGTTAATATCCCCGAACCAAAGATCGAGCGTGACGCGTCCGTCAGCCAGCAAAAGACGATGACAACCCGCAATAGGAAGCGGCCATTGTTGCTGTAATTGCGATGCAAAATCGGCCAGTTCGGGCCAATGAGCATGGGCGGCGTGTAAATCTTCAGCGGTCAGCGGGAATTTTTCAAAACTAATAAAATGCAGCCGCTGGAGTGTGGCAAGCGGGTGTTTTGCGCAAAAATCATCAAAAGCTTGCCATAAAGTCAGGAAGTTAAGCCCGGTGCCAAATCCGCTTTCACCGACGATAAATAGCGAGCGTTCGTGGGTGGCGAAGCGCTCTAACAGACGATTTCCTCCGAGAAAGACATAACGAGTTTCCTCCAGTCCATTATCATTAGAGAAGTACACATCGTCGAACTCTCGGGATACAGGTGTACCCTCTTCGTTGAAGCCAAGGTTGGCAGATTGTATTGGGGTATGTTTCACGTAAGTTACTCGTCTGGCAGGCAGTGAAACGATAGTAACGATGTGTACGAAGCGGCGCAAATTTCAGACCAATTTGGCTGATCGGACTTGTTCGGCGTACAAGTGTACGCTATTCTGCTTTTCGAAATCCTAATAGTGCAGTGGAAGAGGTATTGAATGAAACGTGCAGTGATTACTGGCCTGGGCATCGTTTCCAGCATTGGTAATAACCAGCAGGAAGTCCTGGCATCTCTGCGTGAAGGACGCTCAGGGATCACCTTCTCTCAAGAGTTGAAAGACTCTGGCATGCGTAGCCACGTATGGGGTAACGTCAAGCTGGACACCACCGGTCTCATCGATCGCAAAATTGTGCGTTTCATGAGCGATGCATCCATCTATGCTTACCTGTCAATGGAACAGGCTATTCAGGACGCTGGCCTTAGCAATGAACAGTATCAGAGCAACCCGCGTGTTGGCCTGATTGCGGGTTCCGGCGGCGGCTCCCCACGTTTCCAGGTGTTTGGTGCTGACGCAATGCGTAGCCCACGTGGCCTGAAAGCGGTAGGTCCTTACGTAGTAACGAAAGCGATGGGCTCCGGTGTTTCTGCCTGTCTCGCTACTCCGTTCAAAATTCACGGTGTGAACTACTCCATCAGCTCCGCATGTGCGACTTCTGCGCACTGTATCGGTAACGCTGTTGAGCAGATTCAGTTGGGCAAGCAGGATATCGTTTTTGCTGGCGGCGGCGAAGAGCTGTGCTGGGAAATGGCCTGTGAGTTCGATGCAATGGGCGCACTGTCTACTAAATACAATGAAGACCCTACTAAAGCGTCCCGTACTTACGATGCAAACCGTGATGGTTTCGTAATCGCAGGCGGCGGCGGTATGGTTGTGGTTGAAGAACTGGAGCACGCTCTGGCTCGTGGCGCACATATCTACGCTGAAATCGTTGGCTACGGCGCAACGTCCGATGGCGCAGACATGGTTGCTCCATCAGGTGAAGGCGCAGTGCGTTGCATGAAGATGGCAATGCATGGTGTTGATACTCCGATTGACTACCTGAACACCCACGGGACTTCTACGCCGGTTGGCGATGTGAAAGAACTGGGCGCAATCAAGGAAGTGTTCGGTAATAACTCACCAGCAATGTCCGCAACCAAAGCGATGACAGGTCACTCTCTGGGTGCCGCAGGCGTTCAGGAAGCTATCTACTCTCTGCTGATGCTGGAGCACGGTTTTATCGCGCCAAGCATTAACATTGAACAGCTCGATGAACAGGCTGATGGCCTGAACATCATGACTGAAATGGTTGAGCGCGAACTGAATACTGTTATGTCTAACAGCTTCGGTTTCGGTGGAACTAACGCCACTCTGGTGATGCGTAAAGTTACCGCTTAATACGCAGTACAGTTTGTAAACGGGGTGCCTCTGGCACCCCGTTTTTTTTGCCTGTTCCAATTATTGACAGCGTCTATGACTGAAGGCACTATTCACGCCTCAACATTATCATTTTGATAATGCGTAAGCGTTCAACGTCAACCAACGCACCCTTATCTGAACGTTCAGAGGGAAGGGCGTGGTGGTTTCCTCGCCTTACTCTGCGATAAATGGAGTAAGCAGTATGTCTGCATTGATTGATTCCCAGCTAAAAAATAGCAAATCAGAAAATAAGTCTTTATTCAGGATTACCTTTGCGGTGTTTCTCACCTATATGACGGTGGGCTTGCCGCTGCCGGTTATTCCGCTTTTTGTTCATCATCAACTCGGCTATGGCAACACCATGGTTGGGATTGCCGTGGGCATTCAGTTTCTTGCAACAGTTTTAACCCGTGGTTACGCAGGACGACTGGCTGACCAGCAAGGTGCTAAACGCTCAACGTTGCAGGGGATGTGCGCGTGTGCATTCGCTGGTGTTGCTTATCTGTTAGCCGCGCTGTTGCCCGTAGACGCAATGGCGAAATTCGGTTTGTTGATTGTGGGGCGCTTGATTCTTGGCTTTGGTGAAAGCCAGTTGCTCACCGGGAACCTCACCTGGGGAATGGGTTTGGTTGGCCCCGCGCGTTCCGGTAAAGTGATGTCATGGAACGGAATGGCGATTTATGGCGCATTAGCCGCCGGTGCACCGCTTGGCTTGTTGTTGAACAGCCAATGGGGGTTTGTTGCACTGGGCGTGCCCACGATTGCGTTGCCATTGATTGCCTGGGCGTTTAATGGCCGGATTCGTGCGGTACCGGCGCATAAAGGCGAACGTCCGTCATTATTTGCCGTGATTGGCCTTATCTGGAAACCTGGGCTTGGGCTGGCGTTACAGGGCGTTGGTTTTGCCGTTATCGGTACATTTGTGTCGCTTTATTTTGCGGCCAATGGTTGGGCCTGGGCAGGTTTTACGCTGACGGCATTTGGTGGCGCGTTTGTGCTGATGCGAGTTTTGTTTGGCTGGATGCCTGACCGCTTTGGCGGCGTGAGAGTTGCACTGGTTTCAATGGCGATAGAAAGCGTTGGGCTGGTTTTGTTATGGCAAGCACCGGATGCAGGCATTGCACTGATTGGCGCGGCACTCACCGGTTGCGGTTGCTCATTGATATTCCCGGCGTTGGGTGTCGAAGTGGTTAAACGTGTTCCGGCGCAAGTGCGCGGCACCGCTCTGGGCGGATATGCGGCGTTTCAGGACATCTCTTACGGTGTCGCGGGGCCATTAACTGGGTTATTAGCCACGTCACTCGGTTACCCGTCAGTGTTTTTAGCTGGGGCGATTTCTGCGGCGGTGGGCATCGTTGTTACGCTAATAGCTTTCCGCAAGTAATAAGTATTGCCACCCGGTTCTGGGTGGCAATTTGCTAAATCACCATCCACAACAAAATCATCACCACAATTAACGCCATAAGAGCCATTCCTGGGCGCGTACTCACTATCTTCAGCGGCTCGATAAACGGCGCCCAAATAGGGCTGACGATGGGCTGAATATTCTGCGCTTCAAGTGCTGCGGGCTGGCGCTCTGCACGCTTTAAAAACACCTGATTCAAAATATCCTGCACCTGTGCTGCGGTGAGTACTGTCTGCGGCGCGGCCTGAAAACGCTGCTGGGAATAATCTGTCATCTCTTTCCACTCAGCCGGTTCCAGCGGCTGTTTTAGCGCCGCCTGAATGGTATGCAGCGTTGGCGCATTCTGTTGGCTCAGTGTCTGGCGTGCCTGTAGCCAGGTGGTCAGCAACGTGAAGTGTTTTGCCGGAATCAGCTCACCCGTTTTCACGCCCGAAAGCTCAAGCATTGATTGCCAGATTAACTTGCTGGACTCGCCAGTGGCGGCAGTGAGCTTTGCGACCTGTTTATTTAATGAATTATGTTCGGCAGGTAGCAGTGGGCGATCGGTTGCCGGGCGCTGCTGCGGTTGTGGAATCGCCAACTGGTTATTTTGTAATAACGTGAGTACGCTTTTTAATTGCTGCGGCGTGAGTTGGCTGAGCGCTGTCTGGCCAAACTCCTGGCGAATATAATCGCTAACGGCCTGGCGATTATTCCCCTGCGGCAAAAGCTCACTAAGCTGCTGCACAACCTGGCGCGTGGCATGCGTCGTTTGGGCTGTATTCAAGCGCTGATTAAGATTTTGTTCAGCTGCGGGGAAATTACGCGACAACAACGGCGTTTCACCTTTTAGCCCGAGATCATGCTTTAGCCCCGCCCACACTTCGGCACTTTGTTGCTGACTGAGTGCAACAATGCGCGTTATCAAACGTTCCAGTACGGTACGTTGCTGAGTGGAAAGCGGAAATTCGCCTGCCGTGGAAGTTGTGGAGGGAGGTTCCCCCGGAGGACGAGCAGCCGCCCCCTGAATGGGTTGCATAGTCATAAATCCTTTGTCGATCCCCGGCTCAAGTATGCCAGGACGACAGATTATGGCACACTATCAGGCTTATTCTCGACGATTAACCGAACAGGTAGCTAACGTGAAAATCCTCGTTGACGAAAATATGCCCTATGCACGCGAATTGTTTAGTCGCCTTGGCGATGTAACAGCCGTTGCAGGGCGTCCAATTCCGGTATCCGAACTGGCTGATGCCGAAGCATTAATGGTGCGTTCGGTCACCAAAGTGAATGCCGATTTGCTTGACGGCAAAGGCATCAAATTTGTGGGAACGGCAACGGCGGGCACTGACCACGTTGACGAACACTACTTAGAACGTGCGGGCATCGCTTTTTCAGCAGCTCCTGGCTGCAATGCCATTGCGGTTGTCGAGTACGTCTTTTCCTCTCTGTTAATGTTAGCCGAACGTGACGGTTTCCAGCTCACTGACCGCACCGTGGGTATTGTCGGTGTGGGTAACGTTGGTTCCCGTTTACAGGCGCGCCTGCAAGCCTTTGGCGTTCGCACACTGCTGTGCGATCCTCCTCGTGCCGATCGCGGTGACGAAGGCGATTTCGTTTCGCTGGAACAAGTTGTTCGCGAAGCGGATGTGCTGACGTTCCATACGCCGCTGTTTAAAGATGGCCCGTATAAATCCTTGCATCTTGCCGATGAAAAACTCATCTCAAGCCTCAAGCCTGGTACGATTCTGATTAACGCCTGCCGTGGCCCGGTTGTTGATAATGCCGCCTTGCTGAAATGCCTGAAAAACGGCCAGCATCTTAGCGTCGTGCTGGATGTCTGGGAGCCAGAACCAGAACTCAACGTAGAGTTGCTGGATAAAGTCGATATTGGTACTGCCCATATTGCAGGCTACACGCTGGAAGGCAAAGCGCGTGGCACCACGCAAGTCTTTGAAGCTTTTAGCCAGTTTATTGGCAAGCACCAGCAGGTTGCCTTGGATGCTTTGCTTCCTGCACCTGAGTTTGGCCGCATTACTCTGCATGGCCCTCTGGATCAGGCGACACTCAAAAGACTGGTTCATCTGGTGTATGATGTGCGCCGCGATGATGCACCGTTGCGTAAAGTGGCCGGTATTCCTGGTGAGTTTGACAAGTTACGCAAAAATTATCAGGAACGTCGTGAGTGGTCATCGCTCTATATCCAGTGTGATGATGAAGCTGCGGCAGCCATGCTACAAAAGCTGGGCTTTGGCGCTATCTATCACGCCGTGCGTTAAAACAAACAATCCTTCTCGTCTTCCCGGCATACAGCCGGGGAGATACTGCTATTTAAGTCTGGAGTAAACCAACATGTCTGAAGGCTGGAATATTGCCGTTTTAGGTGCCACGGGTGCCGTAGGCGCAGCTGTGATTGAACTGCTTGCTGAACGCCAGTTCCCGGTTGGTGAATTGTATGCCCTGGCGCGTAATGACAGCGCTGGTGAAAATATCCGTTATGAAGGTAAAACCGTGATGGTTCAGGATGCTGAATCATTTGACTGGACTCAGGTTCAGCTCGCGTTCTTTGTCGCTGGTGTGGAAGCGTCCGCGCGTTTCGCGGAAGAAGCGTGCAACGCAGGTTGCCTGGTTATCGACTCTAGCGGCCTGTTTGCCATGGAACACGATGTGCCGTTAGTGGTGCCTGACGTGAATCCTTTTGTGCTGGGTGAATACCGCAATCGCAACCTGGTTGCCGTTGCCGACAGCCTGACCAGCCAGTTGCTGACTGCGCTGAAACCGCTTATCGAACAAGGCGGTTTGTCACGTATTCAGGTCACTAACATACTGGCAGCATCTGGCCGTGGGAAAAGTGCGGTAGACGCGCTGGCAGGGCAGAGTGCTCGTTTGCTTAACGGCTTGCCTATCGAAGAAGCCGATCTGTTTGGTCGCCAACTGGCCTTTAACATGCTGCCGTTAGTGCCAGACGCTGAAGGTAGCATTCCGGCAGAACGTCGCCTGGTGAACGAAGTGCGTAAAGTGTTGCAGGACGAAGGCGTGCTGATTTCTGCAAGCTATGTTCAGGCTCCGGTGTTTTACGGCCATGCGCAAATGGTTAACTTTGAAGCCATGCGCCCGTTAGCGGCGGAAGAAGCGCGTGATGCGTTTGGTCAGTTTGAAGATATCGAGCTGTCTGGAGAAGGGGAGTACCCGACTCAGGTTTCCGATGCCTCCGGCAGCGCCCACCTTTCCATTGGCTGTATCCACAACGATTACGGCATGCCAGAGCAGATTCAATTCTGGTCTGTCGCGGATAACGTGCGTTTTGGTGGCGCGCTGATGGCCGTGAAAACCGCTGAAAAATTAGTGCAGGAGTTTATGTACTAATGTCCGACGAGTTGCTTGAAACCCCTCTTCATAAGATTGCACTCGGCATTGAATACGACGGCAGCAAATATTGCGGCTGGCAACGCCAGAATGACGTGCGCAGCGTGCAGGAGAAGCTTGAAAAAGCTCTCTCTAAGGTGGCCGATGAGCCGATCAGCGTTTTCTGCGCCGGGCGGACCGACACGGGCGTTCATGCTACCGGCCAGGTTGTGCATTTTGAAACACGCGTGCAGCGTAAAGATGCGGCGTGGACATTAGGTGCAAATGCGAATTTACCTGGCGACATTGCGGTGCGTTGGGTTAAAAATGTGCCGGATGATTTCCACGCCCGCTTTAGTGCGACGGCGCGGCGCTATCGTTATGTCATTTATAACGAGCGCCTGCGTCCTGCGGTGATGTCTCAAGGGGTGACGCATTTTTATCACCCGTTGGATGCCGATCGTATGCACCGCGCGGCGCAATGTTTGCTGGGCGAGAACGACTTTACCTCGTTCCGCGCAATGCAATGCCAGTCGCGCACACCGTGGCGTAACATGATGCACATTAACGTTACGCGCTACGGTGCTTATGTGGTGGTGGATATCAAAGCCAACGCATTTGTGCATCACATGGTGCGAAATATTGTTGGCAGCCTGATGGAGATTGGCTGTGGTAATCAGGCCGAAAACTGGATGGCAGAATTGTTGGCGGCGAAAAACCGCAAGCTGGCAGCCGCAACCGGTAAAGCAGAAGGCTTGTACTTAGTTTCTGTTGATTATCCGGAACATTTTGCGTTACCTAAACCCCCTATGGGGCCACTTTTTTTGGCAGACTGACGCCAGCCGAGACAGGTAGTTAACTATGGAATTTATCCGCTTCATTATTGATTTTATTTTGCACATTGATATGCATTTGGCGGAGTTGGTTGCGCAGTATGGTGTCTGGGTTTATGCCATTCTGTTTTTGATTCTGTTTTGCGAAACAGGTCTGGTGGTGACACCGTTCTTACCAGGTGATTCATTATTGTTTGTTGCAGGCGCTCTGGCGGCACTACCAACTAACGATTTGAATGTCCACACTATGGTGATTTTGATGGTCATTGCTGCCATTGTGGGTGATGCGGTGAACTACACTATTGGGCGGCTGTTTGGCGAAAAGCTGTTCAGTAACCCGAATTCCAAAATCTTCCGTCGCAGTTATCTTGATAAAACACACGCTTTTTACGAGCGTCACGGCGGAAAAACGATTATCCTCGCGCGCTTCGTACCGATTGTGCGAACTTTCGCACCGTTTGTTGCAGGGATGGGGCACATGTCCTATCGCCATTTTGCGATATACAACGTTGCCGGTGCGCTGCTTTGGGTATTGTTGTTTACCTACGCAGGTTATTGGTTTGGCAATTTCCCTATTGTGCAGGAAAACCTGAATTTACTGATTGTGGCGATTATCGTGCTGTCAGTATTGCCTGGTGTGGTTGAGGTTATCCGCCACAGACGTGCAGCCAAACGCCTGCAAAAGTAACGCCATCGCGCGGTTCGACCACTTTTTTATCCAAAGTCGCGGGCCGTTATGTTTTAATGAGCACCATTTATGGTCTGGGGCAGTTCACGCTGCCACAGAAAAACTGGCATCGACCAGGTTCAAGCAGAAAGGTCATCAATGAGCTGGATTGAACGAATTCTCAATAAGAGCAATATCACCCCTACCCGTAAGGCGAGTATCCCTGAAGGGGTGTGGACGAAGTGCGACAGCTGCGGCCAGGTTTTGTACCGTGCCGAACTGGAACGCAATCTCGAAGTCTGCCCAAAATGCGATCACCACATGCGTATGTCCGCGCGCGATCGCTTGCATAGCGTGTTAGATGAAGGCTCGATGTTTGAGTTGGGTAGTGAGCTTGAGCCAAAAGATCTTCTCAAGTTTAAAGACTCTAAAAAATACAAAGATCGTCTGGCAACTGCCCAGAAAGAAACCGGTGAGAAAGACGCGCTGGTGGTCATGAAAGGTACGCTCTATAACATGCCCGTTGTGGCTGTTGCGTTTGAGTTTGCTTTTATGGGGGGTTCTATGGGTTCTGTTGTTGGCGCACGTTTTGTTCGTGCCGTAGAACAGGCTCTGGAAGATAGCTGCCCGATGATCTGTTTCTCCGCCTCTGGTGGCGCACGTATGCAAGAAGCGCTGATGTCGCTGATGCAAATGGCGAAAACCAGTGCTGCGCTGGCAAAAATGCAGGAACGCGGTCTGCCGTATATTTCGGTTCTGACAGACCCAACCATGGGTGGCGTTTCAGCAAGCTTCGCAATGCTTGGCGATCTGAACATTGCAGAGCCAAAAGCCTTAATCGGTTTTGCAGGCCCGCGTGTTATCGAGCAAACCGTTCGCGAAAAACTGCCGCCGGGCTTCCAGCGCAGTGAGTTCCTGATCGAAAAAGGGGCGATTGATATGATCGTTCGCCGCCCAGAAATGCGCCTGAAACTGGCAAGCATTCTGGCAAAACTGACTAATCAGCCAGCGCCAAATCCGGAAGCGCCGCGTGAACCGATTGTGGTTCCGGCAGCACCGGAAGAAGGTCACGAGGCCTGATAGTTAACAAGGGCAGGCCGCACAGGTTCTGCCCTTTTTCTTGAACCGTAGCTTGAAACGTAGATAGAGCGGGCATCATGGAAAAAACTCAAATTCCTCAAGCCACGTCGCCCCTGGCCACGTGGCTTTGTTATCTGGAAAATCTCCACTCTAAAACCATCGAGCTTGGCCTTGAGCGCGTGAAAAAAGTTGCCGCCACGCTCGACGTGCTGAAACCTGCACCAACAGTGTTTACTGTTGCGGGGACAAACGGCAAAGGTACAACCTGCCGGACACTGGAAATGGTGTTGATGGCGGCGGGTTACAGCGTAGGTGTTTACAGTTCGCCGCATCTGGTGCGTTACACCGAGCGCGTGCGCGTGCAAAACGAAGAGCTGGACGAGGCGTACCATACGGCTGCGTTTGCGCAGATTGAAGCCGCGCGTGGCGAAACATCACTGACCTATTTCGAGTACAGCACTTTGTCGGCATTGCTGCTATTTAAGCAACTGGCGGTGGATGTGGTCATCCTTGAAGTGGGGCTGGGTGGGCGTCTGGACGCGACGAACATTGTCGATGCTGATGTCGCCGTTGTTACCAGCATCGCGCTTGATCACACTGACTGGTTAGGGCCAGACCGTGAAAGTATCGGGCGTGAAAAAGCAGGCGTATTCCGTGGTGGGAAACCTGCTGTGGTGGGTGAGCCAGATATGCCAGTGACTATTGCAGAAGTTGTGGCTGAAAAGGGCGCTCAACTGCTGCGTCGTGACGTCGACTGGTCTTATCAAGTTGGCGAGACGAGCTGGAGCTTTAAAGATGCTCAGGGCGAGCTTAACGGGTTACCGTTACCGTTGGTGCCACAGCCGAATGCTGCGACTGCATTGGCCGCTTTACGCGTAAGTAAGCTAGATGTCAGCAATGACGCTATCCTTCAAGGGATTAAAGACGCGACTTTACCGGGCCGTTTCCAGGTTATCTCTCAGGAACCGCTGGTTATTCTGGATGTGGCGCATAATCCCCATGCTGCGGCTTATCTTGCCGGGCGACTCGCTCAGCTACCAAAACGCGGGCGAGTGCTGGCGGTAATCGGTATGCTGCATGATAAAGACATCGCCGGTACGCTGGCCTGTTTGTCGCCTCAGGTTGATAGCTGGTATTGTGCACCTCTTGAAGGGCCGCGCGGTGCCACGGCTGAACAACTGATTGAACATCTGGGTCAGGGGGAAGTCTACGGCAATGTGGCACAAGCCTGGTATGCTGCCATGAAAGCAGCAGCAGTAAATGATACCGTGCTGGTGTGTGGTTCATTTCATACAGTAGCCCACGTAATGGAAGCGCTGGACGCGGAGAAAGCAGGTGGCGAGTAAGTTTCAAAATCGATTAGTCGGAACCATCATTCTGGTTGCTCTGGGGGTCATTATCCTGCCAGGGCTGCTTGATGGTCAGAAAAAGCATTATCAGGATGAGTTTGCAGCGATTCCTCTGGTTCCAAAACCGGGTGATACCGATGAGCCAGACATGTTGCCAGCTGCCACTCAAGCTCTGCCTTCGCAACCACCGGAAGGGGCTGCGGAAGAGGTAAGAGCGGGTACTGCGGCAGCACCTGGGCTGGATATCGCATCGCTACCGGGAGAAAACGGCGCGGGTATTGATGAAGTTCCTGTCGCGCGTGACCAACCGAAGCCGAAACCTGTGATTGAGCAACCAAAGCCTAAGCCGGTTCAAAAAACACAGAGCAAAGCTGAAGCTGATCAAATCGCAGAACGCCTGGCAATGATGAACGAAGAACCGCCAGCGCCAGCGAAACCTGCGAAGCAGGAAACGGCTGATAAGGCACCGACTGGGCAAGCCTATGTTGTGCAGCTAGGTGCGTTGAAAAATGCCGACAAAGTAAATGAAATTGTTGGTAAACTGCGCGGTGCAGGGTTCCGTGTTTACACGTCACCGTCAACACCAGTACAGGGGAAAATCACCCGTATTCTGGTAGGGCCGGATGCTTCTAAAGACAAGCTCAAGTCTTCGCTTAGCGAACTGAATTCGCTTTCTGGACTTAACGGCGTGGTGATGAATTATACGGCGCGATAGCGGGTGTAAACCGCTGCGTTTTGTCGTGTAAACCGGCAAGCAAAGGGCAAAATTTTAATGGCGTTGAGCATTTTTTCAACGCCATTATTTATTTTCGCGAGGGAAGGAAATCCCTACGCAAACGTTTTCTTTTTTGTTAGAATGCGCCCCGAACTGGACGTCAGGGCGATTTGTCGTGAGATTTGTTCATGGTCTGGATAGATTACGCCATTATTGCAGTCATCGGCTTTTCGGCTCTGATTAGTGTTATTCGTGGGTTTGTGCGTGAAGCGTTATCGCTGGTAACCTGGGGCTGTGCTTTCTTTGTCGCCAGTCATTACTACACTTACCTTTCGGTCTGGTTCACAGGCTTTGAAGACGAACTGGTACGTAATGGAATAGCTATCGCGATATTATTTATCGCGACACTCATTGTCGGGGCGATAGTCAATTATGTGATTAGCGCGCTGGTTGAGAAAACCGGCCTGTCGGGTACAGACAGGGTGTTGGGGATTTGTTTCGGTGCTTTACGTGGAGCGCTGATCGTCGCCGCCATTCTGTTCTTTCTTGATACGTTTACTGGTTTTTCGAAGAGTGACGACTGGCAAAAGTCGCAGCTTATCCCGCAATTCAGTTTCATCATCAGATGGTTCTTTGACTATCTGCAAAGCTCGTCAAGTTTCTTGCCCCGGCCATAGCGCGGGGGTTATGGCTTAATGAGGAAAAGACAACATGTGCGGTATTGTCGGGATCGCCGGTTTCATGCCGGTAAACCAGTCTATCTATGACGCGTTAACGGTGCTTCAGCATCGTGGGCAGGATGCCGCTGGCATCGTTACCATTGATGCCTTAAATTGTTTTCGTCTGCGTAAAGCCAATGGTCTGGTGAGCGATGTGTTTGGTGCGATCCACATGCAACGCTTGCAGGGAAACATGGGTATCGGCCATGTGCGTTACCCTACAGCCGGTAGCTCCAGCGCTTCTGAAGCTCAGCCTTTCTATGTTAACTCTCCGTACGGCATTACCCTTGCACACAACGGTAACCTGACCAACGCGCACGAACTGCGTCAAAAGCTGTTCGAAGAAAAGCGTCGTCACATTAACACCACTTCCGATTCTGAAATTCTGCTCAATATCTTTGCCAGTGAGCTGGATAACTTCCGTAACTATCCGCTGGAAGCCGATAATATTTTTGCAGCCATTGCTGCGACTAACCGTCAAATCCGCGGTGCTTACGCCTGCGTTGCGATGATTATCGGTCATGGCATGGTCGCCTTCCGCGACCCGAACGGCATCCGTCCGCTCGTGATGGGCAAACGTGATTTAGGCGACGAGCGCACCGAGTACATGGTGGCTTCTGAAAGCGTGGCGCTTGATACGTTGGGCTTCGAGTTCCTGCGCGATATCGCACCGGGTGAAGCGGTGTATATCACCGAGAAAGGCCAGTTGTTTACGCGCCAGTGTGCTGATAACCCAACCAGCAATCCTTGCCTGTTCGAATACGTTTACTTTGCGCGCCCGGACTCTTTCATCGACAAAATTTCCGTCTACAGCGCCCGCGTTGAGATGGGTAAAAAGCTCGGTGAGAAAATTGCCCGTGAATGGGAAGATTTGGATATCGACGTGGTTATCCCGATTCCTGAGACTTCCTGTGATATCGCGTTGGAAATCGCCCGTATTCTCGACAAGCCGTATCGTCAGGGGTTTGTGAAGAACCGCTATGTTGGCCGCACCTTTATCATGCCAGGCCAGCAGCTGCGTCGTAAGTCTGTGCGCCGCAAACTTAACGCTAACCGCGCTGAGTTCCGCGATAAGAACGTACTGCTGGTGGATGACTCCATTGTGCGTGGCACCACTTCTGAACAGATTATCGAAATGGCGCGTGAAGCCGGTGCGAAAAAAGTTTACCTCGCGTCTGCGGCTCCAGAAATTCGCTTCCCGAACGTGTACGGCATTGATATGCCAAGCGCTAACGAACTGATTGCTCACGGTCGTGAAGTTGACGAGATCCGCCAGTTAATTGGTGCTGACGCGTTGATCTTCCAGAATCTGGACGATCTCATTGAAGCCGTTCGCGTTGAGAACCCTGACATCACTCAGTTTGAGTGCTCCGTGTTCAATGGTATCTACGTCACCAAAGATGTGGACCACGAATACCTTGAGTATCTTGAGTCACTGCGTAATGACGATTCAAAAGCCATACAGCGTCTGAACGAAGTGGAAAACTTAGAGATGCACAACGAAGGGTAAGTTTTTCATCGCCCTCTCTACGAGGGCGATATTCCTCTCCTTGCATCCCCGCCCATCTTGCGGCAAAGTCAGCCCAGATAAACTCCCTGGGTGTGCGTAAATGATGAAACGGTTAATTGTTGGAATTTCAGGTGCCAGTGGCGCAACTTACGGTGTGCGACTGCTTCAGGTGCTGCAACAATTACCGGATATCGAAACCCATCTCATTTTAAGTCATGCCGCCCGGCAGACTCTTGCGTTAGAAACTGATTTTTCCCTGCGTGAAGTTCAGGCCCTGGCTGATGTGGTTCATGACGCCCGCGATATCGCCGCCACGCTTTCCTCAGGCTCGTTTAAGACGCATGGCATGGTGATATTACCCTGCTCAATCAAAACCCTTTCTGGCATTGTTCACAGCTATACAGATGGTCTGCTAACGCGTGCGGCAGATGTGGTGCTTAAAGAGCGTCGCCCTCTGGTGCTGTGCGTGCGTGAGACGCCGCTGCATCTTGGCCATTTACGCTTGATGACCCAGGCTGCTGAATTGGGGGCTGTGATCATGCCACCAATGCCTGCGTTTTATCATCGCCCGCAAAGCGTGCAGGACATCATCGACCAGACGGTGAATCGGGTGCTCGATCAGTTTGATATTGAGCTTCCACAGGACCTGTTTACCCGCTGGAACGGGGCATAAACGCTGCGCCAGTGTGGTGCATCACAAAACCTTTCGCCTCATTATGGGGCGATTTTGTAACCTCGATCACTTCCAGAACATTTATCCGCTATTTTCCACCGTTAATGCTTTTCCCTCAGGCCAGACCTGCTATCTTTCAATTCTGCGACAGAGTTGTAACTTTTTTTTAACATGATTCCACGCACTTTCTTTCACGCAAGAAAAGTGGCATGAGAACTGCAACTCTGCATTGCAACACAAAACAAACACAACACGACATTACACATAATAAGATCCGTAAACCTGAGGGTTATGTATGAAAAAGCAAGTTCTCGCTCTGTCATTACTGCTTGGCTTGAGTACCACAGCAAGCGTCTTCGCAGCACTTCCGCAGAGTATTCGTCTTGGTACGGACACGACATACGCACCGTTTTCTTCTAAAGACGCGAAAGGGGATTTTGTTGGTTTCGATATTGATCTTGGCAATGAGCTGTGTAAACGCATTCACACCAAATGCACGTGGGTAGGCAGTGACTTTGATGCGCTGATCCCATCTTTGAAAGCGAAGAAAATCGACGGCATTATCTCCTCACTTTCTATCACCGAAAAACGCCAGCAAGAGATTGCCTTCTCAAACAAACTTTATGCTGCTGATTCCCGCTTAATCGCGGTAAAAGGCTCTCCGGTTCAGCCAACGGTTGATTCCCTCAAAGGTAAACACATCGGGGTTTTACAAGGTTCTACGCAGGAAGCGTTCGCCAATGCTGAATGGCGCACCAAAGGTATTGATGTGGTGGCTTATGCCAACCAGGATCTGATCTATTCAGACCTCGCGGCTGGCCGTCTGGATGCTGCATTCCAGGATGAAACTGCTGCAAGCGAAGGGTTCCTCAAACTGCCTGCCGGTAAAGACTATGCGTTTGCTGGCCCGTCTGTGAAAAACAAACAGTACTTTGGTGATGGTACCGGTATTGGCTTGAGAAAAGATGATGTTGAGCTGAAAGAGGCATTTGATAAAGCGCTGGCAGATATGCGTAAAGACGGTACTTACGACAAATTTGCTAAGAAGTACTTCGATTTTAATGTTTACGGTGAATAAGTTTATCCCGTAGTCTGTAGCCCGGTTATGCTTCGGTGCAACCGGGCTGAATAGAATTGCAATCTGGCTAAAGTTTACTGCACCTATTTGGTGCAGTAAATTCCTAATGCACCGAAATGGTGTGTTAGCTGCATCCCTTTGGTGCATAATGTTTTTTAGGTAACAGTGACTCGCAACGATGGCGCGTCAACGCACTGGAAAAACGTTTCAAAGGAATGCATAAATTGGCATGGAAACTGCAGTTTTATCCGGTTAAAAAGCAATCGCGTATAAAAACAGTCTATTCGAGGATTATTATGAACAAGCAGATCATCGCTCTTTCTTTGGTACTGGCATTTTCCAGTGTTTCCACAGCTTTCGCCGCTATCCCTAAGAATTTACGCATTGGTACTGACCCAACATATGCTCCGTTTGAGTCAAAAAATGCTCAAGGGGAATTAGTTGGTTTTGATATCGATTTGGCTAAAGAACTCTGCAAACGCATCGAAACTAACTGTACCTTCGTGGAAAACCCACTGGATGCGCTGATCCCCTCGTTGAAAGCGAAAAAAATCGACGCGATTATGTCGTCCCTTTCCATCACCGAAAAACGCCAGCAAGAAATTGCCTTCACCGACAAACTGTACGCGGCAGATTCCCGTTTAGTGGTCGCGAAAGATTCCCCAATTCAGCCAACTCTTCAGTCTCTGAAAGGTAAGCGTGTCGGCGTGCTGCAAGGCACAACGCAAGAAACCTATGGCAACGAGCACTGGGCACCTAAAGGCATCGAAATTGTATCTTACCAGGGCCAGGATTCTATCTACGCCGACCTGACTGCTGGCCGTATTGACGCCGCATTCCAGGACGAAGTTGCTGCCAGCGAAGGTTTCCTGAAACAGCCAGTGGGCAAGGATTACCAGTTCGGTGGCCCATCAGTTAAAGACGACAAATTGTTTGGCGTGGGTACCGGTATGGGGCTGCGCAAAGACGATAACGAATTACGTGAAGCGCTGAACAAAGCGTTTGCCGAAATGCGTAAAGACGGAACTTACGAGAAACTTGCGAAGAAATACTTCGATTTTAATGTGTACGGTGGTTAACAGTCACCAGTGGTTAAACCTGCCCGCTGCGGGCAGGTTAAGTTTGTGCAGACACTGACGACAGGATACGCACCATGCTGTACGGTTTTTCAGAAGTCATATTTAAAGGGGCGATCGTCACGCTGGAACTGGCGCTAAGCTCCGTTGTCCTCGCCGTTATTATTGGCCTGGTGGGAGCTGGTGCTAAGTTATCCAAAAACCGCCCGTTAGCCATTTTGTTTGAAGGTTACACCACGCTGATTCGTGGCGTGCCCGATCTGGTGTTGATGCTGCTGATTTTCTACGGCCTGCAAATGGCGCTCAACGTGTTAACCGACTCTATTGGTGCGGCTCAGTTTGATATCGACCCAATGGTCGCCGGTATCATTACGCTCGGTTTTATCTACGGTGCCTATTTTACCGAAACTTTCCGCGGTGCTTTTATGGCCGTGCCAACAGGGCATATCGAAGCGGCTACCGCCTTTGGCTTTACCGGTTCGCAAACTTTCCGCCGTATTCTCTTCCCGGCCATGATGCGCTATGCGTTACCAGGCATTGGTAACAACTGGCAGGTCATTTTAAAAGCCACCGCACTGGTGTCTTTGTTAGGGTTGGAAGATGTGGTTAAAGCCACGCAGCTGGCAGGTAAAAGCACCTGGCAGCCGTTCTACTTTGCGATTGTGGCTGGGATCATTTACCTGTTCTTTACCACGGTATCGAACGGCGTATTGCTCTGGCTTGAACGCCGTTACTCTGTTGGCGTGAAGAGGGCAGACCTATGATCGATATTATTCAGGAATACTGGAAAGCGCTGCTGTGGACTGACGGCTACCGCTTGACCGGGGTTGCCATCACGCTGTGGTTGTTGATTTCTTCTGTGGTGATGGGCGGGATTCTGGCGTTGTTTCTGGCCATTGGTCGCGTATCAAGCAACAAGTTTATCGCCTTCCCAATCTGGCTGTTCACCTACATTTTCCGTGGCACACCGCTGTATGTGCAATTGCTGGTGTTCTATTCCGGCATGTATACGCTGGAAGTGGTAAAAGGCACCGTGCTGCTGAACGAATTTTTCCGCAGCGGTTTGAATTGTACCATCCTGGCTTTGACGCTAAATACCTGCGCCTATACCACTGAAATCTTTGCCGGGGCGATTCGTTCGGTACCGCATGGCGAAATTGAAGCGGGCCGTGCGTATGGTTTCTCGCCATTCAAAATGTACCGCTGCATTATTTTGCCTTCGGCATTGCGAATTGCGCTACCTGCGTACAGCAACGAAGTCATTTTGATGCTGCACTCCACGGCGCTGGCGTTTACTGCCACAGTGCCGGATCTGCTGAAGATCGCCCGTGATATCAACTCCGCAACCTACCAGCCGTTTACCGCCTTCGGTATTGCTGCGGTGTTGTACCTGTGTATTTCGTATGTGCTAATTAGATTGTTCCGCAAGGCTGAGCAACGCTGGTTGCAGCATATTAAACCAAGCTCAACACATTGAGTGTTCAATCATGACTGATAAAAAATTAAGCGTTACCGACCTGCACAAGCGCTACGGCCAACATGAAGTGCTTAAAGGTGTCTCTTTAAAGGCCAATGCTGGGGATGTGATAAGCATTATTGGTTCATCGGGTTCCGGGAAAAGTACGTTTTTGCGCTGCATTAACTTCCTTGAAAAACCGAGTGAAGGGACGATTGTCGTCAATAACCAGAACATTAACCTGGTGCGCGATACTGACGGGCAGCTAAAAGTTGCCGATAAAAATCAGCTTCGTTTGCTGCGTACGCGCCTGACGATGGTGTTCCAGCACTTCAACTTGTGGAGCCACATGACGGTGCTGGAAAACGTCATGGAAGCACCGATTCAGGTGCTGGGTTTGAGCAAGCTGGAAGCAAAAGAGCGAGCAATTAAATACCTGGCGAAAGTCGGTATTGATGAACGCCAGCAGGCGAAATATCCCGTGCATCTTTCTGGTGGCCAGCAACAGCGTGTATCAATCGCTCGTGCGCTTGCCATGGAACCGGAAGTGCTGCTGTTCGACGAACCAACTTCCGCGCTAGACCCGGAACTGGTGGGTGAAGTGCTGCGTATTATGCAGAAGCTCGCCGAAGAGGGGAAAACCATGGTGGTGGTCACGCATGAGATGGACTTTGCGCGTCACGTTTCAAACCATGTCATTTTCCTGCATCAGGGTTTAATCGAAGAAGAAGGGACGCCGGAAGAGTTATTTGGCAATCCTAAGAGCGCTCGTTTGCAGCAGTTCCTTTCTGGATCGCTGAAGTAAAATCAAACTCCCGCCGTTTATCGCGGCGGGAGATAAGTATCTAGTGCACCACATCCCCAAGTGCTTCTTCCAGTTCGTACCAACGGAAGCCAAATCCAGACTCTTCAAGCCGTTTGGGCAATGCCCGTTGACCACCCAGCACCAACACCGAAGACTCCCCCATCATCAGTTTGACTGCCGTTGCTGGTGCACGCATGAATGCCGGGCGATTTAACACCTGGCCCAGCGCGTGGGAGAACTGTTCGTTGCGTACCGGGTAGGGCGAAACCATATTAAATGGCCCGCGCAAATCATTGTTCAGCAGCCAGAGAATGCCGTTGAGCATATCGTCGATGTGAATCCAGGCCAGATACTGGCGGCCTGAACCCATCGGGCCGCCCAGGCCTAAGCGGAAGATGGGCAACAGCTTTGCCAGAATCCCACCTTTTGGAGCCAGTACCACACCGGTACGCAGCAGGCAAACGCGCGTATGTTCGGTTTGCGCGCCACAGGCGATTTGCTCCCAGCGGGCGCAGAGTTTATGGGTAAATTCGTTATGCGGAGGCTCGTCTTCGTTGACGACGACTTCACCGAGGTCGCCGTAATATCCGGCAGCCGAGCCAGAAATGAACACTGATGGCGGCGTCTGGCTTGCTTTAAACATCTCGACCAGGCGTTCGGTGATTTGCCAGCGGCTTTGGCACAGGCGCTGTTTTTGCGCCTGGGTCCAACGCTTATCGGCAATTGGCTCACCAGCCAGATTGATGACGGCATCAAACCCATCGAGATTAGGATGCTCACTGAGCCCTTTCCATAGCGTGACCTGAGCATCAAGCCGTGTACGAGCTTTGTCGGGGTTTCTTGTCACCACGGTGACATCGTGCCCTAATTCCAACAAACGTGGCACCAGATGGCTGCCAATCAACCCTGTTCCGCCGGTAATCAGTATCCGCATGCTCATCTCCCGCCGTCTTCGCTTACCTACGCCAACCCATAGTCATTGATACCGAGTCGGCATAACGCAGCGCATGAAGTTTATCTATTTCTACTTCAGCATAAGATACCCACGGATGGTCGCATGCGATATCGAGCACATCCTGAGTTAATTTTTCCAACAAAGAGAAGCGATTATTCTCAACCAACTGAATGATTTTTTTAGTGATGGTGCGGTAATTCAGCGCATCGTTGATGTCTTCGCTGGCGCGCGCTCTGTCTGCCTGATAATGAATAGCGACGTTAATAACGATATCCTGGCGATTGACGATCTCTTCTTCCTTGATACCGATGAAAGTACGCAGGCGTAAGTTTTTGATTCTAATAATCGCGTCTGGTTGTGGGGATGACATTGCAGGTTTCCTCCATGTAGTTATTTTCCAGTCCCAGACTATACCCAAAATGCATGAGGAAAAAAATTGCGCCCATGTCGGGCGCACAGGCATCAGCTTTTCTGCGCTTGCTCATAAGCCCGTTCGGTGGCCGGACGCGAACGAATGCGCTCAAACCAGTTTTGAACGGCAGGGAAGTGCGCCAGATTGATGCGTTGGCGCTCGTGCGAAACGGTCCACGGGTAGGTCGCAATATCCGCAATACTGTATTCATTGCCACCAAGCCAAGGGGTTTTCTCCAGCTGTTTATTGAGAACCCCGTACAGACGCTGCGTTTCTACCTGATAACGTTCGATGGCATAGGGAACCGGCTGCGGAGCGAAGTGATTAAAGTGATGATTCTGGCCGAGCATCGGGCCAAAGCCGCCCACTTGCCAGAATAACCATTGCAGCGTGTGGGCGCGTTCGCGCAGATCTTTGCTGAGGAGTTCGTTGGTCTTTTCTGCCAGATAAAGCAAGATTTCACCTGATTCAAACAAGCTCAATGGGCCGCCGCCATCCACAGGGTGCCTGTCGATAATTGCCGGAATTTTATTGTTGGGGGAAATTGCCAAAAAGGCAGGCTGAAACTGATCTCCTTTGCCAATATCAATACGATGAAGGGTGTAGTCCAGGCCAGCTTCTTCCAGAAATAGCGTGATTTTATGGCCGTTGGGTGTCGGTGCATAGTAAAGGTCAATCATGTGATTTCCATCCTGATAGGCATCTTTTTCGTAAACCTATGGAGTATAGACTTTTTGAAAAACTATCCTTCGTAGATGAGTTTTGCTCAAGTGACAGCCACAATTTTTCGCTATATGTTCAATAGCCTGGAACAGCTAAATCATGGGGATATTATGAGCCAACCGACAATGACACTGTGGTCAGATGCTAATTTTTTTAGCCCGTACGTGATGTCCGTTTATGTTGCCCTAAAAGAAAAGGGGCTCAGTTTTACCCTGCAAACCATTGACCTGAACAGCGGGCAACATCTGCAACCTGGCTGGAAAGGTTATGACCTCACGCGCCGCGTTCCCACTTTAGCGGTCGACGACTTCTTGCTGAGTGAATCTTCCGCCATTGATGAATATCTTGAAGAACGTTTCGCGCCGCCGACCTGGGAGCGTATTTATCCGCACGATCTGGAAAAGCGTGCCCGGGCGAGACAAATCCAGGCCTGGATACGCAGCGATTTAATGTCGATTCGTGAAGAGCGCTCAACCGACGTGGTTTTTGCAGGGGTGAAGAAGCCACCGCTGACAGAACGAGGGCAGGCTGCTGCACAAAAACTGATAGATACGGTGGAAGGTCTATTACCTGTTGGCCAGCAAAATCTTTTTGGCGAGTGGTCGATTGCCGACACTGACCTTGCGTTAATGCTGAATCGCCTGGTTCTCAACGGTGATGACGTTCCAGAACGCCTGGCAGAATACGCAGACTTCCAGTGGCAGAGAGCCTCCGTGCAGCGTTTTCTGGCACTTTCCGCAAAGCATTCTGGCTGACTGGCACCATAATTCGCTATGATCGTTCCGCTTATCATTAACAGGAATAGGGTTTTATGAAGCTGATGTTTGCCTCGGATATTCATGGTTCGCTGCCCGCTACAGAACAGGTACTGGCGCATTTTGAGCGCAGTGGCGCGAAATGGCTGATATTACTGGGTGATGTGCTGAACCACGGGCCGCGTAACGCGCTCCCGGCAGGCTACAATCCAGGTGCAGTTGCGGAACGGTTTAACAGTATTGCAGACAAGATTATTGCGGTACGCGGGAACTGCGACAGCGAAGTTGACCAGATGCTGCTCCACTTTCCAATAACCGCTCCCTGGCAGCAGATATTGATGGATGACCAGCGTTTATTCGTGACGCATGGGCATTTGTACAACCCTGATAAATTGCCTCCGCTGGCAGAAAACGACGTTCTGGTTTTTGGTCATACCCATATTCCATTGGCCGAAAAGCAAGAGACGGTTTATCTCTTTAATCCTGGCTCTGTGAGTATCCCTAAAGGTGGATTTGATGCGAGTTACGGCATGCTAAACGATGGTGTTCTGAGCGTTCACGCACTGAATAACGATGGGGTTATTGCACAGGTCGAGATTACCCCGTAACTTACCGCTAGTTAAACTTATAACGCGCCAAAGAGCGCCCTGAATAAGGTTTCCCCGATGGTGGAACAGAGTCATTTTGTTGGCATGGAATGGGTAGACATTGTCAATGAAGACAATGAAGTAATCGCGCAGGCAAGCCGTGAGCAAATGCGCGCGCAGCGCTTACGTCATCGCGCAACCTATATTGTGGTACACGATGGTATGGGTAAGATTTTGGTGCAGCGCCGCACTGAAACCAAAGACTTTATGCCCGGAATGTTAGATGCCACCGCAGGCGGCGTGGTTCAGGCCGACGAGCAATTGCTGGACTCCGCACGCCGTGAGGCCGAAGAAGAGTTGGGTATTGCGGGTGTGCCATTTGCCGAGCATGGTCAGTTCTACTTTGAAGACGCCAACTGTCGCGTTTGGGGAAGCCTGTTTAGCTGCGTTTCTCATGGCCCGTTTGCGTTGCAGGAAGAAGAAGTGAGTGAAGTGAGTTGGATGTCGCCGGAAGAGATAACCGCGCGCTGTGACGACTTTACACCAGACTCCCTGAAAGCACTGGCGCTGTGGATGACCCGCAACGCTAAAAATGAATCCCAGCACACCGCTGCTGCTGAGTAGTTCATTGAGCCTTTACTGACCCCGGAGCATCAGCCTCCGGGGTTCAGTTCCCCCGCAAATTTAATGATCGCGCATCGCCTTAACGGTTTGCTGTAATAGCTTATAGCTTTCATAGCGTGCCAGGTGTGTCTGGCGATATGATTCTTGGGGTTCAAATTGCCTGTCTAACTTCGTCATCAATTTCATAGCCTCAGGCACAGTCGATGCCACATTCCCGGCTACCGCTCCCAAAATCGCTGAGCCTAGCAGTACCGGTTCGCTGCATTTCGTGGTGATGATCGGCAAGTCACAGGCATCAGCCAATAGTTGGCGTACCAAGGGATGCTGACCTGCACCACCGCTGATAACAATCTTATCGGTCTTTACCCCTTGCTGATGTTGTGCCTCGATGATCTGGCGTAGCCCGTAACCGATACCGCATAATCCGGCGACATACAGCGCAACCAGATTGTCCAGAGAGCGTTCCATACCTAAACCAGCAATAACGGCTCTGGCCTGAGGATCGGCAAACGGTGCTCGGTTACCTAAAAACTCAGGGACGACATGAACACCGCGAGCCAGCTCGATGGCGTGAGAAGGATCGGTAATTTTCGCCAGAGCAAGATCGGCAAGATACACCGGTAATGGGATATTAAGCGCTTGCGCCTGTTCTTTTGCCTCATGAGCCGCAGGATGGAAACTCGCGAGCTGATCGATAGCCGCACCGGCCGCACTCTGACCCCCCTCGCTTAACCACATACCTGGAACCATTGCTGAATAATACGGGCCCCAAACTCCGGGAATATAGACCGGTTTTTCGGTGGAAGTCATGGTGCAGGCTGAAGTACCAAAAACCCAGGCAAGATTGTGCAGCGCGCCATTATCGACGCCCGCCGTGCCAATTCCCCCGGCGTGTGCATCAATCATTCCGATGGCGACAGGCGTACCGACAGGTAGACCCATTTCATCCGCTGCTGCAACGCTAAGGCCTTTTCCGCAAGGCGTTCCCGGCTCCTTGATGTGCTGACCGATACGGACAAAATCCTCATCCGCCAGTTCATTAAGGCCAATGGTGTGGAAATAGTCCGGGTCCCAGCGTTTTTCATGCGCCAGGTAAGTCCATTTGCAGGTCACAGTACAGGTCGAGCGAGCTAAATCGCCCGTAGAGCGCCAGGTAAGAAAGTCTGCCAGGTCGAAGAATTGCCACGCATTATCATAAACTTCTCGACGATTTTCCTTCAGCCACAGGAGCTTCGGCGTTTCCATTTCTGGTGAAATTTTCCCGCCGACATATTGTAATACCGGGTGTTGCGTTTCGTTTATGCGCTCTGCTTGCTCGGTGGCGCGATGATCCATCCAGACAATAATATTGCGCTCGCTCTCTTTGGCGTCACCTACCGGTAGCGGTTCACCATTTTTCCCCAACACAACTAGTGAACAAGTTGCGTCAAAGCCGATGCCGCTTACGCTTGCAGGCTTAACACCGGCCGCGCTGACGGCCTTGCGAACGCTCTGGCATACAGCCTGCCAGATTTCATTACTGGACTGCTCAACTTTACTGCCTGCGCTGCGAAAGGTGGTAATCGGCCGGGTTGCGTGAGCCAGCAGGTGACCTGAAAGATCGAAAACCCCTGCGCGTACACTTCCTGATCCGACATCTACGCCGATGATGGTACTTTTTTCTACAGTTTCACTTTTCATGTTCGTAACCAGCTCCCCTGGAATTACAAATCCACGCTGTTTGGCAGGATGACCAGATCGCGAACGGTAACATTCTTATTGCGCGTGACCATAAACAGTACGGACTCAGCGACTTCAATGGGTTGCATCAGGCTACCATTTGCCAGCGCTTCTTCCATTTTCTCTTTCGGCCAGTCATCGAGAAGGGCAGTCACGACCGGCCCTGGCAACACTGCGCCTACGCGTACGCCATACTGTGCAACCTGGCGACGAGTCGAGTGAACAAATGCCTGAACGGCAAATTTTGACGCGGTATAAATTGGCTCCCAGATAACCGGAACGACACCCGCAATAGAGCTGGTAAAGATGATATCGCCTGACTTTTGTGCAATAAGGTGAGGTAGAACGGCGCGAACGCTGCGGAAGGCTGCGTTAATATTAAGATTGAGTACGCGATCCCAGACATCCGGATCGCCTTCGGCAATTGGGCCGCCAATATAGGCTCCAGCATTGGCATGAAAAATATCTAAACGTCCGGCCAGTTGCAAAATACCATTAAGAATATTGTCGACCTGCTGTGGTTGCATCAGATCGACGACAAGTGGGAAGGCGTTGTCACCCATTTCCGCCGTCAGTTTTTTCAGTTTTTCGCCGTCGCGGTCAATCAGTACAACTTTAGCGCCTGCGGCCAGTAAAGTTCTGGCACATTCGAGGCCAATACCGGAAGCTGCACCTGTGATGGCAGCGACTTTGCCGCTAAGCGAGCTATTCATAGAGGGTAAGGCGTTTTTCATTTTATAATCCTTTTCAGTTGGACATAATTTTGCGGTTTCATAAGTCTTGCTCAATCGATAGAGCAGATTTAGCACCAGATGAAATTTGCAGCAAGCACGATTAAAAACGGAGAGAAAAATTTGTGATACGTGCCAGGAAAACGAAGAAAATTACGATTTACGATTTGGCTGAACTGACAGGCGTTTCTGCCAGTGCAGTGAGCGCGATCCTCAACGGTAACTGGAAGAAGCGGCGAATCAGCGCAAAACTGGCGGAAAAGGTCACGCAGGTTGCGCAGGAACAGGGATATGCCGTGAACCGGCAGGCCAGCCTGTTGCGAAAAGAGAAATCACGCGTGATCGGCATGATTGTGCCGAAATACGACAACCGATACTTCGGATCCATTGTTGAAAAATTTGAAGAGATGGCGCGCGAACGCGGTCTTTTCCCGATCATTACCTGTACCCGGCGTAACCCAGAACTGGAACTAGAAGCCGTGCGTACCATGCTTTCCTGGCAGGTAGAATGGGTGATTGCGACTGGGGCGACTCAGACTGATGAAATCTCGCAGTTATGTGCTCAGGCGGGTGTACACACTTTAAATCTCGATCTGCCTGGTACGCTTGCGCCTTCGGTTATCTCTGATAACTACGGTGGCGCAAAGCTACTGACTGAACGTATTTTAATGAATACTCAGAAGCGTTTTGGGCAGAAAATTTCGCTCACGTTTGTAGGGGGACGACGCAACGACCACAACACCCGCGAGCGTTTACGAGGTTTTCGCGATGCGCACCAGGACGCAGGGCTACTGGTTTCTCCGAAGAATATTTTTATCGACGGTTATTCACCAAAGCATGTTCAGGAAACATTAACGGCATTTACTCCTCCGGAAAATGGCGTTTATGGTTTATTTGTGAATTCTACAATATCGCTCGAAGGCGTGGTGCGTTGGCTGGCTGCGCGAGGGGAAACTGGGGGACGACAACCGCCGATGGGCTGTTTTGACTGGGATCCTTTTGTCCCATTGCTGGGACATGATATCGATATGGTCAGGCAGGATGTTCCGGCAATGCTTGAGGCGGCATTTTCAATCATTGATTCTGGGGACGCGAAAATTCAATGCATTGAAATTCCGCCAATGCTTAGCAGCAGTGAAGCTCCGCTATAAAAAGCGTGTTAACGAGTTAGCAGCCAGCGGGCAGTGTGTTCATCGGTGACCAGACCGTTAATCCATTTGCCCTTCAGCGCAGAAAAAATAGCCGGGCGTTTATCTTCACCGCAGGCTGCGGCAATCCGTGGGCACTGGCTGCGGCGAATATCATAACTGGTAATTAAGTTATTGATATCACTCTCTACAACGTCACCGTTAGCGTCAATAAAGCGACCAAGCACTTCACCGATTGCTCCTTGCCGCGTCAGCATCTCAAGCTGTTCGAGCGTGATAAACCCATCCTTGAAAATTGGGCTTTCCTGGGTGAGTGCACCAATGCCAACAAAAATAACATCCGCCTGCTGCGCGACATTTAACACGTTATTAAACAGGCGATTTGAGCACCACATTTGGTGTTCGAGGGAGGTTTGTGCATAGCGCGGGGCAGGCCACTGGTAATAGTTGGCCTGGATTTTACTCGCCAGCAACAAAGGCACGTCATCGTAATAGTTACATTTTCCTTCCGCATCCATGGCGCTAATTAAGGCGACACAACGCGTGTTGACGCTGGCAAAGTCGATACGCCTGATGGTTTTTTTGAGCGTTAATCCGGAACCGATGCCGATAACTTTATCGTTGTCGGTACGCAGATATTTCTCCATAAGCTGATAACAGCCGAAGGAAACGCTATCGAGCGTCACATCGCTGGTAAAGGCTGGCACCACATTGCATTCAATCAGACCATATTTTTCCTTGAGCATCAGCGCGTAGTTCAGGCAACTGGCGACGGGATGGTTCAAGCCGATGGAAACAATGCCTTCTTCTTTTGCCGCAGCGATCAGTCGTTGTACGACCGGACGCGAGGTGCCGAGCTGTGTGGCAATTTCGCTCTGGTTCTGCCCAGCGATGTAGTACATCCACGCGGCGCGAACTTTCTGATCCAACCGTATATCTTCTTCAGTTATCAATTTTTTCTGCACCTTAAGATTTTACGCGGAAGCATTATCTCCCTGGCGACTCCCCGCATTTTGGCGCGTGCAAGCAGTGCAGGCAACACTAATTTATTTCTATCTGGTCATTTGTAATTTTGTGGGTCATTTGCTCTTTTGTGACGTAAAGCTCTTAAATTAATTAATTGTTCCATTACATTCTTCATCACAAACTGAAATGGAGAGCAACGTTATGACTACGCAAAGTACCTGGTTACACATTGGTCTGGGATCTTTTCACCGCGCGCACCAGGCCTGGTATCTGCACCGTTTGATTGCACAAGGCGATTCCCGTTGGCATATCGCCGCCGGTAATATTCGTAATGATGCAGAACACGTTGTTGCTGCCCTGAGTGCGCAAAAGGGCCGCTATGTGTTGGAAACTGTCAGTCCGGAAGGTGAGCGTGCGTACGAAGAGATAACCTCTATTCAGAAACTGCTGCCCTGGCAGGTAGATTTGCAGCCGCTAATTGCCGAAGGGGCAAAACCCGAAACAAAAGTGATCGCCTTTACTGTGACTGAAGGGGGTTACTACCTGAATACCGCTCACAAATTAGAAGTCGGTAATGCAGATTTAGCCTGCGACTTAGAGGGCGGAAATAAAACAATTTATGGCGTGATTACTCGAATTCTTGAGCAGCGCATGGCCAATAATTCTGGCCCGCTAACATTGCTCAACTGCGATAACGTGCGCCATAACGGTGAGCGCTTCCATGACGGCCTGGTTGAGTTCCTGGCGCTGACAGGTAAACAGGCTGTGATTGACTGGTTGAAAGCCAATGCTACCTGTCCAAATACGATGGTAGACCGTATTACACCTCGCCCGGCAGCTGATTTACCCGCTCGTATTAAAGAGGCAACCGGCATTGATGATAAAGCGCCGGTAATGGGGGAAACCTTTATTCAGTGGGTCGTTGAAGATAATTTCCGCGATGCGCGCCCCGACCTTGAAGCGGTCGGTGTGGAAATGGTCGAGTCTGTTATCCCTTACGAAGAAGCAAAAATCCGCATACTGAATGCTTCTCACAGCTGTATCGCCTGGGCCGGAACGCTGATGGGTAAACAGTTTATTCATGAAAGCACGCTGACTGATACCATTTATGCCATTGCCGATCGCTATGTCACCGAAGATGTGATTCCAAGCCTTGGGGATAATGGTATTGATTTGCCGACCTACCGCGACGTTGTTCTTAAACGTTTCACCAACCCGTATATCGAAGATACCAACCAGCGTGTCGCAGCCGATGGATTCTCCAAGATCCCGGCGATGATTACTCCAACCATGATCGAGTGCTATCAGCGTAACGCTGTCCCACATGCCACCGCCATGTTGCCTGCGCTGTTCTTTGTCTTTATGGAGCAGTGGCATAAGGGGTTGCTGCCTTACGAATATCAGGACGGCATTCTGGACGTTGAAACGGTGCACGCCATGTTTAACGCGCAAGACCCGATCGCGCTTTTTGCCAGCGACAAAGCTCTGTTTGGTGAACTTGCCGCGCGTGAAGATTTCAGCGCTCTGCTGCGTGACAAAATTCATGCGGTTTACACGCTGATCCGCTAAGGGGTTAACCATGTACTTAGGCATCGATCTCGGAACTTCAGAAGTTAAGGCGCTGGTCATTGATGAAAATGGCGAAATTGTGACCAGCCATAGCGCGCCGCTGACCATTCAGCGGCCTCATCCACACTGGTCAGAGCAAAGCCCGCAAGCATGGTGGGAAGCGACTGACTATCTGATGACCACGCTTAAAGAGAAATGCGAGCAGCACTGGGCGGCAATAAAAGCCGTAGGGCTTTCTGGGCAGATGCACGGTGCCGTATTGCTCGACGCGGCAGGTGAGGCGATTCGTCCGGCCATTTTATGGAACGATACCCGTAGCGCACTGGAGTGTGCCGAACTCGAAGAGATTGCTCCTGAGTTGCACTCCATTGCCGGTAATCTCGCGATGCCAGGATTTACCGCACCGAAACTGCTTTGGGTTCGCAGGCATGAACCGGAAAACTTTAAGCGTATCGACACTGTTTTATTGCCAAAGGATTACCTGCGTTACCGGATGACGGGTAAAAAAATCTCTGACATGTCTGATTCAGCGGGCACGCTCTGGCTGGATGTTGAAAAACGCGATTGGTCAGACGCGCTTCTGGAGAAATGCGGCCTTTCAAGAAGCAACATGCCAGCCCTGGTTGAAGGCTGCGAAGTTTCCGCCACGCTTGCACCGGAAATTGCCAAGCGTTGGGGGCTGAACCCTTCAGTTGTCGTCGCGGGTGGCGGTGGTGATAACGCGGTCAGCGCGATTGGTGTCGGTGCTGTTAATCCAGGTGATGCCTTTATTTCACTCGGAACGTCCGGGGTTTTATTCGTGGTTAACGAGGCGTATCGCCCGGCTCCCGCCTCCGCTGTTCATGCATTTTGCCATGTATTGCCGAACCGCTGGCATCAGATGAGCGTAATGCTCAGTGCCGCCAGTTGTCTGCAATGGTTCTGCCGGTTAGTTGGGGTGACTGAAACAGCGTTGCTTGAGGAAGTGGCACAACTAAGTGACAGCGACCGGGAAAACGCGCCGATGTTTTTACCTTATCTGTCCGGTGAACGAACTCCCCATAACGACCCTAATGCTAAAGGAATGTTTCACGGTCTGACGCATGCCAGCAACCGCGCAACGATGGGTTATGCCGTGCTGGAAGGTGTCAGTTTTGGCCTCGCCGATGGTCTGCGCGTGTTGCAGGAAAGTGGCACGAACATTGAACAATGTTCACTGGTGGGCGGTGGTGCACGTAGCCCACTTTGGGCGCAACTGCTGGCGGACGTTCTCAATATGCCAGTTGTGACGCACAAAGGAGGGGAAACCGGTGGTGCACTGGGTGCTGCGCGATTGGCGTGTCTGGCGGCTGGCAAAGATCTGGATACCGTGTGCAAAAAACCGGAAATATATCAGACGTGGCTTGCTCGCAAGTCGCAGCATGAAAGCCTGATGGCAAGATATACACAATTCAAGTCTCTGTATCTTAATGATTTAAGCTTTAGAAATAACTGATTTTTATAATAACAACACCCCGGTCATGGCCGGGGGATACCCCTGTACACGAAAATGAGGTCACTATGTCTGTTGCTAACAAACAGTGGTTTGGATTGCCGTTACACCTGCTGTGGGGTTACATCGCTATCGCTGTGTTTATGACCGGAGACGGTTTCGAACTGGCATTCTTATCCCACTACATTAAAGAGCTGGGATTCAGTCCCGCACAAGCCTCTTTAGCCTTCACGCTTTATGGCCTTGCCGCAGCGTTATCAGCCTGGGTTTCCGGCGTCATCGCTGAAATAATTACGCCGCAGAAAACCATGTTCATCGGTTTTATTCTGTGGTGTGTTTTCCATGTTCTGTTCCTGGTCTTCGGCCTGGGGCACGCAAACTATCCGTTGATCCTGCTGTTTTACGGCATCCGCGGCTTAGCTTACCCACTCTTCCTTTACTCTTTCATTGTGGTAATTATCCATAACGTGAAGAGTGAAAATGCCAGTTCAGCATTAGGCTGGTACTGGGCAGTTTATTCTATTGGTATCGGTGTGGCGGGCAGCTATATTCCAAGCTTTACCATTCCGCTGGTGGGTGAACTGGGTACTCTGTGGATGGCACTGTTTTTCTGCATCGCTGGTGGTCTGATTGCCATGATTTCTCTGCGCAATGTGAAAACGCCAACGCACATGCACAACCTCACAACGCGTGAGAAAGTTAATGAACTGACTCGCGCGATTACCTTGCTATATACCAACCGCAGCATCATGTATTCGAGCATGGTACGCATCATCAATACCCTGTCTCTGTTTGGTTTTGCCGTCATCATGCCTCTGATGTTCGTTGATGAACTGGGCTTTACCACCTCCGAATGGTTACAGGTTTGGGCAGTATTCTTCTTCACCACCATTTTCTCCAATATCTTCTGGGGAATTGTCGCCGAGAAATTGGGCTGGATGCGGGTTGTTCGCTGGTTCGGCTGCATTGGGATGGCGTTGTCGAGCCTGGCGTTTTACTACGTGCCGCAGCATTTTGGCCATAACTTTGCGATGGCGCTGCTCCCTGCGATTTCACTGGGCATCTTTGTTGCGGCATTTGTGCCAATGGCTGCGGTATTCCCGGCATTGGAACCTCATCACAAAGGAGCGGCTATTTCGGTCTATAACCTTTCGGCGGGTATGTCCAACTTCCTGGCACCGGCTATCGCCGTGGTACTTCTGCCTTACTTCAGCACCATTGGGGTGGTCATTGCATACACGACTCTGTATATCATCGCCTTCTTCCTGTGCCACTTTATCCATGTCGAACAACCGGGCTTTGAACGCTCCGTTCCCGATGCGGCGAAAGGTGCGCTGAGGGTGTCATAAAAAATCAAGGCTGGTGCTAAGCGCCAGCCTTAGTCACAGAATGGAACAGCAATGAGCGTGCGAGCGGTTATTTTTGATATGGATGGCGTCATTATTGATTCCGAAGGTTTTTGGCAGGAAGCGCAAATCGGCCTGCTGGCAGCCCAGGGGATCGCCATAACCACAGAGGAATGTGAACAATACACCAAAGGGAAACGTATCGATGAAATCGCGTGTGTGTGGTGCGAAAGGTACGGTCTGGCAATTGAAGCAAAACAGCTTGAGAAAGACATAGTCGCATGGGTTTGTGAATCGATTAGATCCCAGGGTGTGGCAATGAAAGGGCTATATCAGGCACTGGAATGTTTCCACGCTAATGGCTATCGCATCGCGCTGGCAACATCATCCAGCCAGCAAATTATCAAGACGGTATTCGATAAGTTAAAAATCGATCCGTGGTTTGAGGTGATTTGTAGTGCTGATGATGAACAATTTGGTAAACCGCATCCTGCAGTCTATTTGACCGCCATGCTCAAGCTGGGTCTACAGCCCGCTGAGTGTAGGGTGATTGAGGACAGCGTGAACGGATTTACTGCCGCTCATCGGGCTGGAATCAAAACCTTCGTGGTTGCGCCAGATTACATGGAGCCAAAATTCTCATCAGCCGCTGGGCGTTATTCCACTCTGACTGAACTCGTTCATGCTTTAAAACTTCATTCGCAGCCGGTGCTAATCAGCAGTTGCTGACTAATATGGAAGCGCAGAAATCATTCCGGGGAGTGAACGGTCTGAAACCCTGATTCCTGCGCTTCTATTCTCTTACGTTCTCACCACTTCCTAGGCACGACCGTGGCTCACGCGTGAACGTCTGGCCATTGAGTCGACAATAACGGCAATCGCAAGCACACCGCCGGTAATCATGTAACGCAATGACGAAGGCAGATTGAGTAGTGTCAGCCCATTGGAAATGCACTGGATAACAATAATCCCCAGCAAGGCGGAGTATGCACTCCCACGGCCACCAAAAAGACTGGTGCCGCCAATGACCGCGGCGGCGATGGCATTCAAATTGACATCTCCGGTCCCGGCCTGTTGGCTGGCTGATGCCAGGCGAGATGCTGCGAGGATGCCACCGGTTGTCGCCAGCATCGAACAAATCATAAATGCACTAACGTAAATACCGCGAACGTTGATACCTGAGCGCCGAGCCGCTTCACGATTCCCGCCTACGGCAAACATTGACCGTCCCCATTTGGTTCTTTTGAGCGCGTAGTTGAGTGCCACAACCACAAGGACGAACAAACCGAATACCCACGGCACACCGCGGCCGATATTGAGATAAAACACCATAAATTCAAAAACGGCGGTCATAAAAATGCTGCGAGCCCACAGTGCGCTGAGCGGTTCGGCAGAAAGATTAACCTCCGTGCGGCGCTTGCGGGTGCGTAAACCTTGTACGAGCATCGCGATGCCGGGCAGTAATGCAAAAATATGTGCCAGCCAGCCGGGCATCACCAGTACCTGGCCGAAGCGAACCAGCGGTGAAATGTAGGGGAGGTTGATACTGCCTGATGGCCCGAGAATATAAAGTTGCATCCCCAGTAAAGCCAACAGACCTGCAAGCGTTGCGACAAAGCTCGGCATCCCTAAACGGCTATAAAGTTCGGCATACAACAGGCCGACAACCGCACCAACGGCGAGTGCGACGGCAATCGCACCCACGACAGGCCAACCTTGATTCACCCACAATACGCCAATGATTGCCGAAGCCAGCCCACTCATTGAGCCGACGGAAAGGTCTATCTCGCCCAACAGCAGGACGCACACGATACCCAATGAAATAAAACCGACTGTCGCGCAGTCGAATAGCATATTGACGAGGTTATTGGGGGCCAGGTAAATAGGGTTGAGTAGCGTGAATACAATAGAAATAATAATTAGCCCCAGCACTACAGGGATCATCCCTAAATCGCCGGTTTTAATCCGGGTAATATAGGCGCGCCATAAGCCGAAAATACTGTCCTGGTGTTCTACCCGCTCGTCGCTGCGATCTAGCCTGGTTTCGGGTTCGAGAGGTTTGTTCGTGTTGGTATTCATATTTCAATTCGCCCCCGACGTATGTTCATGTGTTTTTCTTTCGACCCGACGTGATACCGCATTTTCCGTTGCCCCAGTGATAGCGGCGACTAAATCCTGGTTGGTGGCTTCCGGGGTGAAAATGCCTTTATTGCGCCCGAGGCGTAACACGACGATACGATCGGCGACCGCCCGGACATCCTCCATATTGTGGCTGATGATAATCACACCTAATCCACGCTCGCGAACGCGTTCAATCAGGTTGAGAACCTCCGCGGTTTGTGCAACGCCAAGGGCCGCAGTCGGCTCATCCAACATAATTATTTTCGGGTTCAGCAGCAGTGAACGTGCAATCGCTACGGTTTGGCGCTGGCCCCCTGACAGGGAAGCAACCGGTTCGCGCACCGAGGGAATTCGTGCTGCCAGTTCTTTCAGGAGCGTCCAGGCGCGGACTTCCATCGTCACTTCATCGAGTTGCCAGGCCGAGACTTCGTGGCCGAGAAACAGATTTGCTACCACATCCAGATTTTCACATAACGCCAAATCCTGAAAGACGGTCGAAATGCCGTACTCCAGTGCTTTGCCTGGCGTATCGAGGGAGATGGTTTCTCCTTCAAATTTAACCGTGCCGGAAGTCGGTTGATGAACGCCCGCTAATATTTTGACTAACGTTGATTTTCCTGCACCGTTGTCGCCCACCAGTGCGACAACTTCACCGGCGTAAACGTCAAGATCGATATCGGTCAAAGCAGAAACAGCACCAAAATTTTTAGAAATTTTACTTAATTGAAGCAATGGCTTATCTGTGCGGGGGACGGGGTTATTTTCTATAAACATAGCCAGAACCTTTATCTCGTCAGTGCGTCCGTAAAGTGTTTTACGGACGCACGAATCGTCTATTAGTGAGTAATGCCTAATTTCTGACAGGCCTGCTGATATTCGCCAGTACAAACCTGCTCTGGTGTCTGAATCTTTTTATCAAAGATCTCAGCTTTGATATTTTTGGCTGTGATGACTGCCGGGACAAAAAGTTGAGAAGGGGTGTTATACAAAGTAGAGGTCGCTTTTGGCGTCTGACCGTTGATTAACTGCACGGCGACGTTTGCCGCTGCTGCCGCTACGATTTCCGAAGGTTTAGAAATGGTGTTGTATTGATCACCGGAAATAATTAGCTGTAATGCGGCTGTGGTCGCATCGTTGCCGGTAACCGGTGGAATCGGCTGCACGCCTCCCGCTTTAAATGCAGCAATAGCACCACCACCGGTCCCATCGTTCGCCGCAACCACACCTTTAATTTGATCGCTAAAACGGGTGATCTGGCCTGCGGTCCATTCCTGCGCCTTTGGCGGTGCCCATTCTGGGGTATCAAATTCTGCCAGTGTTTTGTAACCCGAATCTTTAAGCCCGCGATGAATACCATCGCGAATCAGGCCTGCTGCGGCATCTGTCGGTGAACCATTGATTTCTAAAACGCCCGATCCGGCAGGAACTCCGGTTGATTTAAGATGCTCAACCAGCGAGGTGGAAATGGCGTACCCAATACCTTCGTTATCAAAAGAGATATAAAAATCGGCTGGCTTTCCAGGGATTGGACGATCGTAAGCGACGACTTTAACGCCCTGAGAGTGAGCAATTTCAACCAGGCCTGCGGCGGCAGAAGAATCAACCGGATCGAGAACAATCACCTTCGCCCCCTGCGTAATGGCAGAGTTAAATTGCTGCTGTTGTAACGAAGCATTGGCATTGGCGTTTTGGTAGATAACCTTGCACTGCTGGCAAAGCTTAGTTAGCTCAGCTTTGAAACCGGGGAAATCATGTTGTTCGTAGCGGGTAGATGCTTGATCGGGCATCAAAAAAGCGACAGTTGCAGCCTCTTGTGCTTGTGCTGCGCCAGTAAAACCTACTACAGCCATAAGGGATGCTTTGAACATAGTACGATATTGCATATCTCTGCTCCTCACTGATCCGAACACGGGTATCGACTTCAGCATTTTTACCGCGAAACCAAAAATGAAACTTCTATTTATCATTTGGTTTACATTTGCTCAATCGGTGAAGCAGAATTGCCACCACTCATTTACCTTGTCAAGATAAGTCAGAAAAGAGAGGTTGTTTTTGTGATTGACTGCAGAATAGCTTGCGAGAGGGTAGGGAGTAGAACCAATAAAAAGGCCGCAAATATATGCGGCCTTTTTGCTTCTCAGAAAGATTTATTCTTGTTGAGAAGACTGAATCGCAGTCAGTGCGATGGTGTAAACGATATCGTCTACCAGTGCGCCACGAGACAAGTCGTTGACCGGTTTACGCATACCTTGCAGCATCGGCCCGATGGAGATCAGGTCTGCAGAGCGCTGTACCGCTTTATAGGTGGTGTTACCGGTGTTCAGGTCTGGGAAGATGAACACGGTAGCGCGACCCGCAACCGGTGAGTTTGGCGCTTTGGATTTAGCAACATCTGCCATAACCGCAGCGTCGTACTGCAACGGACCGTCGATGACCAGGTCAGGACGTTTTTCTTGAGCAATACGCGTAGCTTCACGCACTTTCTCAACGTCGCTGCCTGCACCTGAAGTGCCGGTGGAGTAGGACAGCATCGCAACGCGTGGGTCGATACCGAATGCAGCAGCGGAATCCGCAGACTGAATCGCGATTTCTGCCAGTTGCTCAGCAGTTGGATCTGGGTTAATCGCGCAGTCGCCGTAAACATAAACTTGTTCAGGCAGCAGCATGAAGAACACGGAAGAAACCAGAGAGCTGCCCGGTGCGGTTTTGATCAGCTGCAACGGAGGACGAATGGTGTTTGCGGTGGTGTGAACAGCACCGGAAACCAGACCGTCAACTTCGTCTTGCTCAAGCATCAGCGTACCCAGCACAACGTTGTCTTCCAGTTGCTCGCGAGCAACGGCTTCGGTCATGCCTTTGCTCTTACGCAGCTCAACCAGACGCGCAACGTAGCTTTCGCGAACCACTTCTGGATCGACGATTTCGATGCCTGCGCTCAGTTCAACGCCTTGCGCTGCGGCTACACGGGTGATTTCATCCGGGTTACCTAACAGTACGCAAGTTGCGATACCACGTTCAGCACAAATCGCGGCTGCTTTAACAGTACGCGGCTCTTCGCCTTCTGGCAGTACAACACGTTTGCCGGCTTTACGTGCCAGCTCAGTGAGCTGATAACGGAATGCAGGAGGAGACAGGCGACGGCTGCGCTCGGACGTTGCAGTCAGAGATTCAATCCAGTTTGCATCAATGTGGCTTGCCACATATTCCTGCACTTTCTCGATACGCTGATGGTCGTCAGTTGGGACTTCCAGGTTGAAGCTTTGCAGGCTCAGGGAAGTCTGCCAGGTGTTGGTATCAACCATGAACAGCGGCAGGCCGGTGGCGAATGCACGCTCACACAGTTTGCTCACGCGTGGGTCCATTTCGTAACCACCGGTCAGCAGAACAGCACCGATATCCACGCCATTCATGGCGGCCAGGCACGCTGCAACCAGCACGTCTGGACGGTCTGCGGAAGTCACCAGCAGTGAACCTGGGCGGAAGTGTTCCAGCATGTGCGGGATGCTGCGCGCACAGAAGGTAACAGATTTCACGCGACGAGTTTTGATGTCGCCTTCGTTGATGATGGTGGCGTTCAGGTGACGCGCCATATCAATTGCGCGAGTTGCGATCAGATCGAAACTCCACGGTATACAACCCAGAACTGGCAGCGGGCTGTCAGCAAACAGTTCTTTAGGGTCGATGTTGGCGATGCTCGCTTTAGTCGAGTCATCGAAAATCTCGGACAGGTCTGGACGAGTACGACCTTGTTCATCAACTGGGGCATTCAGTTTGTTAATGATAACGCCAGTGATGTTGGTATTTTTGCTGCCACCGAAGCTGCTACGAGCCAGTTCGATACGCTCTTTCATCTGCTCTGGGGAGTTGTTGCCCAGGGACATAACGAAGACGATTTCAGCGTTCAGCGTTTTGGCAATTTCGTAGTTCAGAGACTGCGCAAACTGATGCTTACGAGTAGGAACCAGACCTTCAACCAGAATCACTTCAGCGTCTTTGCTGCTGTTATGGAAGTTGGCGATGATTTCTTCCATCAGCACGTCTTGTTGGTTGCTCGACAGCAGCGACTCAACGTGTGCCATGTGCAGCGGCTCAGCAGTAGGGATGCTGGAGTTTACGCGCACAATGCTGGTGGTTTGATCGGGAGTATCGTCACCGGTACGCGGTTGGGCGATAGGTTTGAAAACGCTAAGGCGAACGCCTTTTTGTTCCATAGCACGGATAACACCAAGGCTGACGCTGGTCAGGCCGACGCTGGTTCCGGTAGGGATCAACATAATAGTACGGGACACGGTATAACCTCTTTGTTGCACAAGCACAGCTTGTGAGACTCAGAAAACAACACCGCCAGCGAAGGCTGGCGGTAAGGAGAATCAAGCGGTCAGGCGAGATGCATCCTGAGCGATAACCAGTTCTTCGTTGGTCGGAATGACCACCGCAGCACGGGTACCCTCTTTGTTGATGAAGCCTGATTTGCCAAAGCGAGCGGCCAGGTTGCGTTCGTGGTCAACTTCGAAGCCCAGAACACCCAGTTTGCCCAGAGACAGTTCACGTACCATCGCTGCGTTTTCACCGATACCACCAGTGAACACCACTGCATCCAGACGACCGTCCATCAGCGCAGTGTAAGAGCCGATGTATTTAGCCAGACGGTGACAGAACACATCCATTGCACGCTTAGCGTCTTCTTTGGTTGCGTAGTTGTCTTCAACATAACGGCAGTCGCTGGTGACTTCAGTCAGACCCAACAGGCCAGATTCTTTCGTCAGCATTTTGTTGATGTCATCAACGCTCATGCCCAGGGAGTCATGCAGGTGGAAGATAATTGCTGGATCGATGTCACCAGAACGGGTGCCCATGACCAGGCCTTCCAGCGGAGTCAGGCCCATAGAGGTGTCAACACACTTGCCGTTACGGATAGCAGAAACAGAACCGCCGTTGCCCAGGTGGCAAGTGATGATGTTCAGTTCTTCCACTGGCTTGTTCAGCATTTTCGCGGCTTCTTGAGTCACGTAGAAGTGGCTGGTGCCGTGTGCGCCGTAGCGACGAACGCCGTGCTCTTTGTACAGTTTGTACGGCAGAGCATAGAGATAAGATTCTTCCGGCATGGTCTGATGGAACGCGGTGTCAAACACAGCAACGTTTTTATCAGCCAGTTTAGGGAAAGATTTCAGTGCTTCAGCAATACCGATCAGGTGCGCCGGGTTATGCAGAGGTGCAAAAGAAGACGTATCTTTGATACCCTGAATCACGGTCTCGTCGATAATGACGGAGCTGGTGTACTTCTCGCCGCCGTGAACAACACGGTGGCCGATAGCGGTCAGCTGCTCGGACAATTCAGGTTTTTGTGCCAAAATGGTATTAACCATAAAGTTCAGAGCTTCGCTGTGAGCGGCGCCTGCACCCAAAGCCGCTTCTTGTTTACCGCCATCCATTTTCCATTTAATACGTGCTTCAGGAAGATGGAAACATTCGGCTAAACCAGAGAGGTACTCATCACCGTTTACAGCATCAATAATTGCGAATTTCAGTGAAGAGCTACCGCAGTTCAGAACCAGTACTAGCTTACTCGACATGGAAGTACCTACTTTTATACGTGGCTAAAAAAACGTCATTTAGTCTCTCAGCGTAGCGCATGATGAGACAGACATTTATGATTAACGTCATGCCAGAAGCGTTTTTTTGGCATGACGAATAAATACTCTAGAGTTTACGCCATATTGCGTGTTTTTCCGGCAATAGCGAACTGAGCAAAAAATTGACAACCTGCGGTTTCCCTTCTACGGCCGTCAAGGCCGGCACAGGATAACTGATTGCGACGGTCAAAGACAAAAGATTTTGAACCATGTAATTTAGAGTTGTTGTTTTGCACAAAAATTTTATTTTTTATATGTGAAGTTGAGGTAAAGCCATGTCGACACCCTTAAATAGCCACGCAAGCTGGTTTAGCATGTTCAGCCGTGGACAACACTATTCGAAGACCTGGCCTGTCGATAAACGTCTCGCGCCAGTCTTTGTTGAGAACCGTGTCATCCGCGCTACGCGTTTTGCCATCCGCTTTATGCCCCCGCTAGCTGTGTTCACGCTGACCTGGCAGATTGCTCTTGGCGGCCAGCTCGGCCCTGCGGTAGCAACCGCTTTATTCGCCTGCAGTTTGCCAATGCAGGGGCTGTGGTGGTTAGGCAAACGTTCCGTGACGCCGTTACCCCCTACAATTTTAAGCTGGTTCTACGAAGTGCGCGGTAAATTACAAGACGCAGGGCAGGCACTAGCGCCAATTGAAGGCAAGCCCGATTACCAGGCTCTGGCCGAAGTGCTTAAACGTGCGTTCAAGCAACTGGATAAAACTTTTCTGGATGATTTGTAATTGCCCTGCGGTTACGCATATAAAGGAAGGCATACTGTTTAGCAGGACTTAAACTCAATGTTTTACCTGCGTATTTTTCCATCAAAGGAGCCAGGAAATGGAAATGACTAACGCCCAGCGTCTGATTTTATCGAATCAGTACAAAATGATGACCATGCTCGATGCAGACAACGCCGAGCGTTATCGTCGCCTGCAAACGATTATTGAGCGCGGCTACGGCCTGCAAATGCGCGAGCTGGATCGTGAGTTCGGTGAGCTGACGGAAGAAACTTGCCGCACGGTTATCGACATCATGGAGATGTACCACGCGCTGCATGTCTCCTGGACCAATCTCAAAGATAGCCAGGAAATCGACGAACGCCGTGTCACATTCCTTGGCTTCGACGCGGCGACAGAAGCTCGATTCCTGGGCTATGTTCGCTTTATGGTAAACGTTGAAGGCCGTTATGCGCATTTTGACGCAGGCACTCATGGCTTTAACGCGCAGACCCCAATGTGGGAAAAATATCAGCGTATGTTGAAGGTGTGGCAGTCTTGCCCACGTCAGTACCATTTAAGTGCGAACGAGATCGCGCAAATTATTAATGCCTGAGGGGAGAAGCGTAGTGAAGTGCAAAGGTTTCTTGTTTGATTTGGATGGGACTCTGGTTGACTCCCTGCCAGCAGTAGAGCGTGCATGGATTAACTGGGCAAAGCGATTCGATATTTCGCCACAAGAAGTATTAGGCTTCATTCATGGCAAACAGGCGATCACTTCTTTACGTCACTTTATGGCCGGTGCTTCGGAAGAAGAGATCCAACTGGAGTTTTTACGTCTCGAAAAAATCGAGTCTGAAGACACTGACGGGATTATCGCCTTGCCTGGTGCCGTTGAGTTGCTGACTCATCTGAACGAAGCGGGCATTCCCTGGGCTATCGTTACCTCGGGTTCATTCCCTGTCGCTTCTGCACGTCGTGCAGCGGGTGGATTGCCAGAACCTGAAGTGCTTGTCACTGCTGAACGCGTAACTCGCGGAAAACCAGAGCCTGATGCCTACCTGCTTGGTGCGCAATTGTTAGGTCTGGAACCTGAAGAGTGTGCGGTTGTGGAGGATGCGCCTGCTGGCGTACTTTCCGGTCTTGCTGCGGGCTGCCATGTTATCGCGGTTAATGCTCCGGCTGATACACCGCGCCTTGAGCATGTCGATTATGCACTGCATTCATTGACTGAATTGCTGGTACAGAAGTTGCCCGATGGCACAGTCGAAGTGCTCAGAAAACACTAAACACATGATTTAGCCCCGCGATAGTGGGGCTTTTTTATGGCATTCTTTTAACCCCCTGAGACAACTCATAAGGATTTGTTTTGAACTCGGAACTCATTTGGGTCTTATCGCTATTAGCGATTGCGGTGGTGCTCTTCGCCACCGGAAAAATACGTATGGATGCGGTCGCTTTACTTGTCATCGTTGCTTTTGTTCTCAGCGACACCCTCACTCTTAGCGAAGCCTTTTCTGGCTTTAGCGACCCCAACGTTATTCTGATTGCCGCGCTCTTTATTATTGGCGATGGCCTTGTGCGCACGGGTGTTGCCACAAAAATGGGCGCCTGGCTGGTGGATGTCGCGGGCAGCAGTGAAACCAAAATGCTGGTTTTGCTGATGCTAACGGTTGCAGGCTTGGGTGCTTTCATGAGCTCCACTGGCGTGGTCGCCATATTTATCCCGGTGGTGCTCAGCGTTTCCATGCGCATGAAAACATCACCGTCGCGCTTAATGATGCCCCTGAGTTTTGCCGGATTAATTAGCGGCATGATGACGCTAGTGGCTACGCCGCCAAACCTGGTAGTAAACAGTGAACTGTTGCGCGAAGGATTACAGGGTTTCCACTTCTTTAGCGTTACGCCGATTGGCCTCGTAGTTTTGTTGTTGGGCATTGCCTACATGCTTATCGCGCGTTTTGCGTTGAAAGGGCAGGACAAAGACGACGGCAGACATGACTGGCGACGCCGTACTTTTCGCGATCTGATTAAAGACTATCGGCTTACAGGCCGCGCCCGTCGCCTCGCAATTCGCCCAGGCTCACCGATGGTGGGTCGTCGTCTTGATGATTTAAAACTGCGCGAGCGTTATGGCGCAAACGTCATCGGCCTTGAGCGCTGGCGTAAATTTCGCCGGGTTATCGTCAACGTGACTGGCGTTACCGAATTTCGCGCGCGCGATGTGTTGCTGATTGATATGTCCGCCTCCGAAGTCGATCTGCGTGAGTTTTGCAGCGAGCAGATGCTCGAGCCAATGGTTCTGCGCGGCGAGTATTTCTCAGACCAGGCGCTTGATGTAGGCATGGCGGAAGTTTCACTTATTCCAGACTCTGAACTGCTTGGGCAAACGATACGCGAAATTGGTTTCCGTACTCGCTATGGCCTGAACATTGTAGGGCTACGCCGTGACGGTGAAGCGATGGAAGGGCTACTGGTGGATGAATCGTTGCAGCTCGGCGATATCTTGCTAGTAGTCGGTGACTGGAAACTGATTAGCCAGTTGCAGAAGAAAGGCCGCGATTTCCTGGTGCTGAACTTGCCAGTGGAAGAGGGGGAAGCGTCTCCGGCACATAGCCAGGCACCACACGCAATCTTCTGCCTGGCGTTGATGGTCGCATTGATGCTGACCGACGAAATTCCCAATCCCATCGCAGCAATCATCGCCTGCTTGCTGATGGGTAAATTCCGCTGTATCGATATGGAAAGCGCATATAAAGCGGTACATTGGCCGAGCATTATTTTGATTGTCGGTATGATGCCGTTTGCTCTTGCGCTACAAAAGACCGGTGGCGTGGATTTAATCGTTAACGGATTGATGCGTATGGGGGGCGGATACGGCCCGCATTTGATGCTGATTTGCCTGTTTGTGATGTGTGCGGCGATTGGCCTGTTTATATCAAATACTGCGACAGCCGTTTTAATGGCTCCTATCGCGCTGGCTGCGGCAAAATCAATGGGCGTTTCGCCTTATCCGTTCGCCATGATAGTGGCACTGGCCGCATCAGCAGCCTTTATGACGCCGGTATCGTCCCCTGTAAATACGTTAGTTCTGGGGCCGGGGAATTATAAATTCAGTGATTTTGTGAAGATGGGCGTGCCGTTTACCGTGATTGTGATGGTGGTGAGCGTGGTGATGGTGCCGATGTTATTTCCTTTTTGACCGTTTTATTACCCTCCCCAGAAGGGACTGTCTCTTATACAGATCTCACTTAGGCCAATTTATCGGAGTGATATCTGTAAGTTACGCAGGTTTTCCGTTCACCAAATAACCTGCTTTTCCATGTGATCAAAGCTAACGGTGAACGTGCCATGGGAATTACGCCATTCCCCTGGCGACCCCGGCGCCCGGCCAATAAATCGCCGCAAGCGGTAAACCCCAGTTTATCCCCAACATTCAGGGTCGTTCGCGATTCGTTTATTCGTCACATCCGTGTGACGAACCACTTCGTGGCCAACGCAAGCGTTGTTCAAAAATGTTCCAGACATTTTTGTCCGACGATCGCTCTCTTGCGTTGTTCCCGACAACGCAACCCTGACTGAAGGGGAAAAACTGGGGCGATTTAAGCCGGGAACAAGGACGTGGCTGTAAATTCAGGAAACTATGCCGCGTTTGTGTTGCTGAAAAAACCTAAAGCGATACCGTGAACAAGTAGAAATTCAGAGTGGAAGCGAGGGGTTTGGGTCCGGCTTAAATCGCCTCCATTTTCTCTCATTTTTAGGGGCCAGCCGTCGGGAACCTGAGGGATCCCCACAAATCATCCTCCGCAGGGCCTGGTATAAAACACCGGGATTTCTGACAATAACATTCTGAATAATCT
>CBCPKK010000018.1:0-152291 GCA_965119215.1 uncultured Buttiauxella sp.
ACGCTTTCGCTTGCTAACTCGAGGTGGCGTATATTACGCTTTCCTCTTTCAGAGTCAAGCGTTTATTTCTCGCTTCACTCCAACTCACAGGCCGGTTTGTAAGCCGCTTTGCCGTGTCAGTGGAGGCGCAGTATAGGGATTTTCTGGAAGCTGACAACCCCTAATTTCAAAATAATTGCTAACCGCACACTTTTTAGCCGCTACGCCTGTTTTTGACGCGCTTTTATCGCTTTTGGCAGGTCTGCGAGGCTATTAATGACAAAATCAGCCGCTGCTTCACTTTGCTCAGTGACTGGCTTACCGCTGCGAACCAGTACTTTTGTCCCAACTTGTGCCGCTGATGCTACTTGCATGTCTTCCAGTTTGTCTCCAACCATATAAGAAGAAGCCATATCTATATGAAGAAACTCTTGAGCTGTGAGCAGCATACCCGGTTGCGGTTTGCGACAATCACAGGTTTGGCGAAACTCTTCTACTATTGCCTCCGGATGATGCGGACAATAATAGATGCCATCAAGGTCAACGCCACGGTCTGCTAAAGACCAGTCCATCCATTCTGTCAGATTCTCAAAATCACCTTCTGTGAACATGCCACGGGCAATGCCTGATTGGTTGGTGACGATCACTAACGCATAGCCCATAGCTTTTAACTCGCGCATTGCGTCAATCACACCATCAATGAACTCGAACTGGTCTACTTCATGGACATAACCATGGTCAACATTAATGGTGCCATCACGATCGAGAAAAATAGCTGGAACAGACTGTGCCACTTGGAAACTCCTGAAACTGGGATTTGGTGTAGTATCGCATGGTTTTCTATCCTGACGGGAACAGACAATCATTCGCAGATTGATTTAGACGTCTGGATGCCTTAACATCCATATCGATAACGGTCATCGCCCGTTATCGGCAGCAGAAAATGCCACGACTTACACTCATACGATAATAAATAACCTAATGATTAAACTTTCGAATATCACCAAAGTGTTCCAACAAGGAAATCGCAGCATACAGGCGTTGAATAACGTCAGCCTGCATGTTCCTGCTGGGCAAATTTATGGCGTGATCGGCGCATCAGGTGCAGGGAAAAGTACCCTTATCCGTTGCGTAAACCTGCTTGAGCGCCCATCGCACGGCTCAGTACTGGTCGATGGCCAGGAGCTGACAAAGCTTTCAGAAAGCCAACTTACTAAAGCGCGCCGCCAGATTGGCATGATTTTCCAGCACTTTAATTTGCTTTCTTCCCGTACGGTTTATGGCAACGTCGCATTGCCTTTAGAGTTGGATAACACTCCGCGTGAAGAAGTTAAACGCCGCGTGTCTGAATTACTGGATTTGGTTGGCCTGAGCGAAAAGCATGATGCTTACCCGGCCAACCTGTCTGGCGGGCAAAAGCAGCGTGTCGCGATTGCCCGTGCATTAGCAAGCAATCCTAAAGTTCTGTTATGTGATGAGGCCACCAGCGCGCTCGATCCGGCAACCACACGTTCGATTCTCGAACTGTTGAAGGACATCAACCGTCGCCTTGGTCTGACTATTCTTTTAATTACTCACGAGATGGATGTTGTAAAACGCATCTGTGACTGCGTTGCTGTTATTAGCGATGGTGAGTTAATAGAACAAGACACCGTGAGCGAAGTGTTCTCTCATCCTAAGACACCGCTTGCACAGCAGTTTATTCAATCCACTCTGCATCTGGATATCCCAGAAGATTACGCGCAGCGTTTGAGCACTGACAAGAGCGACACTACCGTGCCATTGCTACGACTGGAATTTACTGGTCAGTCTGTAGATGCGCCGTTGCTTTCAGAAACCGCCCGCCGCTTCAATGTGAACAGCAATATCATCAGTGCGCAGATGGATTACGCCGGTGGCGTGAAATTCGGCATCATGTTGTGCGAATTGCATGGAGAACATCAGGATATGGACGCTGCTATCGCATATTTGCAGCAGCAACATGTAAAAGTAGAGGTGCTGGGTTATGTCTGAGCCAATGATGTGGTTACTGTTAAAAGGCGTGTATGAAACGCTGGCGATGACTTTTGTGTCAGGCTTCTTTGGCTTTGTGCTCGGCCTGCCTGTCGGCGTATTGCTTTATATTACCCGCCCAGGGCAAATCAGTGCGAACGCGAAGATTTACAACATTCTCTCAGCCCTGGTGAATATCTTCCGTTCTATTCCGTTCATTATATTGCTGGTATGGATGATTCCATTTACCCGAGCCATTGTCGGAACGTCAATTGGTCTGCAAGCGGCTATTGTGCCATTGACCGTAGGTGCAGCACCCTTTATTGCACGTATGGTAGAAAATGCTTTACTGGAAATTCCATCAGGCCTGATTGAAGCTTCACGCGCAATGGGTGCAACACCGCTGCAGATCATCCGCAAAGTACTTCTGCCAGAAGCACTGCCGGGTCTGGTGAACGCGGCGACCATTACGCTGATTACCCTGGTGGGCTATTCTGCTATGGGCGGTGCCGTTGGTGCCGGTGGTCTGGGTCAGATTGGCTATCAGTATGGTTATATCGGTTATAACGCTACCGTGATGAATACGGTATTAGTGTTATTGGTGGTATTAGTGTATTTAATTCAAGTCTCTGGCGATCGTATCGTCCGGGCTGTGACTCACAAATAATACGTTCAACACAACATCGTTTTTACACATAGTAAGGAAGGGATATGTCTTTTAAATTTAAAACCTTTGCGGCAGTTGGTGCTCTGATTGGTTCTCTGGCACTCGTGGGTTGTGGTCAGGACGAGAAAGATCCAAACCATATCAAAGTTGGCGTTATTGTTGGTGCTGAACAGCAAGTTGCCGAAGTTGCGCAGAAAGTCGCAAAAGAGAAATACGGCCTGGATGTTGAGCTGGTTACCTTTAACGATTACGTTCTGCCTAACGAAGCGCTGAGCAAAGGCGACATTGATGCTAACGCCTTCCAGCACAAACCCTACCTGGATCAGCAGATCAAAGACCGTGGCTACAAACTGGTTTCTGTAGGTAACACGTTCGTTTACCCAATTGCTGGCTACTCCAAAAAAATCAAATCTCTGGATGAACTGCAAGCAGGCGCGCAGGTTGCTCTGCCAAACGACCCAACTAACCTTGGTCGTTCTTTATTGCTGCTGCAACAACAAGGTCTGATCAAACTGAAAGATGGCGTTGGTCTGCTGCCAACTGTTCTGGATGTGACTGAGAACCCTAAAAACCTGAAGCTGGTTGAACTGGAAGCACCACAGCTACCACGTTCTTTGGATGATGCTCAAATCGCTCTGGCAATCATCAACACCACCTATGCAAGCCAGATTGGCCTGACTCCAGCTAAAGACGGTATCTTTGTTGAAAACAAAGAATCCCCATACGTAAACATGATCGTTTCCCGCGAAGATAACAAAGACGCTGAAAACGTGAAGAAATTCGTTCAGGCTTACCAGTCTGATGAAGTTTACGAAGCAGCAAACAAAGTCTTCAATGGCGGCGCAGTAAAAGGCTGGTAAGTTTCCATTCTTCTATTTTTGCGTAAATAATCTAAGACGGGCGAATGCCCGTCTTGTTATTTGTGCGAGAGCTTGATTCAATAATCACGTTTTATCATTCATTGAGGAAAAATTATGCGTGCTTTACCGATCTGTTTATTAGCAGTCATGCTGAGCGGCTGTACTATGCTAAGCAGATCCCCCGTTGAACCTGTTCAAAGCACAGCAACACCGCCGGCTCCCGAACCGACTAAACCGAAACCAGTTCGTCCTGCACCCGTAAAAATCTATACAAATGCAGAAGATTTAGTGGGCAAACCTTTCCGCGATCTCGGTGAAGTCAGCGGTGAATCATGCCAGGTCAGCAATCAGGATTCTCCACCTAATATCCCGACGGCCCGTAAACGCTTGCAAGTAAATGCATCAAAAATGAAAGCAAACGCCGTGTTATTACATAGCTGTGATGTCACCAGCGGCACGCCAGGATGCTATCGTCAGGCTGTATGCGTGGGTTCTGCATTAAATGTCTCGGCGAAATGACAACATTTAGCTTCGAACAAATTGGTGTCATTCGCTCCCCGTATAAAGAGAAGTTTGCCGTTCCCCGCCAACCGGGTCTGGTAACTGATGGCGGTGGCGAATTGCATTTACTGCCACCTTATAATGTGGCAGATGCCGTTCGTGGCCTCGAAGGTTTTAGTCATCTGTGGCTGCTATTTGTTTTTCATCAAACGATGGAAGGTGGTTGGCGGCCCACGGTTCGTCCGCCTCGTTTAGGTGGCAATGCTCGCATGGGCGTGTTTGCTACGCGCTCGACATTCCGCCCAAATCCGATTGGCATGTCACTGGTCGAACTGAAAAGTATTCGCTGCCAGAAAGACCAGGTCATTTTGCAGCTCGGTAGTCTGGATTTGGTTGATGGCACGCCTGTTGTTGATATCAAACCTTACTTACCGTTTGCGGAAGCGGTGCCTGAGGCTGTTGCAGGTTATGCACAGAATGCCCCCGCAGCCGATATGCCGGTTTACTTCACGCCTGAGTTACAGCCGCAATTATCACTGCTTGAGAAACGTTACCCGCATATTGAACGTTTTATCCGCGAAGTGCTGGCGCAAGATCCACGTCCGGCCTATCGTAAGGGTGAGGATATCGGTAAAACTTACGCCGTTTTATTGCTGGAATTCAATGTCCGCTGGCGTGTAACCGAGCAGGGTTCAGAAGTGTTTGCTATTGAGAGTCGTTAATTTATCGCCCTTCTCTTTTGACATCCCTGCCACACTGGTAAACTAAAACACTTATTTTGCATCAGGCTACTCAGGTAGCCGGTTATCTGCCGTTCAAATGGAACCGTAACAACATGCGTACTAGCCAATATCTGCTCGCCACACTGAAGGAGACACCAGCCGACGCCGAAGTCATCAGTCACCAACTGATGCTGCGCGCCGGGATGATCCGCAAACTCGCTTCCGGTTTATATACCTGGTTGCCGACCGGTTTGCGCGTTCTGAAAAAAGTCGAAAACATCGTGCGCGAAGAAATGAACAACGCCGGTGCTATCGAGGTGTGTATGCCTGTGGTTCAGCCCGCTGACTTATGGCAAGAAAGTGGTCGTTGGGAACAATATGGCCCAGAGCTGCTGCGTTTTGTTGATCGCGGCGAACGCCCATTTGTACTCGGCCCAACTCATGAAGAAGTCATCACTGACCTGATTCGTAACGAGCTGAGCTCTTACAAACAGCTGCCACTGAATTTCTTCCAGATTCAAACCAAATTCCGTGATGAAGTTCGCCCACGTTTCGGCGTGATGCGTTCCCGCGAATTCCTGATGAAAGACGCTTACTCTTTCCATACGACTCAGGAGTCCTTGCAGGAAACTTACGATGCGATGTATCAGGCCTACAGCAAAATCTTCACCCGTATGGGTCTGGATTTCCGCGCAGTAGAAGCCGACACCGGCTCTATTGGTGGCAGCGCATCTCATGAATTCCAGGTACTGGCACAGAGCGGTGAAGACGATGTCATCTTCTCAACCGAGTCTGAGTACGCCGCCAACATCGAATTTGCTGAAGCGGTTGCTCCAGCAGGTGGCCGTGCAGCGCCGAGCGTTGAAATGACGCAGATTGATACCCCTAACGCCAAAACCATCGCTGAGTTGGTTGAGCAGTTCAACCTGCCAGTCGAAAAAACAGTTAAGACTCTGATGGTTAAAGCAACCGAAGGCAGTGCTTATCCACTGGTTGCTCTGTTGGTTCGTGGCGATCATGAGCTGAATGAAGTTAAAGCAGAGAAACTGCCACAAGTTGCCAGCCCACTGACTTTCGCAACCGAAGAAGAAATTCGTGCTGTCGTTAAAGCAGGCCCTGGCTCACTTGGCCCAGTCAATCTGCCAATTCCAGTGGTTGCTGACCGCACCGTTGCCGCAATGAGCGACTTCGCTGCTGGCGCAAACATCGACGGCAAACACTTCGTGGGTATTAACTGGGAACGTGACGTTGCGTTGCCAGAAGTTGCTGATATCCGCAACGTTGTCGAAGGCGATCCGAGCCCAGACGGTAAAGGTACGTTGCTGATTAAACGCGGCATCGAAGTGGGTCATATCTTCCAGCTCGGCACTAAGTATTCCGAAGCGATGAAAGCCTCTGTTCAGGGTGAAGATGGCCGTAACCAGACTCTGACTATGGGTTGCTACGGTATTGGCGTGACTCGCGTGGTCGCCGCTTCTATTGAGCAAAACAACGACGAGCGCGGCATTATATGGCCAGATGCGATTGCACCGTTCCAGGTTGCCATTCTGCCAATGAACATGCACAAATCTTTCCGCGTGAAGGAGTTAGCTGAAGAGCTGTATTCCACTCTGCGCGCCAAAGGTATCGACGTATTGATGGATGACCGTAAAGAGCGTCCAGGCGTGATGTTTGCGGATATGGAACTGATTGGTATTCCACACACTATCGTGATTGGCGACCGTAATCTTGATAGCGAAGAAGTTGAATACAAGAACCGTCGTGAAGGCGAAAAGCAGATGATCAAAACCAACGAAATCATTGATTTCTTGTTGGCGCAGATTAAGCGCTAAGTCTTATCGTTCTAAGAAAAAGGCCCCGCTAAGCAATTAGCGGGGCCTTTTTTTATCAATCCTGGCAGGTTTTCTTCGGCTCAAACTTAGCGGCCCGGTCGGCAACGACTGTTTTTCTCAATTCGCCACTATCCGGTGAGGCTTGCAAAGTAAAGTGGGCATCAACCACCAGCAACACAGGCTGGTAATCCTCGCCTCGCGCAGCTGCATACCCGCGCTCAAGCTCAGCGTTGCTGGCAACGTCGAAGGTTTTACCTGTGGCACAATCCTGGAAAATCGCCGCATCAGCCATGTATTTATACATGCCTTTCATCGTCATTGGCGTCGCAGGCAAAGCCTCTTTCATCGGCTTCAGAGTGTAATTAAGCTGAGACTCAATCGAATTCCCTGCCCTGTCCAACATTTCCAGGTTATCGCCTTTCGGACGGAAATAGAGCTTTTCGCCATCGCGTTCAGTCAGAACTAATTTATCCGCGGTACGTGCCCAGCTACCGTAGGATGCAAATACTGCTGGCTCTTTTGCCCCTTGATAACGTTGATTCATTACCCAGGTACCGTCTTTTTCCAAAAACAGCGAGGTTTCAATCCCTGAGCAATCCGCACAAGGGATAACACCACGGTAGCTTTGCTGCATTGGTTGCAATTCTGCAGCTTGTGTCGGCTGCAATGTTTGCACTTCAGCTCGGTTATTACAGCCAAAAAGTGCAAACAGGCTGCACACGGCAACCGCTGACAATAGGATCTTTTTCACCATCTCTTCCTTCTTCTGGTCAATATCTTCGCCGTTCGTTATTCAGGACGCCGGACTTTCCCACGTAGCGACTTTGTCGTTGATTTCTGAGCTTTTGATGTCAAACGACGCTCTTTTGAAGCGCGTGTGGGCCGGGTAGCTCGTCGGCTTTTTTGTTCTACGGTTAATTCTTGAATTAATGATACGAGCCTTGCAACTGCCGCTTCACGATTCATTTCCTGGCTGCGGTATTCCTGCGCTTTTATCACCACTACGCCATCTGGAGTAATAAGATGGTGACTGGCCGCCAGTAGACGTTCTTTATAATACTCTGGCAGGCTGGAGGCGCGAATGTCAAAACGCAAATGGATTGCCGTTGAGGTTTTATTCACGTGCTGACCACCCGCGCCTTGTGCGCGAATAGCCGTAATGGTCACTTCACTGTCCGGTATGGCTACCGCCCGGGAGACTTCTATCATCAATGATGCTGCCAGGCCGTAAAGTGAATTTCGAGATTATTCTCAGCATCAGACAACCAGATTGCCCCATCCTGAATGGTGGCCTGCAGGTTCATCGAACGCGTACCAAACTCACATAGCTTCGCCAGTTGCTCGTCATCCAGATACCAGATAGACAAATTCTGGTACTGCTTAAGTTTGTTCTGATGCTGCTGCCACCAGATTTCAGCGGCACGACTGTTGTAAGTAAACAACGCCACTTCGCCAGATTGGCTACAGGCTTTTTTCAGGCGTTTTTCGTCTGGTAAACCCAGCTCAATCCACAGGTCGATACCCATATGGTCATTGCGCTGCCAGATTTCTGGTTCTTCCTCAGCACTTAATCCACGCGAAAATTGCAGCCGTTCGTTAGCGTATTTAATCCACGCTAATAAACGCAACATCATGCGTTCTTGAGTTTCTGAAGGATGGCGCGCAAGCGTCAGGTTACTGTCCAGGAACTGATTGCGATCGAGATCGGCAACGTTCACCATCGCTTTATAGATTGTCGCTTTTAACGCCATCACACTTCTCCACACTAATTAGGCGCTCATTGTAGCGAAAACCTCGCTAAAACGCTGTTATGTATTCACTCAAGTAGAGAGTCAGGCTGCTGATATCGGTTTCATGCCTGTGGTATAGTCACCTTGCTAAACAGAGTTTATCTTCGTAGGCTTAACTGGCATCCCACAATTAAGTCTGAGGTCGGGACTCTGAAAGGAGGGCGTGTGGAAAAGTATTGTGTATTAGTACGGCGGCGCTATGCGGAAATTGCCAGCGGAGATTTAGGTTACATTCCGGATGCATTAGGTTGCGTCTTGAAGGTACTGAATGAAGTGGCTTCCGATGAAACACAACCAGAATCTATTAGGGAACAGGCGGCGTATGCTGCCGCGAACTTACTGGTGAGCGATTATGTCAATGAATGATGCCTATCAACCCATCAATTGTGATGATTATGACAATCTCGAGCTCGCCTGCCAGAATCACTTATTGTTGACTCTGGAGTTAAAGAGCGGAGAAGTTTTCAAGGCGCAAGCCAGTGACCTGGTATCTCGTAAAAACATCGAATATTTGATTCTCGATGATGCCGGTGCCACCCGCGAAGTCCGCCTCGATAAAATTACCAGCTTCAGCCATCCTGAAATTGGTACTGTCGTAGTTAGCGAGTCCTGATACGCAAAGTATCCGCATGCGCGGGCAGCCCTTGAGCTGCCCGTTTTTTTTAGGGTTTCATTGAGGCGTAATAAGCCGCCAGATTGCTAATATCCTCATCCGACAAGCCGCTAACGTACGCCTTCATGACTTCAGCTTGCCCACCGCTACGCTCGCCCTTTTTATAGGCCTGCAATGAGTGCTCGAGATAAGCCTCGTTTTGACCGGCAAGATTCGGGTACATCGGCACCGAGACTTTCCCCATCGCACCATGACAAGCCACACACATCATGGCCTTTTGCTCACCGGCTTGTGCATCACCTTTTGCCAGTACCGGCTGTGCACACAATAAAGCGCCAGCCAAAATAATCATTCTCTTCATTGCTGATTCTCCTTTTGCCAGTCGACACGCCAGCATGATTGTTCCGTTGCTTTCCCGTCCTGGGTGACAAAAACCCCCAGGGCCGCAATCAGTTGCTCGCCGTAATATAACAGCGGTGTTCTTTCCCGCTGCCACGGCGGGGTACCTGACTCTTGCCAGATTTTTTTCAGACTTCGCCCGCGTTCGCGCCCAACGATATGAAACTGCCCGGAAGCCTTGAAGCGCACAGTCACAGGTTCGTTATCGAGAGGTGCACGCATTTCCACCCCATCATCCGCGCATTGAAGCGTTCCCAAACCATCTGGTAACGTTAATGGTGCAAAAGGCGCAGGCCAGGGAATAATTTCATCGCCTAACCCGTTTGTTATCGGCAGCCAATATAATGCACCCTGATAACGACGAACTTCGTAGTCGCCAAATTTCAGGCGCGGATTGGCATCTTCACGGCTCGTTGCCGCCTCTTCCCATAAGCGCACTAATGCCGCTCGCGACGGCATGGGCGCATTATGCAAAGCAAACCAACGACGTAACAATGCAGCACGACGGATAGCACTGTGAGCAAGCAAAGGCTCGATGAATATCGCGCCGTCGCTCTGAACCAACTCAGCAAGCTGTTCTGCCAATAACTCATCAAGAAGCTGCTCTTGCTCACCACATAACTCAGCGCTACGGGCAACACTTTGAGGAAAATGAGGCCAGCGCTGCTGGATTTCGGGCAGTACACGCAGACGCAAGAAATTACGGTCGTAGCTATCGTCCTGATTACTTTCGTCTTCTATCCACGTTAATTGGTGCTCATTAGCCCAGTCTTCCAGCTCTTTACGAGTTTGCCCAAGCAGCGGTCGTATCAATTCCGAGGAACCAAAAGGCAAACGTTGTGGCATGGCGGCTAATCCTGCCGGGCCACTCCCCCGCTTTAAGGCCAGCAAAAATGTTTCGCATTGATCATCAAGATGTTGTGCCGTTAGCAGGACTTCTTGCGGACGTAATGTTTCGGCCAGCGCCTGATAACGCGCCGCGCGAGCGTGAGCTTCAATGCCTAATCCATCGTCAGCCAGTTGTACTCGTTTGACTTCAAATGACACGTTCCATTGCTGGCAAACTTTCCGGCAATGTTCTGCCCATTCATCGGCAAAAGGGCTTAGACCATGATGAATATGCATGGCGCGAAGGTGAAAATTCGCAGCCTGAGTATCGCGAAGCGTGACCAGCTGATGGAGCAAAACCGTGGAATCCAGCCCACCACTAAACGCCACCAGCAAATGTGGGTGCGGTTGCAGTAATCTGAGTAGAGAACGAAGTTGCATAGTCAGCAGTTTAAATAAGGATTTGCCCAGCACGTTACTGGGCAACGACATATGAGGCAAGCGTTACTGTGGTAAAGCTATTGTTGATAAAGTTCCAGCGGCAAGCCATCCGGATCATTAAAGAAAGTAAAACGCTTATCAGTGAAAGGATCGATGCGAACCGGCTCGCACTTCACGCCATTATTTTCCAGATGAACAATCGCGCTGTCGATATCGTCAACGCTGAACGCTAAATGGCGCAGCCCGCAAGCCTCCGGGCGGCTCGGCCTGGCTGGCGGCGAGGGAAACGAAAACAGCTCAATGACATATTGCCCGTTCAGTGCCAAATCCCCTTTCCACGAGTCTCGTTCTTCGCGATACGCTTCCGCTTGCAGAGTAAAACCGAGAATATCGCAGTAAAAATGCTTACTGACAGGATAGTCCGACGCGATGATAGCGATATGGTGAACCTGCTTTAAACCCAGCATAAATGCTCCTTTGTCTTTTTCGCACGTTAACTATCATGCATCGGTAAATCAAGACGCTAAACCGTTTTTAAGACTCGCACTCTATAGATGCCATCTTCGCCAAGTTTAGCCCCGTGGATATCCGTTTCAAAGCCTGGATAATGTTCCCCAACAGAACACAGCATCAGCAAGAAATCGAGCACCGCACGGCTTTCATTGGTGATCATCTCGCCAGGCATGACGACCGGCACACCCGGCGGGTACGGCAAAATCATGTTGGCAGAAACGCGATTCAATAGCTGTTCGATTTCTACCGTTTCAACGTTGCCTTTCACTTGCTGCTGATAAGCCTTGTGCGGCGTCATTTTCATTTCAGGTAACACGTCAAAGGCACGCAGCATCAGGTCAGAAAGATTGTGCTGTTTAATCAGCTTGTGGATACCTTGTGCCAAATCCTGAATACGCATGTTGCGGTAAAAATCAGGATCTTCGGCATACAAATCTGGCAGCATGTTTTTCACACGCAGATTGAGGTCGTAAGAGCGTTTAAACTCCGTCAAACCACGCAATAGACTTAATGCTTTGGTTTTGTCGATACCAATACTGAACAGGAACAGCAAGTTATACGGCCCTGTTTTTTCGACCACCACGCCGCGCTCATCAAGGAACTTCGCCACCAGCGCCGCAGGAATCCCCTCTTGCGCCATCGTTCCCAATTCATCCATTCCTGGCGTCAGAATCGTGACTTTAATCGGGTCGAGGTACATATGGTCTGCGTCTGCATCTTTAAATCCGTGCCAGCCTTCTTCGCCCGGTGAAATCGGCCAGCAGGCAGCTTCATCGATGTATTCAGGCTGCCAGATATCAAAGAACCAATCCTCAGACTCCTCACGCAGGCGCTGAACCTCACGGCGGAAATGGAGTGCACGTTCTACAGAACGGTTGATCAAACGCTTACCAGGGTTGCCACGCAGCATAGCGGCAGCCATTTCAATGGACGCCACCAGCGGATAACTAGGTGAAGTGGTGGTATGCATCATGTAGGCTTCGTTGAACGTCTGCTCGTCATAATCCCCTTTGATGTGAATAAGAGAGGCTTGCGATAACGCGGCCAATAATTTGTGTGTGGACTGGGTTTCGTAGATGACTTTTCCCGGCACTCGGTCACCACTCATACCGCTTTTTCCCTGATAAATAGGATGGAAATTGGTATAGGGCACCCAGGCAGAATCAAAGTGAATCGAGGGAACGTCCAGCGTGTGCTTGATGAACTCGGTGTTATAGAGCAAACCATCGTAGGTCGAATTAGTGATCACAGCATGCACTGGCCATTCTGCATTTTCCGTGGCAGCAACTTTGGCTTCGATGCTCTCGCGCATAAATTCCCGTTTCGGGATGCCACCCAAAATTCCCAGAGCATTACGCGTTGGCTTTAACCAGATGGGAACCAAATCCGTCATCATCAATAAATGGGTCAGCGATTTATGGCAGTTACGGTCGATAAGAACCGTGCTGCCAGACGGTGCGGCGTACATACCGACGATTTTATTCGACGTCGATGTGCCATTGGTCACCATATAGCTTTGTTCCGCACCAAATGTGCGGGCGATATATTCCTCGGCTTCCAGATGCGGCCCGGTGTGATCCAGCAACGAACCCAGTTCGGTCACTGAAATCGAGACATCGGCCTTAAGCATGTTCGCGCCGAAAAAGTCATAGAACAGGCAACCCACAGGGCTTTTCTGATAGGCCGTGCCCGCCATATGGCCAGGCGTGCAGAAGGTGTATTTCCCTTCATTAACATAAGTGAACAACGCTTTGGTTAACGGCGGAGTGATGTTATCCAGATATTCATTGGTGTACTGGCGAATGCGCAAGGCGATGTCGTCGGCGGCGCTGAGCGCGTATTCAAAAAACCACAGCGCCATGCGCATTTCGTTGACGCTGACATCCAGCGACGAATGCGCATTGATAAACGCATACAGCGGCAAATATTCATTCAGCGCATTAATTTCGCTGCAAAGATCCAGGCTGTACTCGTCCCAGTCAAAAATGACGCCACAAATACGCGGATTATGTTCAATGAGTTTGAGCAGGTCGGTGCTATTGGTAGGATAAATGAGCCGGAAACCTTGTACTTCCAGCGCATGATGCAGCTCTTTAATCGGCTCATCTTTGTAGAAAACGCCGTGCGTCCCCATGATTGCAATAATATTCAATGCTCACCTCCTGGCAAAAATACTTCAGATAAGCATAGTTTATTGAAATCGCACCGAGGACAAGCGTTGGGGTGTAAAGCTTTATAAAGTGTGGAATTCAGGCAATAAAAAAGGCCAGAATTTCTTCTGACCTCTCTTTGCCATGCGTCACGCTATCACGCGTAGCCGTAGCTCATCAGACGGTGATAACGACGAGCCAACAGCTCTTCGGTATTCAACACATCCAGATCGGCCAAATCAGCCAACAATTGCGCTTTCAGTGAAGCAGCCATTGTTTCTACGTTACGGTGCGCGCCACCCAATGGTTCAGGGATGACGGTATCAATAAGTTTCAGCTCTTTCAGGCGCGGCGCAATGATACCCATTGCTTCTGCGGCGATAGGCGCTTTATCAGCACTTTTCCACAGAATTGACGCGCAGCCTTCTGGAGAGATAACAGAATAGGTGCTGTATTGCAGCATATTCACTTTATCGCCCACACCAATCGCCAACGCACCACCAGAACCACCTTCACCAATGACGGTACAGATGACCGGTACTTTCAGACCAGACATTTCACGCAAGTTGCGCGCGATAGCTTCTGACTGACCACGTTCTTCCGCGCCCACACCAGGGTAAGCACCAGGGGTGTCGATGAAGGTAATGATTGGCATATTGAAACGCTCAGCCATTTCCATCAAACGCAGTGCTTTACGGTAGCCTTCTGGTGCTGGCATACCGAAGTTACGGCGAATTTTCTCTTTGGTTTCACGGCCTTTCTGATGGCCAATAACCATAACCGGACGACCATCAAGACGCGCAATCCCACCAACAATAGCTTTGTCGTCAGCATACGCGCGGTCACCCGCTAATTCGTCAAACTCATCAAAAGCCAGACGCAGGTAATCAAGCGTATACGGGCGCTGCGGATGACGCGCCAGTTGAGCAATCTGCCATGCGCCTAAATCGGCAAAGATTTTACGTGTGAGTTCTACGCTTTTTTCACGCAGACGCTGCACTTCTTCGTCGAGATTAATATCTAACTTTTCGTCCTGACGGCTAACTGCAGTCAGGGAATCAATTTTCGCTTCCAGCTCTGCAATCGGCTGTTCAAAATCGAGGAAATTCAGACTCATAATATTCCTGTATTAGTCAAACTCCAGTTCCACCTGCTCCGCACCTATCAACGTACGCAGCTCATTGAGCAAACGATCGCTTGGGGATACACGCCATGCTGCGCCAAAACGCAAACGCGCTCGTGCATCCGCTCTCTGATAGTAGAGATGTACTGGAATGGTCCCCGAACGATGGGGTTCCAGGGACTGACGGAGACGGTTCAAAAGCTGGTCATCAATTTGCCTGTCCGTCAGCGAGATAGCAAGCCCACGCGCATACTTTTCGCGGGCCTCGTCAATGTCCATTACTTCGCGAGCGGTCATTTTAAGGCCGCCGCTGAAATCATCAAAGCTGACCTGTCCGCTGACGATCAGGATACGGTCTTTTTCCAACAGATGCTGGTACTTTTCTAACGCATCTGTGAATAGCATCACTTCCAGACGACCAGAACGGTCATCCAGAGTACAGATGCCAATGCGATTGCCGCGCTTGGTAATCATCACCCGCGAAGCAATCACCAGACCCGCAGCCGTGGTCATTTTACCACGTTCTGTCGGGTGCATCTCTTTCAGGCGCATGCCACCGACATAGCGCTCAATTTCTTTCAGGTACTGGGTGATTGGGTGGCCGGTCAGGTATAAACCTAACGTTTCACGCTCACCATCCAGCACCACTTGTTCAGGCCACGGAATAACGCTGGCATAGGACTGTTCAACCTGTTCCGGCTCATCCGCCAGCACACCGAACATATCCACCTGGCCAATCGCTTCAGCTTTCGCGTGTTGGTCAGCAGCTTTAAGCGCATCACCTAATGCATTCATTAGTGCGGCACGGTGCGGTCCAAGGCGATCAAATGCCCCGGACATAATCAACTTTTCAAGCACTCGCTTGTTGAGCTTTTTGGTATCAACGCGCGCGCAGAGGTCAAACAACTCGCGGAAATAACCGCCTTCGTTACGCGCCTCGATTATCGCTTCGATTGGGCCTTCGCCGACACCTTTAATCGCGCCGATGCCGTAAACAATTTCGCCGTCATCGTTAACGTGGAAATGGTACAGCCCGGAGTTAATATCCGGCGGCAAAATTTTCAGGCCCATGCGCCAGCACTCATCCACCAGGCCAACAATTTTCTCGGTGTTATCCATATCTGCGGTCATAACCGCGGCCATGAACTCTGCCGGATAGTGTGCCTTTAACCATAGCGTCTGGTAAGAAACCAACGCATAAGCTGCGGAGTGAGATTTGTTAAACCCGTAACCGGCAAATTTCTCTACCAGGTCAAAGATTTTAATCGCCAGGTCGCCGTCAATACCACGAGACTTCGCGCCATCTTCAAAGCCACCACGCTGCTTTGCCATCTCGACCGGGTTCTTTTTACCCATCGCACGACGCAACATGTCTGCGCCGCCGAGCGAGTAGCCCGCCAGCACCTGCGCAATCTGCATAACCTGTTCTTGATACAGGATAATGCCGTAGGTTGGCTCCAGCACCGGTTTCAGGCTTTCATGCTGCCATTGAATATCCGGATAAGAGATAGCTTCACGTCCGTGCTTACGGTCGATAAAGTTATCTACCATGCCTGATTGCAGTGGGCCTGGGCGGAACAGCGCTACCAATGCAATCATATCTTCGAAGCAGTCAGGTTGCAGACGCTTGATCAAATCTTTCATGCCGCGCGATTCAAGCTGGAATACCGCAGTGGTTTCCGAGCGTTGCAGCATGTCGAAGCTTTTCTTGTCCTCGAGCGGAATAGCGGCGATATCAATCGGCTCTAAACCTTGTTTCGCCCGACGCGGGTTGATCATCTTCAACGCCCAGTCGATGATCGTCAGCGTACGCAAACCGAGGAAGTCGAACTTCACCAGCCCTGCGTATTCAACGTCATTTTTATCGAACTGGGTGACCGGGTTTTGCCCCTGGTCGTCGCAGTAAAGCGGTGCAAAATCGGTAATTTTTGTAGGCGCAATCACCACGCCACCGGCGTGTTTACCGGCGTTTCGCGTGACACCTTCAAGCTTACGCGCCATGTCGATCAGCGCTTTAACTTCTTCGTCAGCCTCGTAGATTTCAGGGAGCTGTGGTTCAGCTTCAAACGCTTTCGCAAGCGTCATACCTGGATCTGGCGGGATCAGTTTAGAAATACGATCGACGAAACCGTAAGGATGCCCCAGTACGCGACCCACATCGCGGATAACCGCTTTTGCCGCCATCGTACCGAAGGTAATAATCTGTGATACCGCTTCACGCCCGTACATTTCTGCCACGTGATCGATAACCCAGTCACGTTTTTCCATGCAGAAGTCGATGTCGAAGTCAGGCATCGAAACACGTTCCGGGTTCAGGAAACGTTCGAACAGCAGGTCAAATTCCAGCGGGTCGAGATCGGTGATTTTCAGAGCGTAAGCAACCAGCGAGCCAGCACCAGAACCACGACCTGGTCCAACTGGCACACCGTTATCTTTCGACCACTGGATAAATTCCATAACGATCAGAAAGTAGCCAGGGAATCCCATCTGGTTGATAACTTTAAGTTCAATTTCCAGACGCTCATCATACGGTACTCTTTTTACCGCACGCTCTTCAGGATCTTTGAACAAAAATTCCAGACGATCTTCTAGCCCCTCTCGGGACTTCATCACCAGGAAGTCTTCGGTAGACATATCACCGGTTGGGAACTGCGGTAAGAAATACTCGCCGAGGCGCACCGTGACGTTACAACGTTTGGCGATTTCTACGCTGTTTTCCAGCGCTTCCGGGATATCGGAAAACAGCTCGCACATTTCGTCTTCAGTACGCAGATACTGCTGCGTAGAGTAGTTACGTGGGCGCTTGGGATCGTCGAGTGTGAAACCATCGTGGATAGCGACGCGAATTTCATGGGCGTCGAAATCGGTAGTCTCAATGAATCTGACATCGTTAGTTGCCACGACCGGCAAGCCGCGTTCGTCCGCCAGTGCTACCGCTGCGTGCAAATAGCTTTCTTCGTCAGGACGACCGGTACGAATCAGCTCCAGATAGAAGCGATCGGCAAAATACTGCTGGTAGAATTCCAGACACTGATCAAGCTGTGCCGTATTTCCACGCAACAAGTTTTTGCCAATATCCCCCATGCGCCCGCCAGAGAGCAGGATCAATCCCTCGTTTAACTCGGCAAGCCAGGCTCTGTCGATAATCGGGCCTGCGGCACCATAGCCACGTTGGTAGGCTTTTGAGATTAACAGCGTCAGGTTTTGATAACCGACATTGTTAGTGGCGAGCACGGTTAAGTGGCTGAGTTCATCACCCAGCAATTCATTCGCAACGTTAAAATCTGCACCGATAATGGGTTTGAGCCCTGCGCTATGCGCGGCACCATAGAATTTCACCAGCCCACAAAGGTTGGTGAAATCGGTGATAGCAATGGCTGGCATCCCCATCGCCGCGGCTTTCTTCACCAGCGGAGCTGTTTTTGCCAGGCCATCAACCATGGAGTAGTCGCTGTGCACCCTGAGGTGTACGAAACGTGGTTCAGCCATTTCTCATTCCGATTAGAAGTGTAACGTACGTCCGCAAATCAGGACGCTAGTCCGAGAGCGCGTTTGACCGGAGCAAAACTACGACGATGATGCTCAGTAGCACCATGCTCTGCCAGCTTTTCCAGATGGAAAGCGGTAGGGTAGCCCTTGTGTTGGGCAAAACCATATTGCGGAAAACAGAGATCAAGCTCTGTCATTTCACGGTCGCGCGTCACTTTAGCAATTATTGATGCCGCGCTAATTTCTGCAACCCGGCTGTCACCTTTAACCACGGCAAGCGAAGGCATTGGTAACGCTGGGCAACGGTTACCATCAATCAATACATATTCAGGAACCACGGAAAGACCCGCAACAGCGCGCTGCATCGCTAACATCGTGGCATGTAAAATGTTTAATTGATCAATCTCTTCCGGCTCCGCACGGCCCAGGCTCCAGGACAGCGCTTTTTCGACAATTTCATCGTATAACGCGTTACGGCGTTTTTCCGAGAGTTTCTTCGAATCTGCAAGGCCAATGATAGGCTTTGCGGGATCAAGAATAACCGCCGCTGTTACCACAGCGCCAACGAGCGGGCCACGGCCTACTTCATCGACACCGGCAACCAGATGAGTATGAGGATAAATAAATTCAATCATTGTGCGAGCTCCAGCACAGCATCTGCCGCTTGTTCATCGGCATTACAACGAATCTGCTGATGCAGGTCACGGAAGGTGTCATGCATTTGATGGCTTTGCGCACCGTCTTCAAGCAACGGAGCCAGTGCCTTCGCAAGCGCGTTGGGTTCACACTCTTCCTGCAATAATTCTTTGACGAGTTCACGGCCAGCCAGAAGATTGGGCAGTGAAACGTAATCCGTTTTTACCAGGCGTTTAGCCAGCCAGAAGGTAAACGGTTTCATGCGATAACCCACGACCATCGGGCATTTTGCCAGCATACACTCGAGTGCAGCGGTGCCCGACGCCAGCAATGCGGCATCGCTTGCCACCATTGCTTCTCTCCCTTGCCCATTGAGCAAGTGCATTGTCAGGTCTGGGGCAACTTCGGCTTTAATATGTTCGAATTGCTCACGTCGTTTAGCGTTAACCAGCGGAACGACTATTTCCAACTCTGGGAAACGTTCACGTAGCAAAAGAGCCGTTTTAAGGAAATCTGCGCTGAGCATTTCCACTTCTGCACCACGACTGCCAGGCAGCAAAGCCAGGCATTTGGCATCAGGGGAAATACCGAGTGTCGCACGTGCGGCGTTTTTATCAGGATCAAGCGGCATGGCATCCGCCATGGTATGACCGATAAACCGGCACGGGACATTAAATCTATCGTAAAACGCTTTTTCGAAAGGCAGAAATGCGAGCACCAGATCCGTTGCTCTGCCAATTTTGAAAACGCGTTTTTGACGCCATGCCCAAACAGAGGGGCTGACGTAATGAATAGTGCGAATACCCTGTTTTTTGAGATTGCCTTCCAGCGTGATATTGAAATCAGGGGCATCAATACCGACAAAAACATCTGGCTGCAACTCAGTGAAGCGGCGCGTGAGGTCGGCACGAATATGAAGTAAACGACGCAGGCGACCGAGCACTTCAACAATGCCCATCACTGCCAGTTCTTCCATCTCATACCAGGCTTCACAGCCTTCGGCCTGCATCAATGGCCCTGCAACGCCCACAAAACGCGCATCAGGCACACGGGCTTTCAAGGCACGAATAAGACCTGCACCAAGAATATCGCCGGAAGTTTCTCCGGCGACCAGGGCAATCGTAAGCGGACGACCAGGTTTCATTTAGCGAATCAGACCACGCGTTGAACGAGCAAAGAATTCAACGAATGCGTTCACTTCTGGATGCTGCTCGGCAAGCTGAGCAATTTCCGGCTTAGCTTCTTCGAAGGTTTTTCCGCTACGGTAGAGAATTTTGTACGCGTTACGAACCGCGTGAATAGCTTCTCTACTGAAACCACGGCGCTTAAGCCCTTCGATGTTTACGCCAAACGGCGTTGCGTGGTTGCCCTGCGCAATAACATACGGCGGAACATCTTGTGCCACACCGGAACAACCACCCACCATAACGTGCGCACCAATAATGCAAAACTGGTGTACAGCGGTCATGCCGCCAATAATGGCGAAATCATCGACAGAAACGTGACCGGCAAGTGTTGCGTTATTTGCGAGGATACAGCGATTACCCACCGTACAGTCATGCGCTACGTGAGCGTTGACCATCAGCAAGTTGTCACTACCCACCTTCGTCAAACCACCGCCCTGCTCTGTTCCGCGATGAATGGTGACGCTCTCGCGAATGCGGTTGCGATCGCCAATTTCCACACGAGTCGGTTCACCAGCGTATTTAAGATCCTGGTTAACTTCACCAATGGACGCGAACTGATAAATCTCGTTATCACGGCCAATAGTCGTATGACCATTTACCACAACATGAGACTTCAGAACGGTGCCGTCACCAATCTCAACATGCGGACCAACAACACAAAACGGGCCAATATGAACGTTAGCACCAATAACGGCACCTTCTTCCACAATGGCAGATGGATGAATAAAGGCGGATTTATCAATCACGTATTAACTCTCCCGGCTGCGGGCACACATCATAGTTGCTTCGCAGACAATTTTACCGTCAACGGTTGCTACGCCTTTAAAGCGCGTCAGACCACGGCGGGTTTTCTCGAAAGTAACTTCCATGACCATCTGGTCACCAGGCACGACTGGACGCTTGAAACGCGCTTCATCGATACCAGCAAAGTAGTAAAGCTCACCAGGTTCCAGTTTGCCCACGCTTTTAAACGCAAGAATACCAGTGGCTTGCGCCATCGCTTCAAGAATCAGCACACCCGGGAAAATCGGTTTACCAGGGAAGTGGCCCTGGAAAAACGGCTCATTTACTGTGACATTTTTTACTGCACGTAAAAAACGCCCTTCTTCAAAATCCAGCACGCGATCAACCAGCAAGAACGGGTAACGGTGCGGCAGAAGTTCTAAAATCTCTTCGATGTGCAGAGTATGAGTGTCGGTAGTCAAGATACTCTTCCTGTCTAAATGTACCAAATGACAATAATAACACGGCCTGCGACTATCTCGGGATAGCTAGCAGGCCGCAAATCAGTAAGCACTAACGCGTCTTGGGCGGGTGACTTTTAGTCTTGTTGATTGATTTTTTTCTCAACGGATTTCAAGCGCTTGCTGATCTCGTCAATATTCATCACCAACGCGGCTGTTTTACGCCACACTTTGTTCGGCTGTAACGGAATACCTGAGGAATAAACTCCCGGCTCTGTGATAGGGCGCATTACCATGCCCATTCCAGTCACCGTGACTTTATCGCAGATTTCCATATGACCGTTGATTACACTGGCACCACCAATCATGCAGTAGCGACCAATTTTCAGGCTGCCTGCCATGATGACACCGCCAGCAACGGCAGTATTGTCGCCAATCACGACGTTATGTGCAATCTGGCATTGATTATCAATGATAACACCATTGCCAATAATCGTATCGTCCAGTGCACCACGGTCAATTGTAGTACAGGCACCGATCTCAACACGGTCGCCAATGATCACACGGCCTAACTGAGGGATCTTCACCCAGTTACCACGATCGTTAGCATACCCAAAACCATCTGAACCAATGACGGTGCCGGACTGAACCAGACACTGCTCACCAATCTGGATTTCGTGGTAAATCGAGACATTCGCCCACAGGCGAGTGCCAGCACCCACTGTGGTATTTTTACCGACGAAGCAACCAGGGCCAATCACGACGTTATCACCCAGCACTACGCCAGACTCGATAACCGCATTTGCACCAATGGCTACGTTTTTACCCAGCGTCGCACTCGCATCAATAACCGCGCTCGGCGCGATGTTTTGAGCAGGTTGCGGCGTGGAATCAAGAATTTGCGCCATGCGAGCATAAGTCAGGTAGGGGTTCTTCACTACCAGAGCTGCGCTATGTGCGAAGGGAAGATCGGCTTCAGTCATTACGACGGCAGAAGCCTGGCAAACAGCCAATTGCTCACGGTAACGAGGATTCACCATGAAAGTAATTTGGCCAGCCTGGGCCGCTTGCATAGATGCAACGCCGGTGATGACGAGTTCGCCATCACCGTGCAATTCTGCATCCAACTGCTGGGCTAAATCAGCCAGTCGAATTGAAGACATTACTTATTTAACCTGTTTCAGTACATCGGCAGTGATGTCTTTCACGCTGCTGCCTGCATAAGCAACAGTGTTAGTGTCCAGCACTACGTCGTAACCTTTGTCGTCAGCAACTTTCTTCACTGCGCTTTGAATGCGAGTCACCAGTTTGCCACGTTCTTCGTTAGAACGACGTTGACGATCCTGCTCGAAAGCTTGTGCTTTGGTCTGGAACTGTTGGCGCTGAGCCATCAGATCTTTTTCCGTTTTGCTACGGTCAGCAGCTTTCATGGTAGAACCATCACGTTGCAGCTTTTGCATTTTGGATTGCAGATCGCCTTCCATATTTTGCAATTCGCTCGCGCGGCCTTTGAACTCGTTTTCCAGAGTTTTGGACACACCGGTAGTTTGTGCAACCTGTTGGAACAGATTACCCATGTTTACAACAGCGATGCTTTCAGCTGCCTGAACACTAGCTGATGCAGCCATAGCGATGCCAAGACCTGCAGCAAATAACCACTTTTTCACAATAAACTCCTTACCATCCCGTATGTGTCCTAAGACACTCTTTTTGCGTGCGCCAGTTCTGCATTTGCGAACTGGCGTCATCGCTACACTGCTATTGCGCAGTTCCTTTGCGCAGAACAATTACCAGGTTTTACCAATGTTAAACTGGAACTGTTCCGCTTTGTCGCCGTCGTATTTTTTGAACGGTTGGGCATAAGAGAACACCAACGGCCCCAACGGAGACATCCATTGCAATGCTAAACCTGCTGACATACGAATATTGCTTGGGTCACTATAATCCGGTACCCCAGCATCTTTCATTTGCTGAGTATTATCCCAGTGAGTATCCCAGACGGTACCCATGTCCACGAACAGAGAGGTACGAACGGAGTTCGCATACTTCTCGCTCAGGAATGGCGTAGGCGTGATAAGTTCGAAACTTGCCACTGCCATTGCGTTACCGCCGACTGCATCATCAGAACTACACACGTCTTTTGACGAAGCCTTGTTACAGTTATCTGTGTCGTTGCCGCCGTAATAAACCGCTTTCGGACCAATGTTATTGGACTGGAAACCACGGACGGTACTGGAACCACCGGCATAGAAGTTTTCATAGAACGGCATTTCTTTACCGCCAAGGCCATCACCGTAGCCCCAACGCGTACGACCTAACATTACCCAGGTATGATCTTCATCAATTGGGAAGTAGCTCGCCGTATCCAACGTCGCTTTATAGAACTCGTTATCAGAGCCTGGTACGGTAACTTTACCGTTCAGGTTCACACGTGAGCCTTCGGTTGGGAAGTAACCACGGTCGAGTTTGTTATATGTCCAGCCGTAGTTCAGCGTGAAATCGTCTGCCGCAAAACCATTGTCATCAGATGATGTACTGGCTTTTTGACCGACTGAATCCAGATAACGCCACATCGCCACCTGCGGCTGCATGTTAGACAGGTCGTTATGTACGTAACCTAAGCCCAGACGCAACGTGTTGTTTTCATTAACCGGGAAGCCAAGTGTCCCATCTACACCGTAACTGGTGTTGGTGTAGTCAGAAAGGTCCGCGTCATCTGCTTTAAAGTCGTTGTAGAAGATACGGCCGCCAAGGCTCACACCATCAACGGTAAAGTACGGGTCGGTTAACGACAATTCAGCATAAGTCTGATAATCGTTTTTGGTCCCGTTGATACCGACAGAGTAACCCGTTCCTAACCAGTTATCCTGCTGGACACCAACCTGGAAACTGATACCACTTTCAGTACCGTAACCCACACCGAAGTTGAAGCTACCGGTGTTACGTTCTTTAACTTTGTACACCACGTCAACCTGGTCAGGGCTACCTGACACACGCTGTGTATCAACGTCGACAGTTTCGAAGTAACCCAAACGGTTCAGACGATCTTTGCCTGAGTCCACAAGGTCGCTGCCCAGCCAGGTCCCTTCCATCTGACGCATTTCGCGGCGCAAAACGGAGTCTTTACTGGTGTCGTTGCCTTCAAAACGAATCTTGCGCACGTAGTAACGGTTGCCAGAATCAACGTTCACATGCAGTTTAACGGTCTTGTCTGCATCGTTGATTTCAGGTTGCGTTTGTACACGCGGATAGGCGTAACCATAACGACCCAACAATTTCTTGATGTCGTCTTCCATCTTGGTCACTTTAGTGCCGTTATAAAGCTCGCCGGGTTTCAGTTTAGTCAGCGTTTCAATTTCTGCTGAATGCCCAGCCAGATTACCGTTCACCGTCACACCAGCAATCTTGTACTGATCGCCTTCGGTAACGTTGATGGTAACGTAAATGCTTTTCTTATCAGGCGTCAGGCTGACCTGCGTGGAGTCGATGTTAAATCGAGCATAACCACGGTCCAGGTAGTAGCTGCGCAGTGTTTCGAGGTCACCGGCAAGCTTCTGCTTCTGATATTTACGATCGCCCACCACGTTCCACCACGGCACTTCATCGCGCAACTGGAAGTGCGAAATGAGTTCGTCGGTCGTAAACGCATGGTTGCCTACGATGTTGATTTGCTGAATTTTGGCAGAAACGCCTTCCTGGAATACCAGTTTCAGGTCAACACGGTTACGCGGCAATGGCGTAACAACGGCTTTCACGCTGGCACTGTACTTACCAACGCTGTAGTAGAAATCTTCCAGCCCTTTTTCAATATCAGCAAGGGTTGTGCGATCCAATGATTCACCGACACGCACACTAGAAGCCTCGAGGTTCTGTTTGAGCATGTCGTCCTTCACGGACTTGTTACCGGAGAAAGTAATACTCGCGATTGTCGGGCGTTCTTTCACCTGAACAACTAACGTTTCGCCATCACGAAGTACCCGGACATCTTCGAAGTTCCCGGTAGCAAACAGTGAACGAATAGTATTACTGATATCCTCATCAGAGACAGTGTCGCCTACGCGAACCGGCATACTGAGGAGGGCCGCACCGACGGCGACTCGCTGCAGGCCTTCGAAATGAATATCCTTCACTACGAACCCGTCTGCACCGTATACGGTGGCGCTGCTAAACAGCAGCGACGCTATGAGCAACTTTTTCATCGCCATCGTTGTTATGCGTTCTTCCTAACCTACTCTCTAAAACCGAGAGAAATCATTGAAAAGTGCAAGCCCCATCAACAGCACCAGCAATATAGAACCAATGCGGTAACTAAAGTCTTGAACTCGCTCGGAAACCGGCCCACCTTTCAGCTTTTCAATCGCCAAAAAGAGCAGATGCCCCCCGTCCAGGACGGGTAACGGAAACAGGTTGATAATCCCCAGATTGACGCTAATCAGCGCCAGGAACATCAGATAGTAAATCAACCCAGATTCCGCTGACATCCCTGCCCCTTGAGCTATAGAGATTGGCCCACTGAGGTTATTCAGTTTGATGTCACCGGTTATTAATTTTCCCAGCATGTTGACCGTCAGCTTCATCAGTTGCCAGGTTTTATCCGTGGCTTCTGCTACTGCAGCAAACGGCCCATACTGGCGCACTGTTTTGTACTCATCAGGCAGCGGGATAACCTTTGGTACTACACCCGCAAACCCTTCAGCCTTCTCGCCACCCGGCTTTGTATCCGGTATCAGCGTTAAAGACAAGATAGCCCCTTGCCTTTCTATTTCTAGTTCCAGTGCGTGACCTGGATTGTCACGCACCTGACTAACAAATTCTGTCCACTGAGTCAGTGCCGCACCGTTGACTTTAACGATCCTGTCTCCAGCTTGCAAACCTGCTTTGTTGGCAGCAGAGTTTGGCTGCACTTCTTGTAATACTGTTTCAATTTGCGGACGACGAGGCCCGATACCCAGGGAGGTTATCGGATCTTGCTTCTCTGGCTCAAACTGCCAGTGGCGCAAATCGAGTGTTTTTTCACTACGCAAATCAGAGCCTAACGGTGCCATCGTCACATTGACGCTGTCATCGCCAATTTTGCCCATCAGCGCAAGTTGAACTGATTCCCAATCAGGCGTTTCGATACCATCTATCGCTTTAAGTTCCATGCCTGGTGCAATTTGTGCTTCTGCCGCTATCGAGTTGGGCATTACTTCGCCAATAACCGGACGAACGCCAGGGACACCAATAATAAACACAAGCCAATAGGCAAACACAGCGAAGATAAAGTTGGCAATCGGACCGGCGGCAATAATTGCAGCTCGTTGAGAAACGGTTTTGTTATTGAAGGCCTGATGGCGTAGTTCCGGCGTTACCGGCTCAACACGTTCATCAAGCATTTTGACATAACCACCCAGCGGGATGAGGGCGATTACAAATTCGGTACCGTGGCGGTCGCAGCGTCGCCAGAGCGCTTTACCAAAACCAATGGAAAAGCGCTCTACTTTGACGCCACAGCGGCGAGCAACCCAAAAATGGCCGAACTCATGCACGGTAATTAAAACACCCAGTGCAACAATAAATGCAGCCAAATTCCAGAGTAAGCTCAGCATATAACCTTCCGTTAAATCGTCCTGAATACCAGCAATAACAGACAGGCAAATACCGGTACTGCTGCTGTGAGGCTATCAATGCGGTCAAGAATACCACCATGACCGGGGATCAGGTGACCGCTATCTTTAATCCCTGCTTCACGCTTAAACATGCTTTCGGTTAAATCGCCCAGCACAGATGCAAGAGCGGCAATGACCGAACAGGTCAACAGGATAACCGGTGCCACATCCAGATTCGCCCACATGCCAAACAGCAAGGAGATAATTGCAGAAGTGAATAATCCACCAAAGAAGCCCTGCCATGTTTTACCGGGTGACACTTTCGGTGCAAGTTTATGTTTGCCGAACATTTTGCCAAACATATAGGCACCGGAGTCAGCGCCCCAGACCAGCACCATCACATACAACAGCCAGATTGAGCCGGTGTAATGGTTGATATCGTAATGCCAGTTACGCAGTACAATCATGCCCCAGAAAAACGGCACAATCGTCAATACGCCGAATATCAGACGTAGCGTTTTAGAATTACGCCAGAGGGTTGCAGAGCCTGGATAGAATAACACCAGCAGCAGTGCTGCAAACCACCAGGCGAGTGAAGCCCAGAGTGATGCTTCAACCAACGGAATATGGACTGTACGCTGGTATTCAGGCAATGCATACAGCATCAGCGCCAATAACAGACCGCATAGCACTGCCAGCCAGACACGTTGTGAACGCGCTTTAAAGCCTGCCAGTTGTCCCCATTCCCAGGCTGCAATCATACAAACCACAAGGGTTGTAATCGCAAATCCTACAGGTGGAAGCCAAAACAACGCGGCTATGACCACCGGGATTAAAATAAACGCAGAAAGCAGGCGATACTTTAGCAAAAGTGACCCCCAACAGGCTTACTCACCACCAGGTGCTGTGCCGCCAAAACGACGCTCTCGATTCGCAAAAGCATGTAATGCACCTTCAAAGTCTTGTTCATCGAAATCAGGCCAAAGAACATCGGTGAAATAAAGTTCTGCGTAGGCAATCTGCCAAATCAGAAAGTTACTGATACGATGCTCTCCCCCTGTCCTAATTACTAAATCTACGGGAGCCAGTTCATTCATGCAGATTTGCTTACTCAGCATCTCTTCATCAATCTGGTCTGGGCGCAATAAGCCTTCTTGTACCTGTTCGGCGAGATGCCGCACTCCCTGAATAATATCCCAACGACCGCCATAATTCGCGGCGATATTGAGAGTCAAACCGGTATTAGCACTGGTTAAGGCTTCGGCTTTATTGATACGTTCTTGCAGGCGAGCGTTGAATCGGCTGATATCACCGATAATACGCAGACGGACGTTGTGACGATGCAGGCTTTTGACTTCACTGTCTAAGGCCCACACAAACAACTCCATCAACGCGCTAACTTCCTGAGCCGGGCGATTCCAGTTTTCACTACTAAAGGCATAAAGAGTCAGCGCATCAATACGGTTATTTGCTGCGAAACTTACAGCTCGACGTACAGATTTCGCCCCTGCCTTATGGCCGGAAATCCTCATCTTCCCTTGCTGCTTAGCCCAACGACCATTGCCATCCATAATAATGGCAACATGACGTGCGCCATGGTCAGATTGTGATTCGCTTAATTGTTGGTTTGCAGACAACATAACGCGTAATTATTCCCAGATAAGGATTAAGCGGTACTCAGAATGATTTCAGCTTTTACATAAAAAAGCCGTGCTATAACACGGCTTACCAACCATTCAGCCAGTTATTCCTGACCGAAAGATGGCGCAGACTATATCACTGAAGCACAGAGCTAACAAATAGAGGCACATCAGCCGTATGAATATTCATCGGTTAGAGACACGCGTCACTAGATTTCGGGCAACCTCGCGCGCTTTTGCATCTACGGCCAGCACATCTTCTACACTCTTCGGCTCCGTCAATTCCACACTATCAAGAACTGCACGGTTTAAAGTCGCAATGTCTGTAAAGCGCAGTTGCTCACGCAAAAATGCCTCAACAACCACTTCATTGGCTGCGTTCAGGACGGTAGTTGCGGCCTGCCCTTGCTCAAATGCTTCCATCGCCAGCTTTAAACAAGGATAGCGGTGATAGTCTGGTTCCATAAAGGTGAAAGTACCAATCTTACAAAAATCGAGCGGCTCCACGCCTGACAACACACGTTCAGGGAATGCCATAGCATGCGCGATAGGTGTGCGCATATCTGGTGCGCCTAACTGCGCCAGCACGCTACCATCACGATAGCGAACCATTGAGTGGATAACCGACTGCGGATGTATCAGTACTTCCATCTGTTTAGCTGAAGCATTGAATAGCCAGCGGGCTTCAATGTATTCGAGACCTTTGTTCATCATGGTGGCAGAGTCGACAGAGATTTTACGTCCCATCGACCAGTTCGGATGACTACATGCCTGGTCTGGCGTCATACCAGCCAGTTCGCTTAATGGAGTCTCACGGAACGGGCCACCTGATCCGGTAAGGATAATCGACGAAACGCCATTACTCTCAAGTTCAGCGTACCCGAGGTTTTGCTGGATTGTTTCCGGTAAACTCTGAAAAATCGCGTTGTGTTCACTGTCGATGGGCAACAATTGAGCGTGGCTACGCTGTACGGCATCCATAAACAGACGCCCGCAAGTCACTAACGCCTCTTTGTTTGCCAGCAAAACCTGCTTTCCTGCGGCAATCGCTGCAAGAGTTGGCAACAGCCCTGCTGCACCGACAATCGCTGCCATTACCTGATCAACTTCATCCAGCGCAGCCATTTCACAGGCCGCCTGCTGCCCTGCCAGGACTTCAGTGGTACTCCCCTGCTCTTTAAGCAAGAGGCGTAACTGAGCGGCAGAAACTTCATCATCCATCACTGCCCAGCGAGGCTTGAACTCCAGGCATTGTTCAGCCATTCGCGCGACATTTTTCCCGGCGACTAACGCCGTGACGGAAAATTTCTCAGGATTATGACGAACAACACTAAGGGTACTGGTACCGATAGATCCGGTAGAGCCAAGAATGGTCAGTTGCTTCATGAGGTGCTCTGGAGTTTTAGTTTTAACAATCAGGTAAAAGTTTGTTGCGACACAAGTGAATCTGCCGCCACTTTCGAGCCAAAAACAAAACGCCGTAGACAATAACCGTGACGTGAGTCACAGCCTGTATACGGCGTTTGATCCGTCATCTCAACGGATTAGAACTGCATCAACTCAGCTTCTTTATCCGCCAGAGCTGCGTCTACTTTTTTGATAGCAGCATCAGTCATTTTCTGAACGTCATCCTGGGAACGACGATCGTCATCTTCACTGATTTCTTTATCTTTCAGCAGATTTTTTACTTTGTCGTTAGCATCACGGCGAACGTTACGAACCGCAACGCGCGCGCCTTCAGCTTCAGCACGAACAATTTTGATCAAGTCTTTACGACGTTCTTCAGTCAGTGCTGGTAGCGGAACACGAATGTCGGTACCTGCAGAGCTTGGGTTCAGACCCAGGTCAGAAGTCATAATCGCTTTCTCAACGGCCTGGCTCAAAGAGCGGTCAAACACGTTGATTTTCAGAGTGCGTGAATCTTCAACGGTGACACTTGCCAGCTGGCGCAGTGGAGTTGGAGTTCCGTAATATTCCACAATAATCCCGTCCAGCAGGGACGGAGAAGCGCGGCCAGTACGGATTTTACTGATTTGGGTTTTGAATGCTTCTACGCACTTGTCCATACGCACTTCGGCATCTTTTCTGATATCGCTAATCACGTTACGAATCCTTGAAAGCAAGTATTAGGGCAGACCACACTTCACGCCGCGACGCAGACGCTGCGTGCTAAGTATAGCCCTGTTTATTCATGGCGCCCGTTCGGGTTGCCTGTTACTCAAATTGTTCAGAATACTCGAAACTGAATCTTACCCTGATTAAGCATCGACTGAAATTATTCAGTGATTAATGTGCCTTCTTTTTCGCCCATAACAACACGACGAAGCGCACCAGGTTTATTCATGTTGAAAACACGAATCGGTATTTTGTGATCGCGGGCCAGGGTAAACGCCGCCAAATCCATCACTTTCAGTTCTTTTTCCAGCACTTCGGTGTAGGTCAATTGCTCACAAAGCGTGGCGGTAGGATCTTTAACTGGATCGGCAGTAAACACGCCATCTACTTTGGTGGCTTTTAATACTACGTCGGCTTCGATTTCAATACCACGCAAGCATGCAGCAGAATCAGTGGTAAAGAATGGGTTACCCGTACCGGCCGCCAGGATAACTACACGATTATTACGCAGCAGGCTAATAGCTTCTGCCCAGCTGTAGTTATCACACACACCATTCAATGGAATAGCGGACATCAGGCGAGCGTTCACATAGGCGCGATGCAGCGCATCACGCATTGCCAGGCCGTTCATTACGGTAGCCAGCATGCCCATGTGGTCGCCCACAACACGGTTCATACCTGCTTTCGCAAGGCCTGCACCACGGAATAAGTTGCCACCACCAATCACCACCCCGACCTGAATGCCCAATTCAACCAGCTCTTTAATTTCCTGAGCCATACGATCAAGGATGCTTGCATCAATACCGAAGCCTTCGGTACCTTGCAGAGCTTCGCCGCTTAGCTTGAGCAGAATACGTTTGTAGACAGGTTTTGCATTGGTAGCCATGATTCTTTCCTGGGAGCAGTCAACGAATGGGGATGGTTAATTCAGGCGACATAATGTCGCATATCAGCAAGATCTGTATCAGAGCAGACTGATTTTTAAAGCCCTGTTTTTTTAAAACAGATAAAAAGGAGCCGCCAATTGGCGGCTCTCTTAAAAATTAAGACTGCTTGGTCATTGCAGCAACTTCTGCTGCGAAGTCAGTCTCAACTTTCTGGATGCCTTCGCCCACTTCAAAGCGGATGAAGCCAGTCACGTCAGCGTTGTGCTCTTTCAGCAGCTGACCAACAGTTTTGCTTGGCTCGATAACGAAAGGCTGACCAGTCAAAGAAACTTCACCGGTGAATTTCTTCATGCGGCCTTCAACCATTTTCTCAGCGATTTCTTTCGGCTTACCAGACTGCATAGCGATGTCCAGCTGAACCTGGTACTCTTTCTCAACAACTTCAGCAGACACGTCTTCTGGCTTAACGAATTCTGGCTTGCTTGCAGCAACGTGCATTGCGATTTGCTTAACCAGCTCTTCGTCAGCGCCAATAGCAGCCACAACAACACCGATGCGAGCACCGTGCAGGTAGCTACCCAGAACGTCGCCTTCCAGAACTGCAACGCGACGAATGTTGATGTTCTCACCGATTTTAGCAACCAGTGCAACACGCTCTTCTTCGAACTGAGTTTTCAACACTTCGATGTCAGTCACTTTGCCTGCAGCTGCAGCTTCCAGCACTTTGTCAGCAAATGCCTGGAAACCACCATCTTTAGCAACGAAGTCAGTCTGGCAGTTAACTTCCAGAATCACAGCATAGCCATCAGCAACCTTAGTTTTGATCACGCCGTCAGCAGCAACGTTGCCTGCTTTTTTAGCAGCTTTGATCGCACCAGACTTACGCATGTTTTCGATTGCCAGCTCGATGTCGCCAGCAGCTTCAGTCAGCGCTTTTTTGCAATCCATCATGCCTGCGCCAGTACGTTCACGCAGTTCTTTTACCAGAGCAGCAGTAATATCAGCCATTCTAAAATCCTCGGTTATCTCGTAGAGAGAGATAAGCCCTGGTTCACACAACAGACGAACCCTGGCTCAAAATAAAAAGGGGGCCTGAGACAGGCCCCCTAACCAAACTATTCAATACCTGGTTAATAAGGGCTCAAATAAGAGCGAACCTTATTATTCAGCTTCTACGAAGCTTTCTTCTGCCTGAGAAGCCAGATCCTGAGAACGACCTTCACGAACGGTAGCAGCTACAGCACCCAGGTACAGGGTTACAGCACGGATTGCATCGTCGTTACCAGGGATAACGAAATCAACGCCATCTGGATCGGAGTTAGTATCAACGATAGAGAATACTGGGATACCCAGGTTGTTCGCTTCTTTGATTGCAATGTGTTCGTGATCGGCGTCGATTACAAACAGAGCATCCGGCAGACCGCCCATATCCTTGATACCGCCCAGGCTGTTTTCTAACTTCACCAGCTCACGGGTACGCATCAGTGCTTCTTTCTTGGTCAGTTTGTCGAAGGTACCGTCTTGAGACTGGCTTTCCAGATCTTTCAAACGTTTGATGGACTGACGAACAGTTTTCCAGTTAGTCAGCATACCGCCCAACCAGCGATGGTTCACGAAGAACTGATCGCAGCTCAGAGCAGCTTCTTTTACTGGTTCGCTTGCAGCACGCTTAGTACCAACGAAAAGGATTTTGCCTTTACGGGAAGAAATCTTGCTCAGTTCAGCCAAAGCTTCGTTGAACATTGGTACAGTTTTTTCAAGGTTGATGATGTGAACTTTGTTACGAGCGCCGAAGATGAAAGGCTTCATTTTCGGGTTCCAGTAACGGGTTTGGTGACCAAAGTGAACACCAGCCTTGAGCATGTCGCGCATGGAAACAGTTGCCATGATTAAAACCTCTATATAAAAGTATGGGGTTAAGCCTCCACGTATCCCATATTACCGACTCCGAAGAGCACCCCGGAATATGTGCCGATACGTGTGTGTTATTTACACATAGTGAGAGTGTTGGCTGTATCCGAAAAATCGAAATACAAGTCCGGCGCGCTTTATACCATAAAACAGCCACAGACTCCAATAGTTGTTAGCGGTTAGTGCGCACACTGATTCTCGATTTGGCACCGATCGTACGCCCTGATAACATTGACCTACACTGCTCAATTATTGTCGATAATGACAACACCTGCGGATCGAATTAATGGCTATCTCAATTAAAGCACCTGAAGAAATCGAAAAAATGCGCGTTGCGGGCAGACTTGCCGCTGAAGTGCTGGAAATGATCGAACCCCACGTAAAACCCGGCATCAGCACTGGCGAGTTAGACCGTATTTGTAACGATTACATCGTGAATGAGCAGCAGGCAGTTTCTGCTTGTCTGGGTTACCACGGCTTCCCAAAATCCGTGTGCATTTCTATTAACGAAGTGGTCTGCCACGGCATCCCTGATGACGCTAAACTTCTGAAAGATGGCGATATCGTCAACATTGACGTCACCGTAATCAAAGACGAATACCACGGTGACACCTCAAAAATGTTCATCGTTGGCAAACCGACAATCCTCGGTGAGCGCCTGTGCCGTATCACTCAAGAAAGCCTGTATTTGTCACTGCGCATGGTAAAACCAGGTATCCGCCTGCGTACCCTGGGTGCGGCGATTCAGAAGTTCGTTGAAGCAGAAGGTTTTTCTGTGGTGCGCGAATACTGTGGACACGGTATTGGCCGCGTATTCCACGAAGAACCACAGGTTCTGCATTATGACGCGGATGACGGCGGCGTAGTGTTGCAGCCAGGTATGACGTTCACTATCGAACCAATGGTGAACTCCGGTGATTATCGTATCCGCACCATGAAAGACGGCTGGACGGTGAAAACCAAAGATCGCAGCTTGTCTGCACAATACGAGCATACTATTGTGGTGACAGATAACGGCTGCGAAATTCTCACATTGCGTAAAGATGACACCATCCCGAATGTGATTTCGCATAACGAGTGATTCGCCTGACGAAAGTCAGCAATCGAAGCCGGCCTGTGCCGGCTTTTTTTATGGATGGCGACATGACACAGAGTTTACCCGAGCAGTACGCGACCACGGTGCTTCCTGAGATTTCCGGGCAACCTGAATACCCCGTCAACTGGCCAGATTCAGAGCTCAATTGTAGCCAGATAAAAGCCCGTCTTGACCTCTTCCAGCAATGGCTGGGGCGGGCTTTCGACAACGGTATTTCTGCCGAAAAGTTGCTTGATGCGCGCACCGAATTTATCGATCAGTTGCTCCACCGATTGTGGCTGAGCCACGGCTTTGGTGATGTCGCTGAAACAGCACTGGTCGCGGTGGGTGGATATGGGCGCGGCGAGCTGCATCCATTGTCTGACATTGACTTGCTGATCCTCAGTCGTAAACGCCTGACCGAGCCGCAAGCACAGAAAATCGGTGAGCTACTCACATTGCTGTGGGACGTGAAACTCGAAGTCGGCCACAGCGTGCGTACGCTTGAAGAGTGTTTACTCGAAGGCCTGTCTGACCTAACCGTTGCCACCAACCTGATTGAATCACGCTTGCTGATTGGCGATGTTGCCCTCTTCCTCGAACTCCAGAAATACATTTTTAGTGATGGTTTCTGGCCATCGGCTAAGTTCTTTGCGGCCAAAATCGAAGAACAAGAAGAACGCCATCGCCGTTATCACGGCACCAGTTACAACCTCGAACCCGACATTAAAAGCAGCCCCGGTGGCTTGCGCGACATCCACACTTTGCAGTGGGTCGCACGTCGCCACTTTGGCGCAACGTCCATGAGCGAAATGGTCGATTTTGGTTTTCTGACCGAAGCTGAACGAAATGAGCTGGATGAGTGCCAGCACTTGCTGTGGCGCATTCGTTTCGCCTTGCACCTTGAAGTCAATCGCTACGACAATCGCCTGCTGTTCGACAGGCAGTTAAGCGTCGCTCAACGCCTGAATTACAGCGGTGAGGGCAATCAACCGGTCGAACACATGATGAAAGATTTCTATCGTGTGACCCGCCGCGTCGGCGAGCTGAACCAGATGCTATTACAGCTATTTGACGAAGCCATTCTTGCGCTGGATGCCAGCGAAAAACCGCGCCCGTTGGATGACGACTTCCAGCTACGCGGCACATTGATTGATCTGCGCGACGAAACGCTGTTTATGCGCGAGCCGCAGGCTATTTTGCGAATGTTCTACATGATGGTGCGTAACCGCGACATCACCGGGATTTACTCGACCACCTTGCGCCATTTGCGTCATGCTCGCCGCCATCTTGCACAACCGCTTTGCTACATTCCCGAAGCGCGTGAATTATTCCTGGTTATCTTGCGCCACCCTGGTGCGGTGAGCCGTGCACTGCTGCCAATGCACCGCCACAGCGTGTTATGGGCGTACATGCCACAATGGTCGCATATCGTCGGCCAAATGCAGTTTGACCTGTTCCACGCTTATACCGTCGATGAACACACCATCCGCGTGCTGCAAAAACTGGAAAGCTTCGCAAAAGAAGAAACGCGGCCAAAACACCCTTTATGCGTAGATTTGTGGCCGCGTCTGTCGCACCCGGAACTGATTCTAATTGCCGCCCTCTTCCACGATATCGCCAAAGGCCGTGGCGGCGATCACTCCGTTCTTGGCGCGCAAGACATCTTAAAATTTGCCGAGCTGCATGGGCTGAACTCACGCGAAACTCAATTGGTTGCCTGGCTGGTACGCCAGCATTTGCTGATGTCCGTCACTGCGCAGCGCCGTGACATTCAGGATCCGGAAGTCATTAAGCAATTTGCCGAAGAAGTGCAGACTGAAAACCGTCTGCGTTATCTGGTTTGCCTGACCGTTGCCGATATTTGTGCCACCAACGAAACCTTGTGGAATAGCTGGAAACAGAGCCTGTTGCGCGAGCTTTATTTCGCCACCGAAAAGCAGCTACGCCGCGGGATGCAAAACAGCCCGGATATGCGCGAGCGCGTCCGCCACCACCAGCTTCAGGCGCTGGCATTACTGCGCATGGATAACATCAACGAGGAAGCGCTGCATAATATTTGGCGTCGCTGCCGGGCGAATTACTTTGTCCGCCATACGCCGAACCAAATTGCCTGGCACGCTCGTCATTTGTTGAATCACGACCTCAATAAACCGATGATTTTGCTCAGCCCGCAAGCAACACGCGGCGGCACAGAAATCTTCATCTGGAGCCCTGACAGGCCACATCTGTTCGCTGCCGTTTGTGCCGAGCTGGACAGGCGCAATCTCAGCGTGCATGACGCGCAAATCTTCACCACGCGTGATGGCATGGCAATGGATACCTTTATCGTGCTTGAGCCGGACGGCAGCCCGCTCTCAATCGATCGCCATGACTTAATTCGCCACAGCATTGAACAGGCCATCACACAAGATAGCTGGCAGACGCCTCAACTGCGCCGCCAGTCAGCCAAACTGCGCCACTTTACTGTCGATACCGAAGTGAATTTCCTGCCAACACATACCGACAGGAGAACGTTCCTGGAACTGATTGCCCTGGATCAACCAGGGCTGCTTGCACGTGTGGGGGAAGTCTTTGCTGACCTCGGGATTTCGCTTTATGGTGCAAGAATTACGACAATTGGTGAGCGAGTAGAAGATTTATTTATAATAGCCACCGCCGACCGGCGTGCTCTTAATGATGAGTTGCAGCAGGAAGTACAGCAACGGTTGACAGCGGCCCTTAATCCAAACGATAAATAACAGTCTGTTAATTTCGTCACAATCAGGAAAACTTTAACAATGCAGCAGCTACAAAATATTATTGAAACCGCTTTCGAGCGCCGCGCCGACATCACTCCGGCAAACGCTGATACCGTTACACGTGAAGCGGTAAACCAGGTCATCTCCCTGCTCGACAGCGGTGCGCTGCGCGTTGCTGAAAAAATTGATGGCCAGTGGGTGACCCACCAATGGCTGAAAAAAGCCGTTCTGCTCTCTTTCCGTATCAATGACAACCAGGTTATTGATGGCGCAGAAAGCCGCTATTTCGACAAAGTGCCGATGAAATTCGCCAACTACGACGAAGCTCGCTTCCAGAAAGAAGGCTTCCGCGTTGTACCCCCAGCGGCAGTACGCCAGGGCGCATACATCGCACGTAACACCGTTCTGATGCCTTCTTACGTCAACATCGGTGCTTATGTTGATGAAGGTTCAATGGTTGATACCTGGGCGACCGTGGGTTCTTGTGCACAGATCGGTAAAAATGTTCACCTGTCAGGCGGCGTAGGCATCGGTGGTGTTCTGGAGCCACTGCAGGCTAACCCAACCATCATCGAAGATAACTGCTTCGTTGGCGCACGTTCAGAAGTTGTGGAAGGCGTTATCGTTGAAGAAGGTTCCGTGATTTCCATGGGCGTTTACATCGGCCAAAGCACGCGTATTTATGACCGTGAAACCGGTGAAGTGCACTATGGCCGCGTGCCAGCAGGCTCCGTTGTCGTTTCCGGCAACCTGCCCTCTAAAGACGGTAAATACAGCCTGTACTGCGCGGTTATCGTGAAAAAAGTCGACGCGAAAACGCGTGGCAAAGTGGGCATTAATGAGCTGCTTCGCACCATCGACTAAATATAAATGTTTAAAAAGGCGGGGTAACTCGCCTTTTTAGCATCCGGGACTGGCGGAAAAAGAGTTTCCCGCTGATTATCAGTCGATTAATAGTATGGAAAAAGGTAACGCTATGTACGATAACTTGAAAAGTCTGGGTATTACCAATCCTGATGAAATCGATCGTTACAGCCTCCGGCAGGAAGCCAACAACGATATCCTGAAGATCTATTTTCAGAAGGATAAAGGCGAGTTCTTTGCTAAAAGCGTGAAGTTTAAATATCCGCGCCAGCGTAAAACCGTCGTTGCCGATGGTGTAGGTCAGGGCTACAAAGAAGTGCAGGAAATCAGCCCTAATCTGCGCTATGTGATTGATGAGTTGGATCAACTTTGCCAGCGCGATCGCACTGAAGTTGATCTGAAACGCAAAATTCTCGACGATCTCCGCCATCTGGAATCTGTGGTCACTAACAAAATTGCCGAGATCGAATCCGATCTGGACAAGTTAACCCGCAACAAATAGTCCCAAAAGGGCTGGAGTCTCCAGCCCTTTCTTATCTCTGCTCGTCGAGTTGCAACGCCACATACAGCAGCAATCGATCGTCAAAATTCCCCAAATCTAATCCTGTTAATTCCGAGATCCGGTTAAGCCGATATTCAAGCGTATTGCGATGAATAAACAACGCTTTGGACGTTGCCAGCGGTTGCACATTATGGCGAAACCATGCGCTGAGCGTTCGGCGTAACAACCCGTTGTTATCCATTGATTTCAGGCGAACTAGCGGGCGCGCCAGTTCATTTGCCTGCCAGCCACCGCGCAAACTGTCCAACAGCACCGGCAGCATCAAATCCTGGTAAAAATAACCGCGACTTTCAGGCATCCTCTGCTTGCCAACCATCATCGTGGTGCGAGCAGTACGATACGAACGCGCAATACTGCCAGGGCCGGTGAAATAGTTTCCCAGCGCAACACGGAACCGCAACTGGCCGTTTTCTTTCATCCGGCTAATCAGCTGCTCAACGCGTTTGCGGTGGTCTTCTGCATCCCAACGGCCAAATTGATTAAGTGCCGGTTTCAGCACGACCATTTCCGTTAACGACACAATCGCTATCAGGTTGTTACGTTCTGGCGTGGTTAGCGCGGTTTGCAACTGTTGCAGCTCTTCCATCGCGCTGTCTACGCCGAGCTGGCCGCTATCGACTTCCACCACCGCAACCACGCGAGGCTGGTTCAGGTCGATACCCAAACGCTGCGCCCATTCGCTCAGCGCTGGCGTCTGCTCTTCGGCCTGAATCAAATTCATGACGAGTTCTTCGCGCAGGCGACTGTCTTGCGCCAGCAGATGCATCAGGCGAGATTGTTCAAGCATCATCTCCGCCGTCATGCATACCAGCTCACCGTATTTACGCAGCGAACCAGGCTCACCCGTTAAACCGATAACGCCAACGATTTCACCGTCTATACGCAGCGGCAGGTTAATCCCCTGACGCACGCCGTGCAGATGCCGGGCTACCGCATCGTCAATATCAACCACGCGTCCTTGAGAGAGCACCAGCAATGCACCTTCGTGCAATTCACCAATACGCTCTTTGTCACCGCTACCAATAATTCGGCCACGCGCATCCATCACGTTGATATTGGTATCAATGATGGTCATGGTACGCGCCACGATGTCCTGCGCCATTTTGGTATCCAGATGCCAGCCAGCCATGCTCCCTCCTGAATCGTGCTAATGGCCTAGCATAGGCGAGTTGAATCGCCGCGGCATTGTGCGAATGCACAAAGCACAGATGAAGAGTATGGAGTTGTGGAAAGGCTCACAAAAAAGGGCCGCAATTTGCGGCCCTGATAGTTTGAAGCTAACTCGATGACGATTACTGCATCAGCAGGTAGATAGTGCTATCGCCACGCTGAATGTTGAGCGCCATTACCGACGGTTTAGTGTCGAGAATTTTGCGCAGTTCAGCAATGTTGCTCACCGCCTGCTGGTTAACACCAATAATGATGTCACCTTTTTTCAGGCCGATACGTGCAGCAGGCGTGTTGCCTTTCACGTTATTAACGATAACGCCTTTCTCGTCTTTACCGCTGCGGTTGCTCATTTCAGCCCCTTCAATACCGGTAAAGATGGTTGCAGAATCAACCTGAGTCTGGCTGCTTTGTTGCAGTTCCAGATTAACTGAAACTGGTTTGCCATCACGCAGCAGGCCGAGCGTCAGTTTGCTGCCCACAGGCATAGAACCGACTTCAGCACGCAATGCAGCAAAGCTGGTAATTGGCTTATTATTCATTGAAACCACCACATCACCGGCTTTCACACCCGCTTTCGCAGCAGAAGAGTTCGGCATAACCTGGCTGACAAATGCACCACGTTGTGCATCGACTTTCATCGCTTTTGCCAGCTCAGAGTTCAGCTCAGTCCCCATGATACCCAGCTCACCACGGCGAACCTGGCCGTACTGCACGATTTGCGCGGTAAGGCTTTTCACCATGTTGCTTGGGATAGCAAAGCCGATACCGATGTTGCCGCCGTCCGGTGCCAGAATCGCGGTGTTAATCCCGATAAGCTCACCATTGAGGTTCACCAGTGCGCCACCGGAGTTACCACGGTTGATTGCCGCATCCGTCTGGATAAAGTTTTCGTAGTTTTCAATATTCAGGCCAGTACGACCCAGCGCTGAAACAATACCGGAGGTCACGGTTTCGCCCAGACCATATGGGTTACCGATAGCCACGGTGTAATCACCCACGCGCAACGCGTCAGAATCCGCCATTTTAATGGCAGTCAGGTTTTTCGGATCTTGTAGCTGCAACAGTGCGATGTCAGAACGTGGATCTTTACCCACGACTTTCGCTTCAAACTTGCGGCCATCGCTCAGCGAAACCTGGATTTTTGTTGCGTTATCAACAACATGGTTGTTAGTTACCACGTAGCCTTTTGCTGCATCAATAATGACGCCAGAACCCAGTGCCGCAAATTTCTGCTGTTGACCGCCGCCCTGTCCATCCTGATCGGCTGGGCCACCCTGACCCCCCTGGCAGAATGGAGAGCTCTGGAACGGCGAACCTTCCTGGCAGAACGGTGAGTTATCACCGAAGAACTGCTGGAAGTTGCGTCCCATGCGCGGTGTATTAACGGTAGTGCTACCTTCAACGTTGATGCTCACTACGGAAGGCATCACTTTTTCCAGCATTGGCGCAAGGCTTGGAAGCGGTTGCGCAGCAGATGCTGTGGAAGAAGCCGTCTCTGCGGCGATTGCAGATACAGGGCCCAGCGCTAAACCCAGGCTAAGAGCCAGCGCGCTCATTGCTAAAGTTGTTTTTTTCATCGGTTTCATTCTCAAGTTAATAAGTCACGCAAAATTGCTGTGCTGTATAGGCCTGTATAGAGTGACTAATGAGGAATTAAGTTCCACCGATAAGTCACTGGAAAAAGTAAAAATTTATTGTCCGTCTTTACAAAACTATTTTACTCACTTATTCCACAGCCATCAGGCGGCGATACTCATCCCATGCGAATAAGTCCGTCATTCCACTGATATAATCCTGAATCAAACGGCAACGGTAGTAATATTCCCATACAGGATAATCACTGGCTGACGGCGTCAAATCATTGACAGCTTCAATATAGGCAAGCCTATGTTTTGTCGATAATTTGTGGAACAACCGAGTCTCAATTGGCAAACGGCGTAAACTTTCTTTCTCCACCAGTTCAGCAAAATCCTCACCTGATATATTGAGTAAGGGACTGTAAATATCAAGTAAGCCGCTGATTACACGATAACCCTGTAATTCTAGCTGCTCTACTTCTGGGTGACTAAAAACATGTTTAAACGCCACTTGCTTATACAATTCCAGCAAACGTGCAAAAGGGCTGTCATCCTCAAGCAGCGCTTGATTAAACTCGCCACTAAATATATCACCGAGATTATCAATAAAACGCTGTGCGGCGTAAGGCACCAATTGGTTTAGCGTGTTAACTCGCAGATACATAAAGAACTGATCTTCTGTGCTGCGGCGCATCTGGTTAGAACGGGATTTCTCCCAGGCCTCGTTTACCACCTGCTCGAAAAGATCCCCCACAGAATGTTCGCCCCAGGCATCACACAGGTGTTGATAAAGCTGCTCAACGCTAAAAATTCGCTTCTCGACAGCATCTTCCAGGTCTGCCACGCAGTAAGAGATATCGTCTGCGGCTTCCATTATCCAGGTCAGCGGGAAACGGCTGTGCTCACCTAGCCCCAACTCTGCACGCAAACGTACAATATAGGTCTCTTCAGAAAGATAGAAACCAGGCTTCTTCATCAGATAGGCGTGGCTTTTTGGCGGCTCGCCGACAAACCATGCAGGACGAGTATATTTGAGAATACAGCCCACCTGCGCCCAGGTCAGGTTCATGCGTAGCAGGCTGTGCACCAGACGAATACCTTGTGCATTTCCTTCAAACTGGCAAAGATCCTGGCGCACTTTGCGGCGTAAACCGTTCAATTGATCTTCGCCTTCACGCAGCAGCAATGTCGCAACTTTACAGCGATCGTCGCTACGCGGTTGGCTTCCCGCATCACCAGGGAAAAGGCGCTGGCGGAACCAGTCATTAATGGCAGATTCACCAAAATGACCAAACGGCGGATTGCCGATGTCGTGCATCAGGCAAGCCATTTCAACGATGCTTTCAAACGGGCCGGTCAGTTCATGCAATCCATACCGCTCAAGGTTTTGTTGCTCTTTCAGGCGGCTCAGCACTTCTTTAGCGATGTAACGCCCGACTTGCTGAACTTCCATTGAATGGGTCAAACGGGTGCGAACAGACGCATTACGCTCCAGCGGGAAAACCTGCGTTTTTTGCTGCAAACGACGAATTGCCGGGGAGTTAACGATCCGCCCACGATCGCTTTCAAAAATGCGCAGGATCTCATGTTCGTTCTTCTGGCCTTCAGGCGAACGGAAACGGCGGTGCCAGTTAATTTTCTTACGGAAATCTATCTCACTCATGCCCTCTCCTGCGCCATTGAAATAGCGGATTAATTCCTTGATGCCTGCCATGATAGACTATGAAGGTAATTTAACACTTTAGCGAGAATCACTATGAAAGCAGGCATTATTGGTGCAATGGAAGAAGAAGTTACGCTGCTGCGTGACAAAATTGAAAACCGTCAAACTCTGACCCTGGCAGGGTGTGAAATTTACACTGGTACGCTCAATGGTGTTGAAGTGGCATTGCTGAAATCAGGCATCGGTAAAGTTGCCGCAGCAATGGGCGCAACGCTTCTGCTTGAACACTGTAAGCCAGATATTGTGATTAACACGGGCTCTGCCGGTGGCCTCGCCCCAACGCTGAAAGTCGGCGATATCGTTGTTTCCGATGAAGTGCGTTATCACGATGCAGACGTTACCGCTTTTGGTTATGAGTATGGCCAACTGCCTGGCTGTCCGGCTGGTTTCGCGGCTGACGCTAAACTGATTGCCGCCGCAGAAGAATGTATCGCTGAACTCAATCTGAACGCGGTGCGTGGTCTGGTTGTGAGTGGTGATGCGTTTATTAACGGTTCAGTCGCTCTGGCAAAAATCCGCCATAACTTCCCACAGGCCGTTGCGGTTGAAATGGAAGCGACTGCGGTTGCCCACGTTTGCCACAACTTTGGTACGCCGTTTGTGGTGGTTCGCGCCATCTCTGATGTTGCCGACCAACAATCTCACCTGAGCTTTGACGAGTTCCTTGCCGTTGCAGCTAAGCAGTCCACGCTGATGGTTGAAAACCTGGTGCAGAAACTGGCTCGTGGTTAATAAGAACATCCTGCGCGGGCTCACCGCGCTATTGTGTTTCTTCCCGGCGCTGCTGCTTGCCGCGCCGCGGGTTATCTCTCTGTCACCGAGTAATACCGAACTGGCCTTTGCCGCCGGAATTACGCCTGTGGCCGCCAGTGCCTGGTCGGACTATCCGGAAGCCGCCAAAAAACTTGAGCAAGTTTCAAACTGGCAAGGGATGAACCTTGAGCGCATCGTGGCGCTGAAACCCGATGTCGTTCTTGCCTGGCGCGGCGGGAATGCAGAACGCCAGGTCAATCAACTCCAGGCGCTGGGTATCAACGTCGTCTGGCTTGATCCGACAACCGTTGAAGGTGTAGTTGCCGCCCTGCGCCAGTTGGGGCAATACAGCCCAACGCCGGAAACTGCCAACAAAGCCGCAGACAAACTGGCAGCAGAGTTTGCCGCGTTAAAAGCAAAGTACTCTCAACGCCCAAAGAAAAAGGTGTTCCTGCAATTTGGCCAACAGCCGTTATTTACTTCAGGACGCGGTTCGATTCAGAACGAAATTCTGGAAGTGTGCGGCGGGCAAAATATTTTTGCTGATAGCCGGGTTCCCTGGCCGCAAGTTAGCCGTGAACAAGTGCTGAGCCGCCGTCCGCAAGCTATTATTATCACCGGCGATGACGCCCAAATCCCTCCAGTCGAACGGTTCTGGAATACCCAGTTAAAAATTCCGGTTATTGCAGTAAATGATGACTGGTTTAGTCGCTCGAGCCCACGTATTATCCTCGCCGCAAAACAGCTCTGTGAGGAGCTGGCAGAAAAATAATATTATCTGATGAGGGTAGCTTAGATGCTTGTTTATTGGCTGGACATCATTGGCACAGCCGTCTTTGCCATATCCGGCGTGTTGCTGGCTGGAAAACTTCGTATGGACCCGTTTGGCGTACTGGTACTGGGCGTGGTGACAGCCGTGGGCGGCGGAACAATACGTGATATGGCGCTGGATAACGGCCCGGTGTTTTGGGTTAAAGATCCAACCGACTTAGTCGTAGCGATGGTGACATGTATGCTAACCATCCTGCTGGTACGCCAGCCACGCCGCCTGCCGAAATGGATTTTGCCGGTGCTCGATGCTGTCGGCCTTGCGGTTTTCGTCGGCATTGGTGTGAACAAAGCGTTTCTTGCCGGAGCCAGCCCGCTGGTTGCTATCTGTATGGGCGTGCTGACCGGCGTTGGCGGCGGGATTATTCGTGATGTTTTAGCACGTGAGATTCCGATGATTCTGCGAACTGAAATTTACGCCACTGCCTGTATCGCAGGCGGTATCGTGCATGCTACGGCGTTTTACACCTTCCACGTTCCGCTAGAGCAGGCCAGTATGATTGGCATGGTCATCACCCTGGCTATTCGTCTTGCGGCTATTCGTTGGCATCTCAAACTGCCAACATTTGCGCTCGATGACAGGTAATAAGCAATAAAAAAGCCGTGTTAGAAAACACGGCTTTTTCTTTCGAATCAGCAATTAAACGCTGAAGGAAGAACCACACCCGCAGGTGCTTTTCGCGTTCGGGTTAGTCACCACAAAGCGAGAACCTTCCAGGCCTTCGGTGTAATCCACCGCGCCACCTACCAGATATTGCAGGCTCATCGGGTCAACAACCAACGCGACGCCTTGCTTCTCGATAGTCATATCGCCATCGTTAATCTGATCGTCAAAGGTAAAACCATACTGGAAGCCGCTGCAACCACCACCGGTGATGTAAACGCGCAGTTTCAGATTTGGGTTTTCCTCATCCGCGATCAGGGTTTTTACTTTCTTGGCTGCGGCTTCTGTAAACTGCAAGGGCAGCACTGCTACGTCATCACTCATTTTTTGCTCCCAACGGAATAAATAATCGGACAAAGAATCACCCGATCTTTAGCGCCATTATCTAATACCCGAGTAAATCGTTCAAGTATTCTCCCCGCTCGGGGTTTGTTGTTCTTTAGCCTGCTTTTCGGCTTCTTGTTTGGCAAGCGTCCGCGCAAGAATCGAGGAGTATAGCGGTTTACCACCGAGGAATTGTGCCAATAGTGTCGCGCCAAGGCAGGTAATAATCATTGGCAAAATGAGCTGATAGTTGTCAGTCATTTCCAGAACCAACACGATCCCCGTCAGTGGCGCACGCACCGATGCGGCAAACAACGCCCCCATTCCTGCAATCGCAAACGTCCCAACTTCAAGGTGATAGGCCGGGAACCAGGCCGCACTTGCCATACCAAATGCCGTACCCAGTAACGTGCCCAAGGCCAGCATGGGTGCAAAAATCCCGCCTGGTGCGCCAGAAGAAAAACACAGCAGCGTGGTAATCACACGCGCAATAAAGATAAACAGCAGCATGCCTAAAGTGTAGTTTCCGGCAGCGGCAATGGGGATCAGGCTAAAACCGCCACCTGCTGCTGCGGGTTGGATAAGCCCCAATACACCACAAATCCCGCCTAACAGGCCGCCAATAATCACCCATTTTTTGAGATTCCCACCGTGGAAGCGCTGGAACATATCCTGGGTGCGGAACACCATCGCGTTAAAGAACACGCCGACAATGCCGAATACCATGCCCAGCACCAGGTATAGCCACAGCGTGTTAACCGGCGCATTGGAGAGTTTCCCGACTTCAATAACTGCGTTTTCACCGTTAAAAATACGGAAAACCACGCTCGACATAATCACGCCGATAAACACGGCTTTTATCGAAATCAGGTTGTAGCGGAACTGCGGGCGCATCTCTTCAATGATGAACAGAATCCCCGCCAGAGGTGCGTTGAACGCGGCGGATAAACCCGCTGCGGCACCTGTCGCCAATAGCGAATGGCGGGCTTCGGCACCTCGTAAACGGAAAATATCCAGCACCATACGCCCGATATTCCCGCCCAGTTGCACCGTTGGCCCTTCACGCCCCAGCACCATACCTGCGCCGAGCGTCCCCATACCGCCAATAAACTTAACGGGGATAACACGCCACCAGCGCACCGGACGTAATTCCTCCAGCGCACCTTCAATTTCAGGTATGCCAGAACCGCCCGCTTCCGGCGCATAACGGCGCACTAAATAGTAACCAACCATCGCCAGAAGCATTGAGCTGATGAATGCCAAAGGCCAAACGATCAAGCTGTGATCGGCCACATTCGCCAGCATCGCAAGGCGATTTTGTTGTACCCAGGTCACCGCTTTTTCAAAAGCGACACCTGCTAAACCGGCTAATGTCCCTACTATCGCGGCCATGAATAGAATAGCGACCGGCGTTTTATCCTGTCGAATTAGGCGACGCACCATGTCGCCCCTGCGTAAGCGCACAACCTGTTGTGCTTCAAAAGAGGGGTGGGAGTGATTCATTAGGCTAATCATTTATTGGTAATACAAATCGAGGGGGCATTCTACTCTCTCGACGCATTTGGGCAAAACTTTCATAACTCCGAGAGTTTCCCTTAGAATAGCGTGTTGCCACTATTTCTACGAATCAGGAGCCGATTCATGAGTAAGTCTGAAAACCTGTACGCTGCCGCACGCAAAGTCATCCCTGGTGGGGTGAACTCGCCGGTTCGTGCTTTTACCGGAGTCGGCGGTGTGCCGCTGTTTATCGAACGCGCTGACGGGGCTTACCTGTATGACGCTGACGGCAAAGCCTATATCGATTATGTGGGCTCCTGGGGCCCGATGGTGCTCGGCCATAATCATCCGGCGATTCGCAACGCCGTGATTGAAGCCGTTGAGCGCGGCCTGAGCTTTGGCGCGCCTACTGAGATGGAAGTAAAAATGGCGGAACTGGTGACAGAACTGGTTCCGACTATGGATATGGTTCGCATGGTGAACTCGGGCACCGAAGCCACCATGAGCGCCATTCGTCTGGCTCGCGGTTTCACCGGCCGTGACAAAATCATTAAATTCGAAGGCTGCTACCACGGCCATGCTGACTGCCTGCTTGTGAAAGCCGGTTCCGGCGCATTGACTTTAGGCCAGCCAAATTCACCGGGTGTTCCGGCAGATTTTGCCAAACACACCCTCACCTGCACCTATAACGATCTCGCTTCCGTACGCGCAGCGTTTGAGCAATATCCGCAAGATATCGCCTGCCTGATTGTTGAACCGGTCGCCGGTAACATGAACTGCATTCCACCAAACGAAGATTTCTTGCCAGGGCTGCGTGCTCTGTGTGACGAGTTTGGCGCGCTGTTTATTATCGACGAAGTGATGACGGGCTTCCGTGTTGCTCTGGCTGGCGCACAGTCTTACTACGATGTGGAGCCTGATTTAACCTGTCTGGGCAAAATCATTGGTGGCGGTATGCCTGTGGGCGCATTTGGTGGCCGTCGTGAAATTATGGATGCACTGGCACCAACCGGCCCTGTTTATCAGGCGGGTACGCTATCTGGTAACCCAATCGCCATGGCGGCAGGCTACGCTTGCCTGACGGAAGTTTCACAGCCCGGTATTCACCAGACGCTGACTGAACTGACCGAAATGCTGGCAAGTGGGCTGCTGAAAGCCGCCGAAGCCGAAAACATTCCGCTGGTCGTCAATAACGTGGGTGGGATGTTTGGTTTGTTCTTCACGGATGCCCAAACGGTAACCTGCTACCAGGATGTGATGGCGTGTGACGTTGAGCGCTTTAAGAAGTTCTTCCACCTGATGCTGGAAGAAGGCGTTTACCTGGCACCGTCTGCGTTTGAAGCAGGCTTTATGTCAGTTGCGCATTCGAAGGAAGATATTCAGAAGACTATCGACGCTGCGCGTCGGGTGTTTGCGAAGCTGTAATCTACGCAGGTTCTCATGGACCCCACCCCAACCCTCCCCTTGTCAGGGGAGGGAGCACCTTTAGCTCCTCCACCTGGCAAGGGGGAGGTTGGGAGGGGGTCATAAAACCATCGCTTCAACTTCTTGCTAACGCTCGTTCGTGGTCGGATTAACGAGTCTGTTTACGCAGCAAATAGATAAAGTACGGCGCACCAATAAACGTTGCCAGTAACCCGGCAGGAACTTGATCCGGGAACATAATCATTCTTCCGCACCAGTCTGCCGCCACCATTAACATCCCGCCTAATAACGCCGACATAATCAGTTGTGGCATTGCCCGCCGGAAGCCAAGCATGCGCGCAATATGCGGTGCCATTAAGCCAACAAAACTCAGTGGGCCAACGGTCATGGTTGCCGCAGCCGTTAAGGTTGCAGCCAGCAATAACAACGCAAAGCGTGATGGCGTAAGAGCCATGCCGATGGCGCGTGCGGTTGCTCCGCCCAGCGGTAAAATCATCAGCCAACGGCGGCACAGCGGCGTAAGCGCAAATAAGATAACCATCAGAATAAGCGTTCTGACCGCCTGATCGCCGGTAACGTTATAGGTCGAGCCGGAAATCCAGGTCAGTATGCCCGCCATGCGCGGATCGCCACTCGCCATCAACAACATCAATAACATGGTAAACGCCGTGCTCAGCGCCATCCCTGCCAGCAGCATGCGCTGCGGGGAAAATCCACCACGGCTCGCGGTTACCATGATAACTAACAGCGTCACCGCCGCGCCAAGGCTGCCCGCAGGGAACAACCAACCGAAAGCATTTCCTGGCACGATAAACAGCATCACCACCACACCAAATGCCGCGCCGGAACTGATGCCCAAAACTTCAGGGCTAGCCATGGCATTTCCGGTCAGACGTTGGATGACGCTACCCGCAACCGCCAGCATCATGCCCGCCGTCAGCGCCGCTAATACGCGTGGCCAGCGCCACTGCAACAGGTCGTGGAATAGCGAACCGCTTACCCAATTCCAGCCATAAGCGTCGCGCCCCAGCGTCAGTGCAGTAACAATAACCAGAGCCAACACGCCGCTGCCGATTAACACCCACCAGAGCAAATGCTGGCGCTCAGCAGGAACGTTATCGCCCTGATTCATCGCAGGCGTCCCAACGGTACGCAGGCGCGGCAGCAGCCAAAGCAGTAAAGGCGCACCAATCAGAGCTGTTACTGTACCGGTCGAAATCTCGCGCCAGGCACTGGTGAGCCAGATAACCGATTGGTCGGATAACCACAAAATTAATGCACCGATCAGCGGTGCCAGGAACAATCGAGCAACCAGCCGCCGCGCGCCAAGCATTTTAGCCAGCAGCGGCGCGAACAAACCGATAAAGCCGATAATCCCGACGGCGTTAACCAGCAACGCACTGATGGCAATCGCCAGCACCAGCGTCGCCAGGCGCACCACCGAAAGTGCCAGCCCAAGATTACGCGCTACACCATCGTCTAACCCCATCAGCGTTAGCGGGCGTAGCAACAGCAGCGTTAACAACAAACCACCGACCAGACGCGGCCACAATCCGTTGACGATGTCCCAGTCTTGCTGGTTCAGCGAACCGGTGCTCCACAAGAACATGTTCTGCAATTGGTCGTGGTGGAAAATCGCCAGTAGCTGGTTTACCGCGCCGCAATACAGACTAAGCACCAGGCCTGCAAGAATCAGAGTGACTGGCGATAAACGCTTGCCCCAGGCAACGCCGAACACCAGCAACCCCACAACACCCGCACCCGCGAGTGCCGCAAATTGTTGCGTTGCAAAGCCGCCGGGCAGCGCCCACAGCGTGGCAACGGTCACACCTAACTGTGCGCCACTCGCCACGCCAAGCGTCGTCGGTTCGGCAAGTGGGTTACGCAATACCTGCTGGAACAGCACGCCGACTAATCCAAGCCCTGCTCCAACCAACAAAGAGATAGCCAGGCGCGGTAGCGCGCTGTAGTGGAATAACATCTGATTGATGTCATCAATGTTTGGCTGCGCCCAGGCGGTGCTCCATAGTGCGGAAGACAACTGAACATTCAGATTGTGTAACGTCAGCGCACAGGCAATGACAAACAGCAGCGACAAAAGAATCGCAGGGAACAAGGCATAACGATGTCTCACGCTTTGCTCCCGATGGCTTTAGCCAGAGTAGTCGTGAAGCTCATTGCGGAAAGAGTTGCGCCGTAAAGCCAAACAGGAGGAACACGCTGGAAACGATTCTGACGAACAAAAGGCATCGCGTTCCATAAAGGCGTTGCCATGACGCGCGCCATTTCAGCATCGTTATTATGATCAAAGCAGATAACATCGGCGTCTTTGACTTCGGCCAGGCGCTCAAGACCCACTACCGCACTGCCCCAGAAGTTAGTTTCGCCCGCCCATGCGTTTTTCACGTCCAGCAAATCCATCACCTGTTGGAACAGACTGTTTTGCCCGATAACCAGCGCGTGGCGCGAATCCAACAACGTCATCAGCAATACAGGCTTGTCGCCGCGAGCGGCAAAGCGGGGTTTCATCTGCTCGATGAATTGGTCGAATTTCACTAAGTGATCGCGGGCTGCTAGCTGCATACCCAGTTTCTCACCCAACTCCGTCAGCGACTCGCGAGCCACCGTCAGCGGTTTGCCAGAGCCATCGTTAAAGCTGAATCCTAAACCCGGCGCGATACGGGACATTTTTTCCGGCGACGGGCCGTAGCCTGCGGAATAGAGAATCAACGACGGTTTTAGTTGGGTAAGCAGTTCGAGATTAGGCTCGGTGCGCAAACCGACTTCGATAATGCCATCCGGCAATTTCGGTTCGCCAACCCAGGCTTTGTAATTGGTGATGTCGGCCATTGCATAAGGCGTGACGCCCAGCGCCAGCATCAGTTCAACCGGCAACCATTCCAACGCCACGATGCGGTGAGGGTCAATAATAGTGGCCGCCTGCGCATTGCCCATTTTGAGCAATAAAGGGGAAAGCGCCAGCGCGGTTAGCAACTGGCGACGGCTCAGCAAAGGATTAATCAACTCAGGCATCAGTAAACAAAGCTCACCGGAGCCGCACCCGCAGGATGTGGCAAAATTCCCATCGGGATACCGTAAATCTGTTCCAGCGTTTCGCTTTGCATCAGTTCAGCAGGGCTGCCCTGCGCAATCATTTCGCCACCGCGCAATGCCACGAGGTTATCGCAATAGCGAGCCGCCATATTGATATCGTGCAGAACGGCAATGACTGTCAGGCCTCGTTCCTGGCTAAGACGATGAATCAGCGCCAGCACGTCAACCTGATGGGCAATATCCAGCGCCGATGTCGGTTCATCTAACAGTAAGCAACGGCTATCTTGCGCCACCAGCATGGCAATCCACGCACGCTGGCGTTCACCGCCAGACAGGCTATCCACCAGGCGATGGGCAAAAGGTTTGAGCCCAACCAGCGAGATGGCCTCTTCCACCAGTTCCCTGTCTGCCGCGCCAAAACGACCGAGCGCACCGTGCCACGGATAACGACCAATCGCCACCAGTTCACGCACTGTCATCCCTTCGGCTGCCGGAAGTTGCTGCGGCAAATACGCGACTTTGCGCGCAAATTCCTTACTGCTCCAGCTGTCCAACGGTTGATCGTTGAGATTGATTTCCCCATCAGAAGACTTCTGATGGCGGCCCAGCATTTTCAGCAATGTCGATTTGCCCGAGCCGTTATGACCAATCAGGCCAGTCACTTTTCCGATGGGAAAGGTAATAGACAGAGGATGGAGAAGCGTGCGACCAGGAACGCGGAAGGAAACGTCAGTGAGGCTAAACGTGGTATCGGGATGAAGGTGTTTGTCCTGCATGATAGCCATCTTTGTTGATGGGCACGGCGAACCGTGCCCGAATACACTTAGAAGCGGAATGTTGCAGTCGCAACGACCTGACGTTCAGCACCCCAGAAGCAACCATAGGTGTTGAAACAGCTGGCAACGTATTCACGATCGAATAGGTTGTTCACATGAACAGCCACGTTGGAACCAGCCATGCCTACACGCGCAAGATCGTAGCGCACCAGGGCATCGACTACAGTATAACTACCCACTTTGAAGGAGTTCGCCGGGTCGCCATAGCTGGATCCGGTGAAGCGTCCGCCAGTGCCTAACGTCAGACCAGACAGTGCGCCATCAAAGAAGGTGTAGTCGGCCCACAGTGAAGCCATATGTTTTGGCACCTGTGCTGGCGTGTTGCCTTTGTAGTTGGTGTCCGTGGTGTACTCAGCCTCGGTGTAGGTGTAAGAACCGACTACGTTAACGCTCGCAGACAGTGCCGCTTTCGCTTCAACTTCAACGCCACGTGAGCGAATTTCACCACCTTCAACCGAGAAGAATGAACCCGCTGGGTCAGCCATCAGGTTGTTGGTTTTGGTCAATTGGTACACCGCACCGGTCAATACAATCGGACGGTCGCTCGGCACGTATTTCAGGCCAGCTTCGTACTGTTTACCTTTAGAAGGTGAGAACAGATTTCCCTGCACGTCGGTCTGTGAAGACGGTTCAAACGATTCGCTATAGCTGAAATACGGCGTTATACCGTTATCAAATAGATAGTTAACACCACCACGCCAAGTGAATTGAGTGTCATCACGTTTCGAAGTAGTACCAGCCACGCGGTTGTAGGATTCCTGATCGGCCCAGTCATAACGACCGCCCAACGTCACCAGCACTTTATCCCACTGCGCCTGGTCCTGAGCATACAGGCCCGTTTGCTTCTGGCGGTTCAGGATCTGATACGGACCAGAGTTAGCCGGATCTTTCGAATTGAAATCGAAATCGGTGTACACCGGGTTGTAAAGATCTAGCAGCGGTACGGAGTCATCGTAACCAAACCAGGAGTTGATGTCGTTTCGCATACGCATAAAATCAACGCCCGTCAGCAGAGTGTGGTCCACTTCGCCTGTGGCAAATTTGCTCTGCAACTGGGTATCAACTGTGAAGTTTTGCAGCTTCTCATCATCAACTACGTATTTGCGTGCCAGATAATGACCTTTGTCCGATGGCGCTAACGCCGCACATTGCTTGCTAAAGCTGTTAGCCGGATCGGAACAGACGCCGTAACCGTAGACGCTGTTTTGCGAAGTTTTGTTCTCGGCAAAGCGCAGATTCTGACGCACGGTAAAGATATCGTTGAATTCGTGGTCGAAGCTGTAGCCGACCATTTTCTCATTACGAGAATAAGTATTGTTCTTTGCACCTTCATTGAAGTCGGTAGGCAGACGATCGCCATTTGGCAGCGGATCGACCGTTCCTTCTTTTGGCAACCAGCCGTAGTAACCCGTTTCAGGCTCATTCTGGAAGTAAGAGAGGAAAGTGAAGTTGGTTTTATCATCTGGACGCCATGAGAAAGACGGCGCGATGGTGTAACGCTGCTCTTCCGCACGCTCTTGCTGCGCATTGTTCGAACGCGCCAGACCGGTCAAGCGGTAGGAGTACACGCCGTCATCATCCAGCGCATCGCTGAAGTCAAAGCCGGTCTGGAACAGGCTATCGGTGCCCACTTTAAACTGGATCTCTTTCAGCGGTTCCGTTGTCGGACGCTTACTGACCATGTTCAGCAAACCGCCAGGGCTGCTTTTGCCGTACAGAACGGAAACCGGACCACGCATGATTTCAGCGCGCTCAAGCATATAAGGATCAATCACCGCGTCGTTATAGAAGTTGCCTTGCATCTTCATACCGTCGAGGTAGTTATTCTGACTTTGACCATCAGCCGCAAAACCACGAATAACCAGATAGTCATAAGTATTTGAGGCACCGCGGGTTCCTACTGCAACGCCAGGGGTATAACTCAGTGCTTCTTTCACCGATCTTGGCTGATGCAACGCCATTTCTTCGGCGGTCACCACAGAAATCGACTGAGGTACCTTTTCGATAGGTGTATCGGTTTTGGTCCCGGTCGCAGACTGACGCGCAGCGATCGTGGCCGCAGGTCCCCATGCACTTTCTTGGGGAGCTGTGGCAGAAACGGTGATGGTATCTTCTTTGGTGGTGGTGTTGTCTGCGGCAAACGTGGGTGCACTGACTGCGGCTGCAACAAAGAATGCAAGTTTGCGGACGGAGGTATTGACTGATTGTCCGGAGGTTGAACGCGCCATTTTTATTTCTCTGATGAAGTGAAGAATGATAACGTAAACGATAATTATTATTATGCCGCAGAATAATAGACGAAACGGAAAGCGCATAGCAAGCAGGAAACACCCCTTAAAAGTGCGAGGGAATAATAATTAACCAGAGTTATTGCAAGGGTTTAACAAAAAAGAAAAGCCCCCGTTACAAACGGAGGCTTTGTTGGAAAACTGCGAGGATTATTTGCTGCCGAACATGTCCTTAATCCAACCGGCAACGCCATCACTACTTTGCTCTGGCTGCTTCTGAGGTTGTTGTGGCTGCTGTTGCGGCTGCTGAGTTTGTGGCTGCTGTGACTGGCTAAACGGATTGTTGGTCTGCTCAGCCTGTTGGCTTTGCTGGCACAGTCCGTCTGGATTTGTCGTCCACACTGGCAACACACGGTCACCACCGCCGCCGCACTGGAAGTAACCCGCGCTATCAACGCTCATATCAACGATATCTTCCGGTGGATTAAGTACCAGCGGAATTGGCGTCTGGTTAGCAAGATAACGTTGGTAGAGCGACATCGCCCCGCTCGCACCGTACAGTTTGGTCGGCTGGTTGTTATCGCGCCCAACCCAGGTAATCGCCACTTCTTTGCCATCAATGCCGGCAAACCAGGTATCTACGTTGTCATTCGTGGTGCCCGTTTTCCCAGCCAGATGCAGGTTCGGGTATTTCCCACCCAATGCGCGCCCCGTACCGCGAGCCATAACCTGTTGCATGGTGAACAGCGTCATATAAGCAGCCTGGGGAGGAACAGCCTGTTCCGCCTGCGGGAAGCTTTGATACAGCACGGTGCCGTCTTCAGCAATAACCGAACGCAATGCTGAAAGCGTTGCACGATTACCGCCGCTGGCGATGGTCTGGAATGCCTGAGCCACTTCGATTGGCGTCAAGTTCAACGCACCGAGCAACATAGCAGGAACCGGAGTCAGCTGGTTTTGCGGTACACCAAGTTTTACCCAGGTGTCAGTGACTGCTGGCAAGCCCAGCGCCATACCCAGATTAACGGTCGGCACGTTCATCGAACGCGTTAGCGCATCCACCAGCATCACCTTGCCACTTTCACTGTAGCGACGGTCATCGTTTTGCGGCGACCACACTTGCCCGTTTGGCTGTTTCAGCGCGATTGGCGCATCGGCAATCCAGGTGTTCAGGCGGTAAGAGTCCGGCTGGCTTAATGCCGTCAGATAAGTCGCAGGTTTCGCCAGAGAACCGATAGAACGGCGTGCCTGCATCGCGCGGTTAAAGCCAGCAAACTGCGTTTCCGCCCCGCCAACCATCGCACGAACTTCACCCGTTGAACGGTCAACGATGACCATTGCCGCTTCAAGATCTTTCAGCTTACGGGACGCTCGCAGTACCGGAACCCCTTCGCTCACCGCTTTTTCTGCCGCATCCTGGGAAACGGAATCAAAGGTTGTGAAGATCTTCACGCCGGACAGGTCTTTAACTTTATCGCCAAGTTTGGCCTGGAGTTCATTACGCACCATCTGCATGAATGCAGGCTGTGGCGAAATCACCCCGCCACGCGGCTGCACACCCAGAGGGCGGGCGCTCAGCATGTCGTAAAGTTCCTGGTCAATGACCTTCTGCTCTTGCAGCAGGCGCAGCACCAGGTTACGACGTTCCAGCGCCAGTTTCGGGTTACGCCACGGGTTGTAGATGGACGCCCCTTTCACCATGCCCACCAGCAACGCTTGCTGATCGAGGCTCAGTTCTTCTACCGGACGGCCAAAGTAGTACAGGCTCGCCAGAGGGAAACCGCGAATTTCGTTATCACCGCTCTGGCCGAGGTACACCTCGTTCAGATACAGCTCAAGGATGCGATCTTTACCGTAACGGGCGTCCATGATCAGCGCCATGTACGCTTCGTTCGCTTTACGCACGTAAGAACGTTCGCTCGACAGGAACAGGTTTTTCACTAACTGTTGCGTCAGCGTACTCGCGCCTTGCACTGTACGACCGGCGGTCAGGTTCGCCAGCACCGCACGACCGATAGAATAGAAACTGATCCCATCGTGCTCGTAGAAGTGCTTATCTTCGGTGGCGATCAGCGTATCAACCAGCAGATCCGGGAAACCGGCGCGTGGCACAAACAGACGCTGTTCACCGTTCGGCGAAGACAACATAGTTATCAGACGCGGGTCCAAACGGAAGAAACCGAAGCTGCGGTTGTTATCCATGTTCTGGATAGATTCCAGATGGTCGCCATCAAATATCAGACGTGCGCGGATCTGCCCTTCTTTACTGTCAGGGAAATCAAACGGACGACGGATCATCTCGATGCTGTTGCCCTGTACCGTAAATTCACCAGGGCGCGTCATGCGCGTTACCTGACGGTACTGGGTCGCTTCCAGCAGGTTAACCATCTCTTTTTTGCTGTACGGCATGTCTGGCTCAAGGTTCACCATCCGGCCATATACTGCCGCCGGGAGCTGCCAGACTTTGCCATCAATGCGAGTACGGATCTTCTGGTCGAGGTAGACGCCGTAAATCACAAGCAGCACGACGAAAACGACAAACAGTTTTATTAAGAACCACAACCAGCGGCGCTTTTTACGTGGTGGACGGCCATTACCGCCGCTACCTTTTCCTTTGCGTGGCGGCATCGGTTCCTCGTCATCATAATCATCGTCGTAATCCTCGTCATACTCCTCATCCCGGAGTCGACGGCGGCTTACTTTCTCTTTTGCGGGACGTGAAGGTTTGCCTTTACGTCCAATCGGTTCGCGGTCATTCCCCGCCATTGCTTTCTCCACCAAAAATAAGGCGCACGGCCTGATTCTCCTTTCTTCCGCCAAAGGCGAAAGAGGAAATCTCTCAAAGTTATTGGTACTTTTTAGTGCGCCGCGTAGGCAGCGCTTCTGCTGGCGAATCCGGCCAGACGTGCTTTGGATAACGTCCTTTCATCTCTTTTTGCACTTCCCGATACGCACCGTTCCAGAAAGCGGTTAAATCACGCGTTATCTGCAAAGGGCGCTGTGCCGGGGAGAGCAGTTCCAGAACTAGCGGTACACGGCCTTCGGCAATGACAGGCGTTCGCGCTTCACCAAACATTTCCTGCATGCGAACAGCAAGAACTGGCGGGTTTTCATCATCATAGCGAATCGCTATCTGGCTTCCGGTCGGCACAGTGTAATGAGTTGGCAGCGCACTATCCAGACGAACGCGCGCGTTCCAGTCGAGTAGATTGTGTAACGCTCTTGTGACATCAATGTTTTTCAGCGCGCGAAGCGAGTGTACACCATGCAGTTCAGGTAATAACCAGCGGTCTAAGGTATGCAGCAGGGAATCATCCGAAACATCAGGCCATTTCAGTTCCGGCAGCCATTTTGCCGCACAGGCCAGGCGCAAACGGTATTGCTGCGCCTGTGGCGACCAGTTCAACACCGCCAGGCCTTTATCGCGAATACCGTTGAGCATTGCCTGATGCAGCTCGTCTTCGGAGGGTTTTGCCAACGGCTGGACTTTCAACACCAGTTTGCCAATCTGCGTGCGGCGAAACGCTTTGAGCGTGCCTTGCGTTTCATCCCACTCCACGGAATCGCTTTGCGTCAGCAACACCGGGCATTGAGCCGCCAGCGCGTCAATGTCCACCGGAACAGCCTGCAAAATACGCGCATCTGGCGTATTGCTGCCCTGCAATAATAGAGGCGCCAGTAACCATTCGTAGCGCGTTAGCGGATCGTCCTGATTAAGCATCGCCCCCATGCCATTGGCTAATTGATAGCGACCATCCTGACCACGTCGCCGCGCGATTCGATCGGGAAAAGCCTGAGCTAATAATGGGGCGACAAGCGAAAAATCAGCTTCACCACCGCGACTATTAAGCCGTTTAAGTAACTGAGTGCTGCGCTGTTGCCAGTTATCCTGGCGTCGGCTGAATGCGTTTCGTAAATCGCTATCCTGGCCACGCGGTGGTTCTTCAAGAATCGCCACCAGGCGTGCTGCTGTCGCCTGTTCATCCGCTGTTTTAGCCGCAACTAGCATGGCCGCAAAGCGCGGGTCATTGCCCAGATTAGCCATTTTCTGGCCGATGGCCGTAAGACGGTTTTGCTCATCTAACGCATTGAGCCCGCGTAGCAGAGTTCGCGCAGCCGCAAGATTGACGGCAGAAGGCGTATCAAGCCAGGTCAGTTCGTTCGGGTCATTGCAGCCCCATTGCAGTAAATCGAGCAGCAAACCAGACAAGTCGCTTTGCAGAATCTCCGGCTCGCTTTGCATCGCCGCTCGCTCTGCCTGTTCCGCACTGGTTAAGTGCAAACAGATCCCAGGCTCCAGACGCCCCGCTCGCCCGGCACGCTGGATCATCGACGCCTGGCTAATGCGCTGGGTCAGAAGCCGCGTTAATCCAGTGCGAGCATCAAAACGCGCGACTCGCTCTTGTGCGGTATCCACCACCAGACGAATCCCTTCAATGGTTAGACTGGTTTCGGCAATGTTGGTCGCCAGCACGACTTTACGCATGCCGTTTGCCGCAGGCAGAATGGCTTTACGCTGTTCGCTCAGCGGTAACGCGCCATATAACGGGCAAAGCTGTACATCGTTTGCCACGCGTTCCTGCAACTGCTGCTGAACACGCTGAATTTCCCCGACGCCGGGCAAAAATAGCAGCAGCGATCCAGACTCTTCACGCAGTAAGTTCGCCACCGCAATGGCAACCGCTTCATCAAAACGTTGATGGGTGGAAAGTGGGCTATAGCGGCGATCCACGGGGAATGCCCGCCCTTCGGAGCTGATAACTGGCGCATCGGGTAAACACTGTTGAAGGCGCGAATTATCAAGCGTTGCTGACATAATCAGTAATTTGAGATCGTCACGCAGACCTTGCTGCACATCGAGCAACAGCGCTAATGCCAGATCGGCTTGCAGGCTACGCTCGTGAAATTCATCGAGGATCACCAGCGCCACACCGCCAAGTTCCGGATCGTGCTGGATCATGCGCGTCAGAATCCCTTCGGTCACGACTTCGAGTTTTGTATTTGGCCCGACGCAGGTTTCAGCGCGCATTCGATAACCGACCGTTTCACCCGGTTTTTCACCCAGCAATTCGGCAAGCCGTTGCGCCACATTGCGCGCAGCCAGCCGACGCGGTTCCAGAAGCAGAATGCGACCGCCTAAGTTTGCCTGCTGTAAAATTTGCAGCGGCAACCAGGTCGATTTACCCGCACCGGTCGGCGCGCTCAGTAAAACCTGCGGCGCATTTTGCAAGGCGTTAAGAATATCGGGTAGCACTGCGGCGACCGGTAATGACGGCACAAACGGCTCCAAAAGGGTATTATCCAAAGTTCGCTATTGTAGCATTACGTGAATCTATAACCGAGAGACTGAGAGACCCAACCATGGCTGAGACTCGCCGTCTGTTTTTTGCCCTCGAATTGCCCGAAGAGATACAACAGCAGATTATCCAGTGGCGCGCCACGCAGTTCCCGGAAGATGCCGGACGCCCGGTAGCCGCCGCAAACTTACATCTGACACTCGCGTTTTTAGGTGATATCAGCGCTGAAAAACAAAAAGCGCTTAGTCAGCTTGCCGGACGGATACGCCAAAACGGTTTTACCCTAACGTTGGATGACGCCGGGCAATGGCTGCGATCAAACGTGGTGTGGATTGGCCCACGCCATGCGCCGTTAGGCCTGATACAACTGGCGAATATGTTACGTGCGCAGGCGGCTCGCAGCGGTTGCTACCAAAGCCCACAGCCGTTTCATCCGCATATAACGCTGTATCGTAATACGCCGCGCGCAGTCTCAATTCCGCAGCCCAATTTTCGCTGGCAATACAAAGTTAATGAGTTTGTGTTGTATGAGTCCGTTTTCAGACAAGGGCGAACACGCTACCAGGCACTACAACGCTGGTCATTAAGTAATAAGGAAGAGTGAATGGAATTTACCCCGCCTCTACAGCAGGCCACGCTAATCAAACGCTATAAACGCTTTCTGGCTGATGTCGTTACCCCTTCCGGCGAAGAACTCACGCTGCACTGCCCAAACACTGGGGCAATGACCGGTTGTGCAACGCCTGGCGACACCGTTTGGTACTCCACGTCAGATAATCCAACCCGTAAATATCCCCACACCTGGGAAATAACTCAGACGCAAAATGGCGAATTTATCTGCGTAAATACGCTGCGAGCAAATACGGTAGTTAAGGAAGCATTAAGCGCCGAAAGCATTGCAGAATTAATTGGTTACACAACAATAAAAAGTGAAGTGAAATACGGTGCAGAACGCAGCCGGATTGATTTTATGTTACAGGCAGATTGCAAGGTTAACTGCTATATTGAAGTGAAATCAGTCACGTTATCACAACAAGGATGTGGATATTTCCCGGATGCCGTCAGCCTGCGAGGGCAGAAGCATTTGAGAGAGTTGATGAACGTGGTTATGCAGGGCGAACGCGCGGTGCTGCTGTTTGCAGTATTGCATTCCGCTATCACCCAGGTTTCCCCGGCACGCCACATCGACGCAAAATATGCGCAGCTATTAGGCGAGGCGCAACAGTGTGGAGTAGAGATAATTGCCTGGAAGGCAGAACTTTCTGCACAAGGGCTTACTCTAATTTCGCCGTTGCCAGTCTGTTTATAATTTTTTAATAAAGAGCTGTTAACGTCTGTCTGTTTTGTGTGCTGGTGGTTCGCGTAAATACGCTTTTCTTCACAGGCTTGTCAAGAGAGGAATTTATATAATTGCCATCCTGAAAAGCATCTGCTATTTATAGCGGCCTGATTTTCCCCCTACCAGGGGACCGATAGTGCGTGTTAAGGAGAAACAACATGCAAGAAGGGCAAAAGCGTAAAACATCGTCCCTGAGTATCCTCGCCATCGCTGGGGTGGAGCCGTATCAGGAGAAAGCGGGCGAAGAGTATATGAACGAAGCCCAGCTGTCGCACTTCAAGCTTATTCTTGAAGCCTGGCGTAGCCAACTTATGGATGAAGTTGATCGCACGGTAACGCATATGCAGGATGAAGCTGCTAACTTCCCGGACCCGGTAGACCGTGCAGCCCAGGAAGAAGAATTCAGCCTTGAACTGCGTAACCGTGACAGGGAACGTAAACTGATCAAGAAAATCGAGAAGACGCTCAAGAAAGTAGAAGACGAAGATTTCGGTTTCTGCGAATCCTGTGGTGTTGAAATCGGCATCCGCCGCCTCGAAGCTCGCCCGACAGCTGATCTGTGCATTGACTGCAAAACGTTGGCAGAAATTCGCGAAAAACAAATGGCCGGCTAACGGCTCGCAATTTCAGAATATTCATAATGGCGGGAGTCTCTCCCGCCTTATTCATTTCTGGCCTGCCGCAACACATATGAACACATCTCAATATATCGGGCGTTTTGCCCCCTCGCCTTCAGGTGAACTCCATTTCGGTTCGCTCATCGCCGCACTGGGCAGTTATCTACAAGCGCGCTCACAACACGGCCAATGGCTGGTTCGCATTGAAGATATCGATCCCCCGCGAGAAGTTCCAGGTGCAGCCGCCACCATATTGCAGCAGCTGGAACATTACGGATTACACTGGGATGGCGACGTTTTATGGCAATCCCAACGACATGAAGCCTATCGCGAAGCCCTTTCCTTCCTTCAACAGCAAGGATTGAGTTATTACTGCACTTGTACCCGCAGCCGTATTCAGCAAATTGGTGGCTTCTACGATGGACACTGCCGCGACTTAAATCATGGTCCAGATAATACCGCACTACGTTTCGTGCAGCGTCATCCGGTATTAAGTTTTGAAGATAAGCTGCACGGCAAGCTAATTGCCGATGAACAACTGGCGCGTGAAGATTTTATCATTCATCGCCGTGATGGGTTATTTGCCTATAATCTTGCTGTAGTGGTGGACGATAATTTCCAGGGCGTGAGCGAAATAGTCCGTGGTGCAGATTTAATTGAGCCTACCGTCCGACAAATTTCGCTGTATCGACAATTTGGCTGGAAGGTGCCTGATTACGTGCATTTGCCGCTGGTGCTCAATGAGAATGGCGCCAAGTTATCAAAGCAGAATCACGCGCCAGCCCTTCCACAAGGCGATCCGCGCCCCGTAATTCATGCCGCGCTGGTTTTTTTGAATCAACCTGAAATTGCCCATTGGCAAGATTTAGCGCTAAGTGAGTTGCTCGCTCAAGCGGTGCAAAATTGGTCATTGAATACTGTTGTGTCCTGCTCGTCGTGAATAGGTCGTTCTCAAATGCCACACACTGAGCTATGATTAGCCGCTGTTTTTTTTGTCCCTATGATTGACACTGCCGAGGTGTACTATTTTTACCCGAGTCGCTAATTTTTGCCGCAAGGTGCTTAACCGCGATGACGTCGTGGTCGAGGAGAATGAAGATCTCCCGCTAATCACGGTGATTCCGCGTGACCAGCACGCTCTGTCCCGCAAAGATATCAGTGAAAATGCCCTCAAGGTGCTCTATCGTCTGAACAAAGCAGGCTACGAGGCTTACCTCGTGGGTGGCGGTGTCCGTGACTTGTTGCTTGGCAAACGGCCGAAAGACTTTGATGTCACCACCAGCGCCACGCCGGATCAGGTACGCAAACTGTTCCGTAACTGCCGCCTGGTTGGCCGTCGCTTCCGCTTAGCACACGTCATGTTTGGGCCGGAAATCATCGAAGTCGCCACTTTCCGTGGTCACCACGAAGAGCAAACGTCTGATAAACAGACTTCGCAGACAGGCCAGAATGGCATGCTGCTTCGCGACAACATCTTTGGTTCTATCGAAGAAGATGCTCAGCGCCGCGATTTCACTATCAACAGCCTCTATTACAGCGTGGCTGATTTCTCCGTTCGCGATTATGTCGGTGGCCTGCGTGATTTACGCAATGGCGTTATCCGCTTAATTGGTGACCCTGAAACCCGCTACCGCGAAGACCCTGTGCGCATGCTTCGTGCCGTGCGCTTTGCCGCCAAGCTGAATATGACGATTAGCCCGGAAACTGGCGAACCTATTCCGCGTTTAGCGACCTTGATTAACGACGTGCCACCTGCTCGTTTGTTTGAAGAGTCACTGAAACTTCTGCAAGCCGGTCACGGTTACCCGACATACGAATTACTGCGCGAATATCAGCTGTTCCAGCCGTTATTCCCGACCATCACCCGCTACTTTACCGAGCAGGGTGACAGTCCAATGGAGCGCATGATCGATCAGGTGCTGAAGAACACCGATAACCGCATTCAAAACGATATGCGCGTTAATCCGGCCTTCTTGTTCTCCGCCATGTTCTGGTATCCGCAACTGGAGATGGCTCAAAAGCTGGCCCAGGAAAGCGGCCTTGCCTATATGGACGCCTTCGCTCTGGCGATGAACGAAGTACTGGATGAAGCCTGCCGTGCGCTGGCTATTCCAAAACGTATTACCACGCTGGTTCGTGATATCTGGGGCTTACAGCTGCGCCTGTCACGCCGCCAGGGAAAACGCGCCTGGAAGCTGATGGAGCATCCTAAATTCCGCGCGGCTTACGACCTGCTGGCACTGCGTGCTGAAGTGGAAAATAACCAGGAATTACTGCGCCTGACCAAATGGTGGGGTGAGTTCCAGGTAGCAGCGCCACCTGCGCAAAAAGATATGCTCGATGTTTTAGGTGATGAACCTGCGCTACGCCGCCGTCATCGCCGTCCGCGTAAACGTGCACCGCGTAGCGGAGGAAGTGCATGACACTGGCGTATATCGCCCTTGGCAGCAACCAGGCGTCTCCGCTTGAGCAAGTGACTCAAGCACTGGACGCCATTGCAACCATTCCGCAAAGCCGGGTGGTTGCAACTTCTTCGTTTTACCGCACCCCGCCGCTCGGCCCGCAAGACCAACCTGATTATCTTAATGCCGCCGTGGTACTGGAAACAGAACTGTCTCCCGAAGATTTACTGGCCCATACTCAACGTATTGAGTTAGAACACGGTCGTGTACGTAAAGCTGAACGTTGGGGGCCACGCACACTGGATCTCGACATAATGCTTTTCGGTAATCTGACTGTTGCAACGCCAACGCTTACCGTGCCCCATTACGATATGAAAAATCGCGCGTTTATGTTGGTGCCTTTGTTGGAAGTTGCGCCTGATTGCGCATTCCCCGACGGGCAACCGGTCGCAGACGTGTTAAAAACGCTCTCCCAGGATGGGATTACGCTCTGGTAATCACGGACGTATTCATTTGTTAATGTAGTATTTCCCCACCCTTCTAATCCAGGGACTGCCATGAAACCAATCACCATGTCTCAGTTGCGCCAATGGAAACAGGCTCAACGCAAATTCGCCACCATCACAGCTTATGATTTCAGCTTTGCAAAACTGTTTGCCGATGAAGGCATCGGTGTAATGCTGGTTGGCGATTCATTGGGGATGACCGTTCAGGGTCACGACTCCACGCTGCCCGTAACAGTAGAAGACATTGCCTACCATACGCGTGCTGTTCGCCGCGGTGCGCCAAACTGCTTGCTGCTGGCCGACTTACCTTTCATGGCATACGCCACACCAGAACAGGCGTTTACCCATTCAGCCATCGTTATGCGTGCTGGAGCCAATATGGTCAAAATTGAAGGTGGCCGCTGGCTGGTAGAAACCGTCAAAATGCTGACCGAACGCGCCGTACCGGTATGTGGGCATTTGGGCTTAACGCCACAGTCCGTGAATATCTTCGGCGGGTACAAAGTCCAGGGCCGTGATGAAGCAGCCGCACAAACACTGTTTGATGATGCCGTGGCGCTTGAAGCCGCAGGTGCACAGTTATTAGTGCTGGAATGCGTGCCGGTTGCGCTGGCAAAACGCATTACTGACGCGCTGAGCATTCCGGTTATCGGTATTGGTGCTGGCAATGTCACTGACGGCCAAATTCTGGTGATGCACGATGCATTCGGCATTACCGGCGGGCATATTCCAAAATTTGCGAAAAACTTCCTCACAGGAACCGGCGACATGCGCGCTGCGGTGCGCCAGTACATAGCTGAAGTTGAATCCGGCACCTACCCAGGTGAAGAACATAGTTTCCACTGACAGGAGAAGGGTTGTGTTGATTATCGAAACGATACCGCTGTTACGTCAGCAAATCCGCCGCTGGCGCCAGGAAGGTAAACGCATTGCGTTGGTGCCGACGATGGGTAACCTGCACGACGGGCATATGAAGCTGGTCGACGATGCGAAAAGCCGCGCCGATGTGGTAGTAACCACTATTTTTGTTAATCCGATGCAGTTTGACCGCCCGGATGATTTAACCCGCTACCCGCGTACTTTGCAGGAAGACTGTGAAAAGCTAAACCGCCGCAAAGTGGATTTAGTCTTTGCCCCGGCTCCGGCAGATATTTACCCGAAAGGCCTGGATTCGCAGACATTCCTCGAAGTGCCTGGGCTTTCTACAATGCTCGAAGGCGCAAGCCGTCCTGGTCATTTCCGTGGCGTGTCTACCATCGTCAGCAAGCTGTTTAACATGGTGCAGCCAGACATCGCCTGTTTCGGTGAGAAAGACTTCCAGCAGCTCGCCGTTATTCGCAAGATGGTTGCGGATATGGGTTATGACATCGAAATCATTGGCGTGCCCACTGTTCGAGCCAAAGACGGCCTGGCACTGAGTTCGCGTAATGGTTATCTGACCGCTGAGCAGCGCAAAATCGCACCGGGTTTGCACAAAGTCATGCAGTCTCTGGCGGATAAACTGCGCGCGGGTGAGCGCGATACCGAAGAGATGCTGGCGATTGCAGCAACCGAGCTGAATGAAAAAGGTTTCCGCTCAGACGACCTGCAAATCCGCGATGCCGATACGCTATTAGAGCTGGATGTTGAGAGCAAACGCGCCGTTGTCTTAATGGCCGCATGGCTTGGACAAGCGCGTTTGATTGATAATATTCAGGTTGATTTAGCACAGTAGACAGCCCCTATAAAAACGGGCAATACTGCTGCGATACATTCATGGAGCCGATGATTATCGGTTCTGTTTAGGCCCAGTCAGAAAGGTTTAATTTTATGATTCGCACCATGCTGCAAGGCAAACTTCACCGTGTCAAAGTGACTCAGGCGGATTTGCACTATGAAGGTTCCTGCGCCATCGATCAGGACTTCCTTGAGGCGGCTGGCATTCTGGAATATGAAGCCATTGATATCTATAACGTCACCAACGGTAAGCGTTTTTCAACTTACGCCATCGCTGGCGAACGGGGTTCCAGAATCATTTCGGTTAACGGTGCCGCTGCGCATTGTGCCGATGTGGGTGACATTCTGATCATCGCCACTTACGTCACTATGCCGGACGAGCAAGCGCGTAGCTGGCAGCCAAAAGTGGCCTATTTCGATGGTGACAACGAAATGAAACGCCTGGCGAAAGCCGTGCCGGTTCAGGTTGCCTGACCCCAAAGGACCCCACCCCAACCCTCCCCTTGCCAAGGGGAGGGAGCTTAATATCTTTTAGCTCCTCCACCTGGTAAGGGGCAGAGAGCTTAATGTCTTTTAGCTCCTCCACCTGGTAAGGGGCAGAGAGCTTAATGTCTTTAGCTCCTCCACCTGGTAAGGGGGAGGTTGGGTGGGGGTCATTTCCCCTTGCAAGGAGCGGGAAATATCCTCACACCATCAAGAAGCAGGCTGGTTAGTAATCAACCGCGACATGGTTTCCAGCGAATCGGTTCGCAAGATATAAAGCCGTTTTAGCAAAAACGGATTATCTCCCGGTTTCACTTTTCCCCGCACCGTCGTCACTGCCATATGAAATCCCGCGTCATTCGCTGCTTTCAGCGCGTTATTGTTATAACCGCCGAACGGATAAGAAAGATATAAAACATGCGGATTAAACTGCGCCAGGGCGCGCCTCGAGTGTTCAAAATCAAACAACACGTTATGGTAGCTGCGGCTTAAAAGAATCGGCTGGCGGTTGGCATCAACACGATGCAAGAAATGGGTGTGGGACTGAATATCAAACACATCCTGAGTGGCCTTCAATTCCGAAATACTCATAAATTGCAGCGCTTTCGGATTCCAGGTTTGTGGATGGGCTTTAATGCGCGATGAAATAATAAATGACGTCGCCTTGAAGCCATATTCTTTAAGAATCGGGTAAGCGTAGCGATAAACCGATTTCAATCCATCATCAAAGGTAATCACCACGGCTCGCGCAGGCAGGTTCATGCGGTTGCGCACGTAACCTTCGAGCTGGTACATCGTCAGCGTGGTGTAACCCATGTCACGCAACCAGGTCATTTGGTTGCTGAATGCGACAACCGACGTCGTGGTCGATGTATGACGGAAACGAGTGTTTTCTTCATCACGCAGAATATGGTGGTAAGTCAGTATCGGAATGCCATTATCCTGCTGCGCATCAAGGCTGCTGACATACCCAAGGCGGTTACCAATACGGATTTGAAACCAGGTTTGGTTTAAGCGGTCTTTCAGGCTGGCAATAATAGGGTAACGAATATTGTCGGCCAGAGTCCCAAACGGCGCACTGCCGTTATCCGGCGCATTATACACGGCGACATCACGGAAGGTGACCAGGTTTTGGTTACTCAGCGGTTTATTAAGATCGCCCAGGCGGTCTTCTACACGCTGCTTTCCCGCAACGGGTTGCAGGTGAGTTTTATCAATAAAACCGGTGCCAAATCCAAAATTGAATTCGTAATAATCTGCCGCCATGGGGACGACAGCCAGAATTTGGCCTTCCTGAATCGTGCCGACAGAAATGACTTTATCCCCCACCTGCGCCCAAATATCGGCATCTTCGGTGGTTTGCATATATTGCGCGGGAGTGTGATTGCTGCTGAGCAGACTAGCATTAGCACTGCTGGCGCAAATCAGCATCAGTACGGCAAATATAAGACGAGTTAGCATAACGAGTTTGATAGCACAAAATGCTCAATGGCGAGAGTTGGCGTCATTCTAACAAAAGCCCACTCAATACCCACGTTTCAAATCAATATTGATGGAGTAACACAAACGGCGGATTTTTTTGCTGCTGATGCCAAAGGCTGGTGATGTCATCCCCGCCCTGCTCAACAATGCGCTCGCGGAACTCTTCACTGGTCAGCTTCTCGCGGTGTACACGCATGGCGAACAATACAGGCAACGTAACGCCTGAAATCACTTCACAGTGGGGATGTTGGTGACTGATTAACGCGGCTGTACGGTAAGGTGCGGCTCCGGTTTTATCCGTCAGAAAGACGACACCGTCTCCAGAATCACAATTGTAGAGCGCATCGCACATCATGCGGCTCAGCATATTGGTGCTAAGCCCTTTCCAGAAATTCACAGCACAGCATTGCTGTTGCGGCCCAAAACGTCGCTCAATTGCATCCAGCATATCCTGAGCGTAGTAGTCATGACCGGCAATAACCCAACCTAACATGGCGTTCTCCTTTTCGCAGAGCGCAAGTGTGCCAGAGGGGAAATTCAGCGATGTGATGCTAATCAATAGTGGGTAAGAAAGGTCTCAATTTGCCTCCCCTTTCGAGGAGGCAGCAGCAATTAACTCCGCAAACCGCGCCCGCGTTGAATCAAATACCAACACAGGATATAGAATGCGGCGATAAAGCCGACCAGCACCGCCACGGTGAATAGCAGCGGTACATCGTTGATGCCTAGGAAGCCGTAGCGGAAACCACTGATCATATACACCACCGGATTCAGTTGGGACAGCGCCTTCCAGAACGGCGGCAGCAGACTCAGCGAGTAGAACACGCCGCCTAAATAGGTTAGTGGGGTCAGCACAAAGGTAGGAATCAGGCTGATGTCGTCAAAGGTTTTGGCAAATACCGCGTTCAGCAAACCGGCCAGCGAGAACAGAATTGCCGTCAGCAGCAGCGTTAACGCGACAAAGAGCCAGGAGTGAACCTGGAACGGCACAAAGAACAATGAAACAGCAGTAACCAAAATCCCCACACACAGGCCACGCGCCACACCACCGCCAACATAACCCGCAATAATGATATGCGTCGGCACTGGCGCTACCAACAATTCTTCAATGTTGCGCTGGAATTTTGCGCTAAAGAACGAGGACGCGACGTTAGCGTAAGAGTTGGTGATCACCGCCATCATAATCAGCCCCGGCACAATGAACTGCATGTAGGTAAAGCCATGCATTGAGCCAATCTGTGAGCCAATCAAATTACCAAAAATAATAAAATACAGGGTCATGGTGATGACCGGCGGTACCAGCGTTTGAATCCAGATGCGGGTGAAACGGTGGATTTCTTTCGTCCAGATACTTTTTAACGCCACCCAATAGAGATGCATCATGCCTTGTCTCCTTTTGTGCCGTTAACCAGCGTGACGAACAGCTCTTCAAGACGGTTTGCTTTGTTACGCATACTTAATACCTGCACACCTTGCGCACTTAACTGACTGAATACGCTGTTTACTCCCTGCTCGCGCAGCACTTCAACTTCCAGAGTCGAGGTATCTACCAGGCGATACTGGTAACCATCAAGCTGTGGCAGCGGGCTTTTCGGCGCTAAGTCGAGGATAAAAGTTTCTGACTTTAGTTTGGAGAGCAATGATTTCATTGACGTATTTTCGACTAACTCGCCATTTTGAATGATACCGATGTTTCGGCACAGCATCTCTGCTTCTTCAAGATAATGAGTGGTCAAAATGATGGTGGTGCCTTTATCGTTCAGATCCTTCAGGAAGCCCCACATTGAACGACGCAGTTCAATATCCACACCTGCGGTAGGCTCATCAAGGATCAGCAATTTTGGTTCATGCATTAAAGCACGAGCAATCATCAAACGGCGTTTCATGCCACCGGACAACATGCGTGCACGTTCGTTGCGTTTTTCCCACAGATCGAGCTGTTTCAGGTACTTTTCGCTACGTGCAATCGCTTCGTCACGTTCAACACCGTAGTAACCCGCCTGATGAACAACAATCTGTTGCACCGTCTCAAAGGGGTTGAAGTTAAATTCCTGCGGAACGAGGCCAAGCTGACGTTTAGCGTTAACCACGTCTTTTTCCAGGTCGTAACCAAATACACGTACCCGACCAGAGGTTTTATTTACCAGTGAACTGATAATACCGATAGTGGTGGATTTGCCTGCGCCGTTAGGCCCGAGGAGCGCGTAAAAGTCCCCTGCTTCAACACGAAGATCTATGCCACGCAGCGCCTGAACACCGCCTGCATAGGTTTTCGTTAATTGTTCCAGTTCTAATGCAATTGTCATGGATATACGGTTACCTTGTCCGGTACAAAAAAGTTAAGCTGTTTTAAAATTTATCCAGTTCCCCTATATTACCCCAACGCACTTCCTCCGTTACAGGTTGTTAACCTCCATGAAAGACATTGATACCCTCATCAGCAATAACCAGGTCTGGTCAAAACTGATGGAGGATGAAGATCCGGGCTTTTTTGAGCGTTTGTCTCAGGCTCAAAAACCGCGCTTCCTGTGGATTGGCTGTTCCGATAGCCGCGTACCTGCCGAGCGTCTGACTGGCCTTGAGCCTGGCGAGTTGTTTGTTCACCGTAATGTGGCAAACCTGGTCATTCATACGGATTTGAATTGCCTTTCTGTTGTGCAGTACGCGGTAGATGTTCTTGAAGTTGAACACATTATCATCTGCGGTCACTACGGATGCGGTGGTGTACAAGCGGCGGTTGAGAATCCAGATTTAGGGCTTATCAACAACTGGCTGCTGCACATCCGCGATATCTGGTTCAAGCATAGTTCGCTACTGGGAGAACTCCCACCGGAACAGCGCCTGGATACGCTTTGCGAGCTTAATGTCATGGAACAGGTTTATAACCTCGGCCATTCAACCATTATGCAGTCAGCGTGGAAACGAGGACAAAAAGTCACCGTACACGGTTGGGCTTACGGTATTCACGATGGTCGCCTACGTAATTTGGAAGTGACAGCCACCAGCCGCGAATCATTGGAGCAGGGTTACCGTAGCGGGATCTCGAATCTCAAGCAGTCCCACCGCAGCCACAAGAATAGAACACCTTCACAGTAAGACAGATAGCAAAAAGGGCCTTAATGGCCCTTTTCTTATTCGTCCAGCAGAACGACTTTACCGACGTAAGGCAGATGGCGATAACGCTGAGCGTAATCAATGCCGTAACCCACCACAAACTCGTCAGGAATAGCAAAACCAACCCACTCAACGTTCACGCTCACTTCGCGACGCTCTGGTTTATCCAGCAGCGTGCAGATAGCCAGTGACTTAGGTTCACGCAGGCTAAGAATTTCGCGCACTTTGCTCAATGTATTACCGGAGTCGATAATATCTTCGACGATCAGCACGTCTTTGCCGCGAATATCTTCATCAAGGTCTTTGAGGATTTTTACATCGCGGGTGGTGGACATGCCGCTGCCATAACTGGATGCGGTCATAAAATCGACTTCGTGGGGCACTTGCACTTCACGACACAAGTCCGCCATGAACATAAATGAGCCACGCAACAGGCCAACCAGCACCATATCACTACCGCTATCACGATAATGTTCAGTGATCTCACGACCCAATTCAGCGATACGGGCTTTGATCTCCGCTTCGGGAATCATCACTTCAACAGTATGTTTCATATTTATAACCACATGATTTAAAAGCAAATCATTCGTTGCTGATTAACTTTCAACCAACACGAAATATTCAGGCCAGCAGTATAACAGCAAAACACATTCGCATCCGCTATCTGTAAAAAAGCCATTTATGTGATGAATATCACACTTGTTAATAACTATAATGAATTGCTATCAAACTTTTAAGAGCGTGATAATTGTGAAAACAAATAACTCAGGTTCGCGAGTCATCGCAACCTTAACGGCCCTTTTTGCGGTACTGACAGGGCTGTATTTACTTATTGGCGGGATATGGTTAGTGGCAATTGGTGGGTCCTGGTACTACCCAATTGCAGGGGTGGTGATGTTAATCACTGCATGGTTACTCTGGCAACGCAAAGCTTTGGCACTCTGGATTTACGCCGCATTACTGCTTTGCACCGTGGCATGGGGCGTTTGGGAAGTCGGTTTCGATTTCTGGGCGCTGACACCACGTTTAGACGTTCTGTTCTTCTTTGGCGTATGGCTACTGCTGCCGTTTGTTTATCGTCATCTTATTTTACCGTCTGCGGGGGCCGCTCCTGCACTGGGTGCCGTGCTTGCGATTACTGTGGTTGCGCTCGCCTGGGCGGTATTTAACGATCCTCAGGAAATCAACGGTACGCTAAGTGCTGATGCGCAAACTCCTGCGGCGGCAAGCTCCACCATTCCTGACGCCGACTGGCCTGCCTATGGTCGTAATCAGGAAGGACAGCGCTACTCTCCTTTAAAACAGATCAACGATAAAAACGTTGGTCAGCTTAAAGAAGCATGGACTTTCCAGACCGGTGATCTCAAGCGCCCAACCGATCCGGGTGAAATCACCAACGAAGTCACTCCGATTAAAATCCGCGACACGCTTTACCTGTGTACCGCGCACCAGCAGCTCTTTGCGCTGGATGCGGCAACCGGTAAGCAGAAGTGGAAATTCGATCCGCGTCTTGATACTAACCCGTCGTTCCAGCACGTCACCTGCCGTGGTGTTTCTTACCACGAAGCAACTGCTGATAACGCAACGCCAGATGTGGTTTCAGACTGCCCGCGCCGAATCATTCTTCCTGTGAATGATGGTCGCCTGTTTGCCATCAATGCCGATAACGGTCAGCTCTGCGAAAGCTTTGCTAACAAAGGCATTCTGAATCTGCAAACCAACATGCCAGTGACCACTCCGGGTATGTATGAGCCGACTTCACCGCCAATTATCACTGATAAAGTGATTGTGATTGCCGGTGCGGTAACGGATAACTACTCCACTCGCGAGCCTTCTGGTGTTATTCGTGGCTTTGATGTGAACAGCGGTAAGCTGCTGTGGGCATTCGACCCGGGTGCAAAAGATCCCAACACCATTCCTGGTGATGAGCATCATTACACCATTAACTCGCCGAACTCCTGGGCGCCCGCGGCCTACGATGCGAAGCTAGATTTGGTGTATCTGCCAATGGGCGTCACCACGCCAGATATTTGGGGCGGTAACCGCACACCGGAACAAGAGCGTTATGCCAGCAGCATTGTGGCGTTGAACGCAACGACCGGTAAGCTGGCCTGGTCTTATCAAACGGTTCACCATGACCTGTGGGATATGGACATGCCGTCGCAGCCAACGCTTGCCGATATTAGCGATAAGAACGGCAATCTGATTCCGGTTATCTACGCGCCAGCGAAGACAGGTAACATCTTTGTGCTCGACCGTCGTGACGGCAAACTGGTGGTTCCGGCTCCGGAAAAACCGGTTCCACAAGGTGCAGCAAAAGGCGACTACGTGACGCCAACTCAGCCCTTCTCGGAGTTAAGTTTCCGTCCGAAGAAAGACCTGAGCGGTGCGGATATGTGGGGTGCGACTCTTTACGACCAGATGGTCTGCCGCATTATCTTCCACAAACTGCGTTATGAAGGCATTTTCACGCCGCCATCTGAACAAGGCACGCTGGTATTCCCGGGTAACCTGGGGATGTTTGAGTGGGGCGGGATTTCTGTCGATCCTAATCGTCAGGTAGCGATTGCCAACCCAATGGCGCTGCCGTTCGTGTCTAAACTGATGCCACGCGGCCCAGGCAACCCGATGGAACCGCCGAAAGATGCCAAAGGTTCAGGCACTGAAACCGGTATTCAGCCGCAGTACGGCGTGCCGTATGGCGTGACGCTCAATCCGTTCCTGTCTCCGTTCGGCTTACCTTGTAAGCAACCGGCGTGGGGCTACATTTCTGCGGTGGATTTGAAAACCAACGAAGTAGTCTGGAAAAAACGTATCGGTACCGTGCGTGATAGCTCACCGCTTCCGCTGCCGTTTAAAATGGGGATGCCAATGCTGGGCGGCCCAATTTCTACCGCAGGGAATGTGTTGTTTATCGGTGCGACCGCAGATAATTACCTGCGTGCTTATAACATGAGCAACGGTGAGAAACTGTGGGAAGCGCGTCTGCCAGCCGGTGGCCAGGCAACGCCGATGACTTATGAAGTGAATGGTAAACAGTACGTCGTAATTTCTGCGGGTGGCCACGGCTCCTTCGGAACCAAGATGGGCGATTATATAGTCGCTTATGCTTTACCGGACGACGCTAAGTAAAACGAATAACGGGTGGCGCTTGCGTCACCCGTATTTTTTTAAGCCACAGTAAACCCAAGCATCATGCCGGTATCTTCATGTTCCAGCAGATGGCAGTGCGCCATGTACGCTTGATCCTTTGAAGCAGCATGATCAAAACGCACCAACACTTCACTACGCCCACCTTCAACACGAACGGTATCTTTCCAACCCTGACGATGCAGTGCGACAGGCTGGCCGTTTTCACTCAGGATGCGGAATTGCGTGCCATGAATATGGAACGGGTGCAGCATCATGTCGCCTTCGCCGGAAATCGTCCATTTCTCGTATTTGCCTTTCTCAGCGGCAAACGCTGGCGTGTTCATATCAAACGCTTTGCCGTTAATCTTGTTGGCATTGTGGAAGTCGAAGCCTGCGCCCTGTTTCCCGTGATCCATATTGCCGTGATTCATGCCGCCATGATTCATCTTGCCATGATCCATATTGCCCATATTGCCATGCCCGGACATGCTCATGCCCGCCATCGCCTGCTGGCCATATTTATCCATCAGCGCCTGCATCCCCATCATGTCCAGCATCGGGTCCATCATCAGTTGCAGCCAACGTTCGGTGAGGCCTTCCAGACTTGGTAATGCCGGAACGGTAACCAGTTTGTCTGGCAGCTCGCCCGACGCCTGTATGGTCAATGGCTGGATACGCACCACTGGCTGTGGTTTATCAAAAGGCGCAACGGTCATACCCATTTGCTTCACGGGCAGTGTGACAATATCAAACGCTTTGCCGTCACGCGTATCCACCAGCACTTCGAAACGCTCGCCCATCAGCATGGAAAGCTCGGTGACTTTTACCGGCTCCGCCAGTAATCCGCCGTCGCTGGCAACAACGTACAGCGGTCGATTGTCGCTTGCCGCAATATTGAGCGAACGGGCGTTACAGCCGTTCAGTAAGCGCAAACGTAACCAGCCGCGCGGGTTAGCGTGTTGCGGATACACCGCGCCGTTGCACAGCAAAGTGTCGCCAAACCAGCCTACAGCGGCACTCATCACATCCAGTTGGTAATCAATTTGCCCATCGGAGCCAAAACGTTTGTCCTGAATAATCAGCGGTACATCGTCGATGCCCCACTGTTTGGGTAAACGCAGTGCCCGGCTTTCGTTATCGTCTATGAGTACCAGCCCTGCGAGCCCCATTGCGACCTGATGGCCCGTTTTGCCATGCTGATGCGGGTGGAACCAACAAGTTGCCGCACGTTGCTGCGGAGTAAACTTCACCGTGCGTTTGCCACCTGCGGCAATCACACCTTGCGGCCCGCCGTCGACATCACCCGGCACTTCTAAACCGTGCCAGTGAACCGTGGTTTCTTCAGGCAGATTATTATTAATCTCAACGGTGACTTCTTCACCCTGCATAAGTTGCAAAGCAGGCCCCAGCAAATTGCCGTTATAACCCCATGTCGTGGCAGTTTTTCCATTGAATGTACTTTTGCCCGCTTGCACGGTTAAACGAATGCTATTCTTTGCATCAGGGGAGAGGATTCCGGGGATCGGTAGTGCGGGTCTGTTCGCCGCCAGTGCAGCTTTACTCCAGAGCGGCAGTGCACTGAATGCACCAATGGCAGCAGAATATTTCAGAAAATCACGGCGATGCATATTCAATTCCTTTAGGTTGCAGGCGTGCCATTAAGCATAAACCCTGCCCTTACAGGAAGGTCAAGTTTAGAGCAGATAATAATTCTCGTCGTGTCTCATTTAACTGTGTTAACGTTTCGTATCTGATAAAAAGTGGTAGATGTGATGAAGATGGGTGTTAGGGCGTTAATGCTGGGTATGTTGCTGGTTTTTTCTTCCAGCAGTCAGGCACTTAGCGAATCTGAAGCAGAAGATATGGCCGATCTTACTGCGGTATTTGTGTTCCTGAAAAATGATTGTGGCTACCAAAATCTGCCTAACGGACAAATTCGTCGCGCACTGGTCTTTTTTGCCCAGCAAAACCAGTGGGATTTGAGCAATTACGACACCTTCAATATGAAAGCGCTCGGTGAAGATAGCTATCGCGATCTTAGCGGTATTGCCATTCCGACCGCCAACAAATGTAAATCCCTTGCCCGGGATTCGTTAAGCCTGCTCGCCTACGTGAAATAGCCCGTCTTCTTCAGCTATTGTGCTGAAAATCGTGTCGTCCCAAAAGTCCACAATCCGGCTTTTGGGACATCGCATTGAAATGTGTTTATCGGTTCTGAGCGACAAATTCCCGATAAGCGTTAATGACGAGCATAAAGTCTTCCACGCCGCAGAATGACAAACTCTCTTCGTCGTAGTAGTTCATCCCTTCTTCCATTTCATCACCTGAAATTTCCAGCTGATTGGCGCGGATCATTACTTCTTCACCGTCGAGCCACAACGTGTATTCGTGTCCGGTGCGTTGCCACTGGCGCTCGCTGCCTTTAACTGAATTTACCGCTTCTTCTACTTCATCTAGCAGGGCAAGATTGTCTTTTACTTCTTCGTTAAACCAATGACCCACCACTTCGTGACCCATCGACATACGCACTTTCACCAATCCGGTGACGTCACGCAAAAATTCATATTCCATGGTGTTTTCCTCTACCCGGCATTGGGGAAATACAGTACCCCGTCGCTATAAGATAATTATCGCAGTAAAGCCGCTGAAAAACAGTGCGTATGGAGAGGGATAGGGAAATAAAGAAGAAGATGGAGGATTGAGTTGTCTGGTGCCCTCACCCCAGCCCTCTCCCACGGGAGAGGGAGAAAGTCTGAGACTGGCCCTCTCTTACAGAAGAGAGGGCGCAGAGTGAGGGTATTTAGCTTTTAAACGGCAGTCTGGAAAATCACGCCGTCGGCTTTCTCGGTGTACTGAGAAAGTTTGTCGAAGTTCAGATAACGGTAAGTATCCACCGCCGTCTTATCCACCTGCGCCATAAAGGTCTGGTATTCGTCAGGCGTTGGCAGTTTGCCCAGCAGTGAAGCCACTGCGGCCAGTTCTGCGGAAGCCAGGAAGACGTTAGCCCCCGTCCCTAAACGGTTAGGGAAGTTACGCGTAGACGTTGAAACCACGGTTGAACCGTCGGCCACACGCGCCTGGTTACCCATGCACAGTGAACAGCCAGGGATTTCGATACGCGCACCGCTCTTACCAAACACGCTGTAGTAGCCTTCTTCAGTCAACTGAGCGGCATCCATACGCGTTGGCGGAGCCACCCACAGACGAGTTGGCAACTGGCCTTTGTGGCTATCGAGCAGTTTACCCGCCGCACGGAAGTGGCCGATGTTGGTCATGCAAGAACCGATAAACACTTCATCGATTTTCTCGCCAGCCACATCAGACAGCAGACGCGCATCGTCCGGATCGTTTGGCGCACACAGGATTGGCTCTTTAATATCGTTCAGATCGATTTCGATGATCTCTGCGTATTCCGCATCGGCATCGGCTTCGAGCAACTGAGGATCGGCCAACCATTTTTCCATGCCCTGAATACGACGCTCAAGCGTACGACGATCGCCGTAACCTTCTGCGATCATCCACTTAAGCAGTACGATGTTAGAGCTTAAATACTCTTCGATCGGCTCGCGATCTAACTTAATGGTACAGCCCGCAGCAGAACGCTCAGCGGAAGCATCGGTCAGTTCAAATGCCTGCTCAACTTTCAGCGTTGGCAGACCTTCGATTTCCAGGATGCGGCCAGAGAAGATGTTTTTCTTACCTTTCTTCTCAACGGTCAGCAGACCTTGCTTGATAGCGTACAGAGGGATGGCATGAACCAGGTCACGCAGGGTGATCCCCGGCTGCATTTTCCCTTTGAAGCGCACCAGCACAGACTCAGGCATATCCAGTGGCATCACGCCGGTTGCCGCAGCAAACGCCACCAGACCAGAACCCGCCGGGAAGGAAATCCCGATTGGGAAACGAGTATGGGAGTCGCCGCCAGTACCCACGGTATCAGGCAGCAGCATACGGTTCAGCCAGGAGTGGATAACGCCATCGCCAGGGCGCAGCGACACACCCCCACGGTTCATGATGAAGTCAGGCAACGTGTGGTGCGTGTTCACATCAACCGGCTTAGGATACGCGGCGGTGTGGCAGAAGGACTGCATCACCAAATCCGCCGAGAAGCCCAGGCACGCCAGGTCTTTCAGTTCATCACGGGTCATTGGCCCGGTGGTGTCCTGAGAACCGACCGACGTCATTTTTGGCTCGCAATACTGGTCAGGGCGAATGCCTTCCACGCCACAGGCGCGGCCAACCATTTTCTGTGCCAGCGAGTAGCCACGGGTACTTTCCGCAACGTCCTTCGCCTGCACAAACACGTCGCTGACTGGCAGACTCAAAGCTTCGCGCGCTTTGGTTGTCAGGCCACGACCGATGATTAACGGAATACGTCCACCGGCACGAACTTCGTCCAGCAGCACATCCGTTTTCAATTGGAAATTAGCAATTAATTCGTTGGTTTCGTGGTTACGCACTTCGCCTTTGTATGGGTAGATGTCAATAACATCGCCCATGTTCAGGTCGTTTACGTCAACTTCGATTGGCAGCGCACCGGCATCTTCCATAGTGTTAAAGAAGATTGGCGCAATTTTGCCGCCGAGCACCACACCACCGCCGCGCTTGTTCGGCACGTTCGGGATGTCGTCGCCCATGAACCACAGTACGGAGTTAGTCGCAGATTTACGCGAAGAACCGGTACCCACTACATCGCCAACATAGGCCAGCGGGAAACCTTTCTTGTTTAATGCTTCGATCTGTTTGATCGGGCCAACGCTACCAGGTTGATCCGGCTCGATACCTTCGCGGGCGTTTTTCAGCATCGCCAGCGCGTGCAGAGGGATATCCGGGCGTGACCAGGCATCAGGTGCCGGAGACAGGTCATCGGTGTTAGTTTCACCCGTGACTTTAAATACGGTAACCGTGATTTTCTCGGCCAGTTTAGGTCGATTCAGGAACCACTCGGCATCAGCCCAGGATTTCAAAACCTGCTGCGCGTGAACGTTACCGGCTTTTGCTTTCTCTTCCACATCGTAGAAGTTATCGAACATCAGCAGCGTGTGGGACAGCGCTTTGGCGGCAATCGGTGCCAGCTTTTCGCTATCCAGCGCGTCAATCAACGGATGAATGTTGTAGCCACCTTGCATGGTGCCAAGCAGTTCTACAGCTTTCTCAGGGGAGATTAACGGGGAAGTGGCATCACCTTTGGTGATAGCAGCCAGAAAACCGGCTTTAACATAGGCGGCTTCATCAACGCCTGGCGGAACACGATTGGTAATAAGATCTAAAAGGAATTCTTCTTCACCCGCTGGTGGGGCTTTCAGCAGCTCGACCAGTGCGGCCATTTGGGATGCTTCTAAAGGTTTTGGAACAATCCCATCTGCAGCACGTTCGGCTACGTGCTTACGGTATTCTTCTAGCACGACGGTTCTCCTCGCTCTCATTGTCATTTCGGTTCCGGCTATTCTCTTCACGCTCCTGTGAGACAGCAGTTGTAGGGTAAATGCCCGGTTCCGCGACGGGCAGCATAGCAGGATTCTCAGTGAGGGTGAATGTGTTTACAAAAAAGCAACATTAAATACTTGCTGAATCGTTAAGGGCAAAATATTACTTTTCGATATGACCTTCAGGCTTCTTTTTAGGGGGAACTTGAGACAGTATTTTCCCCCTAAAAATGCAAAAGGGCTGATGTTAAAAACCATCAGCCCTGAACACTAATCAGTCGAAAAAGACGTATTAAAGCTGCTCACCATTCGACCCAATGACCTTCTGATACCAGGCAAAGGATTTCTTCTGGCTGCGGTCTAACGTCCCGTTACCTTCGTTATCTTTATCGACATAGATAAAGCCGTAACGTTTTTTCATCTCGCCGGTACCCGCAGAAACCAGGTCGATACATCCCCACGGGGTGTAACCCATCAGGTCAACGCCGTCTTCCACCACGGCTTTTTTCATTTCGGCGATGTGGGCAGACATATAGTCGATGCGGTACTGGTCATCTACTACGCCATCACTTCCCTGCACATCAATCGCGCCGAAGCCGTTTTCAACGATAAACAGCGGCAGTTGGTAGTGATCCCAGAACCAGTTCAGCGAGTAGCGAAGCCCAACGGGATCAATCTGCCAGCCCCAGTCAGATTTCTGAACATACGGATTAGAAACCAGGCTCTTAGATTCATCGTAGTCAAGCTGCGGGTTATCGTCGGTGGCTTTGGTGGCAAACGACATATAGTAGCTAAAGCCAATGTAATCGACACAGCCCTGCTCAAGTGCCGCGAGATCTTCAGGGGTAATATCCAGCTCGAAGCCACGGCGTTCGAAGTAGTTCAGCAAGTGCTTAGGATATTTGCCGCGCACGTGAACGTCGGTAAACCAGTAACGGCGGTGCATGGCATTCATCGCCATCATCACATCGTTTGGCGCACAGCTCAGCGGATAAATTGGGCACATGGCGATCATGCAGCCGACCAGAAGATCTGGGTTGATCTCACGCGCGGCACGTACCGCCAACGCACTGGCAACCAGTTCGTAGTGCGCAGCCTGGAACATCACCGGCTCGCGATCTTCGCCTGGCTCGTACTTCAGACCAGAGTTAGTAAACGGCGCAAAATCTTCGTGGAAGTTAGCCTGGTTGTTGATCTCGTTAAAGGTCATCCAGTACTTCACTTTATGCTGATAGCGAGTGAAGACCACTTTGGCAAAACGCACGAAGAAATCGATAAGCTTACGATTGCGCCAGCCACCGTATTCGCTGACCAGATGGTAAGGCATCTCGAAATGCGAAAGAGTAATCACCGGTTCGATGCCGTGCTTGAGGCATTCGTCGAACAAGTCATCGTAAAATTGCAGACCCGCTTCATTTGGCTCCAGCTCATCCCCTAACGGAAAGATGCGCGTCCAGGCAATGGAGGTGCGGAAACATTTGAAGCCCATCTCGGCAAACAGTTTGATGTCTTCTTTATAGCGATGGTAGAAATCTATCGCGTCATGGTTCGGGTAGTTTTTCCCCGGCAGTACGCCGTTAGTAATTTCACGTGGAACGCCATGAGCGCCCGCGGTCATGACATCGGCAACGCTTATTCCCTTACCACCCTCTTTCCAGCCGCCTTCCAACTGATGAGCTGCAACCGCGCCGCCCCACAGAAATCCATCTTTAAATCCGGACATATTCTTTCCCTCAATTAGAGATCGCGAGCCTGCGACCGGTATTGCTGATTGAAATGGTAGACCGCGCCGATAAGTCCGGCGTCATTGCCATGGCTGACGGTATCGACATACTCGCCAATCGTGAACCAGGCCAGATGTTCGCGAAGCAGCGCAAGAAACCCTGGGCGTTCGACAATACCGCCGCCCACCAGAATCTTTTGCGGATCGAATAAGTTAACGAGGTTATAGAGCCCTGCCCCAATGCCGTTGAAAAACTCAGTAACCAGACGCTGGCAAACAACATCGCCTGCATCATAACTGTCGAAGACTTCTTCTCCGGTCACCTCTTCCAACGGCTTACCCACGTAATCAGCGTAATGCTGACGCAGGACGCGCATCGTGCAGGTTCCATTCATCGTGTAATGGGGAACAGCACGTGGGCCAGCACGTTCGGTCAACATGTAGCCGAACTCCCCTGCGCGAAAACGCGCCCCATGTACCAATTGGTTATTGCAGAAAATCGCCCCGCCGATGCCAGTTCCAATGGTTAACACCAGGAAATTGGCCATTTCAGCCGCCTTACCCTGCCAGCGTTCTGCAAGCAGCACGCAGTTAGCATCGTTTTCAATGGCGACAGGGAGGTGAGTTTGTTCCTGCAACCACGCTTTGATAGCGAAGTTATCAAACTTGCGGATAGCGCCGCCCATTTCGATAAAGCCCGTGTGGGGATTGACGTAGCCCGGTGCGCTAATCGCTATTCCTTCACATTCAGGATGTGCCGCAATCCATGAAAGGATTGCCTGCAAAATTTGTTCGCCGTCACTGTCGCTAATTGTCTGCTTTCCCTTTTCCAGCACTTCTCCATCGGAGTTAATCACCCCCATTTTGAGCGCCGTACCACCGATATCAAATGCAGCAATTTTCATGCGGTTCGTTCCTTCAGGATTACCCGGTAAGCGGTGTGAAAAATAACTGATCTGATTCAGTTTTTAATTATCGCGTGAAGACAAAACAATCTTAATGAACCCAGAGTTCAATTAGCAAGCCGCCTCCAATAAGCAGGTAAACCACTTTTGAACCTGTTAAAAAAGCCAATACACAGAGGGTTAGCGGCTATTTTTCAAATAATCATGACGACACGTGCATTTATTCTGACTTTTCTGAACAACTTTTTTGCCGGGAAGTGTGATCGCCATTCAGAATTAACGCCCCGGCAAGCCACATTTATCAGATTGCGGGCTGCGGCATCTTGCGCGGTAAGAAGTATTTCACCTGAAACTCGAACACGTTGGTGTAGAGAATCGAATAATCGATAGGGTGGTTACTCTCATCAATGGATTGCGTCTCCATTTTAATAATGGGGTCACGAACGCTGATGTGGAGCATTTTGGCGATCTCCTGGGAAGGGAGCACGGGCTGGAACGACTCATAACATCCCTGAATGATTACCTGACATTCGTCTTCAATATATGAAAATTTTGATTTCTTCATATGGCTAACCGTCAGGTCAGGAAATCGATTGACGGAAAGCCAGGTTTCCTCAACCTGCATAGGAATATTATCAATGTGACGAAGCCGTTTTGAGTAATAAACAGGTTCACCTGCGGCAAGCTGTAAACGGTTGGCGATTTCTTCAGAAGCCGACTGCATTTCAAATCGCAGCACTTTACTGGACGGCTTTTTCCCTTCGCTGCGGGCGATCTCCGTGAAGCTATCCAGATGCGTCACGAATGCCTGGAAATGTTTGTTCCGTAAGTAAGTGCCTGAGCCATGCCTGCGCTCGATAAGCCCCTCATCTTCGAGCACTTTTAGAGCCTTTCTCAAGGTGTTACGGGAGACATTGTAGAGATCTGCCAGCTCCTTTTCCGGGGGAAGAAGATCGCCAATATTGGACATTGGGCTGCTTATTCTGTTTTTAAGTAGATTAATAATCTCTTTGTAAACCACTTTTGAACCTCCTTAACCCATTTTAAATCAGTAAGTTATATTCTCATTTGTCTTAAGACCGATCACACGTTCATTTTTATTGGTTTTGTTAAACAACTCTGCCCTTACTAACTGTGATCAAAATTGCAGATGCCAGGGCAGATATTCATTAAGTTACCCGCTATCTGAACATCAACATATATTGAGAGAGTGAAAATGAAAAATATATTATTAGTTTGTGCCGCGGGGATGTCTACGAGCATGCTGGTCAAACGTATGAAAGAGCATGCTGACACGGTAAATATTGAGGTCAATATTAACGCACTGGCAATTTCTGAAGCTAAAGAAATAATAAAGAGAAATGAAGCAGACATCGTACTGCTCGGGCCGCAGGTGCGCTTCCAGAAAAGTGAAATCGAAGAAATTGCCCAGGGTAAAATCCCGGTCGCCGTCATTGATATGAAACATTATGGTCAAATGGATGGCAAGACGGTATTAGAAAGCGCATTGAGTCTGCTCGCGAACCATTAACCCTCCTTATGCTGGGTAATTAACGTGCGGCTGTATTTATTTCCAGAAATGAGCTTCACAACATACAAACATTACATTACCCAACTTTTACCCATATATTTATAAAGGACTCGTCATGAGTTTAATGGACTCCTTTGAACGGGGCATGGAAAAAATTCTTGTCCCTATTGCTATTAAATTAAATTCTCAGATACATATCTCTGCCATTCGCGATGCATTTATTTTGTCTTTCCCAATCGTTATGGCAAGTTCGTTAATTGTATTGATCAACTTTGCTATTCTTTCACCGGATGGCTTTATCGCCTCTATTTTGCATTTAGGCACCATCTTCCCGAATTTAGCAGAAGCACAAAAAATATTTTCACCGGTCATGAATGGCTCGGTTAACATCATGTCTATCATGATTGCCTTCCTGGTGGCGCGTAATATTGCCATTAACTACCAGCAGGATGATTTACTCTGCGGGCTGACGGCCATTGGTGCTTTCTTTGTGGTTTACACGCCTTATCAAATGGTTGGCGGGCAGGCTTATTTAACCACCCAATATTTAGGGCCACAGGGACTCTTTGTTGCCATTATTGTGGCGATGCTGACCAGCGAGATTTTTTGCCGTCTTTCGCGTAACCCCAGAATCACCATCACGATGCCAGACGCCGTTCCACCTGCGGTGGCTCGTTCATTTAAAGTATTGATCCCTATTTTTTGTGTGATGATTTTCTTCTCGGTAGTTAACTACTGCCTGACGAAGATATCGCCAAATGGGTTGAATGAGCTGATCTATACGCTGATTCAAGCTCCACTGAAAAATATGGGCACCAATATTTTTGCGGTATTAATTCTTGGTGTCGTCGCTAACTTCCTGTGGGTTTTAGGTATCCACGGTCCAAATACCGTTGCTGCTATTCGTGAAACTATTTTCTCCGAAGCTAACCTGGAAAACCTGTCATTTGCCGCTTCTAATGGTACAACCTGGGGCGCACCTTACCCAATTACCTGGGGCGGTATAAACGACGCATTTGCCAACTATGGCGGCTCCGGCATGACGCTAGGCTTACTGCTGGCGATATTTATTGCCTCACGTCGCGCTGATTATCGTGACATGGCGAAAATGGCTTTTGTTCCAGGTCTGTTTAATATTAACGAACCTATTATTTTTGGCCTGCCCGTTGTTCTCAACCCAATCCTGATTATCCCGTTTATTACTGTGCCTTTTGTTAACTCATTAGTGGGTTATTTCTTTGTCACCATGGAAATTATCCCACCGATTGCTTATGCCGTCCCCTGGACAACACCTGGCCCCTTGATTGCTTTCTTTGGCACGGGAGGAAACTGGCTTGCGCTCTTTGTTGGGCTACTATGCCTGGCGATATCCACATTGATTTATTTACCTTTCGTTATGGCCGCAAATAAAGTTAACACTGCTCAAGCCGCACAATAATTACATTTGCTTTACCCTCCTTCGGTCGCCCGACTGAAGGAGAATAATAATTATATTTTGAGGTATGACATGTATTCAAATCCATTGAAGGTTAGCTTATTGTCTTTATCAATACTTCTGGCTTTATCATCAACGAATGTTCTGGCTGCTAAATTAACTGTTGAACAGCGCCTTGAACTTCTTGAGAACCAATTATCAGAAAATCAAACCGAATTAAAGAAAACGCAGAATGAATTAGCTACTTATAAAAACAAAGTCGCTAGTTTAGAAAAGAACTCACCTCCACAAATCGCTCAGGCAACGCAACCAGAGTTATCGCCAGTTGCGGATAATATAGAAAACGAGAATAACGCTGTTGGCGATATATCGACCCCGACGCCAGTGAAAGGAACGCAGAAAGTTGCGGTCTTTAATCACGAGGGCGGGAAAACTAAGGTTGAAAGCGTCACCTTAACGGACATCAGCAAATTTATTAAAGATGATATCGGCTTTAGCTATCAGGGTTACTTCCGCTCAGGCTGGGCGGCCTCTAACCGTGGTTCGGCGCAAACTTATGCCGCCGGGTCGCTGGGGCGTTTTGGTAACGAAATGAGCGGCTGGTTCGATTTAACCCTGAACCAGCGGGTATATAACCAGGACGGTAAAACAGCCAACGCTATTGTTACCTATGATGGTAACGTCGGTGAGCAATATAACGATGCGTGGTTTGGTGACAGCGATAATGAAAATATTATGCAGTTCAGTGATATTTTCCTGACTACCAGAGGCTTCCTTCCCTTCGCACAAGAAGCAGACTTTTGGGTAGGCAAACATAAGCTGCCTGAATATGAAATCCAGATGCTCGACTGGAAAACACTGACCACTGATGTTGCCGCCGCCGTGGGTATTCAGAACTGGGCTCTGGGGCCGGGGCAGTTGGATGCATCCGTAAGCCGCAATGACGTAGACGTGTACTCACGCGATTTCAGCACCACCACGCAGATGAATACCAACTCCGTAGATTTACGCTATCGCAATATTCCTCTCTGGCAGGATGGTTCTTTATCACTGATGGGCAAATACGCATTTGCCAATAAAACCGACGATCAGAAAACCAATGAAGACAACGGCTCCTACTTTAAATTGAAGGATACCTGGATGACCACCGCCATCGTCCGCCAGGAACTGCCGCGCGATGCCTTCAATGAATTCACACTCCAGGTCGCCAACAACTCCTATGCCAGCAGCTTCGCCAACTTCTCCGGTGCCAGTAACTCCATGGCGGCAGGACGTTATTACTATGGCGACCAGACTAACGGCGTTGCCTGGCGTCTGATTTCCCAGGGGGAAATATACCTGGCAGACAAAATTATTATGGCGAATGCGCTGGTCTGGTCGCACGGCGAAGACGTTTATAGCTATGAAAGCGGTGCGCACAGCGACTTCAACAGCCTGCGCGCGGTTATCCGCCCGGCATGGATTTGGGATACCTGGAACCAGACTGGCGTTGAGTTAAGCTGGTTTGCTCAGAAAAACAAGACCGAACAAGGCGTAGATCTGAAAGAATCTGGCTATAAAACAACGTTGTATCACGCTCTGAAAGTAGGGCCGAGCTTGCTGGGTTCTCGTCCGGAAATCCGTTTCTACGGCACCTATCTGAATATCGTCGATAACGAACTTTCGCAGTTCAAGTTTAATGACGACAGCAAAAATGAATTTATGGCCGGGGTTCAGGCGGAAGTCTGGTGGTAATGACCCTTTAGGTCGAGTGAAGTAACACAAGGCTTAGGTATGCAAATACCTGAGCCTTTTCTTTGCATCGAAACATCTCTTCACGCTTTCAGATAACATTTCCAGCAAGAATCCCCGTTTAAGTTAAAAATTAAACTATCAGCTCTCTATACTCGCCACGATATAGCCGCTTACCGGCACAGCTCTCTAAACAAGGGTGTCCTTCTGAATACCAGGAGAAGTTAAATGAAGTTGCCATTCAAGCCTCATGTTCTTGCCCTTATTTGTAGTGCCGGGATTTTAGCGGCGTCGGGCGTGCTGTATGTGAAAAGCCAGACAACCGAGCCCGCGCCTGCGCCAGCAGTGCCCGTAACGCAGCCTGCTCCAGCAGCAACACCTGCCCCAACAGCGGCGGCACCTGTCGCTACAGCCGCCGCACCGACATTTACCACGGCACAGCTCGACCAATGGGTTGCGCCGATTGCGCTGTATCCCGATTCGCTGATGTCACAGGTATTGATGGCGGCGACCTACCCTGCAAACGTCGTGCAGGCGGTGCAATGGTCGCGTGATAACCCAACGCTGCAAGGCGATGCCGCGATTCAGGCCGTGTCGAACCAGCCGTGGGACCCGAGCGTTAAATCTCTCGTCGCCTTCCCGCAATTAATGGCGCTGATGGGCGAAAACCCTGAATGGGTGCAAAATCTCGGGGATGCGTTTTTAGCACAACCGAAAGATGTTATGGATGCCGTGCAGAAACTGCGTTTGCTGGCGCAGCAAACCGGCTCGTTAAAATCTACACCACAACAGACAGTAACCACTTCGCCTGTGACGGTAAACCAGAGTACAACGGTTGCCGCACCCGCCAGCACCAGCTCGTCTTCATCAAAAACCGTAGCACCAGCACCTGCGCAAACGATCATTAAAATCGAACCTGCAGATCCGCAAGTGGTGTATGTCCCTAGTTACAATCCGTCCACGGTTTATGGCACCTGGCCGAACACCGCTTATCCACCGGTTTATCTGCCACCGCCTCCGGGGGAACAGTTCGCCAATAGCTTTGTGAATGGCCTCGGTTTCAGCCTTGGTGTCGCCACCACTTATGCGCTGTTCAGTAATGTCGACTGGGATCATGACGATCACCACGACGATGATTACCACCATCATGATGATGGCTATCACGGCGGTGGCGGCAATAATATCAACATTAACAACGTGAATAACTTCAACCATATTTCTGGGCAAAACCTCCAGAAGAACAATGTGGCCTGGCAGCATAATCCCGCCTACCGTAACGGCGTTCCGTACCACGACAACAATGTTGCCCAGCGCTACCATCAGACCAATGTCGCAGGCGGCCTGAGCGCTACCCAAAACGCCCCTGTCAATCGTGATGCCCAACGGCAAGCGGCTGCGACGCAATTGCAGCAGAACAAAGGGAAAATTGACGCAGCGGCTCCGCAGTTGGCTTCGCGCGATGCCCAGCGCCAGGCTTCATCTAAACAACTCAATCAGATTGCTCAGCGCAATAACTACCGTGGCTATGATTCACAAAATGCTGATGCCCGTCGCAGCGCGGCGAAAGAACAGTTCAACCACTCTACGCCTCAGCAACAGCAGCAACGCAGAGATACGGCAAAGAATCAGGTTAACCATCCAACCGCACAACAGCAGCAGCGTCGCGATACGCACCAGCAAAATCCGCAACAGCGTCAGCAACGGGTGCAATCGGCACATTCCAACGCGCTAAGCGGGAATGACAGTCGCTCCCCTTCGTGGCAGGCACAAAACCAGCGCGGGCAACAAAGTCTTAATCGCTCAGCGATAAGTCACGAGCCACGCGCTGCTGCCCGTAGTTCTGAACATCGTGAATTTCATCGTCGCTAAAGGGGAGGCATCATGAAAAATCGTATGAAGTTAAGTGTACTAGTAATGCTGATGCTGCCTACCTTTGTTCAGGCGCAACAACAGTTCACCACGCCAGAGCTGGCAGCAAACTCGTTTGCTAATGCCGTTATCAGCCAGGATAAAGCGGCGCTCACCGAGGTGCTTGGCGATAACTGGCAACAGTATCTTCCTGATGACAAAGCCGATCCTGAAGCCGTCGCACGGTTTATCCGTGACTGGAAAGTCAGCCATAACATCGAGCAAAAGGGAGACACCGCGCACCTGAACGTGGGGCAGGAAAATTGGCAGTTGCCTATTCCGATGGTGAAATCCGAAACAGGCTGGCATTTCGATATGCAGCGTGCTGCGGATGAAATCCTCACGCGCACCATTGGCCTGAATGAGCTTTCCGCGATTCAGGCAATCCATGCTTATGTTGCCGCGCAGCAGGATTATTATCAGCTAGAAAAGCAGTACGCCCAAAAATTTGCCAGCAGCGAAGGCAAGAAAGATGGTCTGTACTGGCCCGCTTCTGCTGGTGAAGCCCCTAGTCCGCTTGGCCCAAGTTTCAGCCCGGTGCAGCCGGGAATGGGTTATCACGGCTATCACTTCCGCATTCTTACAGCCCAGGGCGCAAACGCACCGGGTGGCGAGAAGAGCTATATCAGCGACGGGAAAATGGTAGAGGGCTTTGCGTTAATCGCCTGGCCTGTGGAATATGGGCAAACAGGGATCGCCACCTTTATGGTGGATAATCAGGGGTTGGTTTATCAGAAGGATTTAGGCGAACAAACGGCTGAGAAAGTGGCAGAGATAAAACAATTTAACCCGGATAAAAGCTGGCAGGACGTGCAGCAGTAGTGAAATAAAAAAAGCGGCCTAAGCCGCTTTTTTCTTAACCATCAGGCGATTACTTCTTTTTCGCTTTCGGGTTTGGCAGGTCGGTGATGCTACCTTCGAAAATCTCAGCAGCCAGACCTACAGACTCGTGCAGAGTCGGGTGCGCGTGGATGGTGAGCGCGATGTCTTCTGCGTCACAACCCATTTCGATAGCCAGACCGATTTCGCCCAACAGCTCGCCGCCGTTAGTCCCGACAATAGCACCACCGATAACACGGTGAGTTTCTTTGTCGAAAATCAGTTTGGTCATACCGTCTGCGCAATCAGAAGCGATAGCACGGCCAGAAGCAGCCCACGGGAAGGTGGCGGTTTCGTAGCTGATGCCTTTTTCTTTCGCTTCTTTCTCAGTCAGACCAACCCAGGCAACTTCCGGCTCAGTGTACGCGATAGAAGGAATCACTTTCGGGTCGAAGTAGTGCTTCATGCCCGCGATAACTTCTGCCGCAACGTGGCCTTCGTGAACACCTTTGTGTGCCAGCATTGGTTGGCCAACGATGTCGCCGATAGCATAGATGTGCGGCACGTTAGTGCGCATTTGCTTGTCGGTACGGATGAAGCCGCGATCGTCAACTTCAACGCCAGCAGCGCCTGCATCCAGCTGCTTACCGTTAGGTACGCGGCCGATAGCAACCAGCACGGCGTCATAACGCTGTGGTTCTGCAGGGGCTTTTTTGCCTTCCATTGTGACGTAGATGCCATCTTCTTTGGCTTCAACAGCAGTCACTTTGGTTTCCAGCATCAGGTTGAATTGCTTGCTGATACGCTTGGTGAAGACTTTCACCACGTCTTTGTCGGCAGCCGGGATAACCTGGTCAAACATTTCAACCACGTCAATCTCTGAACCCAGCGCATGGTACACCGTACCCATTTCCAGACCGATGATACCGCCGCCCATAACCAGCATGCGTTTTGGTACAGCTTTCAGTTCCAGAGCGTCGGTAGAATCCCATACGCGTGGATCTTCATGCGGAATGAATGGCAGCTGAATCGGACGAGAACCCGCCGCGATGATTGCGTTATCAAAGGTGATGGTCGTTGGACCATTTTCGCCTTCAACAACCAGGGTGTTAGCGCCGGTAAATTTACCCAGGCCAGTCACCACTTTAACTTTACGACCTTTCGCCATACCCGACAGGCCACCAGTCAACTGGTTGATAACCTTTTCTTTCCAGGTACGAATTTTGTCGATGTCAGTTTTCGGCTCGCCGAAAACGATGCCGTGCTCAGCCAAAGCTTTCGCTTCTTCGATAACTTTAGCAACGTGCAACAGGGCTTTAGAAGGGATACAGCCAACGTTCAGACAAACACCACCGAGGGTGCTGTAACGTTCAACAATAATAGTTTCCAGACCTAAATCAGCGCAACGGAAGGCAGCAGAATAACCTGCGGGGCCTGCCCCAAGTACCACGACCTGAGTTTTGATTTCAGTACTCATCATGACCTCTTAATTTATTTCCGGCGGTCCCTGGTCTTTTAACGCCCATCGCCACCGGGACGTTCTATCCGCCCGCAGTTTACAAAATTGTTAACAAATTTGAAACAACAAACGGCAAACGATTTGTATTTTTGCACCTGATAATCTCAAACAGCATCATGAGATTACCAGAAAAAAGCCGACCGAAAGGCCGGCTTTTTGGCTTACATCACCAGGCGGCGAATATCGGCCAGCGTGTTGTTGATGATGGTGATGAAGCGCGCACCATCAGCACCGTCAATTACGCGGTGGTCGAAGGACAGAGACATCGGCATCATCAGACGCGGAGTGAACTCTTTACCGTTCCAGACTGGCTCTATAGCAGACTTAGAGACACCCAGGATAGCCACTTCTGGCGCGTTAACGATTGGCGCAAAGTGAGTCGTCCCGATACCGCCAAGGCTTGAGATAGTGAAGCAACCGCCCTGCATTTCGCCAGCAGTCAACTTGCCATCACGCGCTTTCCTGGAGATAGCCATCAGTTCACGAGACAGTTCAGAGATGCTCTTCTTGTTCACATCTTTGAATACCGGAACCACTAAACCGTTTGGCGTATCAACCGCAACACCGATGTTGATGTATTTTTTCAGCGTCAGCTTCTGACCATCTTCGGACAGGGAGCTGTTGAAGCGAGGCATTTGCTCAAGAGCAGCAGCAACGGCTTTCATGATGAAGACCACTGGGGTGAACTTCACATCCAGCTTGCGTTTAGCAGCTTCTTCGTTCTGCTGCTTACGGAATGCTTCGAGATCGGTGATATCGGTTTTGTCGAAGTGCGTAACATGCGGGATCATCACCCAGTTACGGCTCAGGTTAGCACCAGAGATTTTCTGGATACGGCCCAGTTCAACTTCTTCGATTTCGCCGAACTTGCTGAAATCAACTTTCGGCCATGGCAGCATGCCAGGCAGACCACCGCCAGTTGCAGCCGCTGGTGCCGCTTCAGCGCGTTTAACCGCGTCTTTCACGTAAGTCTGAACGTCTTCGCGCAGGATACGACCTTTACGGCCAGTCCCTTTCACTTTCGCCAGGTTCACACCAAATTCACGCGCCAGGCGACGAATCAGTGGAGTTGCATGGACGTAAGCGTCGTTTTCAGCAAATTCAGTTTTGCCTTCAGCTTTAGCGGGTGCAGCAGTTGGTTTCTGAGCTGCCGCCGCAGGAGCCGGAGCCGCTGCTTCTTGCTTAGCGGCTGGAGCCGGTGCTGCGCCTTCAACTTCGAAGACCATAATCAAGGAACCGGTAGACACTTTGTCGCCAGTATTGATTTTGATTTCTTTAACAACGCCAGCAAACGGAGCCGGGACTTCCATAGAGGCTTTGTCGCCTTCTACGGTGATCAGTGATTGTTCAGCGGCAACTTTATCGCCCACTTTAACCATCACTTCAGTCACTTCAACTTCGTCGCCGCCGATGTCTGGCACGTTCACTTCTTTCGCAGCAGATGCCGCTGGTGCTGCAGCCGGAGCGGCTTCAGCTTTGGTTTCAGTTGCAGCCGGTGCAGCACCCGCCACTTCGAAGACCATGATCAGAGAACCCGTAGACACTTTGTCACCGGCGCTGATTTTGATTTCTTTTACAACGCCTGCGAACGGCGCTGGCACTTCCATAGACGCTTTGTCACCTTCAACGGTGATGAGACTTTGCTCTGCTTCTACTTTGTCGCCAACTTTAACCATGACTTCGGTAATTTCTACTTCGTCACCGCCGATGTCTGGCACGTTCACTTCTTTTGCCGCAGCTGCTGCTGGAGCGGCCGCTGGCGCTGCTTCTTTCTTCTCTTCAGCCTTTGCAGGTGCAGCTTGCGCTACACCTTCGGCGGATTCGAAAATCATGATCAGTTTGCCGGTTTCAACTTTGTCACCCACCGCAACTTTGATCTCTTTGACCACGCCTGCTTGCGGAGAAGGAACTTCCATTGAAGCCTTATCACCTTCCACGGAAATGATCGACTGTTCAGCTTCAACTTTGTCGCCCACTTTCACCATGATTTCGGTGACTTCAACTTCGTCTGCACCAATGTCCGGTACGTTGATTTCGATAGCCATTTTATTCTTTACCTCTTATGCCAGACGCGGGTTGACTTTATCTGCATCGATGTTGAATTTGGTGATAGCGTCAGCCACCACTTTCTTATCGATTTCGCCACGTTTAGCCAGTTCGCCAAGTGCCGCAACAACCACATAAGATGCGTCCACTTCGAAGTGGTGACGCAGGTTTTCGCGGCTGTCTGAACGACCGAAGCCATCAGTACCCAGTACGCGGTAATCGCTTGCCGGGATGAAGTTACGGATCTGCTCAGCGAACAGTTTCATATAGTCAGTAGATGCCACGGCTGGTGCATCACTCAGGATCTGAGCAACGTACGGTACGCGTGGTTCTGCCGTTGGGTGCAGCATGTTCCAGCGCTCACAGTCCTGACCATCACGAGCCAGTTCAGTGAAGGAAGTTACGCTGAATACATCAGAGCCAACGCCGTAGTCTTTAGCCAGGATCTGTGCTGCTTCACGTACGTGACGCAGGATAGAACCAGAGCCCATCAGCTGTACTTTACCTTTGCTGCCTTCCACGGTTTCTAACTTGTAGATACCTTTACGGATGCCTTCTTCCGCGCCTTCTGGCATGGCTGGCATGTGGTAGTTTTCGTTCAGCGTAGTGATGTAGTAATAAACGTTCTCTTGCGCGTCACCGTACATACGAACCAGACCGTCATGCATGATGACAGCAACTTCGTAAGCGTAAGCCGGATCGTAAGAGATACAGTTAGGGATAGTCAGAGACTGAATATGGCTGTGACCATCTTCGTGCTGCAGACCTTCACCGTTAAGCGTTGTACGACCAGAAGTCCCACCGACCAGGAAGCCACGCGCCTGTTGGTCACCCGCAGCCCAGCACAGGTCGCCAATACGTTGGAAACCGAACATGGAGTAGTAGATGTAGAACGGGATCATTGGCAGATCGTTGGTGCTGTAAGAAGTCGCTGCGGCCAACCAGGATGAACCTGCGCCCAGTTCGTTGATACCTTCTTGCAGAATCTGACCTTTCTCGTCTTCTTTATAGTAGGCAACCTGCTCACGGTCCTGCGGGGTGTACTGCTGGCCGTTCGGGCTGTAAATACCAATCTGACGGAACAGACCTTCCATACCGAAAGTACGCGCTTCATCGGCGATGATTGGCACTAAACGATCTTTGATGGAATCGTTCTTCAACATCACGTTCAGGGCACGAACGAAAGCGATGGTGGTAGAGATTTCTTTCTTCTGCTCTTCTAACAGAGAACCGAAGTCAGCCAGGGTAGGCATTTCCAGTTTCTCGGTGAATTTTGGCAGACGCGTCGGCAGGTAGCCGTTCAGTTTCTCACGCTGGCCATGCAGATATTTGTGCTCTTCGCTGCCTTCTTCGAACTTAATGTATGGCAGATTTTCGATTTCAGCATCGGTCACAGGCACATTGAAACGGTCACGGACATAACGCACGCCGTCCATGTTCATTTTCTTAACCTGGTGCGCGATGTTTTTACCTTCGGCAGTCTCACCCATGCCATAACCTTTAACGGTATGAGCCAGGATTACAGTTGCTTTGCCTTTGGTTTCTTGCGCGTTTTTCAGTGCAGCGTAGATTTTCTTAGGATCGTGGCCGCCACGGTTCAGAGCCCAAATCTCGTCGTCGGACATATCTTTAACCAGTGCAGCAGTTTCTGGATATTTACCGAAGAAGTGCTCACGAACGTAAGCGCCATTTTTAGATTTGAAGGTCTGGTAGTCACCGTCAACGGTTTCGCCCATCAACTGCAGCAGTTTACCGCTGGTATCTTTACGCAGCAGAGCATCCCAACGAGAGCCCCAAATCACTTTAATCACGTTCCAGCCAGCACCCGCGAAGATACCTTCCAGTTCGTTAATGATTTTGCCGTTACCGGTGACCGGGCCATCAAGACGCTGCAAGTTACAGTTGATGATGAAGCACAGGTTGTCCAGCTTCTCACGGGTCGCGATAGTGATCGCCCCTTTGGATTCTGGCTCATCCATTTCACCGTCGCCCAGGAACGCATAAACGCGCTGTGCGGAGGTGTCTTTCAGACCACGGTGTTCCAGGTATTTCTGGAACTTAGCCTGATAGATAGCACCGATTGGACCCAAACCCATAGAAACGGTCGGGAACTGCCAGAATTCAGGCATCAATTTCGGGTGCGGATAAGAGGACAGACCATTACCGTGAACTTCCTGACGGAAATTGTTCATCTGGTCTTCAGTCAGGCGGCCTTCAAGGAAAGCACGTGCATATACGCCTGGGGAGATGTGGCCCTGGAAGTAAACCAGATCGCCGCCATCTTTCTCATTGCGAGCGCGGAAGAAGTGGTTGAAACACACGTCATACACGGTTGCAGAAGACTGGAAAGAAGACATATGGCCGCCCAGATCGAGGTCTTTTTTAGACGCACGCAGGACGGTCATGATGGCGTTCCAACGGATAGCAGAACGAATACGGCGTTCCAGCTCCAGATTCCCCGGATATTCCGGTTCATCTTCAACGGCGATGGAGTTTACGTACTGGCGGGCAGCAGAACCTGCTGCGATTTTTACTCCACCTTTACGGGCTTCGCTCAGTAATTGATCGATCAAATACTGTGCGCGCTCAACACCTTCTTCACGGATGACCGATTCGATCGCCTGTTGCCAGTCGCGAGTTTCGATCGGATCCACGTCATTTGGGAAACGTTCTGACATGGGTGGTATTCCTTATCTGTGTCTAATACGTTGATTATCTGGAACCTGTCCCATTGTGCTTTCCTTGAAAAAACACAATAAGACAGGTTCTGCGTTTAGTTGCCGCGCTCTAAAAAATGGCGCTTATAGAGGTCTGAAATTCAGACTCTTATTCCTTACGTTGCTGTAAGCGCCGCAGAGAACGTTCTCGACGACTCTGTTCGCGGCTGCGATCCAGCAATATTTCTTCGATAAATGCCAGGTGACGGTGCGACGCTTCACGCGCCTGCTCCGGCTGGCGAGCCATAATCGCCGCAAAAATGCTGGCGCGATGGCTGCTCACTTGCGCCAGCATTTCACGGCGCGCGTAGAGCAATTCAAAATTCTGGCGAACGTTTTGTTCGAGCATTGGCGACATACAGCGCAACAAGTGTAGTAGCACCACATTGTGGGCGGCTTCCGTTACGGCAATTTGATACTGCATAACAGCATCGGATTCCGCATCCAGGTCACCGGACTCTTGCGCTTGTTGAATAGCAACATGACAGTCGCCAATACGTTTGAGATCTTCGTCCGTACCACGCAATGCAGCGTAATACGCAGCGATACCTTCAAGTGCGTGGCGGGTTTCTAGCAGATCAAACTGAGATTCAGGATGGTCAGACAGCAGTTCGACCAGCGGGTCGCTTAAACTTTGCCAAAGACTGTTTTGGACAAAAGTACCGCCGCCCTGACGACGGAGCAGGAGTCCTTTCGCTTCGAGACGCTGAATGGCCTCACGCAGTGAAGGACGAGAAACGTCGAATTGTTTTGCCAATTCGCGCTCTGGTGGGAGTTTTTCGCCGGGACGCAAGGTTCCCTCGAGGATGAGAAACTCCAACTGCTGCTCAATCACATCGGATAATTTTGGTTGGCGGATTTTGCTGTAGGCCATGTGTTCCCTGTCTCTGCCATTAGCCTGTATACCCTAATGCTTCAACTTATCTGGGTATAGTCAATTGGTATGACCAATTTCACATTCTTGACGCTAAAGTAACAAAGTATTCACCTTCTGTCCATATTGGTTTTGATTGAAATCATTAAACCTGGCACATTTTAACAACATTACAGAAATGACGTTTCAAAGCTGTAACTTTGCACAAATGTCACATTTACTCGCACCTCGACGCATTTAACTTTTATGAAACAGTAATAAGTGCCTTTTAAAGCAATCTGAACCGATTCATCAGTTTAAAATATGAATATTAATTCATCGAACCCGCTTAATGTGGATGAATATTAAGCGACTGGAGTAACGTCGGCAGACTGACAACTGGTTTCTTTTTATTCAACTCGTCACGACAAGAATAGAAAGCAGGTGCAAACGCTCGCGCTTACCACTATTCTTTGCGCTGCGGTAGTCCAATGCGCAAAATACTGGAATTTAAAACCGTAAAATAAATACTACACATTACGGAATTACAAACTTACAGAGGCGTAATCAACGCCCTGAAAATAACCACACACGAGGTTAAAGATGGAACAAGGCGACACGCTTAAACGCGGCCTTAAAAACCGCCATATCCAGCTCATTGCGCTGGGTGGCGCAATCGGGACAGGTCTGTTTCTGGGCAGTGCGTCTGTCATCCAGTCCGCAGGGCCAGGGATTATTCTCGGTTACGCGATCGCAGGCTTTATTGCCTTTCTGATCATGCGCCAGTTGGGTGAGATGGTTGTTGAAGAGCCTGTAGCCGGTTCATTTAGCCACTTTGCTTACAAATACTGGGGTGGGTTTGCCGGTTTTGCTTCTGGCTGGAACTACTGGGTGCTGTATGTACTGGTAGCCATGGCAGAACTGACCGCAGTAGGTAAATACATTCAGTTCTGGTATCCGGAAATCCCAACCTGGGCCTCTGCCGCTGTCTTTTTCGTCGTGATCAACGCCATCAACCTGACTAACGTAAAAGTCTTTGGTGAGATGGAGTTTTGGTTCGCGATCATTAAAGTCGTCGCCGTTGTTGCCATGATTGTATTTGGTGCCTGGTTATTGTTTGGCGGCCACGCTGGCCCACAAGCCACCGTTCGCAACCTTTGGGAACAAGGCGGGTTCTTGCCACACGGCTGGACCGGGCTTGTGATGATGATGGCTATTATCATGTTCTCCTTCGGCGGGCTGGAGCTGGTTGGTATTACAGCCGCAGAAGCCGATAACCCACATGTCAGCATCCCTAAAGCGACTAACCAGGTTATCTACCGTATTCTGATTTTCTATGTGGGCTCACTGGCTGTTCTGCTGTCTCTGATGCCGTGGACTCGCGTTACCGCTGATACCAGCCCGTTCGTTCTGATCTTCCACGAACTGGGTGATACCTTTGTAGCAAACGCGCTGAACGTAGTTGTTCTGACTGCCGCACTGTCTGTTTATAACAGCTGTGTTTACTGCAACAGCCGCATGCTGTTTGGTCTGGCTCAACAGGGCAACGCACCGAAAGCACTACAGAAACTGGATAAACGTGGCGTGCCGGTCAATACCATTATGGTGTCTGCCCTGTTCACTGCGTTGTGTGTATTGATCAACTACCTGGCACCAGCAGAAGCCTTTGGCCTGCTAATGGCTCTGGTGGTTTCTGCACTGGTTATCAACTGGGCGATGATTAGCCTTGCACACATCAAGTTCCGTCGTGCAAAACAGCAAGAAGGCGTGAAAACTCGCTTCCCTGCCCTGTTCTATCCGTTGGGTAACTATGTTTGCCTGCTGTTTATGGCGGCTGTGCTGGTTATCATGGCAATCACCCCAGGTATGGCTATCTCCGTATGGCTGATTCCGGTATGGGTAGTGATTCTCGGTATCGGTTACTTCATCAAACAGAAGAACCTGAAAAGCGTTAAAGCTTAAAGATTACTTCGGCTAAAAGCGCCCCGGTTGAGTCATTGCTCACCGGGGCGCTTTGTTATCTGCTTCACACTTTCTTAACAATGACAGTATTGTCCATCTCTGTGACGGTTTCCCGACACGCAAATTATTTCTAACGGCTCGATAATCTTGTCCATATTCTGGTCAGGAGTGTTTCCAATGGAAAGCGGGAAATTATCAGTTAAAGAAAAGATCGGCTACGGCATGGGCGACGCCGGATGTAATATCATCTTCGGCGCCATTATGTTGTTTGTTAACTATTTTTATACGGATATCTTTGGTCTTGCCCCAGCGCTAGTGGGCGTTATGCTGCTTTCAATCAGGGTCATTGATGCCATAACAGACCCGATTATGGGCGCTATCGCCGACAGAACGCAGACCCGCTGGGGGCGTTTTCGTCCATGGATTTTGTGGATGGCCGCCCCATTCGCCTTCTTCAGCTACCTGATGTTCACCACGCCTGACTGGGCTTATAGCAGCAAAGTTATCTATGCCTTTGTTACTTACTTCCTGCTCTCTTTAACCTATACCGCCATCAACATTCCTTATTGCTCGTTAGGAAGCGTTATCACCAACGACCCGAAAGAGCGCGTGGCTTGCCAGTCGTATCGCTTTGTTATGGTTGGCATTGCAACGTTAATCCTCTCGCTTTCCCTGCTGCCAATGGTTGACTGGTTTGGCGGCGGCGACAAAGCGAAAGGTTACCAGATGGCGATGGGCGTGCTGGCCGTGCTGGGAATGTTCATGTTCCTGTTCTGCTTCACGACCGTCAGAGAACGCGTTCGCCCAGCCGTGCAGAGCAATGACGCGCTAAAAGCTGACCTGAAAGATGTGTGGAAAAACGACCAGTGGGTGCGCATCCTGCTGCTGACCTTGTGTAACGTCTGCCCCGGTTTTATCCGCATGGCAGCCACGATGTATTACGTCACCTGGGTAATGGGCCAAAGCACCAGTTTCGCCACGCTGTTCATCAGTCTTGGCGTTGTCGGCATGATGGGCGGCAGCATGCTGGCTAAAGTACTGACTGACCGCATCTGCAAACTGAAAGTATTCTTCTGGTGCAACATCGCGCTGGCGATTTTCTCCTCCGGTTTCTACTTCCTCGACCCACACGCCACCACGCTGATTGTGGTGATGTACTTCTTGCTCAATATCCTGCACCAGATCCCATCACCGCTGCACTGGTCACTAATGGCTGACGTAGATGATTACGGCGAGTGGAAAACGGGCAAACGCATCACCGGTATCAGCTTCTCTGGTAACTTATTCTTCCTGAAGCTAGGGTTGGCGATTGCTGGTGCAATGGTCGGTTTCCTGCTCTCCTGGTACGGCTACGATGCTGGTGCAAAACAGCAAAGCCCGGATTCCATTAACGGTATTGTGATGTTGTTTACCATCATTCCTGGCGTCGGCTATCTGATCACCGCAGGCGTGGTGCGTCTGCTGAAAGTTGACCGTGAATTGATGCAACGCATTCAGCTGGATCTGGAAAAGCGCCGTATCAACTACCGTGAATTGAACGAATACCAAGACAGCAAACCTGTTGAAGCCAAACTGTAAGGAAAGCCCTATGAATCAGGAGCAATGGCCGAATCCCTTTATTGAGCAGCGTGCCGACCCGTTTATTTTGTTGCATGAAGATTGCTACTACTTTATTGCGTCGGTGCCGGAATACGACAGGCTGGAGATCCGCCGTGCGGCGACAATAAGCGAACTACCAAATGCACAGCCCGCCGTTGTCTGGCGTAAACCGAACCACGGCCCAATGAGCGAACTCATCTGGGCACCGGAACTGCATCATATTGACGGGAAATGGTACATCTACTTTGCGGCGACCCACACACAGGAGCTGGATCAGCTAAATATGTTCCAGCACCGAATGTTTGCGCTGGAATGTGCGGATGCCGATCCGCTAACCGGTAAATGGGTAGAAAAAGGCCAGGTGAAAACACAGTTCGACAGCTTCTGTCTTGATGCAACAACCTTTAAGCACCAGGGCAAGCAGTGGTATTTATGGGCGCAGAAAGATCCCAATATTCCCGGTAACTCCAATATCTATCTTGCTGAACTGGAAACGCCATGGGCAATAAAAGGCAATCCGGTGATGTTAAGCAAGCCAGAGTTAGACTGGGAATGTCGAGGCTTTCTGGTCAATGAAGGTCCAGCGGTTGTTGTCCATGGGGATAAGCTGTTTGTCAGTTATTCAGCCAGCGCCACCGACGAAAATTACTGTATTGGCTTGTTGTGGATAGACTTGAATGCCGATCCGACTAAAGCTGAGAACTGGCACAAATCACCGCAGCCAGTGTTTACCACCAGCTACGAAAACAAACAGTTCGGGCCAGGCCATAACAGCTTTACCAAAACGAAAGACGGAAAAGATATTCTGGTTTATCACGCCCGTAACTACACAGAAATTGAAGGCGACCCGTTGTATGACCCAAATCGCCATACACGCCTGAAAACGCTCGAGTGGGATGAAAACGGTATGCCTGTATTTGGCATACCGCCTGCGGATAATCGCTAAACTTTTACGGTGCTCTGGCTGCTTAGGCTTAAACCAGAGTGCCGTAAATTGTCAGTAGCGCAACCACCACCAGAATCACCAGCGAGGTTTTCTTCGCCATGGAAACCGCAACTTTCGGGGTATTAATTTTGTCGAGATGGGGTTCTCGCACCAGAGAATATTGCGCCAGTTGCGTCAGTACCTGGTATTGAGAAGAGTGGCGGTCGGCCAATGAAGCAAACCACGCCGGAAGTGCTCTTTCACCGTGGCCAAGCAGCGCATATGCCACGCCTACCAGGCGCACCGGCACCCAATCCAGCACATGTAAAATGGCATCAATACCGGAATGCAAACGCTGTTGCGGCGTGTGGTGGCGAGCAAGCCAGGTCTGCCATGCGCGCAAGAAAGCATAACCTGCCAGGGTCACCGGGCCCCAACTTCCACCGACGATAAACCAAAAAAGCGGTGCGAGGTAAAAGCGAAAATTAATCCACAGCAGCGCATTTTGCAGCTCTTTCAGATACTGACGCTCGTCACAATCTGGTGGCACACCATGAATAAGCGTCAGTTCATTCGCCATCGCATCACGAGCGTGGCTATCGTCATGACTCGCGGCCTGTAAATAAGCATGGTAATGCAAACGAACCTGGCCCGCGCCAATACACAACACGCCCAGTGCAATCCAGAAGACCAGCAGCGGCACATTAAAGAACAAACCTTGCAACGCACGAATACAAAGGAAAACCACCAACATACACAGGGCAGTCATCAGAATAGTGCGTAACAACGAAAAACTTTTTACCCGCCGAAAGATGACTTCCAGACGGTGATCCAACTGCCAGTGTTCGCCCAGCTTGAACAAGCGTTCCCAAACCATCACCAGCAGCAATGTAAACAGCGTCATTTCATCTCCTTATTTGACGTCACCTCAACCGAATGACGAAAACGCGACCAGTCAAATGCAGGACCTGGGTCTGTTTTACGCTCCGGTGCAATATCGCAGTGTCCCGTCATATGGTCAGCGATTGCCGGATAAACCTGAATCAGTACATCAGCAATCGCGGCAAGCTGTTGATATTGCGCATCAGTATAGGGCAGCGTATCAGTGCCCTCCAGCTCAATACCGATGGAAAAATCGTTACAACGTTCGCGCCCCTGATACAAAGAGATTCCTGCATGCCAGGCGCGTTTATCAAAGGGAACATACTGAACAATCTCACCATCACGGCGAATCAGGCAATGTGCTGAGACTCGCAAATGTGCGATTCCCGCGAAGTACGGATGGGCTTCTGAATCCAGGGTTCCAGTAAATAGCGCATCAATCCACGGCCCACCAAACTCACCCGGCGGCAAACTGATGTTATGCACCACCAGCAGCGAAGGGATTTCATCCTCCGGTCGGCAATCAAAATGTGGGGAAGAAACATGCTTTACACCCACCAGCCAGCCGTTTTTTAGCTGCATCCGCGGTCTCCTTAGAGTGGTACTTGACGTCGCATCAATGTAGCATGTTTCCACATTAACTAAGCCATTTCGGAGTTTTATCATGCCGCCTCGCCGTTATAACCCAGACCGCCGCCGTGACGAGCTTCTTGAACGTATTAACCTGGATATTCCCGAGGCAGTTGCTCAGGCATTGCGTGAAGATCTCGGTGGTGATGTCGATCCTAATAACGATATAACCGCCCAATTACTGGACCCAGAACACCGTTCTCATGCTGTGGTGATCACCCGTGAAAATGGCGTATTTTGCGGTAAACGCTGGGTTGAAGAGGTGTTTACCCAGCTTGGCGGGGATGTGAAAGTGGTGTGGCATGTGGAAGATGGCCAGAGCATTGTTGCTGACCAACCGCTTTTCGAATTAACAGGCCCTTCACGCGTGCTGCTCACGGGTGAACGTACAGCGCTTAACTTCGTGCAAACACTTTCGGGCGTTGCCAGCGAAGTCCGCACCTATGTTGATCTGCTGGCAGGTACAAAAACACAGTTGCTGGACACCCGTAAAACGCTGCCAGGACTGCGTACCGCCCTGAAATATGCCGTGTTATGCGGCGGCGGCAGTAACCACCGTTTAGGGTTGTCCGATGCCTTCCTGATTAAAGAGAACCACATCATCTCCTCAGGTTCGGTTCGTCAGGCGGTGGAAAAAGCCTTCTGGCTGCATCCGGATGTCCCTGTAGAAGTCGAAGTTGAGTCGCTTGAAGAGCTTGAACAGGCGCTGCATGCCGGAGCTGACATTATTATGCTCGATAATTTCAACGTCGAAGACATGTGCAAAGCTGTCGCCATCACTAAAGATAAAGCGCGTCTGGAAGTTTCCGGAAACGTGACCAAAGAAACCATTCGTGAATTTGCCCTGACCGGTGTCGACTTTATCTCTGTCGGTGCGCTGACAAAACATGTTCGTGCACTCGACCTTTCCATGCGCTTCCGTTAATTCCTGCAAGGCAGATGAGCTAAAACTCATCTGCTTTTTTCCTTCTGTTACGACCCATCTCGCATTTTCATTGCGGCGTACTGCAAACCATAAATAAATCCTGGAAGGCGACTTCCTGATGCTTTCGTTCACCCTCGCCTCGTTCATTTAAACGGAGCAAAGTGCCGCCATCCCAATCAGGAGCGGCATATGAACAAACAACAAGGATTCACACTTATCGAGCTGATGGTGGTCATCGGCATTATTGCGATTCTTAGCGCCATTGGTATTCCCTCATACCAAAACTACCTGCGCAAAGCAGCGCTTACCGACATGCTACAAACCTTTATCCCCTATCGAACCGCCGTCGAACTGTGCGCGATTGAGCGAGGTGGGATCGGTGAATGCGATGCAGGTAGCAACAATATTCCATCACCTAAAACGACCCGTTACGTCAACGGGATGAGTGTTGAACAGGGTGTGGTCACGTTGACTGGGCAAGAAAGCCTTAATGGGCTTACCGTGTCTTTATCCCCTCGCTGGACTGACAGCGAAGGTGTTGAAGGTTGGTCACGAACATGCGCGACTACTGATAATGGCTCGCTGCAACAATCCTGCGAAGATGTGTTCCGCTTCGATACTAACCAGGCGAGGAATTAGGTCATGCGTAACCAGCAGATCCTCGCACTATGTAACCAATATCAGGCGCTGTTACTTTCTGAAGCCCCAGCGCTACACATCGCTATTGCGCCAAATCCACCAGCAGAATTTTTCGAAGCATTGCGTTTTATCTGTGACAAACCGGTAAATGTTGAATATTGGCCCACCGAACAACTGGAAAAAGCACGGCATTCACGCATTCCCGCGCCTTTAGAAGAACAGCCAGAGAGCAGTGCATCAGTGGTTCAATTGCTCCACGACACTCTCCACAAAGCCATTCAACTGCGTGCGTCAGACATTCATTTTGAACCCGTAGAACACGGATATCAGATTCGTTTTCGTGTCGATGGCGTGCTGCAATTACAACCGCTGCTATCAGTTCATTTAGCCGCACCGTTAACTGCACGGCTCAAAGTTTTGGGGAACCTGGATATTGCGGAACGCCGCCTTCCGCAAGATGGGCAAATGGAGATCGCCGTCGAGCAGCATACCTGCTCATTTCGCATTGCGACGCTGCCGGTTTATCACGGTGAAAAAGTTGTCTTACGACTGATGACACAAACGGCACAAACCTTTGAGTTATCAGAATTAGGCATGTCACCTGATAACTGCGCGAAGTTTCAACACGCTTTAGCCAACCCGCAAGGCATGATTCTGGTGACAGGCCCCACCGGGAGCGGGAAAACCATCACACTTTACAGCGCATTAAAGCTACTCAACCAGGTCTCGACTAATCTGTGTAGTGTTGAAGACCCGATAGAAATCCCTATGCGCGGGCTTAATCAAACGCAAATAAACACTAAAGCAGGGCTGAATTTTCAGAGTGTATTGCGCGCCTTATTGCGCCAGGACCCGGATATCATCATGGTGGGTGAAATCCGCGATGGTGACACGGCAGAAATTGCTATTAAAGCCGCGCAAACAGGGCATCTGGTTCTTTCAACTCTACATACTAACTCAACGGCTGAAACCGTCGTGCGCCTTGAGCAAATGGGTGTCGAGCGCTGGATGTTGGCTTCGGCACTGAATATGGTGGTCGCGCAACGACTGGTGCGTAAGCTCTGTCCGCACTGCAAACAACGGCACGCCGAAGATATTATTTTACCTGGAACGCTTTGGGCAGGAGCATTGCCTCACTGGCAGGCAGTCGGCTGTGAACGTTGTTACGGCGGCTTCTACGGGCGAAGTGCATTGTTTGAAATCCTGCTGGTCGACCCCACCCTACAATCTGCCATTATCAAAGGAATGGCTGCCCACGAACTCGAAACGTTGGCACGTCAGCATGGTATGAAAACACTATTCGAAAGTGGCTGTCAGGCCGTTGAGCAGGGCCTCACCACGCTTGAAGAGTTATATCGTGTGCTGGGCGTTCCTCATGGCTAAGTTTTTGCTCTGGCGCTGGAAAGCCATCGATCAGCATGGTCAGCTACAGCAAGGTGAATTACTGGCGGATGATGCAATATCCGTCAGTGATCAACTGTTCAATGCCGATCTCCAGCTTTTACAGCTACGGAAAACATCACAGACACGACGAGGCTGCTGGCATATCCAGCAAAAAATACAAATTTTCCGCCAACTTGCGACACTACTTCAGGCGGGAATTTCTTTATCCGACGGGTTGTCGCTTATCGCGCAGCAGCACCCTTTTTGTGAATGGCGCGCATTGCTAAAAGACATTGAGCAACGCGTTTCTAACGGCACTCCCTTTTCAACTGCGTTACAGCAATGGTCTGGAATTTTTCCAGCCTTGTTCATTGCCCTGATTCATATTGGTGAGTTAACGGGGAAACTTGACGAGTGCTGCAAGAGGCTCGCTGACCAACAAGAAAAACTGCACCTGTTGCGTAAAAAAGTCATGAAGGCACTGCGTTATCCACTGTTTATTATGGTTGTCGCATTAGTTGTCACTATTGGGATGATGGGTTTTGTCCTGCCGGAGTTTGCCAATATCTACCGCTCTTTTAATGCACCGCTACCTGCCGTTACAGTGGCCGTAATGGCAATCTCAAACTGGGTGACAACGCAGGGACCCGGCTGGTTGCTGGCTGGCATCATGCTGTTGGCTTGTGTGTATTTTCTTCGGCAACGAAAACCTCACTGGCAAGAATACGAACAAAACCTGATGTTGCGCATTCCACTGGTTTCACCACTATGGCGTGGGCAAATCCTCAGCCAAATCTACACGACGTTATCACTCGCTCAACAGGCAGGTATTCCCTTGCTGCAAGGGCTTGGGGCTGTGGAAACCACATTGACGCAACTGTTGTGGAAGAAAGTTATTTCGCAAATCAGCGCCCAAGTTACTCAGGGAATACCGCTTTGGCAGGCGCTTAGTGATAGCGGCCGATTCACACCGTTATGCTGTCAGCTGGTGCGTATTGGGGAAGAATCTGGCGCTCTGGATTTGATGCTGGAAAAACTAGCGAGTTGGCATCATAACAATACTCAGGAACTGGCGGATAATCTTGCCGCCGCTCTGGAACCGATAATGATGTTAGTGGTAGGGATAATTATTGGAACGCTGGTTATTGCGATGTATCTGCCTATTTTCCAGCTAGGGGATGCGATGAGTGCGGGATAGTGACGAAGACGGAGATAACGGCGCGGCCTGTGCCACGCCGTTTAGATAGCTTAGAGGCTATTGAAAACGCGGTTTTCTTGCTCGGCAACACGAATGAACGTGGTGCGCTTGGTCAACTCTTTCAGGCGAGAAGCACCAACGTAAGTGCATGCAGAGCGCAATCCACCCAGAACGTCACGGACAGTGTTTTCCACAGGGCCACGCAATGCCAGCTTCACTGTTTTGCCTTCTGCTGCACGATATTGTGCAACGCCACCAACGTGGCGAGTCATTGCAGACTCAGAGCTCATGCCATAGAACAGCATGAATTTCTCACCGTTTTCTTCAACAATGGTGCCGCCGCTCTCTTCATGACCTGCCAGCATACCGCCCAGCATCACGAAGTCAGCGCCGCCGCCGAATGCTTTAGCAACATCGCCTGGCATGGTGCAGCCGCCATCGCTAACAATCTGGCCACCGAGGCCGTGAGCGGCATCAGCACATTCAATAACAGCAGAAAGCTGCGGGTAGCCCACGCCAGTTTTCACGCGAGTGGTACATACAGAACCAGGGCCGATACCGACTTTAACGATGTCCGCACCTGAAAGGATCAGTTCTTCGCACATTTCACCCGTGACGACGTTACCTGCACAGATAACTTTATCTGGCCACGCTTCACGCGCTTTAGACAAGAACTGAGTGAAGTGTTCGGAGTAGCCATTAGCCACGTCGATGCAGATAAATTGCAGTGCCGGATGAAGAGAAAGGATCTGTTTGGTTTTCAGGAAATCAGCATCGGATGTGCCCGTTGAAACCATAACGTACTTCAGGGTGTCGTCTGAAGCAGACTTAACGAAGTTGCTCCACTCTTCTACAGAGTAGTGCTTATGAACAGCAGTGAGGATATCAAACGAGGCCAACGCCTGGGCCATACCGAAGGTGCCAACGGTGTCCATGTTAGCAGCAATGATCGGAACACCTGACCATGCAATACCGGAATGTTTGAAAGTGAACTGGCGGTCAAGCTCTACATCAGAGCGGCTTTTCAGTGTGGAACGTTTTGGACGAATAAGAACGTCTTTAAAACCTAACTTCAAATCTTCTTCAATACGCATGTTGCAGATTCCTGGGTCGAATGGCGAAGGACGCGTGAACGCAATTGGCAAAGTAACTACCAATTCCAGTGGTGTTATCATACGCACTATTAATGCCGCTGCAAGACTGCGAAAACAGTCTTTTTTGCGCTACAATCGATGAAATTTACCTGAGCAACAGGAAATCGTAACGCGGGTGTCACTTTTCCCAGCGTAGCCGTACTTTCCTGAAAAACGCCAGGTGCAAGTAAGCTTTCTATCTCCTTGATGAAACGCAGATTTAAGGTCTAGTTTTTATGGTTTATACGGTGGCATTAACAGGTGGGATAGGCAGTGGCAAAAGTACTGTCGCTGATAACTTTTCCCGCTTAGGTATTACCGTTGTAGACGCAGACGTGATTGCGCGTCAGATTGTTGAGCCAGGACAGCCCGCTCTGAGCATTATTTCTGAGCATTTTGGTACTGAAATCCTCCTCCAGGATGGCACCCTTAATCGCCGGGTTCTTCGTGAAAAAATCTTTTCTTCCCCAGAACAGAAACAGTGGCTCAATGCACTACTACATCCCCTTATCCATCAGCGAACCCAAACTGAAATCAACCAGGCTGTTTCTCCTTACGTTTTGTGGGTTGTTCCTTTGTTAATTGAGAATAACCTACAACAAAAGGCCAATCGTGTGCTGGTTGTTGATGTCTCGCCAGAAGTGCAAATTGCACGTACTATTGCGCGCGATAAAGTCAGTCGCCAACATGTGCAACAAATCCTTGCAGCGCAAGCGACACGCGAGGCACGGTTGAGCGCCGCCGATGATGTAATTAATAATGATGGTGCCCCTGCACAGGTGGCCGCACATGTTGACCGTCTGCATCGCCAGTATCTGGAACTGGCGTCCCAGGCCGCACAGCAGGAAAACGAATAATGAGCACCCAGATTCTTTTTGAGCACCCACTGAATGAAAAAATGCGTACCTGGTTGCGTATCGAGTTCCTAATCCAACAACTCGAAAGTTCATTACCGGTGAATGAAACCTCCAAAGCACTTCATTTTTTCCGCAACGTCGGTGACCTGCTCGATGTCTTTGAGCGGGGAGAAATTCGTACAGATATTCTCAAAGACCTGGAGCGTCAACAGCGTAAATTATTGAACTGGTCTGAAGTCCCTGGTGTGGATATGCAGCGGATTGACTCACTGCGCAGCCAACTCAAAGAACGAGGCAGTGTTTTAATGGCGGCACCGCGCCTGGGGCAATCTCTACGTGAAGATCGCTTAATCGCACTAGTTCGTCAGCGCCTTAGCATTCCTGGCGGCTGTTGTAGCTTTGATTTACCGACATTACATATCTGGCTGTATTCGCCGCAGGAACAGCGTGATGCGCAAATCAATAATTGGCTGGCGAGTTTGCAGCCGTTAAAACAGGCATTGGATTTATTGCTGGATGTTATTCGTAATTCTGCGCCATTACGTAAGCACACGAGCCTGAACGGTTTTTATCAGGACAACGGGGATGACGCCGATCTGCTGCGTTTACAGTTAGATCTTTCTGCGCAGCTGTACCCTCAGGTTTCGGGTCATAAAAGCCGTTTTGCGATCCGTTTCTTACCACTCGATAGCGAAAACGGAATCATCCCTGAGCGTCTCGATTTTGAGCTGGCATGCTGTTAAGGAGCAAATATGTCTGAAACTACCAAAGTAAACTGCCCTGGCTGCGGTAAAATCGTTATCTGGAATGAAACCAGCCCGTATCGCCCATTTTGCTGCAAGCGCTGCCAACTGATTGATTTAGGTGAATGGGCCGCCGAGGAAAAACGCATTGCAAGCAGCGGCGACCTGTCTGAAAGTGAAGGCTGGAGTGAAGAAGATCAGCGTTAACGTTGCTGTAATTTGCTGATAACAGGTTCATTAGCTGGTGGAAAATCTGCGGCCACCAGCGCATTTTGCGCAATCCATCTTCCCGGTTGCCCTTCTTTGCCCCACGGCTCGCCTTCCCAACTTTCGACTATAAAAAACCACAGCGTCACGTGTCTGTCCGGAAACTCATAAGACAATTTATCGAACAGAGAAAACTCTGTCGCCGTTATGCCTGTTTCTTCCTGAAGCTCGCGAACCAGTGCCTGCTCCGGCGTTTCATCAACCTCAATTTTCCCACCAGGAAATTCAAGCTTATTAGCCATGTGGGCATCTGCTGCTCGTTGAGTGATAAAAATCTCACCCTGCGGGTTACGAATGATACCAACGGCGATTTTTAATTGTTTCATTTTTGTTCAGGCGCTCCATAGAAAAAAGGCGCAGCAAGCTGCGCCTTCGTCGACAATTTACGTTCTTAGTTCAAACGGCCATGACACTGTTTGTATTTTTTACCAGAACCGCATGGGCACGGATCGTTACGACCCACTTTGCGCTCACCCGTTTCAGCTGCCAGTTCTTCAGCAGCAAGCGTGTCAGCATCCTGATGGCTCAGTTGCTGCATCTGCGCCAGACGATCGGCTTCTTCACGGCGCTGTTGCTCCATTGCCTCGACTTCTTCAGGCATACGAACCTGCACTTTGCTCAGCGTACTGATCACTTCATATTTCAGCGCTTCAAGCATGGAAGCAAACATAGCAAAGGATTCACGCTTGTATTCTTGCTTAGGATCTTTCTGCGCGTAACCACGTAAGTGGATACCCTGACGCAGATAATCCATCGCTGCCAGGTGCTCTTTCCACAGTGAGTCCAGAGTCTGCAGCATGACGCCTTTTTCGAAATGACGCATCATTTCAATGCCAACCACTTCTTCCTTACGCTTATACACTTCGATAGCGTTTTGCAAAATTCGCTCGCGCAGAGTTTCTTCGTGCAGTTCAGGCTCTTTATCCAGCCACTCTTTAATTGGCAGCTCGAGGTCAAAGTCGTTTTTCAGGCGCTCTTCCAGGCCTTCAACATCCCACATTTCTTCCAGTGATTGCGGTGGAATGTGCGCATCGATAGTCACTTTAAAGACATCTTCGCGGATGCTGTTGATAGTTTCGCTAACGTCGCTCACATCCAACAATTCGTTACGCTGGCTGTAGATTGCGCGACGCTGGTCGTTTGCCACATCATCGTATTCAAGAAGCTGTTTACGGATATCAAAGTTACGGCTTTCAACTTTACGCTGTGCGTTAGCAATTGCTTTGGTTACCCATGGGTGTTCAATAGCTTCGCCTGGTTTCATACCCAGTTTACGCATCATGCCTGAAACGCGATCGGACGCGAAAATACGCATCAGGGAATCTTCCATCGACAGGTAGAAACGAGATGAACCCGCATCCCCCTGACGGCCAGAACGACCACGTAACTGGTTATCGATACGGCGTGATTCATGACGCTCTGTACCAATGATGTGCAGACCACCAGAAGTCAGAACCGCATCATGGCGGATTTGCCAGTCAGCTTTAATCTGCGCAATTTGTTCAGGCGTTGGGTTTTCAAGCTCAGCAACTTCTGCCTGCCAGCTACCACCCAATACGATATCCGTACCACGGCCTGCCATGTTCGTTGCAATGGTCACCGCAGCAGGGTAACCCGCTTGAGCAACAATTCCTGCTTCGTTGGCGTGGAATTTGGCGTTCAGAACGTTGTGTTTGATACCAGCTTTAGTCAGCTCAGCAGAGACGACTTCGGATTTCTCGATAGAAATCGTACCCACCAATACTGGCTGGCCGTTGGCTGTACGCTCTTTAATGTCTTCGATAATCGCGCCAATCTTGTCTACTTCAGTCATATAGACCAAATCAGGCATGTCTTTACGAATCATTGGGCGGTTAGTTGGCACAACGATGGTATCGAGCTTATAAATAGAGCTGAATTCAAACGCTTCGGTATCTGCAGTACCCGTCATACCGGCCAGTTTTTCATACAGGCGGAAGTAGTTCTGGAAAGTGATGGATGCCAGGGTCTGGTTTTCATTCTGAATATCGACGCATTCTTTGGCTTCGACTGCCTGGTGCAGGCCATCAGACCAACGACGACCTTGCATGGTACGGCCAGTATGTTCATCAACGATGATAACTTCGCCGTCTTTCACGATGTAGTCAACGTCACGGGTGAACAGTACGTGCGCGCGCAGTGCGGCAGTTACGTGGTGCATCAACATAATGTTGGTTGGCGAGTAAAGTGACTCCCCTTCTTCCATGATGCCTTCACGTACCAGCAGTTCTTCAACCAGTACCAGACCGCGTTCAGTAATGTTTACCTGACGAGATTTTTCGTCCACGGAGAAGTGGCCTTCACCCTGGAAAGTATCTGAATCTTCTTTTTCCTGACGGATCAGGCTTGGGATGATTTTGTTTACTTTCTTATACATCTCGGAGCTGTCTTCAGCGGGGCCGGAGATGATAAGCGGGGTACGCGCTTCATCGATAAGAATTGAGTCAACCTCATCCACCAACGCGTAATGAAGTTTACGCTGAACACGTTCTTCAGGGCTGAACGCCATGTTGTCGCGCAGGTAGTCAAAGCCGTATTCGTTGTTGGTACCGTAAGTAATGTCAGCAGCATAAGCTTCGCGCTTTGCAGGTGCTGGCATGTTAGGCAAGTTGATACCCACGCTTAAACCCAGGTATTCAAACAACGGACGGTTGTTTTCAGCATCACGCTGGGCCAGGTAGTCGTTCACGGTAACAACGTGAACACCACGGCCACTCAAGGCATTCAGATAAGCAGGCAGGGTCGCAGTCAGCGTTTTACCTTCACCGGTACGCATTTCTGCGATACAGCGATCGTTGAGTACCATACCGCCAAGCAGCTGTACGTCGAAGTGACGCATACCGAAAACACGCTTACTGGCTTCACGAACCACAGCGAAAGCCTCTGGAATCAGATTTTCCAACACTTCGCCTTTTGCAAGACGCGCGCGGAACTCGCCAGTTTTTGCTTTCAGCTCATCATCGGAAAGTTTTTCAATTTCCGGTTCCATGCTGTTAATCAGGGTGACAACTTTACGCATACGACGCAGAGTGCGGTCGTTACGACTACCAAAAACTTTAGTTAATAATTTGATTAGCATAATAAATTCTCAAACGCCTACCATCTGGGCAGAGCTAAAATAATGTTATAATTAAAGGAAGTGAACTTAGCTGAAGCGTTGAGGACCAGCGCGGATACCATGAACCTGGCTAATCCAAATGGCAGGGCTGAAAGTCTCGACAGCAGGGGGCTGCCAAAGCGCGATATTGCGTACGATTACAGGCGGTTTGCTTTCCTGGGTAAGAAGCGCGCTGAGCGTATCGAGTAAGGCGAGTTTTTGTGCCTGTAGAGGCAAACTCTCCTGGGCTATTGGCAGCGTTTGTGGTGCCATAGCAAAAGAAAGGTGGCGAATAACTGTGCGAATAGCGTGCTGATGCCAGTAATCGACACTAAATGATGGTCGCCGGGTACTTTCCTGCAATAATGCCAGACTGTTGAAGCTGACCTTGTTGAGGTAATCGTGGCTGCTGGTAGACGTTTCCGCAGGCGCCGTTGGCTCGGTATTTTGGCTAAGCGCAGGCATGCCAAAACTTGCCGCGACCATCCCCAATATGAGATGCGGCCAGAAATAACGTCTGCCAAACTGTCGCCAACGATTTAGAATACCAATCACTTTATCCGCCGGAGCATTATGTATGCGTGATAGTCGCCCACAATCTTTAGATCATTTGTTCGATGATGCTGGTGCCGAAAGCGTGTTGCAAAACGTACAGCAACGCGCCACTGCGCTACTTCGGCTCAACAGGGCTGTGAAAGGGATATTACCCGCTCAACTGCATCCCTGGTGCCGGGTAGCAAACTTCCGACAAGGCATTCTCGTACTTGAAACTGCAAATGCTAGCTGGCTGATGCGCTTACGCTATGAACAAGCCACGCTACTGAGTGCATTACGAGCACAAATATTACCATCATTGACATCAATCGACATCAGGATTAATCCATCACTGGCTGCAATTGGGCAAGAATCCGTACAAGAAAACAGCATTCAGACAATGAAGGGTAAAACTGAAGGGGTTAACAGGGTTCTGAGCCAACAAAGTGCAGAGGCATTAAGAATGGTGGCTGAACGTAGCCCAGAGAAATTGAAGGCAATAATAGAACGACTGGCGTCATTGGCCGGAGAGAGTACCAATAAAACCAGTCGTAATAAATAATTCTGGTGTTATGCCAGAACCATTGTCGGTGCTTTGAACGCTAACGGAAGTTCGGCATCGTCTTCGAAGGTTGCCCATTCCCAGGCTTCCTGCTTCGCCAGAACTGCCTGAAGCAATTTGTTATTCAATGCATGACCAGACTTATAGGCGGTAAACGCGCCGATAATGTTGTGGCCGCACATGAACAAGTCACCAATTGCGTCGAGCATTTTGTGACGAACAAATTCATCTTCAAAACGCAGGCCGTCTTCGTTCAGTACGCGATAATCGTCAACAACGATGGCACAATCGAAGCTGCCGCCCAGGCACAAACCACGGGACTGCAGATATTCGATATCACGCATGAAACCGAAGGTACGAGCACGACTGATCTGGCGCATAAATGCGTCTGCAGAGAAGTTCATGCTGTAGCGTTGGGTACTTGCATCAATCGCCGGGTGGTTAAAGTCGATGGTGAAATCCAACGAGAAACCATTGTACGGCTTGAATTCAGCCCATTTGTCGCCATCTTCAACGCGAACCGTTTCTTTGACGCGAACAAATTTCTTCGCACAGTTTAATTCGTCAATCCCGGCATCAAGCAGCAGGTAAACGAATGGCGCTGCACTGCCGTCCATGATTGGGATTTCTGGGGCATTGACTTCAATAATGATGTTATCAATACCTAATCCCGCAAGGGCGGCATTCAAATGTTCAACGGTAGAAATCCGCACATCGTGCTCGTTCACCAGGCAAGTACAGAGCATGGTATCACGCACAGATTTGGCATCTGCCGGAAAATCTACCGGAGGATTCAAGTCGGTGCGACGATAGATGACCCCGGTATTTGCCGGCGCAGGGCGCAACGTCAGTGTGACTTTTTTGCCGGTATGTAAACCGACGCCAGTCGCCTGAACGATACGTTTAAGTGTCCTTTGTTTGATCATCGTATAATCTCGCCAAATTACCTATCCAACCGAAGTGTATATCACAATCGGTGGACCAGTTTAGCACAAAGAGCGAAAATCCCCAACTTCCGGTTTATTCTTAATCAGCTTGCTTACGCAGGAACGCTGGAATGTCCAGATAATCAGGCTCTTTCGTCGTTTGTGGCGTATTGTCGTTCACTACTTTAGCCGCAGGTTTTTGCTCTTGTTGAAGCGGAGCCATACCGTGCTGCTGGTAGCGATCCATGACAGGCTGCTGAGTCTGCTTGTTGGTCACCAGAGTGATTTCTGGACGTTTGTCCATACCAATACCGGTTGCAACAACGGTCACGCGCAGTTCGTCGTTCATCTCTGGGTCCAGAGATGTACCGATAACCACAGTGGCGTTATCAGAAGCGAATGCACGGATGGTGTTACCCACCGTTTCAAACTCATCCAGACGCAGGTCGAAGCCAGCGGTGATGTTGACCAGAACGCCACGCGCGCCAGACAGATCGATGTCTTCCAACAGTGGGCTGGAAATCGCCATTTCTGCCGCTTCTTCTGCGCGGTCTTCACCACTTGCAACACCTGAGCCCATCATGGCATAACCCATTTCGGACATTACGGTGCGCACGTCAGCAAAGTCAACGTTCATCAGACCCGGACGGGTGATCAGTTCAGCGATACCCTGTACTGCGCCTTTCAGTACATCGTTTGCTGCGCCGAAAGCGTCAAGCAAAGAAATACCACGGCCCAGCACTTTCAACAGTTTGTCGTTAGGGATCGTGATCAGTGAGTCAACATGCTTAGAAAGCTCGGCAATACCCTGCTCCGCAAAAGCCATGCGCTTCTTGCCTTCAAAGTTGAAAGGCTTAGTCACAACAGCGACGGTCAGGATACCCAGATCTTTGGCAACTTCTGCAACTACAGGTGCAGCACCTGTACCTGTACCGCCACCCATACCTGCGGCGATAAATACCATGTCTGCGCCTTCAAGTGCAGCACGTAACGCGTCACGGTCTTCTTCCGCAGCGGTACGACCCACTTCAGGGTTCGCTCCAGCTCCCAGACCTTTGGTAATACCATTACCAATCTGGATAGTCTGGCCTACAGCAGTTTTACGTAACGCCTGAGCGTCAGTATTCACTGCAAAGAATTCAACACCTTCGATGCGTTCACGCACCATGTGTTCAACGGCATTACCACCGCCACCACCGACGCCGATGACTTTAATCACCGCGTCGTTGGTCAGTTCCATAGGTTCAAACATAGTTTCTCTCCGTTTTGTGCCTGTCGCCTGAGACCACTAATTTTGTCTGGTCTCTTACAAAAATTAAAACTCTTTTCTCAGCCAGCTGTTGATTCGCTTAATCCATGAGCCGACGGAGGTTCGTTTTTCCACTTCTGCTTCACCACTGAGATGCGTTTCTTTCCCGTAGTGCAGCAAGCCGACTGCTGTGGAGTAATACGACTCCTGGGCATAATCAGTCAGGCCAGTAATATTTAACGGTTGTCCAATACGTACTTGCGTATGGAACACACGTTGCGCACAGGCTGCCAGGCCTTCAATTTGCGCCGCGCCGCCCGTTAGTACAATCCCCGCCGCCAGGTGGTGCTTCACACCTTGTTGGCGAAGTTGCTCTTGTAATTGCAAAATCTCTTCGTTTACCAGGTTCAACAGCTCGGTATAACGAGGCTCGATGACTTCAGCGAGCGTCTGGCGTTGCAGGCTGCGAGGTGGGCGTCCACCCACGCTTGGCACTTCAACGTTTTCGTCTTTACCTACCATCGAACCCAGCGCACAACCATGACGCACCTTAATAGCTTCTGCATCACTTGGTGGGGTGCCGAAGGCATAGGCGATATCGCTGGTCACCACGTTCCCTGCATAAGGGATAACTTTGGTGTGGCGCAATGCCCCGCCAGTGTAAACCGCGATGTCCATAGTACCACCACCGACATCAACCACGCAGACCCCTAATTCACGCTCATCTTCGGTCAATACTGCGTAGCTCGCCGCAAGCCCTGCAAAGATCAGTTGGTCAACTTTAAGACCACAACGTTCAACTGCTTTGACGATGTTTTTCGCCATATCGTTGTGGCAGGTAATCAAGTGCACTTTTGCCTGCATGCGCACACCCGATAAACCTACAGGATTTTTGATGCCTTCCTGGTAGTCAATTGCGTATTCTTGCGGGATAACGTGCAAAACACGATGTTCGTCACGTACACGCACTGACTTCGCGGTGTGAACAACGTTCTCAACGTCTTCCTGCGTCACTTCTTCTTCAGAAATTGGCACCATGCCAATCTCGTTCTGGCAGCTAATATGCTTACCTGACAGCGCAAGGTAGACCGAAGATATCTGGCAATCTGCCATTAATTCGGCCTGGTCAATCGCACGCTGAACGCATTTTACGACTGACTCGAGATCGTTTACGCCACCTTTGTCCATACCACGCGATGGGCAGCTGCCCACGCCAATAATATTGACCATACCGTCAGGCAGAACTTCCCCTACTAAAGCGGCAACCTTTGCGGTACCGATCTCCAGTCCTACTACCAGTTTTCTGTCCGTCGCCTTGATCATTGTTATTCTGCCTGTGCCTGATTCTGTTGCTGATTAGGAGTAGGTTCCTCTACGGGAGCAGGCTGCCAACCCACTGCCGCACCTGAGTCGTAACGCAAGTCGACATAGCTAATCCTTTTATTGTCGGCTTGCTCTTGTTGCTGCAGAACAGGGTAAAGTTCTACAAAGCGACTCAAGCGTTTCATCGTATCGCCCCGGCCAAGGTTGAGCTTAATGTCGTTATTCAACGTCAGTTGCCAGGAACGACGAGCGGTCATTGCCGCTGCTTTCAACGTAAATTTATCCTTTGCCAGCACATCGCCCATTGCGCGATAGCCTTGCAATACTTCACCTTCACTGCCTTCCGGCCCGGATAACATAGGTAAAGTCTGCTTTACAGCCCTTTCTGCTGGAACACTGAACGCATTTCCTTGCGCATCAATCATATGCTGATCATTCCAGCGCGCTATGGGCACATATTCAACCAGATGAATCTTCAATTCGTCCGGCCACTGCTTTCTAACACTCGCCTGTTTAATCCATGGCAAACGTTCAATTTGCTGTTGGATGATATTGACGTCCTGGGTCATAAACGTACCTGGTGGCCCAAGTGCCAGAATAGACTGGCGAATATCATCGTTACGGGTGTAATGCCGTTCACCAGTAACCACCAACTTGGACAGTGGCAGACGCTGCGCATCTTCCATCCAGCCAACCACTATCCAGCCGCCGATAAATACCGTAAACAGTACTGCGCTCAGGAAAATAATCCCGGCCAGTCGCCCCCCGTTACTACGACGAGAACTGGTTTCCTCTTCTTCTTCCTGGCGATTATTACGCGTATTCAAAGCTGCTTGCGACATATCAGTCTGCCAACTCCAGAATACGCACAACCAGTTGAGAGAATGTCATCCCAGCCTGACGTGCCGCCATCGGCACCAGACTGTGGCTGGTCATGCCCGGCGAGGTATTCACTTCCAGCAGATAAAACTGTCCGTCGCTATCCAGCATGACGTCTACACGCCCCCAACCACTGCAACCCAAAACTTGCCAGGCTTGCAGCACTAAAGCCTGCAATTCTTCCTCGCGCTGCTCGATTAAACCGCCTGGGCAGAAATATTGTGTCTCATCAGAGAGATACTTCGCCTCATAATCATAGAAAATTCCAGCGGGTTGGATACGTATTGACGGTAAAATTTCTTCGCCAAGAATCGCAACGGTGTATTCAGGGCCACTTAACCATTTCTCGATAAGCACTTCTTCGTCATGTTCAAAGGCTAATTCAAGCGCTGCTGGCAGTGCTGCAACGTTATCAACCTTAGACATACCAACGCTTGAGCCTTCACGGCTTGGCTTAACGATGACAGGCAACCCTAAGCTTGCAATACGTTCTACTGTAGTGCTGGAGATACCTGCGTCTACATCACGGCGTGTTAACGCAACCCACGGGGCAACAGGTAAATTTGCACCTTTCCACAGCAATTTGGTGCGCAGTTTATCCATACTGACAGCAGAAGCCATCACGCCACTACCGGTGTAAGGCAACTTCAGGAGCTCAAGTAAGCCTTGCAGCGTCCCGTCTTCTCCGCCACGACCGTGTAAGGCAATAAATACTTTGTCAAAACCCAACGCTTTCAGTTCACTCACTGGCGTGTTTTTCGGGTCGACTTCGTGCGCATCAACTCCAGCTTCTCTGAGGCCTGCGAGTACCGCAGCACCTGACTGCAATGAAACCTCACGCTCAGCGGAGGTTCCGCCCAGCAGGACAGCGATTTTATCTGCCATTTTATTCGCCCTCCTTAGTGTGGGGCTGCAATTTGAATTCAGCCAGGTTTCGGGCAACTTTCCCGACATTTCCTGCACCTTGCACCAGGATCAAGTCATTTCCCGACAACACTGGGGCTAAAAAGTCCGCAACCTGGCTGGCATCCGGTACCAAAATCGGGTCGACTTTACCGCGCCCACGGATGGTACGGCATAACGAACGGCTATCGGCACCCGGAATGGCAGCTTCGCCAGCAGAATAAACATCCAGCATCAGCAACGAATCTACTTGAGACAACACGTTAGCAAAATCATCGTACAAATCACGAGTACGTGTGTAGCGGTGCGGTTGGAAAACCATGACCAGTTTTTTGTCCGGCCAGCCTGCACGAGCTGCTTTAATGGTGGCATCGACTTCTGTCGGGTGGTGGCCGTAGTCATCCACCAGCATCGCGGTGCCTTCCTTGCCATTCACTGCCGCCAGTGGATATTCGCCCAGGAAATCAAAACGACGCCCTGTTCCCTGGAAGCTCTCCAGCGCACTCAGGATGTCAGCATCATCAATGCCTTCTTCCGTAGCAACGGACACCGCAGCAGCCGCGTTTAACGCGTTGTGGCGGCCCGGCGCATTCAGCGTGACATGCAGAGCAGGTTTATCCTGACGCACAATCGTAAAATACCCCTGCGGGCCTTTCTGCTGATAACTTTCGATGCGAACGTCTGCGTCTTCACTGAAGCCGTAGGTAGTAATTTTGCGGCCTACACGTGGCAACAGCTCACGGATAACCGGATCGTCCACACACATTACTGCCAGGCCATAAAACGGCAAGTTGTGCAGGAAGTTAATAAACGTCTGCTTTAAGTTTTCGAAGTCGCCCTGGTAGGTATCCATGTGGTCAGCTTCAATATTCGTCACCACAGAAACCATCGGCTGCAGATGGAGGAATGACGCATCACTCTCATCGGCTTCGGCAATCAGGTAACGGCTGTGACCTAAACGCGCATGTGTTCCTGCGGCTTTAACCAGGCCACCGTTAACAAAAGTAGGGTCGAGGCCTGCTTCTGCATAAATACTGGAAATCATCGCTGTAGTGGTCGTTTTACCGTGCGTACCAGCGATGGCAATGCCATGGCGGAAGCGCATCAGTTCAGCCAGCATTTCGGCACGGCGGATAACCGGAATACGCGCTTCATGAGCGGCAACAATTTCCGGGTTATCCATAGAGATAGCGGTAGAAACCACCACTACGCTCGCATCCAGTACGTTTTCAGGGCGATGGTTGAAATAAATCGTGGCGCCCAGCGCCGACAACTGCTGAGTGACCGGGTTCGGAGCCAAATCAGAACCGCTGATCTGGTAACCTTCGTTAGCTAAAACTTCGGCAATACCGCCCATACCGGCGCCGCCGATGCCAACAAAGTGAATGTGCCGGACGCGACGCATCTCGGGCACGATAGAACGCAGTTTCGCCAGTTGTTGTGTATTCATTCTCTAACCTGCAGCGTCAAACGCCATAACTTCAAATAGTCATGGGCAGCAACAAGCCGCCCACCATGATTACGCCAGTGCTGCGGCGCTCACTTCATTTGCTACCCGCTCTGTGGCATCAGGAATGGAGGCAGCTCGCGCACGCTCGGCCATTGCCAATAACGTCGCTCTGTCCCACCCGGCGAGAGTTTGGGTTACGGCATCCACGGTAAACTGCGGTTGCTCCAGTATTTTTGCCGCTCCAGCCTTTTCAAGCGGCAGCGCATTCCAGTACTGCTGCCGATCTTTGTGCTGGAAGGGAACAAACAGTGCAGGCAATCCTGCGGCCGCGATTTCGCTGACGGTTAAAGCACCGGAGCGACAGACCACGACATCGGCCCACGCGTAAGCGGCAGCCATATCATCAATAAATTCGGTCACTTTATGCTGAGGCTGTGCGGCCTGAACGTAAGCCTGTTGCACCGCTTCCAGGCCACCTTTGCCACATTGGTGCCAAATAGTGACCGCTTCACCCAGACGACCCGCAACTTGCGGCATAGTCTGGTTCAGCACACGTGCACCCTGAGAACCGCCGACGACTAAAACCCGCACCGGGCCTTCGCGTCCTGCAAAGCGTTCTTGAGGCAATGGCAGAGCTAACACATCGGTACGAACCGGGTTGCCCACCACATCAGCATTCGGGAATGCCCCCGGAAACGCCTGCATTACTTTTTTCGCAATCTTTGACAGCCATTTATTGGTTAGCCCGGCGATTCCGTTTTGCTCATGGAGCACAACCGGAATACCCAGCGACCAGGCTGCAAGACCACCAGGACCTGAAACATAACCGCCCATCCCCAGAACAACGTCTGGACGATAAGCTTTCATGATGGCCCTTGCCTGACGCCAGGCATTGAAAATACGCACCGGCGCAAGCGCCATCGCTTTCAGGCCTTTACCACGCAAACCTGAAATACGAATAAAATCGATCTCAATCCCATGTTTAGGAACTAAGTCTGCTTCCATACGATCGGCGGTACCGAGCCAGCGTACTTGCCAGCCCTGAGCCATTAAGTGATGCGCTACCGCCAGACCCGGGAACACATGCCCGCCGGTTCCGCCAGCCATCACCATTAACCGCCGGGATTGGTTACTCATCGCACACCCTTCGTAAACGCCTGTGCTTTAGCCAGACGTGTTTCATAATCAATACGCAGCAACATCATGATTGCTGTAGACATAATCAGCAGGCTCGAACCACCGTAACTGATCAGTGGCAATGTCAAACCTTTGGTCGGCAGCATACCTGCCGCAGCGCCTACGTTTACCAGTGCCTGGAAACTAAACCAGACTCCGATTGAACAGCCTAAGAAGCCCGCAAAACGCTGGTCCATTTCTAATGCCCGTTTACCGATGGACATAGCACGAAAAGCCACGAAGAATACCATCAATAATGCAAGTACCACACCGATATATCCCAGCTCTTCTCCGATAATTGAGAAGATGAAGTCGGTATGTGCTTCCGGTAAATATTCGAGTTTCTGAACCGAGTTACCTAAGCCCTGCCCCCATAATTCACCGCGGCCAAACGCCATCAGAGATTGTGTTAACTGGTAGCCACTACCAAACGGGTCATCCCACGGATTCCAGAAGGAGGTTACGCGGCGAATACGGTAAGGTTCGGCAAGGATCAACAGCACAACGGCGGAAATACCCATGCCGATAATTGCGAGGAACTGCCAGAGTTTGGCACCCGCCAGGAACAACATCGCAAGCGTAGTCACAAACAGTACAACCACCGTACCCAGGTCAGGCTGCGCCAGCAGTAACACTGCCAGAACCAGAATAACGCCCATTGGTTTGAGGAAGCCGCGCAGGTTATTACGCACCTCATCAACCTTACGGACCAGGTAGTTAGCGAGATAACAGAACAGCGACAGCTTAGTGAACTCGGCAGGCTGAATACGCAACGGGCCGAAAGCAATCCAGCGTGATGCACCGTTAACCGAGCTACCCACAACCAGTACAATTAACAGCATCGCAATGGATAGCAGCAGCATTGCAGTGCTGTGGCGCTGCCAGAAGTCCATCGGCAAACGCAGTGTGACCAGCGATAATACAAACGCCAGAATGATGTACAGCCCGTCACGCTTTGCGAACAGGAATGGGTCGTTCGCCAGGCGCTGGCCTACAGGCATAGACGCAGATGTCACCATAATAAAACCAACCGCGGCCAGCCCGAAGGTCAGCCATAGCAGGGTGCGGTCGTACATGACTATGTTATTGGAATCCGCTTCACGGGTTCCCATCACCCAGCCTTTAAGCGCTGTTCCCAGCCAGCCCAGGATGGCAAATCCAGGCACGCGAGGCATACGCAGGCGAGGGAGAGATAAGCGCATCAGCCAAGCTCCTTCGCAAGTAAGGTAAATTGATCGCCACGTTGCTCGAAGTTTTTGAACTGATCGAGGCTTGCACAAGCCGGTGACAGCAGAACCATGTCACCAGGCTGGACTCGAGCAGCAACGAGTTTCATCGCTTGAGCCATGGTTTCAGTTTGTTCGGCAACGTCCGGGCGTAATGCGGCAAGTTCAGCACCATCACGGCCAAAGCAATAAAGGCGGATAGCAGAACCTTGCAGGTATTGACCCAGTGATGAGAAATCAGCTGATTTACCATCGCCACCTAATAGCAGATGTAACGTCCCCTCGACCTGCAAACCGTTCAATGCAGCTTCAGTGCTACCAACGTTGGTTGCTTTAGAATCGTTAATCCAACGCACGCCGTTACGTTCCCATGAAAGCTGGAATCGGTGAGCAAGACCGGTAAAGGCGGTGAGCGCTTTGAGGCTGCTGGAGCGCGGGAGTTTTACCGCATCAGCCAGCGCCAGTGCTGCAAGCGCGTTGGTGTAGTTATGACGCCCAACCACTTTCATTTCTTTCGTGTTCAGTACCTTCTCGCCTTTCACCCGCAGCCAGGTACTGCCCTGCTGGTTATTCAGGTGATAATCACCGACGTCTACACCAAAGCTGATACAGCGACTGTCTGCGCCACGTACTGGCATTGTTAGTGCGTCATCCGCATTCACAACGCAAACCGCAGCGTTTTCATAAACACGCAGTTTTGCCGCACGATACTGTTGCAGACCTAATGGATAACGATCCATATGATCTTCAGTCACGTTAAGGATGGTCGCCGCTGCCGCTTTCAGGCTGAAGGTGGTTTCCAACTGGAAGCTGGAGAGTTCAAGAACATACAGCTCGCAATTTTGATCCAGCAGCATTAATGCAGGCAGGCCAATGTTTCCACCAACGCCCACATTCACGCCTGCCGCTTTCGCCATTTCACCGACCAAAGTGGTCACGGTGCTTTTACCGTTAGAACCCGTAATTGCCACAATCGGTGCTTGCGCTTCGCGGCAAAAGAGTTCGATATCGCCGATGATTTCAACGCCAGCATCTGCGGCACGGCTTAATGCAGGATGGGCAACAGCAATACCAGGGCTGGCAATAATCAAGTCAGCCGCTAACAACCAGTCTTCGTTGAGTGAGCCAGTATGTCGCTCCACCGTTTCTGGCAGTTTTTCCAGACCCGGTGGTGAGATGCGGGTGTCCATTACGCGTGGCGTAACACCACGCGCGATGAAGAAGTCCACGCAAGACAGGCCGGTGAGGCCTAATCCGATAATGACGACTTTTTTACCCTGGTAATCAGTCATAGTTAGCGCACCTTCAGGGTAGCAAGGCCGATCAGAACCAGCATCAGCGAAATAATCCAGAAGCGCACAATCACTCGCGGCTCCGGCCAGCCTTTCAATTCATAATGGTGATGAATTGGGGCCATACGGAAAATGCGCTGTCCGCGCAATTTGAAGGAGCCAACCTGCAAGATGACAGACAGAGTTTCAACAACGAACACGCCGCCCATAATGACCAGCAGAAACTCCTGACGCAGCAACACAGCGATAGTACCGAGCGCACCACCCAGAGCCAAAGAGCCAACATCACCCATAAAGACTTGTGCTGGATAAGTGTTGAACCACAAGAAACCAAGCCCTGCGCCAACAATCGCCGTACAGACGATCACCAGTTCCCCGGCATGTCTCAGATAAGGGATATGCAGGTATTCGGCGAATTTAATGTTACCCGTAGCCCAGGCGACCAGCGCAAAACCAGATGCCACCAGTACAGTTGGCATAATCGCCAGGCCGTCGAGGCCGTCAGTCAGGTTTACCGCATTACCGGTGCCGACAATCACAAAGTACGCCAGCAGAACGTAGAACAGACCAAGCTGAGGCATCACGTCTTTAAAAAACGGCACAACCAGCTCGGTGGCTGGCGTTCCTTTCCCTGCGATGTACATTGTGAAGGCAACAGCCAGCGCGATAACGGACATCCAGAAATATTTCCAGCGGGCAATCAACCCCTTAGTGTCTTTGCGCACAACTTTGCGGTAGTCATCAACAAAGCCAATCGCCCCATAACCTACCAGCACGAACAATACGCACCAGACATAAGGATTTGACGGATATGCCCACATCAACACGGAAATAACGATAGAAGTCAGGATCATAATCCCGCCCATCGTTGGTGTTCCACGCTTACTGAAATGCGATTCAGGGCCGTCGTTACGCACAACCTGGCCAAAGGAAAGTTGCTGTAAACGAGCAATCATACGCGGCCCCATCCATAACGAGATGAACAGAGCAGTCAGCAGGCTGACAATGGCGCGAAACGTCAGATAGGAAAAGACGTTAAAGCCGGAATAGTATTTGACCAAGTGTTCGGCCAGCCAAACTAACATGTTCCATTCTCCTGTAATGCGCGTACTACCTGTTCCATGGCGGCACTACGTGAACCCTTCACTAAAATGGTAATCATTGAATGCTCTGCAATAAGCGCTTTCAGACGCACGATTAAAGAAGGCTTATCGGTAAAATGTTCGCCCACTTCAGAAGCAAGACTGATTGTTTCACTCAGCGTGCCTACGCTCAGTACGCAATCAATCCCTGACGCTTTTGCCGCTTCGCCTACCTGACGATGACATTCAACAGATTCAGCACCCAACTCGCCCATATCCCCAACAACCATTACGCGGAAACCAGGCATTTCAGACAGAACCTGCGCTGCGGCAGTCATCGACCCCACATTGGCGTTGTAACTGTCGTCGAGCAGAAGTTGGTTTTCGGAAAGTTGAATGGGGAACAAGCGACCAGGTACCGCTTCAAGATCGGCAAGACCTGTTTTAACCGCTGTAAGCGGCGCACCAACCGCCATCGCAAGCGATGTTGCAGCCAGTGCATTGGCAATATTGTGGCGACCCGGTAACGGCAATGTCACGTCGATATCGCCAATTGGCGTTTTGATGGTGAAATCAGTGCCGTGAGTGGTGATATGCACGTTGGTCGCGGTAAAATCGCTTCCGGTTGCATTCGGCGAGAAACGCCAGGTTTTGCGGCCGCCAATAATTTCTTGCCAGTTCAGCCAGTCATTATTGTCCGCATTGAGGATCGCGATGCCGTTTGCTGGCAACCCCGCGAAAATCTCACCTTTTGCTTTCGCAACACCAGCAAGCGAGCCAAAACCTTCGAGATGTGCAGCCGCCAGGTTGTTCACCAATGCAGCTTCAGGACGAGTCAGACCAACCGTCCAGGCGATTTCGCCTTGATGGTTTGCACCAAGCTCGATAACCGCATATTCAAATTCTGGCGTCAGACGCAGTAACGTCATTGGCACGCCAATATCGTTATTCAGGTTTCCGGCTGTATGTAGAGTGTTACCGCACTGGCGCAAAATAGCCGCCGTCATCTCTTTAACAGAGGTTTTGCCAGAAGACCCCGTCAGCGCGACAACTCGCGTTGGCACCTGTTGACGAACCCAGGCAGCCAGTTCGCCAAAGGCCTGATGTGTATCTGCAACCACAAGCTGAGGAACGTTCACGTCCAGCTTGCGGCTAACCAGCAACGCCCCTGCCCCACCGTTGACCGCATCTTGCGCAAAATCATGCGCGTCGAAACGTTCACCTTTCAGTGCGACAAACAGGCAGCCCGGCGTTAATTTACGTGTGTCGGTGGTGACATCCATGATATCGGCATCAGCACCGTGCAACTCTCCATTCAGGACAGAGGCAAGTTGGCTCAATGAAACGCGGATCATGCCACAACCCCTAACAAGCGGGCGACGGTGACACGGTCTGAATAGTCCAGGCGGCGCGTACCAACAATCTGATAATCCTCGTGCCCTTTGCCCGCGACCAGAACCACATCATTTTCGCTTGCCTGCATAATCGCGTTAGTTACCGCTTCTGCACGGCCTGAAACCACATGTGCGCGACCCGCATCCAGCATACCAACCAGAATATCGGCAACAATCGCGTTAGGTTCTTCGGTGCGCGGGTTGTCGTCAGTGACTACCACCACATCCGCATACTGTTCAGCGATACCACCCATAATCGGACGTTTGCCTTTATCACGATCGCCGCCGCAACCGAAGACACACCACAGCTTACCGTTGCAATGTAAACGAGCGGCTTGCAGGGCTTTTTCCAGAGCATCCGGCGTGTGGGCATAATCCACCACTACCGTCGGTTTACCTGGAGCACTGAAAACTTCCATGCGACCGCAAACAGGTTGCAGGCTCGGCGCGGTTTTCAGCAATTCTTCAATTGGATAATCCAGCACTAACAAAGTTGCCAGCGCTAACAACAAGTTGCTGACGTTAAAGGCTCCCATCAGGCGGCTTTCAATTTCACCGTCGCCCCAGGTAGAGCTGAATCGAACCGTTGCCCCGCCATCGTGATAATGCACGTTGGTTGCTTTCAACCAACGACCACGGCAGCCTGGCTGCAAATTATCTTCCATCGTAACGGCAATTGCGTCAGGTAAACGCGCTAACCAATTGCGTCCGACTTCATCATCAGCGTTGATGATGGCATGGCCGTAATCATGTTCGGAGAACAGCAGCCATTTTGCCGCTTCGTAGCCCGCCATATCACCGTGGTAATCGAGATGATCGCGGCTAAGGTTGGTGAACACGCTGGCAGCAAATTTCAGCGCGGAAACACGGTTCTGAACCAGTCCATGTGAGGAAACTTCCATTGCGGCAAAGCTCGCACCTTGTTCAGCAAGGTTAGCAAGCACTTGCTGTACATCGACGGCGGAGCCCGTGGTATTTTCGGTTGGTTTTACATTCCCGAGCAGACCATTGCCCACTGTGCCCATCACAGCACTGGTTTCACCTAATAACTGGCTCCACTGCGCAAGCAGTTGAGCCGTGGTGGTTTTACCGTTGGTGCCGGTTACGCCAACCAGGCGCAATGCACTTGAAGGCTCGCGGTAAAAACGCCCTGCCAATGCAGATAAGCGTTGATGCAGTTGGCTCAGGTAAATAACTGGCACGCCGTGCATCTCACGGATTTCGCCATAATTTGCTTCGCCTTCGGCTTCAGCTATGACCGCAGCTACGCCTTGCGCAATTGCCTGCGGGATATATCGACGCCCGTCCGCCTGATGACCGACTAAAGCCACAAAAAGGTCGCCCGATGCCGCCACGCGACTATCGAGTGTCATTTCTCGCAGAGCTCTCGCGGGTAGCGCTGGCACCCACGGAGCGAGAAGGTCGCGCAAATTACGATCTGCCACCTGATCCCTCATTTTGATTAATTACAAACTCACTTTTTTCACCTGTCGCCAGAGCATCCGGTTCAATGTTCATGGTGCGTAGAACGCCGCCCATGATGGCACCGAACACAGGTGCAGAGACGGCACCACCGTAATATTTGCCTGCTTGCGGATCGTTTATGACCACAACCAACGCGAATCGAGGATTACTGGCTGGCGCAACGCCTGCTGTGTAAGCAATGTATTTGTTGATGTACTTTCCATCCGGCCCGACTTTTTTCGCAGTACCGGTCTTAATTGCAATGCGGTAGCCCTTGATGGCCGCTTTCACGCCACCACCACCAGGCAATGCCACACTTTCCATCATATGTACGACAGTACGAACCAGCGGTTCAGGGAAAATACGCTCACCTGGAACCGGCGGATCAACCTTGGTAATCGACAGCGGGCGATATATGCCGTAGCTGCCAATCGTTGCGTAGACTCGCGCTAACTGTAACGGGGTTACCATTAGCCCGTAGCCGAAAGAGAAGGTGGCCCTCTCTATGTCAGACCACCGTTGTTTTTGCGGATATAAGCCACTGCGTTCTCCGACCAACCCCAAATTGGTCGCTTTTCCCAGTCCAAAACGTGAGTAAGTATCTACCAACGCTGAGGAGGGCATCGCTAACGCCAGTTTGGAAACCCCGACGTTACTCGACTTCTGTAGCACCCCGGTAAGGGTCAATTCGCTGTAGCGCGCCACATCTTTGATCTCATGACCATTAATGCGGTACGGCACGGTATTCAGAACGGTATTTTCACGCACCACGCCACGTTGCAGCGCGGTCATGACGACCATGGGTTTGACTGTTGAACCCGGCTCGAAAACGTCCGTAATGGTACGGTTACGCATCACGTCTTTCGGGGTTCCGCTTAAATTATTCGGGTTATAGGATGGGCTGTTTGCCATCGCTAACACTTCACCCGTGCTGACATCCACCAGCACCGCACTGCCTGATTCTGCTTTGTTGAAAGCAACCGCATTGTTGAGTTCGCGGTAAACCAGAGCCTGCAAGCGTTCATCAATGCTCAAAGCCAGGTTGTGAGCAGCCTGGCTATCGGTTGATGAAATGTCTTCAATGACGCGACCGAAACGGTCTTTACGCACAATGCGCTCGCCGGATTGGCCGGTTAGCCATTTGTCGAAGCTTTTTTCCACGCCCTCGATGCCCTGGCTATCCACGTTTGTGAAGCCAATCAAGTGAGCGGTTACTTCGCCAGAAGGGTAATAACGGCGAGATTCCTGGCGTAAGTGAATCCCAGGAAGCTTCAGTTTTTTGATGTAGTCGCCAATATCGGGGTTCACCTGGCGAGCCAGGTAGATAAAGCGGCCTTTCGGATTGCTGTTTACGCGGGAAGCAAGTTGATCGAGAGGAATTTTCAGGGCATCCGCTAATGCTTTCCAGCGGTTATCCAGCGTAATACCACCCGCTTCATGTAGCTCTTTCGGGTCTGCCCAAATCGCATTGACCGGCACGCTGACTGCCAGTGGGCGGCCTGCACGGTCGCTAATCATGCCACGGGAAGTTGTCACTTCTTGCACACGTAACGAGCGCATATCACCCTGGCGAACTAGCATGTCCGGCGCGATGATTTGCAGCCAGGCAACGCGCCCCAACAGGAAAACCAGCGCCAGCAAAATGCAACCGCAAAGCAACGCAAAACGCCAACTTACAAAGTTGGCCTGTTCTTCCTGGCGTTTCGGTTTAAGCGTTTTTGCCGCTGCCTTCATCTGTCACGCGATTCCTTATTGCTGAACTACGATGTTTTCCTGCGATGGATCAACATGCTGCAGTTGCAGCTTTTCCGTCGCGACCCGCTCCACTCGGCTATGATCGCCCAGTGCGTTTTCTTCCAAAATCAGGTTACGCCATTCGATGTCTAACGCATCACGCTCCACCACCATTTGCTCGCGCTGTGCGGTAAGCAGACGGGTGTGGTGCGCGGTGGTCACAACAAAAATGGCGGTAACGATAATGGCGGTGAACAAGATCAGTGGCATTTTCCCATGACGCAATAAATCACCACCAATCACTGTTGGTAGTGCATGACGTTCGCCACTGCTTAGCTGGCCAGTCACTTTACTGAGGGTTTCTGCCACTCTGTTGATCATGCGTTCGTCCTTTCAGCGATGCGCAATACCGAACTGCGCGCGCGCGGGTTTTCCGCCACTTCTTCATCACCTGGCATCATTTTGCCAATTGATTTTAAATACCTGCCGCCGAGTTTATTCAACTGGGCTTCAGTCATTGGAATGCCCGCCGGAACCTGTGGTCCACGGGTGTTTTCACGCATAAAGCGCTTAACAATGCGGTCTTCCAAAGAATGGAAACTGATAATCGACAAACGCCCACCCGGTGACAGTGTTTCAATCGAACCTTTAAGAGCCTGTTCAATCTCTTCAAGTTCACTGTTGATCCAGATACGAATAGCCTGGAAGGTACGCGTAGCAGGATGTTTGAATTTGTCTTTTACCGGCATTGCCGCAGCCACAACTGTTGCCAGTTCTTTGGTGCGGGTCATCGGTTGCTCGCGGTTACGCTCAATAATGGCGCGCGCGATACGTTTACCGAACTTCTCTTCACCGAAGGTTTTAATCACCCAGGCAATGTCAGCTTCTTCGGCATTGAGTAACCACTCAGCGGCAGATTGCCCGCGAGTTGGGTCCATACGCATATCCAACGGGCCGTCACGCATAAACGAGAAACCGCGTTCAGCGTCGTCGAGTTGCGGGGAAGAAACGCCAAGATCCAACAGGATGCCGTCAATTTTGCCCAGCAAGTCGCGTTCACGAGCGTATTCAGCTAATTCAGAGAAAGGCCCATGGATAATGGAGAAGCGCGGATCGTCGATGGCCTGCGCCGCCGTAATCGCTTGTGGATCACGGTCAATAGCCAGCAGTCGTCCTTCTGGTCCCAGTTGGGAAAGAATCAAACGAGAATGGCCACCGCGACCAAATGTGCCATCAATGTAGATGCCGTCCGGACGAATGTTCAGACCGTTCACGGCTTCATCAAGCAGCACCGAAGTATGTTTAAAATTTTCCATCATTATTTATAGTGACAAGTCCTGCAGACGGTCCGACAACGTAGTCGTCGTAGCCTGCTCAGCGTCGATGTCTTCCTTGACCTGTTGATGCCAGGTCGTTTCATCCCACAGTTCAAACTTATTGAACTGCCCAACCAGCATCACTTCTTTGGTTAGCCCGGCGTGTTGGCGCAAAACTGGTGCAAGCAACAATCGCCCGGCGCTATCCATCTGACATTCACTGGCATGCCCCAGTAACAATCGCTGCACGCGACGCTCAACAGGGTTCATGCTCGACAGACGAGCTAGCTTTTGTTCAATAATTTCCCACTCGGGAAGGGTATAAAGCAGCAGGCACGGGTGATGAATGTCGATGGTACAGACCATCTGACCTTCAGAGGTTTCGACAAGCGCATCCCGGTAACGGGTAGGTACGGCAAGCCGCCCTTTGCTGTCGAGATTGACTAATGTTGCCCCACGGAACATGCCAGCCTCACCCTTAAATTCCCCTTTCCACCACTTTGACCCACAAAACCCCACCTAAAGGAGTTTACGGAGCGGAGGAAAACCTTGTCAAGCAAGCTACAACGCTGATGGAAATAATTTTCATCTCATAAGCGATTGATAAATGACTGGCGTGAAAAGGCGCTACATCTACGATGCAAAATTAACGTTATGAATATTTGAAAGAAAAAAGACCAATAAGCATAAATATCGTTAAATCGACTGAAAACCTGACAGGTTAAATATGAAGTGTTCAGTTTGCGACGCGGTCGGCATTTTAAGGTATTTCTCGACAGGTTAACAGTGCCAGATGCAGGCGAAACGCGGGCTGGCGGGTAAGTTTGATTTACATCAGGTTGCTATTGTTTAATTATCCGGCATTTTTACATATTGCTGTGTAACAAAATAATTCAGAGGTGGATAATTATATAGATTCAGAAATTAAAAGATTATCCATTACTGATGAAAAGTAATTACCTGGATAAACAAGGGAATTAAAACGGGAATATTCTTAATTAAGAATGGCAGCCGTAACTGCCATGTCTTGTTAGTTACGGCTTAAACTACCACGACGGTATAGATTACGGCGAATACGGGTTAATCCAGCCTTCGGTTTACGTGGCTCATCAAGGCTGGCAAGCACCAGTTCCAGCACACGTTCTGCGACATCGCGATGGCGCTGGGCAACAGCCAATACTGGACATTGCAGGAAATCGAGCAGCTCATTGTCCCCAAACGTGGCAATCGCCAGCTCAGACGGCAGATGACCTTCGCGGCGCAAGGTTACATCCATAACACCTTGTAGCAATGCAAATGAAGTGGTGTAAAGAGCCTGCGGCATCGGATGCGTTTCAAGCCACTTCTCAAATAACTGTGCTGCGGCTTCGCGTTCGTAACTGTTCGCATATAAGAAATTCACTTCACGCGGATCATCTTTCCAGGCCGTGCGGAAACCTTGTTCACGCAGATAGCTGACGGAAAGCTCAGGCAACGCCCCCAGATAAAGAACAGTTTCGGCAGGGAAAGTACGTAGTTCGCTAGCCAGCATTTCTGCATCTTCTTGATCAGCACCCACTACGCTGATGAAGTTTTCACGATCTAACGCTCTATCAAGCGCGATGATTGGGAAAGGATCATGCGCCCAACGCTGATAGAAAGGGTGTTCAGGTGGCAGTGAAGTTGAAACGATGATCGCATCTACCTGCCGCTGTAGCAGATGTTCAACGCAGCGCATTTCGTTATCGGGCTGATCTTCAGAGCAAGCAATCAGCAGTTGATATCCGCGCTGACGAGCCTGACGCTCCAGATAGTTAGCGATACGGGTATAGCTGGTGTTTTCAAGGTCTGGAATAACTAATCCGATAGAACGCGTACGACCGGCACGTAATCCTGCGGCCACCGCGTTCGGGTGGTAGTTATGTTCGCGTACAACCGCCATGACTTTCTCAACGGTCTTATCGCTGACGCGATACTGCTTTGCCTTCCCGTTGATGACGTAGCTCGCCGTGGTGCGCGAAACTCCAGCCAGGCGCGCGATTTCATCCAATTTCACAGTAGCCCCTTATTTAGGATTTCCATAACCATACCCTGGTCATGGTTTCATTTTTATCATCTAAGCGCAGAATAATAACTCGGGCAACCGCTTTTGCTGGCAGTTGTTGCGTAATTTGCAAAAAAAAACCCGGCATGGGTTACCGGGTTGCTTTTCAGATGCCTTTCACAGGCTAGCGCATGATCTTATCGCCGCGGGAAACGCCAACAATACCTGAGCGCGCCACTTCAACAATTTTTGCCACTTCACGGATGGTATTCAGGAATGCGTCCAGTTTATCGCTGGTTCCTGCCAACTGAACCGTGTAGAGCGTTGGAGTGACATCAATGATTTGCCCACGGAAGATTTCTGCATTGCGCTTCACTTCTTCACGCCCATAACCACTCGCCTGCACTTTCACCAACATGATTTCACGTTCAACATGCGCCCCCTGCCCTAGCTCACTGACACGCAAAACATCCACCAGTTTGTGGAGTTGCTTTTCAATTTGCTCAAGCACTTTCTCGTCGCCTACCGTCTGGATAGTCATACGAGACAGCGTGGGATCGTCAGTGGGTGCAACCGTCAGGCTTTCAATGTTGTAGCCGCGCTGAGCGAACAAGCCAATAACGCGGGACAGCGCCCCGGACTCATTTTCGAGTAATACAGATAATATCCGGCGCATGATTAGGTTCTCTCCGTTTTACTTAGCCACATCTCATCCATGCCACCGCCACGGATCTGCATTGGGTACACATGCTCAGTGCCATCAACTGCGACATCAACAAAGACCAGACGCTGGTTACGCACGGCTTCCAGAGCCTCGATCAGCTTACTTTCCAGCTCTTGCGGAGTGTTAATGTTGATCCCAACGTGACCGTAAGCTTCTGCCACACGCACAAAGTCAGGCAAAGATTCCATATAGGATTGGGAGTGACGACCAGAATAAATCATATCCTGCCACTGCTTCACCATGCCGAGATAACGGTTGTTGAGGTTAAGCACCAACACCGGTAATCCGTATTGCAGTGCAGTAGAAAGCTCCTGGATATTCATCTGAATACTGCCATCGCCTGTCACGCAAACTACAGTTTCTTCTGGCAATGCGAGTTTCACACCTAGTGCTGCTGGCAGGCCAAAGCCCATCGTGCCGAGGCCACCGGAGTTAATCCAACGCCGCGGTTTATCAAAGGTGTAATAGAGGGCGGCAAACATTTGGTGTTGGCCGACATCAGACGTCACGTATGCCTCGCCTTTGGTCAGGCGATAGATAGTTTCGATAACCGCCTGTGGCTTAATTTTATCGCTGGTGCGATCAAACTCGAGGCACTGACGCGCACGCCATTGCTCAATCTGCTGCCACCAGTCACGGATTTCATCACACGATTGTTGAGTATCTTCTTGCCCCAACAGTTCCAGCATTTGCTGCAGAACCTGTCGTGCGTCGCCAACAATTGGGATATCCGCGCCAACGGTTTTGGAAATGGACGTTGGGTCGATATCAATATGCAGCACGGTCGCATTCGGGCAGTACTTCGCCAGATTGTTAGTGGTACGGTCATCAAAGCGCACCCCAACACCGAAAATAACATCGGAGTTGTGCATCACCATGTTGGCTTCATAAGTACCGTGCATTCCCAGCATGCCAAGCGCCTGGCGATGTGTACCTGGAAATGCGCCTAGTCCCATTAACGAAGAGACAACCGGAATATTCAGTTTCTGCGCGAGTTCGCGCAATTCGTCATGGCAAGAAGCCGTAATCGCCCCACCGCCGACATACATCACCGGTTTTTTCGCCGCCAGCAAAGTTTGCAACGCCCGTTTAATCTGCCCTTTGTGACCCTGCGTTGTCGGGTTGTAAGAACGCATACTCACGGTTTCAGGGTAGCTGTACGGCAGCTTGTTTGCCGGACTCATAATGTCTTTAGGCAAATCCACGACGACTGGCCCCGGACGCCCGCTTGCAGCAAGCCAGAACGCTTTTTTGATGATGCCCGGAATATCTTCCGTTCGTTTGACTAAAAAGCTGTGCTTCACGACCGGACGAGAAATCCCCACCATGTCGCATTCCTGGAATGCATCATAACCAATAAGGGATGTCGCCACTTGGCCGGACAGCACCACCATTGGGATTGAATCCATATAAGCCGTAGCAATACCGGTAATGGCGTTTGTCGCGCCCGGACCGGAAGTGACCAGAACTACGCCAACCTCACCCGTTGCGCGCGCCAGGCCATCAGCCATATGCACTGCCGCTTGTTCATGGCGCACCAGCACATGATCAATGCCGCCAATAGTATGAAGCGCATCATAAATATCGAGAACGGCGCCTCCTGGATAACCGAATACATGTTTAACGCCCTGATCGATAAGCGATCGGACGACCATCTCGGCTCCTGACAACATCTCCATGGTTTGCCTCCCGGCTTACGTGTTTGACCGACTGCAGAAATCATTTCGGCTTAGTCGTTGAGGCAGGTTGTTGCGCCCGCATATGTCTTTTTATTTTTGATAGTCCGCCTAACATAACCGTTGAAAATCAGGCAATCAATTGCCAATCTTCAGGCTACAAAAGAGCGTTTCCTTACGAACACTACAAAACCCTCATCTGGCGGAGTTAAGCTCTGAGCATAAGCAAAGATTATGATTGAAAATGTTATGAAAGGTGGCTTTGCAGGTTAAATCTAATTAAGGCAGGATTTAATGGGCAGTCTGGAATGAAAACTTAAAACCAATTACAGCGTAAAACACCAGGAAACAGAAGAAAGGGAGAATAACCGGATCGTTTTTACAATCCGGCTCATTCAGGATAAGAGCATGAGTCTATTTACTGCATACGGTCGTCAGTAGTTTTTCCATCCACTGGTGGCCTTTATCGCGCCCGGCAGCTTCGTGCCACGATAAATAGCAGGTCGATACATTCTCTTTCAGCGGTAATGTGAATATTTGCAAATGAAGTGAATCAGCGAACTCGTCAGCTAACCAGCGCGGCGCGATGGTAACCAGTTGTGTTTGCGACACGATATTTAAAACACTGGTCATCGCCATCCCTTGATAGGCAACGCAGGCTTGCTTTTCCGGAGTTTGATACCACTGCGCACTAAACGAAGCAAAACGATCAAGCGACACTACAGCATGCTTTTCGTTATAAACATCTTCTTCAGTGATCGGTTTAATTAAGCGCGGATGTTTTTTACTGGCTACCAGCACCATTTCATCTTCAAACAACGGTATACAAGTAAATTCAGGGCGGCGGAATTCAGTGTAGCTAATAACAAACTCTGTTTCCTGATATCGCAATTGATGTTCAATGTCTTTATTTAACGCTGATTTAAAGAGTAATTGAATACCCGGAGCAAAGTGCTTCATATTATTAAAGATGACGGAGGTTAACAAATTGTCTAACGGACTACTGACACAAATGTTAAATACCCTTTCGCTACTGCTCGGTTCAAAACCGGCACCAGGTAGTTCATTTTGCACCAGCTGTAATGCCTGACGTATTGAACCAAACAACTGGAAGGCGCGCGCCGTGGGCTGTATACCGCGACCATAGCGAACAAAGAGCTCATCATTGAACATAATTTTTAGACGAGCGACCGCATTACTCACCGCAGGCTGAGACATTCCTAAAGACTGAGCCGCACGGGTAATGTTTTGCACCTGCATAACAGCATCAAATACGGTTAATAAATTTAAATCAACTGAGCGTAGTTGAGGTTTAAAGCCATCATTGGTCGCCGGTTGTTCTACATAATTATCAGACATGATTAACTCCACTAAGATTGCAATTCCTTCTTCGCAGGTTAATGCTGCGAATTACTCCTATTATCATTTGCTAAGCAGAACATGCTGATTACTACAATCAAAAACTTAATTCTAAATATTTGTTTAGAATTAATGCTCTCTACGGTAACAACACGACTTCAGCGACTGACAAACCTGGCAAAATAAGAAAAGTCTTATATTTTTTTATTCTTTCGTCAGTTGATTACTGGATCGTGCCCATCAAATCACAAAATGACTTCCCACACAATAATTCGCCCAGTGAATAATATATTAAGTATTGATAACATTGTGACTCGGAAACATACGACCTACCAATAACCAGACAATAAAGAAAGATGATAAATTCCTAAAATAGAGTAAAAAAGGTAATTACTGCCCCTAAATCATAATCACGATGAATGATATAAATGGCAGACATATTATTTTCAATTGTTTCTAATAATCTCTATTCTGTTAACGGAGGTAACTAATCCTTTTTCATACCTTTTAGATATATTATAAAATTCTCATATCCCAGAACAAATAACTGATGACCGCCCCTCCTTACTTGCACCAATTTCGTGCCTGAGAGAATAGTGTGTTGACACTGCAAGGCAGATCAAGTACCAATAAATGCATAACGAAATTCACTTGGGGCTTGAAACATGATTCGCAGCAACCGCCTACTAGGTCTACTACTAAACGCAACTTCATTGCGCGGTAGGCTGGTGGGCGAAATCAAGCGTTGATTCAAGCCATCAGACAGAAAAAACCCGCGCCACTGCGCGGGTTTTTTTATGCTCGTAGCAACGGCCCCAAAGACGAGAAAGGACCACAACATGAGCCAACAAGTCATTATTTTCGATACCACTTTACGTGATGGTGAGCAGGCATTACAGGCGAGTCTGAGTGTAAAAGAGAAGCTGCAAATCGCGATGGCACTGGAACGTATGGGTGTTGACGTGATGGAAGTGGGCTTCCCGGTTTCCTCTCCTGGCGACTTTGAATCTGTGCAAACCATCGCCCGCAACATCAAAAACAGCCGTGTGTGTGGCCTCGCTCGTTGTGTAGATAAAGATATTGATGTCGCTGCTGAAGCATTAAAAATTGCCGAAGCGTTTCGTATCCATGTGTTCCTGGCCACCTCGACCATGCACATCGAAACCAAATTGCGCAGCACCTTTGATGATGTCCTGGCCCGCGCAGTCAATTCCGTAAAACGTGCCCGTAACTATACCGATGACGTTGAGTTCTCATGTGAAGACGCGGGTCGCACACCAATCGACAATCTGTGCCGTATCGTAGAAGCTGCAATCGGCGCAGGTGCTACAACTATCAACATCCCTGACACAGTGGGTTACACCACACCAGTACAGTTTGGCGGCATCATTCAAACCCTGTACAACCGCGTTCCAAACATCGATAAAGCCATTATCTCTGTTCACTGCCACGACGATTTAGGCATGGCGACCGGCAACTCCATCGCAGCTATTCAGGCAGGCGCACGTCAGGTTGAAGGCACGCTGAACGGTATCGGTGAACGTGCCGGTAACACCGCGCTGGAAGAAGTCATTATGGCTATCAAAGTGCGTAGCCAAATGTTAGGCGTACACACCAATATCAATCACCATGAAATCTACCGCACCAGCCAGATTGTCAGCCAACTGTGCAACATGCCCATTCCGGCTAACAAAGCCGTTGTCGGTTCGAACGCATTCGCTCACTCCTCCGGTATCCACCAGGATGGCGTGCTGAAAAACCGCGAAAATTACGAAATCATGACGCCGGAAACCATCGGTCTGAATCAGGTACAGCTGAACCTGACTTCTCGCTCCGGCCGCGCGGCTGTTAAGCACCGCATGGAAGAAATGGGCTATAAAGAAGCGGATTACAACCTGGACTCGTTGTACGACGCCTTCCTGAAACTGGCCGACAAAAAAGGTCAGGTCTTTGATTACGATTTGGAAGCGCTGGCCTTCATCGGTAAACAACAAGAAGAACCAGAACATTTCAGCATGGAATATTTCAACGTGCAGTCTGGTTCAAGCGTGATCTCCACCGCTTCCGTCCAGTTGCATTGCGGTGACGAAACGCATTCAGAAGCGGCCACAGGTAACGGCCCGGTAGATGCTGTTTACCAGGCTATTAACCGCATCACAAATTACGATGTTGAACTGGTGAAATACCAGTTGTCTGCGAAAGGTCAGGGTAAAGATGCGCTGGGTCAGGTAGATATCGTTGTGACCCATAAAGGTCGTCGCTTCCATGGCGTAGGTCTGGCGACCGATATCGTGGAATCATCAGCGAAAGCAATGATTAACGTACTGAACAACATCTGGCGCGCTGGCATCGTCGAAAAAGAATTGCAACGCAAAGCTCATAATAAAGAAAATAATCAGGAAACCGTGTGACATGTCAAAAACTCATCATATAGCAGTATTGCCGGGTGACGGCATTGGCCCAGAAGTTATGGCGCAAGCGCTGAAAGTGCTGGATGCAGTTCGTACGCGCTTCGATATGCGCATTACCACCAGTCAATACGACGTGGGTGGGATTGCCATCGACCGTCACGGCAACCCGTTGCCACCGGTTACCGTAGAAGGTTGCGAGCAAGCTGATGCCATTTTGTTCGGTTCTGTAGGCGGCCCAAAATGGGAACACCTGCCGCCGGACCAGCAGCCTGAACGTGGCGCGTTGTTGCCGCTGCGTAAGCACTTCAAATTATTCAGCAACCTGCGCCCTGCCCGTCTGTATCAAGGCCTGGAAGAGTTTTGCCCGCTGCGTGCTGACATTGCCGCTAACGGTTTCGACATCTTGTGCGTACGCGAATTAACCGGCGGTATCTACTTCGGCCAACCAAAAGGCCGTGAAGGTTCCGGCATGCACGAAAAAGCCTTTGATACCGAAGTGTATTACCGCTTCGAGATCGAACGTATTGCACGTATTGCCTTCGAGTCCGCTCGCAAACGTCGCAGTAAAGTGACCTCAATCGATAAAGCTAACGTGCTGCAAACGTCCGTGATGTGGCGTGAAATCGTCGGCGAAATCGCGAAAGAATACCCGGACGTTGAGCTGTCACACATGTACATCGACAACGCCACCATGCAGTTGATTAAAGACCCATCTCAGTTCGACGTGCTGCTGTGCTCTAACCTGTTTGGCGACATTCTGTCTGACGAATGCGCGATGATCACAGGCTCTATGGGCATGTTGCCTTCTGCAAGCCTGAACGAACAAGGCTTTGGCCTGTATGAACCTGCTGGCGGCTCCGCGCCGGATATCGCAGGTAAAAATATTGCTAACCCTATTGCGCAGATCCTGTCTCTGGCTTTGTTACTGCGCTACAGCCTGGATGCTGAAGAGGCCGCTCAGGCCATCGAAAACGCTATCAACCTCGCGCTGGAAGAAGGCTTCCGTACTGGTGACCTGGCTCGCGCGGGCAACGCAATCAGCACCGACGAAATGGGCGATACCATTGCTCGTTTTGTGGCAGAGGGGAAATAATCATGGCGAAGACGTTATATCAGAAATTGTACGATGCCCACGTCGTGTACGAAGCAGTGGATGAAACGCCACTGCTGTATATCGACCGCCATCTGGTACATGAAGTCACCTCCCCGCAGGCATTTGATGGCCTGCGTGCGCACAACCGCCCGGTTCGTCAGCCAGGCAAAACGTTTGCGACCATGGATCACAACGTTTCCACGCAGACCAAAGACATCAATGCTTCCGGCGAAATGGCCCGCATTCAGATGCAGGAATTGATGAAAAACTGCGCAGAATTTGGCGTTGAGCTGTATGACCTGAATCACCCATTCCAGGGTATCGTCCATGTCATGGGCCCAGAACAAGGCATCACGTTGCCTGGCATGACCATTGTTTGTGGCGATTCCCACACCGCGACCCACGGCGCATTCGGTGCACTGGCGTTTGGTATTGGTACGTCCGAAGTTGAACATGTACTGGCGACGCAAACCCTGAAACAGGGCCGCGCCAAAACCATGAAAATTGAAGTGACAGGCAACGCTGCTGCGGGCATCACCGCAAAAGACATCGTACTGGCCATCATAGGTAAAACCGGCAGCGCTGGCGGTACCGGGCACGTAGTGGAATTCTGCGGTAGCGCGATTCAGGCGCTATCGATGGAAGGCCGCATGACGCTGTGTAACATGGCCATCGAGATGGGTGCCAAAGCAGGTATTGTTGCACCAGACCAAACCACCTTCGACTATGTGAAAGGCCGTCTGCACGCACCAAAAGAAGCTGACTGGGACAACGCCGTTGCGTACTGGAAAACCTTCAGCACTGACGAAGGCGCTAAATTCGATACTACTATCACGCTGGATGCCGCTGAAATCGCACCGCAAGTCACCTGGGGTACTAACCCAGGCCAGGTAATTTCCGTTACCGAAAACATCCCGAATCCAGAATCCTTCGCCGATCCGGTAGAACGTGCGTCTGCCGAAAAAGCACTGGCCTATATGGGCCTCAAACCGGGCATTCCGTTAACCGAAGTCGCTATCGACAAAGTGTTTATCGGCTCGTGCACCAACTCACGCATTGAAGATTTACGTGCAGCAGCAGAAATTGCCAAAGGCCGTAAAGTCGCACCAGGCGTGCAGGCGTTAGTGGTTCCAGGTTCTGGTCCAGTAAAAGCGCAGGCAGAAGCTGAAGGTCTGGATAAGATTTTCATCGAAGCAGGTTTTGAGTGGCGTTTGCCTGGTTGCTCCATGTGCCTGGCAATGAACAACGACCGTCTGGAACCCGGCGAGCGTTGCGCTTCCACCAGCAACCGTAACTTCGAAGGCCGTCAGGGCCGCGGTGGCCGCACGCATCTGGTTAGCCCGGCAATGGCCGCCGCCGCCGCTGTATCCGGTCACTTTGCTGACATCCGCACGTTGAAATAAGGGAAAACACCATGGCAGAGAAATTTATCCAACATACCGGCCTGGTCGTTCCGCTGGATGCCGCAAACGTTGATACCGATGCAATCATTCCGAAGCAGTTTTTGCAGAAAGTCACGCGCACGGGTTTTGGTGCACACCTGTTTAACGACTGGCGTTTTCTGGACGATGCAGGCCAACAGCCCAATCCAGAATTTGTGCTGAACTTCCCTGAGTTTAAAGGTGCCTCTATTTTGCTGGCACGTGAAAACTTCGGCTGCGGTTCTTCGCGTGAACACGCCCCGTGGGCATTAACCGATTACGGTTTTAAAGTGGTTATCGCGCCAAGTTTTGCGGATATCTTCTACGGCAACTCATTCAACAACCAGTTATTACCGGTTACGTTGAGCGAAGCAGAAGTAGATGAAATGTTTAAACTGGTTGCGGAAAATCCAGGGATTAAATTCGTTGTCGACCTGGAAGCACAAACCGTGATTGCTGGTGAGAAAAGCTATTCGTTTACTATCGATACTTTCCGTCGCCACTGCATGTTAGAAGGGCTGGACAGCATTGGCCTGACGCTGCAACACGAAGGTTGCATTTCTGCTTACGAGCAAAAACAACCGACGTTTATGCAGTAGATACTTAAATTAATGGCGGGTAACACACCCGCCATATTTATGACTATTTCAGCGTTTCAACCAGCCCTTTGCGCTGGCCTTCCAGCGTCACGACTTTGCTGCACACGTCGCGGCCAAACTGTTCGAAATCTTGTTCCTGGTTTTTCCACTCTTTCTGAATCGCAGTCTGTAACCCACCAAGGCTACCGAGCACGTTTTGCAGCGGATTACCGCCACCTTTCAGAACGGCTTTAGCTCCCATCTCGTTGATACTGTCCTGCAAGATGCCGCCCATTGCCTGATTCACCAGCTGTTGCCCATCGGCACGCACCTGATCAATCGCTTTGTAGTGGAAGGTTAAGCCATCCTGACGCGTTTCAATGATGCGGTTCATCTGCTCTTTAAGCTGCGCGTCGAGTTTAGTCAGACGCCCACGCATATTGCTGCTCTCACCGGCTTCCTGAGCGATGATTTTATCCAGCGCCACGCGCCCTTTTTCAACGCGGGCCAATGCACCGTTGTTAATCCACGGCAGGTCGCTACGCAACGCTTTCTGGTAGTTCACCGCCAACTGGCGTTGCGTTGCGTTTAAAGTCTGTGGCTTGCCGTTAAATTGCAGGCTGCCATCCGGGGCAATAACCAGATTGCCATTTTCGCCAACAACCTGAACGGTTTGCGGGCTGATTACCACGTCATCGCGAGGCGTGACACTGCATTTATAGTCGGCCTGCGCCTGCATCGCGGTAAGCAGCAGAACGCCCATCAGAGCCTTACGAATCATAGTCACTCCTGATCCTGATATAAAAAAGGCCGGCTTTCACCGACCTGTTTACACTGTAAATATCAATCCCACCAGACATCAAACAACTCGCTGGTGCGAACGTCTTCAGCCTTGTGATCTTCAAGCCATTTGCGCACCAGAGCCTGATGCTCCTCGGTGCATTTGCCGATTTCCTGCAGGCAAATTAAGCCTTCCCAGGAAAGGTGACCACCGCCATCAAAAGCCAGACCGTTGGCATCGATTGCTTCAACAATAAACGCATCAACGATTTTATCGATTTGTTCTTCGGAGGTGCCTTCCGGGAAACGCCATGCAACTGAGAACCCGACTTCCTGGAATTCTTCAATGTGCATTTTCTTACGCAAACGACGGCTACGATGAATTGCCATTACTTTACCCTCTCGAACATTAAGTCCCATACGCCGTGACCAAGACGATGGCCACGTTGTTCAAATTTGGTCACCGGACGTGAATCCGGCCGCGGTACGTAGTCGTTACTCTCTGACTGGTTTTTATAACCATCAATAGAGGACATAACTTCGAGCATGTGTTCCGCATAAGGTTCCCAGTCGGTCGCCATATGGAACACACCACCCAGTTTCAGTTTGCTTTTTACAAGTTCTGCAAACGGCACTTGAACGATACGGCGCTTATTATGACGCGCTTTGTGCCACGGATCAGGGAAAAATAGCTGAACCATGTTCAAAGAATTGTCAGGAACCATTTTTTCCAGCACTTCGACTGCGTCGTGACACATAATACGCAGGTTTTCGACGCCTTCTTCATGCGCCGTCGCAAGGCATGCACCCACACCTGGTGAGTGAACTTCAATGCCTAAAAAGTTCTGCTGAGGATTCGCCTGCGCCATAGCGACAAGCGACGTTCCCATACCAAAACCAATCTCCAGCGTCACAGGCGCTTCGCGGCCAAACAGGGCGACAAAATCGACAGGCGCGGTTTCATATTCAACGCCCATCACCGGCCAATAGTTTTCCAGTGCGAACTCCTGCCCTTTGGTCAAGCGGCCCTGGCGGCGCACAAAACTACGAATCCGGCGCATTGCGCGGCCTTCTTCATTAAATTCCGGTGAGATGACGTCATTTTTCATGGTTTCAGGCTTTGAGTTAGTGTTTGGGAAACGGGCATTATCCAAAGTTAATGATGAGAAGCAAGCACCAGAAAGTTCCGGTTTACAGCACGGAGTCGTCTGTGCTGGAATCAGCCCCCTAATTCACACATTTATCGGATGGCCTGGCAACAATGACACAAGCGCCGCAATTCTCTCACCAGGTTCTGGACTGGTACCAAAAATACGGGCGCAAAACACTGCCATGGCAACTCGAAAAAACGCCTTATAAAGTATGGCTGTCTGAGGTGATGTTGCAACAAACTCAAGTTGCCACCGTCATTCCTTACTTTGAACGCTTTATGGCACGCTTCCCAACCGTCACCGATCTCGCCAACGCCCCGCTGGATGAAGTCCTGCATCTGTGGACTGGCCTGGGTTATTACGCCCGCGCCCGTAATCTCCATAAAGCCGCGCAAATGGTGGCGAATCAACACGGTGGCGTGTTCCCGGAAACGTTTGAAGAAGTTGCCGCACTGCCTGGCATTGGGCGTTCAACTGCCGGTGCGGTTCTCTCACTTTCTCTCGGCAAACATTTCCCGATTCTCGACGGCAACGTAAAACGCGTGCTGGCACGCTGTTATGCAGTGTCCGGCTGGCCCGGTAAAAAAGACGTCGAGAAAAAATTATGGGACATAGCCGAGCAAGTCACACCAGCAAAAGGCGTGAGCCAGTTTAACCAGGCCATGATGGACCTTGGGGCGATGGTCTGTACTCGTTCCAAACCCAAATGCGAGCTTTGCCCGGTGAATAATATTTGTGTGGCTTATGCCAATAACAGTTGGGCTAACTATCCGGGTAAAAAACCGAAGGTGACGTTACCCGAACGCACCGGTTATTTCCTGATGATGCAGCACCAACAAAGCATTCTGCTGGCTCAGCGCCCAGCCGTTGGCCTGTGGGGCGGCTTGTACTGCTTCCCGCAGTTTGCCACCGAAGACGAGCTGCGCGACTGGCTGGCAGAACGCCAGATCCCAGCCGATAATCTCACGCAATTAACCGCCTTCCGCCATACATTCAGCCACTTCCATTTGGATATCGTCCCAATGTGGCTGCCGGTGCTTTCGTTTAGCGGGTGCATGGATGAAGGAACCGCTCTCTGGTATAACTTAGCGCAGCCACCGTCCGTTGGACTGGCCGCCCCTGTAGAGCGCCTATTACAGCAATTACACGCCGAGCCGGTGGTACTTAAACCCGCCCGAGCTGTTGAAGAGGAATAATGATGAGCAGAACTATTTTTTGTACTTACCTGCAACGTGACGCAGAAGGCCAGGATTTCCAACTCTATCCCGGTGAACTCGGCAAACGTATTTATAACGAAATCTCTAAAGAAGCCTGGGCGCTGTGGCAGACCAAACAAACCATGCTGATTAACGAACGCAAAATGAGCATGATGAACCCAGAGCACCGCAAAGAACTGGAAGCTGAAATGGTCAACTTCCTGTTCGAAGGCAAAGAAGTCCACATCGAAGGCTACACGCCGCCAGAAAAATAAAAACATAAGGGCCACTGGCCCTTATGCAAACTACAACAAGCACAACGCATACATGGAACGATGAAAAAATTTCTCGCGCTAGCTCTGGTTGTCCCGTTGCTCATCTCTTGTTCGAGCAAAAAAGAAGATACCTATAACGAGGCTTTTGTTAAGGACACCAATGGTTTCGATATTTTGATGGGGCAATTTGCTCATAACATCGAAAATATCTGGGGCATGAAGGAAGTGTTGATTGCGGGTCCAAAAGACTACGTAAAATATACCGACCAATACCTGACCCGTAGCCATATCAACTTTGACGACGGTACGATTACCATTGAAACCATTGCTGGCACCGATCCTGCGGCGCACCTGCGCCAGGCGATCATAACCACTTTGCTGATGGGCGACGATCCGGGTTCAATCGATCTTTATTCCGATGCCAACGATGTGTTGATCTCAAAGCAGCCGTTCCTGTACGGCCAGGTGGTTGATAACACCGGTCAGGCGATTCGTTGGGAAGGCCGCGCGTCAAAATTTGCGGACTACCTGCTGCAAACCCGCCTGAAAAGCCGCAGTACCGGGCTTAAAATTGTTTATAGCGTGACGATTAACCTGGTACCAAACCACCTTGATAAACGAGCGCATAAATATATCGGCATGGTGCGCAAAGCGTCGAAGAAATACGGCGTCGAGGAATCGCTGATTCTGGCCATCATGCAGACTGAATCGAGCTTTAACCCGTATGCGGTCAGCCACGCAGACGCGCTAGGTCTGATGCAGGTTGTACAGCACAGCGCTGGTGTTGATGTCTTTAAATCGCAAGGGAAATGGGGCAAGCCAAGCCGTAGCTACTTGTTTGATCCAGAAAGCAATATCGACACCGGCACTGCTTACCTGGCCATCTTGCAGAACAGCTATTTGAGCGGGATTGATAATCCGACATCGCGTCGTTACGCCATGATAACGGCTTATAACGGCGGTGCGGGTAGCGTGTTACGCGTGTTCAACAGCGACAAAAACCGCGCGTTCAACATTATCAACAGCATGGCGCCGGGGGATGTCTACCAGACCCTGACCACACGCCATCCTTCTGCGGAATCACGTAATTATCTCTACAAAGTGAACACTGCACAGAAGAGCTACCGCCGACATTAACCTTCCCTGCTTGCTGTCTCTCCTGCTCCTCGTTTAGCGGCAGGAGAGATAACACCGCCCCCGAGTTCCAGCCAAAAATGTAACCCCCATCACTATTCTCGAATGCAGCCTGAGGATGTTTTCATTTATTTGGTGAATGTAGCAAAAATAACCTCACGCCCCTGCTAATGTTACGATTACAACATACCGAAGCAGATATGTTAGAAAATTAACATTCAATATCCATTCCTGTGAGGAAATTTAGATGAACCTAAAGCTGCAGCTAAAAATACTTTCGTTTCTGCAGTTCTGCCTGTGGGGAAGTTGGCTGACCACGCTCGGATCTTATATGTTCGTTACCCTCAAGTTTGATGGTGCAGCCATCGGTGCGGTATACAGTTCATTAGGGATTGCGGCGGTATTTATGCCCACTCTGCTCGGAATTATTGCGGACAAATGGGTAAGCGCGCGCACGCTCTATGCGGGCTGCCATCTGGTCGGGGCCATCACATTGTATTTCGCCGCGCAGGTCACCTCACCCAGTGCCATGTTCGTCGTGATTTTGCTGAACTCGCTCGCCTATATGCCAACGCTTGGGCTGGTGAATACGATTTCTTACTATCGTCTGCAATCAGCGGGAATGGATATCGTAAGTGACTTCCCACCGATTCGTATCTGGGGAACCATTGGCTTTATCTTCGCCATGTGGGGGGTAAGTTTCTCAGGCTTTGAGCTAAGCCACATGCAGCTGTATATCGGCGCCGTACTGTCACTGGTATTAGCCCTGTTCACGCTCACACTGGCCCCGATCCCGGTCGCCAACGTGCAAAAAAACCAAAGCTGGACTTCAATGTTAGGGCTGGATGCCTTCGCGCTGTTCAAAAACAAACGCATGGCCATTTTCTTCATCTTCTCGATGCTGCTGGGTGCCGAGCTGCAAATTACCAATATGTTTGGTAATACCTTCCTGCACAGTTTTGATAAAGATCCGCTGTTCGCCAGCAGCTTTATTGTCGAACACGCGTCAGTGCTGATGTCTATTTCGCAGATTTCTGAAACCGTATTTATCCTGACCATCCCCTTCTTCCTGATCCGCTACGGCATCAAGAACGTGATGCTTATCAGTATCGTCGCGTGGATGCTACGCTTTGGTCTGTTTGCCTTTGGCGACCCATCACCAATGGGCACAGTGCTGCTGGTCATGTCGATGATCGTCTACGGCTGCGCCTTCGACTTCTTCAACATTTCCGGCTCAGTGTTCGTTGAAAAAGAAGTGAAACCCGAGATTCGTGCCAGCGCACAGGGCATGTTCCTGATGATGACCAACGGTTTTGGTTGCATCATCGGTGGGATAGTCAGCGGTAAAGTGGTGGAGAATTTCACAGTGGAAGGCATTACGGACTGGCAAAGCGTCTGGCTGATTTTCGCAGCCTACTCGCTGGTGCTGGCCTTCGCCTTCGTCGCACTCTTCAAATATAAACACGTCAGAGCACCAGCTGTTATTCAGCCTGTCGCCTGATAAGCAACGTTCCCCGTCTCTTCACAAAGACGGGGAACGTTTTATTACGCCTTAACCATGTACCCGTAAAGGCGCTTAATCCCGTCGGCATCCGTTTCGCTATAAACACCCTGCAACTCTGGCGAGAAACCCGGCAGCATGTTCACGCCTTCCTCGAGTGCGAGGAAATAACGCAGCGCAGCACTTCCCCAGACTTCGCCAGGCACCACGCACAACACACCCGGTGGATACGGCAGCGCGCCTTCGGCAGCAATACGCCCTTCTGACTGGCTCAAACGCACCAGTTCCACGTTACCGCGAATAAACTCACTGTGGGCATCCTGTGGGTTCATCGCAACCGCAGGCAGGCTCTCTTTGCGGAACATCGCTTTTTGCAAATCCTTCACCTCAAAGCTCACGTAAAGATCGTGCATTTCCTGGCAAAGCTGACGCAGCGTGTAGCCTTTGTAGCGCTGTGAATACTTCTGATAGATAGTCGGCAGCACGTCCACCAGCGGCGTATCGTCTTCAATATGCTGTTCAAATTGCGCCAGCATCGCCACCAGATGGGCCATCTTCTCAGTGCTTTCAGCAGGCGTCAGCAAGAACAGAATCGAGTTAAGATCCGATTTCTCAGGAACAATCCCGTTTTCGCGCAGATAATTTGCGAGGATCGCCGCAGGCACACCAAATTCTGTGTACTGCCCGGTTTGTGGATCAATCCCCGGCGTGGTCAGCAGCAGTTTGCAAGGATCAACAAAATATTCGTCCTGCGCATATCCTTCAAAACCATGCCATTTTTCGCCCGGCTCAAAGCTAAAGAAACGGCGTTCTTGCGCGATGATCGTAGTAGGATGATCCTGCCACGGCCTGCCCGCAACCACAGGCGGAATAAACGGTTTGATCATCTTGCAGTTGGCAATGATCGCTTTGCGCGCTTCAATCCCCTGCGCAACGCACTCGGCCCAAAGACGGCGGCCGCTCTCCCCTTCATGGATCTTCGCATTCACGTCAAGAGCGGCAAATAACGGATAGAACGGGCTGGTCGAAGCGTGCAGCATAAACGCATTGTTCAACCGCTTATGCGGGCAAAAACGCGCCTGGCCGCGAAGATGATTGTCTTTTTTATGGATCTGCGAAGTTTGCGAGAAACCGGCCTGCTGCTTATGCACCGATTGAGTAACAAAAATCCCCGGATCGTTTTCATTAAGATCCAGCAGCAATGGCGAACAGTCAGCCATCATCGGGATGAATTGTTCATAGCCGACCCAGGCAGAATCAAACAGAATGTAATCGCAAAGATGGCCGATGTTATCCACCACCTGACGGGCGTTATAAACCGTGCCGTCATAGGTGCCAAGCTGGATAATGGCCAGGCGGAATGGACGTTGTTCTTGCGCCCTTTCAGGAGCAACTTCAGCAATCAATTCGCGGAGATATTTTTCATCGAAACAATGCGCATCAATACCGCCGATAAAACCGAACGGATTGCGGGCAGCCTCCAGATAAACCGGTGTAGCCCCCGCCTGAATTAACGCGCCATGATGGTTAGATTTATGGTTGTTACGGTCAAACAGCACCAAATCGCCGCGAGTCAGCAGCGCATTCGTCACGACCTTGTTCGCAGCCGACGTACCATTTAAAACGAAATAGGTTTTATCTGCGTTAAAGACTTTGGCGGCAAACTTCTGTGCGTGTTTTGCCGAACCTTCGTGGATCAACAAATCGCCGAGTTTAACGTCCGCATTGCACATATCCGCGCGAAACAGATTTTCACCGAAGAAGTCATAAAACTGACGCCCTGCCGGATGCTTCTTGAAAAACTCGCCGTGCTGATGGCCAGGACAGGCAAACGTGCTGTTTTCCATCGCGACATATTTAGTCAGCGTATTAAAGAACGGCGGTAACAGGCTCTCTTCATACTCAAGCGCCGCCGTTTCCAGCTCCAGATAATCCTGCGCTTTGCCGGTGATAACCCCGGTAAATGCAGCTTGTTCATCCGGCTGGGTTTCGGAAACTAAAAAGACAGGAAGATTAAACCCCGTGCGTTTAAGCAACGCCAGAATACCGCTGCGGCTGTCCGCCACAGAAAGAACGACGGCGGCGATATCGGTAAAGTCAGTGCTATCAAGCGTGACCACTTCACGATGTGTTTCAAGCGTGGCAACCACATCGTGGCTTGCGGCAATGTTCAAAGATTTCATATGCACAAATCCCAGAGTTCAAGGATGAGTGAGTGCCTGCTGGCACGGCAAAGGGAGCATTCCCCGGCGAATGTGTCTTGATGGTCTAATGAATGGATGAACCCCACTCCGACCGCCAGACATCAGTAAAACCAGGCATCACCTGATTTTACTGATGTCTTACAGTGAGCGTGCGTTGCCCTCACCGCATGGTGAGCAAGGGTCTTCGGATGACTGCTGAGGGGGGAACGAGCGTTATCGAGAGATGTCGGTGAACATTGACTTTAAACATCAATAAACGCCCCGTTACGGATGTGTGAAATTTCGCGCAATCATGGCACCTTCTGCCCATGGGTTCAAGGCAGCGTTGCCACATAGAGCACACTTTTCATGCAAACGCACGACTTAATGGTACAAAATCGTTGACGCCCAACGGCCTTTACGGTTTAATGCGCCCCGTTGCCCGGATAGCTCAGTCGGTAGAGCAGGGGATTGAAAATCCCCGTGTCCTTGGTTCGATTCCGAGTCCGGGCACCACTATTTAAAGAAACCAGCTTAACGGCTGGTTTTTTGCTTTCTGGGATTTGGACTTTCCATCGAACTTTCGCCGACTATTCGTCTCATCTATATCCCTCTCGCCTGAGTCACATACTCAAAGTAAAAAGGTCCAGACGCTGGAAAGGATGAGGGCATTATCGTCATCGTGCAAAGCGCGGGCTGCCGCTATCTATTAGGCATTGGTGTGCTGGAATCCCGCATGGTGATTTTGGTGAATATCGAAAAGTTGCTTAGCCGCGACGAGATGGCTCTGGTTGATTCTGTTGCTGAGGCTTTTGCTGAATAACACTCAGCTTTTGTGATGTTGTCGGGTGTAAGAGAAACCAGCCTACGGGCTGGTTGAGGGTGATGACAAAGGGTCTTTCATATGGCGGGTTAACGAGGCGTCCCCATCAAAATTTGGTAGTAATGG
>CBCPKK010000019.1:0-149800 GCA_965119215.1 uncultured Buttiauxella sp.
GGCTGACAACCCCTATTTTCTATTTTTATTTCAACCGTCGCTTTTTTATTCAAAATCGCTGCGAACAGCCAGTTTTTCTACCCCTGGAAAGCCATAACGCTGCAAAACGGGCGTTAATTGTGCAATCTCAGGCGTTAGCCCCATACAGAATGCAATATTCTCATCAGCAGAAAATGCATTCGGAGATTCATGCTCTAAAAGCCATACCGTACGGCGAGCAATCGCAGCACCTGAATCTATCAACCGGGTTCCTTCCGGCAGGACTTGCAGCAACTCTTCTTCTAATAGAGGGAAATGGGTGCAGCCCAATACCACTGTATCTGGCGGCTCTTTCATTCTTAGCCACGGACGAAGGATCTTGCGCAGTTCCTCAAGGTCGACAGGATGACCATGTAACTTGGCTTCCGCCAATTCCACCAGCTCCGCCGAGCCGAGCATTTCGATTTTGCATTCTGCAGCAAAGCGCGCGACCAATTCGTGAGTATAAGGACGGCGAACTGTGCCGCGTGTTGCTAATAGACCAACCACGCCATTAGTCGTCAGGCGCGCAGCAGGCTTAATAGCAGGAACAACGCCGACGACAGGAAAAGCGAATTTTTCACGCAGGGCAGGAAGTGAAACGGTACTTGCCGTATTGCAGGCGATGATGGCGAGTGCGAGCGGATATCGTTCCTGAACCGCAGTAACAATTTCTACGACACGTTCAACAATGAACTCTTCGCTTTTCTCGCCATAGGGAAACGCTACGTTATCGAAGGCATAGATATAGTGCAGGTCAGGCAAAAGCTGCCGGACTTCATCATACACAGAAAGCCCACCGACACCGGAGTCAAAGACCAGTACGGTGGGACGTGTATTAGAAGGTATAGCTGCCAGTGAGGTAGTATTCCCGTCCTGGGGTTTGATAGCCATAAACCGTCTCGTAATCTTTATCGAACAGGTTGGCGATTCTACCACGAACGGTTAGATGTGAGGTGACCGGATATGACGCAGCGATATCAACTGTGCTGTAACTCGGCAAAATTTGCTGAGTGTTGTTATAAGCAGAAGTGTTGTTGTCGTAACGTTTCCCGTAATACTGCCACGCTACATCCATATCTACGTTAAACATGGTCCAGTCGAGTTGGTATTTAGCCTGATGTTTAGCACGACGAGCCAGCACTTCACCGTTCTGGTCATCACGTGGGTCCATATACTGCAACGTGACTTTGTGAGTAAAGATGCCGGTATCAACACTGCCCGTCCATTCAAGTCCTTTGATGGTAGCGGATTTGATGTTGTCGTAGGCTCCATCATAAGTCACGGGATCAGAGTAGTACGTAATCAGGTTATCAATCTTGTAGTGATAAGCCGATAAGCGCCAGTCCACTGGCCCTGTTAATCCTTCAAGCCCAGCTTCCCATTGTTTGGATTCTTCTGGTTTCAGATTTGGGTTGGAGTCGATACCAAAACGCGCTGAACCAAACTGCTGCCCAAGCGATGGCGCAAGGAACCCTGTACCGTAAGAAACGGTAGCGCGATAACCTTCAACGAACTCCCAGCCAGCCGCTGTCTGCCAGGTACCATGCCAACCGAATTGCTCATCATTGTCTTCACGACCAGACGCTTCTAATGTCACATCACCAAACTGCTGCTGACCGCTCAGGTATACGCCTGTGTTATCACGGTGATAGGTGTCAGACAGTGTGGTGTCAGAAGAAGTCAGACGCTGCTGCTGCCAGTCAACACCCGCGCTGATCGAACCATTCCCCACAACAAAGTTGTTACCCCACTGGATATTGCGTTGGGTCATATCGTCGAGAGTCGTGCCATCGTTATAGCGGCCATACTCGCTGCTATAGTTGTAGTCCTTCACTTTCTGATAGCTCGCCAACAACTGCGAAGAATAAATCCCCGAGTGGAAGCGCATGCCTGCATCGTAATTTTGATTGTAGAGCTGATGCTCATTTGCACTATATGCAGGAGAGAAAGGCGGGCTACCTAAATCGTAATCGCTATTGTTGGTATAACCGTAGGTACGGAAGAAACCATCAAACTCATCGCTAAATTTATGTTCCAGGCCAGCCCAATAACTCTTACTACGATATCCATCGCGATCGTTATCGCCACTATAAGTAGAGTGTGGCTGGACGTTGAACCCTTTGGTGGTTTCGTACGCACCAGAGACTGTCGCTACCGTATCGCCAAAACGCTGACGTAAAGTACCGTCATATTGCTGGTAGCTATTCGAGCCCACGCCCGCATTGATCTGCGATTTTTCTTCATCAGTCTGAGTAATGATGTTAACCACACCGCCAATCGCGCCAGAACCATAAACCGCTGAACGCGGGCCGCGAATGTACTCCACTCGTTGCACTAAAGAGATAGGGATTTGACTGATATCTGAGGAGTTGGAAATACCGGGGCGCGCCAGCGGAACACCATCCACCAGCACTAATACATGGCTGGCACTCGTTCCACGGACAAACATAGAGGAAGTCTGCCCCAAACCACCATATTGCAAGATATCCACACCAGGCAAACGACGCATCACATCGTTAAGTGATTTTGCCTGCCATTGGTCGATATCTTCCCGGGTCACAACATCGGTAGGAGCTAAAACAGTGTTCACGGGTTGCTGAAAACGGTTTGCCGTTACGACCAGGGTATCATCAGAATTGCTGTCTTGCGCCCAGCCAGAAAAAGCCGTTACGGACAACGCCGTAAGCAGCGAAAGTTTTTTTAACTTCATTTATATAAGCATCCGCTTTTAAATCAAGGATGCCGCAGGCATAACCGATAGCACGCGATAATTATGCCAATTGCGACGTATAACCGGCAGGTCTTCGGGCTTGGAGGTGTTTTACTTCTGGATGATGACTTCCCACTTAATTAAGCAGTGTCTGCTAGTTGCGCTCATCCCACTCTTCCTTACCGCTGCGCGTCAGCCCCAGAATCACACTGGGTTCCCTTTTAACTTAGGTAAAAGGCCGGAAACGCTATGCTACGATTTTGTTAACAAGCTTGTCTATAAGCATCAAAATGCAACAGCGCTGGACAACACGAGTCTATTCCCTACAATCGCCGCGTAGTTTGACTTTATTAACAGGTAGCAGCCTATGACACCCGAACATCTCCCGATTGAACAATACGACGCGCAACTGGCCGAAAAAGTCGCCCGCTTGCAAAGCATGATGGCCCCTTTTGCAGCGCCTGAGCCGGAGGTGTTCCGTTCGCCGGTCAGCCATTACCGGATGCGTGCAGAATTCCGCATCTGGCATGATGAAGATGACCTGTACCACATCATGTTTGAAAGCCAGACAAAGCAGCGTATTCGGGTTAATAGCTTCCCGGCAGCAAGCTCGCTTATTAATGCATTAATGCCAGCAATGCTCGATGGCGTGCGTGATGTTCCCGCTCTGCGCTATAAACTCTTCCAGATTGATTATCTGACGACGATGAGCAACCAGGCGGTTGTCTCTATGTTGTATCACCGCAAACTGAGTGAAGAGTGGCAGCAGCATGCTGAAGCCCTGCGCGATAAGTTGCGTGCTCAAGGTTTTAACGTTCATTTAATTGGCCGCGCCACCAAAACCAAGATCGAATTAGATCAGGATTTCATTGATGAGCGTTTACCTGTCGCCGGTAAAGAGATGATTTACCGCCAGGTAGAGAACAGCTTTACTCAGCCTAATGCCGCGATGAACATTCATATGCTGGAATGGGCGCTGGATGCAACTAAAGGCTCAAAAGGCGATCTGCTGGAACTGTACTGCGGAAACGGTAACTTCTCGCTGGCATTGGCTCGTAACTTCAATCGCGTGCTGGCAACCGAAATCGCCAAGCCTTCCGTTGCTGCCGCACAGTACAACATTGCCGCGAACCAAATCGACAACGTGCAAATTATCCGCATGGCGGCAGAAGATTTTACTCAGGCGATGAATGGCGTACGCGAGTTTAGACGTCTGCAAGGTATCGATCTGAAAAGCTATCAGTGCGAAACCATTTTCGTCGATCCACCGCGCAGCGGTCTGGATGCCGACACGGTGAAAATGGTGCAGTCCTATCCGCGTATTCTTTATATTTCCTGCAACCCGCAGACTTTATGTGAAAATCTGGAAACGCTGACGCAAACCCATAACGTGTCGCGACTGGCGCTCTTCGACCAGTTCCCGTACACGCACCATATGGAATGCGGTGTCTGGCTGACTCGCAAATAGCAAAACGGACGCCTCGGCGTCCGTTTTTGTTTTTGGCTCAGGATATTACTCAGCTACCTGCGCTTTACGAGCGCGAACTTTAATACCAATCCAGAACAACAATGCTACGGAAAGCACCGCTGGCAGGAAGTTAGAGCCCATCGCCGGGTATTCAGCCCGCACGACTGCGCTATACAACAAAACGCCCAATACAAAACATGCCGCTGCAAGACTTGGCAGGCCAACAGGCATCGTGCGGTTTTGATAGCGTTGATGCAAACAGTACACCGTCAGCACCAGCGCAATAATCGGAAAAATGGAAAACGGCACAACCGAGCTAAATAGCGCGGCAAACGTTCCGTTAATCGCAAGGCCTGCGATAAACGCAAACCCGAGCGTACCTCTCTCTTGTAACTGTTTCATTGCTCTTCCTTCACTCTTCGGATAATTGAGCTAATGCCGTTTTTTCTTGCTCCCGGCGATACCAGTAATACGCACCTTTTGAAATCATGCGCAGCTGTAGCACCAGGCGCTCTTCAAGCTGACGACGCTGATCGGCATCAACGTCCAGCGCTTCGGCACCAGCACTAAAGACAATCGTGACCATGGCTTCTGCCTGCGCTTCAGTAAAGCTGCGAGGCATGCGATTTTCGAGTTCCAGATAATCCGCAAGTTCCGCAATAAAGTGCTGAATCTCACGCGCGACAGCGGCACGAAATGCAGCAGACGTTCCAGAACGCTCACGCAACAGCAAACGGAACGCGTTGGGATTATTGCCGATAAATTCCATAAATGTTGAGACAGACGTGCGGATTACGCTCCCGCCTTTGGCAATACGTTGGCGGGCCTGGCGCATTAACTGGCGCAGCATCAGACCACTTTCATCGACCATCGTCAGCCCGAGCTCGTCAACGTCACGGAAATGGCGATAAAACGATGTTGGCGCAATACCAGCCTCACGGGCGACCTCGCGCAAACTCAGGCTGGCAAAACTCCGTTCAGCACTTAACTGACTAAACGCGGCTTCGACCAGAGAACGCCTGGTTCTTTCTTTTTGTTGCGCTCTTACACCCATCATGTTGCCTGAATCCCTTAAGTCGAACTCGCACTATACCAGAGAATAAGTTAACCGGTTTTATACAGGATTGTGAATGATTGTTTACGCGAGCTTCCTCGCGTTACGCAGCAAAAAGCACAGGGACAATTGGGTTATTCCGCCGCTGATGTTACCATTGTGTTGATTTTATGTATAAGAACAGGTAAGCCTTACCATGTCACACACCTACGATTATGATGCAATAGTAATTGGTTCCGGTCCGGGCGGTGAAGGTGCCGCAATGGGGCTGGTGAAACTTGGAGCAAGGGTAGCCGTCGTCGAGCGCTACCATAACGTGGGTGGCGGTTGCACTCACTGGGGAACCATCCCCTCAAAAGCCCTCCGCCACGCAGTCAGCCGAATTATCGAATTTAATCAAAACCCTTTATACAGCGACCACACTCACCTTCTTCGTTCTTCATTCGCCGACATACTTAATCATGCCGACAGCGTCATTAACCAACAAACTCGCATGCGCCAGAGCTTCTATGAGCGCAACCGCTGTGAAATGTTGCAAGGTGATGCGCGATTTGTAGACGAACACACCATCTCGCTGGAATGCCACGATGGCTCAGTGGAAATGATCACCGCCGAGAAGTTTTTGATTGCCTGTGGCTCGCGCCCGTATCGTCCGCCGGAAGTCGATTTCAGCCATCCGCGCGTGTACGACAGCGATTCCATTCTCAATCTGCACCACGAGCCACGCCACGTCATTATTTATGGCGCAGGGGTGATCGGTTGTGAATACGCATCGATTTTCCGTGGCATGAACGTCAAGGTCGATCTGATTAACACCCGCGACCGCCTGCTGGCCTTCCTCGATCAAGAGATGTCTGATTCGCTCTCTTACCACTTCTGGAATAGCGGTGTTGTTATCCGCCACAACGAAGAGTTCGAGAACATTGAGGGCATGGAAGATGGCGTCATTGTTTCGCTTAAATCGGGCAAAAAGGTGAAAGCCGATTGCCTGCTTTATGCAAACGGGCGCACTGGTAATACCGATTCATTGTCACTGGAAAAAGTCGGGCTGGAAGCGGATGGCCGTGGTCTGTTGAAGGTCAACAGCATGTACCAGACAGCACAGCCGCACATTTATGCCGTTGGTGATGTGATTGGTTATCCAAGCCTGGCCTCCGCCGCGTACGACCAGGGCCGAATCGCAGCACAAGCGATGGTCAAAGGCGAAGCGACTGCACATCTGATTGAAGATATTCCAACGGGTATTTATACCATTCCGGAAATCAGCTCTGTGGGGAAAACCGAACAGCAGCTAACCTCGATGAAAGTGCCGTACGAAGTGGGTCGGGCGCAGTTCAAACATCTGGCTCGTGCGCAAATTGTCGGTATGAACGTGGGGACACTAAAAATTCTCTTCCATCGTGAGACGAAAGAGATTTTAGGTATTCACTGCTTTGGTGAACGCGCGGCCGAAATTATTCACATCGGCCAGGCGATTATGGAGCAGAAAGGTGGCGGTAACACGATTGAGTACTTTGTTAACACCACCTTTAACTACCCGACAATGGCGGAAGCCTATCGGGTAGCGGCACTAAACGGCTTAAACCGCTTGTTTTAACGCTGGCTCAAAATGGCCATCCATGTGCGTACGGATGGCCTCTGCGAGTTGCTCATAGCGGCCGCGCAGTGGGGAACCAGGACGATAAACCAGGCCGATAGTACGACGCGGTTCTGGTTTATAACATGGCAAATACACCACACCATCGCGCACGCGCTCGTTCGGAACAGCCAGCGCCGGTAACAACGTAATGCCACTTCCGGCAGCGACCATGTTACGCAGCGTTTCGAGGCTGGTTGCACGGAAATGGGTATCTTCTTCCGCACCCGCTTCAAAACAGAAGCCCAGCGCCTGATCGCGCAGACAATGCCCGTCTTCGAGCATCAGCAGCTTTTCACCCGCCAGATCCGACAACGGCACGCGATCGCGATTCGCCCACGGATGATCCTGATAAATCGCCAGCATCATTGGCTCGTCAAACAGCGGCACTTCAATAAATGCTTCACTCTCTTTCACCAAAGCCAGAATCGCACAATCGAGTTTGCCGCTATCAAGCTGCGCTAACAGCTGATGGGTTTGCGCCTCGTGCAGGTACATTTCCAGTTTGGGGAAAGTTTTATGCAGCATCGGGATAATCTGTGGCAACAGATAAGGCCCCACGGTGGGGATCAAGCCAATGTGCAGCGGCCCGGACATTGCCTCGCCCTGCTGGCTAGCCATTTCTTTAAGGACTTTTACTTCACGCAGTACAGTACGAGCCTGATCCACCAGCAGCAAACCTGCCTGAGTGAACAGCACTTTACGGCTGGTACGTTCCAGCAGCATGACACCAAGTTCATCTTCGAGTTTGCGAATCTGGCCGCTCAGTGTTGGCTGACTGACATGGCAGGAATCCGCTGCCCGACGAAAGTGACGATGTTCAGACAGCGCCACCAGGTATTCAAGATCACGAATATTCATTCTCTTTCCTCCGTCGCCATGATAGTCCATGGCGATAGAAATCATAGCAACGAACGATTATCCCTATCAATAGCTGAGGGTGAATAATAGCCATCAACAGCACAAACCATCCATTGAGCTTGGTTATGCTGTTGACCCCATAGTTCTCCGGACTAAGTACTGAAGCCAACATGAATCATTTAGCGGACATTATGTCCGCTCTTTTTTTGCCCGTTAAAAACAAAAAAGCCCGGCACAAAGCCAGGCTCATTTTAACTCGTAAAGCGACTAGATCAGACGTTGTTTCGCGTCGGCAATAGCCTGTGCTACCTGCTGAGGAGACACGCCGCCTTTAGCTACACGCTTATCAAGGCAAGACTGCAAAGACAGAATCGGATAAACATCATCACCGATAGTGGCGCTAAATTTCTGCAAATCTGTGAGCGACAAGGCTTCCAGCGCTTTGCCCTGACGAATCGCTTCTACCACCGCTTCGCCCACAATATGGTGCGCTTCACGGAACGGCACGCCTTTCGCTACCAGGTAATCAGCCAGTTCTGTTGCGTTGGCATAACCTTGCTCGGCAGCTTCTTTACAGCGCGGACGTTTCACCTGAATGCCATCCAGCACCAGCACTGACATATGCAAGCAATCAAGCCAGGTGTCGAGCGCGTCGAACAGGCCTTCTTTGTCTTCCTGCATATCTTTGTTATACGCCAGCGGCAGGCCTTTCAGGGTCATCATCATGCCGGTCAAAGCCCCCTGCACACGGCCACATTTGCCACGAATCAGCTCCAGCGCATCTGGGTTTTTCTTCTGCGGCATCAAAGATGAACCAGAAGTCACGCGGTCAGACAGCTCAACAAATCCAGCTTCACCCGTGTTGAAGAAAATCAGGTCTTCGGCAAAACGCGACAGGTGAACCATGCCGATGGATGCATCAGAAAGCAGTTCCAGCACGTGGTCACGGTCAGACACACTATCCAGGCTGTTACGCGTTGCAGATGCAAAACCTAACCAGCCAGCCAGTTGCTCACGGTCGATTTCATAAGCCGTGCCCGCCAATGCGCCACTGCCCAATGGACTAACGTCGAGACGCTCAAGCGTGCTCTGCAAACGGCTTTCGTCACGCGCCAGCATTTCGACATAAGCCAGACACCAGTGCGCAAACGTCACCGGCTGCGCGCGCTGCAAGTGGGTGTAACCCGGCATCACGGCATCTTGATTATTTTCAGCTGTTTCAATCAGCGCGTGCTGCAGTTGGCGAGTCGCCCCCAGCAATTCGCTGATCTGCAATTTGCACCACAGTTTAAGGTCAGTGGCGACCTGGTCATTACGGCTACGGCCAGTGTGAAGTTTTTTGCCAAGCGCACCTACTTTATCGATGAGCTTGCCTTCCACCCAGCTGTGAATATCTTCCGCATCGCTTTCAAGAATCGCCTGCGGATTAGCTTGTACTTCTTCAAGCAGGAAATTCAGTGCCTGCTCAAGTTCCTGCTGTTCAACAGCAGTCAGAACACCCACGGTAACCAGCGCTTTGGACCAGGCGACAGAACCCACAATATCTTGCTCGGCCAGTCGATAGTCAAAGCGCAATGAATCATTAAACGATTTGAACCGCTGGTCTGCTGCCTGAGTAAAACGTCCACCCCAAAGTGCCATAGTGATGCTCCATTAATTTATCTTCATTACTTTATAGAGCGGATAACCCTGAGCTATCCGCCCTTAATACCATTTTTACTTCTTCAATTCGTTCAGTGCACGAATACGTGATGACAGCGAGAACAGACGGATGAAGCCGCCCGCGTGGCTGTGGTCATACACTTCGTCTTCACCGAAAGTGGCGAACTCTTCGCTGTACAGGCTGTTTGGCGATTTTTTCTGCAGAGCGGTAACCTGGCCTTTATAAAGCTCCAGCACAACTTCACCATTCACTTCTTCTGCCAGTGATTCAGCGGATGCCTGCAGCGATTTACGCAGCGGCGCGAACCAACGGCCATCGTAAACCACGTAGGACATTTCCAGGCCCAGTTGCTCACGCCATTTGAAACTATCACGATCCAGAACCAACTGCTCAACACCACGCAGCGCAGCCATAATGATGGTGCCTCCTGGTGTTTCGTAGCAGCCACGGGACTTAATCCCGACCAGACGGTTTTCTACGATATCGATACGACCGATGCCGTGTTTAGAACCCATTTTATTCAGCGTTTCCAGGCACTGGAACGGCGTCATTGTTTCGCCGTTAACCGCAACCACTTTGCCTTTTTTAACGGTGACAGTAACTTGCTCTGCCTGATCTGGCGCTTCTTTCGGATCGACAGTCCAGACCCAGCAATCTTTATTCGGTGCATTCCACGGGCTTTCCAGCACGCCGCCTTCGGTAGAGATATGCCATGCGTTTTCGTCACGGCTGTAGATTTTCTCAAGCGAAGCGGTCGTTGGAATATCACGCTCTTTCAGGTAATCCAGCAGCGCTTCACGGGAACGCAGGTCCCACTCACGCCATGGTGCAACCACTTTCAGATGTGGAGCCAAAGCCGCCCAGGCGGATTCAAAACGCACCTGATCGTTACCTTTGCCGGTCGCGCCGTGACACAAAGCGTCTGCGCCTACTTTATTTGCTACATCAACCAACGCTTTTGCGATAAGCGGACGAGCCATAGAAGTACCCAGCAGATAGGTGCCTTCGTACAGTGCGCCAGTTTGCAATACCGGGTAAACGTAGTCACTGATGAACTCTTCACGCGCATCCACGACATAGCACTCAGTTGCGCCAGAGCGCAGTGCTTTTTGTTCAACGCCTTGCAGGTCTTCACGATCCTGGCCGATATCCACAACACACGCGACCACTTCACAGCCGCCGTAGTTTTCTTTCAGCCATGGAATGATGGCTGAAGTATCAAGGCCGCCAGAGTATGCGAGAACGATTTTTTTGATGCCGTGATTTTGCATTGTCTTATCCTTCAAAAACTTATTTTTAAACTAGGCCAGAATACGGGTGCCGATGGCTACACCGTTAAACAAAGAAGGTAACTGTTCCGCGTGACGCCAGGACGCGATGTCCACAGGGCGACCCAGCGTGCGGGCGGCATCCAGCGCCGCATTTACTTTAACAATCATGCCGTCGGTAATAATGCCCTGAGCGATTAACTGCTCAGCTTTTGCCGCCGTCATTTCTGCAATACGTTGCCCTTTGCCGTCCAGAATGCCGCTGACGTCTGACAGCAGAATCAAATCCGCGCCAAGGGTTGCCGCCAGTGCCGTAGCAGCCTGATCGGCGTTCACGTTCATCAACTCGCCTTCAGCAGTCACGCCAATGGAGCTGACAATCGGTAAAAAATTAGCTTCAAGCAGCGTGGTAATCAGCTTTGCCGAACCCGGTTTTGCCAGACCAACATGGCCAAGTTCTTCGTCCAGTTTGGTTACCGTCACGCTATCGCCATCACCCAGACAAAGACCGACACCATTGATGCCATGTTTTTTCGCCCAGGCCAACAAGGTTTTGTTCGCCGTACCCGCCAGTGCGCCAGTAATAATGTCAATCTGGTCAGCAGGCGTGACACGCAGGCCGTTTTTCTTCGTCACCGGCAGAGAGAGTTTTTTCATTAACTCATCCACCAGGCAGCCGCCACCGTGCACAATCACCAGCGGGCGTTGGTGGGACTGACGATAGTTGACCAGCGCGGTAAACAGACGCTCCAGCGCTTCTTCGCTATCCAGCAGTACGCCACCTAATTTGATAATTAATGGATTCATCACGTCACCCGGCTGTCGGTTAAATAAGAGACTGCGTTTCAGCAAAGCCAAAACGGATATTCAGGCACTGCACGGCCTGGGCCGATGCGCCTTTCAGTAAATTGTCTTCGGTTGCGACGATAATCAGATGCTCGTCCTGCACGGCAAAACCGATATCGCAGAACGGCAGGCCAACCACATTTTTCAGTGCTGGCACACCTTTGTCATACAGGCGCACCAACGGTTTATCCTGGTAAGCCTGATTAAAAGCATCGGCTATTTGCTGCTGCGTCACACCTTTATTCAAACGACAGGTAATAGTCGCCAGAATCCCACGCGGGAAATTGCCCAAATGCGGGGTGAAAATGACTGGAGTACCGAGGTGCGACACGATTTCTGGATGATGGCGATGGTTAAAAATGCCATACGGTTGCAGGCTCACTTCGCAGAAACTGTTAGAAATCGCCGCTTTACGCCCGGCGCCACTGACTCCACTGGTCGCGTTGATCACTGGCCACTGGTTCAAATCCAGCAGTCCGGCATCAATCAGAGGTTTTAACGCCAGTTGTGACGCGGTTGGATAACAGCCGGGAACAGAGATCAAACTGGTTTCTTTCAGTTTGTCGCTCTGCCACTCTGCAAGGCCATACACAGCCTGCTCGAGCAGTTCGGGATGTTGATGGGTAAAACCATAATAACGCGGATAAAACTCGACATCGTTAACGCGGAATGCACCGGAAAGATCTATGACTACACAGCCAGCCGCCAGAAACAGCGGTGCCAGGTCATGGCTCACTTCGTGGGCGGTTGCGAGGAACACCACATCTACGCCATCAGTAAATTCGCTGATATCCGACATCGCCTGTAACGGCATGTCGACGATACCTTTTAATTGCGGATGCAAATCAGATATCAACTTTCCTGCGTCATTACTTTGCGCTGAAACCGTCAATGCGGTTATGTTCATATGAGGATGGCGATTCAAATAGGTCACAAGTTCTGCGCCTGCATAACCGCTGGCACCAACAATCAGCGTATTCAACATCTCGGCTGTACACCTTCTTAGGTTGTGTCTGCTAAAGGTGTCAGCGGGAAAGCCATCACCCAACGTGCAATTACATGGTTAAATCCACGGGAACCAGGGGTTCCATCGCAGCAGGTAATAATGTATTTTTATTCAATATTACTGCATGATTATGTATACCAATCTGACCTAAGGCCTGTCAACAGTGAAGATGAAATTACCTCCTTTTATCGAGATTTACCGCGCATTGATCGCCACTCCGTCCATAAGCGCCACCGACAGCGCGTTGGATCAGAGTAATGAGTCTTTAATCAATTTACTGGCTGGATGGTTCCGCGATCTTGGATTCAACGTCGAAATACAACCAGTGCCGGGAACGCGCAATAAATTCAATATGCTGGCGAGTACGGGCAATGGTGCTGGCGGGTTACTGCTGGCGGGCCATACCGACACAGTGCCGTTTGACGATGGCCGCTGGACGCGCGACCCGTTCACACTCACCGAGCACGAAAATAAGCTGTACGGCCTCGGCACTGCTGATATGAAAGGCTTCTTTGCATTTATTCTTGATGCGCTGCGCGATGTGGATGTCTCCACACTGAAAAAACCGCTCTATATTCTGGCGACGGCTGATGAAGAAACGACGATGGCAGGTGCACGTTATTTCTCTGAAACCACAAGCTTACGCCCGGACTGCGCCATCATCGGCGAACCAACGTCATTACAGCCAGTGCGCGCCCACAAAGGCCACATTTCCAATGCAATCCGCATTCTTGGGCAATCCGGTCATTCCAGCGATCCCGCTCGCGGCGTGAATGCGATTGAACTGATGCATGATGCCATTGGCCATATCATGTCGCTGAAAAACACGCTGAAAGAACGTTACCACCACGATGCCTTCACCGTGCCTTATCCAACGCTGAATCTCGGTCATATCAGTGGTGGCGATGCTGCCAACCGTATTTGCGCCTGTTGCGAACTGCATATGGATATTCGCCCGCTGCCAGGCCTGACATTAAATGATCTGAACGGTTTGCTTAACGAAGCGTTAGAACCTGTTAGCCAGAAATGGCCAGGCCGCCTGACGATTTCTGAACTGCACCCGCCAATTCCTGGCTATGAATGCGCCAAAGACCATCAACTGGTGCAAGTAGTCGAAAAATTACTCGGTGCTCAGACTGAAGTCGTGAACTACTGCACCGAAGCACCGTTTATTCAGACCATTTGCCCAACATTGGTCCTGGGGCCTGGCTCAATAAACCAGGCGCATCAGCCAGACGAATACATCGAAACACGTTTTATCGAGCCAACTCGCAAACTGATCACACAAGTCGTGCATCATTTTTGTTGGCATTGAAAAATAGCGATTCAGGGGGTTTTGCCCCCTTTTTAGGCTGCTTTTTAGCGGATCATCATAAGAAACGCTTATCCACGAAGTTAGTAATTAAATTTCATGAATTAGCACCATTTATTCGTTTGCTGAAACGATTTCGTAGCAATTGACGAATGATGATAGACGTGGCTTTATAAAGACGGTGTTGAACCTTCACGGGTGAAATTAAGTTACATAAAAAGATGGGGTGTCTGGGACTATAATGAACGAACAATATTCCGCTTTGCGAAGTAATGTCAGTATGCTCGGCAAGTTGCTCGGGGATACCATCAAGGATGCGTTAGGTGAAAACATTCTTGACCGCGTAGAAACAATCCGCAAATTGTCCAAGTCCTCCCGGGCAGGCAATGAAGCAAATCGTCAGGAATTGCTGACCACGTTACAGAACCTGTCTAACGACGAACTGCTTCCAGTAGCCCGTGCATTCAGCCAATTCCTGAATCTGGCCAACACCGCCGAGCAATATCACAGCATTTCCGCCAATGGCGAAGCCGCCAGCAACCCTGAAGTTATCGCTAAGACACTCCAAAAATTAAAAAATCAGCCGGATGTTAGCGAAGCTGCGATTCGTGATGCTGTTGAATCGCTGTCACTGGAATTAGTGCTGACCGCGCACCCAACCGAAATTACCCGTCGCACCCTGATTCACAAACTGGTTGAAGTAAACAGCTGCCTGAAACAACTCGACCACAGCGATATTGCCGATTACGAGCGCAACCAGATTATGCGCCGTCTGCGCCAACTGGTGGCTCAGGCCTGGCACACCGACGAAATTCGTAAAAACCGTCCTTCCCCAGTTGATGAAGCGAAATGGGGTTTTGCGGTAGTAGAAAACAGCCTGTGGGAAGGTGTTCCTAACTACCTGCGCGAGCTGAATGAACAACTCGAAGACAATCTGAATTACAAACTGCCGGTCGATTTCGTGCCGGTGCGTTTCACTTCATGGATGGGCGGCGACCGCGACGGTAACCCGAACGTTACCGCTGATATTACTCGTCACGTCCTGTTGCTAAGCCGCTGGAAAGCAACCGATCTGTTCCTGCGTGATATTCAGGTGCTGATTTCTGAGCTTTCAATGGTGGAATGCACACCGGAGCTGAGCGAACTGGCTGGCCCAGACGCTTCACAAGAACCGTACCGCTGCATCATGAAAGGTATTCGTCAGCAATTACTGGCGACTCAGGCCTGGCTTGAAGCGCGCCTGAAAGGCCAACGCCTGCCGAAACCAGAAGGCTTATTAACGCAAAACGAACAGCTTTGGGACCCGCTTTATGCGTGCTACCAGTCGCTGCAAGCGTGCGGAATGGGCATCATCGCCAACGGTCAGCTGCTCGATACCCTGCGCCGCGTGAAAAGCTTTGGCGTGCCGTTGGTGCGCATTGATGTTCGTCAGGAAAGCACTCGTCACACCGAAGCATTGGGTGAAATGACGCGCTACCTGGGCATTGGCGACTACGAAAACTGGTCTGAAGCTGACAAACAAGCCTTCTTGATCCGCGAATTAAACTCCAAACGTCCTCTGCTGCCACGCCAGTGGGAGCCAAGTGAAGCCACTCGCGAAGTGCTGGAAACCTGCAAAGTGGTTGCCGAAGCGCCGCGTGGTTCTATCGCTGCCTACGTTATTTCAATGGCGAAAACACCATCTGACGTACTGGCTGTGCACTTATTGCTGAAAGAAGCAGGCTGCACCTTCGCCCTGCCTGTTGCCCCACTGTTTGAAACACTCGACGACCTGAACAATGCCGATGACGTAATGACCCAGTTGTTGAACATCGACTGGTATCGAGGCTTTATCCAGGGCAAACAGATGGTCATGATTGGCTATTCTGACTCAGCAAAAGATGCAGGCGTAATGGCGGCATCCTGGGCACAGTACCAGGCGCAAGATGCGCTGATCAAAACCTGTGAGAAAGCCGGAATTACTCTGACGCTGTTCCACGGACGCGGTGGCTCTATCGGCCGTGGTGGTGCCCCAGCGCACGCTGCTCTGCTTTCTCAACCGCCAGGAAGCCTGAAAGGTGGCCTGCGTGTGACTGAGCAAGGCGAAATGATCCGCTTTAAATACGGCCTGCCAGAAATCACCATCAGCAGCCTGTCGCTCTACACCAGTGCGATTCTGGAGGCCAACTTATTGCCGCCGCCAGAACCGAAGAAAGAGTGGAAACATATTATGGAGGAGCTGTCTGCTACCTCCTGCGATATGTACCGGGGTTATGTACGCGAAAACAAAGACTTTGTGCCGTACTTCCGCTCGGCAACGCCAGAACAAGAACTGGCTAAACTGCCGCTCGGTTCACGTCCGGCAAAACGTCGCGCAAGTGGCGGTGTTGAGTCACTGCGTGCCATCCCATGGATTTTCGCCTGGACGCAGAACCGCCTGATGCTACCAGCCTGGCTGGGTGCCGGTGCCGCGCTGCAAAAAGTAGTGGAAGATGGCAAACAAGACGTGCTGGAAACCATGTGCCGCGACTGGCCGTTCTTCTCCACGCGCCTCGGCATGCTGGAAATGGTCTTTGCAAAAGCCGACTTGTGGCTGGCGGAATACTACGACCAGCGTCTGGTGAAACCAGAGTTGTGGAAACTGGGTACTCAACTGCGTAACCAGCTGGATGCAGATATCAAAGTTGTCCTGGATATCGCCAACGACTCGCATCTGATGGCCGACCTGCCGTGGATTGCCGAATCCATCCAGTTGCGTAATATCTACACTGACCCATTGAACGTATTGCAGGCTGAATTGCTGCACCGTTCGCGCCAGTCTGAAGAGAAAGGTGAAGAACCTAACGCTCAGGTTGAACAAGCGCTGATGGTCACCATTGCAGGTGTTGCAGCGGGTATGCGTAACACCGGTTAAAACCGTAAACGTACTTAATTCAAACCCCGCTCATTGCGGGGTTTGTTGTTTTTACGCATACGCACTTCCTCACCAATGTGGCACGATAAACAATCCTGTTTACCCTGGTGCGTTCTGTTATGAACTACGATGTAAATCAAATCATTTCCCGCCTGCTAAACAACGCGGTTGGCATCCAGCAAGTTTGGCTGGCAGATAACCAGACACCACCACCGCCGTTGGCTTATCAGGTTGATTTTCCTCGTATAGAGATAATTCTTGAAGGTGTTGTCGTGGATACCTGCAACGCGGGTCAACCTGCGGGAATGAAAGAACATGACATACTCTACGTCCCAGCCAAATGCTGGAACAGTCCGCAGTGGAATACCCCTGTCACCACGCTAAGCATTTTATTCGGTAAGCAACAGCTGGGTTTCAGCGTATTACATTGGGATGGCGAGAACTTTCATACCCTTGGTAAACAAAACGTTGCGCGTCGCGGGCCACGTATTGGCTCGTTTTTACTGCAAGCGCTCAATGAACTGATGATGCAGGCGCACGATCAACAAACAACGCGCTTTATTATCAGCAGCATACTCAGCCATTGCACAGACTTACTGAGCAGCCAAATTCAGACATCGTCACGCAGCCAGGCATTATTTGAAGCGGTGCGCGAATACATTGATACGAAATATCCAGAACCGCTGACCCGTGAGTCAGTTGCACAGGCGTTTTATATCTCACCAAACTATCTGTCGCATTTATTCCAGAAAACCGGTTCAGTGGGTTTTAACGAATATCTGAATTACACGCGCCTTGAACACGCCAAGACGTTGCTTAAACGCTACGATCTGAAAGTCAAAGAAGTGGCTTATGCGTGCGGTTTTGTCGACAGTAACTATTTCTGCCGTCTGTTTCGTAAGAATACTGAGCGCTCACCTTCTGAGTATCGCCGCCAGTACCACAGCCAATTGACAGAAAAAACCATCAATCAATAACAATACGTGTCTCTTGTGGGGATGAGAAAATACGGCGAGCAGCAGAGATGACCTTTTGCGGTTCACGCAAAAAGCGATTGATGCCTGACTGTACGCAACGGCAATGACTAAAACGTTCTGCGCCAGCCAGTTCAATATCCGTTATCAACAGCACGACATCAGCATGTTCAATATCAGCAGCCGTTAGCGCATTCTCAATTCCCAAAGCACCCTGAGTTTCGATTTTGATCACCCATTTTTCTTGCTGACAGAGTTTTTCAAGCCGTTCTGCCGCCATGTAGGTATGTGCAACACCGCTGACACACGCCGTAACTGCAACCAGATTTCGTGTCATCTCAGCACTCCCTAAATTAATGCTAACCGCCGATTGTGACCTGATAGCCCGCACTCTCAGCCATCTTACGTATCACGTTGAGCTCTCCCTCATCTGGGGGCACCGTTCCAGACATTTTCCAGGATAGACCAAGCAATTGATATTTTGGTTCACCGTACTGATGAAACGGCAACAGATGCAGCTGCTTTAAGCCAAGCGGAGCCAAAAAATCGAGTGCAGCCTGCATGTTGCTCTGACTCAGTGTGAAACCTGGAATTAAAGGAATACGCGGTATAACGCTAACCCCTGCGGCAACAAGACTACGGAAATTTTCCTGCACCCGAGCCTGATTAACATTAAGCACACTTTTCGCTTTTGTCTCATCCATGATTTTTAAATCAAACAAGACTTCATCACACTGCAGCCCCAACGCAAGGACTTTTTCCGGCGCTGCGTCACCCGCCGTTTCAACGGCAGTGCGAATACCCAACGACTTCAGGCGCTTTAGAAAACGGGTGGCAAAAGCGGCTTGCATCAGCACTTCACCGCCCGAGAGCGTCACGCCACCGCCGGATGAACGAAAAAACACCTCATCCTTCAGTACTTCTTTCTCCAGCGCGGCAAGTGAAATATCACGCCCAATTCTTTCTGTCGCGCCCGATGGGCATTCGTCTGCATCGTTAAGGCAAGTCTCACAACGCAAACATTTCGCCATACGCCGCACGGTTTCAATTTTCCCGGAAATTGACTCCGGGTTCGCGCACCATGGGCAATGATGCGGACAGCCTTTGAAAAAAACTACCGTGCGGATGCCGTGCCCATCATTCAGGGAATAGCGCTGGATATTAAAAATCCGCGCGCTTAACTCCCCTTCATCAATGACTTCACAGCTGATGCGCTGTACGCCGGATAATATCATCCTGAATCTCCTTCGACAGCTCAACAAAGAAGGCGCTGTAGCCCGCTACACGCACCACCAGGCCCGCGTAATCTTGTGGGCGAAGCTGCGCGTCACGCAGTGTCTCGGCATTAACGACGTTGAACTGAATATGCTGCAATTTGAGCTTAGTGAACGCCCCCAGGAAATCGGCCAGTTTATGTAAACCCGCATCCCCTTCTAATGTGCTGGGGGTGAATTTCACATTAAGCAACGTACCGTTAGAAAGCAGATAATTGTCGAGTTTACTAACCGACTTGAGGACCGCCGTTGGCCCCTGGCAATCTTGCCCCAGCATCGGGGATAAGCCACCATCGGCAAGTTGCTCGCCTGCATAGCGCCCGTCTGGCGTCGCACCCACGACAGCACCAAGCGGCACGTGTGCAGAAACAGTATAAGAACCTGGCGTGAAATAGCCGCCGCGTGGATTGCTATATTTCTCGACTTCTTTGCAGTAAAAACGCAGTAAATCGGCGCTAATGTTATCCACTTCGTCGATATCATTGCCGTATTTCTCGAAGCGATTAATCAACCGCGCCCGGACTTTCTCGCCTTCCGCGGTAGCAAAATTAGATTTCAACACCGCCAACAGTTCATCAAAACTCAAACGTTGCTGCTCAAACACCATGCCGTTAAGCGCATGAAGTGAGTCGCTAAGGTTTGCGATACCAATACCCTGAACACCGGAGAAATTATAACGAGCACCGCCATCGGTAATGTCTTTACCGTTTTTCAGGCAATCGTCGATAAATGACGAAAGCAAAGGAACCGGCGCCCAATCGCGATGACCGATATCGCAGATATTGCTGCCTTCAACCATCAACTTGATGTAGTGGCTGATTTTGTCGCGAATTTTCTGCAACAGCCCTTCATAATCAATTTGAGTATTTCCTTCGTTTTCCAGAAGGACAATTTCCATCACCTTCAAAAGGTTAAACATGGCGATGTCATGCAAACCGTAGGTTTTTCCTGGAATCGACAACTCGACACATCCTACAACAGCGTAATCACGCGCATCTTCAAGCGAAACGCCTCGGTTCAGAAACGCAGGCACGACCACTTCATCGTTAAAGATTTGTGGGATACCGGTACCAAGGCGCACGGTTTCGGCAGTTTTAAGCAGGAACGGACGATCGATTAATTCATTGACCCGCACGCCAAGATTTGGCTGCGGCAGTTGAATACTCTGGTAAGCGTCCAGGCACAGGAATGAAAGCACATTCACTGCACTGCGCCCGTTTTCTGTCAGCCCACCCAGTAAAATGGTATATCCCGTCGGGAAACCAGCGAAGTAACGGGCGCTACTGGTAGAACGCAGCAACACGATGTCGTTGCACTTCACCCACAGCGATTCCAGTAATTCACGCAGGTACGCCGGGCTTTCGCCGCGATTAAGCGACATCTGATAAAACGGCAGCATGTACTGGTCGAAACGGCCGAGTGATAACGAACTGGCGTTGGATTCGTACTGCAAAATAATGTTCATGTACCAGAAAAGCTGGCATGCCTGCCCGAAATCCTCTGGACGGCATTCCGAATTGTGACGAGAAATGGCCGCGATTTTCAACAGTTCATCGTGACGAATGCGGTCTTCACACTCTGCTGCCATCTGTTCAGCTAACACGGCATAACGCAAAATATGCCGTTGTGAGGCTTCAAGCAGAATCAGTGCTGCCTGATAGAAAGGATTTTCTGGCGCTTGTTCACAATGCCCACGTAGCTCTACCACCAGCTTACCCAACCCGTTTTGCAGCAGGCGTGGGTAATCAATGATGATGTGCCCCTGCCCTTTGTCGGTTTGGTTGACGCTAAAGATCTGCGTTTTAACCGCCTCTTTGACTTCATCTGTCATCTGGCTATTGATGAAGTCTTTCATTGAATGCTTTTCCCAATAGGGATAAAGCTGTTCACGGTATAGCGCTTTGTCTTGCTCGCTGATATCAAAGCGGTCTTGCGGACGGACTGGGAATTGCTCCAGCTCTTTGAGCAGCCAATAAGGGTCCATCTCTGGTGAAATTATCCCAGCACGAGGTTTCACCGTACGGTTCCCCGCGATTAACTCATCTTCACGAATCGTTATTTCGACGTTGTCGAGAATATAGGCCGTCGCTTTCGCTCGTCGCAAAAGTACATGCTCACCTTCCGTTGTACGATGGCTTGCGGTGTACAACACAGCACGTTCCAGCGAAATTTCACGCGGTTGAGCAAACAGGGCTGATTTTAGACGTTCGATGCGATGAGTCATGATGAATTAATTCCTTACGGCAAATTCCGGATAAAAAGGGCGCCATTTTCTGCGCCCGATAGTGCTTAAGCCGTCTGTGCCAGATGGGCTTCGATTTTGTTCATAATGGCGTCGGCACGTTTTACTGCATCACTGATGTTAACGCGCACAATGGTTTTTCCGGTAAAACGCTCTTCCATTTTGATGCCGATATCTTTGGTCAGAATGACCATATCCGCACTCGCCACATCCGCAGCCGTAAGCTCATTTTCCAGACCAATTGAACCCTGGGTTTCAACCTTCACTTCCCAGCCCTTTGCTTTTGCCGCGCTTTCCAGTGCTTCGGCAGCCATGTATGTGTGAGCAACGCCAGATGGACAAGCCGTTACAGCAATAATTTTCGCCATGGTAAATTCCTTCTCTCAATCAGTTAATTTCAAAATCCAGATCCAGGTCATCTTCAGCTTTTTCAGATGCTGCAGACTGATTTTTACGTGCATAGCTTTTGAGTAGATTGACGCTTACCGCCGTGACTACCGCACCCACTAACAGTGCAGCGATATAACCTAATTTCCCGTCAACCACTGGCAGAACAATCAAACCGCCCCAACCTGCGTAGCACTGAGCCCCCAACATTGCGGCGGTTACCGCGCCACATGCTGAACCCAACATAATGGAAGGAATGACTCGCAGCGGATCAGCGGCAGCAAAAGGAATGGCTCCTTCGGTGACACCTACGCATCCCATCACTAAAGCTGCTTTACCTGCCTCACGCTCTTCGCCCGTGAAGTTTTTACGGTTCATTAATGTCGCAAGACCCAACCCCAGAGGCGGAACGGCAATCCCTACTGCGGCAATCGCCACAACGCTGTACACACCTTGTGCGACACAAATCAGCATGAAGGCATAAGCAACTTTGTTCACCGGGCCGCCCATATCGAACGCCAGCATCAACCCCATAATGACCGCCAGCACGACGATGCTGCCCTGCTGCATACCTTGCAGCCAGTGTGTCAGGCTGCCCGTTAACGCACCGACAGGTTCACCCAAGCCCCACATCATTACGCCTGCGGTAATCAAGGTGCCAATGATGGGAATAACGAAGATAGGCATCACGGAACGCAAAATTTTAGGAACAGGGATTTTCTTCAGGTAGTAAACGATGATCCCGCCAATAATGCCGGCGATGATGGCACCAAAAAAACCTGCGCCGAAGCTGTTACCGACCCAGGCGCCAATCGCACAAGGGGCCAGCGCGGAACGCTCCGCAATGGAGTAACCGATGTATGCCGCCAAAAATGGCACCATTAGCGTTAATCCTGCCACGCCGATATCAAATAGCTTTTTCAGATTTGGGTCGGTCAAAGCGTCAGGAACAGCACCTTTGCCATACAGCATCACTGACACCGCCAGCAATATGCCACCAGCGACCACAAACGGAATCATATGCGACACGCCAGTCATCAAATGTTGGCGCGTGTTCTTAAGGATCTGGACTAACTCTTTCATGAAGTACTCCCTACCTGAGCTGCGATTGTCCAAACAACGTTGGGCACACAATAGGCAATCTGAGCAACGGCAGACAGTGGACAAAAATGCCATTTACTGGATTTTTGTAATACAGAAAGAAAAATGCGATCCGATTCAAATCTTCCTGTTAGAGCAATCATTATTTGTTACAAGCTGGTTTTGTGAGGAATCTCGCAAATCGACAGGGACATTACATTTGTCCAGTTTTTGGCAGTTTTGTCTCGTGGCGGCTAAAGCGGTAGCGCTCTTATGCTGTAACCCATATCAAGCGTTGGTTCAGGAGAATACTTATGGCTCTGATAGTAAAATTCCGCTGCGAGTTACCCAATGGCGTTCACGCCCGTCCAGCCAGTCATGTCGAAACACTGTGCAATCAATTTTCCTCATCTATTGAATGGCTTAACCTGCGCACTGAACGGCGCGGTGATGCGAAGAGTGCGTTGGCGTTAATAGGAACCGGAACCCTGAAGGGAGATGAGTGCCAGTTATCGATCAGTGGTGGCGATGAAGAATCTGCATTTGCCAGGCTGTCGACTTACATTGTTGAAGAGTTTCCGCATTGTGATGCGCCATTGCCCCAGGCTCCACTGGCTGAAAGTTCTGAGATCCCTGAATCTCTTTCACGTTTAAATCCTACTTATTTCCGTGCACAACCCGTTTGCGGCGGCTCAGCAAACGGCTCGTTGATTCGTCTGGCCTCTCTTGATTTAAACCAGTTAGGTGAACTCCCCACCACAAAAGGTATCGACGAAGAACAGGCAGCGCTGGAGAAGGGGCTCGCGCAGCTCCTTAAAACTATAAACCTGGAATTGCTGGCCAACGAAGGAACCGCCAGCGCGATTCTTGAAGCCCACCGTTCGTTGGCGAGCGATTTATCACTACGCAACATGCTGCTGGAAAACGTCTCCGCTGGAGCAAGTTGTGCAGAGGCCATCGTCAAAGCAGCCAACCATTTCGGCAATCAATTCTCCCAGTCTGAAAGCGCTTATCTGCAGGAACGAGTGCTGGATGTACGCGATGTTTGCTTCCAGCTTTTACAGCATATATATGGTGTGAACCGCTTCCCGGCGCCAGGAAAACTACAACAAGCGGCTATCTGTATGGCGGATGAACTCACGCCAAGCCAATTTCTGGAGCTGGATAAAACATTGCTTAAAGGTTTACTGCTGCGTAGCGGCGGCACCACCTCTCACACAGTGATCCTCGCGCGCTCGTTCAATATTCCAACTCTGGTCGGTGTCGATATTGATGCGCTCACACCATGGATTACCCAGAACGTACAAATAGATGGCGATATTGGCCTGGTTGCTGTGGAGCTTACGGATAGCGTTACACGCTATTACCAGCAAGAAGCCAAGGTTCAACAAGCTATTCGTACGCAACAAGAGGTTTGGCTTCATCAGCCAGGCCAAACACATGACGGTATACGGCTGGAAGTGGCGGCAAATATTGCGCATTCGATTGAGTCGGCTCCTGCGTTTAATAACGGCGCTGAAGCTGTCGGCCTGTTCCGCACCGAAATGTTGTATATGGACCGTGCTCATGCGCCATCTGAGGACGAACTCTACAATATCTATTGCCAGGCCCTGGAAGGGGCTAACGGGCGCAGTATTATTGTGCGAACTATCGATATCGGTGGTGATAAGCCCGTGGAGTATTTGAATATTCCCACTGAAAACAACCCGTTCCTCGGGTATCGCGCCGTACGAATTTATCAAGAGTTTCTGACTCTTTTTCAAACACAGCTGCGTTCAATATTGCGCGCATCTGCACACGGATCGTTAAAAATCATGATCCCTATGATCTCCTCAATGGAAGAGATCCTGTGGGTGAAAGATCAACTTGCGGAAGTGAAGCAAAGTTTGCGCAGCGAGCACATTCCCTTTGATGAAAAAATTCAGCTGGGGATTATGTTAGAAGTCCCTTCAGTGATGTTCATCATCGATCAATGCTGCGAAGAAATTGATTTCTTTAGCATTGGAAGCAACGACCTGACGCAATATTTACTGGCTGTCGACCGTGATAACGCCAAAGTCACTCGCCATTACAACAGCCTGAATCCAGCCTTCCTGCGCGCCCTGGATTTTGCCGTACAAGCGGTACATCGTCAGGGAAAATGGATTGGTCTGTGCGGTGAATTGGGGGCGAAAGGTTCTGTGTTGCCGCTGCTGGTTGGCCTGGGGCTGGATGAAATCAGCATGAGCGCTCCGGCCATTCCTGCCACTAAAGCACGTCTTGCGCAGCTCGATAGCAAAGCCTGTCGCCAGTTGCTAAATCGCGCTATGGCGTGCCGCACCTCGCTGGAAGTTGAGCATCTATTAGCGCAATTCCGCATGATGCAACAAGATACCCCGCTAATCACCACACAATGTATTTCGCTAGAAAACGACTGGCGCAGCAAAGAAGAAGTCATGAAAGGCATGACAGATAACTTGTTGCTGGCTGGGCGCAGCCGTTATCCCCGCAAGCTGGAAGCCGATTTGTGGGCGCGTGAAGCCGTTTTCTCCACAGGTCTTGGGTTTAGCTTCGCCATTCCACATAGCAAATCAGAACATATTGAGCAGTCCACCATCAGCGTGGCTCGCTTGCCAGCGCCTGTGCGTTGGGGTGACGAAGATGCGCAATTCATCATCATGTTGACGTTAAACAAACATGCAGCGGGCGATCAGCATATGCGTATTTTTTCCCGCCTGGCGCGCCGCATCATGCATGAGGAATTCCGCAGTGCGCTGGTGAATGCTGCGCGTTGTGAAGATATTGCGGCTCTGCTGGAACGTGAGCTGGAACTGTAATTCAATCAAGAGGAAATATTGATGGAGCTTTATCTCGATACGGCAAATGTCGCGGAAGTGGAACGTCTGGCACGTATTTTCCCGCTGCAAGGTGTTACAACCAACCCGAGTATTATTGCGGCCGGTGGCGAATCTATCTGGAATGTACTGCCACGTCTGCAAGCTGCGGTGGGCAAAGAAGGCCGCCTGTTTGCGCAGGTAATGAGCCGCGATGCTGGCGGAATGGTTGAAGAAGCACAGAAACTTGCCGCTCATGTTCCTGGCATTGTGGTGAAGATCCCTGTCACATCCGAGGGGTTGGCCGCCATCAAGCAGCTCAAATTATTAGGTATCCCAACCCTGGGCACAGCGGTTTACAGCGCAGCTCAAGGGCTGTTAGCGGCACTGGCAGGCGCGGAATACGTCGCACCTTACGTTAACCGTGTTGACGCACAAGGCGGTGACGGGATTCGTATGGTGCAGGAGTTACAGGCACTGCTCGAACTCCACGCCCCTGGCAGCAAAGTGCTGGCCGCCAGCTTTAAAACACCACGCCAGGCGCTGGATTGTCTACTGGCAGGATGCGAATCCATCACCCTTCCGTTGGATGTCGCCCAGCAGTTTTTAGCCGCGCCCGCGGTGGAAGCCGCGGTCGTGAAGTTTGAAGAAGACTGGCAAAAAGCGTTTGGTCGCTTGAGCCTGTAACGGACAGCAAAGGAGGCAGCAAATGGATCGCATAATTCAATCACCGGGTAAGTACATTCAGGGTGCAGAGGTGATCACCCGTCTCGGTGACTATATCAAACCACTGGCTAAACGCTGGCTGGTCGTCGGCGACAAATTTGTCTTAGGTTTTGCGCAAGAAGCAATCTGTAAAAGCATGGAACATGCCGGATTAGCATTTGAAATCGCGCCATTCGGGGGCGAATGTTCGCAAAATGAAATTGACCGTTTGCGAGCAGTAGCGGAAAAAATGCAGTGCGGCGCAATACTCGGTATCGGCGGCGGTAAAACTCTCGATACCGCCAAAGCACTGGCGCATTTTATGAATGTACCGGTCGCTATCGCCCCAACAATTGCCTCAACTGACGCACCCTGCAGCGCACTTTCCGTTATTTATATTGACACCGGCGAATTTGACCGCTACCTGATGCTGCCAAATAACCCGAGTATGGTTATTGTCGATACGAAAATCGTCGCTGGTGCGCCCGCTCGTTTACTGGCCGCAGGTATTGGTGACGCGATGGCGACCTGGTTCGAAGCTCGTGCCTGTTCACGTAGTGGTGCCACCACAATGGCAGGAGGGCGCTGCACACAAGCCGCACTTGCTCTTGCGGAGTTATGCTACAACACGCTTCTGGAAGAGGGTGAAAAAGCCATGCTGGCTGCAGAGCAGCATGTGGTCACGCCAGCGCTTGAACGAGTGATCGAAGCCAACACCTATTTAAGCGGCGTAGGTTTTGAAAGCGGTGGCCTTGCAGCAGCCCATGCGGTACATAACGGCCTGACGGCTATTCCGGATGCCCATCATTTCTATCATGGTGAAAAAGTGGCATTCGGTACGCTAACTCAGTTAGTGCTGGAAAACGCGCCGCAAGAAGAGTTCGAAACTGTCGCCGCACTGTGCCATGCGGTTGGTCTGCCGCTCACGCTTGCGCAGTTGGATATTAAAACTGATGTCGCGGAAAAAATGCAGATTGTGGCGCAAGCAGCCTGCGCAGACGGAGAGACAATTCACAATATGCCGGGCGGAGTGACTGTCGATCAGGTCTTTGCGGCGCTAATCGTGGCCGACCAGTACGGCCAGCGCCTGTTGCAGAACTGGGAATAAAACTCTTACACTCCCGGCATTCGTCGGGAGTGTTTTGTGAACTTGTGTCTCTATGCGCTGCTGCCGCAACTTCGAACTCAAATGGTACTTTAACCCATAACCCGCCCTTGCTATCGTAATGTCATGACTTCAGTACCAAGAGAATAAAATGAGTAAAAGAATTGCGGTAAAAAAGAAAGTCATCAAATCTGCGCCCAAAAACCCTCGCCAGCAGTTTAATGCTTATTGCCAAAAGATAAGACAATTGCAGGAGAAAGCGACAGCGTTACACCAGGATCAAGAGAATGTTCTCGCACATTTTCAGGAAAAAATACTTCCCCTGGAAAGAAAATATGTTGATACCGTCTATCAGAAAATAGAACGTTTAATCACTTTTATCCCTCGAAAAACACTGCCCGCTTACCAGTTTGACGATCTCCTTGCCTGGATAGAAGAAGATATTCGATTCCTGGAAGATTACCCTTTCGCCGATCACGTCAACACCGACCAGCTCCGGGACATGCTAATTGATAGCTACCCAGACGCAATGAAGCCCTCATTTGGTGATGACGATATTGCTCTTTTCCGTGAAATGCTGGAAATAAAATGTCCGTCGTTGGTCGGTAAATTTACCGACGAAGAAGTCATCTATTTTCTGAATAATCCGCGAGCATTCGGTGAGCGGTTGGATGAAGAGTTCTCATCCACTCAGACAAGCGAAGAAGAGAGTGTCGAGGACGACGATGATGATTTTTCCTTCTTTGAGGAGGAGGACTGGAGGGATTCACAAGCTCAACAGAAAGAAAAACAACAAGACATCTCCGCATTGTTCAACACAACCGCCGCCAACCGTCTGTATAAAAAATTAGCGATCCTGTTCCACCCGGATCGTGAAATGGATGAAACGGTTAAAAAAGAGAAACATCATTTAATGGTTCAGTTGTCTAAAGCCAAAAAAGACAATGATATATGGACGATTATTGAGCTTTACCAACAACATATCGATCCCAACGGTGGCTTTGAAGAAAAAGATCTTCCGGCTATCAACTCACTGCTTGCCGCGCAGATTGAGACTTTAAAGTTCAACTATCAGCATGAAGAACGTACAGCTAATCCCGTAACGTCAATAGTTTGGGCAAAATTTGGAAATGAGTCTCAGAAAGTCATTGATAAGAATTTTGCCCAGCATATCAAACATCTGAAGCAAGTGATCAAGGACGAAACGCTCGCGGTCGAAGAGATAAAATCACTGAAAGTTTTGAAACATTATTTGGCCGAACGCTATGAAGAAAGCATGGCAGAACAGCAATTTTTCTTTAAAGAAATGATGAAATCCTTCAGGTAATAAAACAGAGGGTTTCAGGCCCATACTATCTAGCCTGAAACCTCAACCATCAGCTCGGGCGAACACCCAACGTATGGCAAATCGCGTAGCTCATCTCGGCACGGTTTAGCGTGTAGAAATGGAAGTCTTTCACGCCTTCACGGCTGAGGATTTTCACCATATCCATCGCAATGTTAGCACCTACCATTTTGCGAGTTTCCGGGTCGTTATCCAGCCCTTCAAACATCTGCGCCATCCAGTGCGGAACGCGCACGTTGGTCATGGTGGCAAATTTATGCGCTTGCTTGTAGTTACTGACTGGCAAGATCCCCGGCACGATTTCCACGTCGATACCAGCAGCGGCACAACGGTCGCGGAAGCGCAGATAGCTTTCTACATCGAAGAAGAATTGAGTAATTGCGCGGTTTGCACCGGCATCAATCTTGCGTTTCAGGTTGATTAAATCAGCCTGCGCGCTTTTCGCTTCCGGGTGAACTTCCGGGTAGGCCGCGACGGAAATATCAAAGTCACCGACTTCTTTTAGCAGCGTAACCAGGTCCGAAGCATACATATCTGGCTTACCGCCACCCGGTGGTAAATCACCGCGTAGAGCAACAATATGGCGAATGCCGCTGTTCCAGTAATCCTGCGCGATAGTGCGTAGTTCATCGCGGCTGGCATCAATACACGTCAAATGCGGCGCAGCTTCCAGACCAGTACGGTCTTTAATACCTTTGATGATGCTGTGGGTGCGGTCGCGCTCGCCGGAGTTTGCACCGTAAGTGACGGAGACAAATTTCGGTTTCAGGCTGCTAAGTCTGTCAATTGAGCTCCACAGGGTCTGTTCCATTTCACTGGTGCGCGGCGGGAAAAACTCAAAGGAAACGTTAATTTGCCCGGCGACTTCGGCCAGACTCTGATTTAGTGCTTCCCGCTGGTTGGCGTGAAAAAAGCTCATACCCTTACCTCATCAATCGCATTTATCGTTATGTGTTGTTGTGTTTGCAGTCCAGACGTTTAGACGTCCAGATAGCAAGATGAAGGAAAAGCGTTTCGCCGTCAACTGAAAAATCAGTACAAGAAATGAGGAATTCTCATTCAAATTGAAATTTCCTCATGTTGGATTGAAAGGATCAAAAAAGGCCAGCAAAAGCTGGCCTCGTTATTTCAGTGTTTTAGTCGTTTAGAGCAGCTGCGCCAGACGATTAAGATCCGACTGAATAGCGCCAGCTGTCACATCACGCCCGGCACCAGGCCCACGGATCACCAGCGGGTTATCGCGATACCAGCGGCTTTCGATGGCAAACACGTTATCGCACGGCAGCAGTGAGGCCAGAGGATGCTCAGGGCGCACCGCTTCAACACCGACTCGCGCTTTACCATTGGCATCGAAACGCGCAACGTAGCGCAACACCAGACCCATTTCCTGAGCCGCTTCCAGACGCTGAATCATCTGCTCGTTCAACTCGTCGCCATTTTCAAAGAAATGGTCCACAGAGCCTTCTTCGCTACCGTTTGTCACCAGCGATTCAACGCGCACTTGATCCGGTTCGATGTCATAACCCGCTTCACGAGCAAGAATCACCAGCTTGCGCATCACGTCTTTCCCTGAGAGATCGACGCGCGGATCAGGTTCAGTCAGCCCTTGCTGCCAGGCCTGGTCCACCAAATCGGTGAACGGTACGGTGCCATCGAATTGCAGGAACAGCCAGGAAAGCGTACCGGAGAAAATACCGCTAATCGCAAGAATGGAGTCACCGCTTTCGCGCAGATCCCGAACGGTGTGGTTAACCGGCAAACCCGCACCGACAGTCGCGTTGTACAGCCAGTGGCGGCCTGTCTTGGTAAACGCATTGCGAATTTCACGATACTTCTGGCTGTTGCTGGCACCCGCCAGTTTATTGGCACTGATAACGTGGAAACCGTGGCTGGCAAAATCAAGATACTGATCGGCTAGTTGTTCGCTCGCTGTCACATCCAGAACGACTAAATCGTCATACGGATGTGCACGCATCCACTGGAATAAAGATTCTTCGTCTTGCTGTACCGCTTCGTCATTAAAGAAAGCGAGTGCACGGCTGGCGTCCAGTCCTTCGTAGTTCAACAAGCTGCGGCTGCTATCCACCACACCCGCCAGAACAAATTCAAAACCGGTACGCGCTGAGATAGTTTCTTGTTCACGGGCAAACAGTTCCAGCCAGCGTGAGCCAATATTCCCTTTGCCGAACAGAACCAAACCAATGCGTTTTTCTGCGCGGAACAGGGACTTATGCAGACCCTTAATTAAGTTCTCAGTTGGGCCGACACGCAGAACGGCAACCAGGCTGATACCGTCTTCAGACTGCCAGATAAACTCAACCGGCTGGTCTTTTAGTTGCTGCCAGAAACGGTGGCTATGCAGTGGATTACGGCAAACGCCCGCCCCAACCATCGCAACCAAAGCCAGGCCTTCACGCAGACGTAATTCGCCCGGCAGGCCAGCGTCCTGCAGCGTTTGCAATACGCTACCGGCGACTTCAGAGGTGTAGCAAAGCTGTAGCAGATTGCGGTCTGGATGAACACCAACCGACAGCGGGCGAATCTGGGCGCGTTTTAACAGCGTATCCAGCTCTTTATGTGCCAGTTTAAAATCTTGCTGTGGGGAAACTTGCAGTTCAATCAGGCAAACATCGTCGTGACTGGTGACAATACGCGCGCCAGTGCCGGAAGCCAGTACGCGCTCAATGCGCGTTGAGCCTTGTTCCGGCGAGTAGCTACAACGTAATTGCAGGTCGATATCACTGCCTGAAACAGGCTGCAAAGTACGAGCATGCAGGACAGGTGCTGCCAGACGAGCCAGTTCACTCGCTTCGTCCAGACGCAGCAGTGGAAGCAAACAAGCATCTTTCACTTTACGTGGGTCGGCGCTGTAAACCCCGGCAACGTCACTCCAGATGGTCACGCGGGAAACCCCAGCCAGTGCACCAATCTGAGTTGCAGAATAGTCAGAACCGTTACGACCCAGCAGTACGGTTTCCCCCGCATCATTACGGCAGATAAAACCCGTAACCACGAGGCGTTTATGCGGGTGCTGCGCCATAAGTTCTTGCAGCAGCGGCCAGGATAAACCTTCATTAACTTGCGGTTGTGCTGCGCGTTCAGCACGCATAAATTCACGCGCATCAAGCCATGCAGCAGGGTGACCTAACTGATTGAGCACCGCAGACATCAGGCGTGCAGACCAAATTTCACCATGGCCTACGACTTCGGCATACACGGCGTCAGTCATTTTGCCATCCAGCAAACCCGCCAGACGCTCAAGATCGTGAATAAATTGACCGATTAAAGCATCAGCGACATCAGGCGCGACGAGGCCAGCGATCAGTTCACTCTGATAACGACGCAGAGCTTGCTGAACCTGATGAGCAGAAAGACGATCGCTTTGGCTCAATTTCAACCAGCTTATCAGCTGGTTAGTTGTGCTACCGGCGGCGGAAACCACCATCATGTCGCCAGGTTTAGAATACTCGGCCATGATCCCCGCAACGCGCAGGTAACACTTCACATCAGCCAGACTACTGCCACCAAATTTATGCAGTTGACGACCCGTCGCCCCTGCTGGTGCTGAAACACTCATGCTTACCCCTCGGCTGCAACCCGGAACGCATTTTCCAGGTCAGCAATTAAATCTTCGCTATCTTCAATGCCAGTCGAAATACGCAACAAGGTTTCTGAAATTCCCGCTGCTGCACGCGCTTCTGGCGCCATGCCCGCGTGGGTCATCGTCGCCGCGTGTGAAATCAAACTTTCTACCCCACCCAGCGATTCCGCCAGCGTGAAGAGTGTCAGGCTACTCAGGAAACGACGCAGCGTTTGCTCGTCGCCATTAAATTCAAAACTCAGCATCGCACCAAAACCTTTTTGCTGACGAGCCGCAATTTCATGGCCCTGGTTTTCAGGCAGCGAAGGATGATACAGCTTTTTCACCAGCGGTTGCGTTTGCAGGAAATCGACAATCGCCTGTGCGTTACGTTGCGCCACTTCCATACGTGGTGACAGTGTACGCAGGCCGCGCAGCAGCAAGTAGCTATCAAAAGCACTGCCGGTTACGCCAATGTTGTTTGCCCACCAGGCAAGCTCAGTGACGGTTTCCGGATCTTTCGCAATCACCACACCCGCCACAACATCTGAGTGGCCATTCAGGTATTTGGTGCAGGAGTGCAGAACCAAATCCGCCCCCAGCGCCAGCGGGTTTTGCAGTGCAGGGCTCAGGAAGGTGTTGTCCACCACACTGACTGCCCCAGCTTCGCGCGCGGCGGCGCAGATTTTCGCAATATCTACCACTCGTAACAAGGGATTACTTGGGCTTTCGATCAGCACGAGTTTTGGTTTTTCGTTAAGTGCCGCAGTTAAAGCCGCTTCATCACCCTGATCAACAAATAAAACGCGATATGCGCCGCGTTTTGCCAGGCTATCAAACAGACGGTAGCTGCCACCGTAGCAGTCATGCGGAGCCACCAGTAGGTCGCCAGGTTTGAGGAAAACAGTCGTGACCAGATGGATTGCCGACATGCCGGTGTTGGTCATCACCGCGCCAGCCCCGCCTTCGAGTTCTGCCAGTGCGCGCTGTACGACGTCACGCGTAGGATTCCCACGGCGCGAATAGTCATGCGCGCGTGGTTCATTAAACCCGGTGAAATTATAAGTACTGGAGAGGTGGATAGGCGGTACAACGCAGCCGTATTGCTCGTCATCGTTCAAACCGCTACGTACTGCGATAGTTGCCTGTTTGCGCGTCATGGCTCTCGAATCCTTGCTGGTCGAATTAAGGTCAGGCACCAGAGTAAACATTGCCGAGTTAGCCGTCAATACATCTGGACATCTAAACTTCTTTGCGTATAGATTGAGCAAACGCGCAATAGCCGTTAAAATTATACGCTTTAGGGTGATAGCGTCGCAGACCGCGAATCAATAAACGCTTACACTACGACCAGATAATCGCTGAAATCGCGCATTAACCGATTGAAGCACATATACATTGATAAGAGGATTAAGTATCTCATGGCTGAATGGAGCGGCGAATATATCAGCCCTTACGCTGAGCACGGGAAGAAGAGTGAGCAAGTAAAGAAAATTACGGTGTCCATTCCTTTGAAGGTGTTAAAAATCCTCACCGATGAGCGTACCCGTCGCCAGGTGAATAACCTGCGTCACGCAACCAACAGTGAGCTCCTGTGCGAAGCATTTTTGCATGCGTTTACGGGTCAACCGTTGCCAAACGATGCAGACCTGCGCAAAGAGCGTAGCGATGAAATTCCTGAGGCGGCAAAAGTTATTATGCGCGAGCTGGGGATAGACCCAGAGACCTGGGAATACTAATTATAACCGTATCCTTCAAGCTGCTGGGGTGTTGCCTGCACTCACTCACCCCAGCAACTCGAATGCTAGCTGTTATAGCGAATTACAGACGTAAAAAAGGCGCCCATAGGCGCCTTTCTCTTACCGTGCAGCGAATTACTTCTTCGCGCCTGGAACGCTGAAACGCTTGTTGAAGCGGTCAACGCGGCCACCGGTAGCAACATCACGCTGCTTGCCAGTGTAGAACGGGTGGCATTCGCCACAGACGTCCAGGTTCAGATCATGACCCACGGTAGAACGGATCTTGATTACGTTACCGCAAGAACAGTTTGCAGTAATTTCTGCGTAGTTCGGGTGAATATTTTTTTTCATGGAAAACCTCTGTATAAGGCCGCGTCGCTCTTCCAGCCCTAACGCCAGACACCACGCGAAGTTGATAAATTAGGTTTTTTGACACCAAAAACTGCGCATCAAAGGCGGCGAATCATACAGAACCCCACCAATGGATGCAAACTGATCCGCATTTTCTGGAACACACAGTGTACACTATCTCGTCATTTTTATCAGCCTGGAAGCTTTAATGTCTGTCGCCCACGTCGCTTTGCCGGTTCCCCTTGCCCGTACTTTTGATTACCTCGTTCCTGCTGGAACGCAGGTGGCATCAGGCTGTCGAGTCAAAGTGCCGTTTGGTAAACGCCAGGCTGTAGGGATTGTTGTAGCCGTTAGCGAGCAAAGTGAATTACCGCTTAATGAACTCAAACCTGTAGCAGAAGTTCTTGATGGCGAGTCGCTGTTTCCAGTTTCGCTTTGGCGCGTGCTGTTGTGGGCGGCTGAGTATTATCACCATCCGATTGGCGATGTGCTTTTTCATGCGCTGCCAGGTTTGCTGCGTGAAGGCAAACCCGCGCACCACGCACCGTTGTGGTACTGGTTTGCCACCGAAGAAGGCAAAGCTATTGACCTGAACAGCCTGAAACGCGCGCCTAAGCAACAACAGGCGCTGGCGGCAGTGCGGCAAAATATCATCTGGCGTCATCAGGTTAGCGGGCTGGAAATCAGCGAGGCGGGGCTACAAGCACTGCGAGCCAAAGGTTTATGCGACCTGAAAAGTGCCGCACCTGCTAGCACCGATTGGCGCGATAATTATTCAGTGGAGGGCGAACGTTTACGCCTGAACACCGAGCAAGCCACCGCGATTGGTGCCATCCACAGTTCTGCCGATCATTTTGCGGTCTGGTTGCTGGCGGGTATTACCGGCTCGGGTAAAACAGAAGTTTATCTCAGCGTCCTGGAAAACGTGCTCGCACAAGGTAAACAGGCATTAGTTCTGGTGCCAGAAATTGGTTTAACGCCGCAAACCATCGCCCGTTTCCGTGAGCGTTTTAACGCACCAGTCGAAGTTCTGCATTCAGGGTTAAACGATAGCGAACGTCTTGCCGTGTGGTTAAAAGCACGCAGCGGCGAGGCGGCGATTGTGATTGGAACGCGTTCGTCACTGTTCACACCATTTTGCCGCCTCGGCGTGATTGTGATTGATGAAGAACACGACAGCTCATACAAACAACAAGAAGGCTGGCGATATCACGCACGTGATTTGGCCGTATATCGCGCTCACGCAGAAGATATTCCCATCATTCTTGGCTCCGCAACGCCCGCCCTGGAAACATTGCATAACGTCCAGCTGGGGAAATATCGGCAGTTACGTCTGACAAAACGCGCCGGTAATGCGCGCCCAGCCACTCAACAAGTGGTGGATTTAAAAGGCCAACCGCTGAAATCCGGCCTGGCACCTGCGCTTATCAAAAAAATTGGCCAGCATCTAAAAGCCGATAATCAGGTGATCCTGTTTCTCAACCGCCGTGGGTTCGCCCCTGCCCTGTTGTGCCATGAATGCGGCTGGATAGCGGAATGCCCGCGTTGCGATCACTACTACACATATCATCAGGGCCAGCGCCATTTGCGCTGCCACCATTGCGATAGCCAAAGAGCCGTTCCACAGCAATGCCCGAGTTGTGGTTCAACCAACCTGGTTCCTGTCGGCATGGGCACAGAGCAACTTGAACATAGTCTTACCCCGGAGTTTCCGGGCGTGCCGATTTCGCGCATCGACCGTGACACCACCAGCCGCAAAGGTGCGCTCGAGCAGCAACTGGCGGAAGTCCATCGCGGTGGCGCTCGTATCTTGATTGGCACGCAGATGCTGGCGAAAGGCCACCACTTCCCTGATGTTACTCTGGTGGCATTGCTCGATGTCGATGGCGCACTGTTTTCTGCCGATTTCCGTGCGGCAGAACGTTTTGCACAACTCTATATTCAGGTTTCTGGTCGTGCGGGCCGCGCCGGAAAACAAGGCGAAGTCCTGCTACAGACGCACCATCCAGAGCATCCTCTATTACAAACGTTGCTCACTAAGGGTTACGACGAGTTTGCAAACCAGGCGCTTACGGAACGTAAAACTGTATTCTTGCCGCCGTTTACCAGCCACATTATGTTCCGCGCCGAAGACCAAAATAACCATCAGGCGCCGCTCTTTTTGCAGCAGTTACGAAACCTGCTGGAATCCAGCCCATTAAGAGACGAGCAATTGTGGATTATGGGGCCGGTTCCCTGCCTGCAACCCAAACGAGGCGGGCGTTTCCGCTGGCAAATTCTTCTGCAACACCCTTCGCGCGCGCGTCTGCAACGCCTGGTCAGTCATTCATTGAAATTGGTCAATACGTTACCGGAATCACGAAAAGTGAAGTGGATGCTGGACGTTGACCCAATCGACGGCTAGCACAATCCCTATGGTTATGCGAAGCGGATCGAAAAATTCAACAACCATCACACTTTTAATGAAATAACTGTAACCAACGAACATCAATTTCTGCTAAGAATGTGAGCATGGTCAGACACCACGGACGTTGTCAGCACCTGTACAGTGCACGCGAGGAGAAGAAGTTGAAGCCGAAGAAGCAGGTTGCCAATGCAACCATGAAAGATGTTGCCGTTCAGGCGAAAGTCTCAACTGCAACGGTGTCCAGGGCATTAATGAACCCGGAAAAAGTATCGCAAAGCACTCGTAATCGTGTGGAACAAGCGGCAATTGCCGTAGGTTATCTACCCCATTCATTGGGGCGAAATTTAAAGCGCAATGAATCAAGCACCATTCTGGTTATTGTCCCGGATATCTGCGATCCCTTCTTTAGCGAAATTATTCGCGGTATTGAAGTGACCGCTGCGGAACAAGGCTATCTGGTGTTGATTGGCGATTGCGCTCATCAAAACCAGCAGGAAAAAACCTTCATCAATCTGATTATCACCAAGCAGATTGACGGTATGTTGCTGCTAGGCTCACGTCTTCCCTTTGATGCAAGTATTGAAGAACAGCGCAATTTGCCGCCAATGGTTATGGCGAACGAATTTGCCCCTGAACTGGAACTGCCAACTGTTCATATTGATAACCTGACTGCCGCGTTTAACGCCGTGCATTATTTGCAACAGCTCGGTCATCAAAAAATTGCCTGTATTGCCGGCCCGGAAGAAATGCCTCTTTGCCACTATCGCTTGCAAGGATACGTCCAGGCACTGCGTCGTGCAGGAACGGTGGTTGATCCGCATTATATCGCTCGGGGTAACTTTACCTATGAAGCGGGTGCCGCAGCCTTGGCGCAGTTGTTGACGCTACCAAATCCGCCAACTGCGGTGTTCTGTCATAGCGATGTAATGGCGCTGGGCGCGCTGTCTCAAGCCAAACGAAGTGGCTTACGCGTGCCGGAAGATTTGTCGATCATGGGCTTTGACGACATCGCTCTTTCGCAGTTCTGTGACCCACCACTCACCACCGTAGCGCAACCCCGTTTTGATATCGGGCGAGAAGCTATGCTGCTGTTATTGGATCAACTTCACGGGCATGTCGTGAGCAGTGGTTCGCGTTTACTGGACTGTGAGCTCATTGAACGAGGCTCCACCAGCGCACCTGGCAGTAGAAAATGACCCGCTTTAGGACACTGGATTCTGGTCAAAGAGATATCCATTAAGTAACATGGCGGGCTGATAAACGAAAAAAATATAGCGAATCAATAGTGGCACAACGAGATTATGTACGCCGCGGGCAATCGGCAGGAACGCGGCGTAAGAAAAGTAACACCCGCAGCAAGCAACGCAGCCTACCATCCGTCTCACCGACAATGGTCGCTATTGCGGCCGCCGTTCTGGTGACCTTTATTGGCGCTCTGTACTTCATTACTCATCACAAAAAAGATGAAAGCGAAACCCTGCCTGGGCATAAAGTCACGGGGAATGGCCTGCCGCCTAAACCAGAAGAACGCTGGCGTTACATCAAAGAGCTGGAAAATCGCCAGACAGGTGTGCGCGCGCCAACTGAGCCTTCTGCCGGTGGCGAAGTACAAAACAAAGATCAGCTCACCAGCGAACAGCGCCAATTGTTAGAGCAAATGCAGGCAGATATGCGCCAGCAGCCGACTCAGCTCAATGAAGTGCCGTGGAACGAACAGACGCCAGAACAGCGTCAAAACACGTTGCAGCGCCAAAAAGTGATTCAGCAACAACAAACGCAACAGCAACAGTTCAATACTCAACCTGTTACGGCACAGCCACGGTCGGTGCAGCAATCGCAGCCTGTAGCGCAGCAGCCACGCCCGGTGCAACAGCAACCGCGAGCAACAACAACGGCTCAGCAACCGTACCAGGATTTATTACAAACGCCGCCGCATACTCAGCAGCGTGCAGCGACACCTGCTACACAACCACGTGAGCAAGCGCAGCCTAAAGCCGCTCAACCAGCAGCTCCGGTGACTCGTGAAGAAGTGGCAAAACAAGCGCCAGCGCCTCAGGACAAGCCGAAAGATGAGAAACGGTGGATGGTGCAGTGCGGCTCCTTCAAGGGCAGTGAACAGGCGGAAACCGTCCGTGCTCAGCTTGCTTTCGAAGGGTTTGACTCACGCATTACCACCAACAATGGCTGGAATCGTGTCGTCATCGGTCCAATCAAAGGCAAAGAGAATGCCGATGGTACGATCAACCGTCTGAAGATGGCGGGTCACGCTAACTGTATTCGTCTTGGCACTGGGGGTTGAAACCCCCAAAATCTCCCCCATCTATAATTGCATTCAACCCCGATATAATGTCGGGGTACTTATTCAGCTGATGCAATAAGGGGTCTGCTCGTGACAACAATAGTAAGTGTGCGCCGCAACGGCTATGTCGTAATCGGTGGTGATGGTCAGGCCACGCTTGGCAATACCGTGATGAAAGGCAACGTTAAAAAAGTGCGTCGTTTGTATAACGACAAAGTGATTGCCGGTTTTGCTGGCGGCACCGCTGATGCCTTTACCCTATTCGAACTGTTTGAACGCAAGCTTGAAATGCACCAGGGGCATCTGGTGAAAGCGGCGGTTGAACTGGCAAAAGACTGGCGTACCGATCGTATGCTGCGCAAACTTGAAGCTCTGCTGGCCGTCGCCGATGAAAACTCTTCCCTTATCATTACCGGTAATGGTGATGTTATCCAACCAGAAGATGACCTGATTGCTATTGGTTCAGGTGGCCCTTACGCCCAGGCAGCAGCGCGTGCGCTTCTTGACAACACCGAACTGGGTGCTCGTGATATCGTAGAGAAATCGCTGGGGATTGCCGGTGATATCTGCATCTACACCAACCATTTCCATACTATTGAAGAATTAGCGTCTAAGGCGTAAGGAATCCCCATGTCTGAAATGACCCCGCGCGAAATTGTCAGCGAACTGAACAAACATATTATTGGCCAGGACAATGCCAAGCGTTCCGTGGCGATTGCGCTGCGCAACCGCTGGCGCCGTATGCAGCTTGATGAAGAGCTGCGTCATGAAGTTACGCCAAAAAACATTCTGATGATCGGCCCAACCGGTGTCGGTAAAACCGAAATCGCGCGTCGTCTGGCTAAATTAGCTAACGCGCCGTTCATCAAAGTCGAAGCGACCAAGTTCACCGAAGTGGGCTATGTTGGTAAAGAAGTGGACTCAATCATCCGCGATCTGACCGATTCCGCGATGAAAATGGTTCGTTTGCAGTCCATCGAGAAAAACCGCTTCCGTGCCGAAGAAATGGCAGAAGAACGCATTCTTGATGCGCTGATCCCACCGGCTAAAAACAACTGGGGCCAGAACGAAACGGCACCTGAGCCGTCTGCGGCACGTCAGGCTTTCCGTAAGAAATTGCGTGAAGGCCAGTTAGACGATAAAGAAATTGAGATCGATCTGGCTGCGGCACCGATGGGCGTTGAAATCATGGCGCCTCCTGGCATGGAAGAAATGACCAGCCAGTTGCAGTCGATGTTCCAGAACCTGGGCGGCCAGAAGCAAAAACCGCGCAAGCTGAAAATCAAAGAAGCGATGAAGCTTCTGATTGAAGAAGAAGCGGCGAAGCTTGTGAACCCTGAAGAACTCAAGCAAGACGCAATTGACGCGGTCGAGCAACACGGCATCGTGTTTATCGATGAGATCGACAAAATCTGTAAGCGCGGTGGCAACAGCTCCGGCCCGGATGTTTCTCGTGAAGGCGTTCAGCGTGACTTGCTGCCGCTGGTTGAAGGCTGCACCGTTTCAACCAAACACGGTATGGTCAAAACTGACCACATTTTGTTTATCGCTTCTGGCGCATTCCAGGTGGCAAGTCCATCCGACCTGATCCCTGAATTGCAGGGTCGTTTGCCAATTCGCGTTGAATTGCAGGCGCTGACCGTTGAAGACTTCCAACGTATCCTGACTGAGCCTAACGCGTCTATCACAGTGCAGTACAAAGCGCTGATGGGCACCGAAGGCGTGAATATCGACTTTACCGAAGACGGTATCCGTCGCATCGCTGAGGCCGCCTGGCAGGTGAACGAATCCACCGAGAACATCGGTGCGCGCCGTCTGCACACGGTGCTGGAACGCCTGGTAGAAGACATCTCCTACGATGCCAGCGAACTGAGCGGCCAATCCATACTTATTGATGGCGAATATGTCAGTAAACATCTGGATGAGTTGGTTGCAGATGAAGACTTGAGCCGTTTTATCCTATAATCCCGCTCAACGTATTTTCTTCATTTAAAATGGAGGGCTTATGCCCTCCATTTTTTTATATCTAACAGAGAGAACTATGAGCGAACCGCACTCTGTAAGCACTACTCAGGCCTGGCTTGAAAGCTTGCGCCCACGCACGTTACCACTGGCATTTGCTTCTATCGTTTGTGGCTCAGCGTTGGCTTTCTGGCAAGGCGTGTTTGACCCTGCTATCGCATTTCTGGCGCTATTGACCGCGGGGTTGCTGCAAATCCTCTCTAATCTGGCAAATGATTATGGCGATGCGGTAAAAGGCAGCGACAAAGAAGACCGGATCGGGCCACTACGCGGAATGCAAAAAGGCGTTATTACCCAGGCGCAAATGAAAAAAGCGCTGTTTATCACCGTGGTATTAATTTGCCTTTCGGGCCTGGCGTTAGTCGCCATCGCTTGCCGTACGCTGACAGATTTCCTGGGTTTTATGGCTCTGGGTTTGCTGGCAATCATCGCCGCAATTACCTACACCGTTGGCACTCGCCCTTATGGTTACATGGGGCTAGGCGATATTTCAGTACTGGTCTTTTTTGGTTGGTTGAGCGTTGCGGGCACCTGGTATCTGCAAGCACATACCCTCGCCCCATTAGTCTTTTTACCTGCAACGGCTTGCGGATTGCTGGCAACGGCCGTGCTCAATATAAACAACCTGCGTGATATCGACAGCGATCGTGAAAACGGTAAAAACACGCTGGCGGTGCGTTTAGGGCCGGAGTTGGCTCGCCGCTACCATGCTTGCTTGCTGGTGGGCGCTCTGGCGTGCCTTGCGGTGTTTAACCTTATCTGGCTACAAAGCCTTTGGGGATGGCTTTTTATCCTGGCAGCCCCTCTGCTGATTAAGCAGACGCGTTATGTCTTGCGCGAAACGGACCCTGTCGCCATGCGCCCAATGCTCGAACGCACGGTGAAAGCTGCATTACTCACTAACTTGTTGTTTGCAATAGGAGTTGTACTCAGCACGGTGTCGCTTTAGCTGACAAATATCAATTAACAATTGATGATTTTGCCAACAGTTAAGTTTAAGCGATATACTGACAACTCGTGCAGCAACAGAATCTTAATCCTATGAAATATGATACTTCCGAGCTTTGCGACATCTATCAAGAAGATGTCAACGTCGTTGAACCGCTGTTTTCCAATTTCGGTGGGCGGTCGTCCTTTGGCGGGCAAATCATCACGGTGAAATGTTTCGAGGACAACGGATTGTTGTATGATCTGCTCGAACAAAATGGCCGTGGCCGAGTGCTGGTTATCGATGGTGGCGGCTCTGTTCGTCGCGCTTTGATTGACGCAGAACTTGCCCGTCTGGCTGCTCAAAACGAGTGGGAAGGCATTGTGGTATACGGTGCAGTGCGTCAAATTGACGACCTGGAAGAACTGGATATTGGTATTCAGGCAATTGCCGCCATTCCGGTTGGTTCTGCAGGTGTTGGCGTGGGCGAAAGCGACGTGCGCGTTAACTTCGGTGGCGTGACATTCTTCTCCGGCGACCATTTATACGCGGATAACACCGGCATCATCCTTTCCGAAGATCCCCTCGATATCGAATAACAAAACGGGCGCCCTGAGGCGCCCGTTCTTTTTTCTCAAGAAAACATATACCCAAAATAATTCGAGTTGCAGGTAGGCGGCAAGGGAGCAAATCCCCAGGAGCTTACTTGAGTAAGTGACTGGGGTTTGTGAGTGCAGCCAACGCCCCTGCAGCTTGAAGTATGAAGGGTATTAGACTTCTTCCATCTTGCCTAACAGGGCATGTAAACGATCCTGCCAAACGTGCTGTTGTTCTTTCAGAGAATTGTTTTCGCGCACCAGTTCTTCATGGTTGCCCTGAGACTGCTGAACTTGTTGAGACAAGTTGTTGTTAGTCTCTTTCAGTTCTTCGATTTCCATTTGCAGCAGGGTAATAGTATCAATCGCCTGCTGTACTTTTGCTTCCAGTTTCTCAAACACTTCAAATGACATTTCGAACCTCTCCTGAATTGCAAGGCGTTGATGGATGTCTAAATCCCCGTCCCGGATATTCCCCGAAGACACCTTATGAATATATGCGCACTATGCAGCGTGTCTCGATTGTAAGTAGCGTGAGTAGTCGTGTCCAGCGAGTTCAAGCGCTCTTTGCGTAACATGACGTTTTTCGGCTTATACCGAATGACGTGATGGCCAAAAATCACTATTTGTTAACTCGGTGATGACATCCCTGAGCGTTTTCGTTGTCTTTACTGGGTGATAATGCGCATATTTTGGCGCGAGATCGCTCATTTTTATGACGAACAACACAAATTTAAGGTTCGATATTTCTCGTTTATGTTCGTTAACGATAAATTAACACTATACCTACATGGTACCTGCGTGGCAGGGAATGCCCGAACAAACAATAATCATTAATTTTGCCTTCAGGACCCTATTATGAGTCAGACAGCTCCATCAACCTTGAAAGGTCAGTGCATCGCCGAGTTCATGGGCACCGCGTTGTTAATTTTCTTTGGTGTAGGATGTGTCGCCGCCTTAAAAGTGGCTGGCGCCAGCTTCGGGCAGTGGGAAATTAGCATCATCTGGGGCTTGGGGGTGGCGATGGCTATCTACCTGACCGCAGGGGTTTCCGGCGCGCACCTTAATCCCGCTGTAACCATCGCATTGTGTCTGTTCGCCTGCTTTGATAAACGCAAAGTCGTCCCGTTTATTGTGTCACAAGTCGCAGGTGCGTTCTGCGCCGCAGCTTTGGTCTATGGCCTGTATTACAATCTATTCCTCGATTACGAGCAGACGCACCACATGGTGCGCGGCAGCGTAGAGAGCCTGGAGTTGGCGGGTATTTTCTCAACCTACCCTAACCCACACATCAACCTGGTGCAGGCGTTTGCCGTAGAGATGGTGATTACCGCCATTTTGATGGCCGTTATCCTGGCGCTGACTGATGATGGCAACGGTATCCCTCGCGGGCCGTTAGCGCCGCTGCTGATTGGTTTGCTGATTGCGGTTATCGGCGCATCAATGGGGCCTTTGACCGGATTTGCGATGAACCCAGCACGTGATTTTGGCCCGAAACTTTTCGCCTGGTTAGCTGGCTGGGGCGACGTTGCCTTTACCGGTGGCCGCGATATTCCTTACTTCCTGGTGCCAGTGTTTGGCCCAATCGTAGGGGCGGCGTTAGGCGCGTTTGGTTACCGTAAGCTGATTGGTCGCCATTTACCTTGCGATGTTTGTGTTGAAGATGAAGAAAAATCCAACACCTCCACGCAACAAAATGCTTCTTTGTAAGACTGACTTCAGGACAACATTATGACTCACGAAAAAAAATACATCGTCGCACTCGATCAAGGCACCACCAGCTCCCGCGCCGTCGTCCTGGATCACGATGCCAACGTCGTTAGCGTTTCGCAGCGCGAGTTTCAGCAAATCTACCCAAAAGCTGGATGGGTAGAACATGACCCAATGGAGATTTGGGCAACACAAAGCTCAACGCTTGTCGAAGTGCTGGCAAAAGCCGATATCAACTCAGATCAGATTGCAGCCATTGGTATCACCAACCAGCGCGAAACGGCGATTGTCTGGGAAAAAGAAACCGGTAAGCCGATTTATAACGCTATCGTCTGGCAGTGCCGTCGTACCGCAGAAATCTGTGAGCAGCTAAAACGCGATGGTCTGGAAGAGTACATCAAATCAGCGACCGGCCTGGTGGTTGACCCATATTTCTCCGGTACCAAAGTGAAGTGGATTCTTGACCACGTAGAAGGCTCACGTGAGCGTGCTCGCCGTGGCGAACTGCTGTTTGGTACTGTCGATACCTGGCTTATCTGGAAAATGACGCAGGGGCGTGTACACGTCACCGATTACACCAACGCCTCACGTACCATGCTGTTTAATATTCACGATCTGGCCTGGGATGACCGCATGCTGGAAGCGCTGGATATTCCACGCGCAATGTTGCCCGAGGTGCGCAAATCGTCTGAAGTGTACGGCCAGACCAACATCGGTGGTAAAGGCGGTACGCGTATTCCTATCGCTGGGATCGCGGGTGACCAGCAAGCAGCGCTGTTTGGCCAACTGTGTGTCAAAGAAGGGATGGCAAAAAATACCTACGGTACTGGCTGCTTTATGCTGATGAACACCGGTACGCAGGCCGTTCGCTCCACACACGGTTTGCTGACCACCATCGCCTGCGGCCCTCGCGGTGAAGTGAATTATGCACTGGAAGGTGCGGTGTTCATGGGTGGTGCTTCTATCCAGTGGCTGCGCGATGAGATGAAACTTATCAGCGATGCAACGGACTCCGAATACTTTGCAACTAAAGTAAAAGACACCAACGGCGTGTATGTCGTTCCGGCCTTTACCGGCCTTGGTGCACCTTACTGGGACCCGTATGCCCGTGGCGCAATCTTCGGCCTGACCCGTGGCGTGAACGCAAACCACATTATCCGTGCCACGCTCGAATCCATCGCTTACCAAACGCGTGATGTTCTGGAAGCGATGCAGGCAGACGCTGATATTCGTTTGCACGCCCTGCGTGTCGATGGTGGCGCGGTCGCGAACAACTTCCTTATGCAATTCCAGGCGGACATTTTAGGCACTCGCGTAGAGCGTCCTGAAGTGCGCGAAGTCACGGCGTTGGGCGCGGCTTATCTTGCTGGCCTGGCTGTGGGCTTCTGGCAGAACCTGGACGAAGTGAGCGAAAAAGCGGTTATCGAAAAAGAGTTCCGTCCGGGTATCGAAACGACCGAACGTAATTACCGTTACGCTGGCTGGAAAAAGGCCGTTAAACGTGCGCTGGCCTGGGAAGATCACGAAGAAAGTTAATGCCCTCACCCTATCCCTCTCCCCCTGGAGAGGGAATTACCCACCCCGCCTGTGCTAAACTCCGTCGCAATTCTACTTGCTAAATGAGTGTGCAATGAGACGAGAACTTGCTATTGAATTTTCCCGCGTAACCGAAGCCGCCGCGCTGGCTGGTTATAAATGGTTGGGCCGTGGCGATAAAAATACCGCCGATGGTGCAGCCGTCCACGCCATGCGAATTATGCTTAATCAGGTCAATATTGATGGCCAGATTGTGATTGGCGAAGGGGAAATCGACGAAGCGCCGATGCTCTATATTGGAGAGAAAGTCGGTACCGGTCAGGGTGATGCGGTCGATATCGCCGTTGACCCGATTGAAGGCACGCGCATGACAGCAATGGGGCAGTCAAACGCGCTGGCGGTGCTGGCTGTAGGTGACAAAGGCAGCTTCCTTAATGCACCAGACATGTATATGGAAAAGCTGATTGTCGGTCCTGGCGCTAAAGGCATTATCGACCTCAATCTGCCGCTTGCTGAAAACCTCTACAACATATCCGTTGCGCTCAATAAGCCACTAAGTGAACTCACCGTCACTATTCTTGCAAAACCACGCCACGACGTGACAATCGCCGAATTGCAAAAACTTGGCGTGCGCGTTTTCGCTATTCCTGATGGTGATGTAGCCGCGTCAATTTTGACCTGCATGCCAGATAGCGAAGTTGATGTGATGTACGGCATCGGCGGCGCACCTGAAGGCGTGATTTCCGCAGCAGTTATTCGTGCGTTAGATGGCGACATGCAGGGGCGTTTGTTGGCTCGTCACCATGTAAAAGGCGACAGCGAAGAAAACCGTCTTATCGGCGAGCAAGAGTTAGCACGCTGCAAGGCAATGGGTATTGAAGCGGGTCTGGTGTTAAAACTCGACGATATGGCGCGTAACGACAACGTTATTTTCTCCGCAACCGGCATTACCAAAGGCGATTTGCTGGACGGCATTACCCGCAAAGGGAATATGGCGACCACAGAAACACTGCTGATTCGCGGTAAATCTCGCACCATTCGCCGTATCAAATCCATTCACTATCTCGACCGTAAAGACCCGGACGTACAGACTCACATTCTGTAAGCCCGCCGTTTGTCTGATTGAGCTTTCCAGATGTCACCGTCTGGAAATCTCTCACTTTTCTGGTGAAGATAGGGCAATAACAACAAAGGAGGACATCATGGCGGAATGGGTCAAAGGTAAAGTAGTTCAGATTGAAAACTGGACTGACGCTCTTTTTAGTCTCACTGTTCATGCGCCTGTCGCTCCTTTCGCCGCAGGGCAATTTACCAAGCTTGGGATGGAAATCGATGGCGAACGCGTACAGCGCGCCTATTCCTACGTCAACGCTCCGAGCGATCCTAATCTTGAGTTTTATCTTGTCACCGTACCTGAAGGTAAACTCAGCCCACGCCTGCATGCGCTACAACCCGGCGACGAAATTATGCTGGTTAGCGAAGCGGCGGGGTTCTTTGTGCTGGATGAAATACCGGATTGCCAGACGCTTTGGATGCTGGCGACAGGCACAGCCGTAGGCCCGTATCTTTCAATTTTGCAGGAAGGAAAAGGCCTCGAACGTTTTGAGAATATCGTTTTGCTGCATGCCGTGCGTTATGCACAAGACCTGAGTTATTTGCCGTTGATGCAACAGCTTCAGCAGCAATATGAAGGGAAGTTACGCATTCAGACTGTCGTGAGCCGTGAATCACTTCCGGGTTCATTAACCGGACGCGTGCCTGCACTCATCGAAAGTGGTGAACTTGAAGCGGCGGTGGGTCTTCCAATGAACGTTGAGACAAGTCACGTGATGTTATGTGGTAATCCACAAATGGTTCGTGATACGCAGCAGTTGCTGAAAGATACCCGGCAGATGACCAAACATTTGCGCCGCCGACCGGGCCATATGACTGCAGAACACTACTGGTAACGTAACGGGTAGATTAGCGGTACTTCACTTCGCTGGTATCTTTGCCAAAACGATTCTCGCCCTGGGTGCCAACAAACGCGCCCAGGTCCATGATGACCATCACCAGAATCAATGTTGGGATAAAACGCCCAAGCCCCCACTGCGCTAACGTACCGAATGTTTCCCAGTTACCCGCAAGCAACAGCCACGCCGGAATAAACAGCAGCGCCCACCAGCCTTTCTTATTACGATCGTGCAGACGTTTCACAATCACGGCGGCAGTCGGAATCAAAGAGCCCGATAAAAAGAAACCAGCGGTGGAATAAGGCATAATTTCCGCACCCGCGAGGGTGAAGAGAATGATCAGCGCAATCAACCAAACGCCAATCCAAATCCAGAAGTCACGGCGTCCAATACGTCCGTTAAAAGAGAACAGCCATTGCTGTATGGTCATGGTAAGGTCCATTTTATTGTTTAGCGCCGTAGTGTACCCTGGCTTTGCTGGGTTTTGACAAGCCGACGGAATGCCGATTTAATCGGAAGGCAGAATTTACAGGAGAATTTGTCAATGAGACATCTGTTTGCCGCTCTGGCTTTACTGACCCTACCCGTCGCGGTGGTTTGGGCCGATCCGCCTTCAGACTCCACCACTACGTTACAAGCCGCTCCGTATTTACTGGCGGGCGCTCCAACGTTTGATATGAACATTACGCAATTTCGGGAAAAATTCACCGCTGAAAATCCGACTTTGCCGATCAACGAATTTCGCGCCATCGAGTCCAATGCCGATGAAGTGAACCTGATGCGCGCAGCCAGCAAAATCAACGAAAACCTTTATACATCAAGTGCATTAGAGCGCGGCACGCTGAAAATAAAGTCGATTCAGATAACATGGTTGCCGATTCAAGGGCCAGAACAAAAAGCGGCGCGCGCGAAAGCCAATGAGTATATGGCCGCGCTGATCCGCACTTTTACTCCCTCGCTGACAAAGCCGCAAAGCATGGCAAAACTCACTAAATTACTCAGCAATGGCAAGAACAAACGCTATTACGCGCAAACCGATGGTGCGATTCGCTATGTTGTCGCGGACAACGGGGAAAAGGGACTCACTTTCGCTGTTGAACCGATTAAGCTAACGCTATCTGAAACGCTCAACAACGGCGAATAAATGACAAAAAGCAAAGCCTTTAGCTTGCTGAGTCTCTATACTGTTTCACAGACCATGCTGCCCTAAACGGCAGCGATTCTTTTATTAGTTTGACCTTGTGGAGAATTAAGATGCGACATCCTTTGGTGATGGGTAACTGGAAACTGAACGGCAGCAAGCACATGGTACACGAGCTGATCGCAGGCCTGCGCAAAGAGCTGGCAGGTGTTGACGGTTGTGGCGTTGCTATCGCTCCTCCGACTATGTACCTGGACCTGGCTAAACACGCAGCTTCCGGTAGCCACATCATTCTTGGTGCTCAGAACGTAGACCTTAATCTGTCTGGCGCATTCACTGGTGAAGTTTCCGCAGAAATGCTGAAAGATGTTGGTGCTAAATACATCATCATCGGTCACTCAGAGCGTCGTACTTACCACGCAGAGTCTGACGAACTGATCGCTAAAAAATTCGCAATTCTGAAAGAAGTCGGCCTGATCCCCGTTCTGTGTATCGGTGAAACCGAAGCAGAAAACGAAGCGGGCAAAACTGAAGAAGTTTGCGCACGTCAGATTGACGCAGTTCTGAAAACTCAGGGCGCAGCGGCTTTCGAAGGCGTTGTTATCGCTTACGAACCAGTATGGGCAATCGGTACTGGCAAATCAGCCACCCCTGCTCAAGCTCAGGCTGTTCACAAATTCATTCGTGACCATATTGCTAAAGCTGATGCGAAAGTGGCTGAGCAAGTCATCATCCAGTACGGCGGTTCCGTAAACGCAGCAAACGCTGCAGAGCTGTTCACTCAGCCGGATATCGACGGTGCATTGGTTGGCGGCGCTTCCCTGAAAGCAGACGCATTTGCCGTTATCGTTAAAGCTGCGGCTGAAGCGAAAAAAGCGTAAGTCATCGCTTGATTGATGAAAGGCTCTGCTTCGGCAGAGCCTTTTTTATTTCAGTAATCCGCAATCGTGATCCTGCAACTGTTCGGCAGAAGCCAGGTTCAACCGCAATAAATTGCGCTCCGTTGCCAGCGCGACCCACTCTCCACCTGCTAATTGAGCCATCGCCAGGCTATAACGCCCCATATGTTCACGAGCCTGTGGAACCTGAGTGGCAAGCATAATAAATGGGCTGCGTTGCACAAACTGCGCCTCGCTAACCTTCCTCGCAATGTATTTGTTTCCGGCAAGTTCCACCGGGAAATCCTGCCACTCGTCATTCAACGTGTTCGCATATTGATTCAACTGCCCACGCACATCTTTGCGCAAACAAGAAATATGGATGTGTAGCTGGTTCTGGGTACGCCCGCTGGTTGAGTTAATCGTGAGTGAAATAACATCGTCGGGAACCTGTGTTCCACGGCGTAGGCTCATGAAATTGCGCTGCTGCCACGCAAGCCAGAAGAAATTAGCGGTTTTAGGCTGCAATAACTCAGGGCTTTCCATACCTTTCATTTTGGCTGTGGGTAATAACAGGTATTGAAGCGGGCCGTGGATATCTTTCAGCAGTACGAATCCGGACTGCAAATCCACTTTGGCGCAAGGTTCAGGGCTCTGGTTGCCACGCTGATGGGGAACGCATTGCTGGCTGACGATGCGCCACAGAGCGTCTGGGTGATGTAGATACTGCCGAAGGCTAAACCAGCTAACCGCAGCAACTATCAACAGGAAAACAAAGATGAGTATCGTGCGTCGACGCCGCAGCATTGGAACCTCAGGCACAAGAAGAGGGTTGCTCAGCGTATCGTAAAGTTCTGCATCTCAAAAGCAAAACGGCTCCTTTCGGAGCCGTCAGTTCGTTTAACGCTGACTAATTTGGTCGAAGGTTCCGCCATTCGAGAAGTGTTCTTTCTGCGCTTTTGTCCAGCCGCCAAACTCTTCATCAATGGTGAACAGTTTCAGTTTCGGGAAGGCATTTTCATACTTCTTCGCCACTTCTGGGTTGCGAGGGCGATAGTAGTTTTTCGCTGCAATTTCCTGGCCTTCCGGCGAGTAGAGGTATTTCAGGTAAGCTTCCGCAACGGCCTGAGTGCCCTTTTTCTCCGTCACTTTATCTACCACCGAAACCGTAGGCTCGGCCAGGATAGATTCACTTGGTGTAACAATCTCAAACTTATCTTTGCCCAGCTCGTTAGTCGCCAGCAATGCTTCGTTTTCCCAGGCAATCAGTACATCGCCGATACCACGTTCAACAAAGGTATTAGTTGAACCACGCGCACCAGAGTCCAGCACTTCAACGTTTTTATACAGCGCCTTCACGAAATCCTGCGCTTTGGCCTGGTCGTTATTGTTGTGATGCAGAGCGTAGCCCCAGGCTGCCAGATAGTTCCAGCGCGCACCGCCTGAGCTTTTTGGATTCGGAGTGATAACAGAAACGCCCGGTTTAATCAGATCGTTCCAGTCATGAATTTGTTTTGGGTTGCCTTTACGCACCAGGAACACAATGGTCGAGGTATAAGGCGCGGAGTTGTCCGGCAGGCGTTTAATCCAGTTTTTATCAATACGGCCACGTTCAGCAATTGCATCCACATCGTATGCCAGCGCCAGAGTCACCACATCGGCCTCGATACCGTTGATAACTGATGTTGCTTGCTTACCAGAACCACCATGAGACTGACGAATCACTACGTTATCGCCCGTTTGCTGTTTCCAGTGTGCGCTAAACGCCTTGTTATAATCGTCATAAAGTTCGCGCGTTGGGTCGTAAGAGACGTTAAGTAACTGAATATCTTTCGCCAGTACGCTTGTTGACGCCAACAGTAATGTAAGCCCTACTCCCCACTTGTTCATCGCTCGCTCTCTTTAATTCGTTTTGATGAAAGCAGCGTGCCAGAAATTTAACCGTTCATTAAAGAATAAAAAAAGATTGGCTATAACTATTGAGCATATAACAGGCACCAAAAAGCCGGGTTCCCCCGGCTTGGTTTCGAACTATAGCGCCCATCCCCCTGCGTAAAATGTCACCAGTGCGACAGCAATGACTACAGTTCCCACATTAAGACGGCGCCACTCATTCGAGAAAACGCGCCCGACAACCAGCGTTACAAAACCCAGCATAATACCTGTGACAATATTGCAGCTAAGTACAATAAACACCGCACAAACCAGGCCCGCCATCGCGTCAACAAAATCGCTGAAATCCAGTTTTGAGACATTGCTAAGCATCAATAAACCGACATACATCAATGCAGGGGCAGTGGCATAGCCTGGGATCAGGAAAGCTAACGGAGAGAGGAACAAGATAAACAGGAAAAGGATGCCAACGACTACCGCCGTCAAACCCGTTTTCCCCCCCGCTGCTGTGCCAGCTGCAGATTCGATGTACACCGCAGCAGGAGAGGCACCAATTAACCCGGAGAAAACGGAACTTAGCGAGTTAGCAGTCAGTGCTTTTCCGCCGTTAATAATCTGTTGGTTTTCATCCAGCAGATTCGCCTGACCAGCAACGGCTCGGATTGTGCCGGTGGCATCAAATACCACTGTCATCACCAACGCCAGCACGCTTGGTAGTACCAGCGGTTTTAGCGCCCCCATAATATCCAGACTGAAAATCAGCGATTTTCCATCGTCACCAGACAGGCTGGGTATCGCCATCAGGCCGTGGTATTTCACATTGGGATCAAAGATTAAACCGATTATCGAAATCGCAACAATGACCAACAGAATACCACCAGGGACATGAAGTTTTTCCAGACCTAAAATCACGGCCAGACCCAATAGCGTCATGATAACCGGGAAAGAGGTAATGCTACCCAGCGCTACCGGTAAGCCTTCCAGTGGGTTTTTAATCACCAGCCCCACGCCGTTTGCGGCAATTAAGAGAAGAAACAGCCCGATACCAATTCCCGTGCCATGAGCCACCCCCATCGGCAGATTATTCAGTATCCAGGTTCGAGCCTGAGTTGCCGAAATGAGGGTGAAAATAACACCGGCCAGGAATACCGCTCCTAACGCAACTTCAATACTAATGTGCTGCCCCAATACCAGACTAAAAGCGGTAAAAGCCGTTAACGAAATAGCACAGCCAATTGCCAGAGGCAGGTTTGCCCAAAGCCCCATCAGCAATGATCCGCACCCCGCCACCAGGCAAGTTGCGACAAAAACAGCACCTGGAGGAAACCCGGCTTTTCCCAACATACCCGGCACAACAATCACCGAATAGACCATCGCCAGAAAAGTGGTGACGCCAGCCAATACTTCCTGATTAACGCTGCTGCCACGTTCCGTTAATTTAAAATAACGATCGAGTGACCCGGTGACCTGCTCACCGGAATTCAACTCAGATGGATTTGTCGACATAATAAATTCCTTCCGTGAAGATAATTTTAGTTATTTTTCAACGCGATTACGTCCTTTCGTAGACCAGACATCCATCAACGTAAGTGCGATAGATTGAACGATCATCCCCGAGCGTGATCATGACAAAGAGCTTGTCCATCAGTGATACAGAGTTGTCATACCGCAGCTGTTGCAAAGGCGTCGCTGTCGGTTCTAGTACGGTGAAATCCGCTTCTTTACCGATTTCAAAATTCCCAATATAGCTTTCAAGCCCCAGAGAATGCGCACCACCCAGTGTTGCCAGGTAAAAAGCCTCGTATGCCGATAACCTGTAGCCCTGCAACTGCATGACTTTGTAGGCCTCATTCAACGTTTGCAGCATGTTGAAAGTGGTGCCTGCACCAATGTCGGTACCAATGCCCACCTTGATTTTCTTACGCCAGGCCTGTCGTAAATTGAACAGCCCGCTGCCGAGGTACAAATTAGATGTCGGGCAAAAAGCAATAGTAGAGTCCGTTTTATGCAGACAATCCCACTCATCTTCTTCAAGGTGGATACAGTGGGCAAAGACGCTGTTTTTACCGGTCAGACCGTAATGGTGATAGACATCGAGATAGTTTTTCCGCTCAGGAAATAACTCTTTCACCCACGCGATTTCATCTTTGTTTTCACAAAGATGGGTATGCACCCAAGTGTCCGGGTATTCTTCGCGCAGACGTTGTGCCATTGCCAGTTGCTCCGGTGTGGAAGTCGGGGCAAAACGCGGGGTAATGGCGTACAACAAACGGCGGTTTTTATGCCAGCGTTCGATGAGTTCCTTGCTTTGCAGGTAACTACTTTCGGCGTCGTCGAGCAGATAATCTGGCGCATTACGATCCATCATGACCTTGCCAGCAATCATGCGCATATTAATCCCGCTTGCCGCCTCAAATAGCGCATCCACAGATTCAGGATGGACGGTACCAAATACCAGTGCGGTCGTGGTGCCATTACGCAGCAACTGTTTCATGAAGAAAGAAGCCATTTCACGGGCATAGCCGATATCTTTGTAGCATCTCTCTGTCGGGAAAGTGTGTTTATTCAACCACTCCAGCAACTGCTCTCCATAAGCACCCACCATCTCACTTTGCGGATAGTGAATGTGTGTATCAACAAACCCCGGCACGATAAACTTCCCGCGGTAGTCACGAACACGGATCGATTCAGGTATCAGATGCTTACCTTCCTCCCATGTACCAAACCAGTCCACTTTGCCATCGCGGATCAATAGCAGCCCATCTTCGACGAATCGCAGCGCGGACTCAATTTCTTCCGGTTGGGTAACAACGCGTGTGACATCAAGAAAGTTCCCACGCACAGCCTTCAGGTTATTTTCACTAGACATTTATATTCCTCGCCACTTCCACCTCAATTACTCCAGATCTTCGTACTGGTCCGGGGAGGTATCGGTTGTGCTTTGTTTTAAGGGGATAACTAAGTTCATGATAATGGCGGTCAATCCACCGGCGCAGATGGGGTTTTCCACCAGTACAAATAATGAAGGGGGGAGTATGTGAAAAACGTCCGGGTCATAGGAAACCCCCAGCCCCAGAGCTAACGACGTGGCGACAATTAACGTCTCCCGGCGCTGCAATCCGTTCGTGCTGATGATGCGGATCCCAGCTATCGCGATCATTGAGAACATTAATGTCATCGCGCCCCCCAGAACAGGGGCAGGGATAGTGGTGAAGAAACGCCCCACAACAGGGAAGAAACCCAGCACAATCAGAATGATGGCAATTGCTCGCCCCACGTGCCGCGATGCAACGCCAGTCATCTGTATCACGCCATTATTTTGAGAAAAGGTAGTCAGAGGCAGTGAGCCAAGTGCTGAGGCGATGACCGAAACCAGGCCATCAGCCAGGACGCCTCCTTTAAGGCGTTGCTGGAATTCTTCCCCTTCAATCGGCTGATTTGAAACCATTGCCGTTGCGGTGATCGACCCGACAGCCTCTAGCACGCTGAGTAAATAAATGGTGCCGACCACCAGGAAATGATGGAAATCAAAGGTGAAGCCGAACTTAAAAGGCACCGGAACCGTAATAATGGGCAGGTCGTGCATACTGCTGAAATCCACCATCCCCAGGCAAAGTGCGGCGACATAACCGACAGTCAGCCCGACGGCTATCCCTATCATTCGCAGTATCGGTCGGCGGCAGCAGTTAAAACTCACCACGACAATTAATACCAGCAACCCCACACCGATATTTTCATAGTTACCAAACGTCCCGCTGTGCTTGGCAGAAAAGCCACCACCAAAATCAATAATGCCAACTTTAATCAGGCTCAGGCCAATCATCAGCACCACGATGCCGCTCACGGTAGGACTGATCACTCGCCGTAATGCGGGCAGAATGAATGAGGCACCGACGACCAGAAATGCGCCGACAAAAGAGATAGCCAGCATGGAGGAAAGGATCAGTTCTTCATGAAAACCATCGCTTTTCATTGCACTGCCAAGAGCAACCATGACAGTGACAAAAGAGAAATTAACTGACTGAATAGATAACAGCCCGGAGCCTATTGGGCCGTAGCGATTAACCTGTAGCCAGGTGCCGATGCCAGAGGCAATCATAGCCATTGAAACAAGGTAAGTCGTAGTGCTGGTGGAAAGTTGCAACGACGTGCCGACGATCAGTGCCGGTGTGACCATGGGGACGAAAATAGCCAGAAGATGCGTAATTGCACCAACCAACATCGAGTAAAATGGCGGCTTATCTTCTAACTTATAGATAAGGTCAGAACCGGTATGTGTAATAGCAGACATCTCTTCACTCCTGTGATGAATATGACTATCTGATCCCACCAGATGCGCGAAAATAAGAGGCCGCTTGCACGGCCCCTGGGGTAACCCTTCAGTAATTACAGTTTTCCTAAGGCGTGTAATATTTTCTCCGGTGTGAAGTGCCACTCACGCAACCAAACCTTACAGGCGTCGTGAATTGCGGTAGCAATGGCAGGGGCAGCGCCATTTACGCCAATTTCTGAAATGGATTTCGCACCAAATGGACCTATGTGATCGTCGCTGGGAACAAGGAACGCACGGAAATCTCGTGGGATATCACCAATCATTGGCGCGCCATATGTGCGGAGATCGCGCGTCAACGGGATGCCTTTGCCATCGTACTGAATCTCTTCTGTCATGCTGTGGCCAATGGCACGCATTGACGCCCCATAGATTTGCCCCAGAGCCAGGTCCGGATTAATTGGTGTACCGCAGTCCAGCAGCGCATAGAACTTGTTGAGCTTAATTTCGCCAGTACGGATATTCACCGCAACTTCAGCAAAGTTAGCCCCGAACGGGAAAGCAAAATTAGGCGTGATGTAGGTGGCTGTCGCCACCAGCATACCAAAGCCGGTGCCCGTTTCTGCCTTGTGGGCTATTTCGCCAAGAGTGACTTCACCCAGCTTACCGCGCACGATACCCGGTATCACCAGCGTGACATTTTCGAGTGGTTCATTGAGCATCTGCGCACCGTGGAACAGAATCTTCTCACGCAGGTTTTCGGCGGCATTTTTAGCGGCGTTACCCGAAAAACAGGTGCCGGAAGATGCATAAGCACCTTTATCGAACAACGAATGATCGGTATCGCCTGAAATGACATGCACATCTGAAAGTGGGCAACACAGGACTTCCGCAGACAGTTTGCGCACCACAGTGTCCAGCCCAGTGCCAATATCAGCACCACCTGAGTGGACAATAAAGGTGCCATCTGAATCGAGCTTGACCATGCAGTTGGCCTGATCGATATCCGGAATACCGGATTTCTGCATGATAATGGCTACGCCACGACCGGTTCGCCAGTCACCGTCAGCAGGTTTTGGGGCATCCCAATCAATCAACTTGCGCCCCTGGCGCAAAATAGGTTCCAGTGCGCAACTGGCTGCGGTTGGAACGGAGGTTGGCATTTTCCCTTCACCAATGGCGCCCAAAATCTTCAGTTCCTGCCCTTCATGAACACGGTTGATTTCAACCATATCCAACTGATCGATGCCCAGCTGTTCTGCCAGTTCAGCCATCGCCATCGTCAGGGCAAAGTTACCTTTTGGTGCGCCGTACCCTTGATAGGCACCGGTCGGGCAAATGTTGCTGTAATACGTGGTGACCTGGAAATCAACGTTGTCGCAAGGATAGAGAGGAAGCGATAACGCCGGACCATTACTTGGAACCGTGAGCGCATGGTTGCCATAAGGCCCCGTGTTGGCGCGGAAATTCATTTTGATGGCGGTGAGGCGACCATCTTTAGTTGCACCAAGTTTAACGGTGACTTTTGCCACATGCCGCGACGTATTGGCGATAAACTCCTCTTCACGCGTATAGTGGAAGTAAACTGGCCGGCCCGTGACACAGGTCGCCCAGGCACAGACTTCTTCCAGAAGAATATCTTGCTTAGAGCCGAAACCGCCGCCAACTCGTTCTTTGATAACGTGTACTTTATTTTGCTTAAGCCCGACAAGGCGAGCAACCTGGCGACGTAAATGCCATGGAACCTGAGTAGAAGCATGGATAACCAGGCGGTCACCATCCATATAGCTGTAACAGATGTGCGTTTCGGTCGGGCACTGTTGTACCTGTTTTGATTCGTAAGTACGCTCAATCACCGCATCCGCTTGTGCAAAACCTTTATCGAGATCGCCTATGTGCCCATGAATACTGGCCGCGATGTTTTTTTCAGGGCGGGCCCCAATAGGGAAATTGATGATCATGTGTTCATTGCGTGTTGCTGCATGCCGATTCTGCATTTCCAGATCGTCAGGAGCGCCGTTAACGTAAACAACCGTTTCGTCATGAACCTTCGGGGCACCTTCTGCCATCGCTTCATCAATGGACATGACCGGCTTGAGTACCTGGAACTGCACGTCGATAAGTTTGAGGGCCGCTAACGCTATCTCCTCGCTTTCTGCCACTACCCCAGCGACACGGTCACCAACATGGCGCATCTTTTTACCGAACATCCTGCGATCAAGCGGAGAAGGTTCCGGGGCGCTCTGCCCGCCAGGTGTGTAGTAAATATCCGGGCAGTTAAGGTGCGTAATGACATGCACAACACCTGGCAGCGCTTCGGCTTTACTGACATCAAGATGGGTAATGAGCGCATGAGGGTGCGGGCTACGCAGCATTTTGATAACACAGGAATTTGTGGCTATACGGTCTTCGACATAGCAGGGTTTACCCTGCACCATAGTCCAGGCATCCGTTTTAGGGTGCACTTTTCCCACCACGGCCAGATCGTCACGAAATGCCGGTGCAACAACAGATTGAAATGACGGTTCGGTACGGCGCGTTTTTGCCAACTCCACGACCTGGTAAAACTGTTGATAACCTGCATCACGGCTGAAAAGACCTGACAAAGCATCATCAATTTCTTCACGTTTTGGCGCTGAAATTCTATCGAGCAAATCGGTCAAGATCAGCGCAGCCGCCGGATCGTTGTAACCAGACTGAACGATACCCACATCTACCATTGCCTGCTGTACAAAGTTGAGCTGGTTCCACTTACCAAGTGATTCCGCAGTCTTAATCACCGCGCCTTCAAGTTGTGCGGCAATCAGCAAGGACGCATTCACTATCACACCGTTATACAAAATGGCGTCTGAACCGGCAAAACCAAAACCATCGTCGCTATTGCGCACGGAGTGCAGACCCAAGCTAACCAACAGTTTTTGAACATTTTTACCCGCAAGACAATCGACTTCGCGTGGTGTTCCATTCAGACAAAAATGAATCATCATTTCGTTTCCTCTCCCATCTGCTGACAGTCAGTCAATAATTCTGACACCAGCACACCGACGATATAGCGCTTGTACGCTTCGCTTCCTGCCAGATCGGCTTTTGGCTGGATTGCCAAACTGACCGCCTTTTCCAGCGCATCACCTTCCAGCCTCAATGACTCGACATCCCGCAGGCGAAACGGCCTGGCAGCCAGACCATCTAACGCAATACGAATTTCTTCTTTCTCTGTTATCGCTACTGCTGCTGTCACCACGGCCCAGCCCCCAGCAGAATGCGTGAGTTTGCGCGTGGCACAGCAGCGGAAAGGTTCGCGAATAATGACCTCGACAAGCAGCCGATCACCGGGGGATTGCAAATACTCTTCCAGCGGCAACGTTTCACCATCGGCGAAGAGCAGTTCGGCATCAAGAGCCAACATCAATGGGATAAGAACAGACTCCGGCTGATGAGCGGCAATTTCACCGCCTAAAGTGGCCTGATTACGTATATGTCGGGAATAAACGAAACCCAGAGCATCGTGCAACGCCTGTGGGATATACGCGGTGTCACGCAGTTTTTGTAGTGTAATCAGCGCGCCAATTCGCAAAGTCCCCCCATCCCAGTCGACTTCATCCAGCGGCAACCCTTGCAAGGAAATGGCGACACTTTGTTCTGTTTGTGTCAGTGCGGCATTGAGCTTGCTGCCACCGGCGAGATACACCGCTTTTTCGTGAAAATGTTTTTTAAGCTCAACAGCTTGTTCAACGCTCGTTACCCGGAAAAATTGTTCAATCATATTTCCCTCTCATCACACACCTACTTCTGCCAGGCAGGGATTAGGAGTGTCGTTATATTGCTCGGATAATTAACAAATACGCACACTGCGTTTTTATGATCTGCACGGCTCACTTTCTGCCGCTGTAAATTGACGTTGATGCAGTCCTGCAACAATCAAGCCAGGTAGAATTAGTACATGAATGGCAAATGATAAATGCGAACCTGATTAGATATATTTGCGAGGAAGATCGCATATCAAAATGTTGCGATATAGATAAAAACCCTCTCCGCTTAATTTATTAAAAATCCGATCGTTAAAAAATTATCAAATTAATAAATAACTCTATCAATTTGACAATAAATATCAAAAGCATATTTTACAACGTAGCTGCCATACCCGTTCAATCACTGTACCAGTAAAGCAATCAGTGAAATTTAATTTAACTATCAATGTGTTAAAAATAAACCTCATGTCATGAATTAACAAAAAACTACAAAAATGGTTGCATTGGCAGGCCAGCATATCGAGATCTCATTAATTTATAATCTTTGCTACTTAACAAGTCTTCAGTTTGTTTTTTTGATACTTACATCACATCATGAAATATTAGTTTCAAGCAGAGTATTATTACCTCACCGACTCAGCTTGAATAATAATCCATACAGCGAATGAATATGTAATAGATTCATGAACCCAATGATTTTCAATCATGGAAATATATCGATGAGTATCTGAACATGCTTGATAAGCACATATCAGAACCGCTAGCCTTTCTTTACGAAAAATTATTATTAAGCTCATCCACAAAGGTGATTAGTTTGGTCGGGGCGGGAGGAAAGACCAGCGCCTTATTTTGGCTGGCACGCGAATTTGCTCAGACAGGAAAGCGAGTAATGGTCACTACCACAACTCGAATGTATCTACCGGAGGAAAATATTCCTGTCGTTATCTGCCAGCAGGCGCACCGGCTACCCGCTACGGCTTTATTGGCGCCAATTTGTGCCTGCTTTAGTGGCTGGGAGCCTGAAAAGGGCAAAGTTCGTGGTTTTTCACCGGAAGAGATCGACCGCCTGGCAGCAACCCATTTTATCGATGTACTGCTGGTTGAAGCTGACGGTGCGCACGGTTTACCACTTAAAGCGCCAGCCCAGCACGAGCCTTGCATACCTTCAACCAGTGATTGCGTGATTGCGGTAACTGGCGGGCAGGTGCTCGGCCATCCGGTTGGTGTGAAGAATGTGCATCGTTGGCCTCTCTTTTCTACATTGGTTGGGCTTAGCGAAGCAGATAGATTCAATATCGAATCAATAGAACGGTTTATCCGCCACCGCGAGGGGATGTTTAAAAGCACACCATCTCATGCCGTGCGTATCTGGCTAATAAACCAGTTCTCTCAATCTGAGAATGTCATAGAAAAACTGCCGGCGCTGTTAAACGGCCTTGATTTGGATGCCATCTGGCTGGGGGCAGTCAGGGAAACACCAGCCGTTACACACGTACTGCGGCGTAGCGAAACGACTCATCACTGAATAGAGATCTGTTGAGGTTTGTAATGGAAATTGTCGCAGAAGAAGCAAAACCAAAAGCGTTGGATATTCCCGGTGATTCGTGGAATGCGGTGAGGGTATCTGATGTGCTTATAGCAATCCGTGGGGCGGGGGATATCGCGACGGGTGTCGCGTTGCGTCTCCACAACGCAGGCTTCAGGGTAGTTATGCTGGAAATTGCAAAGCCAGCAGTAATTCGCCATTCGGTTGCTTTTGCCCAAGCTCTGTTCAATAACGAGGTTGCCGTGGAGGGCATTTCGGCACGGCGAGCTAACGTTGAAGATATCCCCACTCTGATAAACCGTGGAATTATCCCCGTGCTGGTGGATAGTGAAGCGGCTTCGCTGGCAGAGTTGAAACCAGATGTCGTTGTCGATGCCATTTTAGCAAAGGTGAACAAAGGCACCCGTCGGAGTATGGCACCCGTGACTATAGCCCTGGGACCTGGTTTTGAAGCAGGTATCGACTGCGATGCGGTTATTGAAACAAACCGTGGGCACTATCTGGGGCGGGTTATTTATCAGGGTTGCGCGCAAAGCGATACCGGCGTGCCCGGAAGTATCAATGGCCAAACTATCCGGCGAGTGATGCGAGCACCGAACAAAGGTGTGATGCGCTGTTGCGTGAAACTAGGCGAGTTAGTAACCGAAGGGGATATCATTGCGTATGTTGGAGACACTCCAATTACCGCGCCTTTAACGGGTATGGTTCGGGGTTTGCTGAATGACGGCCTTACAGTGACACCTGGTTTTAAAATAGGTGATATTGACCCTCGTGGGGCAGCAGCAGATTTTACGACTGTTTCAGACAAGGCTCGAGCAATTGGTGGCGCGGTGCTGGAAGCCGTTATGGCATTGTCGAAAAAACAGCATGCCAGGGTAGCCATTGAGAAACGCGCATTCATCATCAATTGACAACATCAGGCAAAATACACATTAAAAAAAACCGCTCGTGATTAAACGAGCGGTTTTAAGATTTCGCCAGAGACTAAAAACTTAATTAGTACAGTTTCTTAGCGCAATCCAGCCAGTCACCTTTGAACGGACGCTTCATGTTTTCAATAGCGTCGATAATGTCGTGGTGAACGAGCTTCTCATTCTGAATGCCGACGCAACGACCACCGTGGCCTTCCAGCAGCAGTTCGATGGAGTAAGCGCCCATGCGGGAAGCCAGAATGCGATCGTAAGCAACCGGTGAACCACCGCGCTGAATATGGCCCAGGACGGTAGCGCGAGTTTCGCGTTTGGTTTCCGTCTCGATATATTGCGCCAGTTCATCGATGTCACAGATGTGCTCAGTAATAGCCACGATAGCGTGCTTTTTACCTTTAGCGATACCGGCTTTGATTTCTTCAACCAGGTCTTCGCGATTAAACTCAACTTCTGGCAAGACAACAAACTCACAGCCACCGGCAATGGACGCCGCTAAGGTCAGATCGCCACAGTAACGGCCCATCACTTCCACGATAGAAATACGCTGGTGGGAGGAAGAAGTGTCACGCAGGCGGTCGATTGCTTCCACGACTGTTTCCAGAGCGGTGAAGAAACCGATAGTGTAATCGGTACCTTTGATATCGTTATCAATGGTGCCTGGCAGGCCGATGCACGGGAAACCCATTTCGGTCAGGCGCATAGCACCCATATAGGAACCATCACCGCCGATAACAACCAGTGCATCCACACCGCGGTTTTTCAAATTCTCGATAGCCACTTCACGGATTTTCTCATCACGAAACTCCGGGAAACGAGCGGAGCCCAGGAAAGTACCCCCACGGTTGATCATATCGGACACGCTGTAGCGGTCCAGGTTGACCATGCGGTCTTCGTACAATCCCAGATAGCCATCATAAATACCCATGACTTCCAGACCTTCCGACAATGCTGCACGCACCACACCACGAATCGCGGCGTTCATGCCCGGCGCATCACCACCACTCGTCAACACACCAATTTTTTTGATCATGACTACCTCTGAACTTTTGAATGCAAATTAATCCTGTTGCCGGAAACGGCCTGCGGCATGCCGAGGCATCGACTCTGCTACAAATAGTATAGCAACCGCTTCTTGCTGAATTGATTCAGGTCAGGCCATATGTCGGTATTTTATCCATAAAACATCGGTTCTGTCTGACTTTACAACGAAAAACTAAAGCTCAAAATGCCCTTGCTGTTGGGTCGGGACAACCGAGCACGGGTCCTGGTGAATAATCACATCTGACCCAGGAAAACGTCGCAAGATGGCTTGTTCCACTTGTTCGGCAATCACATGCGCCTGAACCAGCGGCAAATTGTCTTCCATTTCGATATGGACTTGAATAAAACGGGTCGGCCCAGACTGCCGCGTTCGTAGATCATGCGCCCCTTTAACGCCGGGCCATGCATTGATGATATCAATAATTGCCTGACGTTCATCATCCGGTAATGCACGATCTAAAAGAGATTGCACAGCTTCATGCCCCATGCGAATCGCGTTATACAAAATATAGACGCCAATCCCTAACGCAAATACCGAATCGGCACGATGCCAACCGTACCAGGACAATGCTAATGCAACAAGAATTGCTCCGTTCATCATAACATCAGACTGATAATGAAGCATATCTGCCCGAACGGCCTGACTTTGCGTCTTGCGCACCACCCAACGTTGAAACGTCACAAGTATCAGTGTGCTGAATAACGCAATGACCGTGACGACAACGCCGATTAACGGCTGCTTCATCTGCGACGGTTCAGCCAAATGCTGAAAACCCGTCAAAAATAAAAACAGAGCAGAACCGGAAATAAACATACTTTGCGCCAGCGCCGCGAGTGATTCCGCTTTGCCATGGCCAAATGTATGTTCTTCATCTGCGGGTTGCAGCGAATAGCGCACGACCAGAAGGTTAGTTAGCGACGCGGCAATGTCCACCAGCGAATCTACCAATGCCGCCAGAATACTGACCGAACCGGTATACCACCAGGCGAAAATCTTGATCAAAAGTAACAGCGACGCCATAACCGTTGCGGCAATTGCTGCACGGCTGACCAGCTTCCCATATTGTTGATTCATAGGGGCTCCAGCAAATCATTGCTGGCTAGTATAGCGGATTCACCTGAACCTTCAGGCAAAAAAAACCCGCCTTGGTAGGCGGGGAAGACAGGGATGGTGTCTATGGCAAGGAAAACAGGGTTTGTTACTGGTTACTACGCTTGCTGCTACTACTCAGTGCCTGCAACGAAGACATCTGTTGCAGATCCGCCAGTTCACGAAATTGATTCATGCGCTGTTGGTGTTTGTTGTTCAAAACGGCCTGCTGTTCAGGACTTAACAAGCGGTACATTTGATTGCGTACTTTCGCCATTTCTACCTGGCGAGCCACTTGTTCTTGTGCCATTTTTTCAGCCTGGGCACGCACTGCCGCTTCGTCAAAATTCTGTGCGGTGACCAGATTATGCATGGTCTCCATTTCGCTTACATTCACGGGTGGGCTATCATGCCGTGCCCGTTGCATTAGATCGCGCATTTGTTGGCGCTGTTGTTCGGTTAGGTTTATCCCTTCGAACATATGGCTCTGAAGGCTATTTCGCTTCGCTAAACCTTCACCGCTCTGGTACCAGTTATCGCTAGCCGGTAGCTCTTTAGCCTGGCTTGCCAGCGTAATCAGAGTCAATGTTGAAGCCATGACGGCAGCGGTAACATTGCGCATCACTTGCTCCTGAAATCATCTGTGCTGCGAGTCAACGAGAGCCAGTCTACGATTCCCGCTGCAAACTAGCGTCAGGGGGTGTAAAACAACGTAAAGTCATAGATTAGCGCGCCTTGATGACGTAATTTCTGCCTCGGAGGTAATTTAACAATGAATAAAATTCTGCTAGTTGATGATGACCGAGAGCTTACTTCCCTGTTAAAGGAACTGCTCGACATGGAAGGTTTTAACGTAATTGTTGCCCACGACGGTGAACAAGCGTTGGAGCTTCTTGATGACACCATTGACCTTTTATTGCTCGACGTGATGATGCCAAAGAAAAATGGCATTGATACGTTAAAAGAGCTGCGCCAGTCACACCAGACCCCAGTCATTATGCTAACAGCGCGAGGAAGTGAGCTAGATCGCGTTCTCGGCCTTGAACTGGGTGCAGATGACTATCTGCCTAAACCATTCAACGATCGTGAGCTGGTGGCCCGTATACGCGCTATTTTGCGTCGTTCACATTGGAGTGAGCAGCAGCAAAACAGTGACAGTGGCTCACCGACTGTCGAAGTTGACGGTTTAAGCCTTAACCCAGGTCGCCAGGAAGCCAGCTTTGATGGCCAGGCTCTGGACTTGACCGGCACTGAATTCACTCTGCTCTATTTGCTGGCACAGCATCTGGGTCAAGTGGTTTCACGTGAACATCTAAGCCAGGAAGTATTGGGTAAACGCCTGACGCCTTTCGACCGCGCAATCGACATGCATATTTCCAATTTGCGTCGTAAGTTGCCGGATCGCAAAGACGGTCATCCGTGGTTCAAAACATTACGTGGCCGCGGCTACCTGATGGTGTCTGCTTCATGATTAGTAGCCTTACCGCGCGTATTTTTGCCATCTTCTGGTTGACGCTCGCGTTAGTACTGATGCTAGTGCTGATGCTGCCTAAACTGGATTCGCGTCAAATGACCGAGCTGATGGAGAATGAGCAACGTCAAGGCATCATGATTGAACAGCATGTCGAAGCGGAACTTGAAAACGATCCACCCAACGACTTGATGTGGTGGCGTCGTTTGTTCCGGGCCATTGATAAATGGGCACCACCGGGACAGCGTTTATTACTCGTGACCAGCGAAGGGCGAGTGATTGGCGCCCAGAGCAATGAAATGCAGATCATTCGTAACTTTATCGGGCAATCTGATAACGCCGATCATCCGCAAAAGAAAAAATACGGTCGCGTAGAAATGGTCGGGCCATTCTCGGTACGTGATGGCGAAGATAACTACCAGCTCTACTTGATTCGTCCCGCAAGTAACTCCCAATCTGATTTTATTAACCTGCTGTTTGATAGACCTTTATTGTTACTCATTGTCACGATGCTGGTCAGTTCACCGCTGCTGTTATGGCTCGCGTGGAGTCTGGCAAAACCGGCTCGTAAATTGAAAAATGCCGCTGATGAAGTAGCTCAGGGGAATTTGCGCCAACACCCTGAACTCGAATCCGGCCCGCAAGAATTTCTGGCAGCCGGTACCAGTTTTAACCAGATGATTACCGCGCTGGAAAGAATGATGACAGCTCAGCAGAGGCTGCTGTCTGACATCTCTCATGAACTGCGTACGCCGTTGACCCGTTTGCAATTAGGCACAGCGTTGTTGCGCCGTAAAGCGGGTGAAAGCAAGGAGCTTGAGCGCATCGAAACGGAAGCCCAGCGCCTGGATGGCATGATCAACGACCTGTTGGTGATGTCCCGCAATCAGCAAAAAAATGCGCTGGCGAGCGAAACCATGAAAGCCAATCAAATCTGGTCTGAAGTGCTGGATAACGCAGCCTTTGAAGCAGAGCAGATGGGTAAATCACTGGAAGTGACCTACCCGCCAGGCCCATGGTTGATGTACGGCAATCCCAATTCACTGGAAAGTGCGTTGGAAAATATCGTCCGTAACGCATTACGCTACTCACACACGAAAATCGCTGTTAACTTCTCCGTTGATAATCAAGGCATTACTGTCACGGTGGACGATGATGGCCCAGGCGTCAGCCCGGATGATCGTGAACAAATATTCCGTCCTTTCTACCGTACAGACGAAGCGCGCGATCGTGAATCTGGTGGGACAGGTCTGGGGTTAGCGATTGTAGAAACTGCCGTTCAACAGCATCGTGGTTGGGTGAAAGCCGAAGATAGTCCGCTAGGTGGATTGCGACTGGTACTTTGGTTACCGCTTTATCGTCGTTAATTTTTCATCGTAAAGAACAGGCTCTTCGGGGCCTGTTTTCCTTCTGGCGATAAATTGATATTCTGCGCGCCTTGTCTTATGGGGGCAGTATGCTAAATATCGTTTTGTTTGAACCTGAAATCCCGCCGAATACCGGGAATATTATCCGTCTGTGCGCCAATACCGGCTTCCGGTTGCATATCATTGAGCCAACAGGTTTTGGTTGGGATGATAAGCGTCTGCGTCGTGCAGGGCTGGATTATCACGAGTTCGCCGCTGTTAACCGCCATAAAGAATATGACGCCTTTCTGGAAGCTGAAAATCCGCAACGCTTGTTCGCATTAACAACCAAAGGCACCCCGGCCCACAGTGCGGTGAGTTATCAGGATGGTGATTATTTGTTGTTTGGACCGGAAACGCGCGGCCTGCCTGCAACAATTCTTGATGCATTGCCCGCTGGGCAAAAAATCCGCATCCCAATGATGCCGGACAGTCGCAGCATGAATTTATCGAACGCAGTATCTGTGGTGGTGTATGAAGCGTGGCGCCAGCTTGGCTATCCCGGCGCCGTTCTGAGAAGTTAGATTCCGTCGCCGTACTCGAAACCGTTGTTCGCACCGTTAAAGTGCTGATCCATATCGATGGCAGGCTTATCGCTTTCAGGCTTGCCAACGATTCGCGCAGGAACGCCAGCCGCAGTGGTATGTGGTGGCACCGGTTGTAACACCACCGAGCCTGCGCCAATTTTTGCCCCGCGCCCTACTTCGATGTTGCCAAGGATTTTCGCCCCGGCACCAATCATCACGCCTTCACGAATTTTAGGATGGCGATCGCCGCTGGTTTTACCGGTACCGCCCAACGTCACAGACTGCAAAATCGACACATCGTTTTCTACAATAGCCGTTTCGCCGATCACAATGCCGGTGGCGTGATCGAGCATGATCCCGCAGCCAATTTTGGCAGCAGGATGAATATCAACCTGGAATGACACAGAAACCTGGTTTTGCAGGAAAATCGCTAACGCCCTGCGGCCCTCTTTCCACAGCCAATGGCCGATACGGTAGGACTGCAACGCATGGAAACCTTTCAGGTATAACAACGGGGTTGAATATTTATCGACTGCCGGGTCACGCGTGCGCACAGCTTGAATATCACAAGCGGCGGAGGCAATCATTTGTGGTTCTGCTGCGTATGCTTCTTCGACAACTTCACGAATCGCGATAGCAGGCATAATCGAGGAAGCTAGTTTGTTAGCGAGCATATAGCTCAACGCACTACCCAGGTTTTCATGCTTGAGGAGAGTTGCGTGGTAAAAACTGGCCAACATCGGTTCACAATCGGCAAGCGCTCGTGCTTCGGCTTTAATGTTGTTCCACACCAGATCCAGTTCTTCAGACGACATTGCTCTCTCCAGACAGAAAAACAGCGCCCGGCACGAAGTACCGGAACGCTTCAGTTATCGCGGTTGTGTTGTTCCATCAATCGCAACTGGGTTAGTTGCCGCTCCGTTCATCCTTGCGTGTACGACCAAGCAAGGTTAATGCTGCCTCGCGAGCGTTTTTTCCGCAATACAATACCTGATAAATTTCCTCGGTTATTGGCATTTCGACGCCAAAACGCGCCGCCAGCTCCCGCACTTCTTTCGTGTTGCGGTAGCCTTCAACCACCTGGCCGATTTTCTGCTGTGCCGAATCAACGTCCGCGCCTTGCCCCAGCGCCATGCCGAAGCGACGGTTACGTGATTGGTTATCAGTACAAGTCAGTACCAGGTCGCCCAGGCCTGCCATTCCCATAAAGGTTTCAGGGTCAGCACCCAAAGCAGTACCAAGACGCGTCATTTCCGCAAGACCACGGGTAATCAACGCGGTACGCGCATTTGCACCGAAGCCAATGCCGTCGGACATCCCCGCGCCAATCGCAATCACGTTTTTCACCGCACCGCCCAACTGCACGCCGATGAAATCAGGATTGCTATAAACACGGAAGCTTTTGCCGCAGTGCAGCAACTGCTGGAGATCCTGAGCGAAGGTTTCGTCGGTTGCCGCCAGTGCGATTGCCGTCGGCAAACCCGCAGCTAGCTCTTTGGCAAACGTCGGGCCGGAAATGACCGCTAATGGAATTTCGTCACCTAACGCTTCACGCGCAACGTCCTGCAGCAAACGCCCTGTTTCAGCTTCCAAACCTTTGGTCGCCCAAACAATACGCGCATCTTTACGCATCAACGGTTTGATTTGACGCAGCACTTCACCGAAAACGTGGCTTGGCACAACAACCAGAATATTACGGCTGGCAGACAGCGCTTTCGCTAAATCGCTTTCAAGATGAAGTGTGTCAGGAAAAGGAACGTCAGGAAGGAACGCCGCATTACAGCGATCGGCTTGCAATACAGCAAGGTGTTTAGGGTCATGGCCCCACAGTACAACGTGGTGGCCATTACGTGCCAGGGTGATGGCAAGAGCGGTGCCGTACGAACCGGCACCGATCACAGTCATTGAAGCATTAAGGCTGTTCATCAGGCATCCTGATGGTTTTCAGCACCTTCGCTACCTTCGCCAGATTGCTGCTGCAGATAGCTCATGAACAGCGCATCGAAGTTAACCGGTGCAAGGTTCAGCTGTGGGAAGGTGCCACGAGAAACCAGGCTAGTGATTGCTTCACGTGCATAAGGGAACAGAATGTTCGGGCAGTACGCACCCAGGCAATGTGCCATCTGCGGACCTTCGATCCCACCGATGGAGAAAATACCTGCCTGCTGAACTTCACACAGGAACGCAGTGTCTTCGCCCAGTGTTGCGGTCACGGTTACACGCAACACAACTTCATAAACATCGTCTGCCAACTGGCTTGAAGCTGTATCAAGATCCAGCTTCACTTCTGGCTGCCAGTCTTTCTGGAATACTTGCGGCGCATTTGGAGCTTCGAAAGAAATATCCTTGGTGTAAACACGCTGAATCTGGAAAGCCATTTCTGTGTTGTTTTGTTCTGACATTGTTAAACCCTTAAAAAATTAATACGTCCTTAAACGGCAGTAAGCGACAAAGGAACTGCACTAGCGCAGCAGGGAATCGAGTCCACCACGAGCATCGAGTGCATACAAGTCATCGCAACCACCAATGTGCTGTGCGTCAATAAAAATCTGCGGCACTGTGGTGCGCCCACTGCGTTTGATCATCTCTTCACGCTTTACGGCATCGCCGTCAATCGCCAACTCCTGAAACGTGACCCCTTTGCTTTGCAGCAGGTCTTTTGCGCGATGGCAAAACGGACAGGTTGCTTTAGTGTAGATTTCAATATTCGCCATGGTTTTACCCCAGTGTGCGTGTCAATTTATTTACCGCGAACTAACGGCAGGTTTTCCCCGCTCCAGCCAGCAATACCTTCTTTCAGCAAGGTAACCTTTTCAAAACCAGCCTTCGTCAGCAGCACGGCGGAATCCTGGGAGGAAACACCATTACCACAAACTACAATGACAGGCTGCGCTTTATGTTTTTCCAGCTCACCGAAGTTGCTGCTTTTAATATCAGCTGGCAGGATATTCAATGAGTTAGCAATATGGCCTTTGCGGAAATCATCACGCGAACGCACGTCGACGATAACAGCATCTTCTTTGTTGATCAGGCGGGTAGCTTCACCACGGGTGATCACCTTAACTTTAGAGGTTAAACCTTTAAAGGTCATGAAAAGTACGGCGGCCAGTAAGCCAACCCACGCCAGACTAAGTATGGGATGGCGGCTAATGAATTGCATAATTTCTTGCATGGGGGGGTGTAGCTCCCGACTAAGTAATATGAAAAAACCAGGTGAGGAGTATACATTTGCGTTGTGGCAAATACAGCCAGTCTGCGTGAGGTAATGTAGATTCTGCGGGATGTTACGAAAAAAATTACCTTAACGACGTAAAACCGATCACAATCCAACCCCTTTCTTTGATCTTCTGCGGCTATTTACCCTGTGGCCTGTAGTAAAATTACGCAAATTTTGTCTTTGACTTAGAGGTTGTCGCAATGTCAGTTACTAAAAAACCTATGGTTCTGGTGATTCTGGATGGCTATGGCCACCGCGAAGAGCAGCAAGATAACGCTATTCTGAATGCTAAAACCCCGGTTATGGATAGCCTGTGGGCTCAGCGTCCACATACTTTAATCAACGCATCCGGCCTGGACGTCGGTCTGCCAGACGGTCAAATGGGTAACTCCGAAGTGGGTCACGTAAACCTTGGCGCTGGCCGCATTGTTTACCAGGATCTGACTCGTCTGGATGTTGAAATTAAAGAACGTACTTTCTTTGCTAACCCAACGCTGACTGCTGCGGTAGACAAAGCGGTTGCTGCTGGCAAAGCTGTCCACATCATGGGCCTGACATCAGCGGGTGGCGTGCACAGCCACGAAGAACACATTCTGGCGATGATTGAACTGGCAGCTGAACGTGGCGCAGAAGCAATCTATCTACACGCATTCCTGGATGGTCGCGATACACCACCACGCAGTGCAAAATCCTCTCTGGAAAAATTTGCCGACAAATTTGCCGCTCTGGGCAAAGGCCGCGTAGCCTCCCTGATTGGCCGTTACTACGCTATGGACCGCGATAACCGTTGGGACCGCGTTGAACTGGCATACGACCTGCTGACTCAAGCGAAAGGTGAGTTCCAGGCAGACACCGCTGTTGCTGGTCTGGAAGCGGCATACGCTCGCAATGAAAACGATGAATTCGTTAAACCAACGGTAATCCGTGCTGAAGGCGAAGCTGATGCAGTAATGAACGACGGCGATGCGCTGATCTTCATGAACTTCCGCGCTGACCGTGCACGCCAAATCACTCGTACTTTTGTTAATGCTGACTTCGATGGGTTTGCTCGTAAGAAAGTCGTTAACTTCGGCGATTTCGTGATGCTGACTGAATACGCGGCAGACATCAAAGCCGCCTGCGCTTATCCACCAGCCTCCCTGAGCAATACTTTTGGCGAATGGATGGCGAAGCACGATAAAACTCAGCTGCGCATCTCCGAAACTGAAAAATATGCTCACGTCACCTTCTTCTATAACGGTGGTGTTGAAGAGCCGTTTGCTGGTGAAGACCGCATTCTGATTAACTCCCCGAAAGTGGCAACTTACGACCTGCAACCAGAAATGAGTTCAGCAGAATTGACTGAAAAACTGTTGGCTGCAATCAACAGCGGTAAGTACGACACCATCATTTGTAACTATCCAAATGGCGACATGGTCGGCCATACCGGTATTTACGAAGCGGCCATTGCTGCAATCGAAGCGCTGGATAACTGTATTGCACAGGTCGTTTCTGCCGTGGAAAAAGTGGGCGGACAATTGCTTATCACCGCTGACCACGGCAACGCAGAGCAGATGGCTGACCCGGCAACTGGCCAGGCACATACTGCGCACACCAGCCTGCCAGTTCCGTTGATTTACATCGGCGATCGTCATGTGAAAGCGGTAGAAGGCGGCAAGCTTTCTGATATCGCACCAACGATGCTGAGCCTGATGGGGATGGAAATCCCGCAAGAGATGACTGGCAAGCCGCTGTTCATCGTGGAATAATCCCTCCCCATGAGGGGAAAGGCGATTTTTTCAATAACATGGGCCATGAAATCGAAACCGTTTTCAGTCAGGCCCATTTTCTACGCCAGCGTTCTAAGCGCTGGCGTATTGTTATGCCCGTTACAAAGCCATGCCGACGATCGTACTCAGTTACAATCTATCCAACAGGATATTGCAGCTAAAGAACGTGCAGTTCGTCAGCAACAGCAGCAACGATCGGCATTACTCACTCAACTCCAGGCACAAGAGAAAGCGATTGCTGAAGCCAGCCGCAAGCTGCGCGATACGCAAAATACCCTTGCCGATCTCAACCGCCAAATTGACACCATGAATGCATCGCTCGCGAAACTGCAAAAACAGCAGGCTTCGCAGGAGCGCAATCTGGCAGCTCAACTCGATGCATCTTTCCGTCAGGGCGAACATACCGGTATTCAGCTGATATTAAGTGGTGAAGAAAGCCAGCGTGGACAGCGCTTGCAGGCTTACTTCGGCTACCTGAACGCCGCGCGCCAGGAAACAATCGCCGAGCTGAAACAAACTAAAGCGGAAGTTGCGGAACAAAAAGAGAGTCTGGAAGCCAAGCAAACTGAACAACAGACTCTGCTCTACGAACAACAAGCTCAACAAGCCAAGCTTGAAAGCGCCCGTAACGAACGTAAAAAAACGCTATCTACTCTCGAATCCTCTTTGCAGCAAGATCAGCAAAAACTGAGCGAGATGCGTCAGAACGAATCTCGTCTGCAAAATCAGATTGCCCGTGCTGCTGCGGCAGCCAAAGCGCGAGCCGAAAAAGAAGCGCGGGAAGCAGAACAGGTACGGACTCGCCAGAAAGAAGCGACCAGCAAAGGCAGTACTTACAAACCAACAGAAAACGAGCGCTCATTGGTGTCACGCACTGGTGGCCTTGGCTCACCTCGCGGGCAAGCATTCTGGCCGGTACGTGGTTCAATTCTGCATCGCTATGGCGAACAGCTGCAGGGTGAGCTACGTTGGAAAGGGATTGTGATCGCCGCAGGTGAAGGCACTGAAGTTAAAGCCATTGCTGATGGACGCGTGATCCTTGCCGATTGGCTGCAAGGCTACGGCCTGGTTGTCGTTGTCGAACATGGCAAAGGCGATATGAGTTTGTACGGTTATAACCAAAGCGCGCTGGTTAATGTGGGAACACAAGTTCGCGCAGGCCAGGCCATTGCGTTAGTGGGTAACAGTGGAGGTCAGGGCCGCCCGTCACTTTATTTCGAAATTCGTCGCCAGGGCCAGGCAGTCAATCCACAACCGTGGTTGGGAAGATAAGTTTTGCTTCAATTCCGTCGTGTGTTTTTCTCGGTCGTCAGCACACTCATGCTGACATCCCCTGTTTACGCTGGAAAACTGGCCATTGTGATAGATGACTTCGGTTATCGCCCCGCGCAAGAAAACCAGGTTATCGCTCTACCTTCAAACATTTCCGTGGCTGTTTTACCCAATGCGCCCCACGCTCGCGAAATGGCAACCAAAGCACATAATGCCGGTCACGAAGTGCTTATCCACCTGCCGATGGCTCCGCTAAGTAAACAACCGCTGGAAAAAGACACCCTGCGTCCAGATATGAGCAGTGGCGAAATCGAGCGCATTATCCGCGATGCGGTAAACAGTGTGCCTTATGCCGTTGGCCTCAATAACCATATGGGCAGCGCGATGACTTCCAGCCTGTTTGGCATGCAAAAAGTGATGCAGGCTTTGGGGCAATATAATCTCTATTTTCTCGACAGCATGACGATCGGCAATAGCCAGTCAATGCGGGCGGCAGCGGGTACTAACGTCAAAGTTATCAAGCGCAAAGTCTTCCTCGACGATACGCAAAACGAAGCCGATATCCGTTTCCAGTTTAACCGTGCAATTGAATTGGCTCGTCGAAATGGCTCTGCCATTGCCATTGGACACCCGCATCCGACAACAGTGCGTGTACTGCAACAAATGGTGTACAGCTTGCCTGCGGATATTACGCTGGTGCGCCCAAGCAGTTTGCTTAACGACCCTCAGGTTGATACCTCAAGGCCGAATAACTCAGGCCCTGTTGTGCCGGGTAAACCGGTTGAGCAGCCGCGCCATCCATTTAAAGGCGTGAGCCTGTGCAAGCCGAAAGAACCTTTGCAACCTGTCTATGCAACGACGTTCTTTACCGTATTAAGTGAAAGCATCAGCCAGAGCCAGTTGCTGAAATATATGCAGTTGCAATGGCAAGGCTGGGGGAAAACAAAGCCTACAACTCAGTCCTGATGCTGGGCGCGCGCAGAGGAAGCACTTTCTTTGCGCGCGTGACTCTTTAATCCACCATACCAATACCATGCCTTGAAATATTTCAGAAAACTATAAAAGGTGGCATACAACCCGGTAACCAGCCCTACTCTTCCCTTTCTCCAGGCACCGCTAAATAAATACCATTTGAAAAACGCCCCGATTGCACTAACGATACCTCTCATCAGTGAGGGTTTGATTTTTTTATTTTTGACCAGGCGAGTCGTGTAGCTATTTAATTTATTAAACACTTCATGGATATTGTAAAAAGTATCATGGCGGACAAACCCAGGAATAACAGACGAATGGCTATACCCTGTGGCCTGATCGTCTACCGGACGATCGTTAAACCGCGTCTGTTGGCGGTTATACAAGCGCACAGGGAAGTCTGGCGAAGATACAGGATAGATAGTTCGCACTTGCTCGCCCAGCACAAACCAATAGCGTGATAAGCGCCAGGCTTGCTCTTTCCCGGGCTCTTCACCAGCCTTTAGCTTAAGGATAAAGGCTATCGTTTGCTCATCAAGCACTTCATCGCTATCCATACACAGCACCCAGTCATGACTCGCAAGACTAGTGGCATGGTTCATTTGCTGGGAGTGTGTTTTAAATGGGTGATATATTGGCTCGATCCCATAACCACGAGAAATATTAATTGTGTCATCAATACTTCCTGAATCCAAAATAATAACTTCATCTGCAATTTTTATTAAGGGTTCTAATACCTCAGAAAGCAGGCGTGCAGAGTTATAAGTCAGCACACAAACTGATAATTTAAACATTATTGTTATGCCATCAAAAATCTTATTATATCACCAGCAGTAATTATCGAGATAGATTCGAGATCCGAATTCGAATTTTTATATAATAAATATCTCGTCTAAAAGATTCACCGAAAGCGATAGTTATCACTCAATACAGCCTTTATAATGCCGCGTTAAATAATGCTACAGGGGTCGGTCTACGATGACGCAACAGCGGCATAAAATTCTCTTACTGGATAACGGTAAAGAGTGGGGTGGTGGTACCAACAGCATGTTGGAACTGCTCAAACGTATTGACCGTCAACGGTTTGATATCACGTGTTGCTTTTATTACAACTATGCACGCGGTGAAGGTGAAACCATTGAGAAAGTGCTTAATAGCATTCAGATCCCTGTCATTTTCATCCCGCAACGTAAGCAACCTGGCTGGGCAAAAATCAGCAAGGAAGTCGCTCGTGCATTTTTGTTCTTCAGCAAAGCTGGGCGCAAAAAGATAACCGCATACATTGATACGCAGTGGCGAATTAAACCGAACGCGACGGCTTTGCGCGAAATACTGCAAAAAGATGGCTACGATATTCTGTATATGAATAACCAGCCAGGCTCCAATCTGGAAGGTTATCTGGCGGCAGAACCGCTCGATGTTGCAGTCGTACAACACTGTCGCATAGAGCCAGTAATGAGCCACTCCATTACAAAAGTAGTGAACCGCGTAGGCAATGCAGTGATCGCAGTTTCTCATGGCGTAGAAAGCGTGCTGCTGAACCACTGCGTGAAAAAATCGATCTGCACTACCGTTCCTAACGCCATTGATATTCACCAACCATTGCCCTCAGGCCAGGCGATTCGCAAGTTGCCAGGAATTGACGAGAACACGTTCCTGTTTGGCAGTATTGGGTCGCTGATCCCAAGAAAATCCTGCCATCATACGCTGGAAGCTTTGCACCGTTTTCAGCGCCAACATCCCGAAGCGAAATGGAAGTTTATACTGGTTGGCGAAGGGAACGATCGGGACAAATTAAAAAGCCAGGCTGCAGATTATGGATTTGCTGATCGGGTCATCTTTACTGGCTTTCGTAATAACCCACTGGATTATCTTGCCGCCTTTGATGCCTTTATTCTTGCGTCAAAAAGTGAAGGTTTGCCGCGCGTAGTCCTCGAATCCATGCTACTCAAAACCGTGGTTATCGGTTCTAATGTGACGGGCACTGCGGAGTTAATTGACTCAGGGCGCACTGGCCTGCTCTATCCTTATGGCGACACAGTTACGCTCGCCTCGCATCTGCAGCAAGTATGGCAAGATAGTACATTACGTGATGCCCTCACGCAGTCTGCTCATCAGCACGTGATTGATAATTATGCGATTGAACACTATGTTGCCGGTGTCGAAGCCGTTCTTAGCGCCGTGAAACCTACCCGGAATGAATATGTTTAAATTTCTGAATGCAAAATATCGCCATATTACGGCGCAACATAATATCCCTTATCAGGAACCCACTGCCGGAAGTTCTGCGGTGCCGGTAACGTCGATAGTTATTCCTTGCTCCGGTGCCGATTACATCGAAGAAGGCTTGCTTTCCGCGACGTTCGCTGCGCGATTTGCCCCTGACGTTGAAGAGATAGTGATTGTTTCCGATCGCCCTGCACATGAGTTTGGTGAATTGCCACCTAAAACCAGAGTCGTGACGCTTGAACTTCCGCAGCGTGAGGAAGGCTATCGTTATAAGCAAATTTACCTTAGCCGTTTAATAAAATTAAACGCGCCATTACAGGCTCGCACTGACGGTATTTTGATGATCGATTCCGATCTGAATTTACTGCAAATGCCGCGCTTTAAAATTGAAGAACACCATATCTACTCCAGTTTCCGTCAGGGGAAAATGATCGCCAAACTGGATAGAGCACCGGCAGATAAAGTGCCTGCGTATTATAAAGATACGGTGCGCCCATACATTGTCGACCACGTTAATGGGGCATTCCTGGCGGCTACGCGTAAAACCTGGCGTCGCATTTGCCCATTATGGCTCACGTTATTCCAGGATACCTGGGAGTTAATGGACGACAGTCAACCGCCAACAGATCAGCTGCCGTTGGCTGCACTGCTGGATATGCTCGATATCAAAACGGTGAATTTGGGCGACTGGATGAACTGGCCGGTATCTAAAAAAATTGGTGGTTCCCCTGCCGTTATTCCAAAACCGGTTGTTGGCGCACATGGCGGTTTCCCGCTTTCTGAATGGCAGAAATATCTTGTCTCACCGGAGAGTGAATTGCTGTTTAAAGGGCAGGATTACACCCGTAAAGTGCGTTATCTGACGGATGCGGAAAAGCAAACCGCTAGCGAATAATGAAATGTGAAAAGGCCGGTTTCCCGGCCTTTTTTGAACGTCGCTGAACGATTAATCCCAGCTAAGAATTACTTTACCGGACTGCCCAGAACGCATGGCATCAAAACCTTTCTGGAAATCATCGACACCAAAACGGTGGGTAATAATCGGTGAGAGATCCAGACCAGACTGAATTAATGCAGCCATTTTGTACCAGGTCTCGAACATTTCACGTCCGTAAATTCCTTTAATGAACAAGCCCTTGAAGATGACTTTCGTCCAGTCGATAGACATATCTGACGGAGGTATCCCCAGCATCGCAATACGGCCACCGTGGTTCATGGTATCAAGCATGGTACGGAATGCAGGTGGTGCGCCTGACATTTCCAGACCCACATCAAAACCTTCGGTCATACCCAACTCGTTCATCACGTCAGTCAGATTTTCCTTGCTGACGTTTACTGCACGAGTCACGCCCATTTTGCATGCCAGCTCAAGACGGTACTCATTCACGTCAGTGATCACGACATTACGCGCACCCACATGTTTCGCAACGGCCGCAGCCATAATGCCAATCGGGCCTGCGCCAGAAACCAGCACATCTTCACCGACCAAATCGAAGGACAGAGCGGTGTGAACCGCATTGCCGAACGGGTCAAAGATTGAAGCCAGGTCGTCAGAAATATTGTCAGGAATCTTGAAAGCATTAAAGGCAGGCAGCACCAGATATTCAGCAAAACAACCTGGGCGATTCACGCCTACACCGGTAGTGTTGCGGCACAGATGAGTTCGACCCGCGCGACAGTTACGACAGTGACCACAGGTAATATGGCCTTCACCGGATACGCGGTCGCCAATTTTGAAACCTTTTACTTCCTGGCCGATTTCGACAACTTCGCCGACATATTCATGACCCACAACCATCGGTACTGGAATTGTCTTCTGCGACCATTCGTCCCAGTTATAAATATGCACATCGGTACCGCAAATCGCAGTTTTACGGATTTTGATCAGCAGATCGTTATGACCCATTTCCGGCTTGGGTGCATCCGTCATCCAGATGCCTTCTTCTGCTTTCAGTTTCGCTAATGCTTTCATGACCGCTCCCTTAGGCGATAACGCCCAACTGTTTACCGATACGCGTAAATGCGTCAACCGCACGTTCAATTTGTTCAGTCGAATGAGCCGCAGACATCTGAGTACGAATACGCGCCTGACCTTTTGGTACGACCGGGTAGAAGAACCCAGTGACATAAATCCCTTCTTTTTGCAGCTCACGAGCAAAGTTCTGCGCCACAACCGCTTCACCTAACATCACAGGGATGATCGCGTGGTCAGCACCCGCCAGGGTAAACCCAGCTGCGCTCATTTTTTCTCGGAACAGGCTTGCGTTTGCCCACAGGCGATTGCGCATTTCAGCGCCAGTTTCCAGCATTTCCAGAACTTTGATGGAGGCAGAAACAATAGCCGGAGCCAAAGAATTAGAGAAAAGATACGGACGAGAACGCTGGCGCAGCCACTCAATCACTTCTTTGCGGCCTGCGGTATAACCACCAGAAGCGCCGCCAAGGGCTTTACCCAGCGTGCCGGTAATGATATCTACACGATCCATCACGTCGCAGTATTCATGCGTACCGCGACCATTTTCACCCACGAAACCAACCGCGTGAGAATCATCAACCATCACCAGCGCGTCATACTGGTCAGCCAAATCACAAACCCCATTCAGGTTTGCAATTACGCCATCCATAGAGAACACACCGTCGGTGGCGATCATGATGTGACGAGCCCCAGCTGCACGCGCTTCTTTCAGGCGAGCTTCGAGTTCTTGCATATTATTGTTTGCGTAGCGATAGCGCTGCGCTTTGCACAGACGCACACCATCAATAATAGAAGCGTGGTTCAGCGCATCAGAAATAATGGCATCTTCTGGGCCAAGCAACGTTTCAAACAGGCCGCCGTTGGCATCAAAGCAGGAAGAATAAAGAATCGCATCTTCCATCCCCAGGAAACCGGCAAGTTTGCCTTCCAGTTCTTTGTGGCTGTCTTGTGTTCCGCAAATGAAACGAACAGAAGCCATCCCAAAACCATGAGTATCCATGCCTTGTTTAGCGGCATCGATCAGTTGCGGGTGGTTAGCGAGTCCCAGATAGTTATTGGCGCAGAAGTTAATAACATGGCTGCCGTCAGCGACGGTGATATCCGCCTGCTGGGCAGAAGTGATAATACGTTCTTCTTTAAACAGCCCTTCCGCTCGTGCGGTTTCAAGTTGGGATGTTAACTGTTGGTAAAAATCTCCGCGCATTGTGATTCTCCAGGCATGGCTAATTTCGGCACATATTACCCAAACCATAGCCTGGACACGAGATGACGCTCCAATGAAATTGAAATTTGCAGCATAAATCACGAGCTGCTTTCCAGATTTTCGTTTATAGGAAAGACAATTCCGGTAATGGTATGATAAGAACCATCAACGCGTGAGGTATTGGGCCTCACTGCCTCTAATTTTTAAGGTTTCGCTCATGATTATTGTCACCGGCGGTGCTGGCCTGATTGGCAGCAACATCATTAAGTCACTGAATGATATGGGTCGTACCGACATTCTGGTCGTAGATAACCTGAAAGATGGCACCAAATTTGCCAACCTCGTCGATTTGAATATTGCCGATTATATGGATAAAGAAGACTTCTTAATCCAGATGATGGCTGATGAAGAATTCGGCGACATCGAAGCTATTTTCCATGAAGGTGCTTGTTCATCCACCACCGAGTGGGATGGCAAGTACATGATGGACAACAACTATCAGTACTCGAAAGAAATTCTGCATTACTGCCTGGAACATGAAATCCCGTTCCTGTATGCCTCTTCTGCTGCAACCTATGGCGGCCGCAACAGCGATTTCATCGAGTCTCGCGAGTACGAACAGCCACTTAATGTTTATGGCTACTCCAAGTTCCTGTTCGACGAATATGTGCGTCAAATCCTGCCTGAAGCAAATTCCCAGATTACGGGCTTCCGTTACTTCAACGTTTACGGACCACGCGAAGGCCACAAAGGTAGCATGGCAAGCGTTGCGTTCCATCTGAACACTCAGTTGAACAACGGCGAAAATCCAAAACTGTTTGAAGGCAGCGATAGCTTTAAACGCGACTTCATCTACGTGGGTGATGTAGCCGCAGTTAACCTGTGGTTCTGGCAAAACGGTGTATCCGGGATTTATAACTGTGGTACGGGTCGTGCAGAGTCCTTCCAGGCTGTAGCTGACGCGGCGCTGGCGTTCCATAAAAAAGGCAGTATCGAGTACATTCCGTTCCCGGAAAAACTCAAAGGCCGCTATCAGGCATTTACTCAGGCTGATTTGACTAATCTGCGGGCCGCAGGTTACGACAAGCCGTTTAAAACTGTTGCCGAGGGCGTAACAGAATATATGGCCTGGCTGAACCGTGACGCATAAGCAGGTAGCCTGATACATGAAAATACTGGTGATTGGCCCGTCATGGGTGGGCGACATGATGATGTCGCAAAGTCTCTATCGCACGCTCAAGGCGCGCTATCCCCAGGCAATCATTGATGTGATGGCACCGGCCTGGTGCCGTCCATTATTATCACGTATGCCAGAAGTTAACGAAGCGCTGGCGATGCCGCTTGGGCATGGTGCTCTGGAACTTGGCGAACGTCGTCGTCTTGGGCACGCCCTGCGAGCTAAACGTTACGACCAGGCCTATGTGCTGCCAAATTCATTTAAGTCGGCGCTGATTCCTTTCTTTGCCAATATCCCGCAACGCACCGGATGGCGCGGCGAAATGCGCTACGGGTTACTCAACGATGCTCGTGTTCTGGATAAGCAAGCCTGGCCGTTAATGGTCGAGCGTTATATTGCTTTGGCTTATGACAAAGGCAAAATGCAGTCAGCAAAAGATCTTCCCCAACCATTGCTGTGGCCTCAACTGCAGGTTAGCGAAGGGGAAAAAGAGCAGACGTGTAAGGCCTTTAATCTCGATGCTCAGCGCCCAATTATTGGATTTTGCCCTGGCGCTGAATTCGGCCCAGCGAAACGCTGGCCGCACTATCACTACGCAACACTGGCCGGCAAACTCATTGATGACGGTTATCAAGTTGTGTTGTTTGGTTCTGCAAAAGACAAAGAAGCAGGGAACGATATTGTTGCTACGCTGACAACAAAGCAGCAGGCTTATTGTCGTAATCTGGCGGGAGATACAGAGCTTGAGCAAGCCGTGATTTTGCTTGCCGCTTGTCAGGCAGTGGTGACCAATGATTCTGGTTTAATGCACGTTGCCGCCGCACTCAATCGCCCTCTTGTTGCGTTATATGGTCCAAGCAGCCCAGACTTTACTCCACCGCTGTCGCATAAAGCGCGAGTGATTCGACTGATTAGTGGCTACCACAAAGTTCGTAAAGGCGATGCTGCAGAAGGCTACCATCAAAGCTTGATTGATATTACGCCCGAACGCGTAATGGATGAGCTAACTGCCCTGCTATTGGCTGAGAAGGAAACGTAATGCGGGTATTGATTGTCAAAACATCATCCATGGGTGATGTCCTGCATACGTTACCAGCCCTGACAGATGCAATGCATGCAGTACCGGGCATCCGTTTCGACTGGGTAGTTGAAGAAGGTTTTGCGCAAATCCCCACCTGGCATCCCGCTATCGATAAAGTTTTACCTGTAGCCATTCGTCGCTGGCGTAAAAACTGGTTTTCAGCACCAATAAAAGCCGAACGGTCCGCTTTCTATCATGCACTACGCGCTGAAAATTACGATCTTATTATTGATGCCCAGGGACTGATCAAAAGTGCCGCACTGGTGACCCGAAAAGCCAAAGGGATTAAGCATGGCATGGACTGGAACAGCGCCCGTGAACCGCTCGCCAGTCTGTTCTACAATCGTCGACACTCAATTTCTAAGCAACAACATGCTGTTGAACGTACGCGTGAGTTGTTCGCTAAAAGCATGGACTATCAGAAACCGATCCGGCAGGGAGATTACGCCATCGCGCAGCACTTCTTGGCCACTGCCCCATCCAATACGGGGCAGTATATGGTTTTCCTGCATGCAACCACTCGTGATGAAAAACACTGGCCGGAATCACACTGGCGAGATCTTATTCAATTAATGCATAAAACAGGCTTACATATTAAACTCCCGTGGGGTGCGAGCCACGAGCACGAACGGGCAATCCGTTTAGCCGAAGGATTTGATAATGTTGAGGTGTTGCCACGTTTGCCTCTTGAACAAGTAGCAAAACAGCTTGCGGGCGCAGTGGCTGTCGTCTCTGTCGATACAGGATTGAGCCATTTGACTGCCGCACTCGGTCGCCCGAACATAACATTATACGGCCCTACCGATCCGGGTTTGATTGGCGGCTACGGTGAAAACCAGCATGAAATTAGAGGCACAGGAAAAAACATGGCTAACATTACCGCTGCAGATACATTTGCTGCATTACAGAAAATTAGTCACTTAGCCGAAGAATAACGATTAATGAGCTATCTATTCCTCTTCATCCTTTTTCTCCCGTTCAAGTTGATCGGAAAACTGTTTTATAAAAAGACAGGCCGAAACTTGCTGATTCAAACGGCAAAAATAGGTGACTTCGTAAACGTAACGCCTCTGCTCGCCCATCTGAAGCACAGCGACGTTTTAATAAGCAAAACTGTTCTCCCTTTGGCTAAGTACGATGAAACCATCGATACAATCTACCTTATCGAAGAACACAAAAAGAGCATATGGGGCAAGTTTCGTCTGGCATTCAAGCTGATGAACCGCTACGAAAATGTCTACTTGTTGCAGCCTAATAGCACTAACCTTTTCTTCGCATCAATCTGTAACGCCACAAACAAACAGTATTTATCTACTTATACGCGCCGTTGGTATCAGGCCCTGCTTTATCTTACGGCTGATGGCGTTGTTGAGCATGGAAAATATACGCTAAGTGTGGATAATTATATTAAATTAGCCGATCGCTCACTGACATGGCGTGATCATCCAAAACACGCAACTTTGCCCCTAAAGAAGCCTGATTTATATCCAGAAATTTTGGATAAAAACGGTGTTATCAAAGTAGGGCTCAGCATTTCTGCAGGAAACAAAGCGAAGACAATTCCCCCTGCGATATGGAATCGCTTGTTTGAATCGCTGCAGGATTTACCTTGTTTATACTATGTCTTTGGCTCTAAAAATGAACAGGTATGGCTGGATGACCTGCTCAAAGTCACCGGCGAACGCAATAATCTGATCAATATCATTGGGCAAGTACAACTTGAAGACCTGCCTCATGCTATCAGTAAAATGGATTTTTATATCGCCTCTGATTCTGGTAATGTTTATATTGCTGATGCGGTAGGTGTTCCAGTTATTCTTATCTATGGTCCTTGCTGTGTGAAAGAACAACGGCCTTTAGGAGATGTTCTTCTGATTGGTAATGATGAAAATATCAACTCCTTTGTTTTCGAAACAAGATATTATTTTGATAAACCTAGAGAAGAACTGTTTAGGTTGAGTGAGACGGATTTATTAAAAATACATAATTTCATCTCTACGCTCTCTACAAGCTAAATCTATAATGAGCATTGGTTCCCACAATATAATCATAAGTTATGATTTCCCGAACCTATTTTCATACACAAACATAATTCCTGAGTTGAGTGATTTTATGCCACATCCCCAAAAAAAATTTGCAACCTTGAGACAGTGGAATCGTCGCAAGAACTATTACCTCAAGTCAGTCCGTATGAAGCTGGCAAAGTTATTTTGGGATGCTCCTGTTCGCCGCCCATTTGAAACGGCCAGCGTAAAAAAAGTACTTCTTTTACGTGACGACGGTAAGATAGGTGATATGGTAGTTTCTACATGTTTATTCAGAGAATTTCATCGTCGTGGCTATACCGTTGATGTACTGGCTACTTCAGAAAACGCTACGATAATTGATAACAACCCATATATTCATAAATTATTCATAAATGACAATGATAATATTGCTCAAGTTTTGTCCAGAGAGAATTACGATGCCATCATTGATATGGGAGAGAAAATTTCCCCACGCAGCCTTAAATTCCTGAAAAAAATAACAGCAAAACACGTCATTGGATTTAACAAAGAAAAATATAATATTTATAATAAATCTATTTCCTTTAATGGCTATAATAAGCATATCAAGGCTCGATACTCCTCACTAATGGAGAACCTCGGTTTCGAAAATTATTCCACTGCGTATGAATTATTTATTCCAGAAGAAATAAATGCGCAAACCGTCGAATTTTTACACACTCTCCCTGGTAATTGTCACATCGTTATCAACCCCTTTGCGGCTGATTCTAAACGTGATTTTTCAGTAATACAATTACAAGAATTAATTAATGAAATCAATGATAATTATAGCTACGTAAATATATTAATCATTGGGTTTCCCAAAAGATTACAACAACTAGCCCTTAAAGGCGCGATCATTTATAAAAGCACCTCTATATATAACGCCATGAGTTTAATATTCCATGCTAATTTAGTTATTTCACCAGATACTTCTATTGTGCATATTTGTGCAACATGGAGAAAACCGTTGGTTTCTTTATATGGTAATGATAAACATGGTGATTTTGTCAACAATGATGTTTGGGGGCCGGGTTATCCCGAGGCAGTTCAACTAACAACTCGAGACAAAAACCACACCGTTTCAACCATACCCACATCAATTATAATGCAAGAAATAAACAATATGCTCGCTAAAGAGGAATAGCATGTTTCATAACATATATACTGCATGCAAGAAAAATATCACTACTGGCATTCTCGTGCTATTGCTGATTTCGTTCTTAATCAATTTCATCAGTAGTGCCTGGAGTCGTGTATTTTTCTTCATTGCCTCCTATGCCTCTATTGTTGCAGTAATAATTAACTATAAAGCTAAACCATCCAAGGAATTGATAGTAATCACGGTAGCATTTATTTTAATAGGCCTGAATAAATACTTGTGGTTCTTGTATGAGTATGTGGATAACCCTGATTATAATAAATACAACCCCTACTTTAATACCGGGCAACGGCTGATTTTAGGGGGTATTATCTCGTATGCTTTGTTTTCAACAATTAATGCATTTGCGATCTCAAAAGCCAAAATAATAGAGGCGGCAATCATTGCTGCTTTTGCAATAGCAACAGTCATAGGGTTATATCAAGCATTCCATTTTTCAGGCCGAGTTGATTTTTATCTTGGTTTCGCAACAGATAGTGCTTATATGTATGCAGCATTATCAATATGTTCTGTCATCCTGTTACAAAATCACAAACATTTTCTTTTTAAAATTGCATCCGTGATAATATTGCTCATTTCATTGTTTTTAATTTTCAAAACAGGAACAAGGAATATTCTCGTCAGCTACCCAGTAATTATAATAATTTCTTTACTGGCATGGCGAAAGCAGAACATAAAAAATGTACTGGCTTGTTTAATAGTTTTATTAGCAGCATTGTCAATAGGTTACAATGATTATATCAAACCAAAAGTTGTAGCTACTACAAATGAGATACAAAACTACAAAGCTAACCATGGTAATAAACTCGGCTCGTTGACGGCGCGCCTGGCCATGTGGAAACTCGGGTATGAGGCATTTAAAAATGATCCTTTAAGCATGAGTCTGGAACAGCGAGAGGAATTTTTTAATGAGACGGTTAATTCAACAAAGCAGGACAAAGCTGCGTTGTCATTCGTCAATGTGCACCTGCATAACGAAATAATTGAAACAGCTTCACTTCAAGGCTTCCCTGGCGTTGCAGTTCTTATTATCACTTATATTCTCTTGCTTACTTCCGCCATCCGCACCAGAAATAACGCTTTGCTAAGTGTTGTACTTGTAGTAATGGCTGTAGGCCTAAGCGATGTTGTTTTTATTAGTCGCGAGCAGACAATATTTTTCGCTACTTTAATCACACTTATAGCGCTACATAAAAGTATCACTCAGCGAGATGAAATAGCTAATACAAATTAGTTACAATAATCTTCGCCTGGCTGTAATTACACTGCCAGGCGCTACTTTCATTCCAGACCGTTATTGTTCTTTCCTTCCAGCCAGTGTTCATAATACTCAGCCAACGTCATTCCTCTGGTTCGCTCTGCGAGCCAGGAGAATAATGTGTCCAGATCCTGATATAACTGTTCAATGTCCTCTTCATCTTTAAATGTCGGGCTGCCGCCCGGCATGAATTCTGACGAGTGGAGCATAAACTCAACGTAGTCATTTCCCTGAGCTAATGTTTTTTCAGCAACCTTTATCATTTGCGCTGCATTACCACCCGAAGGACGCAGCCAATTAACCGAAGGGCTACGATATTTTCCACGCAGCTTGTCATAACCTTGTTTGAAGGTATTCATCAGGGTGCTGTACTTATACTGAATACTCATTGGTACTTCGAGCAACGAAGAATTCCCAGGCTGATTAATACTATTCAGATCCATGAAATAAGCTTGTGTCGGAAAATGTTGATAATCCGTTCCGCCATTTCCTGTGGGTGAACCTTTAGCATTTCGCCAGTTGACCCGCGGTGTCACAGAACAATCCACCTTATAACCCAGTTCCACCAGCAATTTGGCGTAGCGGCTATCAAATGCCCAGCGCCCTGCCCGGTGACTGATCATTTTTGTCCCGAAGGTTTCTTCCAGTAATGTGGTCATATAAACCACTTTCTCACGTAGGATCTCATCAGGATATTCAATGAGATAAGGCTGCCAACGCCAGTCATCACCCGTTAAATCGTAATCAGGTGGGCTATTCCAGGCATGTAAGTGCATACCCACCTCACCCTGACCACGGGCAATCACATCTTTAGCAAACGCGATGAAATCGGGGTCGATAGCCATTTCATAATTTGTTAGCCAAACCGGTTTAAAACCATATTTCTCACATAGCAACTGAAAACGAGGCAAGAAACGAGCATTCTCAGTTTTGATCTGCCGGTGGTTTTGCCACAGATTATCGCCTTCGGTATCAATGGTGATGATGAATGCAGGAGTGGTCATTTCCGTCTCTGAACTATCGATGTTTACGTCATGTTACGCAGCCTGCCAGATAAGGGCAAACCGCTTACGTTCAAATGTCTGACTCCTGAGCACAAATGTAGCAACCATACTCAAGGTCTATTAGAATCAGCCTTTGGTTAATCACCTAAAGATGATAATGAATAACGCTTTGAATTCTCTTGCAGGCGAGCCGCCGGCTCGTATTTTACTGATAAAGTTGCGCCACCATGGTGACATGTTGCTCACCACGCCGGTAGTCAACGCACTGCATCAGGCATGGCCACAGGCAGATATTGATGTTCTGCTGTATGAAGAAACGCGAGATATGCTAGCAGCGCATCCATTCATTCATCGTATTTATGGGATTGACCGTAAATGGCGCAAACTGGGCACTCGCCAGCATTTGTGCAAGGAATGGCAATTGCTCAAAACGCTACGCGAACAAAAATACTCTTTGGTTATCAACCTTGCCGATCAGTGGCGCAGCGCCATCGTGACTCGTTTTACTGGTGCGCCTGTGCGTATCGGTTTCGATTTCAACAAACGAAGGGGATGGTTCTGGCAGCACTGCCATACTCAACTTGCTTCCGTCGCCGATCATCAGACCCTGCACACCGTTGAACAAAATTCATCCATCCTTGCTCCCCTTAGCATTCCTGGCTGCAATAACGTCACGATGAGTTATCAGCCTGACGATTGGCAGTCAGTGCAAACCAAACTGCAAAGTAAAGGCATTGAAGGTTCCTATATTGTGGTGCAACCCACATCCCGCTGGTTTTTCAAATGCTGGGATGAAAGCAAAATGGCGCAAACTCTCACAGCACTACAAAATGATGGCCATACTTTGGTTTTGACCTCCGGCCCCGACAAAAATGAAAAGTTGATGATTGAGAACATCCGCGCATTATGCCCACCAGAGCGCATTCATTCCCTGGCCGGTGAGTTAACACTGCGTCAATTAGCAGCGCTTATTGATAATGCTCGCCTGTTTATTGGCGTCGACTCCGTGCCAATGCACATGGCCGCCGCGTTAAAAACCCCTTGCATCGCTTTGTTTGGCCCTTCAAAACTGACGTTCTGGAGCCCGTGGGAAGTTGTCGGCGAAGTCATCTGGGCGGGCAATTATGGTGAATTGCCCGATCCCGATAAAATTGATACCAATACAAAAGAACGCTATCTCGATGCCATTCCAGTCGATGTCGTTGTTGCTGCTGCAAGGAAACTGTTGTGATGAAGCGCTGCCGTCTGGCTATTGTCCGCCAAAAATATCGCCCGGATGGGGGGGCTGAGCGTTTCGTTTCGCGCGCACTCGAAGCCTTAAGTGCCCATGATATGGAACTCAACGTTATTACCCGGCAGTGGCAGGGGGAGCGCCAGGATAATTGGCACATTCACATTTGTGACCCAATGAAGCTAGGTCGCATCAGCCGTGAAAAGGGCTTTGCCGATGCTGCCCGCACTCTGTGGCAACGCGAGAATTTCGATATTGTTCAAAGCCATGAACGTATAGCTGGCTGTGATATTTATCGGGCTGGTGATGGTGTGCATCGTCGCTGGTTGATGCAGCGCGCCAGAATCTTACCAGGCTGGCGTGGGAAATGGTTATTTCTGGACAGATACCATCGCTATGTCATGCAGGCTGAACGGGCCATGTACCAGGCTCCGGAATTAAAAGCCGTTATCTGCAATGCCGAAATGGTGAAACAGGAAATTATCGAAGATTTTTCCATACCTGCTAATAAGATCCATGTCATCTATAATGCCATTGACTCTTCCCGCTTCGTTCCGGCAAACGAAGGCTTACGGGCGAAGCTGCGCGATGAAATGGCTATCCCGCAAAACGCAGTGGCATTGGTGTTTGTGGGTTCAGGATTTGAGCGAAAAGGTCTTGCCAGTGCCATAAAAGCTATTGCGAACAGCGATCGCTATCTTATCGTCGTTGGGCAAGATAAAGCCGATAAACAGTATCAGGCACTGGCACAATCTCTGGGATGCCAGAATCGGGTTCGGTTTATGGGAATGCAGAAAAATACACTGCCTTTCTATCAAGCTGTTGATGGACTATTACTGCCAACGCTATATGATCCATTCCCTAATGTGATTCTTGAAGCAATGGCATGTGGTTTACCGGTTATTACCTCGCCCACCTGTGGTGGAGCTGAATTTATAACAACCGGACAAAATGGATATGTTTGTGATGCTCTGAATATCTCGCAATTGTCCGAAGCGATAATGGCCATACCATCACGCTTTGTTGACGAAAGAATGGGAATTTACGCGCGCGAACGCGTCAGGGATGCGACGCCGGAAAAACTTTCACAGCAACTTATTTCGCTGTATCAAAACATACTGGATTAGACGATGCGTATCCTAATGATTATTGATGGTTTACCTGGCGGTGGCGCTGAAAAAACCGTACTAACCTTGTCGAAAGGTTTGGTGGGTATGGGTCATCAGGTTTCCGTTTTCTCACTGCGCCGAGTCTGTGACTACGAGATCCCGGAAGGGGTTGATTATCAGGTCATTCTGGATACCTGCAAAAAACCCTGGCGCAAGCTGACAGAGCTGTCCCGCCGTGCTGCCCTTCTCGATAGTGCAATAGAGGAAGCGCAGAAAAAAGGGAAATTCGCTCTCGTCTTTTCACACCTGCATAAAACCGATCGCATTGTTGCCCACACAAAATCTATTCCGCGCGAAAAGCTCTGGTATTGCGTACACGGCATGTTCTCTTTCTCTTACCTTCAGCATCGCCATGGCTTTTCTCGTTGGTTAAAACGTAAGAAAATTCAGAGTGTTTACCAGAATAGTAATGTGGTCGCCGTTTCGCAGGCAGTACTGAATGATATTAGTTCGGGCTTCGGCATTACATTGTCAAAAGGTACGGTTATACATAACCCGTTTGATATCGACGGAATCCATCTGCGCGCAAAAGAACCTTGTGAAATGGCGGGTCAGGATTATCTGATTCACGTTGGTCGTTTCCATGAGCATAAACGCCATGACCGGCTAATCAGCGCCTATGCACTGAGTGGGATTCAGGCGCCATTAGTCTTGATGGGCAACGGCAGTGACAAACGTATTGCTGAGTTAAAAGCGATAGCCTCGGCTAAAGGTGTTGCTGACCGAGTGATTCTGAAAGCATTCGTCCCTAACCCTTATCCGTGGATTGCCAATGCACGCATGCTGCTCTTGAGCTCTGATTGTGAAGGTTTTGGCAATGTGCTGGTTGAAGCTCTGATTTGTCAGACCCCAGCCGTCAGTACCAATTGCCCGGGTGGGCCTGCTGAAATCCTTACCGGTGAACTTGCTCGAGGTCTTTCAGGTATGAGCGCTCAGGAACTTGCCGATACCATGTTGGATATTTATAACAATCCACCGATTATTGATTCCACGACGATTGAGTCATATAGCATTGGTGCCATCTGCCAGCAGTATTTATCGCTGGTGACAGAAGAAAGATAACGAAATTTTCAGGTAATTTTATGCCACAGTCCCTACGTCCACTGCTTAGCGTTGTCGTTGCTGTTTATAATGGCAAACAATTTTTGGCCAAATTCTTCGCCTGTCTGGAAGCTCAGAACATTAACGGCATGGAAGTCATTATGGTGAACGATGGTTCAACCGATGGCTCTATGGCGATTATTGAAGCCTGGCGCAATAAATTTCCTGGCATGAAAATTATCGAGCAGGAAAACCAGGGTGTTTCTATTGCTCGAAATACCGGGCTTGCGGTCGCGACAGGAGAATATCTTTCATTCCCGGATATCGATGACGATTTTAAACCCGGTATGTATCGTCACCTGCTTGATTTGGCGCTGAAAAGTAATCTGGACGTTGTTACCTGCAATGGCAACTATGTTTATGAAAACAATAAAAAACCTTCGCGCCCGATTTTTCCACAGGACAAACTCCAGTCTACCGGTGTTTTGACAGGCCCTGAGTGGCTTAAACGCGCGTTGGATTCACGTAAATTTCTGCACGTTACCTGGTTAAATCTTTATCGCCATGATTTCATTCTCGAACATGGTTTTAAGTTTGAACCGGGCTTACGCCACCAGGATATTCCGTGGACAACGGAAGTTTTATTAGCGGCGGAACGCGTTCAATACACCGATGAGCAATTTTACGATTACTACATTCATTCCGCCTCGGTTTCCCATAAACCCGATACCGATGACACACTGATCCGTTCTGCACGCCACTATATGAAAATCCTGGAAATGCTGGATGCTATCAACCAGCGTTACCCGGATGCTGTTAAAAACATCCCGGCCTGTAACTGGCAAATTGCGAAAGAAGGTCTTGGTATACTGCATACTTTCAATAACATGAAAGATCCGCACAAGAAGAAGATGATCATCCAGGAGTTTTTTGATCGCGGGATCTGGCGTCTGATTTGGAAAAATGCCCGCGGGTTCCGCCTGCGCTGGCGCCTGGGTCGTCGTTATCTGAAACTGAAGAAAGCAACGCGAATACCTGGCTGAATAGAATTTCCTTTGCGGGTAGTCCTTGCTACCCGCCATTCCTGCAATACAAACACTGACTAACCTGAATCCTAAGCAATGCCTTCGTGAAGTCACCAAAACAATAGCTTTACGCCTCCCGAATGCTTAGAATTTGCCCGCCGATAATGAAAATACGGAAAATTCGCTTGGAATCGTTGTATACCGCCTTGTTCTACCTTATCCAGCCCTTTGTGTGGCTGCGACTATTACTCCGTAGCCGTAAAGCTCCTGCGTATCGTAAACGCTGGGCGGAACGCTATGGCTATTGCCGTGGAAAAGTGGAACCCGATGGTATTCTTCTGCATTCAGTTTCCGTTGGGGAAACACTGGCGGCGATCCCGCTAGTTCGCGCCTTGCGCCACCGTTACCCAATGATTCCAATTACAGTTACAACCATGACGCCAACAGGCTCAGAACGCGCTCAATCGGCTTTTGGGCAAAACGTGCATCATGTTTATTTGCCCTACGATCTCCCGTGCGCCATGAAGCGCTTTTTCAATACCGTGCGCCCAAAACTGGTCATCGTGATGGAAACAGAATTGTGGCCGAACATGATCAACGAATTGCATAACCGTAAAATTCCACTGGTTATTGCCAATGCTCGTCTCTCTGCTCGCTCGGCAAAAGGGTATAAAAAGCTCGGTAATTTCACCCGCCGTCTGATGAGTAAAATCACGCTCATTGCCGCGCAGAATGAAGAAGATGGCGGTCGTTTCATTGAGCTTGGTCTGAAACGCTCACAGCTGACGGTCACCGGCAGCCTGAAATTTGATATATCCGTTACGCCAGAACTGGCTGCTCGTGCCATTACGCTACGCCGCCAATGGGCACCGCATCGTAAAGTCTGGATTGCCACCAGCACTCATGATGGCGAAGAAAGTATTATTCTTGATGCTCACCGTCAGTTATTGGCGAAGTTCCCTGATTTGCTGTTAATCCTTGTGCCGCGTCACCCGGAGCGTTTCAAAGACGCGCGGGACATGGCGCAAAAAGCCGGTTTCAGCTACATCATGCGCAGCAGCGGAGAAAAACCGTCTAACAGTACACAAGTCGTAATTGGCGACACCATGGGCGAACTGATGATGCTGTACGGCATTGCCGATCTCGCGTTTGTCGGCGGCAGCCTTGTTGAACGTGGAGGCCATAACCCGCTGGAGCCTTCCGCTCACGCTATCCCTGTGCTAATGGGCCCGCATACCTTTAACTTCAAAGATATCTGCGCCAGATTGCAACGGGCTGATGGGCTGATTACCGTCACCGATGCCGCTTCACTGGTTAACGAAATCACCACCCTGCTGACGGACGAAGATTATCGTCTTTACTATGGCCGTCACGCCGTGGAAGTTCTTCACCAGAATCAGGGTGCTCTGCAACGCTTGCTACAATTACTGCAACCGTACCTGCCACAACGGAGCCATTAATGCCCAACAGTTTATCCGTCGTGATGATCGCTAAAAATGCAGCAGACGTATTGCCAGAATGCCTGGCTTCCGTCGCATGGGCAGATGAAGTGGTCTTGCTGGATTCGGGCAGTACGGATTCTACCGTTGAAATAGCCCTTCAGGCTGGCGCGAAAGTTTTCATTAATGAAGAGTGGCAGGGCTTTGGCAAACAGCGCCAGCTCGCACAGAGCTACGCCAGCCATGATTATATTCTGATGATCGACACCGACGAGCGTGTCACGCCTGAGTTGGTCGACACGCTTAAATCCGTATTAGAAAACCCTCAGCCGGATGCCGTTTACAGTATTGCGCGTCGCAACCTATTTCTTGGGCGCTTTATGCGTTATAGCGGATGGTATCCGGATCGCGTGACTCGCCTCTATGCCCGTTCACGCTACCGCTATAATGACAATCAGGTTCATGAATCTCTCGACGCTCCAGCAGCAAAAGTTATTCCACTTAAAGGGGATTTACTTCATCTGACCTGCCGCGATTTTGCCAGCTTCCAGCGTAAACAGTTAAATTACGCAACGGCCTGGGCGAAGGAACGTCATCAACGCGGTAAACGAACCTCCATTGTCGGTATTTTTGGTCACACATTTGGGGCATTTTGTAAAACGTTGCTCTTACGCGCGGGATTTCTTGATGGGAAACAGGGCTGGCTTCTTGCCGTCGTCAATGCGCAGTATACGTTTAACAAATACGCTGAACTCTGGGCGCTGAATCAAGGCCACACGGAAAACAAACCTCTATGACCACTCGAGCGATATACCCTGGCACGTTTGATCCGATTACCAACGGTCATCTGGATATCGTGACTCGCGCAGCGATGATGTTCGATACCCTGATTCTGGCGATTGCGAACAGCCCACACAAAAAAACCCTGTTCACGTTGGAAGAAAGAGTCCAGCTTGCGCAAGGTGTTACAGCGCATTTGCCTAACGTGGAAGTTGTCGGTTTTAGTGATCTGATGGCGAACTTCGCCAAAACTCAGCAGGCTAATGTTCTGGTGAGAGGATTGCGTACAGCGGCAGATTTTGAATATGAGATGCAACTGGCTCATATGAACCGTCACTTAATGCCAGAGCTTGAAAGTGTATTCCTGATGCCGTCTAAAGAGTGGTCTTTTGTCTCTTCGTCGCTGGTAAAAGAAGTGGCTCGCCATCATGGCGATGTCGCACACTTCCTGCCTGAACCGGTATGCAAAGCGTTACTGGAAAGACTCAAGCAGGAGTCTGCGGAATAAATATTTAATGCTGGCAATGACGGCAATAAAACGTGCTGCGTTGCCCATGCTTGCTGATAATAATTGGCGCACCACAGGCTCGACACGGCTCCCCGGCTCGTCCATAAACTTGTAATTCCTGAGCGAAATACCCAGGTTTGCCATCGGACTGTAAAAAATCCTTTAGCGTCGTCCCGCCTTGTTCAATCGAACGTAGCAAAACCGCCTTAATCGTTTTAACCAGTAATTCGCATTCAGTCTGAGAAAGTGACTGAGCTGCACGATCCGGATGGATTCCCGCAGCGAACAGCGATTCACTGGCATAAATGTTACCCACACCCACGACCAGCTTGTTATCCATCAGCCAGGGCTTAATCGCCATTTTCTTTTTTGCGGATTTCTCACGCAGATAGTCTGCTGAAAATTCTTCACTCAATGGTTCGGGGCCAAGGTGAGCCAATACATTACTGCCCTCTAATTCTTTTGCCCACAACCAGGCGCCGAAGCGGCGTGGATCGGTGTAACGCAACACTTTGCCGTTGCTCATCACCAAATCGACATGGTCGTGCTTTTCTGGGGGGTAATCTTCAGGAAGGATGCGCAAACTACCGGACATGCCAAGATGGATAATAATCCAGCCATCGGGAAGTTCGAGCAGCAGATATTTAGCGCGACGCTGCACGCTTAAAACAGGTTTATCGCTAAGAGCATGGATTTCATCAGAGACAGGCCAACGCAACCGGCCATTACGGACTATGGCGTGCAGGATAGTTTCACCGACCAAATGTGGTTCAATACCGCGACGGCTAGTCTCAACTTCAGGTAACTCAGGCATCTCTCCTCCAAAATAAAAGCTCTAAAACAAAAAAACCCCGCCGAAGCGAGGTTTCATCAAAGTCACTAAAATTATTTAATTTTAGCTTCTTTGTACAGTACGTGTTGACGGACAACTGGATCGAATTTTTTCAGTTCCAGTTTTTCCGGCTTAGTACGCTTGTTCTTCGTAGTGGTATAGAAGTGACCAGTACCAGCAGAAGAAACCAGCTTGATCTTCTCGCGAACACCTTTAGCCATGACTTAATTCCTCTTAGTACTTCTCGCCACGGGTACGCATATCGGCCAAGACCGTTTCGATACCCTTCTTATCAATTACACGCATACCTTTAGCAGATACACGCAGTGTGACAAAACGCTTTTCGCTCTCAACCCAAAAACGGTGAGAGTGCAGGTTCGGCAGGAAACGGCGTTTAGTCGCGTTCATTGCGTGGGAACGGTTATTACCCGCCACCGGACGCTTGCCAGTAACTTGGCAGACTCGGGACATGTCTATTCTCCAAAAATCAAATTAGCTCGAGCTTCGTATAGGGTTATGGCGCCTCGTCAGGCCGCAAGCTTGGCCCCTGACGGTTCAATGTGAACCACAGTGCCAGGCGCATAATGCCAAAACCCGAGATTCTCAAAGGTGGCGTAGTATACGCTGCCTGACGCATGTGCTCAAGTCCCGAACAGACAAAGATCCCCAAGGATCGCGCAATTCGGTCTAAATCCACCCACGCTCGGCAAAAGAAACGTACTCTCCACGGCCAATAACAAGATGATCGAGCACTCGAATTTCCATAAACAAGCAAGCTTTTACGATACGTTCGGTAATAACACGATCAGCTTTACTCGGTTCTGCTCGACCAGACGGGTGATTATGCGCGAGTATTAACGCAGCTGCATTGCATTTCATCGCTTCACGCACAATTTCTCTTGGATGGACCTCAACATGGGTCAGCGTTCCAGAAAACATTGGGCTGTGTTTAATAACCCGATGTTGGTTATCCAGAAACATCACCATAAAGATCTCGCGTTCTTCTGTTGTCAGCTGGCTTTGGATAAATTCCCTGACTGAATCAGGCCCCTTTAGGGTTAACTCTTCAACGCCACGAGAATAGTAATAACGCCTTGCCAGCTCGGCGATGGCGTTCAACTGCGAGTATTTAGCATCACCAATGCCCTTCACATCTTTAAATTGCGAATAATCAGCCGACATTAGATTACTCAGTGAGCCAAACTGCGACAGCAAACTTTGCGCGAACGCTAATACGTTCATATTTCTGCAACCCGTGCGCAAAAAAAGCGCCAACAACTCCACATCAGATAATGAATTGGCACCAAATTTCAGCAGTTTCTCGCGTGGCATTCTCGCCTTGTCTTGCCCTATAGCCTCGTCCATCAGAACCTCCTTGCCCTTCTCTGCCGCCATTGTGCACAACTCAGCAAGTACACACGATATGCAGATCTGCACCATGCGGGATGCCTCGCAAACTGCAAAAAGTCGATACCGAATGAGTGTGGTAAAATATCCAGATGACTGTGACTTCTGGTGGAAAAATCATGATGGGGCTTTCTGGCAAAAAAATTGTTCTGGGTGTTAGTGGCGGAATCGCTGCCTATAAAACACCAGAGCTGGTACGCCGCCTGCGCGAACGCGGCGCGGAGGTTCGGGTAGTAATGACAGAGGCTGCCAAAGCCTTTATTACTCCACTGAGTTTACAAGCCGTGTCAGGTTATCCGGTGTCAGACAGCTTGTTAGACCCAGCTGCGGAAGCGGCAATGGGTCATATCGAATTAGGTAAATGGGCCGATTTAGTTATTCTTGCGCCAGCAACAGCAGATTTAATTGCCCGCATTACCGCGGGTATGGCAAATGATCTTGTAAGCACCATTTGTCTTGCCACCCCGGCGCCCATTGCCGTTGTCCCTGCTATGAATCAGCAGATGTACAGAGCAATAGCGACTCAGCATAATCTTGAGGTTCTCTCCTCACGCGGTTTGTTGATGTGGGGGCCTGATAGCGGCAGCCAGGCCTGTGGTGATGTTGGTCCTGGCCGTATGCTTGACCCACTAACAATCGTGGAAATGGCAGCCCAACATTTTACGGTTATCAAAGATCTGAAACATCTGAATGTTATGATTACGGCCGGCCCTACTCGCGAACGTTTGGACCCGGTACGGTATATTACTAACGATAGCTCAGGGAAAATGGGCTATGCCATCGCAGCAGCAGCCGCTTCACGCGGTGCGAATGTGACGTTAGTTTCAGGCCCAGTGTCTTTGCCGACTCCGCCATGGGTAAAACGTATTGATGTGACCACCGCTCTGGAAATGGAGGCCGCCGTTCAACAACATGCCCAGGAGCAACAAATTTTCATTGGCTGTGCCGCTGTTGCAGACTATCGTGCAGCTGCTGTAGCCGATGAAAAGATCAAAAAGCAAGGCGATGAAATTACAATAAAAATGATAAAAAACCCGGATATTGTCGCCGGCGTCGCAGCACTTTTAACTCATCGTCCTTATGTTGTTGGGTTTGCCGCCGAAACAAATAATGTGGAAGAATACGCCCGTCAAAAGCGTATAAGTAAAAACCTCGATCTGATTTGTGCGAACGATGTCTCACAAGCAGGCCAGGGATTTAATAGTGAAAACAATGCATTGCACCTTTTCTGGCAGGAAGGGGATAAAGTCTTACCTCTTGAGCGTAAGGAACTCCTTGGCCATCTTTTACTGAACGAGATAGTTACCCGTTATGATGAAAAAAATCGACGTTAAGATTCTGGACCCACGCGTTGGCCAACAGTTCCCACTGCCGACTTATGCCACTTCCGGCTCTGCGGGTCTTGACCTGCGTGCCTGTCTGGATGACGCCGTAGAGCTGGCTCCTGGTGTAACCAAGCTGATTCCTACCGGGCTGGCTATTCACATCGCCGATCCCACTCTTGCCGCAGTGATTCTGCCTCGTTCAGGCCTTGGTCATAAGCATGGCGTTGTACTCGGCAACCTTGTTGGGCTGATAGACTCAGATTATCAGGGTCAGTTGATGGTTTCCGTCTGGAACCGCGGACAAGATCACTTCACTATTGAGCCAGGCGAGCGCATTGCTCAAATGGTATTTGTGCCAGTCGTCCAGGCTGAATTCAATCTGGTTGAAGATTTCGATTCTAGCGACCGTGGAGAAGGTGGTTTCGGCCATTCAGGCCGCCAGTAACTTCGTTTATAAACGTAACCCCACAGCGTAAAATATTTGAACAACCGCAAACTTAAAGTTTGCGAGCGCTGTGTGGCTACTTGCCTGACAAGTGCGTTATTTCAGGGGTATTTTAGAACATGGCAGAAAAACAAACTGCGAAACGGAATCGTCGCGAAGAAATACTTCAGTCTCTGGCCCAAATGCTTGAATCCAGCGATGGAAGCCAGCGAATTACGACCGCCAAGCTCGCGGCGACTGTTGGTGTTTCTGAAGCTGCTCTGTATCGACATTTTCCCAGCAAAACAAAAATGTTCGATAGCCTTATTGAATTTATTGAAGACAGCCTGATCACCCGTATTAACCTTATCCTGAAAGATGAGAAAGATACCCACGCCCGTCTGCGCTTAATTGTTTTACTTATCCTGGGCTTTGGTGAAAAAAATCCAGGGCTGACCCGCATCCTCACCGGACATGCGCTGATGTTTGAACAAGACCGACTACAGTGTCGCATCAATCAGCTTTTTGAACGTATTGAAGTGCAGTTGCGTCAGGTTATGCGCGAAAAGAAGATGCGTGAGGGTGAAGGTTACAGCACTGATGAATCGCTACTGGCAAGTCTGCTTCTGGCTTTCTGCGAAGGAACCTTGTCGCGTTTTGTTCGTAGCGAGTTCCGCTATTTGCCTACAGATGATTTTGATACCCGCTGGCCACTGGTTGCCGCACAGCTTCGTTAATTGAAAAGGGCCTTTCAAAGGCCCTTTTTCTTACACTCCGTACTGAGTACGGTATTCCCGCACGGCGGCCAAATACCCGGCCATTTCAGGTTTTTCTTCCAGATAATCAATCAAGTCTTTCAGCGTGATGATTGAAATCACTTTGCACTGGTAATCACGTTCCACTTCCTGAATCGCAGAAATCTCACCACGGCCACGTTCCTGACGGTCCAGGGAAATCAACACACCAGCCAGAGATGCGTTATTTGCCGCAATAATTTCCATTGATTCACGAATTGCTGTGCCTGCGGTGATCACATCATCCACCAGCATCACACGCCCTTGCAGTGGGCTACCGACCAGGCTTCCGCCTTCACCATGATCTTTTGCTTCTTTACGGTTAAAGCAATATGGCAGATCACGCTCATGATGTTCTGCCAGCGCAACTGCTGTGGTCGTCGCAATTGGAATGCCTTTGTAAGCCGGCCCAAACAGCAAATCAAACTCAATACCTGAATCCATTAACGCTGCGGCATAAAAACGGCCCAACAGTGCCAGATCACGCCCGGTATTAAACAGCCCAGCGTTGAAGAAATAAGGGCTGGTACGCCCCGATTTCAGCGTGAACTCACCAAACTTGAGTACCTGCTTGTTAAGCGCAAACTCAATAAACTGGCGCTGATACGGTTTCATGGATTTGCTCCTGTGCATTTTATTTAGGTATAAAAAAGGCGACTACTGGAGTCGCCTTAAAAATCAATTTTCTAACGCCGCCTTCTGCGACGTTACGATGGATTCAATTCCCCCTCGCGCCAGCGCCAGTAGCTCCAGCAACTCTTCATGGGTGAACGGCTCGCCTTCAGCGGTTCCCTGAATCTCAATCATACGACCATCTTCCATCATCACGACATTCATGTCGGTTTCAGCGGAAGAGTCTTCAACATATTCTAGATCGCACAGCGCAGCACCATTAACGATACCCACAGACACTGCAGCAACCATCCCTTTCATCGGGTTAGTTTTCAATTTGCCCGCAGCCACCAGCTTGTTCAGGGCATCCGCTAACGCAACGCACGCACCGGTAATGGACGCAGTACGCGTGCCGCCGTCTGCTTGCAACACATCACAATCCAGTGTGATGGTGTATTCGCCGAGGACTTTCAAATCTACTGCCGCACGCAAGGAACGGGCAATCAGACGCTGGATTTCCAGAGTACGGCCGCCCTGCTTACCTTTTGCCGCTTCACGAGCATTACGGCTATGGGTTGCACGTGGCAACATGCCATATTCAGCAGTGATCCAACCTTGCCCCTGGCCTTTCAGAAAACGTGGTACGCCTTCTTCAACGGTGGCGGTACAAAGAACTTTGGTATCACCGAACTCGACCAGCACGGAGCCTTCTGCGTGTTTGGTGTAATTACGAGTCAGGGTGACTGGGCGCACTTGTTCGGCGCTACGACCTGATGGACGCATGGGGTTATCTCCGGCTAAAACGAATGTGGCTGCGCATTATACGGACTTCGTTCGCTTATTCCTATCCTGCCAGGTCAGGCATGGCTATAATCCCCACATCTATAACAGAATACGGTTACGAAATATGATCCGCAGTATGACCGCCTATGCCCGACGTGAAGTAAAAGGCGAATGGGGCAGCGCCTCCTGGGAGTTACGTTCAGTAAACCAACGTTATCTCGAAACTTACATCCGCATGCCGGAACAGTTCCGTAGCCTCGAACCTGTTGCTCGCGAGCGTATCCGCACCCGCTTAACCCGCGGGAAGGTAGAATGTAACCTGCGTTTCGAGCCTGATGCCAGCTCCCAAAGCTCTTTGCTGCTTAATGAAAAACTGGCTAAACAGCTTGTTGAAGCGGCTAACTGGGTCAAAATGCAAAGCGACGAAGGCGAAATCAACCCAGTTGATATTTTGCGCTGGCCGGGCGTTATGTCCGCGCAGGAGCAAGATCTTGATGCCATCACCGCTGAAATTCTTGCAGCTCTTGATGGTGCACTGGATGACTTCATTGTTGCCCGTGAAACCGAAGGCCAGGCACTAAAATTACTGATCGAGCAACGCCTTGAGGGCGTAAGTGGCGAAGTCATTAAAGTTCGTGCACATATGCCAGAAGTCCTGAAATGGCAGCGTGAGCGCCTGGTTGCCAAGCTGGAAGATGCGCAAGTGCAGCTTGAAAATAACCGCCTTGAGCAAGAACTGGTGTTAATGGCTCAGCGTGTCGACGTTGCTGAAGAGCTGGACCGCCTGGAAGCGCACGTTAAAGAGACGTACAACATTCTGAAGAAAAAAGAAGCTGTTGGTCGCCGCCTCGACTTTATGATGCAGGAGTTCAATCGCGAATCGAACACTCTCGCATCAAAATCTATCAATTCAGACGTCACCAACTCAGCCATCGAGTTGAAAGTGCTGATTGAGCAGATGCGCGAACAGATCCAAAATATCGAATAGATATTTAAGAACTATCATAAAACATCAAAAAACCAGCAAGCTCGCCAATCGGCGGGCTTTTTTTATTATCAGGGGCTATCATCAGGACGCACTAAAGCGCATGATTAGCGTGTACACAAAGGTGTACCCAAATCGTTTTTTGTACATCACTTTGGGTACACCCCCCTATTCAATGCTTAGGTAGTCGTTATGGCAAAACTCACAGATATGCAGATCCGAGCATGGATAAAGGCCGGAGAGAGATTTGAAGGCCGTGCAGATGGCAACGGGCTGTATTTGCGACACAGGGAAGCGGACAGATCCCCAACTTGGCGGTTTCGCTATAAGTTCTCAGGGAAGTCTCGCGCCATGCTCATTGGCTCATACTCTGAGATATCACTATCCAAAGCCCGTGACATGGCCAAAGAGCTATCCGCGCGTGTATCTCTGGGGTATGACGTTGCCGGAGAGAAGCAGGAGAGAAAAGCCGAAGCACTGGCGAAGATGGAAGCTGAGAAGAACGCTATGCGCGTTTCAGAGCTTGCCGCTGAATACTTTGAGCGCCAGATCCTGCCACGTTGGAAGCACCCCGATATCTTGCGCCGTCGCATCGACAAAGACATAAATCCCCATATCGGCAACATGAAGGTTGAAGACGTGAAGCCGCGTCACATTGACGACATGCTAAAAGCCATCGTTGACCGTGGAGCACCAACCATAGCCACTGACGTTCTACGCTGGACACGCCGCATATTCGACTACGGCATCAAACGTCACGCATTGGAAATTAACCCGTGCTCAGCCTTTGAAGTGGCAGACGCTGGTGGGAAAGAAGTAAGCCGGGATCGCTGGTTAACCCGTGAAGAGATAATACGGTTATTCCAGGCTATGCGGATGGCCAAGGGGTTTAGTCGCCAGAACGAGCTTACTTTCAAGCTACTGCTGACATTGTGCGTTCGTAAGATGGAGCTATGCGCCGCCCGTTGGGAAGAGTTCGACTTAGACGCGGCAATCTGGCACCTACCAGAAGAGCGCAGCAAGAACGGCGACCCTATCGACATACCATTGCCACCACCAGCGGTTGAATGGCTGAGAGAGCTTCATACGTTCTCATGTAACAGCGCGTGGGTGCTACCAGCCAGAAAGATGCAAAGCCGGATGATCCCCCACATTCAGGAAAGCACCCTACCCGTTGCGCTGGCAAAGGTACGCCGAGAAATGCCAGACGTGCCAAACGTCACAATTCACGATTTCAGGCGCACAGCCCGCACGCACCTAGCCGCGCTTGGTGTTGATCCTGTAGTTGCTGAACGCTGCTTAAATCACCGCATAAAAGGCGTTGAGGGAATTTATAACCGGCACCAATACTTTGATGAGCGCAAAGCAGCACTGACACAGTGGGCGGTATTGCTGGTGGCCTTAGAGCGTGGCGAGGAATACAACGTGACGCCGATTAGAAAGACTAAAGCGAAGTAATCGAACAGATTGAGCCTAGCCCGACGGGGTGAAAAGCGGAAAGCCTTACCGCCTGGCTCAATTCTTCTTAAGGCAAAGCGTAAAAGGTGACGCGATGGCAAAAAATGTTTGGCAAAAAAACCAAATTCCACCACTTGAATTTTGTCCGATTGATAGGGCCGCAAAGCTATTATCATGCGAAATTAACGACATATTGAGCTGGGTTAGCGCGGGAAAGATAGCACCATTGATGGAGTTCGGGCTGTCAACGGTTCACGCATCAATGGGTGTTAAGCTTAACTCAGATAAGAATCCCTCACTAGAGAGGGGCCTATCTAACCAGTACTTATATATAGTTAAATATATTTCAAGCGGGGGCATGCACCCCATAAGGCCTTTGGTTGAGAGTGATTCCTATAAAGGCATTACATTACTTGAATTTCCTGCATATTTTTCTGGACTTGCAAAGGTTACTGAAGGACTTTTCTATGTTTCAGGAACGTCATTTATAATTTCACTTCACGATCTCTCATGTGATGTAATTATTAACAGGGAAGAAAAGCATATAATTGATGATGATTCATGCTTGCTTGGCGTGGATTCCCTTAAATTTAATGCCTCTATATCTAATTACGATGATGAGATGGAAATTAATGTTGATGCGAGTCAATTATTTTTATACCAAGAAGATATTGAAAGGATTTATACCTATGGATTAACAGGAGAGGTCTTACCGGACTTATGGGCATCCCAAAGTAATCAACTAAGTGTAAGTGGGGCGACTTTTGGTGGGAAGGGAAGAGAAACCGCAAAGCAAGCTAGCACTATTGCCTTTCTAATAAACGCATTAGGGGTGTCACTCGAAGATCTAAAGAGCATGCCTTTGCCAAAGATTTTGGACAAACTAAGTCACTCCGCAAGGGAATATCACCTACCTAACATCACCCCCGAGGCGTTAGGTCATTGGTTGGCTAAGGCTGGGGTTAGGTAGCAATAATTCGTCTCGAATTTTCCATAATTCGAGGGGTTATATAGATTCTGTTGGTATGTTTCCGTAACAGCTATCACAAGGAGTTACGGAACATGGCAACACATCAAGCAGCACCATCAGCAATTCCCACTACTGGTTATATTCGCCGCTTCCGCATGCCGGGGCTACTTGGCGTATCTATGCCAACCATCGATCGCTGGGTGAAGAACGGCACTTTGCCGCGCCCGGTAAAACTCACCGATAACGTGACCGCATTTGATGCTGTTGAGATTAATCACTGGCTGGCAGAGCGCCGTGGAAAGGTGGCGTAATGGAAAAGAAAAACCGCCCAGTACAGCAGGCGGCTTATCAGAAGGATGACACCTCTGATATTAGCCCACCAGCCATCATCAAACCATCCCCAAAGAAACACCGCGCTCGCGTTTATATGATGCGCACCGGGATTAATGGCTTCACCGAAAACGAGATACTCCGTTACTGCCGCCTGTCCAGCGCCCGCAACTACGCCACCGAGCTAGAAAGACGCTTAGATATTTGCCTGGAGCGTATCGACGAACCAAACGGCGATGGCATTGGCAGCCACTTCCGCTATCGCCTTACCTGCCGCGCTGACGTTATGCGAGTTATCCAGCTTGTTAACCATAATGCTACCGCTGGTGGCTATATCGGACTTTCACAATCTGAGATTAACGACATTCTGACCCTATACCCGGACGCCTTCACCGCCGCATAACGGAGCCTGAAATATGAAATTGAATAATATGACCTTACCCGGTCAGGGCATCACTCAACCTGAATCCAGCCAGGATGATATTTTCAAAGCTGATGAGCAGGATATTTCCGTCATCAAATTTGAAGGTATGAAAGTGCGCGTGGTGAATATTCATGGCGAGCCGTGGTTCGTTGCTGCCGATGTATGCAAGGCACTTGAGACTGATAACCCAACGAAGGCGGTCAAAGCTCTGGATACCGATGAGAAAACCCTAACTTCAATTCAGGGTATTCATGCAGGCCCGGGCAATCCGTTAGTAAACACGGTTTCAGAGTCCGGCTTCTACAAACTGATATCCCGCAGCCGCAAGGCCACAACACAGGGCACATTCGCCCATAGTTTCACTAACTGGGTATTCCGTGAGGTTATCCCGTCTATTCGTAAAACAGGCTCATACGGTGTGCCGTTCGCTTTCCTGAATGACCACAGCCGCCGTAAGGCCCAATACACGAAGAAGGCCAGCAAGCGCGGCTCTGACCTGCAAGCCTGCAAAGGTGAGAAAGCCAGTCTTATCACTGAAGAAGCTGAATTATGGCGCAAGTATCAGCCTGCATTGCCGGAGGTTCACTAATGACCATCGCCCCAAGTAAAGGTTTTCCTCTGGCTGGCCTGATGTATGCATTAAACGAGATTGCGCACGCACACGAGAGTAAAGCAGGCATAACAATGCCAGCCAGTGCCAGCTCCTCGTTTTCTCGTCGCGTTGGCGTGGGGAGTTTCGAGGCCAGTATGCGCACGCGTGAAGTTGAATTTCTTCAGTCCATAAAAAAGAGCTTGCCGTCAGATGCACACCCGGTTTATGTTAATAGCGCACCAGCAAAATCTGGTGCCGGGATTGGCGTCCTGGAATTGATTAAGGCGACAGATGACGCGCCAAGCGTCTTTTTTTATGTCGCAAGCGCAGTACATCCTTTTTTCTGTGGTGCGGTTATAATCCGTGCTGCTCGCAAAATTATGGTGGGCTGTGTGGGGGCTTCTTCGGAAGCGCCGGTTTCCTTGATCGCCGGTTACGCCAACCCTGCACAGTCCACCACCAGCAAGATTGGCGTCTTCGGTGGTGGTGATATCCCACTGATCGAGGAGGCTGCCACCATGGCTACAACCCCTACCCAAAAACCGCAAGTTATCTGGATTATTGCCGCAGTTCGCCGCGATAACCCGACAATCAAACCTGTTTTGCACCATATTCCCGCATTATCTGAACGCGAAGCCCGCCGTTCGCTGGTTCGTGATCATGTCTGTTTCTTTGCTGGCCGCCTGGCGGCACAGGAGGTAGCAGCGTGAATACTCTCTCTTTGTCCGACGCCGCAGAAAAACACCACCAACTGAACGCCCTGCTATTGGCTATGAGAATGACCGTAACCCGACTGGATGAATCAGACGCTGAGGCGCTGGTTGATTTGGCTATTGCCCTTGCATTCCCACTTGGTGATGTATTGGCTGGGGAGGCGCAGGCATGATGACAATCAACCATAATCCGGCAATTGCCGCCGTTGTTCCCGCTGACTTCACTGGCCGGGTAATGCTGTACCTCGAAAATGGTCAGGTCACAGGCCATTACCGCATGCGAGAAAATGAGCATGCCGGAACTATTCAGGAGCTTGTTGAATTAGCCCGCGAGGCTGGCTGGGGTGATGCACAAATAGCTGGCGTACCAGCCACTGATGGTTACTGCCTGGTGCGTGGAGCTGATGGCAAAGTGATACAACGCTTTCCTGATGGTGGTCGCTGGCAGCTTTACACCACAAACGGGATTGCCTCGGTGGTTCCACTTTCTGACGATGAAATCATTATCACGCCCACCAGCATGATCCAGATTCTGGAACGCCTGGGTTATCACGTAACGAATACGATCAGGGATTAAACCATGGAAAAGAAATTAACTGGCTTAACTGCTGGTGGCCTCGCTCATCCTGAAATCAGACAGGGCGATAAATGGAGGGATATCTGGCAAGACATGGGGGCGAGCCTTGCCGGTAACGAGGGGGTATTCCATGCGTAATATCGACCTGATACGCGAAGTAACCGCCACCGCTGCGGGCCAGTGGCCTTCTGTTCTGGCTGGCCTGAATATCAACGTGCCAGCGTCCCCACGCGCTCAGGTGGCTTGTCCTGCATGTGGCGGACGCGACCGTTTTCGTTTTGATGATTACGGACGTGGTTCGCATATCTGTAACCAGTGCGGTGCGGGTGACGGTTTAGACCTTATTCAGAAGGTGAACCATTGCGACACTGCGGAGGCGGCAAAGCTGGTGGCTGATGTGCTGGGCATTGATTACCGGAAATCAGTAACAGACGAACCAGCAGCAAACCAGAGGAGAAAGCAGCTCAGAGCCGACCACCAGCAACGCGAACAGGAACGCCAGCAGCAGGCCGCAGATGAGGCAGAGAAGCGCAGTAAGACGTTTATCCGCCGTTATACCGGAATGCGCCAGCAAGCCACGCTGGGCGAATCTGATTACCTGAAATCAAAAGGGCTGACCGGGTTTAATTATACCGTCATGCCGGATGGCACACTCTTGCTGGAGCTGGTGGGCGAGCATGGTGACGTTACCGCCGCACAAACCATTACCCCGGATGGTGAAAAGCGTCTTGTGCTGGATTCTGTCAAACGTGGCGCGTTTCACGTCATCAACACATCCGCTAATACGTGGCCAGAACCACCGTCAGTCATCATTGCTGAGGGGCTGGCAACAGCCTTATCCGTTCACCTGATGCGCCCTGATGCTATGACGGTATGTGCCATTGATGCGGGCAACCTGCTGCCCGTCGCGCAGGTCATGCGCCGCAGTTATCCAGGCGCAAAAATCATTATTGCGGGCGATAACGACCGGCTCGACGACAAACCGAATACAGGCGCGGATAAAGCTGATAAAGCGGCTTTATCTGTGGCTGGTTGGGTATCACTGCCGCCGACTGACTACAAAGCAGACTGGGACGACTACCGCCAGCAGAACGGGCTGGAAACCGCTACAGCCGCTTTTAACGAATCTATGTATCAGCCGCAGGGGGAAGCGTTGAAACAGCGCGATCGTAAAGAGCACGGGGATGAGACTTCATTATCAGAGCTGGGTGATGGTGAGGCACTGACCCCTGAAGAACTGCACGCGCTCAAAGCCATTAACCGTACTTACACACACGTCACCATTGGCGGCAAGCACAAGGTTGTTTCACTCAAGCCGTGCCAGGTGAATGGCGAGACGCATGCTTTTGAGGATCTGGCACAGTTTCGGAATTACTTTTTCCACACGCCGAAAGTGGCAAAACGCTCGGAGGGTTCGGCGTGGTTAAGCTGGCCCGGTAAAAATTATAAGCCTGGGGGCGTTGGCTTTTACCCTTCCCCGGATAAATGCCCGCCTGATGTTTATAACTTGTTTTCCGGGCTATCGGTGGAGCCTGTTGAAGGTGACTGCTCACCTTATACCACACACCTGAGAGACGTGATTTGCGCGGGTGATGATGAAGCCTGTCGCTACCTGACTGGCTGGATGGCGCACCTGATCCAGAGGCCAGACGAAAAGCCGTCCGTTGCCATCGTGATGAAGTCTGTGCCGGGAACAGGCAAGGGAACCACCGTTAAGCCATTGCTGGACATACTGGGTCAGTACGCCGCGCATATTAACGGAGCCGGGCAGATTGCCGGGCGCTTTAACTCCACGCTGGCCAATAAACTGCTGGTGTTTGCCGATGAGGTGACGGTTCGTAACCGTGCAGAGGCTGACAGGCTAAAGGGCATTATCAGTGAGACATCGGTCAACCTTGAGCGTAAAGGGATAGATGCCGAACCCATGCCGAACTTTGCCCGCCTGATATTTGCGAGCAACAGCACACAAACGCTGGTGGCGGGAATAGGTGAGCGGCGCTATCTGGTGCTTGAGCCAGACCCGACGAAAGCGCAGGCGAAGGACTACTTTGATCACCTTCACGACTGGGTGAATGACAGTGGGGCAGGAAAACTGCTTCACCTTTTGCAGCATTACGACCTGACAGCATTCGACCGACACCGCGCCCCACAGACTAACGCGCTGAGGGAAGAGATATTGCAGAGCTTATCCGGCGTGAATCTGTTTCTGTACACAGAAATCATGAAGGACAGACCGTTTGACGGTGTGGCCCGGATCGCCGTATCAAGCCTGGTGGATAAATTTATGAGCTGGTCGCTTGAGCAGGGAGATACACGGCAGGCCGCCGCAGCCAGAACACTGGTGGGGAAAGCAATGGTTGGTATGAAGCTAAAGAGTTTCGGTCGCCGTGGGCGTGGGGATGGCGTTATCTATGAACTGCCTGACGGTGAGGCGTTGCGGGAAGCATTCGCGCAGTGTATCGGCATGGGAGGATATGATGTTTTCTAACTATATCTCTCACGAAAGAAATCGTGATTTGCTGTGCCACCTGTACCAACCATGGAATAACTCTTTAAAAACATCGGCATATACTGGTACAGCATTATCTATTACCTGTATCAAAGCTGTACCAACCTGTACCAATAAAGCCCCTTTTTCTGGCTGGCAGAGGGTTACAAAATGATGACCACACCGTTTTTCACCGTTCGCCAGTTAACCGGGGTTACAGGCTGGCAGGCCAGACTTGAGGGTTCGCAGGAATGGCACCCCGTTGCGGCATGGGCGAATGTGTTGTTTACCATTCCGGGAGACCAGGCGTTTGAGCTTATCCTTCCGTGTATCGCCACCGATGGCGGCTGTATAGAGCCAACCGATCTGGCAGCAGAAATAAGAGAGGCAGCAAAATGAACCTGAATCACTGTGTTGCGCAGGGAATGACTTCCCTTGAGCGTGAGAGCCTGAAACAGTTTACTGCTGACTGTGAGCGGAACGGAGATATACAGAGCCTGAGCAGGACGCTGATCATGATTGCGCACTGGATGCGTCAAGGGGTTCGCGTCTCCTTTACGGAATATGCCAGCCAGTGGACGGAAGCGCAGAAAGCGCGTACCGATGGCAATCACTCAACACCGGCCATGCATGCGCAGTGGCCTTTCAACGGTAAACGCTGTATCACCCCGGCACATTCTGATTATCACCCACATGGTTGTGACCGTATGCGCTGTGATGACGAGACGGAGATACGCCACGCTGTGACGCTGATTATGGTGGAGCACCCGGCATTCAACGCTGACGGTCTGGTGCTATACAACCGTGAATCAGTCTGGCAGCACCCGCTTGAACATCCCTCATTCATGGAGGCGGCAATGAGTTGTATGGCGTGGATCAGAGAGAAGGGTCTGAGCCACAGCCAGATAAAATCCTTCCCGGCAGATAACCAGACCTCATATGGACTGAAACACCAGGTGGAGCGTTTTAATAGCCAGTTCGATGATCAAACCGGGAAACCGGGGAAAGACAGGCCGAACTATATCCCTAATGGCGCACTGATTGCGGCGATGGTGGCAAGCGGCTACAGCATTCAGCCTACCGGGAAAATGAACGTGCTGTTCAACATATCCAAAAAAGCGCTAACACACGCAGTAGGTGAAAAAACATGATGACACCGGCAAGGCACTAAACAGACGTAAGTGGTACAGCAAAGGGGTCGTGGTACAGGTGGGTGGTACATGTTTTTAATGACCTGTACCAGCCACATCCCGCGCCAGCTCTGGCTTGCAGCGATTTGGTACAGGTGGCACAGCTTTTTTGCTGATTTTCCCACGCATTCTCTTTCCATACAGTTCATACGTTAAGAAAATGGTATCAGCAAAACTAATAATGAGCCGTTTTATGAGCGACCGAGGTTAATTATGACAGCACAGATTTCAGCATACGGGCGGCTGGTGGCAGATCCCCAGACCCGCACCACAGCGAACGATAAGCAAATGACAATGGCACGGCTGGCAGTATCGCTTCCCTGTCATACCGGGCAGAACGGTGAGGCTACTTACTGGCTGGGCGTGGTGGCATTTAGTAAGCAAGCCGAATTACTGGCGAAGCACCAGAAAGGCGACCTTGTGAGCGTGGCTGGCAACATGCAGCTAAACCAGTGGGCAGGACAGGACGGCGTACAGAAGGAACAACCCCAGGTTATTGCTGATAGCGTGATTAGTGCGAGGACAGCGCGTCCAGGTGGAAAGAAAGGCTCACAAGGTCAGGCCACCAGCGCAATGAATCATGCCAGCCAGCAGCCGGGTAATGAATTTGACCAACGCCCACCTTTTGACGATGAAGCACCATTCTGAGAGGGAAGATATGAGTACGCAGCCCACCATTATCGAGTTCGGCAGTTATCGCTGGCCCAGACATCTCGCAATACATGAAGCTGGTCATGCGATAGCTGCATGGTTTTTCGGCATACAGGAGGTAGAAATTGCGTTATCGGGTAATAACCGAGTGGCAAAAACCTACCTTGGCGGCGATGTTGATGAATGTGGAGCTGTCGCGGTATGGCACGCCAACTATCCACGGAATGTTGATGAAGTTAAGCCTTACACCCTCTCGAACGATGACACCAGGTTACATCTAATAGACCAGGTATGCCGGGCAATGGTTAGCTCTCTGGCCGGTATCGTCGCACAATCACGCTATACGGGGGATGATATTAACGCACTGATGGAAACGTCCGGGAAAGCAGATATGAAAAATGTTCGTGATTTATCTGAGGTATACCGGGTGGCTGGTGGAGAGGATGCTGATATACAGCGAATATCCCTTTCCCGCGCTCAGGCGCTGATCACTCTGAAATGGTGGGATGTTATTGCGTTAGCGAAAATACTCGAGAACCGTAACCATATGCCTGCCAGCAACTTCCGACGAGTTATGGGAGACATCGACAAGCCCATACCAAAGCATCTGACGCTGGCGGAACTGGATGAACTGGATGAACTGGCGAGTGAAGAATGAAGCCATACATTCTGACAGCCTGCCTGATCTCATCGGCACCGGCACTATCTGTTATCCATTGCGAGGGCTTTACCATACAGCCAGACCGTTATCGGACAACAATTAACGGCGATGTGGTTCATATTGTTGATGCGCAATTTTACGGCGCACCGCGAGACTTTAGCCAGGCCGCCATAAAGTTATTGCCGGATGCCATCACCACTACCGACAGGCAATACCGCATGACGACACAGGGAGGCAATGCCACGCTGGAGCTAATGACCAGAGAAGCCCCTCCCCGTGTGCTTAATCGTGCACGGTGCGATACCGGGCTAAAAGGTTTCGACTGGTAGACAATGGCGATACAAACAACTGCGCAATAATTGCGAATTGCGCAGTTCGCAAAATAAGTGCGCAGAACGAAACGGATGTCACTGCGCAAATCTGTCTGTAACCCGTGCCAGCATTGATGTTTATTGGTACGCAGTGCGCAAAAAAGTGCGCAATTCGCAGTCAAATACGCATATTATTTCGTATTCAATTTTGCACACGATGCGCAGTAATTCGCAGGAGTACAGCCAGTGAGAGATAAAACGCGCAGCTACACAACGGATTTGCCTCGCATTGGTTTGCCATTTCTGGCGAATATTCGACGCAATCTTGCTGACACTCCACCCGGCATGCAACTAACCTGCCAGACAGAAAGCGGGATCCTTTACACCTTTCGTCAGGCAGATAGCTATGCCATGACAATCAACAACGTTACGCGGGCAATAAGAATCACCACCACTCAGGCTGGCTATGGCATTCGGCAATGGTACGTTTGCCCGCACTGTGTAAAACGGGTAGCGAAGCTGTATATCGGCCCGAAGGATATTGCCTGCCGGGAATGTTGGAAGCTCCACTACAAAAGCCAAAGCAGGGATAAGTTAGATCGGATGCGCATGAGCATGCGCCGCCAGCGTACAGCGATTTGGGGAGATGGTGAGCGATTCCGTAACCTGTTTAACCATCCACAAACTTTCCCCAGGCCAAAGGGGATGCGATGGGGAACGTTCAGCAGGAAGCTAGCCAGGCTTATGCTGTATGAGGTTGCTTACTGGCGGGCATTCAGTCCGGTTGTGGAGCGTATAACCGGCGTTATCGAGAGAAAGGTAAGCCGTATCTGAGAGGGCTTATAGCGGCGCGTGGTACGCAGTGAAATAGTGGTAAATGTTAGACTGACTTAGACGGATTGAGAGTTCAGATTCCATCGCAACCCTTACCTGTAGCAGTCTGAGCGCATAATAAAGGAATGCCCTGTCAAATTTTAGTAAGCAGTGCGCAAGTCGGTACGCAGCAGAATTAGATAATATGAGTGCGTACTCCACTACCAGCAACCGGGAAAATAACCATGACGCCACGCGAGATAGAATTGCTCACCATCGCCAAGCTGGAGCATGAAGGCCACCAGCTCACCCCGGCAGAACAGCGCAGCATTGAGCGTGAAGTGATGGACAGCATTCGCTGGAAAGAAGGTTACAGAAAGATGATGAATGCCCCTGCTTACCAATGGAAGAAACCAGCCAGGACGCGCCGCTGATTAACGATCACAGTCGTCAACGGGGCATTATCGGAACATACCGCACAACCATTCCCCGCCGCACACGTCAAGAGGTGGCGCACCAATCTCACCCGTCACCCATTCGAGGTCATCTGGTTCGTAGTAGCTGAGTATCTCTTTTTTGCGACCGATCATTCTCATGGCTGGATCCTTAATGTGGGAGAGAACTATCATACATTAAGAGGGCGACGCACTTATTCATGCATCGGTTAAAAAACATCCTTACTTCATGGAAGCACCCTGTTTTACCACGTACACAAGGGCGCGCCCAAAGCAAAAACTCATTATCTAAAACCCTTTCACCACAAGGCTTACACCCACCTACTCTACAAACTTGCGCTTTTTTATCACCTAAACCAGGGTAAGATGTGGCGCATTAATACCCACAGAATCCCCATGGAGGAACAGTGTTCCAGATATCTGATTTAACAGACCTACGTACACTATCTGAAACCTCAGAGCTAGAATTCAAATTAGCCCAAGGGAAAGATGGACAAGGTAAGTTGCCAGATGACTTCTGGCCAACGTATAGCTCTATGGCAAATTGTCGAGGTGGGTATGTTGTTTTGGGTATTCGGGAAAAAAAAGGGAATTTTACCATTGCGGGTATACCGGATATCAATACTGTCAAAAAGCAGCTTTTTGATCTTGCAGGCAATAGTAAAAAGGTAAATGTAAATCTTCTTACTGATCACTCAGTCCAAACAGTCAGCTTAGAAGGCAAAAACATTCTTGTCATTGAGATACCAATTGCAAGGCGCGAACAAAAACCCGTTTATCTTAACAATCAGCCAATGACAGAAACGTGGTTCAGAGTACATGATGGCGATCATCGTTGTTCGGAAGAACAAGTTCGCCGAATGATGGCTGAACAAGTTGAAGAAAGCCGTGATAACCGCATTGTTCAGAATTTCGATATGAATGATATAAGCTTAGAAAGCCTTCTTGCATATCGAAATATTCTATCAGCCTCAAATCCCACTCACCCTGCCTTGGAACTAGATAATTTTGCCTTTTTACGCAGCATTGGAGGCTACAGAAAAGATCGGCAGACAGGCTTAGAAGGCATGACTCTGGCTGGCATCATCATGTTTGGAACATGGGAGGCCATACAAGATGTAGCACCGAACTATTTCGTCGACTACCAAGAGCGTCCTGAGGCGCGTACTGAAAGACGGTGGGTCGATAGACTATGCCCAGATGGAACATGGTCAGGAAACATTTTTGATTTCTACAGGCGCACGTATCGAAAACTGATTGCAGACCTGAAAGTCCCTTTTGAACTTAAAGAGGGTATACGACAAGATGATACCCAGATACATACAGCTTTACGCGAAGCTCTTGTGAATACCTTAGTGCATGCAGACTATACCGGACGTATATCAATCATGATCGTGAAAAGGCCTGATTTATTCGGGTTTCGTAATCCGGGAATGATGCGCGTACCGCCAGAGCATGCAATAAAGGGTTATGAAAGCGATTGCCGTAACCGACTTATGCATCAGATGTTTTTGATTATCGGTGCAGGTGAGCGTTCAGGTTCTGGGATACCCAAAATTTTTAGTGGCTGGAAATGGGCTAACTGGCGCATGCCGAGGCTGTATGAAAAAACAGAGCCAGAACAAACACTTCTTGAGCTATCAATAGGTAATCTTGTATCAGAGGAGATAGCTAATCTTCTCCATACAACGTTCGGAGACAAAGTTGATCATCTTAATGAACTAGAGCGCAGTATCGTTATAACTGCGGCGGTAGAAAAATGGATAGACCATGAGAGAGCTTGCCAGCTTACCAGCTTACATTCACGTGAAGTAACTCTTGCTCTCCCTCGCCTTGTCAGTAGTGGTTTCTTGGATCCACACGGTGAAAAAAGAAACAAATCATATACATTACCAGGACAAGACCTCCCATCACCGGAAGAGGTTTTTGGTGTGAATCCGTTATCAACGGAAATTTCAATGCCAATGAATGGGCGAATCATCACGGATAGTGATAATTTGATCACGGATAACGATGATTTGATCACGGATAACGAGTTAGATGCAGGTACCGAACATAAACGAGATGCTTTTGGTCGTTTTATAACAACGAAGCTTCCATATCCCTATGTAGACAGCTTAGATTATCTTTCCCCCATCCTAAGGAAGCAATTGGAGGAAGCATCTACATTAGCTAGGGAGAAAAAAAGGCTTTCAAACGAAGTTATGGACGAAATGGTCCTTACTCTTTGTGATGGTCATTACATGCCACTTAGCGTTATTTCTAAACTAATGGCTAGAACCCCACAGAATTTGCGAGAAAAGCAGCTCGTACCATTAGTAAAAGCAGGAAGAATCCGTCTGGCCTTCCCTCATGCAAGAAAACATAAGCGACAGGGATACATTTCTTGCAAGTAAGTATAAACAATATACTACACAGGCAGGCATTCCTTTTTATCGTGTACACAAGGGTGTACCTAAAATAAAACGCATTATCAAAAAACCTTATTGAACAAGGCTTAGACCGCCACACTCTACAAACAGATCCAATCGAGTAATTGCCCCAGGCTTGCTCTGGCCCGCTTCATGCGGGCCTTTTTGTATCCGTATTCACTGATAACTCATGAGTTGCTCTGCGGTAATCAACCCTAATCTCTCAAGTTGAATAGCCACCGCACGTCCAGAACGGCCAAAATCGATACTCAATGCCTCAATTGTTTTTCCGACTGAATAATCGTCTTCCAGTTGTCGTTTTTCTTCTTCGCTCCAGGGAAAGTAGGACTTCGCGGGTTTTCCCTCAGCAATGTTCTTTTGCTGTCGCTCATGTAATGACAGCTTAGTTTTTCTCACCTTTTCTGGTTCTGGCGTATCCATCATTTCTTCGGCTAGCGCGAATAACATTCGGATCATTTCAGGTGCCTGAGCAGCAGAGGCACGGCTTAATAACTCGCCGGTATCCGGGTTGACACCATTTGCCAGCGCTCTCAAGAGAGTTGAAGTGTTCATCACTGTGACTCCATTCAATTGTTGATAAATAAACTAATCCTTTTACACAACACAACCCACATTAAAAACCCAACATATAAGTAAATAACGAAACCAATACATTAAAATAACTAATCCAAACCGCTTCGCTTTAGAAAAACTCAATCGTGACAATGCTCACAAAACGTTACCCTCTTCGCGTTTCCATTGGGGGTCTCCATGCTGTTACATGTTCTTTATCTAATCGGTATAACTGCCGAAGCCATGACCGGCGCATTAGCTGCTGGCCGCCGACGCATGGATACTTTTGGTGTCATCATTATTGCTACAGCTACGGCCCTTGGCGGCGGATCTGTTCGCGATATCCTGCTCGGGCACTACCCATTAGGTTGGGTAAAACACCCCGAATACGTCGTGATTGTGGCAATCGCAGCCGTTCTTACCACAGTCTTTGCCCCTGTAATGCCCCATCTGCGTCGTCTTTTCCTGGTCCTGGACGCCTTAGGCTTAGTCGTGTTTTCTATTATCGGTGCACAAATAGCGCTGGATATGGGCGAAGGCCCAATCATTGCCATTATTGCCGCTGTTGTTACCGGTGTGTTTGGCGGCGTCTTGCGCGATATGTTTTGTAAGCGCATTCCTCTGGTATTCCAGAAGGAGTTGTACGCTGGCATCGCATTCGCCTCTGCGGTGCTCTATATCGTTTTGCAGCACTATGTTTCGAACCAGGATGTCGTGATTATTTCCACTCTCATCTTTGGGTTCACTACGCGTTTACTGGCATTACGCTTACGATTAGGATTGCCCGTGTTTCATTACAAACACGCGGATCACTGATCGATAAATCCCTGAATCCCTTGCTGCGCAAGAAAAACCACCAGCGCAGCAATTTGGGGATGATTTACAAACTCGACTAGCTTTTTTGCCCTTCCTGAACCAATACCCGGCAATTTTTGCCAACTAAGCTCATCTCGCGCCACTAAATGCGACCAATGTGAATCTGGTAATGTGGCGAGTACCGCTGCTGGAAGTGGTAAACCAAACGCCATCAGCCAGTGCCTGAATGGCTGCTGCCTGGCTTGCGTGAACTGTTGCCAAAGATGCGCGGCTCTGCCCGCAGACATACCGCTAATCTGAGATAACTCTTCTTCACTAACCTTTATCCAGGAAAAGATGTGCTCAAGCTGAAGTTGTTGTTGGAGTTGCTGCCAGGAGCGCACGCTCACACCATTGATATTCAAAATAGCTGGTGAGCTTATCCAGGCAAGTCGTGCAATAAACTGTTCGCGACACCAGGGTTCAAAGTAAAGGCAGCTCAACGGTGTAATCATTTTTTCCATCGGCGGTTGCGGCTTATCCCTATGACTGACTCGCCATACTACCTCGTCAATTCGTGGAATCCCCTGCCCGGCAAGACTCACCATGACCTGATCGCCAGGAGCAATATCCAGAGCCTGCCAGCGTTTTACCGAGCCGATATTCACCCGCTTAACCTGTTTATCATCAATTTGTAAGGGATTCAGATTAAGGACAACCGCGACCTTCCCCGTTCGCCCAATCGCAAATTGAATACCTTTAACTTCGGCAATTTGCTGTGCTGGCGGAAATTTCCAGGCAATAACCCACGTTGCTTTACCAGGAAGCCAGTACTTTCCTGCCGGTTCTACCGATTCACGTACAACAATGCCATCAGTCACGAACGGCAATGGAGCCGTAAACCAGATGTCTCTTTGCGCAGCAATTTCCTCAACAGACTTAACTGGCTTTGACCAGGCTTTAGTCTGCGGGAAACCTCCTTGAGCAAGTATTTCCAGCTTTTGGTTCATTTGGTTTGGGCCATCTGGCCACGCCCAAATAAATACCCCTAATTCATTGAGCAAAGTTGAAGAATTTTGACGCATCATGGCGCCCGCAGCCTTACCTCTGGCATTACTGCTGCCCATGGTTTTCTGTATATGATTTTCTCTTTTCCAGAAAACTTCGCCCTGCAACACGCTATTGGCAAGTGGGCCGGAAACGGTTTTGGGGATGGTGGGAATCATTTTCGCTTTTGCTGTCCAATCCTGCCCTTTCTCACCGTCCCCACGGCTGAGGAGTTTTACCAGATGCCCTTGCTGATAAACCAATGTCACCGCCACACCATCTACCTTAGGTTGCACCCAAAGATCGGTTTTGCCTTTCGCCCACTGCGCAACAGCTGCTCCGTCTGCTAATTTTTTAACACCGGTATGTGCAATCGGGTGCAGCGCCTTACCTTGTGTGGAAAGTAATGGCTGTTGGAGTTTGTCCGCAGGTCTGAAGCAATGTTGCCATTCATTGAACTGGCTACGTAAACCATCGTATGTCGCGTCACTGACAACACTATTCCCTTGTTGGTAATAGGCTTTATCCCACTCACTGAGTTTTTCGTTCAATTTCGCCATCTCCTGCTGGGCTTGCTCAGGTGACCAGGACGGACACGCCGCCAATGCCATTGCGCTGAACCATCCCAGTAATCCGATAAGTTTTACTATCCACCTCATAACTTCCTCCGTGTCGAAACGAAAAGAGGTATACCGCCTGGAAACAAGCAATACGAATGGGGAATAAAGGGGATGCGAGGAGCTTTCAGAAGGAGTTAATTTGTTGCAGTAACACGATGCGTTGTTTGGAAAGCGCTACGCAAAATGGCAGAAATATTGCCGAAGGACGTGACAAATTCACCGTGACTTGAAGACGCTGTGTATAATAGGCTCGTATACGCACTTCTTTTTATGCTTACCGAATAAGTTAGAACTCATGGCTCAAGGCACACTTTATATCGTTTCCGCACCTAGTGGTGCCGGGAAATCCAGCCTCATCCAGGCTTTGTTAAAGACACAACCGCTATATGACACGCAGGTTTCTATCTCTCATACCACTCGTGGTATTCGTCCGGGAGAGAAACATGGTGAGCATTATTTCTTTGTGGAAAAGGAAGAGTTCAGGCAGATGATTGCCGAAGACGCATTCCTGGAACACGCTGAAGTGTTTGGTAATTACTACGGCACTTCGCGCCATGCCATTGAGCAAGTTCTGGCTACGGGCGTGGATGTTTTTCTGGATATAGACTGGCAAGGTGCGAAGCAGATTCGTGAGAAAATGCCGCATGCCCGCAGTATTTTTATTCTGCCACCGTCAAAAGACGAGCTGGATCGTCGTCTGCGCGGCCGCGGGCAAGACAGTGAAGAAGTTATTACTAAGCGAATGGAGCAGGCTGTTGCAGAAATGAGCCATTACGCCGAATATGACTATTTAATCGTCAATGACGATTTTGACACCGCACTGTCAGATTTAAAAATTATCATTCGTGCCGAGCGTCTACGAATGGGTCGCCAAAAAGCGCGACATGACGCTTTAATCAGCAAACTATTGGCAGACTGAGCCCAGTTTCAGTATCATGCCCAGTCATTTCTTCATCTGTGGAGCATTTTAATTATGGCACGCGTAACTGTTCAGGACGCTGTTGAGAAAATTGGTAACCGTTTTGACCTGGTTCTGGTCGCCGCACGTCGCGCTCGTCAGATGCAAACTGGTGGTAAAGATCCACTGGTGCCTGAAGAAAACGACAAAACGACTGTAATCGCACTGCGCGAAATCGAAGAAGGGTTGATCACCAACCAGATTCTCGATGTTCGTGATCGCCAGGAACAGCAAGAGCAGGAAGCCGCAGAACTGCAGGCTGTTACCGCTATTGCTGAAGGTCGTCGTTAATTAGCCTGCGGGTAGCCCTTGTATCTGTTTGAAAGCCTGAATCAACTGATTCAACAATACTTGCCCGAGGAGCAGATTAAGCGACTTCGGCAAGCGTACCTTGTTGCGCGTGATGCTCACGAGGGACAAGCACGTTCAAGTGGTGAACCCTATATCACCCATCCCGTAGCAGTTGCCTGCATTCTGGCCGAGATGAAACTCGACTATGAAACGCTAATGGCCGCTCTACTGCATGATGTGATCGAAGACACCCCTGCCACCTACCAGGATATGGAACAGCTGTTTGGCAAAAGCGTTGCCGAACTGGTGGAAGGGGTATCTAAGCTCGACAAACTGAAATTCCGCGACAAGAAAGAAGCTCAGGCTGAAAACTTCCGCAAAATGATCATGGCGATGGTGCAAGACATCCGCGTCATTCTGATCAAACTCGCCGACCGTACGCACAACATGCGCACACTCGGGGCTTTGCGCCCTGATAAGCGTCGTCGCATTGCTCGCGAAACCCTCGAAATTTATAGCCCTCTGGCACACCGTCTTGGTATTCATCATTTGAAAACCGAACTGGAAGAGCTGGGCTTTGAAGCGCTTTACCCGAACCGTTACCGCGTCATTAAAGAAGTGGTTAAAGCGGCGCGTGGTAACCGCAAAGAGATGATTCAAAAAATCCTCTCGGAAATCGACGGGCGTTTGCAAGAAGCAGGCATTCCATGCCGTGTCAGCGGACGAGAAAAACACCTTTACTCCATCTACTGCAAAATGACGCTCAAAGAGCAGCGTTTCCACTCGATTATGGATATCTACGCCTTCCGCGTAATTGTCCACGATATGGATACCTGTTACCGCGTTCTTGGCCAGATGCACAGTCTCTACAAGCCACGTCCTGGGCGGGTTAAAGACTATATAGCCATTCCAAAAGCGAACGGATATCAGTCCCTGCATACTTCAATGATTGGCCCACACGGTGTGCCTGTTGAAGTGCAAATCCGTACCGAAGATATGGATCAGATGGCAGAGATGGGGGTTGCCGCTCACTGGGCTTATAAAGAGCAAGGTGAAAGTGGCACTACCGCGCAAATCCGTGCTCAACGCTGGATGCAAAGCCTGCTGGAATTACAGCAAAGCGCTGGTAGCTCATTTGAATTTATCGAAAGCGTGAAATCCGATCTGTTCCCGGATGAGATTTACGTTTTCACCCCGGAAGGGCGCATTGTCGAATTACCGGCTGGCGCAACACCTGTCGATTTCGCCTATGCGGTGCATACGGACATCGGCCACGCCTGTGTTGGTGCTCGTGTCGACAGACAACCCTATCCGCTGTCTCAGTCGCTTAGCAGCGGCCAGACTATCGAAATTATTACCGCACCTGGCGCTCGCCCTAACGCCGCATGGCTGAATTTTGTAGTGAGTTCTAAAGCACGAGCCAAAATCCGCCAGATGCTGAAAAACCTCAAGCGTGACGACTCGGTCAGCCTTGGCCGCCGTCTGCTTAATCATGCTTTAGGTGGCAGCCGTAAACTGGCCGAAGTGCCGCCAGAAAACATTCAGCGTGAGCTTGAGCGCATGAAGCTCGCTTCGCTTGATGATTTACTGGCAGAAATTGGTCTGGGCAACGCGATGAGTGTGGTTGTTGCGAAGAACCTGCAAGGTGAAGCGCAAGCCGCACTGCAAGCGAGTGGACAACCGCACAGCCATCTGCCAATCAAAGGTGCTGACGGCATACTGATTACCTTTGCGAAATGCTGTCGCCCAATTCCTGGTGACCCGATTGTCGCCCATGTCAGCCCAGGCAAAGGGCTGGTTATCCACCATGAATCCTGCCGAAACATCCGTGGCTATCAAAAAGAGCCCGAGAAGTTTATGGCCGTTGAGTGGGATAAAGAGGCGCAGCAAGAGTTCACCACTGAAATTAAAGTGGATATGTTTAACCACCAGGGTGCGCTGGCAAACCTCACGGCTGCATTGAACAACGCCGGATCGAATATTCAGAGTATGAATACCGAAGAGAAAGATGGCCGCGTTTACAGTGCGTTCATTCGTTTGACCGCTCGCGATCGTGTCCATTTGGCGAATATCATGCGTAAAATCCGCGTGATGCCAGATGTCATTAAAGTCACCCGCAACCGAAATTAGTGTTATGAATCCTCAACGTTATGCGCGTATTTGCGAGATGCTCGCCAGGCGCCAGCCAGATCTGACCGTCTGCATGGAGCAAGTCCATAAACCTCATAACGTCTCGGCGATTATTCGTACCGCAGATGCGGTGGGCGTACATGAAGTCCATGCGGTCTGGCCCGGTAATCGCATGCGCACCATGGCCTCTTCTGCAGCAGGAAGTAATTCCTGGGTTGAAGTTAAAACGCACCGCAATATTGGCGATGCCGTAAGCCATCTGAAAAGCAGCGGGATGCAAATCCTCGCGACTAACCTTTCTGATAAAGCCGTCGATTTCCGTGAAATTGATTACACGCGCCCGACCTGCATTTTGATGGGTCAGGAAAAAACCGGTATTACTCAGGAAGCATTAGCGCTGGCAGACCAGGACATCATTATTCCGATGATCGGGATGGTGCAATCGCTAAACGTTTCCGTGGCCTCTGCGCTCATTCTGTACGAAGCGCAACGCCAGCGTCAGAATGCCGGAATGTATCAGCGCGAAAACAGCATGCTGCCTGAATCTGAACAACAGCGCTTGCTGTTTGAAGGCGGTTATCCAGTGCTGGCACGCGTTTCCCGTCGTAAAGGTTTACCCTACCCGCATGTGAATCAGCAAGGTGAGATTGAAGCTGATGCCGCATGGTGGGCCACAATGCAATCTGCGGAGTAGTCAGATGAAAGGCCGTTTGCTGGACGCCATACCGTTAAGTACGCTTGCCGGAGTCGGTGCCAGCCAGAGCGGTAAACTGGCGAAAATTGGCCTGCACACCATTCAGGATCTTCTGCTTCACCTGCCGCTTCGCTACGAAGACCGCACACAACTCTACCCAATTAACGACCTGCAACCGGGCATTCACGCCACGGTGGAAGGTGAAGTGCTGAACTGTAATATCAGTTTTGGCCGCCGCCGGATGATGACCTGCCAGATTACTGACGGCACCGGCATCCTGACCATGCGCTTTTTCAACTTCAATGCGGCGATGAAAAACAGCCTCGCAACCGGTAAGCGCGTGCTTGCTTACGGCGAAGCCAAGCGTGGGCAACAGGGTGCAGAGATGATTCACCCGGAGTACCGCGTTCAGGGCGACCTCAGTACACCTGAATTGCAGGAAACGCTGACGCCGGTTTATCCCACCACTGAAGGCATTCGCCAGGCGACTCTGCGTAAATTGACTGACCAGGCTCTGGAACTGCTGGATACCTGTGCAATTGCCGAATTACTCCCCGCAGAGTTGAGTAAAGGGATGATGAGTCTGCCGGAAGCGCTGCGAACGTTGCATCGCCCGCCGCCATCCATGCAGTTAGCCGATCTGGAAACAGGGAAACACCCGGCTCAACAGCGTTTAATTCTTGAAGAACTGCTGGCACACAACCTGAGCATGCTCGCTCTACGCGCGGGTGCGCAGCGCTATCACGCTTTACCTTTGCATAATCATGACGAATTAAAGAACCGCCTGTTGGCTGCCCTTCCGTTTAAACCAACCGGCGCGCAAGAGCGTGTTGTGGCAGAAATAGAACACGACATGGCGCTGGACGTGCCAATGATGCGCCTGGTACAAGGTGATGTGGGTTCGGGTAAAACGTTAGTTGCGGCACTTGCTGCACTGCGCGCAATTGCGCACGGCAAGCAGGTGGGCATGATGGCACCAACCGAATTGCTCGCTGAACAACACGCCAATAACTTCCGCCAGTGGTTTGCCCCATTGGGTATTGAGGTGGGTTGGCTTGCCGGTAAGCAAAAAGGTAAAGCGCGTATCGCACAACAAGACGCGATAGCCAGCGGCCAGGTATCAATGGTGGTGGGAACACACGCTATCTTCCAGGAACAGGTGCAGTTCTCCCAACTTGCGTTGGTTATCATCGATGAACAGCATCGTTTTGGTGTCCACCAGCGCCTGGCGCTATGGGAAAAAGGCCAGATTCAAGGATTCCACCCACACCAGTTAATCATGACTGCAACGCCAATTCCGCGCACACTGGCTATGACAGCCTATGCCGATCTGGACACATCAGTCATTGATGAACTGCCGCCAGGCCGTACGCCAGTGACTACCGTTGCGATCCCAGACACGCGGCGCAGCGATATTATCGAGCGTGTACGCAACGCTTGCAGCGATGAAGGCCGTCAGGCGTACTGGGTTTGCACTTTGATTGAAGAGTCCGAGTTGCTCGAAGCACAGGCTGCGGAAGTCACGTGGGATGAGCTGAAAATCGCTCTGCCTAATCTGAATGTCGGCCTGATTCATGGTCGCATGAAGCCGCAAGAAAAGCAGACGGTGATGCAGGCGTTCAAAGAAGGGTCGATTCATTTGCTGGTTGCCACAACCGTTATTGAAGTCGGCGTTGATGTCCCAAATGCCAGCCTGATGATTATCGAAAACCCTGAGCGCCTGGGTCTTGCGCAACTCCACCAGCTTCGCGGCCGTGTGGGGCGTGGCGCTGTGGCATCGCACTGCGTGTTACTTTATAAGTCACCGCTGTCGAAAACGGCACAATTGCGTTTGCAGGTACTGCGCGATAGCAACGACGGTTTTGTGATTGCACAAAAGGATTTGGAAATTCGTGGGCCAGGGGAATTACTCGGCACGCGCCAGACGGGGAATGCCGAGTTTAAAGTGGCAGATTTACTGCGCGATCAGGCCATGATCCCGGAAGTACAGCGCCTTGCGCGCCATATCCATGAACGCTTCCCGGAACAGGCAACCGCGCTCATTGAACGCTGGATGCCTGAAACGGAACGCTATTCAAACGCCTGATTTCCGCCCTCATCCCGGCCTTCTCCCTGAGGGAGAAGGTGGAAAACAACTTAGCCAAACAGCGGCAACATCAGGTACAGCTTAATCACCAACGCGTTGACGATATCAATAAAGAACGCGCCAACCATCGGAACCACCAGGAACGCCATGTGCGATGGACCGAAACGTTCGGTAATCGCCTGCATATTGGCGATTGCCGTTGGCGTAGCCCCAAGACCAAAACCGCAATGCCCAGCCGCAAGCACCGCTGCATCGTAGTTTTTCCCCATCAGACGGTAAGTCACGAATATCGCGTACAGCGCCATAAAGATGGTTTGCACCGTCAGGATTGCCAGCATCGGCAATGCCAGTGACGCCAGTTCCCACAGCTTCAGACTCATCAGTGCCATCGCAAGGAACAGTGATAAACAAACGTTCCCAAGGACTGAAACCGCACGTTCAAAGACACGATAGAAGCCGAGAAGTGACAGCGTATTACTGAGGATTACCCCAACAAACAGTACGCAAACAAACGTGGGTAATTCAAACGAGGTGCCCTGAATCAGGTGCGCCACAAATTTACCGGCAGTCAGACAGATAGAAATCAATGCGATGGTTTCGATCATCACCATAGAGGTGATCACGCGCCCTACAGCGGGTTTTTCGAAAGCCGTTGGGTCAATGCTATCTTCTGGAGTGCCATTGGGTGTTGATGAGTGTTTGACCAGATAACGTGCTACCGGCCCGCCAATCAAACCGCCCAAAACCAGACCAAACGTTGCGCAAGCCATCGCCACTTCGGTCGCGTTCTGGAAGCCATAACGCTCGACAAACAGCTTGCTCCAGGCCGCACCTGTACCGTGCCCGCCAGATAGCGTAATTGAACCTGCCAGTAATCCCATTAACGGATCAAGCCCCAACAGGCTCGCCATACCAATGCCGATGGCGTTTTGCATTACCAGCAAACCCACCACCGCAATCAGGAAAATACCGACAACTTTGCCACCTGCACGCAGGCTGGAAAGGTTTGCGTTCAGGCCAATAGTGGCGAAGAAAGCGAGCATCAATGGGTCTTTGAGACTCATATCAAATTCAAATTCCCAGCCGACGCTCTTTTTGAGCACCAGCAAGGCAAGGGCGATTAGCAGGCCACCCGCGACCGGTTCAGGGATAGTGTATTTTTTTAGTAGCGGTATGGTGTGGACCATTTTTCGGCCCAATAACAACACGAGAGTTGCAGCAACAAGGGTAGAAAGGGTGTCGAGATAAAACATAGTAGTGCTCCTGTTTGCGCATATTTCTCACAGACGCTTTTAATTATCCTTCACTGGAATTTCAGGTTTTAGAAAAGTCAGCAGCTGGATTTTAACCAAAAAACGGTAGAAAGTTATATAAAAAGCTCGGCATATATACTTTTTATCTTAGGAAACATCACTAGCAAACGTTTGCTTTTACCTTTCAGTCCGCTAAAATCAGCGTCTTTTCACCCAGGGGATAATTTCTGATGTCTGTTAATGCTGTAGAGTCTGAAGATACGCAATCGGTTGCTCAGGCTCGTTCCAGTGAATTGATTTACCGCCTCGAGGACAGACCGCCTCTCCCACAAACTCTTTTTGCTGCTGGCCAGCATTTATTAGCGATGTTTGTTGCGGTGATCACGCCTGCGATGTTGATTTGCCAGGCTCTGGGACTTCCAGCTGAAGATACCCAACACATCATCAGTATGTCGTTGTTCGCCTCAGGTGTTGCATCGATTATCCAGATTAAAGCCTGGGGCCCGGTAGGTTCTGGGCTTCTGTCTATTCAGGGCACCAGTTTTAACTTTGTTGCGCCGCTGATTATGGGTGGCATGGCATTGAAAAATGGCGGGGCCGACGTCCCAACCATGATGGCAGCGCTGTTTGGCACCTTAATGCTGGCAAGCTGCACAGAAATGCTGATATCACGCTTCCTGCATCTGGCTCGCCGCATTATCACCCCGCTGGTTTCCGGTGTGGTCGTTATGATTATAGGTCTTTCGCTGATTCAGGTTGGCCTGACGTCTATCGGCGGTGGTTATGCCGCAATGAGCGACCATACGTTTGGCGCGCCGAAAAACCTGCTTCTGGCGGGTGCGGTACTGCTGGTCATTATTTTGCTTAACCGCCAGCGTAATGCTTACTTGCGCGTGGCTTCGCTGGTTATCGCCATGGCTGTAGGTTATGCGGTCGCCTGGGCAATGGACATGCTGCCTAACGTGGCACCGAGCACCAATACTGACCTGATTATGGTGCCAACGCCGCTTTACTACGGCCTGGGCATTGACTGGAATCTGCTTATCCCGCTGATGCTGGTGTTTATGGTGACCTCACTGGAAACCATTGGCGATATCACCGCAACGTCTGACGTTTCCGAGCAGCCCGTATCTGGCCCGCTTTATATGAAGCGCCTGAAAGGTGGCGTGCTGGCGAACGGTCTGAACTCTTGTGTTTCCGCCGTGTTCAATACCTTCCCTAACTCTTGCTTTGGCCAGAACAATGGTGTGATCCAACTTACTGGCGTTGCCAGCCGCTATGTCGGTTTTGTGGTGGCGTTGATGCTGATTGTCCTCGGCCTGTTCCCGGCAGTGAGCGGTTTTGTGCAGCATATTCCTGAACCCGTCTTAGGCGGCGCAACTATCGTGATGTTCGGCACTATCGCGGCATCCGGTGTGCGAATTGTTTCCCGCGAGCCACTGAATCGCCGCGCGATTATGATTATTGCACTGTCTCTGGCGGTCGGTATGGGTGTGTCTCAACAGCCGTTGATTCTGCAGTTCGCGCCTGACTGGCTGAAAACGTTACTCTCATCCGGTATTGCTGCCGGTGGTATCACTGCCATCGTGTTAAACCTGATTTTCCCGCCTGAGAAAAATTGATGTACTTCACGCGCTGGTGATTTGTTCTCATCAGCGCGTGTTACCCCTCCTGACAATCCGATCCTTGAGCTATAACGGTAAATGGGGCATAACACCCTTACCGAAACTTCATGGGATGGAAGACAATGAAATTTCTCGGAAAGCTAATCATTGCGTTATTGGTTGTCCTACTTGTGCTGCTGCTTGCTGGCTACCTTTTGCTGCAAACTCGCTGGGGAGCCGCTCAGGTCAGCAGCTGGGTCAACGAGAAGAGTGACTACAATTTCTCTTTTGAAGAGATGGACCACCGCTGGGCATCGCCCACGCATGTCTCGCTGACAAATGTTACCTTCGGGCGCAAAGGCCAACCAGCAACTCTGGTGGCACAAAATATTGATATCGGCCTTAGCTCGCGTCAGTTTTCAGAGCCTTTCCACGTCGACAAAATTCTGCTGCAAAACGGCACGCTAAACATCAGCCCTGATGCTGCTCCATTGCCATTCCAGGCCGACATGCTGCAATTAAGCGATATGGCCCTCAACAGCCCAAATTCTGAATGGAATTTACATGCCCAGCGCGTCAACGGCGGAGTGACACCCTGGCAGCCACAGAAAGGCAAGGTGCTGGGAAACACCGCAGATATTCAGTTTAGCGCGGGTTCCATGACGCTCAACGGCGTTCCGGCCACCAACGTATTGCTGCAAGGTGCGATTAATAACGAACAGGTGACGCTCTCAAACATCGGTGCCGATATTGCCCGTGGCTCACTCACCGGCAGTGCCAATCGTCTTGCCGATGGCTCATGGCAAATTAGCAGCCTGCGTTTGAACGACATTCGTCTGCAAACAGACAAATCCATTACCGATTTCCTGGCACCGCTCGCCACCGTTCCTTCTCTGACAATCGATAGCCTCGAAGTTACGGATGCGCGACTGGAAGGCAAAGACTGGGCCATGACCGATTTAGATCTGAGTTTGCGCAGCCTGACGCTGGCAAATGGCGGCTGGCAAAGCGACGACGGACGGCTGTCGATGAACGCCAGTGATTTCATTAACGGCGCGCTGCATCTGAACGATCCTATTGTGAACATCGACTTTAACAAGCAAACAGCCACGCTGCGCCAGTTCACCTCCCGCTGGGAAAGGGGAATGGTTCGCGCCTCGGGTGAATGGCAACGCAATGAGAAAAAGCTGGCGCTTGATGAGCTGGTTTTTGCCGGGCTTGAATACACGCTGCCCGCCGACTGGAAAGCTCGCTGGATGGAGCCGTTACCGGAATGGCTAAATACCGTGACGATAAAAAAATTGTCGGCAAACCGGAATCTGGTTATCGACATCGATCCCGCCTTCCCGTTCCAGTTCACTGCATTAGACGGCTCGGCAGATAATATCGAAGTGGTGCGCAATCACCAATGGGGCATCTGGAGTGGCAACGCCACGCTAAACGCATCGGCAGCAACGTTCAACCGAGTGGACGTTCGTCGTCCATCCATTGCATTGACGGCCACTGATAACCAGATTTCGATTACTGAACTGAGCGCATTCACGGGCGATGGAATGCTGGAAGCAACCGGTGCAATCTCACAAGCGCCTCAACGAAATACGGCGATTAACCTGCGTGGACGCTCGGTGCCAGTTAATGTATTGCAGCAATGGGGTTGGCCTGATGTGCCGCTGGAAGGTAACGGTGATTTGCAGCTGTCCGTTACGGGTAGCCTTGCCGCGCAAACACCGCTGAAACCCACGGTGAACGGGACATTGCAGGCCACCAGTGCAGATGGCAAACAGATTCAGCAGACGATGCAGAATGGGGTAGTACCCGGCGCATAGACGCCGGGCAGTTATTACTCTTCTTCGTTGCCACCTTCTTCCAGCGGGCCGAAAGGCTTCGCTGGCAGCACCATATAGACGCCTTCAAAAACAGCCCCTTGCTCGTCATCGCCAAAAAGCTCAACTTGCAGCGCAACGCGGGCTCTGCGGCCCTGCGCCAGGCGGTCAAGATCGCCACTTAGCGAACCGAGATCGGCAATCGCACCGGGCCTTCCGGTGATCGGGCTGCTATATCGGATATGCGCATCGGCAAGAATAATTGTGCCGCCGAGGTGGCGCTCACGCAGCATCAGCCAAATCAGCCCCCAGCCAGTCAGCGTTGCCAGTGAAAACAGGCTACCCGCGAATAAAGTCTGATGCGGATTTTGATTGCCCGCTTCCGGCATCGTGGTAATGAATTTTTGCCCGGTGTATTGCAGGATGCGCACGCCCATTTTTTCGCTTAATGGAATGTGCTCATACCAGGCCTGTTGTAACTGCCCGCACCAGTCGGCGCGATGGAGAATATCATCCAGCGAGGCAACTGGTTTAATCATCAGGAAGTGGCGAATGGGTATGGTCGAAGGCGTGGTAATTTCACCCTGGTTCTCAAAACCCAATTTGGCAAAAAACTCTACGGCGTCTTCACGTGCGCTGCACACAACACGTTTGACCCCTTCCTGGCGTGCGACCGACTCAAGTGTCATCGCCACCAGCGTGCCAAGCCCTTTATCTTGCACAGAAGGGTGAACCGCCATGAAGCGGATTGCCGCTTCGTTATCTGCATTGATATACAAGCGACCAATGGCGACTGGGGTGCCCTCTTCATCCACCACCATTTGGTGATGGGCCATAGCATCCCACGCATCGCGTTCGGAGCCTTTGGGTTGATGCAACGGCTTGCGCAACATCTCCCAACGAAATTGGTAATAGAGCTCAAGCTCTTCTTCGGTTTGCGGTACGCGAAGGTGATACATACATGTACTCTCTCTTGTTACGCGGGACCGTAAATGCTGCGGATTCAGACCTGTAACCAGAACGTCACTGGGCCATCATTAGTCAGACTGACCTGCATATCGGCGGCGAAGCGCCCCGTTTCGGCCACAATGCCCTGTTGTCGACAGCGTTTAATAAAGTATTCATACAACTCTTCAGCAAGCTCAGGTGCTGCACCACCCGAGAAACTCGGGCGCATGCCGCGCTCGGTATCTGCTGCGAGGGTAAACTGCGACACCACCAGCACACTGCCACCCGCTTGCTGCACATTCAGGTTCATTTTGTCGTTTTCATCGCCAAAAATTCGGTAACCCAAAACCCGCTCGCATAAGCGATTCGCTTTCTGTTCGTTATCTTCTTTTTCGACACCCAATAACACCAAAAGTCCTGGGCCAATTTCACCCGTCACTTCACCGTCCACGGTGACGCGAGCGTGGGTGACGCGCTGAATTAATGCAATCATGGTTCTTCCAATTCTTCCTGCTGTGCTTCGCTGCGAAGCCTGCGGTAATCGCCGAGAGTGACAGTAATTTCGGCTCCGAGCAACACGATACACCAGGTCCAGTAGACCCAAACAAATAATATGGGGATCACGGCTAACACGCCGTAAATCAATTGATAAGAGGGGAACATGGTGATGTAAAGGGCAAAGCCTTTTTTCCCCAGTTCAAATAAAACTGCCGCCACCAATGAACCGATCAACGCATCGCGTACGGGAACCCGGGCAATAGGGACGATGCTGTACAGCATCCAAAATGCCAGCCAGGACAGCAGCAGCGGAAAAATACGCAACACTTCATCAATCACGCTGTTAAAGCCGGTGGCCCAACGCAATGACAGCAAATACGAACTGATAGCCAGACTCGCCCCGGCCAGCAGCGGCCCAAGCGTTAAAATCATCCAGTAAACGGCAAACGAATAGATTTTTGGCCGGGTACGCGAGCTGCGCCAGATAGTGTTTAAGGCGCTATCGACGGCGTACATCAGCAGCAAAGATGTGAGGATAAGCCCACAAGCCCCGACAGCCGTCATCTTGCTAGAGTTAGCGACGAACTGCTCTATGTAGCGCTGAATGATGTCACCCGTGGCGGGCATAAAGTTCGAGAAAATGAAGTGCCGTAGCTGAACGCTGATGTCAGCAAACATGGGGAAAGCGGCAAACAAGGCAAATACGACCGCAACCAAAGGCACCAGTGAGAGCAATGACACGTAAGCAAGGTTACCCGCAAGCGTCGTCATATTGTCGTGGTCGATGCGATGCCAGAGCAACTTTCCCCAGGCGATATACGGCCTGAGGCGTTGACTCGCTTTACGATGAACGTCTTTTATCATAGGCTTTTTGCGAAATATCCGGGCACCGTTTCTTTTCCGGTCACCAAAATGCTGGTGATACCCAACTGTTGGGCTCCCTTAATATTATCGGCGTTATCGTCAAAAAAGACCGCCTCACTCGCCGAAAAACCTTCTTCTTCGAGTAACTTTTGATAGATCTCGACGTCTGGTTTGCGCATTCCCATTTCCTGAGACAGATAGATTTTATCCGCCGCTTCGGCAATTTGAGGATATTCGCCAGGCCAGAAATAAGTGTGTAAGCGGTTGGTATTAGAGAGCACAACAACGCGATGCCCCTGCTCACGCAGCTTGTTCATGACGTCGATAACTTCTGGACGCAGGCCAACAAATATCGCCTGCCAACCTGCGGAAAATTGATCAAAACTCAACGCCATGCCCATTTCTTCACAGACTGACGCAGCAAATTCCTCATCGGTAATTTGCCCGCGCTCATGACGCTTAAATGCCTCACCCATTACAAAACTTTTTTGCAAATTCGCCAGTGGCACGCGGCTGTAATCGCTCCAAACCCCCATCACTCGGTTGAAGTCGATATCAACAATGACGTTGCCTAAATCAAAGATATACAGCATAAGCCTCTCCTTTGCGCATGGACAAATAACTGTAGCGGTAAAGGGTGCCTTTGACTATCGCTGGCGCAAATGCTTTCCAGGTTCTGCGAACTATCGGACAAAAAAAAGCCCCGCCTAAAAAGGCAGGGCTTCAATACTGTTTAGCGAGGAAAGAAACTTACGCTTCTTTGCCGCCACGACCCGCGCGTTTGCGGTCGTTTTCAGTCAGGTGACGCTTACGAATACGTACGGAAGTCGGAGTCACTTCTACCAGTTCGTCATCATCGATGAATTCCAGAGCTTGCTCCAGAGACATCTTCAATGCAGGAACCAGAGTTGTTGCTTCGTCAGTACCGGACGCACGCATGTTGGTCAGTTTCTTACCGGTCAGGCAGTTTACAGTCAGGTCGTTAGAACGACTGTGAATACCGATGATCTGGCCTTCGTAAACTTCTGCACCGTGACCCAGGAACAACTTGCCGCGATCTTGCAGGCTGAACAGAGCAAACGCTACAGCTTTACCCTGGCCGTTAGAGATCAGCACGCCGTTCTGACGCTGGCCGATTTCGCCTGGTTTCACGTCGTCGTAATGGCTGAATGTGGAGTACAGCAGACCCGTACCAGAAGTCATGGTCATGAACTCAGTACGGAAGCCGATCAGGCCACGTGCTGGGATCAGGTAATCCAGACGGATACGGCCTTTGCCGTCAGGGATCATGTCTTTGACATCGCCCTTACGCTCGCCCATCGCCTGCATTACAGAACCCTGGTGCTGTTCTTCGATGTCCAGAGTAACGTTTTCAAACGGCTCTTGCATACGACCATCGATCATACGGTTGATTACTTTCGGACGGGACACAGCCAGTTCGAAGCCTTCACGACGCATGTTTTCGATCAAAACAGACAGGTGCAATTCGCCACGACCGGATACACGGAATGCATCCGCATCTTCGGTTTCTTCAACACGCAGTGCAACGTTGTGCACCAGCTCTTTGTTCAGGCGGTCAAGGATCTGACGAGAGGTAACAAATTTACCTTCTTTGCCACAGAACGGAGAGGTGTTGACGTTGAAGAACATGGTAACAGTAGGTTCATCAACAGACAGTGCTGGCAGCGCTTCAACATTTTGCGTATCGCAAAGGGTGTCGGAGATGTTCAGCTCGCCCAGACCGGTAATCGCGATGATGTCGCCGGCTTCCGCTTCGGTGGATTCAATACGCTCCAGACCGAGGTGGGTCAGTACTTTACCGACTTTACCGTTACGAGTTTTACCTTCGCTGTCGATGATAGTGATTTGCTGGTTAGGCTTCACTTTACCGCGTTTGATGCGACCAATGCCGATAACGCCAACGTAGTTGTTGTAATCAAGCTGGGAGATTTGCATCTGGAACGGACCATCAGAGTCAACGTTTGGTGCTTTAACGTGGTCAACGATAGCTTGATACAGCGGAGTCATATCTTCCGCCATTTCATTGTGGTCGTTGCCCGCGATACCCATCAATGCAGATGCATAGATGATTGGGAAATCGAGTTGCTCGTCGCTTGCGTCAAGGTTAACGAACAGGTCGAAGACCTGATCAACAACCCAGTCTGGACGCGCGCCAGGACGGTCAACTTTGTTGATTACAACAATTGGCTTCAAACCGTGGGCAAATGCCTTCTTGGTTACGAAGCGCGTCTGCGGCATTGGGCCATCCATTGCATCAACGACCAGCAGAACGGAGTCTACCATGGACATTACACGTTCAACTTCACCACCGAAGTCGGCGTGTCCAGGGGTATCAACGATGTTGATACGGTAGTCATTCCATTTGATAGCGGTGTTTTTAGCGAGGATGGTAATCCCACGCTCTTTCTCCAAATCGTTGGAGTCCATCACGCGTTCGGTGGCTTCAGCACGATCGTTACTGAAAGTACCAGATTGCTGTAGCAGCTTATCAACCAGGGTAGTTTTACCATGGTCAACGTGCGCGATGATGGCGATATTACGCAGATTTTCGATCACAACTTTGCCTCAGGCATTAGAAATAGCGCGTTATTGTACACGTATTAATCGAAGGACAGAACAGGATCACAAAGAACCTTTACAAACAATATTGAAAGTAAGGGTTTGTGATCGCTTTCACGGAGCAAAAAAGGGAGCCACAACGAAAATTGCACCAATATGGTGCTCAAATCTCAGACTGAAGCACTACATTGGTGCAAACTATCCATCGTGGTGCAGCCCTTTTGCACTATACCGCGCATGATAGCGCCTTTTTGGGGTAATTTAAAAGTTGGCACAGATTTCGCTTTAATCATTTCAGGGCGAAAAGCCAATTAAGAAAGTATTGAACACCTCGTTACCACGACGACAATGACCAATCCAGGAGAGTTATGTATGTCCGCTGAACACGTTTTGACGATGCTGAATGAGCATGAAGTGAAGTTTGTTGATTTGCGCTTCACTGACACCAAAGGTAAAGAACAGCACGTTACAATTCCTGCTCACCAGGTAAATGCTGACTTCTTCGAAGAAGGCAAAATGTTTGATGGCTCCTCGATTGGTGGCTGGAAAGGCATCGACGAATCCGACATGGTTCTGATGCCAGACGCATCTACCGCTGTCATTGACCCATTCTTCGCGGATTCTACGCTGATCATTCGTTGCGATATTCTTGAGCCAGGCACCATGCAGGGCTATGACCGTGACCCACGTTCCATCTCTAAACGCGCTGAAGACTATCTGCGTTCAACCGGTATTGCCGATACCGTGCTGTTTGGGCCAGAGCCAGAATTCTTCCTGTTCGATGACATTCGTTTCGGTAGCTCCATTTCCGGTTCTCACGTTGCTATTGATGATATCGAAGGCGCATGGAACTCCGGCACAAAATACGAAGGCGGCAACAAAGGCCACCGTCCTGCTGTTAAAGGCGGTTACTTCCCAGTTCCTCCGGTTGACTCATCTCAGGACCTGCGCTCTGCCATGTGTCTGACAATGGAACAAATGGGCCTGGTGGTTGAAGCTCACCACCACGAAGTTGCAACGGCTGGCCAGAACGAAATCGCCACCCGCTTCAACACCATGACCAAAAAAGCCGACGAAATTCAGATCTACAAATATGTCGTTCATAACGTTGCTCACGCATACGGCAAAACTGCGACCTTCATGCCAAAACCAATGTTTGGCGATAACGGTTCTGGTATGCACTGCCACATGTCCCTGGCTAAGAACGGTGTAAACCTGTTCTCTGGCGACAAATACGCAGGCCTGTCTGAGCAAGCGCTGTACTACATCGGCGGTGTTATCAAGCACGCTAAAGCCATCAACGCCCTGGCGAACCCAACGACTAACTCTTACAAGCGTCTGGTCCCAGGTTACGAAGCTCCAGTTATGTTGGCTTACTCTGCCCGTAACCGTTCAGCTTCTATCCGTATCCCAGTAGTTGCGTCTCCGAAAGCACGTCGTATCGAAGTGCGCTTCCCAGACCCAGCGGCTAACCCGTACCTGTGCTTCGCAGCACTGTTGATGGCTGGTCTTGATGGTATCAAGAACAAAATCCATCCGGGCGAAGCCATGGACAAAAACCTGTACGACTTGCCGCCAGAAGAAGCAAAAGAGATCCCACAAGTTGCTGGCTCTCTGGAAGAAGCACTGAACTGCCTGAACGAAGACCGTGAGTTCCTGACTGCGGGTGGCGTGTTCACTAACGAAGCTATCGATGCTTACATCGCGCTGCGTATCGAAGAAAATGACCGTGTGCGTATGACTCCGCACCCGGTAGAGTTTGAGTTGTACTACAGCGTTTAAGAAATACAGCGTTTAAGTACTACCGCGTTTAATACGAGTCGTTTTTTGTTGCCGTGGAAACTTTCAGCCCATCTTCGGATGGGCTTTTTTCTCCACAAATAACCTGTTGCAGCAATGTCTTTTGCCGGCAGGAAACTATAATGCACCATCACAGTGCAAATTATCGGAGACTGCTTTATGGCAACCGGCACGCTGCCCGATGCTGGGCAGATCCTGAATTCTTTAATCAACAGCATTTTACTGGTCGATGACGAGCTGGCGGTGCATTACGCCAACCCAGCTGCACAGCAACTTTTGGCGCAGAGTTCGCGCAAGCTGTACGGCACACCGTTACCGGAGCTGTTGAGTTACTTTTCGCTAAATATTGGCTTAATGCAGGAAAGCCTGACTGCAGGCCAGGGCTTTACCGATAACGAAGTCACTTTGGTTATTGATAGCCGCTCCCACATTCTTTCCCTGACAGCACAACGCTTACCGGAAGGGTACATCCTGATGGAAATGGCGCCGATGGATAACCAACGCCGTTTAAGTCAGGAACAATTACAGCAAGCACAGCAAATTGCCGCTCGTGACTTAGTCCGTGGGTTGGCGCATGAGATTAAAAATCCTCTCGGTGGATTACGCGGTGCCGCGCAACTTCTGGCTAAAGCATTACCGGAGCCGTCGCTCACTGAATACACCAACGTGATTATTGAGCAAGCCGACCGTTTGCGTAATTTGGTGGATCGCCTTTTAGGCCCACAGCAACCGGGAATGCACGTCACCGAAAGCATTCACAAAGTCACCGAACGGGTGATGAAACTGGTGTCGATGGAACTGCCAGCTAACGTGACGCTGGTAAGAGATTACGATCCAAGCCTGCCGGAACTGGCGCACGACCCTGACCAAATTGAACAGATTTTACTGAATATTGTGCGCAACGCGCTTCAGGCGTTGGGCAGTGATGGCGGTGAGATTGTGTTACGCACGCGTACCGCATTCCAGCTTACGCTGCATGGCACACGCTACCGTCTGGCTGCGCGCATTGATATTGAAGACAACGGTCCGGGTATTCCGGCCCATCTGCAGGACACACTATTCTACCCGATGGTGAGCGGACGTGAGGGAGGGACAGGTTTAGGTCTTTCTATTGCACGCAACTTGATCGATCAGCATTCGGGAAAAATCGAATTTAACAGTTGGCCAGGCCATACCGAGTTTTCGGTTTTCCTGCCTATTCGTAAGTAGAGGTCTTTATGCAACGAGGGATAGTTTGGATCGTTGACGACGATAGCTCCATCCGTTGGGTGCTGGAACGCGCTCTGACTGGGGCGGGTTTAATCTGCACCGCATTTGAAAGTGGCAATGAAGTCCTGAATGCCCTTGCAACCAAAACCCCGGACGTTTTGTTGTCTGATATTCGCATGCCCGGCATGGACGGTCTGGCGCTGCTAAAGCAGATTAAACAACGCCATCCGATGTTGCCGGTCATCATAATGACGGCGCATTCAGACCTTGAAGCCGCTGTTAGCGCTTATCAGCAAGGTGCATTTGATTACCTGCCTAAGCCTTTTGATATTGACGAAGCCGTAGCACTCGTTGAACGTGCCATCAGCCACTATCAGGAACAACAGCAACCGCGCAATGTGCAGGTTAATGGGCCAACCACCGATATTATTGGTGAAGCACCAGCGATGCAGGACGTCTTTCGCATTATTGGCCGCTTGTCTCGTTCATCAATAAGTGTGCTGATTAACGGCGAATCGGGTACGGGTAAAGAACTTGTCGCCCATGCTCTGCATCGCCATAGCCCACGAGTGAAATCGCCTTTTATCGCGCTGAATATGGCGGCTATCCCAAAGGATTTGATTGAATCCGAACTGTTTGGCCACGAGAAAGGGGCATTTACCGGCGCGAATCAAATTCGTCAGGGTCGTTTTGAGCAGGCCGACGGCGGCACATTGTTCCTCGATGAAATCGGTGACATGCCGCTGGATGTGCAAACTCGCTTACTGCGCGTGCTGGCAGACGGTCAGTTTTATCGCGTTGGCGGTTATGCGCCGGTAAAAGTCGATGTGCGAATTATTGCCGCGACGCACCAAAACCTTGAGTTGCGCGTACAGGAAGGGAAATTCCGTGAGGATTTATTCCATCGCCTGAACGTTATTCGCGTGCATCTGCCACCGCTGCGTGAACGCCGCGAAGATATTCCGCGTCTTGCGCGTCATTTCTTGCAAGTTGCCGCTCAGGAACTGGGCGTGGAAGCAAAGCTACTGCATCCGGAAACGGAAAATGCTTTAACGCGAGTGGCCTGGCCTGGAAACGTGCGCCAACTGGAAAACACCTGTCGCTGGTTAACGGTGATGGCTGCGGGTCAGGAAGTATTGATTCAGGATTTACCCGCCGAGTTGTTCGAGACAACCATCCCGGATAGCCCGACGCACTCTCAGTCAGATAACTGGGCAACACTTCTGGCACAGTGGGCAGACCGCGCATTACGCTCCGGTCATCAGAATTTACTTTCTGAGGCTCAACCAGAAATGGAACGCACTTTACTGACAACCGCTCTGCGCCATACACAGGGCCACAAGCAGGAAGCAGCAAGGTTACTCGGTTGGGGACGAAATACTCTGACGCGGAAGCTCAAAGAGCTTGGCATGGAGTAGTACGGAACTGACTGGAGAAACGGGCCATTGATTTGGCCCGTTTTTTTATATTACGCGTGAGAACTGTTGAAGCCGTGCTTTCTGGCGCAAGTAACTATCAAAACACATGCAGATATTACGGATTAGCAGACGGCCTTTTGCCGTAACCTGAATGTGCTTGCCGTCGATATCCACCAGCCCATCTTTAGCCAGCGGCGCCAGCAATTTTAGATCTTCTGCAAAGTACTCTTCAAAATTCAGATCCCAAAGCTGTTCTACTTCGGCAAATTTAAGCTGGAAGTTGCAGATAAGTGCTTTGATAACGTCGCGCCGAATGCAATCGTCACGCGTTAATGCCAGGCCGCGCCACAGCGCATCACCTTGCTGATCGACCTGTTGGTAATAGCTCTTAAGCTCTTTCTGGTTCTGCGCGTAGCAGTCGCCAATCATGCTAATTGCAGAAACGCCCATTCCGAGCAGGTCTGTATCACCCTGAGTGGTGTAACCCTGGAAATTCCGGTGCAATTTCCCTTCACGCTGCGCGATAGCCAGTTCGTCATCCGGGCGGGCAAAGTGGTCCATGCCAATAAACTGATAGCCCGCGCTGGTCAGCGAATTAATGGTTTCTTGCAGAATGTCGAGTTTTTGCTGGGCGCTAGGTAAGTCTGCATCTTTAATTTTGCGTTGTGCCGCGAACAATGTCGGCAAGTGCGCGTAGTTAAAAACGCTTAAACGATGCGGGCTAAGCTCTGCAACGCGTTTGAGCGTGAAGGCAAAGCTTTCTGGCGTCTGCTTTGGCAGGCCATAAATCAGGTCGATATTGGTCGATGTGAAACCTAATTCACGCGCACGCTGAATCAGGGCGAAGATGAAATCTTCGTCTTGTTCGCGATTCACCAGGCGCTGCACTTCTTTGTTGAAATCCTGCACCCCCATGCTCAGGCGGGTAAACCCTTCCTGACGCAGATGGTCCAGCACATCGAGTTCAATTTCACGCGGATCAATTTCAATCGACAGCTCAGCGTCTTCGTCGAAATTGAAATGACCACGTAGAAGCCCCATCAGACGGCTAATTTGCGCTTTGCTCAGGTAAGTAGGTGTCCCGCCGCCCCAATGCAGTTGGGTAACGTGACGGCTCTTAAAGAGCGGCGCACGGTGGGCTATTTCCTGCTCGAGAGCGTCAAGGTACTGATCGGCCTTATGCGTCTGGCGGGTAACGATTTTATTGCAGCCGCAGAAGTAACAGAGCTTGTGACAGAATGGGATATGGACATACAACGAAAGCGGGCGCTCAGGATACCGGGCAACCGCTTCAAGGAACGCTGCCTCACCGAAGCCTTCTGAGAATTCCAGCGCGGTGGGGTAAGAGGTGTAACGCGGCCCTGAATAATTATATTTCTGGATCAGGGCCAGATCCCAATCGATTAACTGCTCAGACATACTCACTTCCTCCGGTGATGCCGCATTCGTTGACGGCGCAACGATTTTTGCAATCGCGACAACCGCCGTAGTTTAACGAATAACCACAGCAGATAACACACCAGAGGAATAACCACGAAAAGAACAGGTAATCCCATAGGGGTAACCGTTAATCAGTGCCTTTAAGCAGACGCATTAAATCATCGCCTTTTTCTTCTTCATCTTCGTCATCTTCATAGGAGATGCCGAGTTCTTCCATCAGCGCATCGATGCGATCAAGCTTAGCGTTAACCCAAGCCTGCTCTTCTGCATTGAGGGTTTCACCTTCTTCAAGACGTTCCAGCAGCGCGTCCAGGCGCTCATCATTTTCCAGCAAATCCAGTTCAGCCTGTGGTGTTAGCATAGGTTTCTCGATTTTAGGTTTGTGCTGTTTAGGTTTTTTGACCTGAACTTCAGTTACGCCCAGGGCAATAGGTTTTTTACTGCCAATGCGTGGATCTGCTGCCTGCTTGTTGCCGCTACCACTTTTAGACACGACGCCGCCAGTTGCACGGCTGCCTGCTGCATGTCCGCTACTTTTTTTCTCACGTTTACGATCACGGGCTTCACGATCGATCTCTTCACGCGTTTTGCGACGTGCTTTTGAAGGTTTGGAACCGGGTGCTGCTGAGTTTTGTTGCTTCATAATAATTTGTCTTGAGCCGTTTTTATTCAGTATAGAATTGCGGCGGAATCTAGCAGAAAGCAAGCAAAGAAAAAAGGCGGCAGATTGACCTGTCGCCTTTTTCTTGTCTCTGGACCCTTTAAAGGTCACACAATCCCTGTTTGCTCTCGACGCCCTGTCTTTCCTTCGCAAACAACTTCCGTGTATTTTCTTGTCCCTTTTAAACGTCTCCAGACGTTGCCTCCTGGCATTTCCCTGGTTCTTCGCCATCCTGGCGTCCTGAACCCTCATCCTGAGTTGCTATCCTTTGTGGCTCTCCTTTGCCTGTGCCGCTTACTTTACTCTTAGCCTTTGATTCTACAAGATGAGTATTTGTGTTAAGTCATTGATGCAACCAAACAACGATCATATAACCCACTGTTATTTAAATATTTTTAATTATGTCTGCATCTAACAATACTACGTTGTCTGTCAATATGAATGGTCAATGTCTTACAAACCTCGGGCGGATTTCTGTAATCCTGTCAGCCGTGCCGAGAAACACGGCGTTTTCTTCATGTTCAGGTATAATCCCCCACAATGCTCATCCTGAGGGAGACAACCGTTTTGACAAACTGGAACTATCAACTGACCCACTTCGTGCTTAGCGCACCGGACATTCGCCATTTACCTTCTGATACCGGTATTGAGGTTGCTTTCGCAGGCCGCTCTAACGCAGGGAAATCCAGCGCATTAAATACGCTGACCAATCAGAAAGCACTGGCTCGTACCAGTAAAACACCTGGCCGTACCCAGCTCATCAACCTGTTTGAGGTCGCTGAAGGCAAACGTCTGGTGGATTTACCGGGTTATGGCTACGCCGAAGTACCGGAAGAAGTAAAACTGAAATGGCAGCGCGCGCTCGGCGAGTATCTGCAAAAGCGTAATAGCCTGAAAGGTTTAGTGGTGCTGATGGATATCCGCCATCCGCTGAAAGACCTTGATCAGCAGATGATTCACTGGGCTGTTGCGAGCAATATCCCCGTCATGCTGCTGTTAACCAAGGCTGATAAGCTGGCGTCTGGTGCTCGTAAAGCGCAGTTAAATATGGTGCGTGAAGCCGCTGTAGATTTTAACGGTGACGTTCAGGTAGAAGTGTTTTCATCACTGAAGAAAATCGGTGTTGATATTCTGCGTCATAAGCTGGATGGCTGGTACAACGATATTGAGCCTGCAACGGAAGAAGACATTGAACCAGAAGACGACGAGACAACTGGGGAATAAAATAAAGCATGGGTACGCCCGTGCTTTTCCTGACTCGCGCGCAATAAAAAACGCCCCAGTCATTACTGACTGGGGCGGCTAAAATATTCAGCCAAATCCGATTACGTGAAGTAAAAGGTCTGAAAGATAGAACATCTTACCTCTGTACCCTACGCGAATAACTCTACTCCTTTTTAATCGGTTGAAAAAGCATTTTTTGTAGTTTTTTTTCACCTTTTACACACCAATCTTGAAGGGTCATCACAAAAAGCTATGAGTTATGTTGCTTAGTTACATAACCCGCTTTAATTAGTGAGCTTCGTCCCAGTTTGCACCGCTTCCGACTTCCACCAGCAATGGCACATCAAGCGTCATGCTGCCTTCCATCAGTTCGTGGATTTTCTGCGATACCGCGGCGAGATCATCCTGATGAACTTCAAACACTAATTCATCGTGCACCTGCATGATCATTTTCACGCGAGGTTTCTCTGACTCAAGCCAGGCATCAACCGCAATCATGGCGCGTTTGATGATATCCGCAGCCGTTCCCTGCATTGGAGCATTGATTGCCGCACGTTCAGCGCCAGCACGACGAGCCGCATTACTGGAATTGATATCCGGTAAATACAGACGGCGACCATCCAGTGTTTCGACATAGCCCTGCTCTTTCGCCTGCTTGCGAGTGCGTTCCATATATTCCAGCACGCCAGGATAGCGTTCGAAGTAGAGGTCCATATATTTCTGGGACTCTTTACGCGGGATGTTGAGCTGGCGTGATAAACCAAACGCGCTCATGCCGTAAATCAGACCAAAGTTAATGGCCTTAGCACTGCGGCGCTGTTCGCCAGAAACGCTATCCAGCGGAGTACCAAAGACTTCGGAAGCCGTTGCGCGGTGAATATCTTTGCCTTCAGCAAATGCGGTGAGCAGCCCTTTATCACGGGATAAATGCGCCATGATGCGCAATTCAATTTGTGAGTAGTCGGCGGAAACAATCAGATAATCTTTTGGCGCAATAAATGCCTGGCGAATACGACGCCCTTCTTCATTACGCACCGGGATGTTTTGCAGGTTTGGTTCGGTTGATGACAGACGCCCAGTCGCTGCAACCGCCTGATGATAAGACGTGTGCACGCGCCCGGTTTTCGGGTTAATCATCAGTGGCAGCTTATCGGTATAGGTCGATTTCAGCTTCGCCAAACCGCGGTGCTCAAGAATGACTTTCGGTAGTGGGTAATCCAGAGCCAGTTCTTCGAGCACTTCCTCAGAGGTGGAAGGCGCACCACCAGGGGTTTTCTTCAGCGGCTTAATGCCCTGCTTTTCAAATAGAATGGTCTGCAACTGCTTAGGCGAAGCGAGATTGAATGCTTCGCCCGCAAGTTCATGCGCTTTTATCTCAAGCTCTGCCAGTCGCTTTGTCAGCTGTTCAGAATGGGTGTGCAGGATAACCGGATCAATTTTGACGCCGTTACGTTCAATGCGAGAAAGCACTGGCACCAGCGGCATTTCGATGTTTTTAAAGATGCTTAATGGCCCTTCACGCTTTTCAAGCTTCGGCCACATTTTCAGGTGCAACTGCAACGTAACGTCTGCATCTTCTGCGGCATAACGCCCAGCCTGTTCAAGATCTATTTGGTTAAAGGTCAGCTGCTTTTTACCTTTACCGGCAATTTCTTCAAAGGTAATGGTGGTGTGTTTCAACCAACGAGAAGACAGGCTGTCCATATCATGGCGACCTGCGACGCTATCAAGAATGTACGACTCGAGCATGGTGTCGAAGGCAATCCCGCGCAGTTCAATATCATAATTCTGCATGATCCCACGGTCATACTTGAGGTTCTGCCCAACTTTCAGAACGTTTTCATCTTCAAGTAATGGCTTCAGCAGTTCCAGTGCGCGTTCACGAGTAATTTGCACTGGTGCATCAAGATAGTCATGCGCGACAGGGATATAGCACGCAACGCCAGGTTCGGTAGCAAATGACAGGCCAACCAAATTCGCGCTGATGTTATCCAGGCTGTCGGTTTCCGTATCAAAGGCAATGACGGGTGCTTTCTTCAGACGGGTGATCCACTCCTCAAGCACGCTTTCTTCAAGAATGGTGACGTAGTTTTCATAAGAAAGTACGTTAGCAGGCTCTTCCGGTTCAACCTCAGCGTCAATCTCGATGGTTTTGGTCGGTTGCGCTGCGGATTTCGCCCCCTTAATTTGCATCCACTTGCCTGATTCAACGTCAGTAATCCAACGTTTAAATTCGTACTGTTTGAACAAGCTAAGCAGCTCTTCATCGGCGGGTTGCTGAACTTCTAATTGTTCGCAGCCCAGCTCAAGTTCAACGTCTGTTTTGATGGTAGCCAGTTTATACGAGAGGTAAGCAAGCTCTTTGCTTTGCTCGAGCTTCGCCGCCATGGTTTTCGCACCACGGAACGTCAATTCTGCGATTTTTTCCGGATTAGCGTAAAGCGTATCCAGCCCGCCTAACCCTTGCAGTAACGCCTGAGCAGTTTTCTCACCTACGCCAGGAACACCTGGGATGTTATCCGATGAGTCGCCCATCAACGCCAGAAAGTCGATGATTAGCTCTGGAGGCACGCCATATTTAGTACGGACTTCATCCGGGCCAAGAATAGTGTTTGTCATCGTATTGATAAGCGTAACGCCCGGCGTAACTAGCTGCGCCATATCTTTATCGCCCGTACTAATAAGCACAGGGCGACCAACACGTTCAGCTTCAAGCGCCAGAGTACCAATCACATCGTCGGCCTCCACACCTGAAACAGCAAGCAAAGGCAAGCCCATGGCTTTCACCATGGCGTGCAGGGGTTCAATTTGCTGGCGCAGATCGTCAGGCATCGGTGGTCGATGAGATTTGTAATGCTCAAACAGCTCGTCACGGAAGGTTTTACCTTTGGCATCAAAGACCACTGCGGCGTGAGTCGGTTGATACTGCAATAACAGACTGCGCAGCATGTTCAGCACACCGTACATTGCCCCGGTCGGTTCACCTTTGCTATTGGTCAGCGGTGGAAAGGCGTGATAGGCACGATAGAGATAAGATGAGCCATCAACGAGGATAAGTGGGTTTTGCGCGATCTGAACCATAATGTTCCGTTCCGTGACTGGTTTTAGTTTATAGCTAAAGGATGCCATAGCCTGGCTGAAAACATGAACTTTTGAGCAAGATAAGGTGAAAAGTTTTGTTGATCTTCGAGATCGACCTCAAGATCAATATTGTGGATAAGTTTGTGCATAATTCTTTAAGCAATTGATTATTGTGCTCAAAGGAAATTTACCTGGCATTAAATATCTATATTTATCATTATGTTGCATTTAAATCATTCACTAAGAAGACATTTCATGAGTGATCTATAAATGTGGATATAAAAATTAATTATGTTATAGACCAATAATATTGAAAGCTTGGTATCAGGCGTTCTTTAATCAGCCGCTTTAGTTTCATCACTGGCGATTATGTGAATGGCAAAGGTTTGAAACGACATTTTCAGCAATGGTTGAATGCGCTGTGGCATGAGAAAGATGCTCTGCTGACCAGCATCAAACAAGAGCAGGAAGCCGGTCATCGACCGGCTTTTTTATTACTTTTTCTCGACCAGGAACTTGGCTACATCAGCATATTGCTGGACAAATACGTCCATATTGCTGGTATCCATGCCCTGTGGGTTCAGCTGGTATTTCCCATTAACGAAAATAGCCGGAACACCCTGCAATTTCAGGTCTGCCGCTGCTTTCTCTTGTTGAGCAACCAGTGATTTCACAACAAAGCTGTTCCATGCCGCATCGTATTCTTCTGCTTTCACGCCCGCATCAATAAACACTTTGCGAATGTCAGCAGCGTTTTGAACACTCTGAGTTTTTTGTACTGCTTCAAACATTGGAGCAGTGATTTTGTCTTCCACACCTAATGCCAAGGCGACAGCCCATGCTTGAGTCAAATCCTTGCCCAACGGGCCCAGGAACTCAACATGGTATTTCGTCATTTTGGTGCCTTCCGGCAGCTTTTTCTTCACGGTATCAGAAACATGAAGAACTTCTTCAAACTGGTAGCAGTGCGGGCAGTAGAAAGAGAAAAACTCTAATACTTGCGGCTCACCAGCAACAGGGGTTTGCAAAGTAACGAACTCTTTACCGTCAGTGAACTGTGCAGCAGATGCGCTAAATGCCAGGATCATCCCCGCCAGCGCCAGCCAAATCTTTTTCATCATCAAATCTCTCCTGAATAAATACTGATTAATACATTGGCGTTAATGTTAATGGTGGTTCACGCAGAACCCGGACCTGCTCTGTAAAAGTCGCAGTTTGTCTTCTCCAGTAATCTTCGTCGGTAAGCCACGGAAAATTTCTGGGAAAAGCAGGATCATCCCAGCGTCGAATTATCCACGCGAGATAATAAACCATACGCATTGCTCGTAAAGGTTCTATGAGTGCAATTTCGTCTGATTCGAATGGGGCAAACTCTTCATATGCTTCGACAATCATTTCCAGCTGCATTCTTTGCTCGGCCTTGTCGCCATTGAGAAGCATCCAGATATCCTGAACTGCCGGGCCATTACGGGCATCATCCAGATCAACAAACAGAGGGCCATCGCGCCAGAGAATGTTCCCTGGATGACAGTCGCCATGTAGTCGCAATGCCTGAAAATCGGCATGCCAGTGAAGTTTCACTTCCTCGATTAATGCATCGGTTGCTTTGAGAAAGTTCTTCTTAAGGGCGGATGGGATGAGAGGCGTATGCTCAAACAGTTCACGCGGTTCAAACAAATACTCGCTTAACCCCATGTCGGGACGGGCAGCAAACTGCTTACGGCGACCGGTTTGATGGATACGGCCAAGATAACGGCCAACCCATTCCATTTGATCAAGGTTATCGGTTTCATATTGTCTCCCGCCTAAGCTAGGAAACACCGCGTACATAAACCCTTGATGGCGCAATAATGTTTGGCCGTTGAAATGCAGAGGGGCCGCGACTGGAACCTCATCAGCTAGCAATTCAAGTGCAAACTGATGCTCTTCTTCTATCTGCTCTGGAGACCAGCGATGGGGGCGATAAAACTTCACCACATAACGTTTACGATCCTCGTCCTGAAACTGATAGACGCGGTTCTCAAAACTGTTCAATGGGGTCAAGCCGGAATCCACCCGTATACCCTGCTCAAAGAGGGCATCCATGATGGTATCCGGATGTAATGTCTGAAAATTGAAAGCGCTGTCTGTCATCCAGGCAACCGACTGTAAATACGAATAGTTGAGGATAACATTTCGTAGCCGTTAAAGTGGCCTGGCTTACAAGCTTTTACTCTTTAATTACGCCGCGAGCGCGCAGTAATGCTGTCTTAAAATCTTCTTCGTAATCTTTCTTGATGCCTGGAATAACAGCATCTTTCTCAGAATCACGCATTTTCAGATGATAGATAAGCACATCATCGGTGAGATCGGTTAATTCACCGGTATAACCTGACTCTTTGCTGAGTTTCTGCAAAAATTGAATCAAGTTGAGATCCGGCTCTTTTTGCCATGCGGGCTGAAGTAGCTCGAGCAGTTCGTTAAGGCGTTTACATTTCATGATTGTGCTCCTTTCACATGAGAGATGCCACACGTTAGCAGGGTCAAACCCACATTAAAAGAGGCGATATAAGTGAGATGTTTAACGGAGGTTACTGGTGTGGTGCTGGCTGGAGGAAGGGCGACAAGAATGGGGGGCCAGGATAAGGGGCTCATCAAGCTTAATGGCCAACCTTTGTTCGAGCATGTCATCAGTAAGCTCGCACCGCAGGTCAATAATGTGGTGATCAGTGCCAATAGAAATATCGAAAAATATCAGTCTTTTGGGCTGCCTGTACTGAGCGATACATTGCCTGATTATCCGGGGCCATTGGCTGGAATGTTGTCAGCTATGCAGCTTTTGAGCAGTGAGTGGTTTCTATTTTGCCCGTGCGATACACCCAATATCCCAAAAGACCTGGCATATCAGCTGTGGGCCCAGAGAGGAGAATCAACTTGCGTGTGGGTAAATGATGGAGAACGAGACCATCCAACTACTGCACTTGCACACCGAAGTATCATATTGCAGCTTGAAGAGTATCTGGATTCAGGCGAGCGCAGAGTGATGGTTTTTCTACGTGAGGTAGGTGGACGGGCCGTACTTTTTCCGAATCAGGCGCAAAATTTTATAAACGTAAATACGCCTGAAGATCTTGCCCAATGGGAGAATAAATAGATGCTGCCACTGCTAGCTTTTGCGGCCTCAAGTGGGACGGGAAAAACGACTCTGTTGAAGAAGCTCATCCCTTTGCTTAATGAACGTGGTATTCGTCCGGGGCTGATAAAGCACACGCATCACGATATGGATGTCGATAAGCCAGGTAAAGACAGCTACGAATTACGCAAAGCCGGTGCGGCGCAAACAATAGTTGCGAGCCAAAAGCGTTGGGCTCTGATGACCGAAACACCTGATCAAAATGAGTTGGATTTGTACTATCTCGCCAGCCGAATGGATAAATCTTCACTGGATATAATACTGGTGGAAGGCTTTAAACACGAATCGGTGTCTAAGATATTGCTCTACAGAGAGGGCGTTTCACAAACCTCTGATGAATTAGTGATCGATAATCATGTTATTGCTATCGCTAGTGATGTTGAACTGAACACATCGCTACCTATTTTGGATATTAATCATCCAGAGCAACTTGCTGATTTCATTATTACCTGGTTAAAGAAGTAGAAATTTAATCGTTCACGACAATTTTGTCGCAGACAGCAAAAAGCCCTGTACGTCAGTACAGGGCTTTACACTTATTTG
>CBCPKK010000020.1:0-2714 GCA_965119215.1 uncultured Buttiauxella sp.
CGGCTATATTCCTTACTGTTGCGCTCTCCCCTCAAGGAGAGAGCACGGGATCAATGTTTTTAAACCCTGGGCTTATTTACCGCGGGCTTCGATTACGGCCTGAGCAACGTTGTTCGGCGCATCATCATACTTCAGGAATTCCATGGAGTAAGATGCACGACCTTTGGTCAGAGAACGCAATTGAGTTGCGTATCCGAACATTTCTGACAACGGAACTTCAGCATGAATCTGAACGCCAGTAGCGTTAGATTCCTGACCTTTCAGCTGACCACGACGACGGCTAAGGTCACCGATAACGTCACCAGTGTTCTCTTCCGGAGTTTCAACTTCAACCTTCATGATAGGCTCAAGCAGAACAGGTTTCGCTTTCTTAAAGCCATCTTTGAAGGCAATAGAAGCGGCCAGTTTAAACGCCAGTTCAGAGGAGTCAACGTCGTGGTAAGAACCGAAGTGCAGACGCACGCCGAGATCTACTACTGGGTAACCCGCCAGAGGACCAGACTTCAGCTGCTCCTGGATGCCTTTATCAACAGCAGGGATGTATTCCGTTGGGATCACACCACCTTTGATGTCGTTGACGAACTCGTAACCTTTCGGATTCGAGCCCGGCTCCAGTGGGTACATGTCGATAACAACATGACCGTACTGACCACGACCACCAGACTGCTTAGCGTGTTTACCTTCAATATCGGTAACTTTCGCGCGAATCGCTTCACGGTAAGCAACCTGAGGTTTACCAACGTTAGCTTCAACGTTGAATTCACGTTTCATACGGTCAACGATGATGTCGAGGTGAAGCTCACCCATACCAGCGATGATAGTCTGGTTGGTTTCTTCATCAGTCCATACGCGGAATGATGGATCTTCTTTAGCCAGACGACCCAGAGCCAGACCCATTTTTTCCTGGTCAGCTTTGGTTTTTGGTTCTACAGCGATGGAGATTACCGGTTCAGGGAATTCCATACGCTCCAGAATGATCACATTGTCCTGGTCACACAGGGTATCACCGGTAGTCACTTCTTTCAGACCAATAGCTGCAGCGATGTCGCCTGCGCGAACTTCTTTGATCTCTTCACGTTTGTTAGCGTGCATCTGTACGATACGGCCCAGACGCTCACGCGCTGATTTCACCGGGTTGAACACGGTGTCACCAGAGTTAACCACGCCAGAATAAACGCGGAAGAAGGTCAGGTTACCAACAAACGGGTCAGTTGCGATTTTGAACGCCAAAGCAGCAAACGGCTCATTGTCGTCAGAGTGACGAACTGCCGGAGTGTCTTTACCATCGTCCAGCATACCGTTAATCGCAGTAACGTCAGTCGGAGCTGGCAGGTATTCAATAACCGCATCCAGCATCGCCTGAACACCTTTGTTCTTAAATGCAGAACCACAGGTAACCAAGATAATTTCGTTGTTCAGTACGCGCTTACGCAGAGAAGTCTTGATCTCTTCTTCAGTTAGCTCTTCGCCACCAAAGAATTTCTCCATCAGTTCGTCAGAACCTTCAGCAGCGGCTTCAACCAGTTTCTGGCGCCATTCTTCGGCCAGTTCCTGCATATCAGCTGGGATCTCTTCGTATTCGAAGGTCACGCCCTGATCAGCTTCATTCCAGTTGATCGCTTTCATTTTCACCAGGTCAACAACACCGGTGAATTTCTCTTCCGCGCCGATAGCCAGTTGCAGAGGAACCGGAGTTGCGCCCAGACGTTTTTCAATCTGATCAACAACTTTCAGGAAGTTAGCACCCATACGGTCCATTTTGTTAACGAACGCAATACGTGGAACTTTATATTTGTTTGCCTGACGCCATACGGTCTCAGACTGTGGCTGAACACCACCAACAGCACAGTAAACCATTACCGCGCCATCAAGAACACGCATGGAACGTTCAACTTCGATAGTGAAGTCAACGTGCCCTGGGGTGTCGATGATGTTGATGTGGTGTGGTTCGAACTGCTTCGCCATACCAGACCAGAAACAGGTAGTCGCAGCGGACGTGATGGTAATACCACGTTCCTGCTCCTGCTCCATCCAGTCCATAGTTGCTGCGCCGTCATGAACTTCACCGATTTTGTGGTTTACACCGGTGTAGAACAGAACACGTTCGGTAGTCGTTGTCTTACCGGCGTCGATGTGAGCACTGATACCAATGTTACGGTAGCGCTCAATGGGTGTTTTACGAGCCATTTGATTCCTCTATATCCTGAGACGTTCATTTAAGTAACCCAAAGCGGGCAGCTTATGTGAAGCGCCCGCTTGGTGACTAACACTGCGAAGGGATTACCAACGGTAGTGTGCGAACGCCTTGTTGGCTTCAGCCATACGGTGAACGTCTTCACGTTTCTTAACTGCAGTACCTTTGTTCTCTGCAGCATCAGAAAGTTCGTTCGCCAGGCGAAGAGCCATGGATTTATCACCGCGTTTACGAGCAGCTTCTACGATCCAACGCATTGCCAGAGCATTACGACGAACCGGACGTACTTCTACTGGAACCTGATAAGTAGAACCACCAACACGGCGGGACTTAACTTCGACTGTCGGACGAACGTTGTCCAGAGCGACTTCGAAAGCTTCCAGTTCGTTTTTACCAGAACGCTGAGCCAGGGTCTCCAGCGCGGAATAAACGATAGATTCTGCAGTAGATTTCTTACCATCTACCATCAGAATGTTTACAAATTTGGCCAGCAACTCTGATCCGAACTTAGGATCTGGAA
>CBCPKK010000021.1:0-136841 GCA_965119215.1 uncultured Buttiauxella sp.
AATCCTGGATTTTACCAGGAAATTAGCTGTTCGTGTTTAACCGTCAATCTGACGAAATCAGTATAGCTGACCTGACCTACGCCGGTTGAAATTTGAGCAGTTATGCCGCGAGCCTCGATATCTTCCTGCAGAGCATAGATAGAAATGGGGGCCGCGAGCAGCACATCAAGGGTTTTGGTCCCTGATAGTGCAGCAATGACCGCATCTTGTCGCAATAAAATCTCATCACCGTGCTTCACACAACGTAGCAACGATTCAAGATCGGTCTGAAAAGGTGAGTGTTGTAAAATATGCAGCATGTCGCCTCAGAAAGTTAATACTACATCAAACTGATGCAGTATTTCGCACAAAACATCGGGTTCAAGTGATTTTGCATCGAGAACCCAGGCACTTTCTGACGATAATCCCCGTTCGCGTATTGAAGCAGCACAAAGATAGCACTGCTCAATGTCGTATAACGGCAACACGCGGAATGTTGCGATGTAATCTCTGGCGAGGATGAGCCCTGGCTGCTGGCCTGGTAGCAACTGCATTACTCCGTCACCGATGAAAAACACACCAATGTCTTCGGTTAATGCCGATGTAGCCAGTAAAGCATCTAGCCCTTCACGGCCTGCAGCACTGCCATGAGGAGCCGATTTAAAGACAAATGCGACACGCTTCATCAAAATTGTACCGTTCGGTCACACGTTAGCGATGCTTGCGCCAGTGCGCCCAACCCACTGAGAGTGAAACCGGGTTGCAAATTATGACACGGCAGACCGAGCTGAGCGGCTTGTTCTGCATCTGTCACACCACGACGTAATGCCGCAGCGACACAGATATGCAGTTCAACGCCATGTTGCTGATGCAGCTGCTGCCATGCGCGAACTAAATCGAATTCGTCACTTGCAGGCGAAGTCAGAAGGTTTGCGTTATGCACACCCTCACGGTAGAAAAATACGCTTTCCAACGTGTGACCTTCTTCGATAACAGCCTGAGAGAATTGCAACGCACTGCTAGCCTGCTGCGAGCCATATGCCGGGCCAGTCACCAGGATAGCAAAACGCATTATTTATCCTGCCCCTGGAAATCACCGTTTTTGAATTGGCGAATATAGAGATAAACCGTGTGCTTAGAAATATTCAAACGGTCGGCAACCTGGTTGATTGCATCTTTAATATCAAAGATACCTTTCTCATAGAGGTTCAGCACAATCTGTCGATTTTTAGCGTTGTTGGACACATTGCGATCGGCATTCACCTCTTCAATCGTGAATTCCAGAGCCTGCATAACCAGATCTTCCACTGAAGACGCAAAGTTTACGGAAGAAGCCACTTCTGGCGTTTCCGGCGGGATAAAGGTCGACATGATTTGCGAGAATGGCACATCAAGGTTGATGTTGATGCACAACAGGCCAATGACACGTTCGTCACGATTACGAATGGCAATAGTCTCTGATTTCATCAGGACGCCACTTTTTGCACGGGTGAAATAGCATTTGGAAACGCTACTATCCGCACCGGTCATATCATGCAGCATACGCAGTGCAAGATCGGTAATTGGCGAACCAATTTTACGCCCGGTATGTTCACCATTCGCAATACGGATGGCAGAACATTTTAGATCTTGCAGCGAGTGCAGCACGATTTCACAATGAGAACCAATCAGCATCGCTAACCCGTCCACTACCGCTTCGTAGGATTTTAATATTTCAAAGTCGGTTTGTTCAAAAGGACGCTGGTCCAGTAAGTCGAGCTCACTGGTTTCATTGGTTAAAAGCGAATTGGACATTTAAAAATACCACCCTCTACAGAGAGCCTGTCGCGCTTATATGGTGTCAGGGCAGACTCAAACTCGTTGTTGCGCAGTCTGCTAAGGTAATACAGCGTAAGATGCGCTTTCCAGCTTTTATTATATCCTGCCTCAAATAAAAAACCGCCGCCCCTGAGGACGGCGGTTAGTAATGCCTTATTTGCTCTTCGCAGCGCCAGCGTCTGCAGCGGCTTCTGGAGCAGCATCCGGTTTAGCATCTGCTTTTGGTGCTGGCTTAATATCCAGCAGCTCAACGTCAAATACTAATGTGGAGTTTGCTGGAATTCCCGGAACGCCAGTTTTGCCGTAAGCCAATTCTGGTGGAATAACCAGTTTGATTTTCCCGCCTTTCTTAAGGTTCTTAAGACCTTCAGTCCAGCCTGGGATTACACCGTCAAGACGGAAAGAGAGCGGCTCGCCACGGGTGTAAGAGTTATCGAACTCTTTACCGTCGATAAGCGTACCCTTGTAGTTAACAACAACAGTGTCGCTGTCTTTCGGTGCTTCACCCGTACCGGCTTTGTCGATTTTGTACATCAGGCCAGTAGCGGAAGTTTTAACACCTTTCTCTTTGGCGAAAGAATCACGGAAGGTTTTGCCTTTATCCGAGTTTTCTTTAGCGTCTTTTTCCATTTTTGCTTGAGCGGAAGATTTCACGCGAGCTTCGAAAGCTTGCAGAGTCTGCTCGATTTCCTGGTCAGACAATTTGCTCTTATCAGCAAATGCATCCTGAACACCAGCGATCAGCTGATTCTTATCCAGCGTGATCCCCAGTTTCTCTTGTTCTTTCAGAGAGTTTTCCATGTAACGGCCCAGCGAAGCACCTAATGCATACGCAGATTTCTGGTCGTCATTTTTGAATGCCGCGTTGCTTGCAGCAGGAGCCGCAGCATCTTTCGCAGCAGTCGCTGGCGCGGCAGCAGCTGGAGCAGCGAACGCAGGAGCGCTCAGGGCAACGGCCATCGTGGTCGCCAGTAGCGTTACTTTAAACAGTGATTTCATCCATTTCTCCAGGGCCGGGGCCTCTAACCCCAAGGTTATTATCAACTAACAGACGTACTATAACGTCGTGGAAGAAATCTACACAATCTCTCCGCGTCTTATCGAGACAAATTCAGACTCTTTTTGTTTAAAGAAGTTTCGTGATGAGTAAAACGGCGCTGTAACGTGCGGCTTTTTTCAGTAGAATCGCCGGAAATTGTTCATCCGCAGGCCAGGAGAGATTAGCCATGCAACAAAAATCGACCGAACAACGGCTGGAAGAACTTGAGAGTCGTCTCGCTTTCCAGGAGATTACGATAGAAGAGTTAAATCAGACAGTAACCGCGCACGAACTGGAGATGGTCAAACTACGCGAGCATTTTCGCTTGCTGGTAGAAAAGTTGAAAGCCAGCCAACCATCAATGGTTGCCTCGGAAGCTGAAGAAACACCGCCTCCGCACTACTAGCGGTACAAAAAGAAAAGGCGTGTCAGTGACACGCCTTTTTTATCTTTAGCAGATTAGTGGCAACCGCAGCCGCCATTACCGCCACAACCACCTTTACCATGTTCGTGATCATGGTCGTGACCGTGGCCACCACAGCAACCATCGTCGCCGTGATCGTGGTGATGGTCGTGCTCGCCGTGAACGTGGCCATGAGCCAGTTCTTCAGCCGTTGCTTCACGGATTGCGATAACTTCTACGTTGAAGTTCAGGTTTTGGCCTGCCAGCATGTGGTTGCCATCGACAACAACGTGCTCATCTTCAACTGCAGTAATCTCAACTGGCACTGGGCCCTGGTCGGTATCAGCCATAAAGCGCATACCCACTTCCAGCTCGTCAACGCCCATGAAGACGTCTTTCGGTACGCGCTGAACCAGATTATCATCGTATTGGCCGTAAGCGTCATTTGCGCCAACGTTCACGTCGAAACGATCGCCAACTACGTGACCATCCAGAGCGGTCTCTAAGCCTGAAATCAGGGAGCCATGACCATGCAGATAGTCAAGCGGCGCACTCACCGGAGACTCATCAACCAACACACCGTCTTCTGTACGTACCTGATAAGCCAGGCTGACCACCAGGTCTTTTGCTACTTTCATGATATCTCCTGAGCGAGCGTGAGAAAAAAACTGGCGCCGATTGTAGCGGAATTTAGCGCCGGTGTACCCCTTAGCTTAAAAAAAGCTGACGCTTCTCGCTAGTCCGGATGAAAAATCCCGATGACTTGCTCTTGTTCGCGAACGTGCTCGCGAGCTTGCTTATCCGCCTCACGCATCTGGTGGCTGCACTTAACACACTCAACAATATCGACATTATTCTCACGCCACATCGCGAGGGAATCTTGCGCCTGGCATTCGGGGCAAACTGCCCCAGCAATAAAACGTTTACGCACCGGCATTCGCTTCACCTTAATTATTCAAAATCATCCCAACCATCGAACTGCCGACGCTCTTGTTGCATCTCGCGCTCGAAAATATCTTCTAACTCACGACGTGCTTCACGCACCCTGGAAATTTGTGCGTTATCGGTATGAATTGGCATTAACTCACGCAGCATACTCATATCTAGCCGCCGGAAGTGAAGCTGTGCGCGATGCGCCTGATGCGGATGCATACCTAACGTCATCAGCGCCTTACGCCCTAACTCCAACGCACTGGAAAACGTCTCGCGAGAGAATTGCGTTACTCCAGCTTGCAACAATTCGTGAGCTTCTACACGGCCTCTGGCACGAGCCAGGATCGCCAGATGTGGAAAGTGTTGTTGACACAAGTGAACCACTTTCATTGTATCTTCCGGCTCATTGCAGGTAATCACGATAGATTTTGCCGTCTCAGCCCCCGCAGATCGCAGCAACTCAAGCTCAGTCGCATCACCGTAATAAACTTTATAGCCGTATTTTCGCATCAGGCTTACAGAGCTGATGTCCCTCTCCAGCACGGTGATGCGCATTTTGTTCGCCATCAGCAAGCGCCCAATCACCTGCCCGAAGCGCCCAAAACCAACAATTATGACCTGTGGCTGGTCGTCTTCCACGTACGGCTTTTCATCAGTTTCATCATCGGCAACGTTGAAACGTCGCGCAAGAATGGCATCGACCCCTTTCATCAGCAGCGGGGTCGTCATCATTGAAAGCGTGACGGTAACCAGCAGCAATGGCATCTGGTCGCCGCTAAATAGCTTTTGTGATGAAGCGGTAGAAAACAGAACAAATGCAAACTCCCCGCCCTGACTCAGAACGCCAGAAAACTGTAATCGTTCGGAGCTACGTAAACCATAGAACCAGGACAGGCCATACAACACGGCAGCTTTGACGGCCACCAGCACCAGCACACTTAAAACGACCCAGAATATATGGGTGTAGAGCACGCCAAGATTTAGCGCCATGCCGACGGAGATAAAGAACAGCCCCAGCAATAACCCTTTAAATGGATCGATAGCCGTTTCAAGTTCGTGACGATATTCACTTTCAGCCAACAGCACGCCCGCAATGAACGTACCGAGCGCCATTGAAAAACCCAGCGCATCCATAAATAACGCCGAACCTAATACCAGCAGCAATGTCGCAGCGGTAAAAACTTCACGAACACCGGAACCGGCGATAAACCGGAACAGAGGCTTCAGAAGGTAACGGCCGCCGATCAACATGCCTGCAAACGCCAACACCTTGAAGCCCACTTTTATCCAGTCGGGGCTCTCGTCGCCATGCCCTGCCAGCAGCGGCACCAGTGCAATCGCCGGAATAACGGCTAAATCCTGGAACAGCAGAACAGAAAAACCGAGCTGGCCGGATTCGTTGCGATTCATGCCCTTATCGCGCATCAGCTGTAGCGCCATCGCGGTGGATGACATCGCCAAACCGATACCGCCAATCACCGCAGCCTGCCAGGAAAACTTCGTCAGCATCAACAGCCCGGCCAACACTACGGCGCTGAGTAACACTTGCGCGGCACCCACGCCAAATATTGAACGCCGAAGCTGCCACAGTTTTGATGGATTCAGCTCAAGCCCGATGATAAACATCAGGAACACAACGCCCAGCTCAGAGAAGTGAAGAATTTCATCCACATCGCTGATAAAACCTAAACCCCACGGCCCGATGGCAATACCAGCAAGCAAATACCCCAGCACTGGGCCAATGCCTAAGCGGGCGGCGATGGGTACAGCAACAACCGCCGCAAATAAAAACAGTACCCCAGCTAGCAATACGTCCGATCCTTCCATCAGCGACCTCCTGGCGGTAACGGCGACGCCAACCATTCACCATACGCTTTCGCATGGCTGGCAAGTTCCTGAGGAGATTGGCGGCGAGCCCAGTAAACAATGATGGGATTCATCCAGTGCATACGGCACATCGCAGCGGTGAGTTCAAAAGGACGCAAAATATCGGTTAGCGGGAAACGATTAAAACCATCGTGTCGGTAGGCACCTTCCGGCTCTCCGGTGGTAATCACACTACGCCAGTACTTTCCCGCCAGAGCGTTTCCTCCGACACCGCTTGCAAACCCACGGCTCAGCACACGATCCAGCCACTCTTTGAGCAACGCCGGACAGCTGTAGGTATAAAGAGGATGTTGGAAGACGATGACATCATGTTCTTGCAGCAAGGCCTGCTCACGATAAACATCGATAAAAAAGTCAGGATAGTGCGCATAAAGATCATGCACAGTCACATTATCAAGCTTCTGCGCCGCCTGGAGTAAGACCCGGTTAGCGACCGAGTCTTGTGACTCCGGATGGGCATATAGCAGCAAAACTTTCGGCGGCTGCGACATCATTACCCTCCAGGGCGTCGTCATAGTGATTTTTTTGGGCTACCATGCAGCCCGACGCGGTGCCGATAGCATCACGTTACCTTTATATAATGACAATTTAACATACTCTGAACATACGGCGCTTTATGATTGTTTTCTCCTCGTTACAAATTCGTCGCGGCACACGCGTTCTGCTGGATAACGCCACCGCTACCATCAATCCGGGCCAAAAAGTGGGTCTGGTGGGTAAAAACGGCTGCGGTAAATCCACGCTGCTGGCGCTACTGAAGAACGAGATCAGCGCCGATGGTGGCAGCATGACCTTTCCAGGCAACTGGGCGCTGGCTTGGGTAAATCAGGAAACCCCTGCACTGGCGATGCCAGCCATTGAATATGTTATTGATGGCGACCGCGAATTCCGCCAGTTAGAAGCTGAGCTGGAAAAAGCCAATGAACGCAACGATGGTCATGCCATTGCACTGGTTCATGGCAAACTTGATGCGGTTGATGCGTGGACGATTCGCTCCCGCGCCTCCAGCTTGCTGCACGGCTTAGGCTTCAGCAACGAACAGCTCGAACGCCCGGTCAGTGATTTCTCCGGTGGCTGGCGTATGCGCCTGAACCTGGCGCAGGCACTCATTTGCCGCTCTGATTTACTGCTGCTTGATGAACCCACTAACCACCTGGACTTAGATGCAGTTATCTGGCTGGAACGTTGGCTGAAAAGTTATCAGGGCACATTGATTCTGATTTCCCACGACCGTGACTTCCTCGATCCGGTAGTTGGCAAAATTATTCATATCGAACAAGAAGCGATGTTTGAATACACCGGCAACTACTCATCGTTTGAAGGCCAGCGTGCCACGCGCCTTGCTCAACAGCAGTCGATGTTTGAAAGCCAGCAGGAGCGTGTCGCACACCTGCAAGGTTTTATCGACCGTTTCAAAGCCAAGGCCAGTAAAGCTAAGCAAGCGCAAAGCCGTGTGAAGATGCTTGAGCGTATGGAGCTGATTGCCCCGGCGCATGTCGATAACCCGTTCCATTTCAGCTTCCGTGCCCCAGAAAGTTTGCCTAATCCGCTTTTGCGCATGGAAAAAGTCAGTGCGGGTTATGGCGACCGCGTGATCCTTGATTCCATCAAACTGAACCTGGTTCCTGGCTCTCGCATCGGCCTGCTTGGCCGCAACGGTGCCGGTAAATCAACGCTGATTAAACTGCTGGCGGAAGAAATCGAACCTTTGCAGGGCGATATCGGCCTGGCAAAAGGGGTTAAGCTGGGTTACTTCGCGCAGCATCAGCTGGAATATTTACGTGCTGATGAATCGCCGTTGCAGCACCTTTCACGCATCGCGCCGAAAGAATTAGAACAGCAACTGCGCGACTACCTGGGCGGCTTTGGCTTCCGGGGCGATAAAGTCACGGAACACACCGCACGTTTCTCCGGTGGTGAAAAAGCACGCCTGGTACTGGCTCTGGTTGTCTGGCAGCGCCCTAACCTGCTGCTGCTTGATGAACCAACCAACCACCTTGATCTCGATATGCGCCAGGCACTGACCGAAGCGTTAATTGATTTCGAAGGCGCGCTGGTTGTGGTTTCGCACGACCGTCACTTACTGCGTTCAACGACTGACGATCTCTATCTGGTACATGATGGAAAGGTCGAGGCATTTGACGGCGATCTGGAAGATTATCAGCAGTGGCTTGTGGATCTGCAAAAGCAGGAAAACCAACCGCTTGATTCAGCGAAAGATAACGCAAACAGTGCGCAGTCGCGTAAAGATCAAAAACGTCGCGAAGCGGAATTACGTACCCAAACGCAGCCGTTACGTAAGCACATTACGCAGCTTGAAAAGCAGATGGAAAAACTGAACGTGCAGCTTGCAGCCGTGGAAGAAAAGCTGGCTGACAGCGCCATTTACGACCAAAGCCGCAAAGCAGAAATGACCGAATGCCTGCAAACTCAGGTGAAAGTGAGATCGGCGTTGGAAGAGTGCGAAATGGAATGGCTGGATGCGCACGACCAGTTAGAACAGATAATGCAGGCCGAGTAATCTTTACAGCCCTCTCCCATTGAGAGAGCTGTAAAACAAAATCAGTGCCAAATCAGTAACACGCAGGCGGCGGTTAGCAATCCCATAAAGATGTTAAAGATTGCCCAGGCGCGGCGGCTACGAAGCAATTTGCCAATCATGCTGCCGAACGCAATCCAGATGATACCCGCAACAATGTTGACCAGCGCAATACCAATACTGATTAACACAACGGAATGCAGGTACTGAGCACCGGCCAGCGTGAAGCTCGCCACTGCACCCAGCGCCATCAACCATGCTTTTGGGTTGATAACCTGCAACAGACCGCCCTGCCAGAATGGAATCGGGGCAGGAGGCGGTGCATCGGTTTCCAGTTTTTCATAGGTTGCGGTGCCGATTTTCCAGGCGAGCCATAAAAGATAAGCACTACCGGCAATCTTCAGGATAAGGTGCAAAGCGGGGTACACAAGGATTAAGCTGCCGACGCCAAACGCCACCAGCAGCAAGATGCACTGCATCCCGAGCATAATCCCTATCATCAAAGGTAGGGTGCGGATAAACCCGTAGTTGGCACCAGAAGACGTAAGCAACATATTGTTTGGGCCGGGTGTAATGGCCGCGACCCACAGAAAACCAAGCATTGAGAAGAAAAGCGTTTCCATGAAATGGGTGTTCCACACCCGGTAAAGTTAATTAGCAAACTAAATGAAACTAACAGTGTGATATGGCCACGACAAGTCCCGCAGCATTGAATTTTAATCACATAGACGATGAGCAGTTTCGTCCGTTAAGAGGTGTCAGTAATCCGCACCTGCAAACCATGCTCCCGCGATTAATTCGCCGTCGCCTTAATTTCAAACCTCACTGGCAGCGTCTGGACATGCCGGATGGGGATTTTGTCGATCTTGCCTGGAGCGAAGACCCACGGCAGGCAATGCATAAACCACGGTTAGTCGTTTTTCATGGCCTCGAAGGAAGTCTGCATAGCCCGTACGCACATGGTTTAATTGATGCGGCGCGTAAACAAGGCTGGCTAGGCGTAGTGATGCATTTCCGTGGTTGCAGCGGTGTGCCTAATCGCATGAAGCGCATTTATCACTCTGGTGAGACAGAAGACGGCAGTTACTTCCTGAACTGGCTCAACACACGTTACGGCAAAGCGCCGACGGCGGCTGTTGGGTTTTCGCTCGGCGGTAATATGCTCGCCTGTTTAATGGCAAAACAGGGCGCTGACTGTACACTTCAGGCCGGCGTTGTGGTTTCTGCCCCGCTGATGCTGGAGCATTGCAGCAAGCATATTGAGAAAGGTTTCTCCCGCGTTTACCAACACTACCTTTTGAATTTGCTGAAGAAAAATGCGGCGCGTAAGTTAAGAAGTTATCCAGGGAGTCTCCCTGTTGATATGCGCCAGCTTAAAGGTATGCGTCGTCTGCGTGAGTTTGACGATTTGATCACCTCGAAGATCCACGGTTTTGCCGATGCCATCGACTATTACCGTCAGTGCAGCGCTATGCCATTACTGCCGCAAATCAAAACGCCAACGTTAATCATCCACGCGAAAGACGATCCGTTTATGGATCACCACGTGATCCCTGACAAAGCAATATTGCCAGCCAATATCGAATATCAACTGACTCGCTACGGTGGGCACGTTGGATTTGTCGGCGGTACGCTTCGTCGCCCTGAAATGTGGCTTGAACAGCGTATTCCGCAGTGGCTGACTCAGTTTTTGGACCCGTAATATGATGATTCCCTGGCAAGATCTCCCTCCCGAAACGCTTGATAATCTGATTGAATCCTTTGTATTACGCGAAGGCACAGATTATGGTGAACAAGAGCGCTCACTGGAGCAAAAGGTGGCCGATGTTAAGCGCCAGCTACAAAGTGGTGAGGCTGTGCTGGTATGGTCAGAGCTCCATGAAACGGTGAATATCATGGCTCGCGGGCAATTTCGCGGCTAAGCATTCAACGCCTGGGTTGTCTCCTATACTGCATAAGACTTGCCTCGTATTAACAAGACCCTCGTGATTACCCATGGAGTTGTTGCCTTATGTCAGCCAAACATCCGGTTATTGCCGTAACAGGTTCCAGCGGCGCGGGAACGACCACCACCAGCCTTGCCTTCCGTAAAATCTTCCAGCAACTCAACTTACGCGCAGCGGAAGTTGAAGGTGACAGTTTCCATCGTTTCACCCGCCCTGAAATGGACATGGCGATTCGTAAAGCCCGTGACCTGGGCCGCCACATCAGCTACTTCGGCCCGGAAGCCAACGACTTCGGTTTGATTGAGCAAACATTTATTGAGTACGGAAAAACTGGACAGGGTAAATCACGCAAGTATCTACATACCTATGATGAAGCCGTTCCCTGGAACCAGATCCCCGGCACTTTCACGCCGTGGCAGTCGCTGCCAGAACCTACCGATGTGTTGTTCTATGAAGGTTTGCACGGTGGAGTTGTCACGTCGCAACACGACGTAGCAAACGCCGTCGATTTATTGGTGGGTGTGGTGCCCATTGTGAACCTGGAGTGGATACAAAAACTGGTGCGCGATACCAGCGAACGCGGGCATTCCAGAGAAGCGGTGATGGATTCAGTGGTACGTTCGATGGACGATTACATCAATTACATCACACCGCAATTTTCCCGTACTCACATTAACTTCCAGCGCGTCCCTACTGTTGATACCTCCAATCCGTTTGCCGCACGCGGCATTCCGTCACTGGATGAAAGTTTCGTGGTGATTCATTTTCGCGGGCTGGATGATATTGATTTCCCGTATTTGCTCGCCATGCTGCAAGGCTCATTCATTTCCCACATCAATACATTAGTGGTGCCGGGCGGCAAAATGGGGCTGGCAATGGAACTGATTATGACGCCATTGGTGAAACGCCTGGCGGAAGGTCGAAATATTAATCAGGGCGGCTAATCACCGCCCGGATAGACACACTAGCCTTCAATCACTTCATAGCTGTGGGTAATGTTCACCGCTTTTTCCAGCATCAGAGCAACAGAGCAATACTTCTCAGCAGACAAATCTACCGCGCGGGAAACCGCGTTATCTTTCAATTCCTTGCCTGTCACGATGAAATGCAGATTGATATGCGTAAACAAACGCGGTGCTTCTTCGCGGCGCTCTGAGGTCAGTTTTACTTCGCAATCAGTCACGTTGTAGCGGCCTTTTTGCAAGATAGAAACCACATCGATTGCACTACAACCACCAGCGGACATCAGTACCATTTCCATCGGACTTGGTGCTTTATCGCCAGCATTACCGTCCATCAGAATCTGGTGTCCTGAAGCAGACTCACCCATGAAGGTTAACCCTTCCACCCACTTCACTCGTGCTTGCATGTTGCTTCTCCCATTGAAAAAATTACCCCTCAGAGTACGCGGAAGCAGCAAAACTGGCAATGGAAGGAGACCTACGTCAAGCTGAAACGAGACAATAGGAGACACCTGTCAAAAGCTATGCTAAAACAATCCAAATGCTACATCGATACATTGACGTTACGCATGTATGCATTGGACATCACTAATTACAGGCAGCAAGAATGACTTGCATGCCATCTCCCCAAGATGGGGAATATTCTAATACTTGCAACGCCAGACAGGATGTTTAGCGTCCCGTCGTTGGTAGCCAGTTATAAAACAGAGGATAACCGCGCATGGTGCTTGGCAAACCGCAAACAGACCCGACTCTCGAATGGTTCTTGTCCCATTGCCATATTCATAAGTATCCATCGAAGAGCACACTGATTCACCAGGGTGAAAAAGCAGAGACGCTGTATTACATCGTCAAGGGCTCTGTGGCTGTTCTGATTAAAGATGAAGAGGGCAAGGAAATGATCCTCTCCTATCTGAATCAGGGCGATTTTATTGGTGAGTTAGGGCTGTTCGAAGAAGGTCAGGAACGTAGTGCCTGGGTTCGTGCTAAAAGTGCTTGTGAAGTGGCTGAAATTTCCTATAAAAAATTCCGCCAGCTGATTCAAGTCAACCCAGACATTCTGATGCGTCTGTCTGCGCAGATGGCAACCCGTCTGCAAGTCACGTCTGAAAAAGTCGGTAACCTGGCATTCCTGGATGTTACCGGTCGTATCGCGCAGACGCTGCTGAACCTGGCAAAACAACCTGATGCAATGACCCACCCAGACGGTATGCAGATTAAAATTACCCGTCAGGAAATCGGTCAGATCGTTGGTTGCTCTCGTGAAACCGTTGGTCGTATCTTGAAAATGCTGGAAGATCAAAACCTGATCTCCGCTCACGGTAAAACGATCGTCGTTTACGGCACTCGTTAATTTCCGTCTCAAAAATGGCGTATCGCTTCGGTAATACGCCTTTTTTGTCTCTAAAATTCATACCCCTGCAACTTGAAGTATGATGAGCATATGTGGCGCAGACTGATCTATCACCCTGAAGTTAACTATGCACTGCGGCAAACGCTGGTGCTGTGCCTTCCTGTGGCGGTAGGTTTGTTGTTTGGCAGCCTGCAAAACGGCCTGCTGTTCTCGTTAGTTCCCGCCTGCTGCAACATTGCGGGTCTGGATACGCCCCACAAACGCTTCTTCAAACGCCTGATCATCGGCGGCACTCTTTTTGCCGTCAGCAGTTTGATCATGCAACTGCTGTTGCTCTATACCACCGTACCGCTGCCCGTCATTCTTATCGTTATGGCATTGCTGCTTGGAGTCACCGCTGAAATCAGCTCCCTTCACGCCCGCCTGCTTCCTGCCTCGCTGATTGCCGCCATTTTCACACTCAGCATGGCCGGAAATATGCCTATCTGGAAACCGATGCTGCTGTATGTCTCCGGCACGATTTGGTACGGCGCATTTAACTGGTTTTGGTTCTGGATGTGGCGCGAGCAGCCGCTACGCGAATCATTAAGCCTGCTGTACCGCCAGTTAGCGGATTACTGCGAAGCCAAATACGGCTTGCTGACTCAGCATACCGATCCCGAAAAAGCGCTTCCCCCTTTGCTTGCTCGCCAGCAAAAAGCGGTCGATCTGATTACCATCTGCTATCAACAATTACACATGCTGGCGGCGAATAAGCAAAACGGCTACAAGCGCTTGTTACGTGCATTCCAGGTCGCGTTAGATCTTCAGGAACACATCTCGGTCAGCCTGCACCAACCTGCTGAGGTTCAAAAACTGGTTGAGCAAAGCCACGCTGAGGCCGTTATTCGCTGGAATGCCCAGACAATCGCTGCGCGGTTACGCGTACTGGCAGACGACATTCTTTACCATCGAATGCCACAGCGTTTCACGATGGAAAAGCAAATCGAAGCTCTAGAGAAAATCGCCCGTCAGAATCCAGATAATCCTGTGGGGCAATTTTGTCATTATCACTTCAGCCGTATTGGCCGAGTGTTGCGCACTCAACGTCCTTTGTACGTGCGTGATTTGATGGAGGACCGGCAGCGTCGCCTGCCACTTTGGGCTGCACTCAAAAGCTATTTGTCTTTGAAATCCGCCGCCCTGAGAAATGCCGCCAGATTAGGCGTGATGCTCACCATCGCCAGTCTGTTTGGCGCGTTTTTACATCTTCCCAAGCCCTACTGGATATTAATGACGGTGATGTTCGTAACGCAAAACGGTTACGGCGCCACGCGTGTACGCATTCTGCACCGTTCGGCTGGCACCATTGCGGGCCTTGCGATTGCGGGCGTGGCATTGCACTTCCACTTCCCACAAAGCATTGCGTTAGCAGCGATGCTAATCATCACGCTGGTAAGCTACCTGTTCATTCGTAAAAGTTACGGCTGGGCGACAATTGGCTTTACGGTGACAGCGGTATATACCCTGCAACTGATCACACTCAGTGCCGAGCAATACATTGTTCCGCGCCTGATTGATACGCTACTGGGCTGCCTGATTGCCTTTGGTGGCATGGTGTGGCTGTGGCCACAGTGGCAAAGTGGTTTGTTAAGACAGAACGCCCACGACGCGCTGGAAAGGGATCAGGATGCCATTCGCATCATTCTGAGCAGCGATCCAGAACCCACGCCACTCGCCTACGCACGCATGAGGGTCAATCAGGCACATAACGCCCTGTTTAACTCCCTGAACCAGGCGATGCAGGAGCCGGGGTTTAACTCGCACTATCTGGCAGACATGAAACTGTGGGTCACGCACAGCCAGTTTATCGTCGAACATATTAACGCCATGACGACACTAGCCCGCGAGCACAACATGCTGACGCCGGATTTAGCCCAGCGTTATTTACAGTCATGCGAAATTGCGCTGCAACGATGCCAGCAGCGGCTTCAGTACGATGGGCCAGGGGAAACTAACGATGCGAATATTCTGGACCCGCTGGAAGGGCTTCCGAGCGGGCCGTTAAGTACTATGGAGCAGCATTTACAACGGATTCTGGGCCACCTCAGCACCATGCATACCATTTCCTCGGTTGCCTGGCGTCAGCGGCCACATCACGGCATCTGGTTGAACCGTCGATTACAACGGTCCAAATAGCTTAGCCTTTGACGATTCTCGCCACAGCTTTAGCAAAGCGAGTCATGCCTTCGTCAATATCGGCATCTTCAACAATCAGCGCGGGTGCAAAGCGCATAACATCTGGCCCGGCGTTCAGAACCATCACGCCTTCCTGAGCGGCAGCATGCAGGAATTCCCGCGCGCGGCCTTTATATTGCGGTTTAAGCTCGGCACCAATCAACAGCCCCATGCCGCGAATATCGCTGAACACATCGAACTGCTCATCAATGTGCTGCAAATGCTTCACGAAAAGCTGACGCTTCGCCGTCACACCGTTCAACACTTCTGGCGTATTGATGATATCAAACGCCGCACCTGCTACCGCGCAAGCCAGCGGGTTGCCGCCGTAGGTTGAACCATGTGTGCCAACGTGGAATGCAGAAGCGATTTCCTGCGTAGTCAGCATCACGCTCACCGGGAAACCGCCGCCGAGCGCTTTGGCGCTGGTCAAAATATCTGGCGTCACACCATAGTGCATATAGGCAAACAACTCACCGATACGCCCCATTCCGCACTGTACTTCATCAAATACCAGCAACGCTTTGTGCTCATCACACAGCTCACGTAAACCCTGTAAGAACTCTGGCGTGGCTGCCATTACGCCGCCCTCGCCCTGAATAGGTTCAACTACGATCGCGCAGGTGTGATCATCCATCACGGCTTTTACCGCATGCAAATCGTTAAACGGTACATGGATAATATCGGCGGGTTTTGGGCCAAAACCATCGGAATACTTCGGCTGCCCGCCAACAGAAACGGTAAACAGCGAACGACCATGGAAAGCGTTATGGAAGGCGATGATTTTGGTTTTATACGGACTATGGCGTGTGGATGCGTAGTAACGCGCCAGTTTAAATGCGGTTTCGTTCGCTTCGGTGCCGGAGTTCATAAACAGCACGCGTTCAGCAAAAGTGGCGTCAATCAGTTTACGGCCAAGACGCAACGCAGGTTCGTTGGTGAAAACATTACTGGTATGCCACAACGTTTCGCCCTGGCTTTTTAATGTTTCCACTAACGCCGGATGGCAGTGGCCCAGCGCAGTAACAGCAATACCACCCGCGAAATCAACATACTCTTTGCCTTGTTGATCCCAGACACGGCTGCCTTTACCTTTTACGGGGATAAACTCCGCAGGTGCATAAATCGGCAGAATCACTTCGTCGAAAGTTGCGCGGGTAATTGCTGATTGTTCAGTTGCCATTTATTGTCCATCCCCTTTTTACGCATAAAACTTCATGAAAGACACTTGAAAATATAATCATGAAATATGCATAAAAAATCATTAAGTGGCAATAAAAAATCAACGATTAAGGAAATTGGCGAGTAACTGGTGCCCCTGCTCGCTAAGGATACTTTCCGGGTGGAATTGCACGCCTTCCAGATCCCACTCACGATGCCGGATGCCCATAATCTCTTGCTTATCCGTCCAGGCCGTCACTTCAAAACAAGCAGGTAACGTTGCCGGATCGATAACCAAAGAATGGTAACGCGTGACCGTCAGCGGATTGTTCAGGCCGTTAAATACACCGGTATTATTATGTGAAATGGCGGAGGTCTTACCGTGCATGACATTTTCAGCACGAACAATGGTCGCACCAAACGCCTGAGCAATTGCCTGATGCCCAAGGCAAACGCCCATAATGGGTAATTGCCCGGCAAATTGCGTGATAGCAGCCAGGGAAATGCCCGCTTCGGTGGGAGTGCAAGGGCCAGGGGAGATAACTAATTTCTCTGGCGCCAGCGTGCTGATATCAGAAAGGGTCAGTTCATCGTTACGTTTCACCACCACTTCCGCACCGAGTTCGCAAAAGTATTGATAAAGGTTCCAGGTGAACGAATCGTAATTGTCGATAAGCAGTAGCATCGCGGCTCCGGGGTAAAAAAGAACCGCGCTATTCTATTCGCTTTCGCGCGCTTCACTCACGACTTTAGTGAAAATCTCGCACAGCGGGGTTAAATCCCCCAGCGCACCAGCCTGATTCGCCGCTCGCCACTCATCGGGATCAACATCACTCCAGTCCAGAATAAAACCGGCATGAATAGCCAGCTGCTCGAAGAAGACACGCTGTGCTCGTCCGCTACCCACAAAGAACGGATGAAGGACGTTAATTTCACAATAGTAATGTGCCAGCCGCTTAACGAACTCGGTTCTGGCAAGCCCAACCAGATAATGCTCGTCTTCCATTTCCTGCATCAGGTCGTTGCCTTCATTTTCGATGTACTCGAAATGACAGAAACGCGTCTCCCCTTTGGAAATATCCACATCACGTAGCTCGCCTGCCCAGTCGAAAACATCCTGAAAAAGCTGCTGATGGATGGCACACAACCAGGGTAATCCGCGATGCAGCGGGCCAAGTTCAATGGTTTCTACGCGCTGCGCGATAGTCTGGTCTTGCGCATGAGGCTCAAGAATATCCAGCCGACTACTGGCCTGAAACGAACGGCTACGCAGTTGCTGCCAAAGACGGGACTTTTGTTTGTCGGTAAGTTTCTTTGCCATGATGCCTCCCTAACATGACCCAATGTTGCCACAAGTATAAGCAGCAATCGGCGGACGTGCTGGAAGGTGAGAATGCGCGGGCACTGGATGCCCACGCAGGAATTTTTTACGGCATGACTTTCGCGGAGAGGATAACTACAGGTTTTGACGGAACATTTTGATAGGGGCCGACATCATGAGTCTGAACCTGAGAGATCTTATCGGCAACATCCATCCCTTTCACAACTTTACCAAATACCGCATAACCGAAGTCGCGTTGGCCGTGATCGAGGAAGGCGTTATCTGCCACATTAAGGAAGAACTGGCTGGTTGCGCTGTCTTTATCTGCGGTACGCGCCATAGAAATGGTACCGCGGGTATTACGCAGACCGTTATCGGCCTCGTTTTTAATCGGTGGGTTTGGCTGCTTCTGATTCATATCTGCAGTGAAGCCGCCGCCCTGAAGCATGAAGCCCGGAATAACACGGTGGAAAATGGTGTTGTTGTAGAAGCCGCTGTTAACGTAATCCACAAAATTTTTCACAGAAACTGGGGCTTTCTGGCTATTTAACTCAAGCTCAATTTCGCCCGCTGAAGTGGTCAACAGGACGTGAGGGTCACCTTTAGCAGCAAGCGCCGCGGGGGATAGCGCGGTGAGAGCAAACACAGTTGCTACAGCCGCCAGAGTTGATTTGAGCATGAATAATTCCTTACGAAGGCAGTGAATGAAGCAAGTTGCTAGAGTGTAAAGATGCACTCAGGTCAGCGCCAGCCCTTTACGGTTTTTTACTTTCACACAAATCAATAAGTTAAATGAACGAATTAATAAATGCCGCCATTTTTTGTGACATTCATCACCGCAAACTATGCACACCTAATTAAATGATTCATAAAATGTATGAATGAGTCACGTTTTTGACTAAAATCCATTCTTCTCAAGTGCTGTCAAAGCACTTTACATTTCTATTCACAGGCTCGTCATGACTAACAGCAACCGCATTAAGCTCACATGGATCAGCTTCTTCTCCTACGCCCTAACTGGCGCATTGGTCATTGTCACCGGGATGGTGATGGGCAATATTGCCGACTACTTCCACGTTCCCGTTTCCAGCATGAGTAATACCTTTACCTTCCTGAATGCGGGCATTTTGATTTCTATTTTCCTGAATGCCTGGTTAATGGAAATCGTGCCACTCAAAACCCAACTGCGCTTTGGTTTCATATTGATGGTGCTGGCCGTTGCCGGGCTTGTCCTGGGTGATAACCTGACTATCTTCTCGGTCGCCATGTTTGTGCTCGGGTTGGTCAGCGGTATCACAATGTCGATTGGTACGTTCCTGATTACTCATATGTATGAAGGCCGCGAGCGTGGTTCACGCCTGCTGTTTACCGACTCCTTCTTCAGCATGGCAGGGATGATTTTCCCAATGGTGGCCGCGATTCTGCTGGCTCGCAGCATCAACTGGTATTGGGTTTATGTGTGCATTGGCCTGGTTTATGTCGCCATCTTTATTCTGACCATCGGCTGTGATTTCCCGGCATTGGGCAAACACGCACCGCAAACCGAAAAAGTGGTCGAGAAAGAAAAATGGGGCGTTGGCGTGCTGTTCCTGTCCATTGCCGCGCTGTGCTACATCCTCGGTCAGCTGGGCTTTATCTCCTGGGTACCGGAATACGCCAAAAGCCTGGGCATGAATCTGAATGACGCAGGCCAGTTAGTCAGCGATTTCTGGATGTCTTATATGTTCGGGATGTGGGCATTTAGCTTCATTTTGCGTTTCTTCGATCTGCAACGCATTTTGACCGTGCTTGCGGGTGCTGCGACTGTCCTGATGTACCTGTTCAACAAAAGTGAACCTGCGCATCTGGCCTGGTTTATTTTGGCTCTCGGCTTTTTCTCCAGCGCGATTTACACCTCTGTCATCACGCTGGGTTCTTTGCAGACCAAAATTGCCTCGCCGAAACTGGTTAACTTCGTGCTGACCTGCGGCACCATCGGCACCATGCTGACCTTCGTGGTAACCGGCCCGATTGTTGCCCACAGCGGCCCACACGCGGCGCTGCAAACTTCAAACGCCCTGTATGCCGTGGTCTTTATTATGTGTCTGATTCTGGGCCTGGTATCCAAACACCGTCAGCATAACGTAGCCGCCACTGCGAACTAATAGCAGATACGCTCATGGCGGGTGACTCCTCATTACCCGCCAAATTTAATCTCTTCTGCTTCATCGAGCATCACCCAGGTTTGTGACAACTGCGTAGTCGCAATCACCTTCCCTGCCCGCACTGACCAACGCACCGGCACCTGACGCCGCACCGCATCAAAACCATTTTCTGCCGGAAGAATAATCAGATTCGCCGCATTTCCTTCAGCAAGGCCGTAATCCTGCACACCGAAAGTACGGGCGCTGTTATCAGTAATCAGTTTCAACCCGTCATCAATTTGCTGGTAACCCATCATCTGGCAGACATGCAACCCCATATGCAGTACCTGCAACATGTTGGCAGTACCCAGCGGATACCACGGGTCAAAGACATCATCATGACCGAAACAAACGTTAATTCCCGCCTCGAGCAACTCTTTCACACGGGTGATACCACGGCGTTTTGGGTAATCATCAAAGCGGCCTTGCAGATGAATATTCACCAGCGGATTAGCGACAAAGTTAATGCCTGACATTTTCAGTAAGCGGAACAGACGCGACGTATAAGCGCCGTTGTATGAGTGCATCGCCGTAGTATGGCTGGCGGTGACCCGCGCCCCAATGCCGTCTCGCAATGCCAGTGCCGCCACCGTTTCAACAAAGCGCGACTGCTCATCGTCGATCTCGTCGCAATGAATATCTAATGGACGATCGTATTTCTGCGCCAGCGCGAAAGCCTTATGCAACGATTCAACGCCGTACTCGCGGGTGAACTCAAAATGTGGGATCGCACCAACCACATCTGCGCCCAGACGTAATGCTTCTTCAAGCAACGCTTCACCGTTCGGGTAGGAAAGAATCCCCTCCTGCGGGAAAGCAACGATCTGTATTTCAATCCAGGGTGCGGCTTCTTGCTTCACTTCCAGCATCGCTTTTAACGCGGTAAGCGTCGGATCTGAAACATCAACGTGGGTGCGTACATACTGGATACCGTTGGCAATCTGCCATTTCAGGGTTTTCCAGGCGCGCTGTTTTACATCTTCATGCGTCAGTAATGCTTTGCGTTCAGCCCAACGTTCAATGCCTTCAAACAAAGTCCCTGACTGATTCCAGCTGGGTTGCCCGGCGGTTTGCGTGGTATCGAGGTGAATATGAGGCTCAATAAAAGGCGGGATTGCCAAGCCGCCGCGCCCATCAAGAATCTGCTGGCTTTCCGGTTGGGGTTCGCTCATTGGCTTTATTGCCTTAAAGCGCCCATTTTCGATAACTAATTGCCACAGACCTTCGCGCCCAACAAGACGCACATTTTGGATCAATTCCAACGCCATTTTGTTCATACCCACCCCTTCATGATTAACCACCCCTATTTCATAGCATGACCTGGCAAAATGAGGGCGTTTATTGTCTTACCGCGAATAACCAAACAATTCCGAGACTTATAAAAACCTTCTAAAATCAGTCATATACCCATTAAGAGGTATATAAAGGTGTATTTGATTTGTATCAATAATCGCCATAGCTGAATCGTTAAGGTAGGCAGTAATAAAAAAGAAATTGAGGCAATTATGAGCAAAGTCAAAATCGCAGTAGTCGGTAATGGCATGGTCGGCCATCGCTTTATCGAAGACTTACTTGATAAAGCCCTGCCAGGCCAATTCGATATCACTGTCTTCTGCGAAGAGCCGCGTAAAGCCTACGATCGCGTGCACCTGTCTTCCTATTTTTCCCATCATACCGCTGAAGAGTTATCGCTGGTTCGTGAAGGCTTCTACGAGAAGCACGGTGTCAATGTGCTGGTTGGCGAGCGCGCCATCACCATTAACCGCCAGGAAAAAGTCATTCACTCGAATACTGGCCGTACCGTTTATTACGACAAACTCGTGATGGCGACAGGTTCTTACCCGTGGATACCGCCGATTAAAGGCTCCGAAACACAAGACTGTTTCGTCTATCGCACTATTGAAGATTTGAACGCCATTGACGCCTGTGCCCGCCGTAGCAAACGCGGTGCCGTTGTCGGTGGTGGTTTGCTGGGTCTTGAAGCCGCAGGCGCTTTGAAAAACCTCGGCGTAGAAACTCACGTCATTGAATTCGCCCCAATGCTGATGGCCGAACAACTCGACCAGATGGGCGGCGAGCAGTTACGCAATAAAATCGAAAGCATGGGCGTGCGCGTTCATACCAGCAAAAACACCCAGGAAATTGTACAAGCTGGCAATGAAGCACGTAAAACCATGCGTTTTGCTGACGGCACCGATCTGGAAGTGGACTTCATCGTCTTCTCTACCGGCATCCGCCCACGCGATAAACTGGCGACCCAATGCGGCCTGGCGACAGCACAGCGTGGCGGCATCGTGGTTAACGACACTTGCCAGACTTCTGACCCAGACATTTACGCCATCGGCGAATGTGCCAGCTGGAATAACCGTACCTTCGGCCTGGTAGCGCCTGGCTACAAAATGGCGCAAGTCACTGCTGACCATCTGCTCGGTACTGAAAACGCCTTTGAAGGCGCAGACATGAGCGCCAAGCTGAAATTGCTCGGTGTTGATGTTGGTGGGATTGGTGATGCGCATGGCCGCACGCCAAATTGCCGCAGCTATGTTTATCTCGACGAAAACAAAGAAGTTTATAAGCGCCTGATTGTCAGCGCTGACAACAAAACCCTGCTCGGTGCAGTTCTGGTGGGCGATACCAGCGATTACGGCAACCTGCTGCAACTGGTATTGAACGCCATTGAGCTGCCGGAAAACCCGGACGCGCTGATCCTGCCTGCACACGCCAGCTCAGGCAAACCCGCCATCGGCGTTGATAAACTGCCAGACAGCGCGCAAATCTGTTCCTGCTTCGATGTCACCAAAGGGCATCTGGTTAAAGCCATCAATAATGGCTGCCACACGGTAGCAGCGTTGAAAGCTGAAACCAAAGCGGGTACGGGCTGCGGCGGTTGTATCCCGTTGATCACTCAGGTATTGAATGCTGAACTGAGCAAGCAAGGCATCGAAGTTAACCACAATTTGTGTGAACACTTCGCGTTTTCTCGCCAGGAGCTGTACCACCTGATCCGCGTTGAAGGCATTAAATCCTTCGACGAGTTGCTGGAAAAATACGGTAAAGGCTACGGTTGTGAAGTCTGCAAACCGACTGTCGGTTCTTTGCTGGCCTCTTGCTGGAACGAATATGTGCTTTCTCCAAAGCACACGCCGCTGCAAGACACCAACGACAACTTCCTCGGCAACATCCAGAAAGACGGTACTTACTCGGTAATCCCTCGCTCTGCGGGTGGTGAAATTACGCCGGAAGGCTTGATGGAAGTGGGTCGTATTGCCCGCGAATTTAATCTCTACACCAAAATCACCGGTTCCCAACGTATCGGCCTGTTTGGTGCGCAAAAAGACGACTTACCAGAGATCTGGCGTCAACTGATTGAAGCTGGCTTTGAAACTGGTCACGCCTACGCGAAGGCACTGCGTATGGCGAAAACCTGTGTAGGCAGCACCTGGTGCCGTTACGGCGTTGGCGATAGCGTAGGTTTCGGTGTCGAACTGGAAAACCGCTACAAAGGTATCCGTACCCCACACAAAATGAAATTCGGTGTATCTGGCTGTACCCGTGAATGTGCTGAAGCACAGGGTAAAGACGTGGGCATTATCGCCACCGAGAAAGGCTGGAACCTGTATGTGTGCGGCAACGGCGGCATGAAGCCACGTCACGCTGACTTACTGGCAGCAGACTTAGACAACGAAACGCTGATCAAATACCTCGATCGTTTCATGATGTTCTACATCCGCACGGCCGACAAACTGACTCGTACCGCACCGTGGTTAGATAGCCTGGAAGGCGGCATCGAGTATCTCAAACAAGTCATTATCGAAGACAAGCTGGGCCTGAACGCGCAACTTGAAGCCGAAATTGAACGCCTGCGCGAGAAAGTTATCTGCGAATGGGCTGAAACGGTGAATACCCCAGAAGCCCAGGTTCGCTTCAAACACTTTATCAACAGCCCGCAGCGCGACCCGAACGTACAAATCGTGCCTGAGCGCGAGCAACACCGCCCGGCTACGCCTTACGAACGTATCCCGGTCACTCTGGTAGAAGAAGTGGAGGAAAATGTATGAGCCAGTGGACTACCGTTTGCCCGTTAAACGACATCCTGCCTGCGACCGGTGTTTGCGCATTAATAGGTAATGAGCAAATCGCCATTTTCCGCCCACGCAACGACGATCAGGTTTTTGCCATCAGCAATATTGACCCGTTCTTTGAAGCCAGCGTGCTATCGCGCGGCCTGATTGCCGAGCACCAGAATGAACTGTGGGTTGCCAGCCCGTTGAAAAAGCAGCGTTTCAGACTGCGAGATGGACTGTGCATGGAAGATGAGAGCCGCTCGATTGCGCACTACCCAGCGCGCGTTCAGGACGGCCAGGTTCAGATCAAAGCATAAAACAAACCTCACCTCGGCAACGATATGGTTTTCTCCCTCATCTGGGCAGGGAGAGGCCGGGGTGAGGGCAAAACATCTAATTCTTAAGATTTATTTTTTCTTTTAATTTGTTGGGATAACAAAAATGTTCACCGATACCATTAATAAATGTGCGGCGAATGCTGCACGCATTGCCCGATTGTCAAAAAATAACCCACTTGGTTTCTGGATAAGCTCCGCGATGGCGGGGGCTTATGTTGGTCTTGGGATCATCCTGATTTTCACACTCGGTAACCTGATTGAACCTGCGCTGCGTCCACTGGTTATGGGAGCTACATTCGGTATCGCCCTGACCCTGGTCATCATCGCGGGCTCTGAATTATTCACCGGCCACACCATGTTCCTGACGTTTGGCGTAAAAGCAGGCACCATTTCCCACGGCCAAATGTGGGCAATTCTGCCAAAAACCTGGCTCGGCAACCTGATTGGCTCCGTGTTTGTCGCCCTGCTTTACAACTGGGGTGGCGGTAGCCTGCTGCCGTTAGACACAAGCCTGGTTCACACCGCCGCTCTGGCAAAAACTACCGCACCTGCAATGGTGCTGTTCTTTAAAGGTGCGCTGTGTAACTGGCTGGTTTGTCTTGCAATATGGATGGCTGTGCGTACCGAAGGTGCCGCTAAATTCCTCGCTATCTGGTGGTGTCTGCTGGCGTTTATCGCTTCCGGTTACGAGCACTCCGTTGCCAACATGACCTTGTTTGCGCTTTCCTGGTTTGGTCATCACAGCGACGCTTATACACTGGCAGGCATCGGCCACAACCTGCTGTGGGTAACGCTTGGGAATACCCTTTCCGGTGTAGTATTCATGGGTCTGGGTTATTGGTATGCTACGCCGAAAGCCGAGCGTCCACAGCCTGAGCGAATCGCCACGCCGGAGACTGCACGCAACTAATTTCTTTTGAGGATTGACCGTGGATCACCTGCCTATATTTTGTCAATTGCGAGGTCGTGCCTGCCTGTTAGTTGGTGGTGGCGATGTTGCAGAACGTAAAGCACGTTTGTTGATGGAGGCAGGTGCACAAGTCACTGTGAATGCCCTGGACTTCTCCCCACAATTTCATGTGTGGGCTGAACAGGGCATGATTACTCTAGTCCAGGGTGAATTCGAACCTGCACTGCTTGATGTTTGTTGGCTGGCCATTGCCGCAACAGACAACGATGTCGTGAATCAACAAGTCAGCGACGTGTGCGAATCCCGCCGTATTTTCTGTAACGTGGTTGATGCGCCTAAGCAAGCCAGCTTTATCATGCCATCGATTATCGACCGTTCACCGCTGATGGTTGCTGTCTCATCCGGCGGGACTTCCCCAGTTCTTGCCCGTCTACTGCGTGAAAAACTCGAAGCCATTCTGCCACTGCATCTGGGGAAAATTGCCTCTTATGCAGGAACGCTGCGTGGCCGGGTAAAAGCGAATTTCAAAACCATGGGCGAGCGCCGCCGCTTCTGGGAGAAGTTCTTCACTAACGACAGGCTGGCGCAATATCTGGCGAACGAAGACCAGCAGGCCATCGGCCAGGAAACAGAGTCGATGTTTGCAACGCCGCTGGATCATCGCGGTGAAGTAGTGCTGGTTGGCGCAGGCCCTGGCGATGCCGGATTGTTGACGCTCAAAGGGCTACAGCAAATCCAGCAGGCCGATGTGGTGGTTTATGACCGTCTGGTGTCCGATGACATCATGAATCTGGTACGCCGCGATGCCGACCGTGTGTTTGTAGGTAAACGCGCGGGCTACCACTGTGTTCCGCAAGAAGAGATTAACCAGATTCTGCTGCGCGAAGCGCAAAGCGGCAAACGCGTCGTGCGCCTGAAGGGTGGCGATCCGTTTATCTTTGGCCGTGGTGGCGAAGAACTGGAAACCCTGTGCGAAGGCGGCATTCCGTTCTCCGTGGTGCCAGGTATTACCGCCGCCTCCGGCTGCTCTGCCTATTCTGGTATTCCATTAACCCACCGCGATTACGCGCAAAGCGTGCGCCTGGTTACCGGGCACTTAAAAACGGGTGGCGAACTGGACTGGGAAAACCTGGCTGCGGAAAAACAAACGCTGGTCTTTTACATGGGGTTAAACCAGGCACCCGCGATTCAGGAAAAACTGATTGAGCACGGCATGTCTGCCGAGATGCCCGTCGCGCTGGTTGAAAATGGCACCGCAGTGACACAACGCGTGGTCAGCGGCCTATTAAGCGAACTCGGTACGCTATCGACTCAGGTTGCAAGCCCGGCATTGATTATTGTCGGCAGAGTTGTCGCATTGCGCGACAAGCTGAATTGGTTCTCGAACCACTGATAAAATCAAAAACTAAATATAAATACGCCAGCTTCTATGCTGGCGTTTTTTTTGCTACAACCTTCCATTTTAATTACCCAGAAAAATACTTCAGTCAGATTAGTTCGATTCCGGACTTAGCAAAGTTAAATACATCACCTACACTGGCAGCCTATTTTTGACGTGACCTATTTATGCTCATTGAATATTCACACCAATGATAGAACCTCATTATTGTCGTTATTTATGCCAGGGAATGCCATTATGATTAAGCTTGTGAAAATTACTGCACTGTTTGCCGTTATCTCAACTCTGACCGCATGTAGCGGCCACATTGAAAACAAAAGCAAAAGCTGTGGTTATGATTATCTTCTTCACCCAGCAATTTCTATCTCCAGAATTATCGGCGGCTGCGGCCCTGCGGATGAGAGCAAATAAGCCAGATCTATTAAAAATTTCACCCTCTTTATGAGGGTGTTATTTTTATAAGCCTTCTAAACTTTCTAGTAGTATACGCAATACTGTTTCAGCACCACTTCGATTAGGATTAATACGAATCATACGCCGTTCAAGCGTTGGATCAGACTGCCTAAAAGTTCCAGAAATACGATAAAACAAAGGTGGGATTTCATATTTTGATTCCGCACCGACAGGGTAAGGTAACGCGCCTAATTTATGCGCATTATTCAGCACCCTTTCAGCAATCGGTTCATGAAACTCAACCAATAATACTTTTGATTGCGCGTTAGCAATAAACGCATTTTTTACCTGCGCAATAGCCCCTGTATTTAATGCATTCACTAGCTCATCATTAACTTGTGCCTGAACCGCATGCATCACTGGCGCAAACACCAGACCACGTAAAGCTTCCATAGCCTGATAGCCCTGAATCTGGCTACCACCGGAATACATGCTCTTACGCACCGAGTTTACCGCGTCTTTATCCCCAACTACCACACCAACACCCACCGGGCCAAAAAGCTTAAAACAAGAAAAGGTCGAGAGTGTTGCGCCACACTCATTGCCAATTTTATCGACTTTCATCACCGCATAGTTGTCGTCGGTTAGTGATGGTAAGCCGTACCGATTGCATACTGCGATCACCTCAGCCAGTTCATAAACATCATCCATTTTTTGTCGGGTATGTTGGATAAGCACAGCACTCGGGCGATGTTGCTTTATCCCCTCTTCAATCTGTTCGGGATGATTAAAGTCAGCACGGACTAACGTAAGCCCCATTTGTTCAGCGATCACCGCCGTAGTCGGGTAAAGCGGTGCATCATGGATAAGTAACGTATCCCCTGCGCTAAGTAATGCCGCCAGACCGCTACGAATCGCACCCGTTCCAGCCCCTTGCACCATAGCTGCGGCTTGAGTACCGAAAAACTCAGCAATCACTTCTTCGACACGTTGCGTCATCTGCGGTTGATTCAGGCCAGGCACCAGGCCCAAATCTCCAGCATTGAGGAAATCATTACCTGGAAAATGACGGCAAATGACGTCCACCAGATGAAACTGTTTACGCTGCGCCTGTTCCATCGTCAGGCTTTTCAAAGGCCACGTTTTCACATCACTCTCCAGATTCTTATCACACAGGAACAAACAGACCGCAGTAGTAAAGAATGTTCAACACAATGCCGGTTATCATCACCGCAACGACCGGAGAAGCCATTTTCTGTACCGGACGCCCCAACGCTTCGTTCAGGAAGTAGATAGCTGCCGCAATGGTAAAGCCGGTATAGCCTGCCATTTTGATTGCCGCAAAGATGGACCCGACCAACAGCGCCATTTCCATCAGCATGTTCATGGCGTTACGGATATTGTCCGAGGCGTTGCGCACTGACGGATAACGCCCTAACCATTTGCCAATGGAGCGCAACAGCATAACTTCGGCAGAAATCACCAGCGCGCCGACCACAAATGCGATAAGCGGGTTAGAGATTAAATACCCCACCGCGAATACAAAGGTGAAACCCGCCACCGCGTAAACACCGGTCGCCAACGCCGTTGTGGCAATCATTGGCACAAATCCCAAACCGCGCATGAATTCAGCCAGCGCTGCCTGATTAATCAACGTCTGCGACTGCGCGGGGTCAAGCCCTGCTGTGTAAGCTTTCTCGAGTGTAAAAATGGAGACTTCCGAACCGGCAAAAATCTTCATGCTGGCGACAGCTGCAATCAGCCCACCGACAATCGCGATATACGGCAAGTTTTTGATAATGCGCGATGTTCGCTCCTCAAATACCGATAATCCACCGTCATCGTGCTCCCGTTCACCACGAGTACGGTGATCCTGGGTAATCGCAATCCCCAACAGCATGATCATGCCAACGAAGATCTCAATGGATTCAGGATTAAGATGCGGGAAGAAGCGAACGATCAACACTCGTGTCATTAAGACGACAAAAGCAGCGAAAAGACTATTCTTCCAGCCGAACTGGTAGAAAATCGCCACCAGTGGGAAAAGTGCGAATGCGGAAACTACCGGAGAACTCAACTCGCCAAGCGAGCCAAGGACATCTACGGGAAGAGCCGTCAGCAGATGGTTAACCGGAATCAAGCAGGTGAGGATCAGCACGCCCCATATCGCACCAAGACCAAAAGCCAGCAGGCCGTTAAATGCCAGTACACCAAGGATATCGGTAGGCAAAAATAACAGCCAGGCATTGAGCAGGCCGGTTTTCAGCGTGAATGAAATCCCAACTGACGCAACAAAACCAATACTCAAACCAAACGCGATGCTCCCCGCCTCGCGGCGGTTCATATTGCCTTCAATTAATTGTGGCAGGATTGGGCGAATACCATCGTGGAATACCGCTGCTGACTTATGCGCCAGCAATGCGGTCATCCCGGTCAGGCAGGCAACAACGACGAGTTGAATATAGAAATCCATGGCGTTGCCTTTATTTTAGGTGGCTAACAAGCATCGGGATCGCATGTTCGATATGCTCCACCGACAGACCAAATGCCACTTTGCCATCGGCAATCATTTTGGCGACCTGTTCCTCCTTTGCCTTAATTCCCGGCTTGGCAATGGTGCAACTCTTGTTGTAGCCAATAACGGCAATTGCGATCGATAGCGCCGCACCAGCACCAGTGTTACAGGCACCAATGTAGTAATCGAGCTGGCCGGATTTCACTTTCATCGCGGCTTCCATATCGTTGTAGATAAAGACTTCAAAACAGCCAGGTGCAGCGGTTTCGATGGTTTTTTTAATAAGTTCGCGCTGTAAGCCAGCAACACCGATCTTTTTCATGGGAAATCCTTATTTAAAGAACACAGAGGGGTTGTCACGTAACATCAAATCAACGTCAGCCTGAGTGAAGCCAGCCTCCAGCAACATAGGCACAAACGTTGTCAGCAAATAATCAAAGCCTGGGCCGCCATTGGCTTTAAGATGCGAACGGCGGGTAATATCCATGGAGAGCATGACGTGGTCGAGCAAGCCGCGGCGGGCGATTTCTTGCAGCATGGCAATACGCTTTTCGTCCGGGTAGTAGTTGTTTTTTCCGATGGTATCGAACTGCACCCAGGCACCCTGCTCAATCATGCGCAGGATGTTGTCGAGATTGTCTTTCAGGTCACAATGGCCCACGACTACGCGGGAAAGATCTACGCCGTAGCTTTTGAGCAGCGTCAGTTGCTCCAGACCCATAGTGCTAAATGAAGTGTGTGTGGAGATCGGGCGTCCGGTTTCCCGATGCGCAATTGCTGCGGCAGCAAACACTTTTGCTTCGTCCGGCGTAATGACGTCCACGCTCGAACCGATTTCAGCAATGATCCCTGCCTTTAACTCCGTGCCATCAATGCCCTGTTCAATTTCATCGATCATTTCCTGCGCCAGCGTTTCGGCGCTGGTGGTGGCGACGTGAGCCGGGAAAAAATCGTGCTGGTAATAACCCGTACAGGCCACAACGTTCACGCCGGAATCACGCATAATATCGAGCATAAACTGCGGGTTGCGCCCCATATAACGGTTGGTCATTTCAATGATGTTACGCACGCCCAGGCCGTAGAGCGTTTTCATCTCACCACAAATCAAGTCGTACTGATCCAAGCGGCAATCGATATTATTTTTGAATGACGACAGATCGATATGCAGGTGTTCGTGTGCATAGGTGTAGCCCGTTGCGTCAATGCTCATTTGCTCAGCCATGATTGCCTCCGGTAATGAGTGAGAGGAATGAAGTGCCGTTTTGAGGGGCAGCGGCGTGGAAGAAATCGCAGGCTGTTGCGCCTACGTCAGACAATGTTTTTCTGGCACCCAAAGACACATTCGCGATCCCCTGTTGCCAAACCAGTAGCGGAACGTTTTCACGGGTGTGTTTGCTGTGGCCAATAGTGGGGTCGTTACCATGATCAGCCATAACCACCAGGCAATCGCCCTGTTGCATCACCCCTATTAATCGCTCGAGATTCGCATCGACGACCTGCAACCGTTCGGCATAACGCGCGACGTCCTGGGCATGCCCGGCAAGATCGGTTTCCTGAATATTGGTACAGATAAAAACATCGCCAGACTTTTGCACTTCATCGAGCGTAATGTCCATAATCTGCTGAGTATCAACAAGATTCTGATAGCTGACACCGTGGGGATTAATGGCGATATCAGCCACTTTCCCTACCAACACGGTTTTGACATCTGCCTCATGCAATTTCTGCGGTACCTGCACGCTGGCATCCACGCCGAAGCCCATATGAACGACCTGAAAACCCTGCTGATAAACCCCAGAGCGCGGTGCGTTAATACCGATGTATTTTCCCTGCTTTTCCTCGGCAGCATTCTGGAGTTGCAGGCTGTTTTCCAGCTTTCCGCCAAACGCGATGACCCGCCCGACTTGCACACAGCGACGTACAATTTCACCAATGGTGCGCACTTCCTCGAAGGAAATGGCATTCAAATTCGCACTGATGTTAAACACCTGGCCGAGGTCTGCTTCGAGGTTATCGCCTATCGCAACTGATTGATTAACCCACAGGTATTGCAGACCGTTACCAATACGCTCGACCTGCCAGCAATCGGCAATCAGCGCTCGTTCAACTTCATCAATTACTTCAGAGAAAGGCATACGTAGCGGGGGGCGTGGCCGGGTGCCAAGAATCTCCTGGTGCCCCATAAAGGTGTCCCCCCCTTCATGTTGCAGCGCTGCTGTACCGTAAACTGCATTCGCAGAAGGGCGCATGGCACCCTCGGTAAAACCTAGCGCATTGATAAGACCAAGCTTTTCCAGCACGGGTAAACGTAACTGTGGGAAATGCTGTAAAATATGCCCGCAGGTGTTAGCACCGATATCTTCTGGCCTGATCTGCGGCACATCATCCATGGCACCGACACCAAAACTGTCTATTACCACCACCACAAATTTACTCACGTAGACCTCCGCAAATGGGATTACCGAGACTGTCATACAGTGCTTCAAGCACCGGCATTCCACGACTGACGCCAGATACCAGTGCAACGTCACTGCGTGTGACAAAAATCTGCGTACGAAAACACATCACCACCGGGGTACCTACGGGGAATTCACCTGCAAGCCCGATGTGGTAATCAATGCTGTTGTCGTCCATTGGCAGCAATTTTGCTGGAACCGCATCACTTTCCTCGCCCTGAAAAACCAGTGCATTTTGTGCGTGTCCGCGGCGGTAATAACCGCCGCCAAAGCAGTAACTACTCCCCTGAAATCGATGTGAAATCTCAGTGAGATATAGCATGGCAATCTGCTCTGGCTGGTCGCCATGTTGATTAGCAGGAATGGTGCCCGTCAGTGCATGACCCGGCTCGGCATGTGTCACGCCATATTCGGCAAGCAATGGGAATGTAGTGCAACTCGATGCCGACGGCGCATTGAGTTGCGTCACGTCGATTCCCTTTACACTAAGTTTTTCGCGGGCTTGTAATAGCGTGTGCAGATTAGGGGTAGCCTGAGTTTGTTGTGAATCATCATCCCAGAGCAGACAGGGGAAATGAGTCAAACCTGAGATTTTGACACCGGGCATTTTGCCGATAGCAGCTACGGTTGCATCCAATGTCGAGAGTAGGAATCCCGCTTCCTGGCCTGGGTAAAGTTTGTCTTTCTCGTCGACTATTTTGAGCATAATTGGCTGGGTAAGCCCGAAGCGCTGTGCGGCATTTGAGATCTCCTGCGCTTTCTCCAGTGAGAAAACAGTGATCATCTCCGTCGACGCTATGACGTTCTCATCAACCAAATTTGCGGGTACTTGCACCAAATGTCCGACATGCGAAACCGGTACTTTAGCGTGACGTAGTGTGCGTGCTTCTTTAAAATCCACTGCCACAACCCCGTGGAAACCGACCTCAATCAGTTTTTTTGCCAGCCACGGATTACGTCCGATCTGTTTGGTCATCAAATAGAGGGTTATTCCATGGCGAGCGGCTGCATCAAGCAGTTTGCGTCCATTTGCCAGAACCTGGTCTACATCAATGACGTATGTGTCCGGCAGGATAGCGCCTTGCCGCCATAAGTCGCGTGCAGCCTTAATCAATTCTGGGTTTTGTGCCTTGAGCGCCTCAATAAACATTACCTTGCCTCTCGACTACAGTGTGTGAAATGAATCTAAATAATCATTTTTTTGAATATTTAAAGCGTATCAATAACGCAAAAAAAAATGAGTTACGCCTTATGCACCATCCACAGGCTGTACAGATTAGCCAGCAGGTAGCCTTCTTCGTTAGGATGCAACGTCAGCGCAAAAGGTAATATCAACGATTGGTGAATTTGTACAAGCTGGAGATACACATCCGCCCCCCTGATTTCGGCTAGCAGTTCATCGTCCAGAGGGCCAATTTCCTCACCACGACGGCTACGCATCAACGCATTTGCCATATGAGTGATGGCCATTTCGCCCTGCTCGTTGCGCATGGGAATCTCCCACACGCTTTCCAGTTCAGTGACGACATTGAGCATGCCGTCACAAATATCCTGGTCAATAATTCCTGCCTGGCAAAGCAGGTTAAGTCTATTTTCCATACGGCGTTTACTCGCTGTTAATAGCTCGGTTCTTGTACCCCACCTAGCACACGTTGCTGATGGGCTAATAATTCGTGTTTATCTACTACTGTGCGCAACAGTTGCTGAATAGGAATATCGTCAGAACGTGTTAACACCACTGCTTCGGAAGCCTGCATATACCGTTCATCACCATGAAGCGGCAAAGCCTCAAGACCATGGAGTGCCAGATCAACATCACTCCCTACGTTCCAGATCACCGCATCAATCTCACCTTTGGTGATACGATTGAGACATTCGTGGTAAGGAACATCCAACACTTCTACGTCCAGGTCTGCAAAATAAACGTCCGTCATAATGCGCTGATCGGCAGAACGAGGGTCAAGGCCAACACGACGAATGCTCTGTTGCTGCGCCATACGACAAATGAGTTTGTGCTCGCCCACATAAGTATGCGGCCCTAACTCCAGCGCCATGCACAAGCCACCGTTGTCGAGATAACTTTGCGCCGCCAGACGGGAAACCACCGCCAGGTCGTAAACACCATTGAGCAAACATTCAACGCGAACATCTGAACCACGCATGTGAGCGTAATAAAAAGGAATGCCGTCAAACTGTGCTTTTAGCCCACTGGCTAAACCTTCATACAAACGCGTGTAGGGTAATGGCATGGCACACACAACATTGCCAATATCGGCAAAGGCCAGTAACGCTTTGTTATCCATACTGACCAGATAACTGCCATTGCGCCCACGACGTTCCACCGAGATAGCGCCAGCGTGTTCAAGTGTCTTTAACGCCGCTTGAATGAGTCCAACGGAAAAACGACATTCCGTTGCCAACTCACCTATGGTTTTCAAACGGTTGCCGCTCTTTTCGCCCAGCAAATAACGCGCCAGACTCGCTTGTGCGACACCCTCTTTTTTAATGAAACTACGGCTCATGAATAATCTTCATTTTTTTGAATAGTTATATATTCATAAAAATGAATATAGATGGCAATCGGCAAAGATGCAAAAAGAGAAGGGGGTCACACAAAAAAGAAAACCCGCCATATAGACGGGTTCAGAAGAGGTTCATGAGCTAATAGATTTACGGCTGTGCGACAAACCCAATCACTTCATAGACTTTTTTCAGTGTCGCGCTGGCATGTGCACGCGCTTTCTCAGAACCGTCTTTCATGACTTGCTGTAAGTAGGCTTCGTCGTTACGGAAACGATGGAAGCGTTCCTGCAACTCGGTCAGCATGCCGGATACTGCTTCAGCAACGTCGCCTTTCAGGTGACCATACATTTTGCCTTCAAACTGCTGCTCAAGTTCCGGGATAGATTTACCCGTAACGCCAGCCAGAATATCCAACATATTGGATACACCTGCTTTGTTAGCAGTGTCGTAGCGCACAACAGGCGGCTCGTCAGAGTCGGTTACCGCGCGTTTGATTTTTTTCACTACCGCTTTCGGGTCTTCCAGCAGGCCAATAACGTTGTTGCGGTTATCGTCTGATTTAGACATTTTTTTGGTCGGCTCGAGCAGGGACATCACACGCGCGCCTGATTTCGGGATAAACGGCTCTGGCACTTTGAACACATCGCCATACAACGCATTGAAGCGCGCTGCAATATCGCGGCTCAGTTCCAGGTGCTGTTTCTGATCTTCACCAACCGGCACCAGATTAGTCTGGTACAGCAGAATATCGGCTGCCATCAATACCGGGTAGTCAAACAAACCGGCGTTGATGTTCTCGGAATAGCGGGAAGACTTGTCTTTAAACTGAGTCATACGGCTCAGTTCGCCGAAATAGGTGTAACAGTTCAGCACCCAGCCCAACTGTGCATGTTCCGGCACGTGGGACTGCACGAAGATAGTGCTTTTAGCCGGGTCAATACCACAAGCCAGATACAATGCCAGCGTGTCGAGCGTGCGGCTACGCAGTTGCGTTGCGTCCTGACGCGCGGTAATCGCATGCTGGTCAACGATGCAATAAATGCAGTCGTAATCATCTTGCATGTGGACCCACTGACGCAGCGCACCCATGTAGTTACCGATGGTCAATTCACCTGATGGCTGTGCGCCACTAAAGACAATGGGTTTACTCATGTTCTGATCCCTGATGTTCTTTGTTAGAGAGCCCTAATGCGGGCAATAACTCGTTGAAATGGTCAAATACGTAGTCGGGTTTGCTCAACTCGATGGATTCACCGTAGTTGTAACCGTAGGTCAGGCCAATGGAACAGCATCCTGCGGCCTGCGCAGCAAGAATATCGTTGCGGGAATCGCCCACAAACAGCAGCTCTTCAGCACTCAGATTCAGCTGTTCCATCACTTTGTGAAGCGCTTCAGGATGTGGCTTTTTATTTTCCACATCGTCGCCGCCAATAATGACCTTGAAGTAGTGCGCGATGCCTAATTTTTCCAGCATCGGTAACACAAACGGGGTTGGCTTATTCGTGATCAGTCCCATCGGTAGGCCTTTTTCGGCCAAAATAGCCAGCGTGTCAGGCACGTCAGGGAACAGGAAGCTGCCTTCTTCGGCCGTTTGCGCGTAGTAAGTATCAAACAGTTTACGTGCTATGCGGCACTTGTCGGCTTCTGGCTCTTCACCTTTTAACGCCCAGGTCAGCGCTCGCTGAACCAGCACGTCGGCGCCATTACCGATCCACTTCTCAACTTGATCTTCACCCGCGGTCGGCAGCTCCAGAGCATACAGAGTTTGGTCCATCGCCTGGGTCAAACCCAGTGCAGTGTCAACCAGCGTACCGTCTAAATCAAAGGCGATACCGCGAATTTTATTTAACTTATCCATGACTTACCTTTGCCAGTTCACTGCGCATACGATCAATAACAGCTTTGTAATCCGGCTGATTGAAAATAGCCGAACCCGCAACAAACATATCCGCGCCTGCTGCCGCAATTTCAGCGATATTGTCAGTTTTCACGCCACCGTCAACTTCCAGGCGGATGTCATAACCGGAGGCATCAATGCGCTCGCGCACCTGACGCAGCTTTTCCAGCGTATGAGGAATAAAAGATTGGCCGCCGAAGCCCGGGTTAACGGACATAAGCAGGATCACATCCAGCTTATCCATCACGTGATCTAGCCAACTCAGCGACGTAGCCGGGTTAAACACCAGCCCTGCTTTACAACCGTGCTCTTTAATCAGTTGCAAAGAGCGGTCGACATGCTCGGACGCTTCAGGATGGAAAGTGATGATGTTCGCGCCAGCAGCGGCGAAATCAGGAATAATTCGATCGACAGGTTTTACCATCAGATGCACATCGATAGGTGCGGTAATACCATAATCACGAAGGGCTTTTAACACCATCGGGCCGATGGTGAGGTTAGGTACGTAATGGTTATCCATAACATCGAAATGGACGACATCCGCACCAGCAGCCAACACCGCAGCCGTATCTTCACCCAGGCGGGCAAAATCGGCTGAGAGGATTGAGGGGGCAATCAAAAACTGTTTCATCCGCTTCTCCAATAGCAAATCATTAACGTCTGCGGGCGAAACGGCTCAGGCACTCACTTTATACAGCGCCAGCAGTTCGTCCACCTTGTTACGTTTTCCACCATCCCGACTAATACTGCGTCGCACTTGCACCACATGCAGTTTTGCTTGCTGATACCACAACCGGGTGAGCTCTGTGTCATGGTTAGAAATCAGCACCGGAATGCGATTTCCTTGCAAATGTTCGGCTAACTGCGCCAGATGTTGCTGCTGCACAGCGTTAAAGCTATCGGTGTGATACGCAGTAAAATTAGCCGTTGCAGACAAAGGCGCGTACGGAGGATCGCAATAGACAACAGATCCCACGTCTACATTCGCCATGCTGACATCATACGACTGACACAGGAATGTGGCGTTTTGTGCCCGTTCGGCAAAATGATACAACTCTTCTTCCGGGAAGTAGGGTTTGATATAACGGCCAAACGGGACATTGAATTCACCACGTAGGTTATAACGACAAAGGCCGTTGTAACAATGGCGGTTCAGATATAAAAACAGCAGCGCACGACGAAACTCATCTTTGCACTGGTTGAATTCGGTACGATTGAGATAGAACGTCTGCTCATCGTTTTGCTCGGCAGTAAAGAGTTTTCGAGACTCCTGAACATACTCATCCGTGCGAGTTTTGACGATGTTATAGAGGTTTATCAGATCGCTATTAATATCTGCGAGGATATAACGGGAGTAATCAGTATTCAGAAAGACTGAGCCAGCACCAACAAACGGCTCAATCAGACAATCACCTTTCGGCAGATACTTTTTAATGTCTTCGAGCAGGGGGTATTTCCCCCCCGCCCATTTCAGAAAAGCGCGATTTTTTTTCATGCTGCCTAACTATTTACACCTTTTCCTGCTGTGGAAAGGCTCCAACAGCGGCTGCGCTTGTTCATCACTTCAGATCAGACTGAACCTGATGGATAGGTTTTGCCCACGGGTTCTTGGCCTGCACATCAGCTGGCAATGTTGCAACGGCACGTTTTGCCTCATCTTTATTGGCATAGATACCGCTAACCAACACGTACCACGGCTGACCATTTCGTACGGTCTGGTAAACCATGTAGTGTTGCAGATTCTCTTTCTTCGCCCAGGCATTCAAGTTTGCTGAGTTAGAAGAAGAGCTGAGCTGCAAGGTGTAATGGCTACCCGGTGCGCCTTTGATTGCACTAGCATCACCGGCTACTGCGCCGGTTGCTGCTGTAGCTACAGGTGCTGCTACTGCTGCTTTCGGTGCGGCTGCGGTTTCCGTGGCAGTTGCTTTTGGTGCAACTACGGCGGCAGGTGCTTTCACTGGCGCGGTTGCAGTTGGCGCAGGAGCAGTAACTGGCTCGCTACGTTTAGCTGTCGCAACAGGTTTTGGTTCAGCTGCTTTCACCACTGGCTGTGGTTTAGGCTTCGGCTCGATAACCGTAGTTTTACGTTCCTGGCGTGGTGCTGTTTGCTTCGCAGGCTCAGATTTTGCTACCTGACGCGGAGCTGTTGTTACGCCATTGCCATTGCTACCGGCAACTGCCGCGACAGTAGCGGGTGCTGTTGGTAGCGTTGAGCTATTGACAGCATTGTCAATCTGACCCGATTGTTGAGTCAGCGCATTATTCAAATCGCCCGGAACTTCTACACGCTGCTGGCCCTGAGGTACAGGCTGAGTCCGTGCATCAGTCGGCGTTGAAGAAATGGCAGGAAGAGTGACTTCTTGCGGGTTACCTGCGGTTTCTGTCTGATTAGCCGCGGATGTATTACCCGGTTGTGGTTGCGCACCATTAGCCTGGTCAGCAGCATTGCTGTTAGAACCAGACAAATCGATATTTTTCTCAGCACCAGGCTTCTGCTCTGCAGTTTCCGTGGTGGAGGAAGGGGCTTTCAGCGCCGAACCAATTCCAATGATTAGCAGCAAGAGTACAAGAATACCAATGCCCATCATTAGATGCTGGCGGGATACCGGAACCTTCTGTTTAGCGGATTTTTTACGGGTACGCGCCGGACGACGTTCTTCTGCTTCAACTTGCAGATCGTCTTCGTTCTCATATTCGTCTTCGTCACGAGTACGGCGGGAACGCGCAGGGCGAGGCTCGTCGGCGTCTAATTCAACATCATCGACATTGATCTGTGGCTCGTTGTCGCGCTCATCAGATCTACGGGTACGGCCTGAACGACGATCGCTTGGATCAGGTTTCAATTCGTCTTCCGGTTTAAACTCATCCATTTAACACCCCACTCAAAGGCTTATGCCAGCAACTCGAACTCAGCACTTCACCCGAAGTTAAAAATCGCCTGACTTCAGCGACCGAAATTTCTAATAATTAAGCCTGCTGACAATCAGCTATGGCGGACAAAACGATATCGTGCGGCACTCCGCCACGCATTTCACTCTTCCCTATTGCCAGCGGCAGCACGAGGCGTAGCTCACCAGCCAGAACTTTTTTATCACGCATCATGTGGGGCATATACGCGTCTGCTGACATTTCTTTCGGCCCGGTAACCGGCAGCCCAGCACGTTGCAGCAGTTTGATAATGCGCTGCACATCGGCCTCGCTGAAGTTCCCAAGACGCTGTGCTGTACGCGCCGCCATCACCATACCTGCGGCAACAGCTTCACCATGCAGCCAGTTGCCATAGCCCATTTCAGCCTCTATAGCGTGGCCAAAGGTGTGACCCAGATTCAGTAAAGCACGTAAGCCGCTTTCGCGCTCGTCAGCAGCAACAACTTCTGCTTTCAGCTCACAACAACGGCGAATACACCAGGCCAAAGCTTTGCCATCGAGCGCAAGCAGTGCATCCAGGTTTTCCTCAAGCCAGTCAAAAAATTCACCGTCGAGGATAATGCCGTACTTAATCACTTCTGCCAGGCCAGACGCTAATTCCCGCGCAGGTAACGTATTCAGACAGTCGAGATCCACCACAACCGAAGCTGGCTGGTAGAACGCACCAATCATATTTTTACCGAGGGGATGGTTAACGGCTGTTTTACCGCCAACAGAAGAGTCCACTTGCGAAAGCAAAGTGGTTGGAACCTGAATAAAACGTACGCCGCGTTGATAACTCGCCGCAGCAAAGCCAGTCAGGTCACCAACGACACCACCACCAAGAGCGATGAGTGTCGTGTCACGACCGTGTGGCTTTTCAAGCAACGCGGTAAAGACAGTGTCTAACACTGCGAGGCTTTTGAATTGTTCGCCATCCGGAAGGATGACGGAATCGACTTTAACGCCCGCTTGCTCCAGCACGCCACGCACCTTATCCAGGTAGAGCGGCGCCAGGGTTTCATTGGTCACCAGCATCGTTTGGTCGCCAGCTTTCAACGGCCCAAAAGATGCCGAGTCACTAAATAACCCAGCAGCAATGGTGATAGGGTAACTACGTTCCCCGAGAGTGACTGTTAACCTCTCCATAACGCGAAGACCACCTTGATGTTGCTTAGCCCGCAGGCGTTTTTTTCGATTAAGCCAGAATCAGTTGCTTTCCAACATATGAATAATCTGGTTAGCAACCACTTTGGCGCTTTGGTCGTCTGTGCGAATCGTCACATCAGCAATCTCTTCATAAAGAGGATTGCGCTCTTGAGCTAATGCTTCAAGAACTTCACGCGGCGGAGTCTCAACTTGCAGCAGTGGGCGTTTTTTATCACGCTGTGTGCGAGCAAGCTGTTTTTCGATCGTGGTTTCAAGATACACCACGACTCCACGGGCGGAGAGACGGTTACGGGTCTCACGAGACTTCACAGAACCGCCGCCTGTAGCCAGCACGATGCCCTGTTTTTCAGTGAGTTCGTTGATGATTTTTTCTTCGCGATCGCGGAAGCCGTCTTCGCCTTCAACGTCGAATACCCAGCCCACATCAGCTCCAGTACGTTTCTCAATCTCTTGATCAGAATCGAAAAATTCCATATTGAGTTGCTGAGCTAACTGACGCCCAATAGTGCTTTTGCCGGCACCCATAGGCCCAACCAGAAAGATATTGCGTTTCTCTGCCATTTTTTCGGTACTACTAAGACAATTCGTTGATGATAAACCCGCCCTGTTAAAACCAGGTGCAGCGGGACATGAACTGAAACCTCATATGCGATAGTGCGAGAGTCAGACTGAAAATTATCTCAATACTCAAGGTGGTTTGGCAACCGATTATATTCCCCAGCGTTCTCATGAGGAAGAAAATGCATAAATCAGGGTTATCTGTCACAAGACTTGAGCAACCAGCCTCTCGAAACGGTACACCTTGTAAGCTAATTCCTCTCTGCCGTCAAACACCTGGGCATCGTTTCAAAGAAAAACTCCACTACGATGAACGAAAATACTACGGAACGGCGATAAGTCGAGGTGTAATAAACACCACTAATTCACGGCGCTGATGGTTTTTAGCATCATGGCGAAACAGGCTGCCCACCAGCGGTATGGCACCAAGAAGGGGAACGCTGTCGGTGCTGTCTTTGTTGTGTTGCTGGAAAATCCCGCCCAACGCAAGGGTTTCACCATCTTTCACTGAGACAACGGTTTCTATCTCTTGCTTATCTATCGCCAGAACTTCACCATCAGCCTGCTGAATACTTCGCCCCGGCATATTTTGGCTGATGCGCAGTTTTAAACGGATGTTGCCGTGCGGTTGAATCGTCGGCGTCACTTCCATTCCCAGAACGGCCTCTTTAAATTCTATTGCTGTCGCCCCGCTCTCACCGCTGGAAACCTGATACGGAATTTCTGTACCTTGTTTGATGCTGGCTGGCTGTTGATGCGCTGCCATCAAACGCGGGCTGGCGATGATTTCCAACTGTTGCTGTTGTTCCAGAGCAGATAACTCAAGCTCCAGCAGCCGCCCATCTATGCGAGCAATGTTAAAACCCACTTTTGTTGTCGCAGTGCCGACAGAAAGATCGGCAGAAATCCCGGTGGGTTGATGGAGCTTACTCTCACCTGTCTGTTCCGCAGCAGACCACTTCACGCCAAGCTCACGAAGTTTGTCCTGATTGATGGTGACAATATGGGCAGCAATTTCAACTTGCCCGATGGGCAAATCCATTTCCGTGACCCAATCAGCTATTTGTTTCAGCACCGCCTTGTTGTCCCGCACAATCAGCCGGTTGGTGCGTTTATCTGTCGTGATATTCCCCTGCGTGCTCAATAGATTACTTCCACCCGCTTTTAGTGCTGCGGACAACTCTTCAACATCCGCATAATGAGGGGCGAACACCTGATACAGCAGCGGCTGATCAAGCGCTTGTTGTTTACGACGCTCCATCGCTAACGCTTGCTTCTCTTGCAGACGGGCTTTTGGCAAAATTTGTATCACATTGCCTTCGCGTTGCTGGCTAAGCTCTGCGGTATTCAATACTAGTTGAAATGCCTGTTTCCACGGCACGTTAATCAAATTAAGTGACAGCACGCCGTCAACACCTGGCGCAATCATCAGGTTAACGTTTTGATTTTCAGCCAATGCTTGTAAAACCTGAGTTACCGGTGCGTTGTCCAGCACCAAAGAAATGCCTTTATCTGCCTGGCTTGCGAACGGCAGAGCGAGCGCCAGAAGTAATACCCGAATCCATGGCATAGGTTGTTCCTTTTATTTCCCAACGGTAAGAAGAGGGCTGGCAGGCTGGATCAAGTTTTGCGGCCACGAATCCCGCACCCACATTTTCAATATGTGCACCTGGAAAAAGTTCGCTATCTGCTTTGATTCGCAGCCATGTGCCTTGTGGGCTTAGCATCAGAGCCGTGCTCGCGGTTGATGAGCTAACGACCCCTTGTAACGCCCAGCCAGCAAGTTGTTCAGTCAGTTTTTCGCAAGGTGAAATCTGCGGCTGAAACGGGTTCGGTGGCATTGCTTGCACAGATGACGCTACCATTAATAATCCTGGCCAGAGGCTACGGCTCATCAGCAAACTCCATTGTCAGCACAAGCTTGAGCCATTCCCCTTGAGCCGTAATGGCGAAGCTATGACTTGATACAACGCGGAACTCGGCAAGCCGGGTAAATAAGCTCGGCAGCATTTCCCATGGAACAAGCATCTCCAGCGCACCCTGTTTTTCATCTGGCTGCCACTTCAACAGTTGCCCGTTTGATTGCCCAACGAGCTGCGATACAGAAAATATGGGCGCGTTTGTTAGTAAAAGCGGCTTTTCGAGCGGCTTAACTTCCCTGATTTTACGGCGCAGCTCAGCTTGTTGTTGGTCTGCCTGCTGATTGCCTGCGATCAATTGCTGCACCAGAGAATGTTGTGGACGCACCAGGCAATACCAGGCTGCAAGCGTTAGTAAGATTGTCATGATTACAAGCGATACGACGCGTACCCAGGCTGGGCCACTCAGCCACCGTTCAATTAACCAGGGCATTTGCCACCTCAGACAGCGTTAAGGTAAAAGCAAAACCAAATCCGCCCTGCGCCTCATGCTGTACCGCACCCGCCCGAACGGTAGAAACACCTTCAAGTTGAGCCAGCTCCTTTTCCAGCTTCTGCATTGCCTCCAGAGCAGTAGCGTGCCCCTTAACGACGAAACTTTCTTTTTGCAGTGATAACGATGGCAGCCACGTTCCCGCAGGTAAAAAACGGGCAAGTTGTATCAACCGCGTTTCCCAAATCTGAATAGCCCGTTTTTGCGCCTCCCTGACTTCCTGTAAACGCAGCAATTTATTGTTCTGCTCTTGCAACACCAGCCGCTGCTGATAGAGGCGCTGCAACGCAGAATGTATGCTTGTCTGATAGTTGTTTTGCGCCTGTAACTGGCGAACTTCCCATGCCGATAGCTCCCGACTACTGGCGACCAGCAGCGGTATCAGTATCAAAACCAGTGCGAATAAAGCACTCCAGCGCAGCATGCGCTGTTGGCGTTGCCTCTGTCGCCAGGGCAGTAGATTGATAAGGGGAATCATCGGGATATCCTGCCAATTGCCAGCCCTATCGCGACCGTAAACATCCCGCCATGGCGCGGTAACGGTGGTTGCAAACGTGAAAGCGCGCGCCAGGCATCTAAAGGCAAAACCCCGGCCAGTAGTGGCTCAGACTGCGCGTGGCTCAATGCAATACATTCTGGTTCAGTTGCTAATTGCTGACATAAATCGAAAATTGTCGGTGTCGTGTTGGTATCAGCCCACCCCCAGCGCGGTGTCGCATCTGTAGAAGCCCATAGCCAATGATTGTTTTCGTGATGCACCAGATATTGGCATCCTTGCAGATGGCACGGCGTAATCAGCGTTGGTAACACACTGGCAGCCGGGGTCAGTGTTGCCGGATAAAGCCTGACCGTGGCCAGGTTTTTGAGCAACGCAGCGACATCGATCTGACGTGCAGCTACTATCAAATGCGAGTCAGCAACATCTTGTGACGCTAAATAATCCCAACACAACTGAGCCGGTGACATTTGCAACTGCCGGGCGGTTGCTGAGGCGATATAAGCCTCACCCGCGGGTTCGGACAAGCGTTTATCGGGAACCGGAACTGGGCGTTGTAATGTTCGCTGCGTCGGAAAAGAGACGCGTAGCTGATGGCGTAAAGGCAGCTCTTTTCGCCAGTCCGCCAGTGTCTTTATGAATGCTTCAGCATTAATTAATAAACCGTCGTGAAAGGTGCCTTCAGGAAATGACAGCTGCCACCAGCGCCGCAGTTGCCATCCTTGCCGTTGGCGCTGAACAGCCACAGCACGAATGCTTTCATATTGAATATCCAGGCCAATTTGCCAGGTATCGAACATCATGATTACGATCTCCTTATCGCCGCGTGAGGAAAATGCCGTACCAATGCCACTGGCTTGCCTTTATACTACCGCGCGGTTGTTTATAAACTGCCCAATGGAAACGAAATGGGAAATTTAAGGTGAAGTTCGTAAAGTATTTATTCATCCTTGCAGTGTGTTGCATTCTGCTGGGAGCAGGCTCGATCTTCGGGCTCTACAAATTTATTGAGCCGCAGTTGCCTGATGTCGCCACGCTTAAAGATGTGCGACTCCAGATCCCAATGCAGGTTTATAGCGCTGACGGTGAGTTAATCGCCCAATACGGCGAGAAACGCCGTATTCCAGTAACACTCGAACAAATTCCCCCAGTGATGGTGAAAGCGTTCATTGCGACCGAGGACAGTCGTTTCTATGAGCACCATGGCGTTGACCCTGTGGGGATTTTCCGTGCAGCCAGTGTGGCGCTGTTTTCAGGCCATGCATCCCAGGGTGCAAGTACCATTACGCAACAGCTGGCACGTAACTTCTTCCTGAGCCCTGAACGCACTTTGACGCGTAAGATTAAAGAAGTTTTTCTGGCGATTCGCATTGAGCAGTTACTGACCAAAGACGAAATCCTCGAGTTATACCTCAACAAGATTTATCTCGGTTACCGCGCTTACGGTGTGGGTGCCGCAGCACAAGTCTATTTTGGTAAGTCAGTCGATCAGCTAACGCTGAGTGAAATGGCAGTGATTGCCGGTTTGCCAAAAGCGCCGTCCACGTTTAATCCACTTTACTCAATGGATCGCGCCACTTCCCGTCGCAATGTGGTGTTATCGCGTATGTTGAGCGAAAACTACATTACCCAGGCACAGTACGACGAAGCGCGTAGCCAGCCTATCGATGCGAATTACCACGCACCTGAAATCGCGTTTGCCGCGCCTTATCTCTCTGAACTCGTACGCCAGGATATGGTTGCAAAATACGGTGAGAAGGCCTACGAAGATGGTTACAAGGTTTACACCACCATTACTCGTAAAACGCAGCAAGCCGCGCAACAAGCCGTTCGCAACAACGTGATGGCTTACGACATGCGCCATGGTTACCGTGGCCCGTCAAATGTGCTGTGGAAAGTCGGCGAAACGCCGTGGGACAAAACTAAGATTGTCGATTCTTTAAAGAATTTGCCGACTTATGGCCCTCTTTTCCCGGCAGTCATTACTCAAGCGTCACAGAGCGAAGCCACAGCATTGATGTCTGACGGCAGCACTGTTTTCATCAGCATGGATGGCATGCGCTGGGCGCGTCCATATCGTTCGGATACCGCGCAAGGCCCAACGCCACGCAAAGTGACGGATGTTGTGCAGGCAGGCCAGCAAGTCTGGGTGCGTAAAGTGGACGATAGTTGGTGGCTTGGACAAGTCCCGGACGTTAACTCCGCACTGGTTTCCATCAACCCGAATAACGGCGCTGTCGTGGCACTGGTTGGCGGTTTTGACTTTAATCAGAGTAAGTTCAACCGTGCGACTCAGGCATTACGCCAGGTTGGCTCCAACATCAAACCGTTCCTGTATACGGCGGCGATGGATAAAGGGCTGACATTAGCGAGCATACTGAACGATGTGCCAATCTCCCGTTGGGATGCGGGTGCGGGTTCAGACTGGCGGCCAAAAAACTCACCGCCAGAATATTCTGGCCCAATCAGATTACGTCAGGGTCTGGGGCAGTCTAAAAACGTTGTCATGGTACGTGCGATGCGGGCGATGGGCGTAGATTACGCGGCTGAGTATTTACAACGCTTTGGATTCCCTGCACAAAATATTGTGCATACCGAATCGCTGGCGTTAGGTTCAGCATCGTTCACCCCAATGCAAGTGGCTCGCGGTTACTCCGTTATGGCTAACGGTGGCTTCTTAGTCGACCCTTACTACATCTCTAAAATCGAGAATGAAGTGGGTGGCACTATCTTTGAAGCGAATCCGAAAGTGGCCTGCCCGAATTGTGATATCCCGGTGATTTACGGCGAAACGCAGAAGTCTAACGTGCTGGAAAATCAGGATGTTGAAGACGTTGCACAATCTCAGGAACAGCAAAACTCCAGCGTGCCAATGCCGAAGCTTGAACAAGCTAACAACGAACTGGTTGCGCAGAGCAGCCCACCAGAATACGCACCGCATGTCATCAACACGCCATTGGCCTTCCTGATTAAGAGTGCGCTCAACTCGAATATCTACGGTGAACCAGGTTGGCAGGGTACTGGCTGGCGTGCAGGCCGCGACCTGAAACGTAATGATATTGGTGGCAAAACTGGTACAACTAACAGCTCAAAAGATGCGTGGTTCTCAGGTTATGGGCCAGGTGTGGTGACATCCGTCTGGATTGGTTTTGACGATCATCGCCGCGATCTTGGCCGTACATCCGCATCAGGGGCCATCAAAGATCAGATCTCAGGTTACGAAGGCGGAGCGAAGAGTGCTCAACCGGCATGGGATGATTTTATGAAAGCTGCTCTGGAAGGTGTACCGGAAGAACCGTTAACGCCGCCGCCTGGCATCGTTACGGTGAATATCGACCGTAGCACCGGGCAGTTAGCGAATGGCGGGAATAGCCGTCCTGAGTTCTTTATTGAAGGCACCCAACCGACGCAGCAGGCCGTGCATGAAGTGGGTACGACAATAATTGATAATGGCGAAAGCCACGAGTTGTTCTAAAACGTTGATACAGCCCGCTTCACTTTGGAGTGGGCTGTTTTAGAAAGGATTTACAAACGCCCCTGCTCTTTCAGCCATTCACGCACCAGGAAAAGAGCACTCACATTTCGCGCTTCGTTGAAATCTTCCTCGTTGAGGAGATCAAGCAGCGATGCCAGCGGCCAACGTACTTGTGGCAATTCTTCCGGTTCGTCGCCTTCCAGGGATTCAGGATAGAGGTCTTCAGCAATCACAATGTTCATTTTGCTGGAAAAGTAGGACGGTGCCATCGTCAGCTTTTTCAAGAATGTCAGTTGATTAGCCCCGAATCCCACTTCTTCTTTCAGTTCACGATTCGCCGCTTCAAAGACAGTCTCGCCCGGGTCAATTAACCCTTTTGAGAAACCAAGCTCATAAGATTCCGTGCCAACCGCGTATTCCCGAATCAAAATCAAATGGTCATCAACGATAGGCACTATCATTACAGCTTCGCGCGCAGACGGACGCATACGCTCATAAACACGGCGTACACCGTTGCTGAACTCCAGATCAACCGTTTCAACGTTAAACAGCCGTGAACGAGCCACGGTTTCAACATGCAAAATGGTCGGTTTTTGTAATGGTTTACTCATCGCGGCTGGGCTAACAGTAAATACAGGTGCTCCATTGTGCGTTATGCCACATATCTCACGCAACGGACATTGGTTATTATTTACATTTTTGCAACTTTAAGTGATTTTTCAAAGTCTCTGTTACATGTCAACAGGCGGCAAATGAAATAGGAATTTGCTGATATTTCTCGTAAAGTCGCTTTGCTAACATTATGTTACAGCAGGCTATACAGATAAAATGTCTCAAGATTGAGACCATACCTGCCGATAACGATTTTTACACCCGCATGCTGTAAGGGGTGAAATTTGCTGCGTTTTAATAAGAAAACGAGTGTTTGATGGGGATGGCATGAGCACCTTATTACTTCTTTTAGCTGCTATGCTGGCCTGCATCTTAATTGCGGGGTGGCTCATCTGGCGCAGCCTGCGATTACGCGCTCGTGTCTCACAAACACAATCGTTCAGTGGCGCAACTTCCCGTAAGTTGACCACTGATGAGCGCGCCGCAGTTGAAAACTATATCGAATCACTATCCCGCTCGCAGGACACCGTGGGGCCTTCTGGTGCGAGCGCGGCACCGGCAAAACTGGTATTGAATGCGCTGAGTAATACCGCACTTTCTCTTACCCGCTCCATCACCCGTTATGGCTTATCGACTGACGATCCCAATAAATGGCGCTATTACCTTGATTCAGTAGAGGTTCATCTTCCGCCATTTTGGGAACAGTACATTACCAACGATAACTACGTTGAGTTGATTCGTACTGAAACCATGCCGTTGGTTATCTCCCTGAACGGGCATACGCTTATCGACTACAGCAGCGAAAACCGTGGTTTCGCTCTTGAGCAAGTCCCTCACAGCCAGGCGTCTATTCGTGGCGAAGAAAACGAACAGATAGAACTGCTGAATATCCGTCAGGAAACGCCCGAGGAGTATGCGCTGAGCCGTCCAGACGGACTGCGTGAAGCCCTTCTGATTTGCGTAGCTTTCATGATGCTGTTCTTGTGCCTGGTTACCCCGCCGGTTGTTTTACCGTGGTTAATTGGCGGTGCTTTTATGCTGCTGCCAGCCAGCCTGTGGGGTTTATTCGCTCCGCCAGCAAAAAATGCACTGCGTGAAGTCCACTGTCTGCGCGGCACGCCCAAACGTTGGGGGCTATTTGGTGAGTCTAATCAGGATCAGATTAACAATATCTCTTTAGGGATCATTGACCTGATCTACCCTGCTCACTGGCAACCGTATGTTGCTCAGGATCTTGGGCAGAAAACAGATATCGATATTTATCTCGACAGGAATGTGCTCCGCCAGGGGCGCTTCCTCTCTCTGCATGACGAAGTGCGCAACTTCCCGATCCAGCATTGGGTACGCAATTTGGTCATTGCCTCAGGCAGCCTGATTATCCTGATAATGCTGACGATCTGGGTGCCGCTGGAGATGCCTTTAAAACTGAGCCTGTCCTGGCTGAAAGGCGCACAAACTATTGAAGCGACTGCCGTCGCAGACCTTGATAAAACGGCGCTCCGCGTTGGTGATACGTTGAAAGTGAACGGTACTGGCATGTGCAATATCCACACGCCGGGCAGCTATACCACACGACAAAGTTACCCGTTTACCCCGTTCGACTGTTCGCAAATCATCTGGAATACCGCGCCAGCACTACCGCTACCGGAATCCGAAATCATGGATAAAGCCATGGCGCTGACGCAGGCTGTCAGTGGGCAAATCCATCCGCAGACCAGTGACGACTCAAAAGTAAACCCACAGCTGCGCAGCGCGATTCAGAAATCAGGCATGGTGTTGCTGGATGATTTCGCCGGTATTGTTCTGAAAACCCAGGCGCTGTGTACCGCAGAAGATGAATGTGTACGTTTGAAAAATGCGCTGGTAAACCTGGGCAATACCAAAGATTGGGATACTCTGACCAGGAAGGCTGATTCCGGCAAACTCACTGGCGTGAATGTTTTGCTGCGCCCGGTCAGTGCCGAGTCACTTGATAATCTGGTCACCACGTCCACGGCACCGTTCTTTATCCGTGAAACAGCCCGTGCAGCGCAGGCTCTTAACAGCCCTGCCCCTGGCGGTTATGTCATTATTAACGATGAAGGCAGCGACCTGGTAGACCAGCCATTGCCGCCGGTTCCGTTGTATGACATTCCAGCACAGGATCAATGGAGCGAATTCTTGCGTCTGGCCGATATGCTACTCAAAACACAGTTTAGTGCAGAAGGCATTATTACCGGCATTTATCAGGACGCGAACGGCACACAGCACATCACCCTGCATAAAATACCGGATAGCAGCAGCTTGTGGCGGTACATCAGTACCACATTGTTGCTCATCAGTATGATTGCCTGTCTGTTGATCAATGGCGTACTGGCCATTCGCCGTTACCGCCGCAACCGCAGCCGTCTGACGCAAATCCAGCAGTACTATGACAACTGCATGAATCCTTCGTTAACAACGATCTCCGCTGTACGCCCGCTGTTCTAAACTTCACGCGACAGGTTGTGCTAACCTGTCGCGCAGTTTCTCTTAATCAGGTCCGAACCTATGCATATTGATATTGCCTGGCAGGATGTTGATACCGTATTGCTGGATATGGACGGTACGCTGCTGGATCTCGCCTTCGATAACCATTTCTGGCAGAAACTGATACCAGAAACCGTCAGCCAGCTCAGAGATATTCCGCTTGATGAAGCACGCCAGCTTATCTCCAGCGAATATCACGCCGTGCAACATACGCTAAACTGGTACTGTCTGGATTACTGGAGCGAGCGTCTGGGGTTGGATATTTGTGCGATGACCACAGAACAAGGGCGAAACGCGGTACTACGTGAAGACACCGTTCCGTTCCTCGATGCCCTCAAAGCCTGCGGCAAACGGCGCATTTTACTGACGAACGCCCATCCGCATAATCTGGCCGTCAAACTTGAACATACCGGTTTAGCCCAGCACCTTGATTTATTACTTTCCACCCACACATTTGGTTATCCGAAAGAAGATCAGCGGTTGTGGCAAGCTGTTGCCGAACATACCGGGCTGGACCCCGCCAGGACGCTATTTATTGACGATAGCGAACCCATTCTGGATTCCGCCGCGAAATTTGGTATCCGCTATTGCCTGGGTATCAGCAATCCAGATTCTGGACAGGCTGAAAAATCCTATCAACGCCATCCGGCATTGAACGACTATCGCCGACTGCTCCCGAAGTTGATGTTTAAGGCGTCGTGATGAAAGAAAAATCGTCTGAAGGTGTGCGTCTCGACAAATGGCTGTGGGCCGCGCGTTTTTATAAAACGCGAGCCATTGCCCGGGAAATGGTGGAAGGCGGTAAGGTGCATTACAACGGGCAACGCAGTAAGCCGAGTAAAATCGTTGAGCTGAATGCCATGTTGACGCTACGCCAGGGCAATGACGAAAAAACCGTCAAAGTGCTGGCGATTACCGAGCAACGCCGTCCGGCCACCGATGCTGTACAGCTTTATGAAGAGACAGCGGAAAGTATTACTAAGCGGGAAAAAGTGGCGCTAGCGCGCAAAATGAATGCGCTGACGATGCCCCACCCCGACCGCCGCCCTGATAAAAAAGAGCGTCGCGATTTGATGAAATTTAAACACGGTGGCAACGAATAGCTGCCGTCTGAATGAGAGAAAATTATGGCTCAACACGACCAACTGCATCGTTACTTGTTTGAAAACTTCGCCGTACGCGGTGAACTGGTAACGGTTTCCGATACCTGGCAGCAAATCATGGAAAACCATGACTACCCTGCCCCCGTGAAAACCATTCTCGGCGAATTGCTGGTCGCAACCAGTTTGCTGACTGCAACCCTCAAGTTCGATGGCGATATTACCGTGCAATTGCAGGGTGATGGTCCAATGAGCCTTGCAGTGATTAACGGTAACAACAACCAGCAAATGCGCGGCGTCGCGCGTTTTAAAGGTGAAATCCCGGCCGATGCCGATTTGAAAACCCTGGTTGGCAATGGTTACCTGGTTATCACCATCACCCCGGCTGTCGGCGAGCGTTATCAGGGTGTTGTTGGGCTTGAAGGCGATACTCTGGCAGCCTGCCTGGAAGATTATTTCTTACGTTCAGAGCAGTTACCAACACGCCTGTTTATCCGTACCGGCGAGGTTGAAGGTAAACCCGCTGCGGGCGGCATGTTACTGCAAGTTCTGCCAGCGCAAGACGCTCAGGCCGATGATTTCAATCACCTGGCGGCGCTCACCGAAACTATCAAAGCTGAAGAGCTGTTGACCTTGCCAGCCAACGACGTGCTGTGGCGCTTGTACCACGAAGAAGAAGTTACACTTTACGATCCGCAAGCGGTTGAATTTAAGTGTACTTGTTCGCGTGAGCGCTGTGCTGACGCACTGAAAACGCTGCCAGATGAAGAAGTGAACAGCATCATTGCCGAAGAAGGCGAAATCGACATGAACTGTGATTACTGCGGTAACCACTACGTGTTCAACGCCATGGACATTGCAGAAATCCGCAACAACGCCTCCCCGGCCGATCCACAAGTTCATTGATATACTTTTGCCCTTCCTGAAATGGAAGGGTAATTCTTCGTTTCATATAAACGCGCTCTCAATCACACTCGTCCGTTAATCGCACTACTTTTTAACATATTCAGAATATTTTCCCTGTCGCATTGGCATTTCCTGCCATACTCTCACCCCGTTGTGACTCGCTTCACAGCGTTTTCCGCTATATAGATTCGAGTGGATGCTCAAATCTATGATAGGTGTCGCGGTTAACAACCCATAAACAACCCTACAATCTCAGGCAGTACAAATTGGCTAAGGAGCAGTGAAATGCGAGTTAAAGGCATAACCCCGCAAGATCTCAAGGCTTATGGAATTCATGATGCAAGTGAAGTGATTTATAACCCCGATTACGACACCCTCTATCACGAAGAACTGAACCCCGACCTGGAAGGATTCGAGCGCGGCATAGAAACAAATCTCGGTGCAATAGCTGTTGATACCGGCATCTTTACCGGCCGTTCCCCAAAAGATAAATACATTGTTCGTGACGACACCACGCGCGATACCCTCTGGTGGGCAGATAACGGTAAAGGTAAAAACGACAATAAACCGCTTAGCGAAGAAACCTGGCAACATCTGAAAGGTCTGGTCACCCACCAACTCTCTGGCAAACGTCTCTTCATTATTGATGCTTTCTGCGGTGCAAATGCAGACACCCGTCTCTCCGTGCGTTTTATTACCGAAGTGGCCTGGCAGGCTCATTTCGTTAAAAACATGTTCATTCGTCCGACTGACGAAGAGTTAGAAACGTTTGAAGCTGACTTTGTGGTGATGAATGGCGCTAAGTGCACCAACCCACAATGGAAAGAGCAGGGACTGAACTCTGAAAACTTCATCGCTTTCAACCTGACCGAGCGCGTGCAGTTAATAGGCGGCACCTGGTACGGCGGTGAAATGAAGAAAGGGATGTTCTCTATCATGAACTACCTGCTGCCGTTGAAAGGCATTGCGTCCATGCACTGTTCGGCTAACGTCGGCGAAAAAGACGATGTAGCGGTGTTCTTTGGTCTGTCTGGCACAGGAAAAACCACGCTTTCTACCGATCCGAAACGCCGCCTGATTGGCGATGACGAGCACGGATGGGACGATGACGGAGTGTTCAACTTCGAAGGCGGCTGCTACGCGAAAACCATTCGCTTATCTAAAGAAGCAGAGCCAGAAATCTACAATGCAATCCGCCGTGATGCGCTGCTGGAAAACGTAACGGTACGCGACGACGGTTCAATCGATTTTGATGATGGTTCTAAAACCGAAAACACCCGTGTTTCTTACCCGATCTACCATATCGACAATATCGTTAAGCCGGTTTCGAAAGCAGGCCATGCCAAAAAAGTTATCTTCCTGACTGCTGATGCCTTTGGCGTGCTGCCTCCGGTTTCACGCCTGACGGCAAATCAAACGCAATACCACTTCCTGTCTGGCTTTACCGCCAAACTGGCTGGTACTGAGCGTGGCGTAACCGAACCGACGCCAACATTCTCAGCCTGTTTCGGTGCGGCATTCTTGTCCCTGCACCCAACGCAGTATGCCGAAGTGCTGGTAAAACGCATGCAGGCTGCAGGTGCTCAGGCTTATCTGGTTAACACTGGCTGGAACGGCACAGGCAAGCGAATCTCCATCAAAGACACGCGCGCGATTATCGACGCTATTCTGGATGGCTCGCTGGACGAAACCGAAACCTTCACGCTGCCAATCTTTGGTCTTGCGGTTCCAACCGCATTGGCGGGCGTTGATGGCGATATTCTTGATCCGCGTAAAACCTACGCTTCCCAGGAACAGTGGCAGGAAAAATCGGAGCAACTGGCTAAGTTGTTTATCCAGAACTTCGAGAAGTACACCGACACCCCAGCGGGTGCTGCACTGGTGAGTGCAGGGCCGAAGATCTAATTCTTTTCATCTCAAATAGTTAAATTCTTAGAGTCCAAAATCCCCGGCACTTTTGTCGGGGATTTTTTTGCGCATTGTGACAGCAAGCCATATTCATTAAGTCCGTTTGCACATTTTTAGCAATTTTCATTTGTGATTTACATCACAGAAAACCATTAACACCCCTTCTACCATAATCAATTATCTTATTGATTATTAATGTATTTATTTTATTTATGATTCATGGAGAACATCACTCCCTGATCAATACATCTAGGAACAGGAAGGGAAAACACAATGGCCACTGACGGCACCCGCTTCACTTTTACTGCCGGACGAAACCCGGATGACGCTTTCGCCGTCGTGGATTTTCAGCTCTTCCAGTCATACTCCTCCTTATATCGTCTCGACCTTACCCTCGCCAGCAGCAATCCGGCCCTTGAGTTTAAAAACATCCTCGATCTCGCAGGCACGCTGACGATTCACGAAGGCGACGAAATCAAACGCCGGGTGTGCGGCATCGTGACCTTTTGCGAGCAGGGTAACACTGGAAAGCACCAGACTATTTACCATATGACGATGCACCCGGAGTTCTGGCGCAGCGCTCAGCGCCAGAACTGCCGCAGTTTCCAGAATTACGATATCCGCTTCATCTTTGAAAAACTGCTCAAGGAAATGCGTATTCACTCTCACGATGCGCTGTATCGCCGTCCGCATCCGGAACGTGAGTTTTGCGTGCAGTATCAGGAAACCGACTTCGATTTTATCGCTCGTCTGGCCGCCGAAGAGGGTGTCTTCTTTTACGAAGATGAGTACCTGAAAAAGAACGACCAGAAGCTGACCTTTGCCGACGACAGCAGCGTACTGCAAAAGCTCGACCCGTTGCCGTATAACCCCAACGGCGCGAATGAATCCAGCCAGTATTGCGTCAACAGCTTTTGTCGCAGCGCGCAGGTCCGCCCCGCACAGGTCACCACCCAGGATTACACCTTCAAAGCCCCGCTCTGGCCGGGTCAGTTCAATTACCTGCCCTCAGAGCTGCCCAACCAGCGGATGGGGTATGAGATTTTCGACTATCCGGGGCGCTTCAAGGATGCGCAGCGCGGTGCTGATTTTGCAAAATATCAGGTAGAAGGCTGGCGCAACAATGTGGACTACGCCACCGGCAGCAGCAACTCGCCACAAATCCAGCCCGGCCGCTGTTTCAGCCTGACTGACCACCCGCGCGAAGATTTAAATGATTTGTGGCAGGTGGTGTCGAGCACCCTGAGAGGCAATCAGCCGCAGGCGCTCATCGGCAGCGAAGGCCAGGGCACCACGCTGACGAATAATTTTCATGTTATTCCCGCGATTCAGACCTGGCGGCCCCAGCCGCACCCCAAACCACTGGTCGATGGCCCACAAAGCGCAATAGTAACCGGCCCACCAGGGGAAGAAATCTTCTGCGACGAACACGGGCGTGTACGGGTGAAATTTGCCTGGGACCGCTACAACCAGGCGGATGCAAAAAGTTCGTGCTGGATACGCGTGTCGCAGGCGTGGGCGGGTACCGGGTTCGGCAACATCGCCATTCCGCGCGTCGGCCAGGAAGTGATTGTCGATTTTCTTAACGGCGACCCGGACCAGCCGATTATCACCGGACGCACCTACCACGCCAGCAACCGCTCACCGGGCGACCTGCCGGGTACCAAAACGCAGATGGCTATCCGCTCCCGAACTTATAAAGGTGAAGGCTACAACGAACTGATGTTTGAGGATTTGACGGGTCAGGAGCTGCTGTCGATGCATGCCCAGAAGGACATGCAAACCGTGGTGCTGAATGACCGCATGACGGATGTGAAGGTCAACCATACGGAAACAGTCGGCAATAACCAGCATATTACCGTCGGGCTGGGGCAGACAATTTCGGTGGGTAAAGAGAATACGGGCGGGCATGACAGAACAATCACCGTCGCACATGACCAGAAGATAAAAGTCTGCAATGACCAGATGCTGAAAGTGGTCAACGACAGGACAGCGAATGTCGGCAACGACGAAGCACTTTACGTGACCAGGGACAGAAAGGTCACCGTGAAGGGGAAGCAGGAGCACACCACCACACAAGACCACATCAGCCTGGTGAAAGGCAAGTACAGCCTGGAAGTGAAAGACGACCTGGCACAGAAGATTGCCGGTTCGCTGGGTATCGATGTTCAGGGCGATATTGTGCTGAAAAGCAGCAGTCAAATCAGCCTGCAGGTTGGCAGCTCGTTTATCGTCATTCACCCCGCGGGCATCGACATTATGGGTGCCAGAATCAATCTCAACGGTGGCGGGAGTCCGGGCACGCCGGTGCAGACACTGCAACCGGCGATGCTGAATATGCTGGCGGATGAAGGTGATGACGGATCGTCTGAGCCGCCACAGGATGTGGATAGAAACAGTGGTGAAGGAAATTCCAGTGGTGGGGATGAAGATATAACGAGCTCAACTGACTCAGAGTCTGAAATGCAAAGCTTGAGGTTTGCGCTAAGTGAAGATTCCATCAATAAACCATATGCCATACGTAACCGCACAGGAAATATAGTTGCACAGGGGATAATTGGTGAAGATGGCCGTACTCCAAGAATTAAATTGGATGAGCCAGATGAATTCAGTTTGACTCTGGGCAATGTCGGGTGGAAAGCAATAATTATTAACATAACGGAAATCTCTCAGGATAATATTTTTGAAGATATTTCTGAAGAAGATATAACTTATGAAGATCCTTATATTGATAAATTAGATACAGATAATGAAGGTTTTCTGCCCCCATCATTGATAGCAAAAATTGTGGGTAAGGTTGAAGGGGATGAATAATTCATTGCACATAATTGATAACTTAAGGAAATGAATATGCGTTCATTATTATTGGCTTTTTGCTTTGTATTCACCTGCCTTTCTCATGCTGCGTGCTTGCAAAATGGAGATACCGTCACTCTTTCCGGCGTACTTGTAACAAAAACCTATCAGAGTTCTGATGATACTCCCGTCCCCCTTAACCGGTGGGTTTTGCAACTGGATAATCCGATGGATTGTGTTGTTGATATAGACAAGGAATTTCAGTCATGGAATAAGGATGTGACAATATTTCCACCTCATTCCAGTAAAAACACTGGTTCATTAGAGAACAAACATGTTACAGCGACAGGGACATTAACCTTGGCTGCAACAACATATAATTTTACTGCTGTCTTACTATTGGCAGAAAGCATTGAAAAGACCTCTAAAAAGTAATTAACATAAAAGGACATTGGTTATATGAAATATATTAACGCAACACATGACATGGGATCACTCACTACTGAATTTATCGCGGAAGATGGGACAAGATATCTACGAACAGGAGGAAACCCATGCTGGAGATTTTATAATCCGGGAAATATTAGACCATCAAACACATCTATTTGTGATGTACTAAAGATAGGTATTGGCAAGACAAAAAGTGGAAAGTTTATGATTTTCCCTGATTATGAAACAGGTTGGAGAGCATTAAAACTATTGCTTAAAGTTACTTATAAAAGATTCACCGTTAACGAAATAGCAGAAGTATACTCTCCAGAAACAGATAAAAATGATCCGGAAAAATATACTTATTTTATTATCCATGAAGCAAATGTTAATGGGAACGATCGTATAGAGGACATGGAAGATTCTACTCTAGAGAGAGTTATGGAAGCGATAAAAAAAATGGAAGGATATTATAACAAAAAAGACACTCAAAAAGAAAAAACCATACCAACAACAAATATCACTATTTCTGATGGAAACAAACCGCTAGAAAATGAGAAGGTAAAAGTAGTTATCGACCAATGTACTTATGATTGGAATACAAATAAGTATGGTGAAATACCTGTTATAGCTCATCTGCCTGGTCGCAATAAAATAGACATTCTAGTGTTAAATGTTGAAGGGAAAGATGAAAATATTTATTCAACATCTGTCGGCACTACGAGCCAAAATATATTACTTTTAAAAAGTGGTCAAACCTTTACCGCGAACACAGGTGAACATAAAAAAGGTGAAAAAACAACTGAAGATTATATAGTAAAGAAAGGTGATAACCTCAGTAAAATCGCTCGCGAACTTCATACCACAGTAAAAAGGCTTGCTGATCTAAATGGTATTACAAACATAAACGTTATTTCTGTAGGGCTGAAACTAAAAGTTCCTGGTGGAGTAAGCAAACCTCAAGTTGTGCAACCACAGGGAAACCAACAACAAGTTTTGACTGGGACTTCAGATAATGGCTATCCTCAGGCTAATGTTGGAAATAGTATAGAACAGGCACCGTGGATGGTAATAGCGATAAGAGAAGCTAAACAATGGCATGGAACGGGGGAAGCGAATATAGGAGATAATTATCATATTCTATCTGGGAGTTCTGGAACATTACATGGTACTGCTTGGTGTGCTTCATTTGTAACCTATTGTCTGAATGGTGCTGATTACCATCATGCACTAGCCAATACACGATCATCCCAATTTCCTGTTAATGAAAGCGGTAAGTTTTATGAGATAAGTGAACCGGTTTACGGGGCTATTATGGTATTGAAAAATTACTCTGACTCAACAAATAAAGATACTAAAACTGGTCATATAACTTTTGTGTATGGGAAAACATCATCTGGAGCAATAGCTGCGTTAGGCGGCAACCAAGGTGGAAGTCGTTTTTGTGGAGGAACGATAAAATTATCAGAATATTCCCTAACAGGGATAACTGCTAAATTAGAGGGGAAGCATCAAAAATTTTATAAATTTTATCTTCCTGTGGGTTATGTTGCTAATAATCATGATCTGATGGTTGTTGATGTAGACTCTGAAAATGCAACCGTTTTTGGGATAGGTCTTCAATCAAGTAATAATGAGGGTGGCGGACTATGAGGCGTATTATTATATCTCTTTCGTTGTTTTTTTGTTCTTTTTATTCATTGTCATCTTTTTCTGGTTCTCCTGGTGGCCTTTACTTATTAGTAGTACCAATGTCTTCCGGCCTTGAATTTAAAGAAAATATTGACCATTACTTTAAAAAATATTATGGCGTTGACAACGAACTATCTCCTGAGTGTGAAATTAATATTGGGAAGTATAAATCAAAGATGAAAACTAGTGTTGACGTATTTTATCTTAATACTAAACCACAAAGCATCAATGAACATCTATTAACTGAATCATTAAATAATGGAACATCAGTCACTAAATTGAGGAATTTACTTATAAAATATAAAGATGATAATGTCAGTGGCTTTGATGCAGTGCTGTTTTATGAGTCTGTTAATGGGTCCATTAACTTTTATGCCTTATCATCGCTTGATAAAAAAAGTGGTATTATAAAATCATCAATTTTAACGAGTAGCATAGTTAATGATTCCAAACTTGGTCAGGCTTTATGTATGGTTATCGTTAACCTTCCTACACCTGCGCCATAAAAATAAAAAAATATGGATGTGGCCTATAAATTTTACCGTGGGAAAACAGTGCTCTTATGCAAAACATAAAAGCACTTTTCACCTGTTACTCTTTAACTACGGTCTGAACCGTCCGATTCACAGGAACCGGCAAATACGCCCGTATCCGCAAACCGCCCCGCTCGCTTTCACCGATATCCAGCAGGCCGTTATGGTTGTCGATAATACGCTGCACAATCGCCAGGCCTAAACCGGTGCCGCTGGTGCTACGCGCGCTATCGCCACGTACAAATGGCTGGAACAGATGTTTAAGCTGCTCGGGTTTAATCCCTGGGCCGTCATCTTCCACCTGGAACCAGGCGCGATTGACTTCGCCGCCGCTGCTGACTTTGATCCAGCCATTGCCGTAACGGGCAGCATTCACCACCATATTGGCAACAGCACGCTTGATCGACAGCGGATGGATATTGACCAACAGCTCACCGGCTTGCAGGTCAGTGTCAATTTCACGCTCATAACCGCTTTCCGCAGCCACCACTTCACCCAATACGCTATTGAGATCGGCGGTTTCCAGCGGCATCTCTTGCCCTGTGCGCAGGTAATCAATGAACTGCTCGATTATCGCATTACACTCTTCGATATCTTTGTTAATCGACTCAGCAAGATAGCCATCTTCTTCGCCCATCATTTCTGTTGCCAGGCGAATACGCGTGAGCGGCGTACGCAAATCGTGACTGACGCCCGCCATTAGCAGCGTGCGGTCATCGGCTAGTTGCTTCACACCGGCGGCCATATGGTTAAAGGCACGGGTCACAGAACGCACCTCGGACGCACCATATTCACGCAGCGGCGGCGGAATAATGCCTTTACCCACCTGCAAAGCGGCATGCTCGAGATCAACCAAGGGTCGGTTCTGAATACGAATAAACAGCCATGCACCGCCAATCGCCAACAGCATTATTGCCAGCGTATAACGGAACAGCGGCGAGAAATCGCCCTGATGAATTTCAGTAAGAGGGACACGAACCCAGATATTTGGCGACAACCACGTCTTCAGCCAGACAACGGGCGAGCTTTTGTTAACCTCAACGCGGACTTCCGTTGGGCCACCCAATTGCTGCGCCATTTGATGACTCAGAAATTCGTAATGCTGCGCCCAGCGCAAGCCCGCGTCCTCCGCCGCTTCATTGGAATATAGAGAGATACCCAATTCACGATAGATTTCACGCCGAAACGCAGGCGGAACCACCAGTTGCGTACCATCTTCGAGTTGCAGTTTATCGGTCATCAGCATACGGACTTCGTAAGCCAGTACCTTATTAAACTGTTGCAAACTCGGCAGAATGGCGAAGTTCAACACCACAAGGTAGGTCGTCACCAGGCTGACGAACAGCAAGGTGACAATCAATAACAGCGTGCGGGCAAACGAGCTTCTGGGGGAGAAGCGGACTCGCCTCATGCCTTGGAACCGTCCGGCACGAATACGTAGCCCAGGCCCCATACGGTCTGGATATAGCGTGGATGCGCAGGATCTTCTTCGACCATGCGGCGCAGACGAGAAATCTGCACGTCGATAGAGCGTTCCATCGCACTGTATTCACGGCCACGCGCCAGGTTCATCAGCTTATCGCGAGACAACGGCTCACGCGGGTGGCTCACCAGTGCTTTCAACACGGCAAACTCGCCGCTGGTTAGTGGCATAGGCTCATCTTCACGGAACATCTCGCGGGTACCGAGGTTCAGTTTAAACTTACCAAACGCAATAACCGCTTCTTCCTGAGAAGGTGCACCTGGCAGTTCGTTGGCCTGACGGCGCAGAACAGCACGGATACGTGCCAGCAGTTCACGCGGGTTAAACGGTTTTGGAATGTAGTCATCAGCACCAATTTCCAGCCCCACGATACGGTCAACTTCTTCACCTTTCGCGGTAACCATAATGATTGGCATTGGGTTGCTTTGGCTGCGCAGACGGCGGCAAATAGACAAGCCATCTTCGCCAGGAAGCATCAGATCAAGCACCATCAGGTGGAAGGACTCACGGGTTAGCAGGCGATCCATCTGTTCAGCGTTTGCAACGCTACGGACCTGGAAGCCTTGTTCGGTGAGATAACGCTCTAACAGCGCACGCAGGCGCATGTCGTCATCCACGACCAGAATCTTATAATTCTCTTGCATTCTTATACTCCCAAAGGCTCGAACAGTGAGTGCGTATTCTTAAAAAACTGCGACGTTACGACCAGTCAATTCTGGTATATATTCTAGTCGAAATTGTTACAAAGCATATTAAACAGATGGTTATCAGTACTTTTTAACCAAAAGAATGACCTGGTTCGCAAATCTACGGGATTGCCATCACCCTGATATTTCGGTTTAAATCCCTCTATCGCCAGACACTTTGCAAGGCTTGAAGATGAAAACGCCATTAATTACCCGCGAAGGCTATGAAAAGCTCAAACAAGAAAAGGACACCTTGTGGCGCGAAGAGCGTCCAGAGGTGACAAAAAAGGTCACCTGGGCGGCAAGCCTTGGCGATCGCAGTGAAAATGCCGACTACCAGTACAACAAAAAACGGCTGCGAGAAATAGACCGTAGAGTGCGTTATCTCACGAAATGCCTGGAACAGTTAAAAATCGTCGACTATTCGCCGCAGCAAGAAGGCAAAGTGTTCTTTGGCGCGTGGGTCGAAATAGAAAACGATGCAGGAAGCCAGCTGCGTTTTCGTATCGTCGGCTATGACGAAATTTTTGGGCGCAGAGATTACATCTCTATCGACTCACCGATGGCTCGCGCCCTGCTAAAAAAAGAAGTGGGCGACCTCGCCATTGTCCAAACGCCTGCGGGCGAAGCGCAGTGGTACATCAATGAAATCGAGTATGTGAAATAGCCCGCACAGCCAGCAACAGAACTGTCCGATTCATCACCTCTCGGGCGCTGTGGCTGGCATTTTCGCCCTCCAATCCGTATAACTATCCCCTGAAATTTCGACTCACACAGATGAAAAAGCCATGATGAATGATTCACTCTGCCGCATTATTGCCAGCGAGCTAAAGGCCAGAAATGAACAGGTTGATGCCGCCGTTCGCCTGCTGGATGAAGGGAATACCGTGCCGTTTATTGCACGCTATCGTAAGGAAGTCACCGGCGGTCTGGATGACACGCAACTGCGTCAGTTAGAGACCCGTCTTAGCTATCTGCGCGAATTAGAAGATCGTCGCCAGACGATACTTAAATCGATTACCGAACAAGGCAAATTGAGTGACGAACTCGCCGCGGCCATCAATGGCACGTTGAGCAAAACCGAGCTTGAAGACCTCTATTTGCCGTATAAACAAAAGCGCCGTACACGCGGGCAGATTGCGATTGAAGCAGGGCTGGAACCGCTGGCAGAACTGCTGTGGAACGATCCTTCCCACACACCTGAAGAAGCCGCGGCTCAATACGTTGATGCCGACAAAGGCGTTGCCGATACCAAAGCCGCACTGGATGGCGCACGCTACATTCTGATGGAGCGTTTTGCAGAAGATGCCGCGCTGCTGGCAAAAGTGCGTAACTATCTGTGGAAAAATGCACATCTGGTCGCCAACGTGGTGAGCGGCAAAGAAGAGGAAGGTGCAAAATTCCGTGACTATTTCGATCATCACGAACCGATTGCTACCGCCCCTTCTCACCGTGCGCTCGCCATGTTCCGCGGCCGCAACGAAGGCATTTTACAGCTCGCACTCAATGCTGACCCGCAACATGAAGAACCCCCGCGTGAAAGCTACTGCGAGCAGTTAATTATCGAGCATCTCGGTTTACGTCTGAACAACGCGCCTGCCGATGCCTGGCGTCGTGCTGTCGTGAGCTGGACATGGCGTATCAAAGTGCTGATGCACCTTGAAACCGAGCTGATGGGCACCGTTCGTGAGCGAGCAGAAGACGAAGCAATCAACGTTTTCGCCCGTAACCTGCATGACTTGTTGATGGCAGCACCTGCGGGCCTGCGGGCCACTATGGGCCTCGATCCAGGCCTGCGTACCGGTGTAAAAGTCGCAGTTATTGATGCAACCGGCAAAGTGGTCGCCACCGACACCATTTATCCGCACACCGGGCAAGCCGCCAAGGCCGCTGTTGCCGTGGCAGCGCTGTGTGAAAAACACAATGTTGAGCTGGTTGCTATCGGCAACGGGACTGCATCGCGTGAAACCGAGCGCTTCTTCCTGGATGTGCAGGAACAATTCCCTAAAGTCACCGCGCAAAAAGTGATTGTCAGCGAAGCGGGCGCCTCTGTGTATTCAGCGTCCGAACTGGCAGCACTGGAATTTCCTGACTTAGACGTATCGATTCGTGGTGCTGTTTCAATTGCCCGCCGCCTGCAAGATCCTCTGGCAGAACTGGTGAAAATCGATCCGAAATCCATCGGTGTTGGCCAGTATCAGCACGACGTTAGCCAGTCGCAGCTGGCGAAAAAACTCGATGCAGTAGTAGAAGACTGCGTAAACGCCGTTGGCGTCGATCTCAATACAGCGTCAGTGCCGTTGTTGACTCGCGTGGCAGGTTTAACACGCATGATGGCGCAGAATATCGTCAACTGGCGTGATGAAAATGGCCGTTTCCAGAACCGCCAGCAGTTGCTGAAAGTTAGCCGTCTGGGGCCGAAAGCCTTTGAGCAGTGCGCGGGCTTCCTGCGCATTAACCACGGCGATAACCCGCTGGATGCCTCTACCGTTCACCCGGAAGCATACCCTGTTGTGGAGCGCATTTTGGCTGCAACCGAACAAGCGCTACAGGATTTGATGGGCAACGGTGAAGCATTGCGCGGCCTGAGCGCCCGCGAATTTACCGACGAGCGCTTCGGTGTCCCGACCGTGACCGACATCATCAAAGAGCTGGAGAAACCAGGCCGCGACCCGCGCCCTGAATTTAAAACAGCGAAGTTTGCTGACGGCGTTGAAACCATGAAGGACCTGCAACCCGGTATGGTTCTGGAAGGCGCGGTCACCAACGTAACCAACTTCGGTGCGTTTGTGGATATCGGCGTTCATCAGGATGGTTTAGTGCATATCTCGTCACTGTCCGACAAATTCATCGATGATCCGCACAAAGTGGTGAAAGCGGGTGACATCGTCAAAGTGAAAGTGATGGAAGTGGATATGTCTCGCAAACGTATCGCGTTGACCATGCGTCTTGATGAGCAACCTGGCGAATCCAACCGCCGTAGCAGTGCGCCACGTGAGCAAAACGAGCGTCGCCCTGCCCCGCAGCAAAAACCTCGCGGGCGTGATAACGCCAGCAGCGCAGGTAACAGCGCGATGAGTGATGCACTGGCAGCGGCACTCGGTAAGAAACGCTAGTACTTGTCGTTGATCCCCCCTCTCCTTTCACCAGGAGAGGGTCGGGATAAGAGCATTTTGTTTCCCGACACTAAATTCAGCACAATTTGTCTGTTTTATCCCCACCCGCAAATGAATAACATTTTTTTATCATTCCAAACAATTCATCAGGAAATAGAATGAGTTTGCGATAGATCAATTTTGGTAAGAATATAAAAATGGCACCGATATTTATCAAATGTGTAACACATGAAATATTCAGACAACATTAACTGAGATAAAATAATAAAATCATCATTTTTAAATAATCACAACCTTTTGTTATTTATGCAGTTATCATAAAAGCCACGCTAAAAAGACCACTCATCCAATAAACAATGCTCATCTAATAAATAAGTAAAAACCCTTTATTCATCACAAAAATAATTATTGAAGAGAGAAACCATTCTCATTATCATTGATTTGTTCGTTATTTCTCCTCTGTCCAAAAGAACATTCTCGTTAGCGTTTCTCATTAACGTCATAAAGAGCCCAGCTCTAAGTAGGTCCTATGCGATTCTTGCCAAGCAGTTCGTGGAAGATTACCGGCTTTGCCAGTGAAATTAGTCCGTCATATCGCCAGAAATTATTATCACTCGGTATGCTGCCCGGCTCTTCGTTCAGCGTTGTACGTGTAGCCCCCCTGGGCGACCCGATTCATATCGAAACACGTCGCGTCAGTTTGGTATTACGTAAAAAAGATCTGGAACTACTGCACGTTGAAGCCATTGCCTGACAGGCGGGGTGAGCGCTCGCGCTCGTTGTTATTTTCTTTAAGTTCACGAAATTAAAATGAAAAAATTAACCATCGGCTTAATCGGTAACCCTAACTCCGGGAAAACCACGTTATTTAACCAGCTCACCGGCTCGCGCCAACGGGTTGGTAACTGGGCAGGCGTTACCGTAGAACGTAAAGAAGGTCAGTTTTCAACGCTTGCGCATCAGGTCACACTTGTCGACCTACCCGGCACCTACTCGCTGACCACCATTTCATCGCAGACCTCGCTGGATGAGCAAATCGCCTGCCACTACATCCTGAGCGGCGATGCAGACCTGCTGATTAACGTGGTCGATGCGTCCAACCTTGAACGTAATCTGTATCTGACGCTGCAACTTCTCGAGCTGGGCATTCCATGTGTGGTCGCGCTGAATATGCTCGACATCGCAGACAAGCAGGACATTCGAATTGATATCGATGCCCTTGCCGCTCGCCTTGGTTGCCCGGTTGTACCACTGGTTTCAACCCGTGGTCGCGGTATGGAAGGCCTGAAACTGGCCATCGACCGCCGCCAGCCAAATGCCCATACCGATTTAGTCCTTTATCCACCGAAGCTGCTTAAAAGTGCTGAGACACTGGCCGCTGAAATGCCTGCGGATATGCCCGCACAGCAGCGTCAGTGGCTGGCTCTGCAAATGCTCGAAGGCGATATCTACAGCCGGGACTTTGCTGGACAGGCAACGGATAAGCTGGATGCCATTCGCACCCAACTAACAGAACAAAATGAAGATCCGGCGCTGCTGATTGCCGATGCGCGTTATCAAACCATTGCCGCAATCTGTGATTCCATCAGTAACAGTCTGACCGCTGAACCGCACCGTTTAACGGCGATGATGGACAAAGTCATCCTCAACCGTTTCCTCGGCTTGCCTGTTTTCCTGCTGGTGATGTACCTGATGTTCTTGCTGGCAATCAACATCGGCGGCGCATTACAGCCTATTTTTGACGGCGGCTCTGCGGCAATCTTTATCCATGGTATTCAGTGGATTGGTGCTACGTTGCACTTCCCAAGCTGGCTGACGATTTTCTTAGCCCAGGGAATTGGCGGGGGTATCAACACCGTGCTGCCTTTGGTGCCGCAAATCGGCATGATGTACCTGTTCCTGTCGTTCCTTGAAGACTCCGGCTACATGGCTCGTGCGGCGTTTGTGATGGATCGCCTGATGCAATCCCTCGGCTTGCCGGGCAAATCCTTCGTTCCGTTGATTGTCGGATTCGGCTGTAACGTGCCGTCGGTCATGGGCGCGCGTACTCTGGATGCGCCGCGTGAACGCCTGATGACCATCATGATGGCGCCGTTTATGTCCTGCGGTGCTCGCCTGGCTATTTTTGCGGTGTTTGCTGCGGCCTTCTTCGGCCAGCAAGGCGCACTGGTCGTCTTCTCGCTCTACATTCTCGGCATCGTGATGGCGATTCTTACCGGCCTGATGCTCAAACACACCATCATGCGTGGTGAAGCAACACCGTTTGTGATGGAACTGCCGGTGTATCACGTTCCGCATCTGAAAAGCCTGCTGCTGCAAACCTGGCAACGCCTGAAAGGTTTCGTGCTGCGCGCCGGTAAAGTGATCGTCATCGTCAGTATTTTCATTGGCGCACTGAACAGCTTCTCGTTTAGCGGCAAAGAAGTGGACAATATTAATGACTCCGCGCTGGCGTCTGTCAGCCGCGTATTGACCCCGCTGTTGAAACCGATTGGCGTGCATGAAGACAACTGGCAAGCGACCGTTGGCCTGTTCACTGGCGCAATGGCAAAAGAAGTCGTCGTGGGTACGCTCAACACGCTCTACACCGCTGAAGACATGCACGAAGAACCGTTTGATGCAGCAAACTTCAACCTGCTTGATGAGCTGAGCGGCGCGGCGGGTGAAACCTGGCAGAGCCTGAAAGACACCTTCAGCCTGAGCGTGCTGGCTAACCCAATCGAAGCCAGTAAAGGCGACGGTGAAATGGCAAGCGGTGCGATGGGCGTAATGAGCAGCAAATTTGGCAGCGCGGAAGCGGCCTACAGCTACCTGATTTTCGTTCTGCTCTACATCCCCTGTATTTCTGTGATGGGTGCTGTGGCCCGTGAATCCAGCCGTGGTTGGATGATGTTCTCGGTACTGTGGGGGCTGAATATTGCTTATTCACTTTCCACGCTGTACTACCAAACTGTGACGTTTAACGCGCACCCACAATACAGTTTGGTTTGTATCCTCGCGGTGCTGCTGTTCAATGTGCTGTTGATTGGTGGTTTGCGTCGGGCACGCAGCCGTGTGAATGTCAGCCTGATGGCAGCACGCCAGACGGCAGCCTGCTGTAAAAGCAGCGCTGGCGATTGTCACTAAGGAGAAGGTATGGCGAGTTTAATTGAGATTCGTGATGCGCTGGCGCTGCAAGGGCGTCTGGATGCGACGCAAATTAGCCAACAGCTCGCCACGCCGTTACCGATGGTGAATGCCATGCTCAGTCGCCTTGAAGCGATGGGCAAAGCGATGCGTATCACCGAAGACCCAAGCGACTGCCTGACAGGAAGCTGTAAAAGCTGCCCGGAAGGTAAAAAGTGTATTCGTGAAGTTTGGGCGCTGCGGGCGTGAAAATGATTGAGGCGGGAGCGAATCCCGCCTTTGTTATTTAAAGCTGCTTTTGAAATTCCTCAAGAACCTGGCAAACATCCTGCGGATGAGAAATAAACGGCGCATGGGCGGCTTTCGGGAAAATCACCGTTTTACTTTGTGGCCAGCGCTCATCGAGCAAACCCGCGATTTTGCGCGGCACCAGCCCATCAAGATGGCCGTACAAGCGCAAGAACGGCACAGTTAGCTGGCTCAAAGGCTCACGCAAATCTGCCGTTTTCAGGATTTCCAGCCCCCCGTTTAACACCTCAACGCTCGGCATTGACTGCTCAAGCACCACTGATTTCAGGCGGCGAGCATCCTGGCGAGCAGTTTCTGTGCCCAGCGTTTGTAGCGCCAGAAAGCGTTCAACAGTGCGCTGAAAATCTTCACTTAGCTGATGCTGGAAACCCGCAAGAACTTCAGGCTTGATACCCGGCCAGCCGTCGTGAGCGGTAAAACACGGAGACGAAGCAACTGTCACCAGCCCTTTTACGCGCTGCGGATATTTTAATGCCACCTGGCTTGCCACCAGCCCGCCTAAACTCCAGCCGAGCCAAATAGCTTCTTCTGGTGCCTGCGCTAACACGGTTTCAGCCATTTCCTCGAGCGACATCGCACCAAAATCCTGGCTGCGACCATAGCCCGGCAAATCGACAAGATGAAGGCGAAAATGCGAGCTGAGTTCCTCGCAAATGCAATGCCACACTTGCGCGTTCAGTCCCCATCCGTGCAGCAGCACAAGATCGTCTTTTCCTTCACCTTTTGTCTGCCACCAAAGCTTGCTCATCAGTTACTGTTCTCATTTTTCTACGCAAGGAAGCGAATATGCTAACAATCCCAGGGCTGTGTTGGCTATGCCAGATGCCACTCGTGTGTGCGCATTGGGGATTTTGTTCACGGTGTATCGGGGCGTTACCCGCCCCACCGCCCTGCTGCCCGAGGTGTGGATTACCCAGCGCAAACACGCGCTTGCCCTGCGGTCGCTGCCTACAAAAACCGCCGGTATGGGATGCTCTCGTCTTTGTTACTGATTACTGCCTACCGCTGAACCGGCTGATTCATCGCTTTAAATTTAATGCCACCGTCGCACTGGCGCAGGCTTTAGCGCGATTAATGCTGTTAAGCGTGCTGGATGCCAAAAGTCATTCTCACTGGCAGAAACCCGATTGTATCGTGAGTGTTCCGCTGCATTCACGTCGCGCGTGGCGTCGCGGTTTTAACCAAAGCGCACTCCTTGCAAACCACCTTTCGCGCTGGCTGCAATGTGAGTATTTACCACAGGGAATCAGGCGGATACGTGCAGCTAAGACCCAGCACCAACTCAACGCCAGGATGCGTCGCAACAATCTTAAAGGTGCTTTCAGGGTTGATTTTCCCGTGGCTGGCCGTCATATAATTATTGTGGATGATGTCGTCACGACGGGCAGTACAGTGGCGGAAATTGCGCGATTGCTGAAAAAGCAGGGCGCGGCGACTATCCAGGTGTGGTGCCTTTGTCGAACCTTGTAGACCCTCGATGATGGGCGTATAATAACCGACTAAAATAGTCAACTATTGAGCAATCGTTATGATCCGTATTTCCGATACAGCACAATCTCACTTTGCCAAACTGCTGGCTGGTCAGGAAGAAGGGACGCAAATTCGCGTATTCGTCATTAATCCTGGTACTCCAAATGCGGAGTGCGGGGTTTCTTACTGTCCGCCGGATGCGGTAGAAGCATCAGATACTGCCCTGAAATTCGAGCAGTTGACCGCGTATGTTGATGAATTGAGCAAACCTTATCTTGAAGATGCTGAAATTGATTTCGTCACAGACCAACTCGGCTCACAGCTGACGCTGAAAGCGCCAAACGCCAAAATGCGTAAGGTGTCTGACGATGCGCCACTGATGGAACGCGTTGAATACATGCTGCAAGCCACGGTTAACCCACAGCTGGCAGGCCACGGCGGCCGCGTTACGCTGATGGAAATCACCGACGAAGGTTTTGCGATTCTGCAATTCGGCGGCGGCTGCAACGGCTGTTCAATGGTCGATGTGACCCTGAAAGAAGGCATCGAGAAGCAACTGCTGGCAGAGTTCCCGGAACTGAAAGGAGTTCGTGATTTGACCGAGCACCAGCGTGGCGAGCACTCGTACTACTGATTAAAAGGTGGATGTCGCTAACGCTAATCCACCCTACAATCGCTTTCGTAGGTCGGATTAGCGCAAGCAACATCCGACATTACGCTTATCTCTTTTTACGTCGCTTATCCAAATCCTTCAGCAACTTATTCACTTCTGCGTCTGCGAACATCGTCTCAAGCGATGTCGATAACTTACGCCGCCAGTTTTTATACTGGTAACTGGTGCCTGGAATATTGACCGGCTCCGCCATACCCAACCAATCTTCCGGTTGCAGACCCAGCAGCGCACTGTTGCTGTCGGCAATATAACGCTGCATTGCACGGTTAAGCGTGTTGGTCATCGCCATCAGCGAGGCTTTATGCCCTGCACGTTTTGGCAAACAACCGTACTCATGCAGGCCATTCAGCAAACCCTGTTTAGCACCCTCACGGTCTTGATACAGCTCAGTCAGCATCTCTTCATCAGGATAAAGGCCAAGCGTTTTCCCCAGCGTTAAATCACCGCTTTCCCAGTAACCACGCAGCGTAGGTAAATCGTGAGTGGTTGCCACAGCCATCGACTGCTTCGGCCACGCTTTTGGCGCACGGAATTGTTTCTCGTTGTCGTGCTCGAAATAAAGCACTTTGTATGAGTAAACGCCGCTGTCGCGCAGCTTGCCGACAATCTCAACCGGGACTGTCCCCAGATCTTCGCCGATCACCATGCAGTTGTGACGCTTGCTTTCCAGCGCCAGGATCGACAGCAGATCGTCAACCGGGTAATGCACGTAAGCGCCTTTGTCTGCCGTTTCACCGTAAGGAATCCACCACAAACGCAGCATCGACATAACGTGGTCGATACGCAGCGCACCGCAGCTCGTCATGTTGGAACGCAATAGTTCGATAAATGGCTGATAGGCACGCGCAGTAATCACATGCGGGTCCATCGGCGGTAAACCCCAGTTCTGGCCTAGAGGGCCAAGGATATCCGGCGGAGCACCAACAGACGCTTTCAGGCAGTAAAGTTCGCGGTCACACCAGGTTTCCGAGCCACCTTCTGCCACGCCAACGGCTAAGTCACGATACAGGCCAATCGGCATCTTAAAACTTTGGCTGGTTTGCCAGCACATCTCGAACTGAACGTACGCCAGATATTGCAGCCACAGGTAGAAATTCACTTCGTCGCTGTGTTCAGTGCAGAAGGCTTTCACTTCCGGGTTATGTGCGTCGCGGAAACCTTCCGGCCAAACCGGCCAGCCCCAGCGCATTTCATCTTCTTTTACTTGATAAGCATGCAGCGCGTCGAACGCCGCCTGGTAGTAGAGGCTGTCGCCGCCTTCCTGCACAAACTTCTGGAATGCGACAACTTGCTCATCGCGCGCACCGCGCAAAGAAAACTGCTTCCACGCCATGCGAAGTGCGGCAATCTTCAGAACAGTCACGGTGGAATAATCCACCCACTGTGCATCACGCGCTTCTTTCAGCATCTGCTGCGTGACGGGCATTTTCCACCACGTCTGCGCTTCGTCGCTCAGCAAGAAATCATCTACCGAATTCACGTCGATATAAATCACGTTCAACCAACGGCGAGACGACGGGCTGTACGGGCTGGCGCTTTCAGGGTTTGCAGGATACAGCGCGTGGATCGGGTTCAGGCCGATAAACGAACCGCCCCGCTTTGCCACATCCACCAGCATGCGCTGCAAGTCACCGAAATCACCCATTCCCCAGTTATGGGCAGAGCGTAAGGTGTAGAGCTGAACGCACGCGCCCCACAGCTTTTCATCCCGCAACAGTGCGGCGGGTTCATAGCAACGCTTTGGTGCCACGATCACTCGACATTGCCAGTGATGCTCGCCCTGGCTGACGGTAAGGTCATGATAACCCTCCGATAGTGCCGCAGGCAGCGCCAGCTTTTTACCCGCCAGTGCATGCCCTTTGTGCTGCTTACCGTCTTCGGTAGTCAACTGCCAGCTGTAATCACCGTTTCCTTCCAGTAGCGTCGCCATGCGAGTACCAGAGGTAAACACCAGGACATTTGCCACCGGCGTTACCGCCACCTTTTTCACGGTGGCGGTACGGCTCATGGCCTCCAGCAAACGCTGCTTGGTATCCGCAGGGATAGCCTGCGGTTTGCCGTGGGCGTTAATGTAGTTTGGGCTAATTCCCGCCTCCAGGGCGGCGTTATCAAGACGTTTGCTGTCCATCGCGTTCCCTTAGCGTTTTGCCTGCCAGATACGTTGCTGATAATCACGGATGGAGCGGTCTGAACTAAACATGCCGCAACGAGCCGTGTTAAGAATGGCAGCACGCGTCCAGGCTTGCTGGTCGAGATACAACGCATCCGCTAGTTTCTGCGCCGCCGCATAAGCCGTGAAATCGGCCATCACTAAATACGGGTCGCCACCTTCTTTGCCGATGCTGTGCAGCATCTGGTCGAACGCATGTTTGTCGCCGTCAGCGTAAATACCCTTTTCCAGCTCTTTAAGCACCGCATCCAGCACTTTGTCTTTCTTACGCCATTTCACCGGGTCGTAGCCTTTGGCTTTGAGCGCTTTCACTTCTTCCACGGTATGACCAAAGATAAAGATGTTTTCTGAACCGACTTTCTCGGCGATTTCTACGTTTGCACCATCCAGCGTACCCACGGTCAGCGCGCCATTCAGAGCCAGTTTCATGTTGCCGGTGCCGGACGCTTCTTTACCTGCGGTAGAGATTTGCTCGGAAATATCGGCCGCCGGAATCATCACTTCTGCCGCAGAAACGCAGTAATCCGGCAGGAACACCACTTTCAGTTGGTCGCCAACAACCGGATCGTTGTTGATGGCGTGCGCGACTTTGTTGATCGCGAAGATAATGTTTTTCGCCAGGTAGTAACCCGGTGCTGCTTTCGCACCAAACAGGTACACACGCGGCACACGGGAAGCCGTAGGGTTTTCACGAATTTCTTTGTACTGAGCCAGAATGTGCAGCAGGTTCAGGTGCTGGCGTTTGTATTCGTGCAGACGTTTGATTTGCACGTCAAACAACGCATCAGGGCTTATCACAATGCCGGTACGCGCTTTAACAAACGCGGCCAGTTTCACTTTGTTCTGGTATTTGATCTCGCGGTATTCCTTGTGGAATTTCGCGTCATCAGCGTATTTTTCCAGCCCTTCCAACACATCCAGATCGTTAGCCCACTCTTTCTTGAGCTTTTTGTCGAGCAGCGCGGCCAGCGCCGGGTTGCACTGTTTGATCCAGCGACGTGGCGTGATGCCGTTGGTGACGTTATGGAATTTGTTCGGCCACAGCTGGTGATATTCCGGGAACAGATCTTTCACCACTAAATCGGAGTGCAACGCTGCCACACCGTTTACCGCAAAGCCGCTGACCACACACATATTCGCCATGCGAACTTGTTTGTTGTGAACCACCGCCAGTTTCGCCCATACGGCTTCATCGCCAGGCCAGGTTTTGTCTACCAGCGTCTTAAAGCGGGCGTTAATTTCGTTGATGATCTGCATATGGCGCGGCAGCAACGCTTTCACCAGCTTTTCGTCCCAGCACTCCAGCGCTTCTGGCATCAGAGTGTGGTTGGTGTAAGCGAAGGTTTTGCTGGTGATAGCCCAGGCATCGTCCCAGCTCATCTGGTGCTCGTCGATCAGCACGCGTAGCAGTTCAGGGATCGCGATAGTTGGATGGGTATCGTTAAGCTGAATCACTTCGTAATCAGCCAGTTCCGCAAGTTTACGACCCGCCAGATGATGACGACGTAAAATATCGCCCACGGAACACGCGCACTGAAAGTACTGCTGCATCAGGCGCAGTTTTTTGCCATTCAGGTGGTTGTCGTTCGGGTACAGGACTTTCGTCAGTTTTTCAGCGTCGATGCCCTGTTGTTCTGCTTTCAGGAAATCGCCGTCGTTAAATTTAGTTAAATCAAACGGATGGGCATGTTTTGCCTGCCACAAGCGCAGCGGCTGTGCCACGCCGTTACGGTAGCCGATAACCGGCAAATCCCAGGCTTCGCCGTGGAAGATAAACGCCGGTTCCCAGCGAATATTCTTGCCGTCTTTAATCACTTTGCCACCCACGCCAACTTGTACGTCGAGCGCTGCGTTGTGCTGGAACCACGGATAGCTGCCGCGCTTCCAGTCGTCCGGCGCTTCCATCTGATGGCCGTCGTTGAAGGACTGGCGGAACAAGCCGTATTGATAATTCAGGCCGTAGCCAATCGCTGACTGGCCAACCGTCGCCATAGAATCCAGGAAACACGCCGCAAGACGCCCCAATCCACCGTTACCCAATGCCGGGTCGGTTTCTTCTTCCAGCAGGTCAGTCAGATTGATATCGAACGCTTTAAGCTCATCCGCCACTTCCTGGTACCAGCCCAGATTCAGCAGGTTGTTACCCGTCAGGCGGCCAATCAAAAACTCCATTGAGATGTAGTTTACGTGGCGCTGATTCTTCTCCGGTTTAGCGACCGGCTGAGCCGCCAATAATTCTGCCAGTGCGCCACTGACCGCGTGCCACCACTGGTGCTGATTCATTTCAGAGGCTGAATGCAGCCCATAGCGCTGCCACTGACGTGTCAGTGCAGCCTGGAATTGTGCTTGATTGAAGGTCGTCTGTGACATAGGGGCTCGGGTCCTGTGATGTTCTAATTTCATTACCCGCTAGTTTGACGGGTGCCCAGGGCTAATTCCTCCTCCTGTGGGGGATTAGGGAGGGAGGAGTAGCGGGGAGTAGCTAAAACTGTGATCGCCGCCACTTAACGTTAGCCTCTCCAGGCTAAAACACCCATCAGCCCTGAGGTTCTCGTGTTGGACCAAACAATGAGAGATTGGATTCATCTAATGAATAGAATTGTGACCAGGAGCAACTTACAACGCCAGAAACCCTCAACAATCTTGCAATAACCCACAAACTGGTCGACCTTGTAGTAAGCATTAATTACGAAGCGTAAAAAAATTCATATTCGTACACATTTTATACACAGTGAAGTGACCGACCATGCTGATCCCCTCCAAATTAAGTCGTCCAGTACGCCTGGAAAATACAGTGGTCCGTGACCGTCTGTTGATGAAGTTATCGACGGCCAATAATTACCGCGTTGCACTGATAACCAGCCCGGCTGGCTATGGGAAAACAACACTGGTTTCTCAGTGGGCGGCAGGGAAAAACGAGCTAGGTTGGTACTCACTCGATGAGAGCGATAACCAGCAAGAACGTTTTGCAAGCTACTTAATCGCGGCCATTCAGCAGGCCACGTCGGGTCACTGTGTCACTAGCGAAGTGATGGTGCAAAAACGCCAGTATTCGAGCCTGACCGCTCTATTCGCTCAGCTTTTTATCGAAATGGTGGAATGGCATCGTCCACTGTTTTTGGTCATTGATGATTACCACCTGATAACCAACCCTGTTATCCACGAAGCAATGCGCTTTTTCATTCGCCACCAGCCAGAAAACCTGACTTTGGTGGTGTTGTCGCGCAATTTGCCGCAGTTGGGTATCGCTAATTTACGCGTGCGTGACCAACTGCTGGAAATCGGCAGCCAACAACTCGCGTTTACTCACCACGAAGCGAAACAGTTTTTCGATCATCGGCTAAATTCGCCACTCGAACATGTCGAGAGTAATAGCCTGTGTGATGATGTCGCGGGCTGGGCGACCGCGCTGCAACTGATTGCGCTTTCTGCCCGACAAAATAGTAACTCCTCGGCACAGCACTCCGCCCGTCGGCTTTCAGGCATTAACGCCAGCCATTTATCTGACTATCTGGCCGATGAAGTGCTGGATAATGTCGATGCGCAAACCCGTAACTTCCTGCTGCGCAGCTCGATTCTGCGCTCAATGAATGACGCCCTGATTGTGCGCGTCACTGGCGAAGAAAACGGCCAGATGCGCCTTGAAGAAACGGAACGCCAGGGGTTATTTATTCAGCGAATGGATGACTGCGGTGAATGGTTCCGTTTCCACCCGCTGTTTGGCAACTTTTTGCGCCAGCGCTGCCAATGGGAACTTGCGACAGAGCTTCCAGAAATTCATCGCGCCGCAGCAGAAAGCTGGATGGCGCAGGGCTTTCCAAGTGAAGCCATTCACCACGCTTTAGCCGCAGGCGACGCCAGCCTGTTGCGCGATATCCTGCTCAATCACGCCTGGGCGCTGTTTAATCACAGCGAATTAGCGCTGCTGGAAGAATCTTTAAAAGCGCTGCCGTGGGAAAGTTTACTGGCGAATCCTAAACTTGTGCTGTTACAGGCGTGGCTGATGCAAAGCCAGCACCGTTACAGCGAAGTGAACACGCTTTTAGCCCGCGCCGAACAGGAAATGGATGTCGTGATGGACGATACCATGCACGGCGAATTTAATGCGTTACGTGCCCAGGTTGCCATTAATGACGGTAATCCGGATGAAGCCGAACGCCTGGCAATGATCGCGCTGGATATGCTCCCGTTAGCCAGTTTTTACAGCCGCATTGTCGCAACGTCAGTTCACGGCGAAGTGTTGCATTGCAAAGGCGAGCTCACCAAATCTCTTTCCGTTATGCAGCAAACCGAACAAATGGCACGCCGCCATGACATGTGGCACTACGCGTTATGGGGCTTATGTCAGCAGAGCGAAATTTTATTAGCGCAGGGTTTCCTCCAGTCTGCGTGGGAATCGCAAGAAAAAGCCTTTGCGCTGATTGAAGAACAGCATCTTGAGCAACTCCCGCTCCATGAGTTTTTACTGCGTATTCGCGCACAACTGCTTTGGGCGTGGTCACGGCTGGATGAAGCCGAAGCGACGACGCGCAAGGGCCTGGAAGTGCTTTCCGGATATCAGCCACAACAACAATTGCAGTGTCTGGCGTTGTTAGTGCAATGTTCGCTGGCGCGAGGGGATTTAGACAACGCGCGTAACCACCTGAACCGCCTGGAGAACTTACTGGGCAATGGTGCATTCCATAGCGATTGGGTTTCCAACGCCGACAAAGTGCGGGTGATTTACTGGCAAATGACGGGCGATAAAAAGTCTGCCGCCAACTGGCTGCGCCTGACGCCGAAACCAGAATTTGCCAACAACCATTTCCTGCAAAGCCAATGGCGCAATATCGCACGCGCACAGATTTTGCTGAGTGATTTTGAACCGGCTGAAATCGTGCTGGAAGAGTTAAACGAAAATGCGCGCAGTCTGCGTTTGATGAGCGATCTCAACCGTAACCTGCTGTTGCTAAACCAGCTTTACTGGCAAGCCGGGCGTAAAAGCGATGCTCAACGCGTTTTACTGGAAGCACTGGCGCTGGCCAACCGCACCGGGTTTATCAGCCACTTTGTGATTGAAGGTGAAGCGATGGCGCAGCAATTACGCCAGATCATTCAGCTCAACACGCTGCCGGAATTAGATCAGCACCGTGCACAGCGCATTTTGCGTGAGATAAACCAGCATCACCGCCATAAATTCGCCCACTTCGATGAGAACTTCGTTAACCGCTTATTGACGCATCCTGAAGTGCCGGAACTAATTCGTACCAGCCCGCTGACTCAGCGCGAATGGCAAGTTCTGGGGCTGATTTATTCGGGTTACAGCAATGAACAAATTGCCGGAGAGCTGGATGTTGCAGCCACGACGATTAAAACGCACATTCGTAATTTGTATCAGAAGCTTGGAGTCGCGCATCGGCAGGACGCGGTGTTACATGCGCAGAAATTGCTGAAGATGATGGGGTACGGGGTTTAGCGAATTGGCATGGACCCCACCCCAACCCTCCCCTTGCCCAGGGGAGGGTGCAGAGCAGCGCCTTTAGCTCCTCCACCTGGTAAGGGGGAGGCTGGGAGGGGGTCGTGGTGAAGGCAAACTTAAGAAGCCAGCGATAACCGCGCCTTACCGCCCCGCTTTACCAGCCACTGCGCCACCCGCGCCTGTTGTTCTTCGCTCAGCCACATCCCTAACTTGGTGCGACGCCAGATAGCATCATCAACGCCACGAACCCACTCATGATCGGCCAGGTAACGTAATTCGGCTTCGTAAAACTCATGGCCGAAATCTTCACCCAAATCACTGATGCTGCTGGCTCCCGCCAGAATTAACTCGCTATTGCTACCGTAGGTACGCGAATAACGGCGGGCCATGCTTTCGGTCAGGAATGTGTGGCGGCGGCGTAGCTGCGCGGCGTAATCATCGCGGTCGCCATTAATATCACCACCCGGTAAGGTGCAACCTTTGGTCCACGCAGGCCCCATTTTCGGGTAGTAAGCTTTCAACTTATCCAGCGCGTGTTCCGCCAGTTTGCGGTAAGTGGTGAGCTTGCCGCCAAACACCGACAACAGCGGGGCTTTACCCTGCTCATCGTGTATATCGAGCGTGTAGTCACGGGTGACTGCCTGCGGAGAGTCAGACTCATCGTCACACAACGGACGCACACCAGAGTAAGTCCAGACGATATCGTCGCGGCTCAACATCTTTTTGAAGTGTGCGTTATAGGCAGTCAGCAAGTAATTGATTTCTTTATCGTCGATATGCACATCTTTCGGGTCGCCCTGATATTCCACGTCGGTGGTACCAATAATAGAGAACTCATCCATCCACGGAATGACAAACACAATGCGCTTGTCTTCGTTTTGCAGAATATAAGCCTGCTTCTGATTGTGGACGCGTGGCACCACGATATGGCTGCCTTTAATCAGGCGGATGCCATATGGCGAAGGCAATTTCAGGCCATCATCAAAGAAGTGTTTCACCCACGGGCCGGTCGCATTCACCAGACCGCGTGCGCGCCAGGTGAAGGTTTCGCCGGTATCAATATCTTGCGCTTCGACAATCCAGTAGCCGTTTTCACGCCATGCGCGGGTTGCTCGGGTACGGGTTTTCACCTCGCCACCTTCGCGCGTCACCATCTGCGCATTTGCTAAAACCAGGCGCGCATCGTCTACCCAGCAGTCAGAATATTCGAAACCGCGCACGATATTGGGTTTAAGAACGGAATCTGCGCCAAAACGCAAACCGGTGGAGGCTGGCAAGCTGGTGCGTTTACCGAGATGGTCGTACATAAACAGACCAATACGAATCATCCACGCAGGGCGTAAATGAGGACGATGAGGCAAACGAAAGCGCATCGGGAAGGCAATGTGCGGCGCCATATTCAGCAGCACTTCGCGCTCGGCTAATGCTTCACTCACCAGGCGGAACTCGTAATGTTCAAGGTAGCGCAGGCCACCGTGAATCAGTTTCGAACTGGCCGAGGACGTTGCACTTGCCAGATCCTGAGCTTCGAGCATCAACACGGATAAACCACGGCCTGCGGCGTCAGCGGCGATACCTGCCCCGTTAATCCCTCCGCCAATCACAATCAGATCTTTAGTTTCCATGCTGCCCTCACACGCTTTCGTTAAAGTTCAAATATGTTCGTTATCGCTCATACTAGCAAGACTACGCGCGCTTTGTAACGAAAAAAAAACATTACTGCGTGATATGGATAACATAATGACGTTAATATCAGCGGCCAGAGGGGAGATTCCCTTAATATGGCGCAAGCCGATTCAATAAAGTGACGAGCAAATCCATGGAAACTTTTGAGTGTATTGGTGTGGAAGAAGCACACCAGAAGTTGCAGCAACAGCTGGCTGTATTAGTCGATATCCGCGATCCGCAGAGCTTTGCGATGGGCCATACACCGGGCGCATTTCATCTGACTAACGACCGACTGGTCGCCTTTATGCAGCAAACCGAATTTGAAACACCAGTGATGGTGATGTGCTACCACGGCAACAGCAGTAAAGGTGCAGCGCAATATTTGCTGCAACAAGGTTACGACCAGGTTTATAGCGTCGACGGCGGTTTTGACGCATGGCATCGCCATTTCCCGGCAGAAGTCGAACACGGCGCATCGTAAGTCATCAGGAAATTGATGTGTTGCAGGTATACTGCTTCCTTTTGTACGGATTTGGTTGAAACTTTATGATCATGATTACCTCGTTTGCCAACCCGCGAGTAGCGCAGGCATTTGTCGACTATATGGCGACGCAGGGCATTATCCTTACGATTCAACAGCATGAACAAAGTGATATCTGGCTGGCTAATGACAGCCAGGAATCCCGCGTTCGTGCAGAGCTTGAACAATTCCTCGCAAATCCAGGCGATTCTCGCTATCTGGCTGCCAGCTGGAATACCGGCCATACCGGCAGCGGTTTGCGTTATCAGCGCTTCCCATTCCTTGCGACAGTGCAACAGAAAGCGGGCCCTTTCACGCTGCTTATCATGGCCGCCTGCGTGTTGGTCTATTTGCTGATGCAAATCATGGGCGACCGAGCAGTCATGGTCTGGTTAGCATGGCCCTATAAAGACAGTCTGCACTATGAATTATGGCGCTATTTCACCCACGCGTTGATGCACTTTTCGATAATGCATATCGCTTTCAACTTGCTGTGGTGGTGGTATCTCGGTGGCCCAGTCGAAAAGCGGCTCGGCAGCGGAAAACTCATCACGCTGACACTGATTTCAGCTTTATTAAGCGGTTACGTGCAGGCCAAGTTCGGCGGCCCACTTTTCGGTGGTTTATCCGGCGTGGTTTACGCGCTAATGGGTTATGTCTGGCTACGTGGCGAACGCGATCCTGACAGCGGCATCTATATGCAGCGCGGGCTTTTAGCCTTTGCAGTGCTGTGGATTGTGATAGGATTTTTCGATGTTTTAGGAATGTCGATCGCCAACGCCGCACACATTACCGGCCTGGTGGTTGGGCTTGCGATGGCGCTGGTTGATACAATGCATGCGCGAAAACGAACATAGCATTTCAGGAGAATAAAACAGCGTGAAGCAAACACAACGTCATGATGCGATTGTCGAACTGGTAAAGAAACAAGGCTATGTCAGCACCGAAGAGCTCGTCGAACAGTTTGCTGTCAGCCCGCAAACGATTCGTCGCGATCTGAATGATCTGGCAGACCAGAACCTGATCATGCGCCATCACGGTGGTGCGGCTCTGCCTTCAAGCTCCGTGAATACGCCGTGGCACGACCGTAAAGCCACTCAGACTGCGGAAAAAGAGCGTATTGCCCAGAAGGTTGCCAGCCAGATCCCTAACGGTGCCACGCTGTTTATTGATATCGGCACCACGCCGGAAGCGGTCGCCCATGCGTTGTTGAATCACAGCAATTTGCGCATTGTGACTAACAACCTCAACGTGGCAAACACGCTCAAGGTAAAAGAAGATTTCCGCATTATTCTGGCGGGCGGCGAGTTACGCAGCCGCGACGGTGGGATTATCGGTGAAGCAACGCTCGATTTTATCTCCCAGTTCCGCCTGGACTTTGGCATTTTGGGTATCAGCGGTATCGACGGCGATGGCTCATTGCTAGAGTTTGATTACCACGAAGTTCGCACCAAACGCGCCATTATTGAAAACTCACGCTGCGTGATGCTGGTTGTTGACCATTCGAAGTTTGGCCGTAATGCGATGGTGAATCTCGGCAGCATTGGCCTGGTGGATCAGGTTTACACCGACATCTTGCCGCCTGCGGGCGTCATGCAGGTAATTGCTGAGAACAATGTATTGCTGGAGTTGTGCTAGAACAACCTCACCCGCCCTTCTCCTTTAAAGAGAGGGTTAGGGCGAGGATGGTTTTAGAACCTACAATCTCACCGGCTTAATATGCCAAATCTCATCGGCGTATTCCTGAATCGTCCTGTCGGACGAGAAATAACCCATGTTGGCGATATTGTGCATGGCGCGAATAGTCCACTCTTCTGGCTGGCGATACAATTCATCGACTCTGTCCTGGCAATCCACATAGCTGCGGTAATCCGCCAGTACCTGATAGTGGTCACCAAAGTTAATCAGCGAATCCAGCAGGTCACGGTAGCGAGTCGGCTCGCCAGGGCTGAATGTGCCGGTACCGATTTGCGTCAGTACCTGATGTAACTCTTCATCTTTTTCATAATATTCACGCGGCTGATAGCCTTTGCGCCGTAGCGTTTCGACCTCTTCCGCCGTATTCCCAAAGATGAAGATGTTATCCGCCCCAACGTGCTCCAACATTTCGACGTTTGCCCCGTCTAGCGTACCGATAGTCAGCGCACCGTTCAGGCCAAACTTCATATTACTGGTGCCGGAAGCCTCGGTTCCCGCCAGAGAAATCTGTTCGGAGAGATCCGCCGCAGGAATAATGATCTGCGCAAGGCTTACGCTGTAGTTCGGAATAAACACCACTTTCAGCCGGTCTTTCACGTCCGGATCGTTGTTGATCACCGCCGCTACATCATTGATGAGATGAATGATGTGTTTCGCCATGTAGTACGCCGACGCCGCTTTTCCGGCGAAGATATTCACACGCGGTACCCAATCGGCTGTCGGATCGGCCTTGATACGGTTGTAACGGGTAATCACGTGCAGCACGTTCATAAGCTGGCGTTTGTACTCGTGAATACGTTTGATTTGCACATCAAACAGCGCATTCGGATTCACCACCACATTCAGTTGCTGGCCGATATAACTTGCCAGGCGCTTCTTGTTGGCGAGTTTCGCCTTGCGCACATCCTGATGCACCGTAGGGTAATCAATATGCTGTTTCAGCTCGTTCAGTTGGCTCAGATCGGTACGCCAGGTGCGGCCAATGTTTTCATCCAACACTTTGGAAAGCGGTGGGTTAGCCAGAGCCAGCCAGCGGCGTGGCGTTACACCATTGGTTTTATTGCAAAAACGCATCGGGAAAATAGCGGCAAAATCAGCAAACAGAGATTGCACCATCAAGTTGGAGTGCAGCTCAGAAACGCCATTAACTTTATGGCTGGCGACCACTGCAAGCCACGCCATACGGACTTTACGGCCATTCGACTCATCAATAATCGACGTGCGCCCAAGCAGCCCCGTATCGTTCGGGTACTGTTCCTGCAGGGTTTTCAGGAAGTAATCGTTAATCTCAAAGATTATCTGCAAGTGGCGCGGCAAAATTTTGCCTAGCATGTCCACCGGCCAGGTTTCCAGCGCTTCGCTCATCAACGTGTGGTTGGTGTACGAAAACACCTGGCAAGTGACTTCAAACGCGTCTTCCCAGCTGAACTTATGCTCGTCGATTAACAAACGCATCAGCTCAGGGATCGCTAACACCGGATGTGTGTCGTTGAGGTGGATGGCGATTTTATCCGCCAGGTTGTCATAGGTTTTATGGAGCTGGTAATGGCGGCTGAGAATGTCCTGCACGGTGGAGGAGACGAGGAAATATTCCTGGCGCAAACGCAGCTCGCGGCCTGAATAGGTTGAGTCATCCGGATAGAGCACGCGTGAAACGTTTTCCGAATGGTTTTTATCTTCCACCGCCGCGAAGTAATCACCCTGGTTAAATTTACCGAGGTTGATTTCGCTACTGGCCTGCGCATTCCACAGGCGCAGCGTGTTGGTGGCATCTGTGTCGTAGCCTGGGATTATCTGGTCATACGCTACCGCCAGAATTTCTTCGGTTTCTACCCAGCGGAATTTTTTCGCTTCCATCTGCACACGCCCGCCAAAGCGCACTTTGTAGCGTGTGTTGTGGCGTTTGAACTCCCACGGGTTGCCGTATTCGAGCCAGTAATCCGGGGACTCTTTCTGGCGTCCATCAACAATATTTTGTTTGAACATGCCGTAGTCGTAACGAATACCGTAACCACGACCCGGTAAACCGAGTGTCGCCATTGAATCGAGGAAACAGGCGGCGAGACGACCGAGCCCGCCATTGCCGAGGCCGGGGTCGTTCTCTTCGTCAATCAACTCTTCAAGATCGAGCCCCATTTCCTCCAGCGCATTTTTGACATCATCGTAGATACCTAATGAAAGCAGTGCGTTAGAGAGCGTTCGACCAATCAAAAACTCCATCGACAGATAGTAAACCTGACGAACTTCCTGGGAAAGCTGAGCACGATTAGAACGCAACCAGCGCTCTACCAGCCGGTCACGAACCGCAAATAACGTGGCGTTCAGCCACTCATGCTTGTTCGCCATGGCAGGATCTTTCCCAACAATAAACATCAGCTTATAGGCGATTGAGTGCTTTAATGCCTCAATACTGAGCGTCGGTGAAGCATAGGAAAAGGGTGCATTCATATCAGTGATTCCTGGTGGATGGCTACAGCAAACGTTGGTACAGATCACGGTAGGAATGCGCCGCCACCTGCCAGCTAAAATCCATGCCCATGGCCTGACGCTGAACAAATCGCCACAGCGAAGGGCGGGACCACAACACGAAGGCACGCCGAATCGCTCTTAACAGCGACCAGGCATTACTGTCTTCAAACACAAAACCACTGGCGATACCGTCCGCCAGGTTTTCCAGAGAACTGTCAGACACTGTATCGGCAAGCCCGCCAGTACGCCGCACCAGCGGCAAAGTGCCGTACTTCAAACCGTATAATTGCGTTAGGCCACAAGGTTCAAAACGGCTTGGTACCATAATCACGTCAGCCCCGCCCATAATGCGATGCGAGAAAGCTTCGTGATAGCCGATTTGAACGCCTACCTGACCTGGATGTTCCGCTGCTGCCGCAAGGAATCCTTCCTGCATCACCGAGTCACCTGCGCCCAATAATGCCAGCTGCCCGCCCTGCTCAAGTAAACCTGGCAACGCTTCCAGCACCAAATCTAAACCTTTCTGGCTGGTTAAACGGCTCACCACCGCAAACAGCGGGGCTTTGTCGTTAACTTTTAACCCCATCGCCACCTGCAACTGGCGTTTATTTTCCGCTTTCTCCTCGAGAGTATCGCGGGTGTAGCGAGAAGCCAGCAGCAAGTCGTGCGCAGGGTCCCAAATTTTTTCGTCCACGCCGTTGAGGATGCCGGACAGCCGCCCTTCTCGCTGACGCTGGCGCAACAGCCCTTCCATGCCGTAGGCAAATTGCGGCTCGGTTATCTCCCGCGCGTACGTCGGGCTGACCGCCGTAATATGATCAGCATAGTAAAGACCGGCTTTCAAGTACGAAATTTGACCGTTAAACTCCAGGCCGTTCATGTCATAGAACGACCACGGCAGGTCAATTTCACTCATGTGATGGGCATAAAACAGCCCCTGGTAAGCCAGGTTGTGGACGGTAAATACCGACTTTGCTGGCCGACCGCGAGCTTCCAGATACGCTGGCACCAGGCCCGCATGCCAGTCGTGAGAATGAACGATATCCGGATGCCAGAAGGGGTCCAGACCACATGCCATCTCCGCGCCCACCCAACCTAACAGTGCAAATCGGTGCACGTTGTCGGTGTAAGCGAACTGGTTGGTATCGTGATACGGGCTGCCTGGGCGGTCATACAAATGTGGGGCGTCAATGAGGTAAATCCCCACGCCGTTGAAGTGGCCATATAACAAAGTCATATGACCCGCGAAGGTGTCACGGTGCGCAACGACTTGCGCATCGACAATTCCACGACGAATGTCAGGGAAAGCGGGCAGTAAGACTCGCGTCTCAACGCCGCCTGCGATTTGTGCCGCCGGTAGCGCACCAATCACATCTGCAAGGCCACCCGTTTTCAACAGTGGAAAAATTTCAGAACATACATGTAAGACCTGCATTATCGCTCCCATATGGAAAGTGCTGCGCGGAGGTCAATCCACTACTTAATTAGCTAACTTTGCCAGCATCTCGCGCGTGACCAGCACAATGCCTTCTTCGGAACGGTAGAAACGGCGTGCATCTTCCTCTGCGTTTTCCCCCACCACCATCCCTTCAGGAATGACGCAGGCACGGTCAATAATGCAGCGGCGTAAACGGCAAGAGCGCCCAACCTGTACGTCTGGCAACAATACTGAAGAGTCAATGTTGCAAAACGAGTTGATACGCACGCGCGGGAATAACACCGACTGCACCACCACTGAACCGGAAATAATGCAGCCGCCAGAAACCAATGAGTTCAGCGTCATGCCGTGGCTACCTGAGCGGTCTTGCACAAACTTCGCCGGAGGCAGCGGTTCCATATGGGTACGGATTGGCCATTCCTGGTCGTACATATCCAGTTCAGGTGTGACAGAGGCGAGGTCGAGGTTTGCTTTCCAGTAGGCTTCCAGCGTCCCTACGTCGCGCCAGTACGGCTCGGCATTTGGGTCAGACTGCACGCAGGAAAGCGGGAACGGATGCGCAAAACAAACGCCTGATTTCATGACGTTCGGGATAATATCTTTCCCAAAGTCATGGCTTGAGGAGTCGTCTTTGTCGTCCGCTTCCAGCAGTTCGTAAAGGTAATCGGCATCGAAAACATAGATTCCCATGCTGGCGAGTGCTTTGGTGTCGTCACCTGGCATTGACGGTGGGTTAGCTGGTTTCTCAACAAATTCGATAATTTTTTCTTCGTTATCAACCGCCATCACGCCAAAAGCCGAGGCTTCATGCAGCGGCACAGGCATACATGCAACTGTGCAACGCGCACCTTTTTCCACATGGTCAATCAACATGCGCGAGTAGTCTTGCTTGTAGATATGGTCACCCGCGAGGATAACGACATATTCCGCTTTGTAACGGCGGATAATATCGAGGTTTTGCGTGACCGCATCAGCCGTGCCGCGATACCAGTTTTCACCGTGAACACGTTGCTGCGCCGGAAGCAAATCCACAAACTCATTCATCTCTTCACTGAAAAATGACCAGCCGCGTTGAATATGCTGCACCAGCGTATGTGACTGATATTGGGTGATAACGCCAATACGGCGAATACCTGAGTTAATGCAATTCGACAACGCAAAATCAATGATACGAAACTTGCCACCAAAGTGGACGGCAGGCTTGGCGCGCGTAGAGGTTAAATCTTTCAATCGGGTACCGCGCCCACCAGCCAGAATCAGGGCGACAGATTTATTTGGCAGTTGTCTTGCCAACATCAGAGGATCGTTCTTATCAAGCCTAACCATGACTGACTCCTTTTTTATGACTTCTGGAAAACGCATACTCCGTGCGCAGGACCATGCCATACAGCCATCACCACCGGGTTGTCCTCACCGGCAAACGGAGGAATAGCACGCCATTCCCCTTCGGGTAGTACGATGTCGGCAACTTCTTCGGTCGCGTTAATCGTAATAAGCCAACGTTCTGAAAGTTGGATTTGAACGCGATGAACCCCGTTCTCCCACTCGTCAGCACTCAGAGGCTGAGCCTCTTTATTCCACCAGCGAACATTGTCATCGCCTTCCTCCCACCAGATATTCCGGGTTAATGCCGGAATCGTCTTGCGTAGATGAATCAATGCTGCGGTAAAAGTGGTTAAGCCATCGTTACAGTGTTCCCAGTCAAGCCATGTCAGTTGGTTGTCCTGACAATAGGCGTTGTTGTTGCCGTATTGGCTGTGGCCGTGTTCATCACCGGCTAAAAGCATCGGCGTACCCTGGGAAAGCAGTAACAATGTGAGCAAGGCGTGAACACTATCGCGCCGTCTTTCTTTGATATTTAGCGAGGCTTCCAGCCCTTCAAAACCATAGTTATTGCTGTAGTTATTCCCTGTGCCGTCGCGGTTATCTTCGCCGTTAGCTTCATTGTGTTTTTGATTGAAGCTGACACAGTCACGCAGCGTGAAGCCGTCATGAGCCGTAATTAAGTTGATACTGGTTGAAGGACGGCGCTCTCCACGACGATACACATCGCTGGAACCGGCAAAGCGGCAAGCGAATCCTCCTAACGATAAATCTTGTCGCAACCAGAAACGCCGCATGCCGTCACGAAAATGATCGTTCCATTCAGCAAATAACGGCGGGAAATTCCCAACCTGATAGCCGCCCGCACCGATATCCCACGGTTCCGCAATCAGCTTTAACTGCGACAAGACAGGATCATTTTTAATGGCTTCGAACAGTGGCGCATCCTGGCGGAACTCTGGCGTACGCCCCATAATCGAGGCTAAATCGAAGCGAAAACCATCAACATGGAAGCTATCTACCCAATAACGCAGGCAATCTACCATCTGAGCAACGACACCTGGGGTGCTCAAATTCAATGTGTTACCGCAGCCCGTCCAGTTCTGGTAATCACCATTGTCCATTAACCAATAATAGCTACGGTTGTCGATTCCGCTCAGGGAGAGGGTCGGGCCATCGCGGTCCAGCTCAGCGCTGTGGTTAAGAACGATGTCGAGGATCACCTCAATGCCCGCTTCATGCAGCGCTTTTACGGCACCGCGAAGTTCGTTGGCGGCGACCATTGGGTCTTGATCCACCGCGTAGTAACCTTCGACGGCGTACAACCCGCGCGGGTTATAGCCCCAGTAATTGCTTAGCCCTAAATGGGCGATACGTGGCTCGGTAATAAAATGAGCCACCGGCAGCAGTTCCAGCGCGGTTATCCCCAGGCGTTTGAAGTAGTTAATCATCACCGGATGACCGAGCGCGGCATAAGTGCCTCGCAACTCTTCAGGAATGCCGGGGTGAAGCCGTGTCAGGCCACGAACATGCGCTTCGTAAATAACGGTATCGCCCCAGGCAGTCCGTGGATAAACATCGTCTTCCCAGTCGAATTTATCCTGCACCACCACGCATTTCGCCATGTGTGGGGCGCTGTCTTCCAGGTTCGGCTCATCGTAACCACCGTGAAGATGGGGGTGGTAATCAGTTCCCCCCACGACCACGCGGGCGCAAGGGTCCAGCAGCAGTTTTGCCGGGTTAAAGCGATACCCGTTTTGCGGCTCCCACGGGCCATGCACGCGATAACCATATTTCAAACCTGGTTTGGCGTTAGGCAAATAGCCGTGCCAGATGTCACCGGTTCGCACGGGCAAATCGTAACGTTGCTCATGACCGTGCTCGTCGAAAATGCACAACTCCACTTTGTGCGCGTTTGCCGAAAACAGGGTGAAGTTCACCCCTTTCCCGTCATAGTACGAACCGTACGGTGCGGAGTTGCCAGCACTTAGTTGCGTCATTCAGCCTCCCGCACCAGCCAGATAGTGGACAGTGGTGGCAGCGTCAGGCTCAGGGAATGCTCGCGCCCGTGGCTTGGGATCGTATCGCTGTGCACCGCCCCGCTATTCCCGGTATTGCTACCGTGATAATGCATTGAGTCGGTATTCAGTTCTTCTCGCCAGCGGCCAGGTTGGTTGATACCAAACCGATAGTTGTAGCGCGGCACTGGCGTAAAGTTACTCGCAACAATAATTTCATTGCCGCTTGAATCCCGACGCACAAAGATAAATACCGAGTTAACGTTGTCCTCAACCACCAGCCATTCAAAGCCATAACTGTCAAAATCCAGTTCGTGCATTGCAGCATGGTGGCGATAGGTTTTGTTCAGGTCACGCACCAGGCGCTTCACCCCGTGGTGCCAGTTGTCGCCGCCTTCCAGCAGATGCCAGTCGAGGCTGCTGTCGTGGTTCCATTCCCGTCCTTGCGCAAATTCATTGCCCATGAACAATAATTTTTTGCCAGGGAATGCCCACATCCAGCCGTAGTAGGCTCGCAGGTTGGCGAACTTCTGCCAGGCATCGCCAGGCATTCTGTCCAGAATGGATTTTTTACCGTGAACCACTTCATCGTGCGACAACGGCAGCACGAAGTTTTCGGTGCTGTTGTACAGCATGCCGAAGGTCATTTTGTCGTGATGGAACTGGCGGTGAACGGGGTCGAGTTTCATGTAGTCGAGCGTGTCGTGCATCCAGCCAAGGTTCCATTTAAACCAGAAACCTAAGCCCCCCATTGAAGGCGGACGAGACACGCCAGCAAAATCGGTAGACTCTTCAGCCATAGTGACCGCACCCGGCGTTTGCTCGCCGATAATACGGTTGGTATTACGCAGGAATTCGATAGCTTCGAGGTTTTCGCGCCCGCCTTTGTCGTTGGGTATCCACTCGCCAGGCTGACGGCTGTAGTCGCGGTAAATCATCGATGCCACCGCATCAACGCGTAAGCCGTCAATGCCGAAACGCTCAATCCAGTACAGTGCGTTACCCACCAGATAGTTGCTGACTTCACGCCGACCGTAGTTGTAAATCAGCGTGTTCCAGTCCTGGTGAAAACCTTCGCGCGGGTCGCCATGTTCGTACAACGGCGTACCGTCGAACTTCGCCAGCCCAGCGTCGTCTGTCGGGAAGTGGCCAGGAACCCAGTCAAGCAGCACGTTCAGGCCCGCAGCGTGCGCAGCATTAATAAAGTAGCGGAAGTCTTCTCGCGTGCCGAAGCGGCGCGTCGGCGCGTACAAACCTTGTGGCTGGTAGCCCCAACTGCCATCGAACGGGTGTTCGTTAATCGGCAGCAGTTCAAGGTGCGTAAAGCCCATCTCTTTCACGTAAGGCACCAGTTGATCCGCCAGTTCGCGGTAGCTGAGCCAGAAATTATTGTGTCCGTGACGTCGCCACGAACCGAGATGCACTTCGTAAATTGAAATCGGCTGATCGAAACCGTTTGCGCGTTGGCGCGCAGGGCTAAGCGTGGTTTTGTCCGGCAACCCGCAAATCAGTGATGCCGTTTCTGGGCGCATTTGCGACTCAAACGCATACGGGTCGGCCTTCAGGCGCAAATGGCCGTCGGTATCAATCAGTTCGAATTTATATAACTGCCCAGGGTGAGCACCTGGAATGAAAAGCTCCCAGATACCGCTTTCACGGCGCAAACGCATCGGGTGGCGACGGCCATCCCAATAGTTAAATTGGCCGACGACCGAAACACGGCGAGCATTGGGTGCCCAAACGGAAAAACGTGTGCCTGTGACGCCATCCATTGTGTCGGCGTGTGCGCCGAGCGTTTCATAGGGGCGTAAATGTGTGCCTTCGGACAATAACCAGCTATCCATTTCCTGAATGAGCGGCCCGAAGCGGTAAGGATCATCAATAAGATTTTCATGGCTATGCCAGATGACAGCCAGTTGATAACGGAAAAGATTTTTACGACGTTCGATAATGCCGCAGAAAAAACCACGCGAATCGAGACATTTCAGCTTGCCAACTTTCCCCCCTGTTTTAGGGTCGATAACCCAGACTTCGGTGGCATCAGGTAACAAAGCGCGAACTTCCAGCCCGGCTTCTGTTTTATGCATTCCCAGCAGAGAAAAAGGATCGGCAAAATGACCCGCAATTAGCGCATTTATCACGTCTTTTTCTGGATGAACAGACATGGCATTCGTCCTGTTTTTTTATGTCTCATCCCGGCGCAACACTTACACGCTCAGGTGAAAGTTGACCCCAACAGGCAGCGTAAATGGAACTCCTGTAAGCTGCTCTGCCCAATGACCCATCACGACAGTTTTCACCATCCTGAATAAAGCATAGCCAACGCGCTGTTTAACTCCCGATAAATAATGAAAGACAGTCATACGCTCCATGTATGACGCGAAAAAAAAGGGGCTGCAATGCCCCTTGTGTAATTAAGTGTACTTATGCGAGCAAGCGCAACATTCTACGTAACGGTTCTGCTGCGCCCCACAATAACTGGTCACCCACGGTGAAAGCTGACAGGTACTCAGGCCCCATGTTCAGTTTACGCAAACGCCCGACTGGTGTAGTCAGCGTGCCGGTTACCGCCGCAGGAGTCAGTTCGCGCAAGGTGATGTCACGGTCGTTCGGAACGACTTTCGCCCACTCGTTGTGCCCAGCCAGCATTGCTTCGATGGTTGGCAAAGAAACATCTTTCTTCAGTTTGATAGTAAACGCCTGGCTGTGGCAGCGCAGTGCGCCAACACGAACACACAATCCATCGACCGGAATAATGGTGCCGGTATTCAGGATTTTGTTCGTTTCAGCCTGGCCTTTCCACTCTTCGCGGGTCTGGCCGTTATCAAGCTGCTTGTCGATCCACGGGATCAGGCTACCGGCTAATGGCACGCCAAAATTATCCGTTGGCAGACCGCCGCTACGCGTCAGGTCAGTCACTTTGCGTTCGATATCCAGAATAGCAGAAGCAGGATCAGCCAGTTCGTGGGCAACATGGCTATGCAACTGGCCCATTTGGCTCAGCAGTTCACGCATGTGACGTGCGCCACCGCCGGATGCCGCCTGGTAAGTCGCCACAGAAACCCAGTCAATCAGGTCGTTGGCAAACAGGCCGCCCAGCGACATCAGCATCAGGCTGACAGTACAGTTACCGCCCACAAAGGTTTTCACGCCTTTGTTCAGACCTTCCTGGATAACGTGCTGATTAATTGGGTCGAGGATGATAATTGCGTCATCTTTCATACGCAGTGAAGAGGCCGCATCAATCCAGTAACCTTCCCAGCCGCTTTCACGAAGCTTTGGATAGATTTCGTTGGTATAATCGCCGCCCTGGCAGGTAATAATAATGTCCAGTGCTTTCAACGCTTCCAGGTCATAAGCGTCTTGCAGCGTGCCATTGTTCTGGCCTGCAAAAGACGGAGCCGCGAGGCCTAACTGAGAAGTAGAGAAGAAAACCGGACGAATGGCGTCAAAATCACGTTCCTCAACCATGCGCTGCATGAGAACGGAACCGACCATACCGCGCCAACCGATAAAACCAACATTTTTCATAGCGACTAATCCTGCGGGGGTTTGCATTGTGTGCGTTAATTAGAATTACCGTCCACATTACAAAATGCTGCCAAAGTCGCAAGTGAAATTAATCAATGATATGCAAGCTATTAGAAATACAGCTTATCTGTAGAACAAGAGACAACCATTCATGAGTGATATCATTTCTGCGGCAGTACTGTTAATCCTGATTATGGACCCGTTAGGAAACCTGCCGATTTTTATGTCCGTGCTCAAGCACACTGAGCCAAAGCGCCGCCGGGCCATCATGATCCGCGAGTTGCTTATCGCGCTGATTATCATGCTTATTTTTCTGTTTGCCGGGGAAAAAATTCTCTCGTTTCTTAACCTACGAGCGGAAAGCGTGTCGATTTCAGGCGGGATTATTCTGTTCCTGATTGCGATTAAAATGATTTTCCCAAGCCAGGAAGGGAACGCTTCCGGCCTGCCTGCGGGCGAAGAACCGTTTATTGTGCCGCTGGCGATCCCACTGGTCGCGGGCCCGACATTGCTAGCCACATTGATGCTAATGTCGCACCAATATCCAAATCAGATGGGACATTTAGTGGCAGCACTGCTGTTGGCCTGGGGCGGAACCGTGGCTATTTTGCTGCAATCGTCACTGTTCTTACGTCTGCTGGGCGAAAAGGGTGTGAATGCGCTGGAACGTTTGATGGGACTGGTGCTGGTGATGCTGGCAACGCAGATGTTCCTGGATGGGATTCGGGCGTGGATGAAAGGGTAAAGCGATCAAAACCCTCTCCGTGAAGGAGAGGGTTACTGTAACAATAGTTTTTAGCTCAAAAGACTAAAAGCAATCATCCCAACAATCGCCCCAACGGTACCGAGGATGGTTTCCATCATGGTCCAGGTTTTCAGCGTTTCCGCTTCGGTTGCCCCTGTAAACTTACCAAACAGCCAGAAACCGGCATCGTTTACGTGGCTCACTACAATCGAACCGCCTGCGATACAAATCGACAAGGCTGCCATTTGCGCGCCGCTGTAGTGTAGCTGTTCGATAACAGGCATCACCAGGCCCACTGCGGTCAGACAAGCAACCGTTGCGGAACCCTGAATAATACGAACCGCAGCCGCCAGAATGAAACAGGTCAGCGCAATCGGTAAGCCCAGGCCGGTCAGTGCTTCACCTAATGCCGGGCCAACACCGGAATCCACCAGTACCTGCTTGAACACGCCACCGGCACCGATAACCAACAGAATGATGCCCGCCGGTTGCAGCGCGTGGCCGCAGATTTCCATGACTTTTTCTTTCGGCATACCACGACGAATAGCCAGGCCATAAATCGCCACCAGACAAGCCACCAGAATCGCGGTGAATGGGTGCCCAATAAACTCCAGCCATTGGTACAGCTCGGAACCTTCAGGGGTGAAGCGTGCAGCGATAGTTTTCAGACCAACCAAAACCAGCGGCAGCAGAATCAGCGACAGGCTGAAACCAAACGATGGTAGCTTGCCTTCGCCAACATGTGGCTCGCTGATGTCTGTCGGAACGTGCAGTTCAACATATTTACTGATGAAGTTACCGAACAGTGGCCCAGCGATAATCATTCCAGGGATTGCCGCACACAGGCCAATCAGAATCATCCAGCCAAAATCTGCGTGCATCTGGGAAGCCAGAAGCATTGGTGCAGGGCCTGGGACGAGGAACGCCGCCGCTGCTGCGACACCGGCAAACAGAGGGATTACCAGCCGGACGAGGTTAGTCTTGGTCTGGCGCGCCATAGAGAAAGCGATGCTAATCAACAGCACGATAGCCACTTCAAAGAACAGTGGCAGAGCGCAAATCAAACCTGCCACGCCAATGGCATAGTGCGCACGGCTCTTGCCAAAGGCTTTAAGCATTTTGATGGCAATCTGATCAACCGCACCCGTTTCGTGCAGGATTTTGCCAAACATGGCACCGAGCGCGACGACGATGGCCAGGAAGCCCAACGTACCGCCCATGCCTTTTTGCATGGTTTCGGTGATCTTCATTAAAGGCATTCCGGAGAATAACCCTGCACCAATTGAAACCACCATCAGAGCGAGGAAGGCGTGCATACGCGCCTTCATCACTAAAAACAGCAGCATTAAAACAGAACCTACTGCTGTTAAAACAAGCGTTAATGTACTCACTGCGCACTGCCTTTATTAATCATATCAATCGTGCTGGCCACCACGCCTTCAAGCGTTTGGTCAATATTCACCACCAGAACATCAGGTTCGTCAGAATTGGGTTCTTCCAGCGTTTCAAACTGAGTGACGAGCATCTGGGTTTTGAAGAAGTGGCCTTTACGCGCTTTCAGGCGGTTTTCGATAACCTCGAAATCCCCTTTCATGTAGATGAAAGAAAGATTTGGGTTGCCGTCGCGTAATTGGTCGCGGTAGACCTTTTTCAGCGCGGAACAGACAATCAGGGAAACTTTGTTAGTACGCTGCATGGCGAAAGCCGCATCGTTTAACGCTTGCAGCCACGGCTTGCGATCGTCGTCATTGAGTGGCTCACCGGAAGCCATTTTCATGATATTACAGCGTGGGTGCAGGAAGTCGCCGTCAAGAAATGCGGCTTTAAGTTGGTGTGCAACTTCGCTTGCAACAGCAGATTTCCCGCTGCCAGAAACGCCCATCAGGACGTAGATGTGGTTGTCATGGTTGGTAGTGCTCATAGCGTAGCTCCGACTGGCACAACAATTTGTTATGGTAAATTGTTACGGGTAACTGTTATCGGTAACATTGTCCAGACTGACTGCGCAATAAGCAATAACCATTAGCTTGCAAAGTGTATAAATGTGAACTACATCAAATAATCGACGATTTAAATTGAGCCGCCGAGAGCCAGCGTAAAGCCAAGATCAAGCTTTTGCGGCGTCACAGTTTCACCACGAATCCTTGCCAGTAAACGCTCAGCGCCAATGCGGCCCATGCGTTCACGCGGTGTGAGTACGCTGGCAAGACGTGGTTCCATAACCTGGCCAATATCGTGGCCGTGGAAACCGGCAATCGCCATGTCTTTTGGAATACTCAATCCCTGGCGCTGGCATTCAAACGCCGCCCCGATGGCTAAGTCATCGTTGGTACAGAAGATACTGTCGAGCTGCGGATATTCACGACGCGCCTGACGGAACAGTTCGATACCGGTGGAATAAGAAGAAGAGTTTTCGACCATCACACTGTATGGCACAAGCCCTGCATCAAGCATCGCTTGCTCATAGCCTTTTTTCTTAATCACGGTACGTTCGTCGAGACGAGCGCCAAGATAGGCGACGTGACGGTGGCCGCGCGCAATAATGGCAGCGGTCATCTGGCGTGCGGCTTCGAAGTTATCAAACCCTACAGCAATGTCGAGACACGGTGAAATGCTGTCCATCAACTCCACAACCGGAATACCTGCCACTTCAATCATTTTCAAGGTGCGCGGGGTATGCGTGCGTTCGGTGAGGATAAGGCCGTCGATATTCCAGGAAAGCATCGATTCCAGACGCTCTTCTTCCAGTTCCGGCTTATAACCGTAGTGGGCAAGCATGGTCTGGTAGCCGTAAGCATCAACAACGTTTTCAATGCCGCGCAGCACTTCTGCAAAAACCTGGTTGGTCAGCGAAGGCAATAGCACGCCAATTGCTCGGCTCGTAGAATTGGAAAGGATGTCTGGTGCGCGGTTAGGAATGTAGCCAAGTTCATCAAGGGCTGCGGCAATTTTTACCTGTAACGCGGCAGAAACCTGGTCAGGGTTACGTAAAAAGCGACTGACCGTCATTTTGGTTATGCCAACGCGGTCTGCAACGTCCTGTAATACCGGTCTTTTCTTTTTCATTGTCCGTACTAGCCCCCTCAATATTGACGGGGAAGTTTAGCACGTACGAAGCACAACCTTCCCCTGTTTCAGGAGAAGGTTGTGACCGGTAACTATTGGAAAACCTTAGACTGGCGGTAAATCGAACAGTAACACTTCACTTTCAGTATTTGCATGAATCGAAATCGCTTGTTCATCCCATACCGCAACGGCATCGCTGGTTTTTGCCTGAGTGCCATTTATCGACACATCACCTTTCACCACCTGAACCCAGATACGGCGGTCTGCTGGGATCTGATAAACAGATTGTTCGTCTTTGGCCAACGCCCAGCGCGACAGTTCCATATCCTGATTCACCAGCAAAGAACCGTCACGAGCATCCGGTGAAAGCACCAGTTGGCGGCCTTGCGGCGCATCAAAACGGCGCTGATCGTAACGCGGCGTGATGCCTGTTTTATCCGGCATGATCCAGATTTGATACAAGCGCAGGCGCTCAGTTTCGCTTGGGTTGTACTCGGAGTGAGTAATCCCCGTACCGGCACTCATAATCTGAAATTCACCCGCAGGCACTTTTTCTTCGTTACCCATGCTGTCCCGATGCGCAACCGCACCTTCCAGCACATAGGTCAGGATTTCCATGTCTTTGTGCGGATGGGTACCAAAACCTTCACCGGCAGCCACCACGTCTTCGTTGATTACACGTAATGCCGAGAAACCCATGTAATTGGCATCGTAATAGTTGGCGAAAGAGAAAGTGTGCCAGCTATCCAACCAACCATGATTCGCGTGACCACGTTCTTCAGCTTTTCTTAAGTAGATCATCTTCATTTCTCCGCAATTCGTTTGATGGGGCTAAGTGTGGACCCGAATCGGAAATGATCATAGAGGGTGAAAATTGACGCCTCTGTTCAAAAAAAGTGAACGAGTCTGAGGCGTCTTTTTAGGGCTAGGCGAGGGTTATAACGGAAGGTGAAGCCTGCTCGAAGCCACGTTCGAGGATCTCAAGGTTGGTCATTGCTTCAATTTCACTGACGAAATTCGGTTTGCCGTTAAGAATGGTTTCGTAGAGCGCGTCGTACACACGCCCGTAATCGCCCTGCTCCGGTTTCATTTCTTCACGCACGGTTTCGCCAGCGTCATTCACATACTCCAGCACGCCGACGCTGCTGTCTGCCGCAAAACCAGGTTCGCCCGGCATGATGTAAGCCTTCAGGCTAGTTTCTTGTTGGTCGATGCCGTACTTAATGAACGAACCTTTGGTGCCGTGAACCTGGAATTTCGGGTATTCGATTTTCACCAGATGGCTGGTTTTGACGATGGCTTTCAGGTCGCCGTAGAAAAGCTGCGCTTCGAAGGTATCGTCAGGGTTAGCTTTATTGCGCACGCTACGAATGTCGTAGGCAACATGGTTCGGGCGGCCAAACAGCGAAATGATTTGGTCCATGGTATGTACGCCAAGGCCATAAAACGCACCGTCCGCATACGTTCCTGGCGCGGTTGGCGCTTCCGGGCGATACATATCAAAGTGGCTTTCAATCTCAACAATTTTGCCCAGCTTGCCGCTTTCGATAGCTTTTTTCATCGTCAGGAAGCAGGAGTCAAAGCGGCGATTCTGGTATGGCGAAACGGTCAGGCCTTTGGCTTTCGCCAGTTCAAACAGCTCTTTGGCTTCGGCAAGCGTTGGGGTAAACGGTTTTTCCACCAGCACGTTTTTGCCTGCTTCCAGCGCACGTTTCGCGTACTCGAAGTGGCTGTCCTGATGGGTACAAACCACCACCAGTTTAACCTGCGGGTCGTTCAGGATATCGTCCAGAGCGCTGGTGAAATGAATGTGGCTGTATTGCGGCTGCTGTTCAATTTCCGCTTTTTCATGGCGACGGAATATATGGGCAACGTGGAATTTATCTTTGCGAACCAGAACATAAGGAAGATGGTAACGCGTGGTGCTTTTGCCAAAACCTATAAAAGCGCAGTGTAGGGTCATTGCTTCGTCCTTTTGACTTTGAATTGCAATTACCATACTTCAGTCTTTCGCAGATGGCACTGCGTTTAATTAGGACAAAAAAAAGCCAGCGCTAGGCTGGCTAAAGTAATACTGGAAGCAATGTGAGCAATGTCGTGCTTTCAGGTTGTCTCCGTAGGGGTCTCCCCTGAACGCATGGCAATAATAATCATTATCATTCGCACTTGTCTACTTTTTTTTAGAAAAATTTGGCAGTTGACGAAAACTAAAAAGTCAATAATGTTGAAGGGGTTACCTAACCACTTGAGGAGAAAGGAATGAGCGACATTGCGATACGCCACGCTGAATTAAGAGATCTTGATGCTTTACGTCAGATTAACGCCCAGCCAGAGGTCTATCACAACACGCTACAGGTTCCTCATCCTTCTCTGGAGATGTGGGAGGAACGAATGAAGCGTTCATCTCCTGGTCGCAGACAGCTGGTGGCTTGTATTGATGATGTGGTTGCGGGTCACCTCGTGGTGGATGTCGAAGCTAACCCACGCCGTGGGCATGTCGCCTCTTTCGGCATTAGTGTTTCAGCACACTTCCGAAACCGCGGAATAGCATCGGCGCTGTTAGCCGCGATGGTAGACCTGTGCGATAACTGGCTGCGCATCGAGCGTATCGAGCTGACCGTATTCACCGATAACGAACCTGCGATTGCGGTTTACCGTAAATTCGGTTTTGAAATTGAAGGCACCGGGAAGAACTACGCGCTGCGTAACGGGCAGTTTGTGGATGCGTATTTTATGGCACGGTTTAAGCCGGTTTAATTTTTAGCAACGGGACACCCTCACCCCGGGCTATTTCTTAGACCAATCTCACTGACCCCACCCCAGCCCTCCCCTTGCAAGGGGAGGGAGCTTAACGTTTTTTAGCTCCTCACCCTAGCAAGGGGGAGGTTGGGAGGGGGTCAGATAAGCGGAATAACTTAAAACCCTGCGGTCAGATCATCCACCGAACGGGGGTCAGACGCACCATACAGCGCGCCATCCGGCCCAACCATAATGCTTTGCGTACTGCCCATCGCTTCCTTCACTACTACATTTTGTCCTTTTTCTTTCAGCAGTTTAAGCGTATCTGGGCTAAAGCCTTTTTCGACTCTCAGCTCATCAGGCAGCCATTGATGGTGGAAGCGCGGCGCGTTGGTCGCTTCGGCGACGTTCATCCCGTAATCAATAGTATTCATTACCATTTGCAGCACAGTCGTGATAATTCGGCTACCGCCAGGGCTGCCCGTCACTAGCCAGGTTTTCCCGTCTTTCACCACGATAGTGGGCGACATCGACGACAGCGGGCGTTTATGCGGCCCCACGGCGTTTGCATCCCCACCCACCAGCCCGTACACGTTTGGCACGCCAGGTTTCGCTGAGAAATCATCCATTTGGTTGTTCATGATGATACCGGTATTGCCCGCCACGATGCCTGTCCCGAACACCGTGTTCAGCGTGTAAGTCACCGCCACGGCGTTACCGTCTTTATCCACCACCGAGAAATGCGTGGTCTGGTTGCTTTCATACGGTGCCAGCTTGCCCGGTTTGATTTCGCTCGATGGCCGCGCTTTGTTGATATCTATCTGTTCTGCTAACGATTTGGCATAGGCTTTGTTGGTCAGCGCCTGCCACGGTACTTTTACAAAATCAGGATCGCCGAGGTATTCCGAGCGATCGGCATACGCATATTTTTCAGCTTCAGCGGTAAGTTGCATCGCATCGGCGCTACCAAAACCGTATTTGGAGAGGTCGAAATTTTCCAGGATATTAAGGATTTCGACAATATGAATACCGCCAGATGACGGCGGCGGCATGGAGAAAATCTGGTAGCCACGGTAATCACCGCTAATCGGCGCACGCTCGATAGCTTTGTAATTTGCCAGATCGGCCTTGCTAATCAGCCCACCATTTTTTGCCATTTCCTCGGCAATTTGGTCAGCAATAGCCCCTTTGTAGAAAGCATCCGGGCCATTTTCAGCAATCATTTCCAGGCTTTTGGCTAGGTTGGTTTGCACCAGTTTGTCGCCCTTTTGCAACGGATTGCCATCTGCTTTCCAGAAAATAGCTTTGCTGTTTGGGTGATTAGGAAGGACTTCCGCACCGTAGACTTTCAGGTCTTCGGCCAGCGCATCGTTTACGGTAAATCCGTTCTGCGCCAGTTTGATAGCCGGTTGGATAACTTTGTTGAGTGGCAGAGTGCCGTATTTTTCCAGTGCCATAGAGAAGCCCGCAACGGTGCCCGGCGTGCCTGATGCGAGATGAGAAGTCAGGGATTTTTTACTGTCGGCATTGCCCTGCGCATCAAGGAACATATCGCGTGTGGCTTTTTCTGGAGCCATCTCACGGAAATCGATGGCCGTGGTTTTACCGTCTTTTGTGCGCAGCATCATGAAGCCACCGCCACCTATATTCCCCGCCTGCGGATGCGTTACTGCCAGCGCAAAGCCCACCGCCACTGCGGCATCAACGGCATTCCCGCCTTGTTTAAGAATATCGACACCCACCTGTGTGGCGAGGGAGTCTTGCGACGCAACCATGCCATGTTCAGCACGTACGGGATGGTGTACGTCAGCTTCAACACCGTAGGATACAGGAGCCGCCGGGGCTGGCGCGGCACTAACAGAGAGGCAAAGTCCGATCATGAGCGCAGGAATGGTCATCCAGCGCAGAATCTCTATACGAATAGTTTTCCACTGCTTCATCGTTATTTTCTCCATGCTTATCAGGGGCAATCCCCCAATAAGCCTGGTCTAAAAATCCTAAATAACCATCGGGATGGTAGAAAACGAGTAAACTTAGTAGATCCCCCAAATGGAGGAAGTGACGATGAAAAAAATATTACTCCTGGCGGCCCTGCTGCCATTGACCACTCTGGCACAGCCGATTAATACCCTGAATAATCCCAACAAACCGGATTACCAGATCCCAAGCCAGCAACGGATGCAGCAGCAAATGCAAACGCAGCAGGTGCAGCAAAAAGGGATGTTGAATCAGCAGTTACAAACGCAAACGCGTGTACAACAACAGCATCTGGAAGCGCAAATAAACAATAATTCGCAGCAGGACGTCTTCAAAGTGAAGAAAACGCTGCCGAATGAGTTGGATGTCGGGACGCAGCAAGTGTTGCCCAATACCCGGGGTGGAATGTTGAGTAGTAGCAGTTCCAGCGGTCAGGATCACATGCTGCAACCGAAAACCAATGGCAGCATGCTTAATCCTGGCGGTAGCTCAGCAACACCGCAGCCGAGTATTCCGCTGAAAACTATTGGGCCGTAAAGTCAGCACCAATCTGGTCAATTCGATCGGTACAGATAGTATCAACGCCCCAGCGCAGCAGCGTGGCTGCTCGCTGGGGAATATTCACGGTATAAACCAGAATATGTAATCCAGCCGCTTTGAGTTCGCGCACGCGGGATTCATCCAGCAATTTATAATTCAGGTGGATAGAAACGCAGCCGAGCCGGGTAGTCAGTTCGCGCCAGTCATCACGCCATTCATCAAGCAGCAACCCACGCGGCAATTCAGGGGCAGCAAGCTGTGCGGCTTCCAGCGCTTCGATAGAAAACGAAGATAACAATGGCGCGGTTTGCCCCTGCCATAATTCAAGTGCTGCCAGCGCGACAACTTTTCCAGTTTCTGTATCGGTGCCGGTTGTCGGTTTGATTTCTATGTTTGCCATCATGCCGTGTTGTTTACAACGCGCAGCCACTTGCGAAAGCAGGGGTAATGGCTCGCCTTTAAACTCACCGCTAAACCAGCTTCCTGCATCAACGTTCAGCAGTTTATCCCACGGTAAATCACCCGCGATGCCCCAGCCGTTGCTGGTGCGCTCAAGCGTGTCGTCATGCAGCAGGAAAATTTGCCCGTCTTTTGAAAGTTTGGCGTCAAACTCAATCATGGTATGACCGTAACGTGCACCGACATCAATCGCCGCCAGCGTGTTTTCCGGTGCCAGTTTGCCGCCGCCACGATGGGCTGCGATTTTGGGGTAAGGCCAGTTGCTCATAAACGTTGTCCATTTTCTTTATCAAAGAAATGTAGAGTTTTTTCAGGCAGATGCAGCCACAGCGTGCTACCAGATTGAGGGCGTTCCTGATGCGACAGGCGCACCACCATTTTTTGCTCGCCCCAACGCCCATGCACCAGATTATCCGCGCCGAGCATCTCCAGCGTGTCCACCATAAATGGTACACCGCCTGCGGTTTGTGAGCTTAGCGCAATATGTTCCGGGCGAATACCCAACGTGACCGCGCGGCCACGATGTAGATGTTGTGCGCTTCCCAATGGCAGCGCCATTCCGCTTGCCAGCTCAAAACGCGTGCCGTCAGCGCTGATTTTACCTTCCAGCAGGTTCATAGCGGGTGAACCAATGAAACTTGCCACAAAGCGGCTTGCGGGACGTTCGTAGACTTCAACCGGCGTACCAATTTGCTCGGCGACACCTTTGTTCATCACCATCACACGCTGCGCCAGCGTCATCGCTTCTACCTGATCGTGGGTGACGTACAAGCTCGTTGTTTTCAGGCGGCGGTGCAGCTGTTGTAACTCCAGACGCATCTGCACGCGCAGTTTGGCATCCAGGTTTGATAACGGTTCGTCGAAGAGGAAAACCGCCGGATCGCGCACAATGGCACGCCCCATTGCAACACGCTGGCGCTGCCCGCCGGAAAGTTCGCGTGGGCGACGTTTGAGCAAACCATCAAGCTCCAGAATACGGGCGGCTTCCTCCACTTTCTGCTGGATATGCGCTTTGCCCATACCTCGGATTTTCAGCCCCCACGCCATGTTTTCTTCCACACTCATGTGCGGATAAAGCGCGTAGTTCTGGAACACCATCGCAATGCCACGCTCTTTGGGTTCCATTTCTGTGACGCGCTGGCGGTCAATCCAGATGTCACCGCTGGTGACGCGTTCAAGCCCCGCAACCATACGCAGCAGCGTGGATTTACCGCAGCCCGACGGGCCAACCATCACGATAAATTCGCCATCGGCCACATCCAGCGTCAGCGGCTGAATCACCTGAGTTTTGTTATCCCAACTCTTACTTACTGCCTGTAACTTCAGTCCTGCCATGGGTTATTTCTCACTATCAACCAGGCCACGCACAAACGCGCGTTGCATTACTAAAACGATAATTACCGGGGGAATCAGGGTCAGCAGCATCGCCGCCATGACCTGGTTCCACTGAGTGCTGCCCTCACCGGAGGACATCATGCCTTTGATACCTGCCACGGCGGTGCCGAGGTTGACGTCGCTGATAATCAGCAGCGGCCACAGATACTGGTTCCAGCCGTAGATAAAGGTGATGACGAACAGCGCCGCCAGATTGGTTTTCGAAAGTGGCAGCACAATGTCGCGGAAGAAGCGCATGGGCGATGCACCGTCGATGCGTGCCGCCTCCATCAGTTCATCGGGCAGCGTCATAAAGAACTGGCGGAATAAAAACGTAGCGGTAGCTGAGGCCATTAACGGCAACGTTAAACCGGTGTAGCTGTCGAGCATTTTGAGATTAGCGATAACTTCAACCGTCGGGAAAATACGCACTTCAACCGGCAGCATCAGGGTGATAAAAATAATCCAGAAGAACAGGTTACGCAGCGGAAAACGAAACCAGACGATGGCAAATGCAGACAGCATAGAGACAGTGATTTTGCCGAGGGTGATCACCAGCGCCATCACAAAACTGTTGAACAGCATCAGGCCGAACGGCGCACTGTTCGCCCCCACGCCATGCGTCCAGATATAAGACATGTTTTCCAGCAGATGCGTGCCGGGGATCAGCGTCATCGGCGTTTGAAAGACGGCTTCGTTATCCAGCGTCGCCGCGACAAACGCGACGTACAGCGGGAACAAAATAACGATGATGCCAAGGATGAGCAGGGTATGGCTGAAAATAGTCAGCCCGCGGCGGTTCTCAATCATTGGTAGCGCACCTTACGTTCCACGAAACGAAACTGAACCACGGTCAGGATTATCACTAAGAACATCAGCACCACGGACTGTGCCGCCGATGCGGAAAGGTCGAGTCCGGCAAAGCCTTCGCGATAAATTTTGTAGATAAGTGTGGTGGTTGCCTGCACGGGGCCACCGCCGGTTGCCGCGTCGATAACCGGGAAGGTATCGAAAAAGGCATAAACCAGATTCACCACCAGCAGGAAGAAACTCACCGGGGCAATCAGCGGCAGCGATAAGCGGAAGAAGCGGCGAACCGGGCCTGCGCCGTCGATAGAAGCGGCTTCAACCAGTGAGCGAGGAATCGACTGTAACGCTGCGAAGAAGAACAGGTAGTTGTAGCTGATTTGCTTCCAGACGGAAGCAAACACCACCAGGAACATCGCCTGGCCGCTGTTCTGCGCGTGATTCCAGTGATAGCCGAACTGCTCGAGCACATGCGTGATCAAGCCGCGTCCGGGGTTAAACAAGAAGATCCACAGTACGGCAGCAATCGCTGGCGCAACCGCATAAGGCAGCAACATGAGTGTTTGATATAAGCGACTGCCGCGCACCACGTAATCCGTCAGGGCTGCGAAAAATAGCGACACCAGCAAACCGCTGCCCGCCACTAATCCGCTGAAAATTAACGTGGTGTAGAAAGAGTCGAGGTAGTAGCTGTCGTGGAAAAGCTGTTTGAAATTATCCAGCCCGACAAAGGTACTCGAAAGCCCAAAAGGATCGACGTTTTGCAGTGAATACCACAGCGCTTCGCCCGCAGGCCAAATGAAAAAGATAATGGTGATAATCAGTTGCGGCAGGACTAGCGCATACGGCAGCCAGCCAGAACGGAACACCGGACGAGATGATGACATAGTGTTGCTCGATTATAATGATGGAACTTATCCCCTCACCCGAGGGAGTTGCCTCTTATACAGACCTCTCTGACCCCACCCCAACCCTCCCCTTGCCAGGGGAGGGAGCTTAACGTCTTTTAGCTCCGCCCCGAGGCAAGGGGAGGTTGGGAGGGGGTTAAGGCGAGGGTAAGATTTTAAGACCTGGTCGACTGCTCGAAGCGGCGCAACAACTGATTACCACGTTCAACTGCGCTGTCTAACGCCTGCTGAGGGGTTTTCTTGCCGGTCCACACAGATTCCAGTTCTTCATCCACAATGGTACGAATCTGCGGCATATTGCCCAGACGCAAACCTAAGGTGAACGGCAATGGCGGCTTGTTCATCATCTGGCGCGTAGCGATATCAGCCCCTGGATTCTTCTCGTAGAAACCTTGTTCGCGCGTGAGGTCATAAGCGGCTTTGGTAATCGGCAGATAACCGGTTTTCTGGTGCCACTCGGCAGCGATTTCCGGCTGAGCCAGGAACTGCATAAATTCAGCCACACCTTTGTACGTCGCAGCATCTTTGCCCTGCATCACCCACAAACTTGCCCCGCCGATAATGGCGTTTTGCGGCGCGTTCGGAATGGTTGAGTCATAAGGCATCATGCCAACGCCGTAGTTGAATTTGGCGTAATGGCGGATATCAGCCAGCGAGCCAGAAGATGCGGTAGTGATTGCGCAATCACCGTTGTAGAACTTCTCGGTGGATTCGTCTTTGCGGCCAAAGTAGCTGAAATCGCCTTTCTTATTCAGTTCTTCCAGCAGGGCAATATGTTTCACCTGCTCTGGTTTATTAAATTCCAGAACCGCATCGGTACCATCAAAACCGTTGTTTTTCGTCGCAACGGGCAGACCGTTCCAGGCGCTGAAGTTTTCGATTTGAATCCATCCCTGCCAACCGCTGGCGTAACCACATTTCATGCCCGCAGCTTTAAGTTTGGCGGTGTATTCAGCCAGATCCTGCCAGGTTTTTGGCGGCTGTTCTGGGTCAAGCCCGGCTTTCTTGAAGGCGTCTTTGTTGTAATACAGCACAGGAGTCGAGCTGTTGAATGGTTGTGACAGCAAATGCCCGGTTTTCGCATCGGTGTAATAACCGGAAACTGTCGGCACAAACTGAGATTCATCGAACTTAATGCCTGCATCGCTGAACACTTCGTACACCGGCTTGATCGCTTTCGACGCCATCATGGTCGCGGTGCCCACTTCATACACCTGCAAAATAGCTGGCGCGTTGCCCGAGCGGAAGGCAGCGATCCCTGCCGCCAGGTTTTGTTCGTAGTTGCCTTTATAAACCGGAACAATTTGGTAATCAGGATGCGTCTGGTTAAAGCGTTGAGCCAGTGAATCGACTTCTTTGCCCAGTTCCCCTTCCATTGAATGCCAGAATGGAATGGAGGTGGCGGCGAGGGCGTTGCTGCTAACTACGCATCCAAGCGCAAGGCAAAGTGCTGTGTGTCGTAACGATGCAGTCATGTCTTATCTCTCTAGTTATGAGGCATTTCAGCTGCGCGAAAATACGCGTTTTTGTTCGCATCAAAACATGACATGCGCGTATGACAGAAAAATAACCGTGAGATGACAGGATCGTGACGATGGAATGAAGGAAAGAAGACAGTCGGCAAAATGTCATAAAAAAAGGAGCTCGTAAGCTCCTTCAGAATTAAGCGATAAATTAGCCGCCCAGATAGGCGCTACGTACCGCTTCGTTAGCTAACAGCGCATCACCGGTATCTTCCAGCACCACGTGACCGTTTTCCAGCACGTAGCCACGGTCAGCCAGTTTCAGCGCCTGGTTGGCGTTCTGCTCGACGAGGAAGATGGTCATGCCTTCGCTACGCAGTTGTTCGATGGTGTCGAAAATCTGCTGGATAATAATAGGGGCAAGGCCGAGCGATGGTTCATCTAGCAGCAGCAGACGCGGTTGGCTCATCAGCGCACGGCCAATCGCCAGCATCTGCTGTTCACCGCCGGACATGGTGCCCGCACGTTGAATACGGCGTTCATGCAGACGCGGGAACAGTTCGTAAACGCGTTTAATGCGCTCCTGGAACTGGTCGCGCTCGGCGAAGAAGCCGCCCATCGCCAGGTTTTCTTCCACCGTCATACGTGAAAACACGCGGCGGCCTTCTGGCACAATCGCTACCGCCTCACGCATGATGCGCGCGGTGTGCCAGTCGGTAATGTCTTTGCCATCAAAGGTAATCTTGCCGCTGGAAGCGCGCGGGTCGCCGCACAATGTGCCGAGCAGCGTAGTTTTACCTGCGCCGTTCGCGCCAATCAGGGTAACAATTTCGCCCTGCTTGATGTGCAAACTGACCTCGTGAAGCGCCTGGATTTTGCCGTAATGCGCGCTCACATGGTCAAAGGACAACATGATATTTTCCATCTTATGCCTCTCCCAGATAGGCGCGGATTACGTCAGGGTTATTGCGGATTTGCTCCGGCGTGCCGTTTGCCAACGGTGTTCCCTGGTTCACAACGTAGATCCGGTCAGAAATGCCCATCACCAGTTTCATGTCATGCTCGATTAACAGCACGGTGGTGTTGTGATGGTTGCGCAGCTCCATGATCAGTTCATCAAGCTCATGCGTTTCTTTCGGGTTAAGGCCAGCGGCCGGTTCGTCCAGCATCAGAATTTCTGGCTGAGTTACCATGCAGCGTGCGATTTCAAGGCGGCGTTGATCGCCATATGCCAGGTTACTCGCCTGACGGTTAGCCTGCTCAAGCAGCCCAATACGGTCAAGCCAGATAGCGGCGCGGTCGAGCGCTTCGCTTTGCGAGCGACGAAAAGCAGGGGTTTTCAGCAAGCCTGAGAACACACCCGTTTTCAGCTGCATATGCTGAGCGACTAACAGGTTTTCAATGACCGTCATTTCACGGAACAAACGCACGTGCTGGAAAGTACGCACCACGCCCATACGCGCAATTTGTTGCCCCGGCAGCCCTTCCAGGTGCTGGTCACGCAACATAATCGTGCCGCCCGTCGGCTTATAAAAACCGGTCAGGCAGTTAAATACGGTGGTTTTACCCGCGCCGTTTGGGCCGATTAACGAAACAATTTCTTGGGGATGCAGTTCCAGAGAAACATTGTTTACGGCGAGCAGGCCGCCGAAACGCATCATCAGGCCGTTTACGGATAACAATGGCTGACTCATGCCTGCTCTCCTTTGACTTGTTCCACTTGCTCTTTTTTGAGCTTCAACTGAGGGCGCGTCATTGGCAGCAAGCCTTGTGGACGCCAAATCATCATCAGCACCATCAGGCCACCCAGCATCAACATGCTGTATTCGTTCAGGTCACGCATCAGTTCACGTGACACCACCAGCAGAACTGCGGCGAGGATAACGGCAAACTGCGAGCCCATACCTCCCAGTACCACAATCGCCAGCACAAAGGCCGATTCGGCAAAGGTGAACGATTCCGGGCTCACAAAGCCCTGGCGAGCAGCAAACAGCGTTCCGGCGAAACCGGCAAACGCGGCGCTGATAGTAAATGCAGTCAGTTTGATGCGAGTTGGGTTCAGACCCAGTGAGCGGCAGGCGATTTCATCTTCACGCAACGCTTCCCACGCACGGCCGAGCGGCATACGCAGCAGTCGGTTAATCACAAACAGCGAAAACACCACCAGCAACAGCGCAACGAGGTACAGGAAGATAACCCTGTCGCCGGGGTTATAGGCGATGTTAAAGAAGTTGCTGAAGGTATCCCAACCCCCTTCACGCGCGCTACGGCTAAACTCCAGACCGAACAGCGTAGGTTTTGGGATCTGGCTGATACCGTTCGGGCCACCGGTAATTTCGGTGTTGTTCAGCAGCAGAATACGGACAATTTCACCGAAGCCCAGCGTCACAATTGCAAGGTAGTCACCCCGCAGTCGCAGCACCGGGAAGCCCAGCAGGAAACCTGCCGCCGCAGAAACCAGGCCTGCGATTGGCAAACACGTCCAGAATCCGAGGCCGTAATAGTGGTTCAGTAACGCAAAGGTATAAGCGCCGATAGCATAAAAACCACCGTAGCCCAGAACCAGCAAGCCAGACAAACCCACAACCACGTTCAGACCGAGGCCGAGAATAATGTAGATCATCGTCAGCGTGGCGATATCCACCGTACCGCGTGAAACCACGAACGGCCACGCAACGGCGAGCACCAGCAATGCCGCCAGAAACAGTTTTTGTTTTGGCGTAGAACCGTCAAGCGCAGGCAAAACAAACTTCGGCCCGGAGACTTTTTTCATGCCTTTCTGGAATGCAGGACGCAATAACTGGAAGACAAAAACGATCGCCGTACCAATCAGAACCCATTCCCAGCGCACGGTTTCCGCGCTGTGTACCACAAGTTTCGTCCCGTCGAGGCTGAGCTGAACGCCCATAAATACGCCCGCCAGTACGAAGAACATGACCGCCGAAAGTGCTGCAAAGACAACATGCATCGGTTTCATACTTTTTCTACCTCCGGACGGCCCAGGATACCCGTTGGCATAACCAACAGAACCACGATGAGCAGTGCAAAGGAGACAACATCTTTATATTCAGTGCTCAGATACGCTGAGGTCAGCGCTTCTGCCACACCTAAAATCAAGCCGCCAATCATCGCACCAGGAATACTGCCGATACCGCCAAGAACCGCTGCGGTGAAGGCTTTCATCCCGGCCATAAAGCCGATGTACGGGTTGATTACGCCGTAGAATTGGCCGAGCAACACGCCCGCAACCGCGGCCATTGCCGCACCAATCACGAACGTCAGAGAGATAACACGGTCAGTGTTGATCCCGAGCAGGCTCGCCATTTTCAAATCTTCTGCACACGCACGGCAGGCACGGCCCATGCGGGAATAGCGGATAAACAGCGTCAACGCCAGCATCGCAATGAACGTCACAACCCAAATAACGAGCTGCATGGTGGTGATAGTTGCGGTGAAGTTATCACTCGCCCCAACAATCCACTGGCCGTTAAACAGGCTTGGCAGCGCGATATCGCGTGAGCCTTCGGTGAGGCTGACGTAGTTTTGCAAGAAGATGGACATCCCGATGGCAGAGATCAGTGCAATCAGACGCTTAGAATTACGCACCGGCTTATAAGCGACGCGCTCGATGCTCCAGCCATAGGCGCTGGCAATAACAATCGCACCGATGAAACCCGCCCCGACCAGCATCCAGCCTGCATCAATGCCCATCATCATCAGTGCTGCGATGATCATAAACGAGACATAGCTGCCGATCATGTACACCTCGCCGTGGGCGAAGTTGATCATGCCGATAATGCCGTAAACCATGGTGTAACCGATGGCAATCAGCGCGTAAGTACTGCCCAGCGTGACGCCGTTAAACATCTGTTGCAGGAAGTAGAGGAACTGCTCGGACATACAATAACCTTATTTATTCCTTCTCCGACGCATAGCCGCCGGAGAAGTAGGATGATCCAGAATTGCCGGTCTGTTTATTTCGCCACAGAGGACGAACCGTCGGCATGCCACTGGAAGACACCAAAATCAAATCCCTTCAGATCGCCTTTCTCATCCCAGTTCAGCGGCCCAATCACGGTTTTTGCACCGTTTGCTTTCAAGTCTTTAATTAAATCAGCTGGTTCAGCGCTACCAGTGCGTTCAAGCGCAGTTGCCAGAGATTGCACGGCTGCGTAAGTGATCCAGACATATGGGCCACTTGGATCTTTCTTCTCCGCTTTCAGTTCGTCTACGATAGCTTTGTTCGTAGGGTCCTGGTCATAGCGTTTTGGCATAGTCACTAACATACCTTCGCCCGCCGCACCCGCAATGTTGGACAGCGATGCGTTACCGACACCTTCCGGGCCCATGAACTGAGTTTTCAGACCAACAGCACGCGCCTGGCGCAGGATCTGACCCATTTCTGGGTAGTAACCGCCGTAGTAAACGAAGTCGATGTTTTCTTTCTGCAGACGCGCAACCAGCGTGGAGAAGTCTTTGTCGCCTGCGGTGATGCCGTCGAAGAAGACGATGTTCGCGCCCGCTTTTTTCAGGCCGTCTTGTACAGAACGCGCCAGACCTTCACCGTATTGCTGTTTGTCATGAATGATAGCGATACGCTGCGGTTTAACAGTTTCGAGAATGTATTTTGAAGCCGTTGGGCCCTGGGAAGAATCCAGGCCAGCGGTACGCATAATCATTTTGTAGCCACGGCTTGTCAGCTCTGGGTTAGTGGCACCAGGGGTTATCATCAGAATGCCTTCGTCTTCGTAGATATCAGACGCAGGCTGAGTAGAAGAAGAGCACAGGTGGCCGATAACATAGCGCACACCGTCATTAACGATTTTGTTGGCAACCGCTACCGCTTGTTTCGGGTCACAAGCATCGTCGTATTCAACCGCGACAAGTTTGTCGCCTTTGATGCCGCCTTTGGCGTTGATGTCTTTGATTGCCTGGCGAGCACCGTTAAATTCCATGTCGCCCCACTGGGCAACCGGGCCAGACATTGCACCAACAACCGCAACTTTGATGTCTGCAGCAGTTGCCGCGTGAGACACCGCCAGCGCAATAACCCCAGCGAGTAATGTCTTCGCGTTTACTTTCATTCGTTAAATCCCCATTTCTCGTGATTATGTGGTTTTATTATGGTCAAAAAGCACACTGTGCATTTTTTAACCTTTAACCATTTTTATGATTGTCTTTAATGGCTTAGCGCTAAAATTTACAATTTTTACGACTAAACTCTCTATTTTTCAGGCTATTAAGCAAAGATATTATTCTGTATTTGCTTATAGTTAAACAAAAAAAAGCAGCTTTTTCAGCATAAAATAGCGATACAAAGAGCGGAACAAATCACTATGTTTTAGGGTTTTATACTGAACAGCTTTCAATCTGACGCTGATAGAACTGGCTTATGATTTACACAGAAACTAATCACCTGGTTTATGGCAGATAAAAGATAAAGCGTCTGGCGCAAATAAATTGGTTACACTCGATGTTTTCCCGCTTTTTGGTTAGCTCGCTTATGAAACTCACCATCATTCGTCTGTTTGAGTGTAGTGCTCAGGATGAGATCGATCTTGCTAAGATCTGGCCGGAATATTCCAGCGCCTCACTCACTCTCAATGACACGCACAGAATTTACGCCGCAAAATTTAACGACCGGTTATTGGGCGCGGTGCGCGTCACGCTTGCCGATAAGCAGGGCGCGTTGGATTCGCTACGGGTACGCGAAATCACCCGTCGTCGTGGCGTTGGGCAGTATTTAGTAGAAGAAGTGATTCGTGATAATCCAGACATCACTGGATGGTGGATGGCGGATGTGGGCGTGGAAGACCGCAGCGTGATGACCGCGTTTATGCAGGCTTTGGGTTTTGTGGAGCAGAGTGGCGGTTGGGGGAAGTAAACTGATAGATTCCCTCTCCTGCTGGAGAGGGAATAAATTTAAAACAATTACTTAGCGTCGGTCGCTGTACCATCGGCATGCCAGGTAAACACACCAAACTCAAAGCCTTTCAGATCGCCTTTCTGATCCCAGCTCAACGGCCCCATTACGGTTTCAACTGTGCTGCCTTTCAGGTAAGTCGCGATCTTAGCAGGATCTTCTGACTGGTTCAGACCCGCTGCCAAAGATTGCAGTGCTGCGTATGTGGTCCAGACGAATGCGCCACTTGGATCTTGTTTCTTCGCTTTGATGGCATCTACAACCGGTTTGTTCGCAGGAACCTGATCGTAGTTCTTCGGTTTAGTGACTAACAGGCCTTCAGCAGAATCGCCAGCAATGTTAGACAAAGAAACGTTCGCCACACCTTCTGGACCCATGAACTGAGTTTTCAGACCCGCAGCGCGAGACTGACGCAGGATCTGACCCATTTCTGGGTGATAGCCACCGTAGTAAACGAAGTCGATATTTTCTTTCTTCAGGCGCGCCACCAGCGTGGAGAAATCTTTCTCGCCTGCGGTGATACCGTCAAAGAACACCACATTAGCGCCACCTTTTTTCAGGCTGTCCTGAACAGAACGCGCCAGGCCTTCGCCATACTGTTGTTTGTCATGAATCACCGCGATGTTTTTCGGTTTCACATGCTCAAGGATGTATTTCGCAGCGGTTGGCCCCTGATCGGAGTCCAGGCCGGTAGTACGCATTGTCAGTTTGTAACCACGCGCTGTCAGCTCAGGAGCCGTTGCAGCAGGCGTAATCATCAGAATACCTTCGTCTTCGTAGATATCAGACGCAGGCTGAGTGGAAGAAGAACACAGGTGGCCGATAACGTATTTAATGCCATCGTTAACCACTTTGTTGGCAACCGCTACGGCTTGTTTCGGGTCACAAGCATCGTCGTATTTAGTGATTACCAGTTTGTCGCCTTTGATGCCACCTTTGGCATTAATATCAGCAACCGCTTGTTCTGCACCGGTAAATTCCTGGTCGCCATATTGTGCAACCGGGCCAGACATCGCCCCAACTACCGCGACTTTGATATCCTTAGCAAATGCTGCGTTGCTCATCGCAAGTGCAATACAACCAGCCAATAATGCTTTGCCCTTCATTTTCATCCTGAGAATCCCCATTCTTGTTGTGATTGGTATTTGTTGTGTTGTTTTGGCACGTTTTATTTTTGATTTACGAATACCGCGTGTGCCTTCACCGCATCCAGAGTTAAAAACATACCCGAATTTGCGGTTTTTGGAATAACAATTTTTTCACAAAGTGAACAGGGAAGTGACAGGCATAAAAAAACCGCCCCGAAAGGCGGTTTTTTTGTCTAACTGAATAACTTACGCTTCGATTGCCATGCGCAGTTTTTTCATCGCGTTCTTTTCAAGCTGACGTACACGTTCAGCGGAAACGCCGTAGCGGTCGGCCAATTCTTGCAGCGTGCTCTTGTTGTCTTCGTCGAGCCAGCGTGCGCGGATAATATCCTGGCTACGCTCGTCCAGACCCAACATGGCGTCGCTGAGTTTATCAGCCGCGTGCGATTCCCAGTTGTCGTCTTCAATGCCATCGGCAAAGTTAGAAGACTTATCCTGCAAGAACAGCACTGGAGCCATTGGCGCGCTGTCTGAATCGTCGTCGTTGCCCATGTCAAACGTCATGTCCTGCGCCGCCATGCGAGATTCCATCTCACGGACATCTTTGCTGGAAACACCCAGCTCGTTGGCGACCATTTCAACTTCGTCCTGGTTGAACCAACCCAGACGCTGTTTGGCTTTACGCAGGTTAAAGAACAACTTACGTTGTGCTTTAGTGGTTGCCACTTTCACAATACGCCAGTTACGCAGAACGTATTCGTGAATTTCAGCTTTGATCCAGTGCACGGCGAACGACACCAGACGGACACCCACTTCCGGGTTAAAGCGGCGCACAGCCTTCATCAGGCCGATGTTACCTTCCTGAATTAAGTCAGCCTGCGGCAAGCCATAGCCCGAGTAATTACGAGCGATATGAACAACAAAGCGCAGGTGTGACAGGATCAGCCTTTTCGCTGCTTCCAGATCGCCCTGGTAATGCAGCTTTTCAGCCAGCTCCTTCTCTTCCTCAGCCGTCAACATCGGCCAGGAGTTAGCGGCCCGGATATAAGATTCCAGGTTACCAACAGGGGCTAAAGCTAAATTTTGCATTTCTTTGGTCATTCAAACCCTCTCTTAGAAACTAACGTACAGGTTGCTACAACATGCTGCACCTGACTCCACGTCAAGCGCCAAACCGTACCATTCACAGTAAACTCAGACAGTGATGTTAGCCACAAGTTCACTGTAAAGCTGTGCATATATTACACACAAAATGTGACAGAGCTATGAAACTGGGCAGGAGAAACACAAACCGAAGTGGGAGCGTGTCCCCTGCTGACGGGTACTTCGTAGCAGGGAACAAGTATACCAAAAAATTTTTACTCTGGGGTAAAACGACGTAAATGTTGTACCGTTGCGATCCACGCTGCCAGCCAGCCGCTCATGGAGGCAACCAGCAGCAACAGCAGACATTCGTCGAAACCTAAGCCAGTAAGATCGAACTTAGTACCGAACACTTGCGCCACTTCGGTAACCGCTGACGACAAACGCCAGACCAGGATTTCGGTAAGAATCAGCGACAAGAACGCACCGCTAAAACCTAACAACGCACCGCCATATAAGAACGGGCGCAGGATGAATCCATCTGTGGCACCAATCAGCTTCTGCACGTTGATGGTGTCGCGACGGGCAAAGATGCTCAGGCGCACGCTGTTACCAATAACCAGGAACACGGCGGCAACCATCAGTACGCCAATCATCGCAGCAACACGGCCAACCAGACCAGTCAGCGACGCAAGACGCGCAAACCAGCTGTCGTCCATGCGCACTTCATCGACACCATGAATACGCGCCACGCGGTCACGTAAGGTATTCAGATGGTCTGTGCTCTGGAAGTCCAGTTTCGGATTAACCACGGCAACCGCAGGCAGCGGGTTTTCTTCCAGCATATCCAGCGCACCACCAAAACCAGACCAGTTACGGAACTCGCCCAGCGCTTCGTCACGCGAAAGATAGTTAACTTTGTCGACGCCCTCTTCCGCCTGAATCGCGCCCACCACTTGCTGCGCGGCGTTATCGTCCAGCGCTTTATCGAGATAAACGGTGATTTGCGGAGATGGGTAATACTGGGTAGCGGCCTGATTGACGTTCTTGTAAACCATGTAGCACACGCTTGGCAGCGTCAGTGAAATGGCGATAACCATCACTGTCAGAAATGTGGCTAAAGGTTTGCTGCGTAAATCTTGTAAAGCGCCCTGCCAGGCATAGCGGAACTGCTCATTCACGCCGCCTTTCAGAGATTTGCTTTTTGATTGAGGCCCTTTGCTGCGTTTTTTCACCGAGCGGCCTAAATCCCCTAACTTATTCAGCGAGTTGATTTTATCCAGCTTGTTGCTAAAACGCTTTATTTGATTGAGCGCGCTGCGTTTATTCACCTGCCAGGCCTCCATGCAAATGGCCGTCACTTAACGTCAACATGCGATAATTACGGCGGGATATCAGCCCTATGTCATGCGTCGCCATCAGAACGGTGACACCCACGCGGTTAAATTCCTCGAACAGACGCAAAATCCCTTCCGAGAGCGCATCATCAAGGTTACCGGTTGGTTCATCCGCCAGAAGAACAGCGGGTTTATTTACCACCGCCCGGGCGATACCCACACGTTGCTGTTCCCCGCCGGAAAGTTGAATCGGGAGATTCTTCGCTTTATCCAGCAGACCCACTTTATCGAGTGCCGCAGACACGCGGCGGCGAATATCTTCACCGCTGGCACCCGCAATGATCAGCGGGATTGCCACGTTGTCGTACACGGTTCTGTCCATCAACAAATGGTGATCCTGGAAGATCATACCAATCTGACGGCGCAAAAACGGCACTTCGCGGCTTTTGAGGCGGCTAATGTCATGGCCGCCGAAAGCGATCTTTCCGGCACTTGGCCGTTCAATACCGCAGATAAGCTTGAGCAGGGTACTTTTCCCCGCGCCAGAGTGGCCGGTCAGAAAAGCCATCTCGCCAGGTTGCATGTGGAAGGTGACTCCCTGCAACGCTTGTCTCCCACCGAGATAGGCCTTACTAACGTGTTCAAAGCGAATCATGGTTAATCCTCTCGGGCAAAAAGTGCCTCAATAAAATCGCCCGCATTAAACGGACGCAAGTCCTCAATACGCTCGCCGACGCCAATATAGCGAATCGGGATACCAAACTGATCGGCAACGGAGAAAATCACGCCGCCTTTGGCTGTACCATCCAGTTTGGTTAGCGTAATGCCTGTCAATCCAACGGCTTCATGGAACAATTTAGCCTGGCTAATCGCATTTTGCCCAGTGCTGGCATCGAGGGTGAGCATAATCTCATGCGGTGCATCCTCGTCCAGTTTTTTCATGACACGGACGATTTTCTTCAACTCTTCCATCAGGTGCGCTTTGTTCTGCAAACGCCCTGCGGTATCTGCCAGAAGAACGTCGACATTGCGCGCTTTCGCCGCCTGAATGGCATCGAAAATCACTGACGCAGAATCAGCACCGGTATGTTGCGCGATAACAGGAATATTGTTGCGCTGGCCCCATACCTGCAATTGTTCTACCGCTGCGGCACGGAACGTATCGCCCGCGGCCAGCATCACAGTTTTACCTTCTTGCTGGAACTGGCGAGCCAGTTTGCCGATGGTGGTGGTTTTGCCCACACCATTGACGCCAACCATCAAGATGACAAACGGTGTTTTGCCTTCAACTTTCAGCGGATCATCCACTTTCGCCAGAATTTCGCCCATCTCTTCTTTCAGCAAACCGTACAACGCTTCCGCGTCACGCAGTTCTTTACGGCTCGCGCCTTCTGTCAGATTAGTGATGATTTTACGCGTTGTTTCGACGCCAACATCAGCAATCAGCAACTGCTCTTCCAATTCTTCAAAGAGATCATCGTCGATTTTCTTGCCGCGGAAAAGACTGATAAATCCGGAACCGAGGTTTTGTTTAGTCTTAACTAAGCTGCGTTTAAGGCGCGCAAAGAAACCTTCTTTGGTTGGTTTCTCTTGTTCCTGCTGAACTTCTTCGGCTTGAGATTCTTCGACGACTGCTTCAGGTGCCAGCTCTTCTTGCGTTTCTTCAACTGTTTCTTCAACAACAGCGGCTACAACAGGAACGTCTTCAACAATCTCTTCGACGACAGCAACGTCTTCAACGACAATTTCTTCAACCGGAGCAACGGCGACTTCTTCCGGTTCAACAACCGTTTCAGTCTCAATTTCAGCAATGACCGGTTCTTGTTCTGGCTGCCATTCTTCTGCTTGTTCGACCTGTACATGTTCTGCAATAACATCTTCAGGAACAGGCAATTCTTCGTGTTCAATGGCAACTTGCGCAGCGACTTCTGGCTCAGGTTCCTGTTCTGGTTCCGGCTCTGGAATAATTTCTGGCTCAGCCACCACTTCGCTTTCAGCGAGTTTTTCACTCACTTCTACGATGTCTTCCGCGAAGGCTTCAGGTTCGTCACGCTTTTCAAGCGCAACAGATTCAGCTTCTGGCTTAACTTCTGGCTCTACAGTTTCTTCCGTTGTCTCTGGCTGTTGAGATTCAATAACTTGCTCAACAACTTCTTCCGCAACCGGTTGTTCTTCTGCTAATTTTTGTTCTGATTCTTGTTCAGAAGCCTGCTCTTTCTGGCCAAAGCCCAGCCATGAAAAAAAGCCACGTTTTTTCTCTTTCGCCATTTGCGAACACACTCCTCGCTGTTAATTCATGGCACAGGCCCGATTGAGCTTGCCACGGGCACTGAAAATAATTATCGAATGAATACGTTAGTCTATCACTTTCCCCGCTTTACACACACCGTTACACTAGGCGGCAAGAAATTGCATCGCAGTGAGTCTCATGAAAAAACCGCAATCTACTGGCACCGGCCAGATCCGTATTATTGGTGGCCAATGGCGCGGCCGTAAACTGCCTGTACCCGACAGCCCAGGCCTGCGTCCAACCACGGACAGAGTTCGTGAAACCCTGTTTAACTGGCTGGCACCGTCAATGGTCGATGCGACTGTGCTCGATTGCTTTGCAGGAAGCGGTGCTCTGGGGCTCGAAGCCTTATCACGTTATGCTGCCAGCGCCACATTGCTGGAGATGGATCGCAACGTCTCGCAGCAGTTGCAAAAAAATCTCGTCACCCTGAAAGCGACCAACGCGAAAGTGGTGAACGCCAACACGCTGAATTTCCTGGCGCAACCCGGCGAGCCGCACAGCATCGTGTTTGTTGATCCCCCCTTCCGTAAAGGATTGCTGGACGAAACATTGGCGCTACTGGAAAGCAACGGTTGGCTGGCAAATGAAGCGCTGATTTACGTCGAAAGCGAAGTTGAAAACGGAATGCCTGCGGTGCCGGCAAGGTGGTCGCTGCACCGTGAAAAAGTCGCAGGCCAGGTCGCTTACCGTTTATTTAGCCGTGAAATTTAAGGAGCTACACAATGCTGATTAATATAGGCCGTTTGCTGATGCTCGGCGTGTGGGCATTTTTGTTACTGAATATTTTCCAGCCGTTCCCGCGCCCGCTGAATATCTTCATTAACGTGGCGCTGATTTTCACCGTGTTGATGCATGGAATGCAGTTAGCGTTGCTGAAATCGACCCAACCGAAAGACAGCCCGCCGTTGAGTCGTGCTCAGCAGATTAAGATTTTCATCTTTGGGGTCTTTGAACTGCTGGTCTGGCAGAAAAAACTGCGTCAGGGCAAATAATATTACTCGGGGATGAAGCCGACAAAGCGCGTCCCCTTGTACTGCAGCATCCCTTTATCCCCAACGGTCAGCGAGTGATATTGCTCTGCCGTCACCCGCATTTTCAGCTCCAGCCCACCACTTTGTGGCCGAAACCAAACCTCATAGCGCATCATATCTTCGACGGGTGTCACCTGGCGTTGCCGTGACCGGCGATCGTTGGTTGGCGTTTCCCGTTTTGTCGCCACCAGCACGCTTTTTTGCATTACCGGTGCCGCATCATTTTCCGCATTCTGGCGGCGCTGCTGCACAAAGCGAAACGACGCTGCTACGACGATTATCGCAACGACGGCAACGAAGAAAAGTGGCATTTTACTCATGGATTTATCTCGATTTGTCAGGCACTTTTAAGAATACCTTGCTGTTCAGGACGTTGTCATCAGGCTCTGATGACAACTAGACTGCAGATTAACTAATAGAAAAGGGACATGCCATGCTTTGGTCTTTTATCGCCGTATTCTTTTCCGGATGGCTGTACGTTGACGCCTCCTATCGTGGGCCAACCTGGCAACGCTGGGTCTTCAAGCCCGTCACCCTTCTGCTTTTATTACTGCTGGCCTGGCAAGCGCCTATGTTCAACGCGACGGGCTATTTGATTGTCGCAGGCCTGTTAGCAACACTGCTCGGTGATGCCCTTACTCTGCTGCCAACCCAGCGTATGCTGTACGCCATCGGTGCATTTTTCCTGTCTCATTTGCTCTACACCCTCTATTTTGCCAGCCAGATGACATTCAGTTTGTTCTGGCCTTTACCGCTGATTCTGTTGGTTGTTGGCGCATTACTGGTCGCCGTGATTTGGACGCGCCTCGAAACGTTCCGCTGGCCGATTCTGACCTTTATCGGCATGACGCTGGTGATGGTTTGGCTTGCCGGTGAGCTCTATTTCTACCTGCCGACACGCCCAAGTTTTTCGGCCTTTATCGGTGCTACTCTGCTGCTGTTAGGCAATATTGTCTGGTTGGGTAGCCATTACCGCCGCCGGTTTACGGGCGACAGCGCCATCGCCGCAGCCTGTTATTTTGCCGGGCACTTTATGATTGTCCGCGCGTTGTATATCTGATGAAAAATCATGTCGGATGTCGCTTACGCTAATCCGACCTACGAAAATCTGTTGTAGGGTGGATTAGCGCCAGCGACATCCACCGAAAATTTCCCTCTTGACTCTGGAGTCAACTCCAGAGAGTAACATGGGTAATGAGAACATTATCATTACCCAGGAGGGCACATGCTCAACCCTAAAAAACCACCACAATTTGCCACAGCAAAGCTCAGCCCGCTGCCTGCGCAAACGCCTTCCTGCTGTAGTGATGATGCCTGCACATCAGCACCAGAAATTGAAACCGTTCCGAATACCGGCGAGCGCTACAGCTGGCTGATTGACGGTATGGATTGCCCGGCCTGCGCCCGCAAAGTTGAAAATGCAGTAAAACAAATTTCCGATATCCAGCGCGTTCAGGTGCTATTTGCCACTGAAAAACTGCTGGTGACTTCGGAACGCGATATCCGCAAGGACGTAGAAAAAGCCGTTAAAGCTGCCGGATACAATCTGAGAAGCAGCACGGCTCCAGCTCCCGAAACATCTTCTCTGCGCGAAAACTTACCGCTCATTTTATTGGTGATCATGATGGCCCTGAGTTGGGGTCTTGAACAATTTAACCATCCCTTCGGCAACATGGCGTTTATCGCCACCACGTTGGTTGGCCTGTGGCCGATAGCCCGCCAGGCCGTTCGTTTGATGCGCAGTGGTAACTGGTTTGCCATCGAAACATTGATGAGTGTTGCGGCCATTGGCGCACTGTTTATCGGTGCAACAGCCGAAGCCGCAATGGTGCTGCTGCTGTTCTTAATTGGCGAACGTCTGGAATCTTATGCCGCCAATCGTGCCCGCCGCAGCGTTAGCGCATTAATGGCGCTAAAACCCGAAGTTGCCACACGTATTCGCAATGGCGAACGTGAAACCATCGCTCTTGCTGACTTACGCCCCGGCGATGTTATAGAAGTGGCTGCCGGTGGGCGTTTACCCGCAGATGGCAAGCTGTTAACACCTTTCGCCAGCTTCGATGAAAGCGCATTAACCGGTGAATCCATTCCGGTCGAACGCCAGCAGGATGAAAAAGTCCCGGCGGGAAGCACCAGCGTCGACAGGTTGGTACAGCTAGAGGTGATTTCAGAACCTGGCGACAGCGCAATCGACCGCATCCTGCGTTTAATTGAAGAAGCAGATGAACGCCGCGCGCCAATTGAACGCTTTATCGACCGCTTCAGCCGGATTTACACGCCGATTATTATGGCCATCGCACTGCTCGCAGCGGTGGTTCCTCCGCTTTTATTCGGGCAAAGCTGGGACGAATGGATTTACAAAGGACTGGCGCTCTTACTGATTGGTTGCCCGTGTGCGCTGGTGATTTCCACCCCAGCAGCAATTACATCAGGGCTTGCGGCGGCAGCACGACATGGTGCGTTGATTAAAGGTGGTGCAGCGCTCGAACGCCTCGGAAAAATTCAGCACATCGCTTTTGATAAAACCGGCACATTAACCGCTGGCAAACCGCAGGTTACAGCCATTGAAGTGAATGGCGATCTGGCTGAAAACACACTGCTGGCACTGGCCGCCGCCGCTGAACTGGGGTCTTCGCATCCACTGGCACAAGCCATTGTACGAGAAGCACAAACCCGCGAACTGACCATACCCGCCACCAGTGCACATCGTGCCTTGGCAGGTATCGGTGTAGAAGCGACGATCGACGGCGAAACGCTGCTATTGAGCACACCGGGCAAACTGGCGGATAACGTACTCGACGCGACCTGGCAGCAACGCATCACTCAGCTAGAAGCCGAAGGCCAAACGGTGATTGCCGTCGTACAACAAGGCCAGTTGCTCGGCGTTATTGCTCTGCGTGATACCTTGCGCAGCGATGCAAAAATGGCCGTTGCAGCACTGAAAAATATCGGCGTTCAAAGCGTGATGTTAACGGGCGATAACCCGCGAGCAGCGGCAGCCATCGCTCAAGAATTAGGGATGGATTATCGCGCAAGCCTGCTACCTGCCGATAAAGTTAACGCGGTGAATGAGCTCAACAGTAGCGCTCCGCTTGCCATGGTGGGTGATGGCATCAACGATGCGCCAGCGATGAAAGCAGCAACTATCGGTATCGCCATGGGCAGCGGCACCGATGTCGCGCTCGAAACAGCAGATGCTGCCCTGACGCACAACCGCCTGACAGAACTTGCCAGCATGATAAGCCTGGCGCGAGCCACGCATAATAATATTCGCCAGAACATTACTATCGCGTTGGGCCTGAAAGGGATATTCCTGATAACCACACTGCTGGGCATCACCGGTTTGTGGCTTGCAGTCTTAGCCGATTCCGGCGCGACCGCATTGGTAACGGCAAATGCTTTGCGGTTGTTGAGAAGAAGATAAATATTAAATCGGCCCATACTTGCTCCTCGGCAAGTATGGGCCGATCGAATTAACTCGTCATACCCAGCATATGCGGCAGCCAAAGCGAAACCGCCGGAATGTAGGTCACCATGGCCAGCACCACCAGCAACATGGCGTAGAACGGTAACATGGCGCGAACCACCACTTCGATTTTCTGCTTACTCACCGCACTGGCGACAAACAGCACCGAACCTACTGGTGGTGTGATCAAACCAATCCCCAGATTCACCATCATGATCATGCCGAAATGAACCGGATCGATACCCAGTGAATTGGTCACCGGCAGCAGTACCGGTGTCAGGATCAAAATGATCGGAGCCATGTCCATCAGGGTGCCAATCAGCAGCAGCATGACGTTCAGGTACATCAGGATCACGTACTTGTTGTCAGACAGCGAAGTGAAGAACTCGGTGATGCGTGACGGCAGTTGCATGTAAGTCATTACTGCGCCAAACGCCGCCGCAAAACCAATTAAAATCATGACGATAGAAACTGTTTTTACGGTACGGAACATCAGCTTCGGCAGTTCGTTCCACTTGTAGTCACGGTAGATAAACATAGTGACGAAGAACGCCCAGACGCAGGCCACTGCCGCAGATTCCGTCGCGGTAAATACACCGGTAAGAATCCCGCCGAGGATAATAACGACCGTCATTAAGCCCCAGAGCGCATCGAAGAAAATTTTGACCGCCTGTTTGAAGGGAATGCGTTCGCCTTTCGGATAACCGCGTTTATGGGCAAATCCCAGGCACATCACCATCAGGCTAACGCCGAGCAGTAACCCCGGTAATACACCCGCAACGAACAGCGTCGCAATAGAAACGGTGCCGCCTGCCGCTAACGAGTAAATCACCGAGTTATGGCTTGGCGGGATCAAAATCGCCTGTACCGACCCACTGGCTGTCACCGCCGCGGCATATTCCCGTGGATAACCTTTGGCTTCCATTTCGGGGATCATCACGCTGCCGATGGACGCGGTATCCGCCACCGACGATCCTGAAATCGCACCGAAGAAAGTGGACGCCACGATATTCACCAGCGACAAACCGCCGCGGATAAACCCGACAAAGATATAAGCAAAGTTAACCAGGCGACGGGCAATGCCCCCTTCCGCCATGATCGCCCCCGCCAGGATGAAGAACGGAATCGCCAACAGAGTAAATTTGTTCACCCCGCTGGTGATTTGAATCATGATCGCTTCCAGCGGCAAATCTATCCATAACGCGCCCACCATGGCGCTTAGCCCAACGGCAAAAGCCACGGGCATTCCCACTGCGAGCAACACCGCAAGCGTTGCTAATAAAATAAATGCGTCCATGTTATCCCCCGGCCTTAACCGTGATTACCAAGCAGCACTATTGGGCGATTCTCTTGAGAGCCAAACAGTAATCGCTCGACAACAAATAGAATCATTAAAATCGCGCCGACGGGCAGCGGGAGATAGGTTTGACCGGATGTGAGGAGCGGGAATTCGGCAACAGGTTGTTCCCATAATTCTGCGCACAAATAGAAGCTGTAATAAAACATCACCAGCGAAATGAGTAACATGAGCAAGTCGACGACACGTGCGCAAAACGTCTGACATGCAAGCGGTAGACGGTCTGTCAGCATATTCACAGCGATGTGTGAACCGGCGCGGTAACTCACCGCCGCGCCGATGAACGTGAAGGTCACCATGCAGATTATCGCCACCGGTTCCGGCCAGGACTCCCCACGGTTAAGGACATAGCGCGAGAAAATCCCAATCGGAATAATGATTGTCATCACCAATAAAGACAGCCCTGCAACAATCATCGCCAGCAAATAAACTTTATCCATCAAATCTGAATAGCGTTGGGACATATGCCCTCCACGAAAGCGTTAGCGACAAAAATTACTGAACATCAGCAATGGCTTTCATCAGATCCTGATGCTTATCGCCATATTCTTTACGAACCGGCTCTGTCGCTTTCACAAACCAGGCTTTGTCGATTTCATGGAACTGAACGCCACCGGCTTTCATTTTTTCCAGCGCTTGTTTGTTGTAGGCATTCCACAGTTCACGCTGTTCCATTTGCGCGTCACGAGCCAGTTTCAGGATTTTTTGCTGTTGGTCAGGCGTTAATTTGTCCCACTTCACTTTTGAATAAAGCAGCATTTCTGGCGTGATGAAGTGGCCGCTCAGCGTGTAGTTTTTGGCGACCGGCATATAGTTATGGGCAATAAACGTTGGCGGGTTGTTTTCCGCACCATCAATAACCCCGGTTTGCATACCGCTATACACTTCGCTTACGCCCATTGCGACTGAGTTTGCACCCATGTCTTTCAGCGTGGCTAACGCAACCGGGCTGCCCTGAACGCGAATTTTCATCCCCTTAAGATCTTCGGGTTTCAACACCGGAGTTTTAGTAATCAGGTTACGCGTACCGGAGTCCATCCAGCCGAGGAATACCAGGCGGGATTTCGGGTTATTGGTCAGCTTGTCGCCAATCTGTTTACCCAGATCGCCATCGATCACTTTGTGCATATGGTCTTCGTCGCGGAACACGTACGGCAGCGTGAAGACTTCGACATCAGGCAGGATCGCCGCAACCGGAGCCATCGAAACGCGAATGATGTCGATAGCCCCGATCTGAGCCTGTTCAATCATTTGCTTTTCATCGCCCAGAACGCCGCTTGGGAAGACTTTAATCTCTAAATCACCGTTGGTTTCTTGTTTAAGTTTTTCACCCATGTGCTGAACAGCGACCACATTCGGATAACCTTCCGGATGAACGTCGGCGGCTTTAATTACCTGCGCGAAAGCAGATTGGGCAAACAGAACTGATGCGGTGGACAGGCATAAACCAGCAAAAGCAGGCAGAAAAGTTTTCTTCATTATTGTGTCGCTCCAGCAGAGGTGTAGATGTGAGGTAAGAAGTAAAACAATGTTTTATTTTGTAGATTAAAAACTAGCCTATGTGGGAAAAAGCGTGGGTGAAGCACTTCACAAAAAGCGACAAAAAATGAAATTGGGGTTCAACGGGGATGCAAAGAGGGTTCAGAAGCCCAAAGCGGGGAGCAAAGGGCTGGTGCGGAGTTACTGGCCTTTACGCAGCAGGTACTGATAAGGCAATGATTCCACTTGCTTAGCAAGCAGCTCATGTTCCATAAAAATGCAAAAACCGGGGATATCACGCGTTGTTGCAGGGTCGTCAGCAATCACCAGCAACGTTTCACCGGCCTGCATATTGCGGACTGTTTTGCGTACCATCATTACGGGTTCCGGGCAGCGCAGGCCCAGGGCATCAAGCGTGTGGTCAGGATTAGAAAAAAGCTCGGTCATCAGCGGTCTCGCATTTAACAAACCGCGATAGTTTACGCCCGGTAAATTATCGCGCAAGTCACGTGAACGATTGCGCTAAAATTAACCATTGCAAAGCGGAGTTAAAGCAGTATCATCGCCCCCGTTTTGCAGCTCAGGCTGCGGGTAAAAATAATTACTGGGTTCCCTCACCCCATTCCAATAAAAAGGCTACAAAATGACGCAGTTCAATTCAACTCAGCGCACTAAAGCGCTGTTCTGGCTATCGCTATTCCATTTGCTGGTGATCACCTCCAGCAACTATCTGGTGCAATTACCGGTCTCGGTTTTTGGTTTCCATACCACCTGGGGCGCGTTTAGTTTTCCGTTTATCTTCCTGGCAACCGATCTGACAGTACGCATTTTTGGCGCGCCTCTGGCTCGACGAATTATTTTTTCCGTGTTGCTGCCTGCTCTGCTCATCTCCTACGCCATCTCTGCACTTTTTTATATGGGCACCTGGCAAGGGTTCGATGCGCTGCTGCACTTCAACCTGTTTGTCGCCCGTATTGCCGTTGCCAGTTTCATGGCTTACGCGCTGGGGCAGATTCTGGATGTGCACGTATTTAACCGCCTGCGCCAGAGCCGCTACTGGTGGCTGGCACCGACGGCATCCACGCTGTTCGGTAATATCAGCGACACACTGTCATTCTTCTTTATTGCTTTCTGGCGCAGCCCGGATGCCTTTATGGCGCAGCATTGGGTCGAAATCGCCGTCGTGGATTACTGCTTCAAAGTGCTTATCAGCATTGTCTTCTTCTTGCCGATGTACGGCGTTCTGTTGAATATGTTGTTGAAACGACTGGCAGACAAATCTGAAAACTCGGCGTTACAGCCGGGTTGACGGTGGTTGAATTATCTTGTGATAAGATGCTGAGATCGGCCGCAAAGGCTTGCTAATGTAAAGGAAGAAGTCATGGGTAACCTGGTAAAATATGTCGGTATCGGCCTGCTGGTATTAGGCCTGGCCGCTTGCGATAACAACGACAGCAAAACCGCTACCACACCAGCGGCGGAAAGCAGTTCAACCGGTCAACCGGTCAGCCTGCTGGATGGAAAAATCAGCTTTGCACTGCCTGCCGATATGACTGACCAGAGCGGCAAATTAGGGACACAGGCAAATAACATGCACGTTTATTCTGATGCTACCGGTCAGAAAGCGGTGATTGTGATTGTCGGTGAGAACACCCCAGACGATCTGGCGGCATTAACTAAACGCCTTGAAGATCAACAGCGTGCTCGTGACCCGCAGTTGCAAGTTGTAACCAACAAATCTGTAGAGGTCAAAGGCCACACCCTGCAACAGTTAGACAGCATTATCTCGGCAAAAGGCCAGACCGCTTACTCATCCGTTATCCTGGGTAAAGTCGATAACCAACTGCTGACCATGCAGATAACGCTGCCTGCTGATAATCAGCAACTGGCGCAAACTGCCGCTGAGAACATCATTAATACCATCACCATCAAGTAACTATTGTTGTGATGATGACACGGCCACCGGTTGCTCAGCCGGTGGCCGTTTTTTTAGCTGCCATGCCATGATAAACGCGATGCAAACCAGAACTGCCGCCGCCAGATAAATTACCGATACGCCGGAGTAAGCCATCACTAACCCAGCTAACGGCCCGGTAATCCCCAGCGATAAATCCATAAAGACGGTATAGGTCGCCAGCGCACTGCCCTGGTTTTGCTGCGGCACCATTTTCACCGCTACCACGCCCAGCGCCGGGAAAACTAATGAGAAACCCGCACCTGTCAGGAACGTACCTGCTTTTGCCATCCACGGCTCAACGGCAAACCCAACTAACAGCAAACCGATAATCTCGACCGAGAAACAGATCATTGCCACGTTCAAGCCGCCAAGCCGGTTAATCCCATTCGGGAAAAGTAAGCGAGTGCCCACAAACGCACAGCTAAAGAGCGTTAAGGCAAAGGCCGCGCCGTCCCAGCCTTTGGCGTCATAAAATAGCGTAATGAACGTTGCGATAACGCCAAAACCTGCGGATGCCAGCGCAAGCGCCATGCCATAAGGCCACACGCGCCCAAGTACCGCCCGGAACGGCAGCGGTTTGCCTTTACTCGCTTTCACCGCCGGGCGAGGAAGTGCCAGCAGCACCGCAATCAGCGCCACCGCCATAATAATCCCCGCTAATAATTTGAGCCCGCCGAGGTGATAGAACAACACGCCCAACGGCGCGCCCATTGCCATTGCTCCATAAGTCACGATACCGTTCCAGGAAATCACCCGCCCGATGTGCAGCGAACCCACCACGCCCACGCCCCACAGCGTTGAACCAGTGCCTGCAAAACTTTGCCCAATCCCCAGAATAACGCGTCCAAGACAGAGCAAAGCCAAACTCACCAGCGGCCAGGCGCTGCCGAAGGCGGCTAGCATGTAGCTCGCACCACTGAGAAAACAGCCGCACAAGCCAAAGACAACGATTTTTTTCGGGCCAAGGATATCCGCATAACGTCCGGCGTGGGGACGGCTTAATAACGTGGCGAAATACTGAAGACTAATCACTAGCCCCGCCCAAAACGCGCTGTATCCCATTACGTCGTGGACATAGCCCGGCAATACCGCGAGCGGCAGGCCAATCGTCATATAGCTGGCAAAATTGAACATCACTACGGAGACAATCTGTAGATTAAGACGAAAACTACTTACTGCGGGGGCGGGTGTTAGATCAGGCATGGCGATTCACTTTTAAAACAGCGTTCCCCAGTATAAACAGTTCGCTATCCGAATTTCAGCAACAGACTTTCAGACTCGCCCTGCACGTGAGAAATAAACGAAGCGCTACACTAGTAAGATCCCTCGTACACAGGATCTTTTCATGGTTTACCCAGAAGCTGATAAAGCCGGGCTACATATTCTTCTAAAACTCTCTGCACTGGTGATTATTCTCGCCGGTATTCATGCTGCGGCGGATATTATCGTCCAGCTTTTGTTGGCGGTTTTTTTTGCCATCGTACTTAATCCGCTGGTAACCTGGCTTATTCGTCGAGGGATAAATCGCCCGCTGGCAATCTCGATGGTCGTCTTTGCGATGTTGGTTGTGCTGACTATGCTGGTCGGCGTGCTGGCGGCATCGATGAGTGATTTCATCGATATGCTGCCAAAATACAACAAGATGCTGACGAAAAAGGTGTACGACATCGAACAAATGCTGCCGTTTATGCATTTGCGATTATCACCTGAACGCATGTTGCAGCGCATGGATTCCGAGAAAGTCATGTCGTACGCCACCACGCTAATGACCGGGCTTTCCGGCGCGATGGCCAGCATTCTGCTACTGGTCATGACCGTGGTATTTATGCTGTTCGAAGTGCGCCACGTTCCTTATAAACTGCGTTTCGCCCTTTCCAACCCGAAAATGCACATCGCCAGCCTGCACCGCGCCCTCAAAGGCGTGACGCATTACCTGGCGTTAAAAACGCTAATTAGCCTGTGGACCGGCCTGATTATCTGGCTCGGGCTGGAATTATTAGACGTGCAGTTTGCGCTGATGTGGGGCGTGCTGGGATTCTTGCTGAATTACATCCCCAATATCGGCTCGGTGATTTCTGCTATTCCTCCGATGATTCAGGCGTTTCTTTTCAACGGCACCTACGAAATGGCTCTGGTCGGCGTGCTATTCCTGGCGGTGCATATGGTGCTGGGCAATATCGTCGAGCCACGCATGATGGGGCGCGGCCTTGGGATGTCGACGTTTGTAGTATTCCTTTCCTTGCTGTTCTGGGGCTGGCTGCTCGGCCCGGTGGGCATGTTGCTTTCCGTACCACTCACTAGCGTGTGTAAAATTTTCATGGAAACCACCAAAGGCGGAACCAAACTGGCTGTTTTACTTGGCCCTGGGCGGCCCAAAAGCAAGTTGCCGGGGTAGCGTTCTACGCTATTGTTTTATCGGATATGATAGTCGCTCATATCTCCAAATGATTATTTATTAGGGAAAATGAATGAACATTCAGTCAATCAGAATAGGCGCTCTCGTTTCGATTGCCATCGTTTCGTTATCAACGAGAGCCATTGCACAAATCCCTCATGAGACAGACCCAGTCGTTAATCAGGTCAAACAAACCGTTGAACAAGAGAAACTAGTCCCTGACTCTCAATGCATAGATTACTTTCTAACCAGAAATATCAAACCTGGCGTAGATCTAGTCGATATATTAGAGAAACATGATGTGAAATGTGGCGGTGATCCCCAAACTCACCCTCGTCTATTCAGTGTTTATGTCGATCAAAAAACCCACCGTATGGCAAGTGATGTAAATGACACATCTGGAGACGGGGAACTGAAAATGTTATACCCACCTAAATAACAATATTGAGAGCAGAAACCCATGCCGCAACCCCATTCATCGATTACGCTTGCCGCTATCAAACAGCCGGAAATTTACCCTGCCATCCCGAGCGTTGTTTTAAATGACCAGACGATTCAGGCGCGCCGCAGCAAGATTTTAAAAGGCATGGCGCGGCAGAGCCTGGATGCGTTAGTCGTCTACGCCGACAAAGAACATGGCGGAAATTTTGAGTATCTGACGGGTTTCATCCCACGATTTGAAGAAGGTTTGCTGGTATTACATAAAAACGGCGAGGCGGTGCTGGTTCTCGGCAATGAAAACCTCAAACTCGCGCAGTACTCGAGAATTTCGGCAAACGTGGTTCACGCTCCCTGGTTTTCGCTGCCAAACCAGCCAATGGACACCACACTTTCACTAAGCGAAGTGCTGCAACAGGCCGGACTTAACGGACAACAGCGTGTCGGCGTCGCTGGCTGGAAGCTTTTCACGGGCAGTCACGATAACAACAAATCGCTGTTTGATATCCCGACCTTTATTTTCCAGGCGCTTCAAACGGCTCTCGCGTCCTCGTGCGAGTTACTCAATGCTACAGATCTGTTTATTTCACCGCGCGATGGCGCCCGTATCACCAATAACGCCAACGAAATCGCCCATTACGAATATGGTGCAAACCTGGCGTCGAGTGCGGCACTAACCGCGCTTAATGCCATTGAAGTGGGCAAAACTGAAAAGTCGATTGCCGCATTGCTGGCCGCCGAAGGGCAAGCCAATAACGTCGTCACCATTGCCGCCACGGGTGAACGCTTTGAAAACGCCAACTTATATCCCTCGGATAAACATATTCAAGCTGGCGACAAATTCTCGTTAACTATCAGCTATAAAGGCGGTTTAACCAGCCGGGCGGCGTATGTCGTCAATCAGGCCGATGAACTCCATGACGGGGTAAAAGATTATCTCGACGTGGTGGCCATCCCCTATTTTCGCGCCGTAGTAAGTTGGCTTGAGCATATGCGCGTCGGCGTGAAGGGCCATGAAGTGTATGAGCTTATTGAGCGTGTACTGCCAAAAGCCGAATACCACTGGCATCTTAATCCCGGCCATTTAGTCGCCGACGAAGAGTGGCTGTGTTCGCCAGTTTATCCGGCATCGGATATTCCTTTAGCCAGCGGTATGTTGCTGCAAATTGACATCATTCCTTCCCGCAAAGGTTACGCCGGAGCCAGTATCGAAGATACCATTGCGCTTGCCGATGAGCCTTTGCGCCTGCAGTTAGCCACGCTTTACCCCGAGTTGTGGCAGCGCATCTGCGCACGCAGGAAATATATTCGTGATGTGCTCAATATTCAGCTGCATGAAGATCTGCTGCCTTTATCCAACACCGTGGGCTATTTGCGGCCTTATTTGCTGAATAAAGATTTGGCTTTGGTTTGCCAGTAAGTCCGCGATCCCTGCGCAGATCTTCGTTTCTGCGCAGGATTCTTCATGTTCTAATCTTGCAGGCATTCAACTTGGTGAGCAAGGCCAGGCGTCCAGTGATATTCCACGGCATGCCCGTCGGGGCCTTTCACTGAAATATGCAACTGCGCATATTCACCTGACTGAAGGGTAAAGAAAAGCTGTGCCAGTGAATATGCAAACCCTGCTCGATAGGAAACAAATATTTTTTGTCGGGTTCGCTGAGAACCTCTTTGCGTATTAATTACTAATTCAATTGTCATCTGCCCGTAAATATCTCGTTCAAATAAAGCATAGGCCGTGAGATATTGATGGCCAAACTGATTGTTATACGATACCCAAATCTGATCTCTGGTTTTAACAAGCATGGTATGCATAGTTCATCTCACTCATTTATTGATAATCAATATTGAAATATAAAGTGGCGTGGACTTTCCCGGGCTGCACATTTTCATCCGTTTGATAATATTGTGAATAAAACCTAACCGCATATTTATCAGTCTGAGCATTGCGCAGTTCAATCTTTTTCATTTCCTGGAAGTTGAGTGGCTTATTTTCATCATCCAGCACCTGAATCCCAACCCCTTTAGCCGCAGAACGACCTGATGCAGTGTTACTTAACACACCGTCAGTACCTGATTGCCTGGCAAACTGGCCATTCCATTTCAAATAAATAGCGGAATTTATTTCATTAGTTGCAGTGCAAGTTAAATGGATATCGAAGGGCTTTCTCCCGGCAACAACCCCCACGGATTTAAACCTGTCGAGTAAAGCACCCTGTAAAGTCACATTCCGCGTTTTATCACCATATATTTGACACGAGCGATTCTGAACAGTAACAAACCCCGATGGGATATAAATATCCACCAGTGGCGAAGACTGCAACAGGCTATTAATTTCAAAATGCATACCCTCTGAAATATTTCTCGAGGATATGTCATTATCAATTTTAATCAGCTCCATGTTTATTTTGGAACCTGATAGCTCTGAAAGATTCGCAGAGAATTTCGCGGGCCAGACTATTTCTAGTCCACTTGAGGTGACTAATGTGATTTTTACCCCAACGCCTTTGGTATTTGTTTGATAAACACCCGGTGTATTTATTTTTGATGCGCCGCCGGGAACATCAGCACTAAATTGAATAATCTGATCACAATCTGCATTTTGGGAAATATGGACTGCAAAAGAACTCTTTTTTAGCACGGCACCTGCAGATGAATTGTTCCTGCTCATCAATGTTTCTGGCAGAACTGTAATTTTCTGCGTTTTTACATTACATGCCGCCTGAGCATTAAAACCGACTGCCAGCAGTATAAACAGCGAAAAAACCGCACGAATTAACGACATGTTACCTCCAGGCTTTTTATATTAACTGTGCATATTTCTTTTTCCGTAGAAATAGTTACCGTCGGCGATTGGGTTTGATCTATATAGAGGAGGCCACCCTGGCCAACATAACCAATATGATTATTCTCTTGATCTTTGATCGTTGCGCCAAAAGGCAGTGTTTGCTGCTTAAGCAATTTAGGATGAATTATGGTCTGCTTATTGATCTTTGTTTCAAAAGCAACGTGAACCACATTCCCCTCAAACGGAACCACTTTCCTTTGTGTCTGCTGGAAAGTTAATGCGTCATCTGCGCCTTTGGGGTTAATAATCACTTCGTTAACACGCCATGCACGCAACCACGGCATTACAGCATAGCCATTTGAATCAAAACGAGTTCCTGGTGCACCATCAAGCCGGGCACCCTGAGCATCTTCGGCGTAAACCAGTGCTACCGTGTCACTGCGTTCAGGGGAAAGCGTTATTCCCTGGCGATGACCAATCATTGAACCACTCAGACCCGCACTGGCCTGGTGCCAGTTATTGCCCTGACTTAACGTTGTGCTCAGAGTGCTGTAAGGCGAACGGTAAGATCCATTCATTCCCCAGTCCATTTCGCCCCCACGGCCATAACCTGCGTTCATGCCTAGCGCAGTATTATTTTCTTCATCCACCGACGTTGAGAACCCGACGCGTGTATTGCTGGCTTTACCATTACTGCTATAACTATCTGAATATATTTGTGTATATCCCGAGTCAGAACGCGGCAGATAATAACTAAAGTTAAGAGCTATCTGATCATCTTTTATGACCTTGCCATATTCATCTTCATTCCATAAACGCTGTACTGAGAGAGTCCAGTTTACGTTTCCCCAGCCATTACTATAACCAACAGAATATTGTCGATAACTGTCCTGTTTTCCCCAGTATTTATTGAGGGAACCAGAGATATTTAATGATCCCCAGTTTTCCTGGAGAGGCTGGCTCAGGCTTAATGAATAAGACTGTTTTTCACGTAATACCGTATATTCCGTACCGTTGTCTTGTTGTTCGAAAGCATCACGCTGGCCGTAATAATGTTGCGTGTTGAATTTCCCTTCCAACCACAATGATGTCTGTGAAAAAGGTATCGTTCGGTTATAGGTCAAGCGATAGCCTTGTCCGTGGTTTTCCTGAGCATCAAAATCAAAGCGCGACTGCGTGATATCGAGTGCCAATGCACCAAAAAAGGTATTCAAACCTGAGCCAATCAAGACTGCCTGATAATGGTCAAACGCTGTAGCCCCCGAATACAGTGACACGTAGTTATTCAGCCCATATTGCCATGTCGCCTGGGCTGCAAAAGGGGAATCATCGCTATCCTGCTCATCAATTTTTCCGGCAGAGAGGTTATAGCGACTGACCCCCGGCTTTAATAATTGCGGCACTGATGAATAAGGAACAGAAAAACGCCGAATACGGCCATCCGACTCCTGGATTGTCACGAGTAAATCACCACCGGTATTTGCCGGTAAAATAGATTCGATGGAGAAAGGCCCAGCAGGAACAGATGTTTGATGGATAGTCCGTCCATCTTGCGTGACGGTGACTCGCGCATTTGTTTCAGCAGTACCTCTGATATTCGGCGCCCAGTTCAGTGTGTTATCAGGGTGCATTTGATCGTGTGATTCAAGCGATACCCCCAGAATACTCAAGCCATCGAACAGCTGATTGTCAGTATAAAACTGACCCGCACTGAGCATAGATTTCCAGCCAATCAGCGGTTTTTTTAACGTTGTCCGGTTGCTGGAATAATGCTTCCCGCTGTCGTTATTCCAGTCCAGGCTGCCAAAATGCTCCAGTAACCAGCCTGAAGCAGAAGCTCGAATATCAAGCCCAAGCCACGCGCTGTCGGAACTGGAACGACTTTCCCCTCGTTGCTGCATGGAATAGTAATCAGCCATATAACCCAGATTGACGGCAGGAATCCCTTTTTGCCATTGTTCAGGCTGAACATAATTACTGTCTGTATTATCAAGATAAGCCTGCGGAACGCTCATGCGTAACTCAAGTTGCCCGGCATTAAACGTTTCCGCAGCATTACCATAAACATCCCATTTATTAATGGTGCCGCAGTAATTTTTATCTTCAGCAAAGGCTTGATTCATCCGTGTAGAATTAATCCCGATGGAATCGAGAAAATAAGCTGAATGACATGTTTCCAGATCCCCATTTTTGTCTTTGTTTAAGATAATTTCATGGCGACCCCGCCAGTAATCATTAACATAAACATCAAGGCTATAACTACCTGGTGGTAGTGACTTTACATCAAATTTACTGAGATCGCTCCCCTGAGCATTACCCATTAAAATTGCATTATTAAATGTATAACGTATATCATCTTCTGCATAAACGGAGATAGGCAGTAACGATATATGAGCCAGAACTAAAAATGGAGTAACACCCGTTTTCTTATTAAGATCCATCTTATTACCCCTCGTTATCCATGAGTAATTATTTTCGTTTCAATCATTCCGCCATAATCGTTAACACTCTGGACAACCAAATTCTTCCCACTGGGTATTTTTTCTTTCATTTTCAACTTCATTTTACTTTTAGGAGCAATCATTTCTCCTTCTTCTAAAAGACCTGTTCCTGAAGCTGTTTTGATATCCACAATGGTAATAAAGAAAGGTGAGGGATTGAGGACGGTAATATTAGCTCCTGAAACAAACAGTTCTAGCTTACTTTCGGCATCCCCTCTTTCGCCTAATCCTGCTGGCCGCCAGATAAATTTAAACCGTGACCGGATCGCCATGTTTAATGTTCCCGCAGCATTTTTTATTTCATTGTTGTCTATTGCAGGAATATCCAGAATATTTAACCACCACAGTGACTCTCTATCGCTAACAGAAATATCCTGCCCTTCCTGCTTCTTAATTCGTATTGACTGGCCATTTTTGGAATCAATACGTGCAATAGGGGGCGATATAATAAATGGGGTGGAAATTTTTTCAGGCAATACATCAGGATCACCTTCATCCAGCCAGATTTGTGCCAATGAAGGTGTACTAGCCATATTTGTCATTTGGATAGTGATTTCAGAGGAACCCGCGGGATAAACAAACCGCGTTCCATTAACGATAATATTATCAGCATAGGAAAACGGTGTGATTGTCATGGCAAAATAAAAAAGAATAAACCTCATAGTGACCTCCATGTGAGTAATACCATAGCCATAAATGGCCATGGTATTTTGTCTTAAAGATAAGTTACGC
>CBCPKK010000022.1:0-134439 GCA_965119215.1 uncultured Buttiauxella sp.
TCAGGGGGAGGAGCTAAAGGCGCCTGTCTGTTCCCTCCCCTGGACTGTCTCTTAGTCACATTTTTGAGCACAAACGCTGGTGACATTCACTCTGCCAGTATCGGGAAGGTTCCGTTCACCAGACGGTATGTGATTTAAGCCGGACCAAAACCGCTCGCTTCCACTCTGCATTACTGTTTGTACTCGGTATCGCTTTAGATTTCTTAGCAATACAAACGCGGCATGGTTTCCTGAATTTACAGCCACGCCCTTGTTCCCGGCTTAAATCGCCCCAGTTTTTCCCCTTCAGTCAGGGTCACGTGGTCGGGAACCACGTGAGAGAGCGATCGTCGGGAACGGATCGCGAACGACCCTGAATGTTGGGGATAAACTGGGGTTTACCGCTTGCGGCGATTTATTGGCCGGGCGCCGGGGTCGCCAGGGGAATGGCGTAATTCCCATGGCACGTTCACCGTTATCGGTGATCACATGGAAAATCTGTGCTTACTGGTGAACGGAAAACCTGCGCTGCTTACAGATCTCACCCTGAAAGATTGCCAGAGCGAGATCAATATAAGAGACAGCCCCCTGGTAAGGCTGGAGTGGGGCCGTGAAAATAATCCTCTATTCATATAAAAGTATGATGGAAGAAACGCAAAGACAATTCATAGTTACAATTATAATCAAACTGTAACATGAGATAAAACATTCAATAACTCATAAGCAATACTACTGAATGACTTTCTTTAAACCTCAATCTCTTTGACATCATTCGTGAATTCAGAGCGGTGAGCCCGTCTTTAATTTTCGCCACCAGTAAATAGGTCAGGTGATAAACAAACTTATTCTGCTAAGTATTATGCACGGAGAATAACATCAGCCAGGTGCCTGATCTTATAGGTTAATGGCGTCATTATTGGTCATATAAAATGGATATTAATAGTACGCAGCAATCAGATAATTAATTTTATCTGCCCAAAACACTTATTCATGTCAAGTTTTGTAATTGACGGAAATAAGTAATTACAGCTCATTTTAATAAAGAGGTAATTATTTATGGCCTCACAATATGACTTTACTGTCACGCTGCACGATCTTGCTTTTATCCTCAAGCAGATAAAGATATCGGAAGCAGCGACTAACCCAGATGGCAGTCTCAATGGTGATCTCCTCCGTGATTTAGTCTCCAGCCCGCTATTGCCCTACGGGGTTCGTACCGTCGATGGTTCGTGGAACAACCTTCTGCCGGGACAGGAATTATACGGCTCTGCCGATCAAACCATGCCAAGATTGACCGAATTAAACTGGCAGGATGCGGATGCAATGACCAGCTATACCCAATTGGGTGGCACAGTCATTGATGCAGACCCGCGTATTATTAGTAATTTGATATCCGACCAAACCAACTCTAACCCCGCAGCGGTAGAAGCACATAATGGCCTGAGCGATGTCCCTGGGGGCGGCACAGTTTCATCTAACGGAAGTTTGTCTATTCCTAACTTGTCTCCTGATGTCGGGTTATCGCCTGCATTTAATGGCTGGATGACATTATTTGGTCAATTCTTTGACCACGGCTTGGATCTAATACCAAAAGCAGGGAACGGGATTGTTTTTATCCCATTACAACCTGACGACCCCTTATTCGTGGAAGGGTCGAATACGAATTTCATGTTATTAACCCGCGCTGAAGTTGATGCCGAGCACCAAACCAAAAACCTTACCACACCGTTTATTGATCAAAACCAAACCTACACTTCCCATCCATCACATCAGATTTTCATTCGTGAATACGTCATGATTGATGGTAAACCCGAACCGACAGGTAATTTATTAGGCGGCGCTAACGGAGGCCTGTCGACGTGGGCTGATGTGAAGATGCAGGCTGAAACTTTACTGGGAATTAAGCTCACCGATCAGGATGTTTTCAATGTTCCGCTACTGGCGACTGACCGTTACGGTAATTTGATTCTGAGCGAAAACGGCAAGGTGCAGATTGTGACTACATCCGGCCTGATTGAAGCGAACGGTGATTTTTTACCGGCAAATACGTTGCGCACCGGACATGCTTTCCTGGATGACATCGCCCATACCGCCGCGCCAAAAGCCGGTTTGGCCGCAGATGGCGATGATGTTATTGGCGGCGTTCAGGCTGCGGGAACCTATGATGACGAGCTGCTGGACAGGCACTTTATTACCGGTGACGGACGCGGCAATGAAAACATTGGCCTCACCGCTGTGCATGCCGTTTTTCACAGCGAACACAACCGTCTTGTGGAGGAATACAAAACCACGCTGCTGGAAACGGGCGATATTGATCTTATCAACCAGTGGCTGATGCCGTCGCACCAGATAACTGCGCTGCCAGCCGATACCAGCACTCTGGTCTGGAACGGTGAATACTTATTCCAGGCAGGGCGCTTCACCACTGAAATGCAGTATCAACACCTTGTTTTCGAGGAGTTCGCTCGTACCGTTCAACCCGCCGTCGATCCGTTTGTCTTCTCCAACAGTGCCGACATTAACCCGGCAATTTTTGCTGAGTTCGCTCACGTCGTTTATCGGTTTGGTCACTCAATGCTGACTGAAACCGTCGCGCGTACCGATATTGATATGCAGAGCGGGGATATCGGCCTGATCGAGGCCTTCCTGAACCCTGTCGCGTTTAATGAAATGAACGGTGCAACCATTTCTGACGAACAGGCCATCGGCGCGATTGTGCGCGGGATGACGCGGCAAGTCGGTAATGAAATTGATGAGTTTATTACCGATGCTTTGCGCAATAACCTTATCGGGCTGCCGCTTGATTTGGGTGCGCTCAACATCGCCCGTGGCCGCGATACGGCGATGCCAACGCTGAATCAGGCTCGTGAGCAGTTTTACGCATTAAGCGGTAACAGCGAGTTACGCCCTTATGACAGTTGGGCTGATTTTACGACGTACATGAAAAACCCTGCCTCTATCATCAACTTCATGGCGGCCTATGGTCAGCATGAACTGATTCTGAACGCCACTACACTCGAAGGAAAACGCGCGGCGGTGAACTTCCTGCTGTTTGGCGATGCCAATTCCGCGCCACCTTCCGATGCAATGGATTTCTTCAATAGCACGGGGGCGTGGGCCACGAAAGAAACCGGCTTGAATATGGTCGATTTCTGGATTGGCGGGCTGGCAGAACGCAAAAACGAATTTGGCGGCATGCTGGGTTCTACCTTCAATTTCGTCTTTGAAACGCAAATGGAAATGCTGCAAGACGGTGACCGTTTCTACTATCTGAGCCGCGTTCAGGGGATGAATTTACTGAACGAACTTGAGGCTAACTCTTTTGCGGCCCTGGTCATGCGTAACAGTGATATGGGTGAAAACGGTTCGTCTCATTTGCCTGCTCACCTGTTCCAGACGCCAGATCATACTTTCGAAGTGAACCGCGCGTTGCAAACGGAACTCGATCCGAAATGGGGTAATCCACTTAAAGATTTACTGACCCCGCTATTGACGCGGCGGGCGGCGACTCAGGATGTTGACGGGGATGGGCATGCAGACGGTGCCTACCTCAAATATACCGGTGACGGGCATGTTGTTCTCGGTGGTTCTGCCGGTAACGATACGTTAATTGGCGGTAAAGGTATCGACAGCCTGTGGGGCGATGGGGGGAACGACCGTCTCGACGGTGGTGATGAAGCCGATGTGGTGCACGGCGGTGACGGCGATGACATTATTACCGACACCGGCACACCCGTTGGGGACGCCGATTTCCTGCATGGCGATAATGGCCACGACGTGATTTTTTCCGGTAACGGCAACGATCTGGTCTTCGGTGGCAGCGGCAGTGATTTTATGGTGGTGGGCGAGGATGCACAGGAAGTCTTTTCCGGACGGGATAATGACTTCGCGCTGGGCGGTTCCGGCGCTGACATGCTGATGGGTAATGAAGGCGATGACTGGTTAGAAGGCGGTGATGGGTTTGATACCCTTGCCGGTGATAACTCTGAGTTGTTCTTCAACAGCACCATTATTGGGCATGACGTGCTGAACGGGCAGGGTAACGATACCGACTACGATGGTGAAGCGGGCGATGACATCATGGTTCAGGGGGCGGGTATCCAGCGCAATAATGGGATGTCCGGCTTTGACTGGGCTATCCATAAAGGCGACCCAAATGGTGCCAATTCTGACCTGGGGATTCCGATCTTTGTTAACCAGCAGGAGTTTATCCTGCGTGACCGTTTCGACCTGGTCGAGGGGTTATCAGGCTGGAAACATAACGATGTCTTAACGGGGACGGAGAACCCAATCGGTACCGCACCAGTACAGGGTACGCCGCTTTCTAATAATCTGACTCAGGAAGGTGCAGACAGAATTAGCGGGCTTCAGGCGATTCTCGGCGTTGAACACTCGGCTAACCCTAATGCCGTGTTGTTTAACCCGGATGATGGCAGCGACATTTTACTCGGCGGCGGTGGCAGTGACCGCATTACGGGTAAAGCAGGCAACGACATCATTGATGGTGATGCCTGGTTGAACGTGCGCATCGCCGTTTCCGGCCTGCCGGGCATTACCAGCGTTGATAGCATGAACGAGCTGAAATCTTACATGCTGGCGGGGACGTTAAAACCCAATCAACTCTCGATTGTGAGGGAGATACTGCATGACGGTAATGGTAGTGAAACGGACGTTGCTGTGTATCGTGATATCAGCAGCAATTATGAATTTACTCGCATGTCGGACGGCAGCCTCAGAGTAAACCATGCCACGCCTGATGCCGCATTGAATCTTGATGATGGTACTGACCGCCTGCTCAACATGGAAAAACTGGAGTTTGGAAACGGTGAGCAACTGTGGATAACGGCGCAACAGGCCACGGGCAACCTCGCCATCACTAATGCTTCACCTTCGGTGGGCGATCTTCTGCGGGTGAATCTGGCCAATCTCCAGGATGGTAACGGCATTGCGGCTAATGCAGCGATTACGCTGACATGGCAGGCATTTATCGGTGGCCAGTGGAGCAATCAGGCTGTTGGTGCTGAATTTAGGGTGCCGGGAACAATCCAGGGTGCGCCGCTGCGGGTTGTCGCCAGCTTCACTGACCGAATGGGGGATAGCGAACAGCTGGTATCGGCGCAAACTCTGGCGGTATCGCCACGGGATCAGGCCACAACCGGTACGCCGGTTATCAATGATCTGACGCCGACTGAAAGTTTGACGCTGACTGCGGTTGTATCGGGTATTGCCGATGCCGATGGCCTGAGCGGTGGCAATTTCAGTTACCAGTGGAGAATGAGCACGCCGACGGGCTACGTGAACATTAACGGAGCGACAGCCGCAACCTACACGCCGGGCCAGGCGATGGTTGGACGGACTATTCAGGTTGTGGTGACGGTGGTTGATGACGAAGGCAATCCTCCGGTTGTCCTGACTTCATTAGCCACTCAGCCTGTGGGTGACCTGATTGTCGGCACTAACGCGGGTAACGTGATTGTCGGAACCGCGTGGAGTGACATCCTGCGTGGCGAAGGCGGAAACGACACGTTACTCGGACGTGCGGGTGATGACCTGTTGGTGGGTGGTGCGGGCAACGACACGCTGTCAGGTGAAGCGGGGCAAGATACGCTGCAAGGAGATGCAGGTAACGACACCCTTGATGGCGGTCTGGATGCCGATAGCATGGCAGGCGGTGCTGGAAACGACACCTATATCGTTGATAATTTTGGCGATAATGTCATCGAAGCATTCAATGTAGGGAATGATATCGTCCAGACGGCTCTCGCCAATTACGATTTGACGGATAACGTGGAGGAACTGGTGTACACCGGGCTGGGTAATTTCATCGGTACCGGTAACGGGATTGCCAACATCATTACCGGCGGACGCGGGAATGACGCTCTGTTTGGTATGGGCGGAAATGACCAACTGATAGGCGGGCTCGGAAACGACTTCCTTGATGGGGGGGACGGAGCCGATAATCTGCAAGGCGGAAACGGCAATGACGTGATGATTGGCGGAGCGGGTGCCGATACGATATCTGGCGGTACTGGCGATGACATCATTAATGGTCAAACCGGCAATGACACGATGGAGGGCGGCACCGGAAACGACATCTTTGCCTTTAGTGCCAACCTCGGACAAGACCGCATTACCGGTTTTGATAGTAATGCCAATGGCGGCCAGGATTATCTCGACTTTAGTTTGTTGGGCATTAATTCGGGTAATTTTGCCAACCGCGTAGGTATTACAGCAAACAGTGGTAATACGGTCGTCACTGTTGACGGTGATTCCATTACGTTAGTGGGCATTAATTCTACAACCGTCACCCTTGGTGATTTTATTCTGGAAATACCGACAACCGTTGCCGTTAACAACGACAATATCTCATTGATCGCGTAAGGAGCAGACTATGTCGCGCCAGCATAAGTCAACAGAACTGAATAAAGCATTAAAGGGAACAAAACCGACCTTTATGATGCTGCTGTTTTTTAGTTGTGTGATTAACATGCTTATGTTGGCGCCGGCAATCTATATGTTGCAGGTTTACGACCGTGTATTGGTCAGTAAAAATACCACCACATTATTGATGCTGACTTTATTGATTGTCGGAATATTCATCACCATTGCGATGATTGAATCAGCCCGATCGAGCGTGATGATAAGGCTGGGCAACCGGCTGGATGTTAAATTAAACCAGTTAGTCTTTAACGCAGCTTTTAAGCGAAAGGTTGCTACAGGGGACAGCAATCCAGCCCAGGCGTTAGCCGAACTGGATCAAATTCGCCAGTTTCTTTCGGGTAATAGCTTATTCGCTTTATTGGATATTCCCTGGACACCGTTATATTTGTTAATTGCATTTATCGTCCACCCTTTGTTGGGCTACCTTGCGCTGGGGGGAATCATCATATTATTTATCCTGACGCTGGTTTCTGAAATTTCGACCAAAAAACCTATTCAGCAAGCCCATGCGCTGACCATCAATAATGCCAGCAAGCTGAATAAGCAGTTACAAAACTCAGATACGATTGAAGCGATGGGAATGCTTTCCACCCTGAAACACCACTGGCAGGAACAACACAGCAAAGTGCTGGTATTACAAACGCAGATTGCAGATAAAACGACCCGTTTAAACTGCCTGAGCCGCTTTGTTCGGGTATTGCTACAGTCCATCGCGCTGGGTGCGGGGGCTTTGCTGGTGATTGGCGGGCATATCACTCCCGGCTTGATGATTGCCGCTTCCATTATCCTGGGGCGAGTGTTGAATCCGGTAGAACAAATTATCGGTAGCTGGAAGCAGTTCGTGCAGTTTCGTAGCGCATGGCATCAGCTTTCTACCTTGCTCAATGAATATCCGGCAGCGAAAGAAGTGCTGCGGTTGCCGCGCCCGAAAGGCAATATCAGCGTGGAAAGTGTGTTTGCCGCACCTCCTGGCCTGCATACGCCGCTGCTGCGTAATATCACTTTTCAGCTTGAACAGGGCGACACGCTGGGCATTATCGGCCCGTCCGCATCGGGCAAAACATCGCTCGCTAAGTTGCTGGTCGGCGTGTGGAGTCCGCTATCCGGCAAGGTGCGTTTAGACGGTGCGGATATTTGCCAGTGGGATAAAGAGTTGCTCGGCCCATCCATCGGCTATCTCCCCCAGGATGTTGAGCTATTTGGCGGAAGTATTGCGCAAAATATTTCCCGCTTTGCAAAAAATGACAGCGAACTTATCGTTGCCGCAGCACTGCTGGCGGGTGTCCACGAGATGATTTTACGCATGCCGCAGGGCTACGACACACCGCTGGGCGCGGGTGGGCACCAGTTATCCGGCGGGCAGCGGCAGCGTGTTGGGCTGGCTCGTGCGGTCTATAACAATCCTGCATTTATTGTGCTGGATGAACCGAATGCCAATCTGGATGACGCCGGTGAAATGGCTTTAATCAAAGCGATTAATACGCTGCGAGCACAAGGCCAGACCACCGTTATTATCTCGCACCGCCCAACGCTGCTCGGCGTGGTGAATAAGGTTTTACTGCTCAATGACGGTGCCGTTCAGGAGTTTGGTACCCGCGAGCAGGTTTTTGCGAATCTACGGCAGGCCAATATATTAAAACCGGTAGCGACTCCGTCTGCGGGTAACCCGGCTGCGGCAAATAACTAATCCTCATTCGACATAGCACGATAACGAGGGCCAGATGATGAAAAAGAATAATACGCCAGCGGCAGATGCCGACAACGTAGATACTAATATTTGGCCGCCGTTACTGCGGGGAATTATCGTCATTATTATTGGCGTCGGTGGGTTTTTATTATGGGCGGTTCAGGCACCGTTAGATGCCGGGGTTGTCGCTGACGGTACGGTGACTGTTTCGAGCAACCGTAAAACTATTCAACATTTAAGCGGCGGGCGAGTCACCGATATCTTTATTAAAGAAGGGGAAACGGTCAAAAAAAATCAGGTGTTAATGCGGCTGGATAAAATGCAGCTCGATATGCGTTACAGCGCATTAAACGCACAATATATCTCCGCTAAAAGTATCGAAGATCGTTTGCTTGCGGAAAGAGACGGTAAGGAAACCATTAGCTTCGATAATACGCTGACAGAGAAATTTCCCGACAATAAACGTCTGAAAGATGTCAGGCATCTGCAATCAAAACTCTTTGATACCCGGCGGCAAAATATCCAGGATGAAGTTTCAATGATCAACGAAACCCTGGATGGCCTGGTTGGGCAGACGGATAATTTAAATCGGGTTAAAGGGTATCGGGATCATCAATTCAGCCTGATCACGCGTGAACTGGCCGCCATTCGTTCGTTAAGTGATAAAAATTACTATCCTAAAGCCCAGTTATTAGTGCTTGAGCGAGAGGCGGCTGAAATATCCGGCAGTGTTTCCGAGGACATTCTGAATATCGCCAAACTGAAATCACAGCAAAATGAATTGAAAATCAAAGCGTATCAGGTGCGCCACCAATATCTGCGGGAAGTGGAATCGGAGTTAACGGTGAACCAGAAAGAACTCGACATGCTGGAAGATGAGTTGATGTCGACCCGACATGAGCTGGATAACACGGAAATTCGCTCGCCGATTGACGGCATCGTTCTGGATGTGAAAGTCAGCACGGTAGGGGGCATTATCCAGCCTGGTGAGCATTTAATGGATATCATCGCCGCTGGGCAACCGCTGCAAATTGACGCAAAAATACCGGTGCATGCCATTGATAAACTGACCCCAGGGCTAACCGTGGATGTGCTTTTCCCTGCACTCAACCACGCTTTGTTGCCGTCGATTCCAGCTCGCGTGTTAACTGTTTCGGCTGACCGTTTAATTGATGAAGCCACGCAGCAACCGTATTACCTTGCCGAAGTACAAGTCTCAAGCGAAGGCGTGCATTTGCTGGGTGATTACAAAATTAAAGCAGGGATGCCCGCCAGCGTGACGATAAAAACCGGAGAGCGCACGCTGCTCAGTTATCTGTTCAAACCGCTAATCGCCCGCCTGGAACTGGCCTTTAAAGAGTATTAGTTTAGGGTTTATTTAAATGAGAATCATTTACTTTTTACGATGAAAATGATAATTAATATCAACAACAAAATTTCACCTCGTTAGCTAACGAATTGTTAGTTAACGAGATTCACCTGCTGTTGATAAGGATATTTATGTCTGCTTTACCACAAACCCGTTTACGCGCACTGCCTGCTTTAATGCTCACCAGCCTGCTTTTTTCCAGCTCACTCTTTGCTGACACCTCTTTCACCGTGGAAAGAAAGCCGGTCGGCAAAGGTGTCTACGAGATGGCGTACAGTCCAGACCAATCAGCCTTGTACGTTGCGACTTCTCAGAGCCGCAAAACAGATAAAGGCGGGGTAGTTTATCGCCTTGATCCGGCAACGCTGGAAGTGACGCAGGCGATTCACAACAACCTGAAGCCGTTCGGTGTGGCGTTCAACAAAACCACGGGCACGCTGTTCCTGGGTAACACCACCAGCAGCGCGGTGACGGCCATCAACAGCAAAACGGGCGATGTGTTTAAGCAACTGGTGGTGGATGACACCAAACGCACAGAAACCACGCGCCCGCTCATGCCGCGCCAGTTAGTGGTTAACGAAGGCACTAATACGCTGTACATGGGCGGACTGGGTGATTCCAGCGTGTTGTGGGTGATTGACGGTGCAACGCTGACGTTGCGCGATACGATCAAAGACCTGGGCAAGATGGCGACGGGCCTTGCGATTGATGAAAAATCTTCACGCATTTACATGACCAACGCCGACAACGAATTTATCGTTATCGACAGCAAAACCAACAAGGTTATCTCGCGCACCAAACTCGATGCCGAAGGAGAGCATTTCTATCTGAATATCGCGCTGGACCCTGCAACCAACCGCGCGTTTATCAGCGACTCCAAAACACCACAGCTGTTGGTTGTTGATACCAAAACCAGCAAAGTGCTGAACAAAGTTGATGTGCCGTTCGGTCTGGATGTGCTGTTCAATCCGATTCGTAACGAAATCTACGTGACGCATCGCAAAGAAGGCAAAGTCAGCGTAATTGACGCGAAAAGCTACAAGGTGCTGGAAACCATCGACACGCCAGCACTGCCAAACAGCCTCGCGCTTTCACCAGACGGGCAGCAGTTGTTCGTGAGTGTGAAACAGCCAGGAACGCGCGAAAAAGAACCGACCAGCCCGGACGATATCGTACGTATTAGCTTCACTAAGTAAGATCGGCTGAAAATTGTTTTGCCCGCCGTTGTGGTAACGAGCGGGCAAAACACCTGAGCTTTTTACTTATACGCAGGCAACGCTTCAATCCAGTTCATCAATAATTCCGGCCAGGTGGCGGCGGGTAAATTGACCGCACCGCGAATCCCGAAACCATGTTGACCTTGCTGGAACAGGTGCATTTCCACAGGAACATGGTGCGCGCGAAGGGCAGAGAACATCACCAGGCTGTTATCAACCGGCACCGATGGGTCATCCACTGCGTGCACGAGGAATGTCGGCGGTGTTTGCTCCGTTACATTCTGTTCGGGCGAATATTTCTTAATTTGTTCAGCCGTGGGTTTATCGCCAATGAGCGCTTTACGCGAACCAGGGTGCGCGATGCTTTCCTGCATGGTGATAACCGGGTACATCAACGCCAGAAAATCGGGGCGCGCACTGATTTTATCTATCTCATCACTTGCCGGATAAACCACTTCATCGTAGCGCGTGGCAAGACTTGCCGCGACATGCCCGCCCGCCGAAAAACCCAATACGCCAATACGATGTGGGTCGATATTCCATTTTTTAGCGTCAGAGCGCAGGGTGCGGATTGCCCGTTGTGCGTCAACAAGCGGTACGTTTGCGCCTTCAGCGTGTCCGTCGGCTGGCATGCGGTAGGTCATCACAAACAGGGTGTAGCCGTTGGCGTTAAAAATCGGGGCCAGATCGCTGCCTTCTTTGTCGAGCACCACGCGCTGATAAGAGCCGCCAGGCGTGACCAGTAGCGCAACGCCATTGGGTTTTTTAGGGACATAAGCGGTGATGGTCGGAGTGCGAATGCCTGTTACCGCGCGATCCGCTAATCCGCCTTTCTTGCCTCTGTCGATAGTTTCTTCATGTACCGGGCTGTTTTTAGCACCAGTAGCTTCGCCTTGCGGCCAGACAGGAAATTCGGGCAGCGCCAGTGCGGCACTGCTCATAGAAAGCAATATTGATGTAGCGAGCAGAGAGCGACCTAACATAGCCATTCCTTTTTTGAGTGATTAACTGAGATATAACATACTGTTAATGACAAAAAGGCGAGATAGTGCTCATTTATGAATCACACGGGCAATTTTATTGAAATGATGTTTTGAATGATGAGTCACGCCCATCTTGCCAGTTATAGCGAAGATGGGCGTGGGGTCGGGTACTCAATAACGTGGTTATTCGCTATCCGTTTTTTCCGCTTTACCTGCCATCTGAGCCAGGAAATCGTAGCGTTTTTGCAAATCAACGGCGGCGTCTTTCCATAACTGTTCGGCCACTTCTGGCTGCTGCGCGTTCAGGCGGCGGAAACGCTGCTCTTTCATTAGCGTATCGGCCAGCGCATCGGACGGTGGACGGGAATCCAGCGCCAGCGGCAGTTTGCCTTCATCGGCACGACGCGGGTCGAAGCGATACAGCGGCCAGAAGCCGGTAGCGGTAAGCTGGCGCATTTGATCGTGGCTGAGCGCCAGATCGTAGCCGTGCTCTTCACATGGGCTGTAGGCGATGATCAGCGACGGGCCAGGATAAGCCTCGGCTTCCTGAATTGCTTTCACCGTCTGGTTGAGCTGCGCACCCAGTGAAATCTGCGCCACATAAACATGCCCGTACATCATCATACTGACGCCGAGATCTTTACGCGCTTTACGCTTGCCGTGTTCGCCAAACTTAGTGACCGCACCCAGCGGTGTGGCTTTCGACGCCTGACCGCCCGTGTTGGAATAACACTGGGTATCCAGCACCAGAATATTGACGTTCTCGGTCAGGCTTAATACGTGATCGAGGCCGCCAAAACCAATGTCGTACGCCCAACCGTCGCCACCAATCAGCCAGATAGATTTCTCTACCATTGCGTCTGCGTCGGTTATTAACTGGCGAGCGTCCGGGTCGTCGATATTCGCCAGGTGTTTACGCAATTCGACAACCTGTTCGCGGCGTACTTCTGGCGTGGCTTCTGCGTGAAGCTGCTCGTTCAGTTCTGCTGGCAGAATATCTGCAAACTTATCGACCAGACGCATCACGCGGGCGCGATGTTGATCGACTGTCAGACGGAAGCCGAGGCCAAATTCGGCGTTATCTTCAAACAGTGAGTTTGCCCAGGCTGGCCCGCGCCCGTTGGCGTCGGTGGTATACGGCGTCGAAGGCAAGTTGCCGCCGTAAATCGACGAACAGCCGGTGGCGTTGGCAATCAACATGCGGTCGCCATAAAGCTGGGTCAGCAGTTTGATATACGGTGTTTCGCCACAGCCAGAACACGCGCCGGAATATTCAAACAGCGGCGTCAGCAATTGGGATGTACGGATATCAATACGCTCAAGACTGGTGCGGTCCATTTCCGGCAGTTTGAGGAAGAAGTCGTAATTCTCTTTTTCTTCTTCAACGTGCTCAAGGCGCGACATCATATTGATGGCCTTGATTTCCGGGTTCTGGCGGTCTTTCGCCGGGCAAACCTCCACGCACAGATTGCAGCCGGTGCAATCTTCCGGTGCGACCTGCAACACGTATTTCTGCCCACGCATATCGCGGGATTTCACATCCAGTGATTGCAATGCGGCAGGGGCGTTTTCCATGGCTTCTGGCTGCACGACTTTGGCGCGAATTGCCGAGTGCGGGCAGGCCGCAACGCAGTGGTTACACTGGGTACAAATGTCCGGCTTCCAGATGGGGATTTCTTCGGCGATATTGCGTTTTTCCCACTGCGTGGTGCCCATCGGCCAGGTGCCGTCGGGTGGCAGTGCAGAAACGGGCAGGGCGTCGCCAAGTCCGGCAAGCATTGCGGCGGTAACTGTTTTAACGAAATCAGGTGCTGCGTCAGAAACCACCGGTGGGCGCATCGGGCTGGTTTCATTGACTTCTTGTAACGTCACTTCCGCCAGTAATTCACGGGATAATGCCAGCGCCTGCCAGTTGCGTTCTATCAGTTCCTGCCCTTTGCTGCTGTAGCTTTTGGCAATCGCGCCCTGCAATTCCGTGAGTGCGCTGTCGCCTGGCAGGATATTAGTGAGATGGAAAAACGCCATCTGCATAACGGTGTTGATGCGCGCGCCAAGCTGGCACTCACGGGCAATTTTCGCTGCATTCACGACAAAGAAACGGGCCTTTTTCTGGTTCAGTACCGCCTGAACTTCTTGCGGCAGGCGGTGCCACACTTCGTCCGCGCCATATGGCGTGTTAAGCAGGAAAATGCCGCCAGGTTTGAGGCGTTCGGCCATCTGATATTTGTCGATAAACTGCAACTGGTGGCAGCCGACAAAATCAGCGCGATCGATAAGATAAGTCGAGTTAATCGGTTGTTCGCTGACGCGCAGGTGGGAAACCGTCAGGCCGCCCGCCTTTTTCGAGTCATAAACGAAATAGCCCTGGGTGAAGAACGGCGTCGAATTACCAATAATTTTGATGTTGTTTTTGGTCGCCGAGACGCTGCCGTCGCTGCCCAGGCCATAGAACAGCGCTTCGAGTTTGGCGCGGTTTGGCAGGGTGTTTTCGGGTAGCGGCAATGACAAATTGGTCACGTCGTCGTAAATCCCGACAGTGAAACGCGGGCGCGGTTTTGCCTGGTTGAGTTCATTAAAGACCGCCAGCACGCAATCCGGGCCAAATTCTTTGGAGGAAAGACCGTAACGCCCGCCAATCACGCGCGGCAGCGTTTCGCGGTCGCCACGATTAAAGGCTTCGGCAAGCGATGTCATAACATCCAGATACAGCGGTTCTGCCAGTGCGCCCGGTTCTTTGGTACGGTCGAGCACGGCAATCTGGCGTGCGGATTCTGGCAGCACGGCTAATAAATGGTCGGCGGAGAACGGGCGGAACAGGCGAACTTTCAGCACGCCCACTTTTTCGCCGCGAGTCAGTAATTCATCGACCACTTCTTCACAAGTGCCGATAGCGGAACCCATCAGAATAATGACGCGTTCAGCCTGCGGGTGGCCGTAGTATTCAAACGGACGATACTGGCGGCCAGTGGTGGCGGCAAAGTTGTCCATCGCTTGTTCAACGTGCTGATACACCGCGTCGTACCATAAGTTGCTGGCTTCGCGGGACTGGAAATAGGTGTCTGGATTGGCAGATGTGCCGCGAATCACCGGATGTTCAGGATTCAGCGCACGGGCGCGGTGTTCATCTATCTCTTTTTGCGGCAACAGTTCCAGAATCGTACTGTCGGCCATCGGGACGATTTTGTTTATTTCATGCGAAGTGCGGAAACCATCGAAGAAATGAATAAAAGGCACGCGGCTTTTCAGGGTGGCAATGTGTGAAATCAGCGCGAAGTCTTGAGCTTCTTGTACGCTACTGGCGCATAACATGGCGCAACCGGTCTGACGAATGGCCATCACATCTGAGTGATCGCCAAAAATAGAGAGCGCGTGGGTCGCAACAGTTCGCGCCGCCACATGCAGGACAAACGGCGTTAATTGCCCGGCCAGTTTGTAGAGTGTCGGGATCATCAGCAGTAAACCCTGCGATGAGGTAAACGAGGTGGAAAGGGCACCGGTTTGCAGCGCGCCGTGAACCGCAGCAATCGCGCCCGCTTCTGACTGCATTTCTACAACGCGTGGCGTATCGCCCCAAATGTTTTTGCGATCGTCCCCAGACCAGGCATCAGCAAGCTCTGCCATGGTAGAACTGGGAGTTATCGGGTAGATGGCGATAACTTCACTGGCGCGATACGCCACAGAAGCCACGGCACCATTGCCGTCGATTGTGATCATTGAGACACCCTTACATTGCGCAACAATATAAAAACGAAAAGGCCCACATGACAACGGCGAGCCGAAGAATAATCTTTTAATTCTAGCAAACCCCACAAAAGGTGATTTTCGCTTTTGTGTCCTGCGTTTGGCTTTGATTGATGTCGTGAAAAGGGCGGTTGGCGATGTTTTACGCAATTAAGTGATCTGTCTTGCAAAATCACATACTTTTTATTGCCCTGCGGCCTCGACGGAACACAGCGCGAGCGCTTATGATTCTTAGGTTTTGCAACGTTCAGGGGGAGAAGAGTAATGCGCGCTGCGTTTTTAGCGGGTTGTGCCGCACTGTTGTTATCAACATCACTGCTTACGGCATGCAGTAGTAATGAACCACCGCAACAAGCTACTGCGGCTCACGTACCACCGGGTATGCGTGCGGCAATGTCTAATCAAGGGCAGGCGAGTTGTGCAATGATTGGTGGGACGCTGAGCGTGGCTCGTCAGCTAGATGGGTCGGCAACCGGTATGTGCGCGATGCCCAACGGCAAACGCTGTAGTGAAAATGCGCTTGCCGCCGGAACCTGTGGTGCGTACTAGTCGAATCAGTTGACCAGATCGGCCAGTTTATAAACTAAGGTATGCTGGCTGGTTTTCAGCGTCAGTTGCTGCGGTGCCAAACCTACTTTTGCGCCTGTGGTCAGCATATCGTTAATCATGTGGTCCAGCCCGTTAAGCTGTGGCTCAGCACACATCATCATCGTCATTCCCAGACCTTTCGCTTTCAGCGTATCGCCTTCTAGCGTCGCCTGGCCCATAAAGCGGTTACACATCGCACCCGAAATATGCATGTTTTCACCGAAGCTCAGCTCAGGTGTGCGTTCAATGCCGGTGAGCGGTTTGCCGTCTACGGTTTGCAGAACATAGCGATGATGTTGCAGATCCTGCGCGGTGACTGTCGATTTATCACCAGATTGTGCGCAACCCGCCAGCATCATGGCGGCCATTGCAAGGGAAGCTAATTTTTTCATCTCTTTTCCTTAAGTTATTCGTTTCATCAATGAGTTGGTGCCACTTTGGCAAAAAGCGGGGCGTGATTCTTTAAGGATAATCTTAAAACCACCCTAATTCCCGCGTGGGGAATTAGGGTGAGGGCGTGCAGACTGAAATTAGTTCACCTGATTAGGGCAAGGCTCGCCGTTTTCTAACTGACGCAAGTTTTCCAGTGTGGTTTCAGAAATACTGGTCAACGCCTCTGCTGTCAGGAAGGCCTGGTGGCCGGTAAACAGCACGTTGTGGCAGGCCGACAGGCGACGGAAGACGTCATCCTGAATCACGTCGTTAGATTTATCTTCAAAGAACAAATCGCGTTCGTTCTCGTAAACGTCCATGCCCAACGCGCCAATTTTTTGGTTTTTCAGCGCATCAATAGCGGCCTGCGAATCAATTAACGCACCACGACTGGTGTTGATAATCATCACGCCATCTTTCATTTGTTCAAACGCAGTCTGGTTGAGCAAATGGTAGTTTTCTGGTGTCAGCGGGCAGTGCAGAGAAATAATGTCTGACTCCGCAAACAGCGTTGGCAAATCGACATATTCCACGCCAAGTTCAAGCGCTGCTGCACTTGGGTATGGGTCAAACGCCAGCAGGCGCATACCGAACCCTTTCAGTATTCTCAGTGCGGCGATACCAATTTTACCGGTGCCAATCACGCCTGCGGTTTTGCCGTACATCGTAAAACCGGTCAGTCCTTCAAGAGAAAAGTTAGCATCACGGGTACGTTGATAAGCGCGGTGAATACGACGGTTCAGGCACATCATCATGCCGAGTGCGTGTTCCGCTACGGCTTCCGGTGAGTAGGCTGGAACGCGAACCACAGGCAAACCGAGTTCTTTGGCGGCATCTAAATCAACGTTGTTAAAGCCCGCGCAGCGCAGTGCGATGAACTTCACGCCTTGTTTTTTTAACTCTTCAAGTACCGGGCGGCTGCCGTCATCATTAACGAAGATACAAACCCCTTCGCAACCATGAGCAGTTTTGGCCGTTTTCTCCGTTAACAAGAAGTCATAAAATTCAAGATCAAAGCCATATTCATTGTTAACCTGCTCCAGATACTTTTTGTCGTACTGTTTTGTGCTATACACTGCCAGTTTCATGAGACTTATCTCCAGAATAATATTGGTGTAAAATTAGCATGCTTAAAAAATTCTTACAATTTCTAAAATTTATTTTTAAGCATGAAATTCTACCGCTACCTCAGGGTTGGCTACGCTTAAACCAGGCTATGTCTTCACGCCCGGCCCGATTAATGCAAGAATCATCGCATATGTCGTCTTAAATTGTCGCTGAATCAGGATATTAACCGCCCATGAAGGGTAAATATAAAGCCATTATTGCGTTGGTGCTGATACTCATTCTGCTGCCGTTAACGCTCTTGATGACTATAGCCCATTGGCTGCCCACGCTTGCCGGAATCTGGCTGCCGCAAGGGACGCGAATCGCCATGGAAGCGAGTCCGCGATTTAAGCGTGGGGCGATAATCGTTCCTGACCTGCGCTACCTTGCCGGAGACTGCGAACTGGCGACAATTAAAGACGCAACGCTTAGCCATCCGAAGCGCTGGCGCATCCATCTTGATGAACTCAATCTTAACGTTGATTGCATCAGTAAAATTCCGCTCGACCAGTCAGGGCCAGCCGCTCCGCGAACTCTGAACGAGTGGCAATCATTATTACCTGAAAGTCTCATAACCATAGATAGGGTCAATGTTACCCCTTTTCAACAATTCTCCGGTGCCTTGCGCCTTACCCTCACGCCTGAGAAGCAATCCGTACACTACGACGGCCCATCGTTAAGCCTTGATGCGCAGTTAAACGGCCAGATCTTAGCGCTGCAAAAATTAAAAGTTCAGGCGCTGGCAGGCATGGAACCGCTGGAACTTGCGGGCACGGTGACGTTGCCGCCTATTACTGACAACTTGCCGGAGAAGGGCCATCTCGCGACGAAATTGCGCATCCCGCAAGAAGCTGAACTGGTTGACGTGGCGCTGGACTGGAATGCGGCGCAGGGCGCAATCAGGGTAGCTAAACCGAATGCGCCTGAGCCTTTGCTAGCGCTGCCCTGGACCATCAGCAACAAGATTTTTGAAATTAATGGTGGGCAATGGTTCTGGCCGTATGCCGGTTTCCCGCTGCGTGGTGGTATTGCGTTGCGCGTTGATGACTGGAAACAGGGTCTGGAAAACGCCGTGATTAGTGGACGGATGAACGTCATCACGCAGGGCAGCGCAGGTAAAGGCAATGCGGTATTAAATATTGGCCCCGGTAAAATCAGCACGGTGAATAGCTCGTTACCGGTGCAATTAACTGGTGAAGCAAAACAAGACGGCATGGTGTTTTACGCCGTGTTGCCAGGGGAAATTAGCGGCGCAATTGCCGACCCTAAATTGTTGTTCAGACCAGGTGCGTTGTTACGTTCACGCGGGCGCGTTATCGACTCGCTTGATGTCGATGAAATCCGTTGGCCGCTGGCGGGTGTCAGCGTTACGCAGCACGGTGTTGACGGGCGATTGCAGGCCATCGTCCGCGCTCACGAAAACCAGATGGGCGATTTTGTGCTTCATCTGGACGGCAAAGCCGATAACTTTTTGCCGGATGCAGGCTTATGGCGCTGGAAATACTGGGGTAACGGCGCGTTCACGCCAATGCAGGCCAAATGGGATGTGCGCGGGCAAGGGGAATGGCGCGACAGCCGGATTGAACTCAGCTCGCTCTCAACAGGTTTTGACAAGCTCGAGTACGGCTCGATGCTGGTAGCCACGCCGCGCCTGAAACTGGATGGCCCGCTTCACTGGCAACGTTCGCAGTCAGCACCGTCGTTCAAAGGCGCGTTTACGCTAAACGCTGGGCAAACCACTTTTAGTGGCGGCAGCACGTTACCGCCGTCGACATTATCTTTCAGCGTGGACGGCGTTGACCCGGCATCATTCCAGTACAAAGGCGAACTGCGGGCAGAAGCTATCGGCCCGGTGCGTGTTAATGGCCGTTGGGATGGTATTCGCCTGCGCGGTAATGCGTGGTGGCCGCAGCAAAGGTTGGATGTATTCCAGCCGCTCATTCCTGCCGACTGGAAAATAACGTTAAAAGACGGCACGTTGTATTCGCAAATCGCCTTTTCTGCCGCGGCTGGGCAGGGGTTTGAAGCAGGAGGACACGGCGTGGTGAAAAACGGCAGCGTCTGGATGCCGGATAACCAAATCAACGGCGTGGATTTTGTGCTGCCTTTCCGCTTTAGCGACAGCACCTGGCGCCTGGGAACAGACGGCCCTGTTACGTTGCGTATCGCCGAAGTGAAAAATCAGTTCACTTCCACCAATATTACGGCCGACCTTGAAGGCTGGTATCCGTGGCGCGAAGCACAGCCGCTGACGCTCAGCGACGTCAACGTCGATATTTTGGGTGGGAAACTGCGTGTGCAACAGTTACGCATGCCACAACACGACGCGGCCTTGCTACGCTTAGAAAACATCTCTTCGAGCGAATTGATAACGGCGATTAACCCTAAACAATTCACGATGTCCGGGCGGGTGAACGGTGGTTTACCGCTGTGGTTGAATCATCCGCAATGGATAATTAAAGACGGTTGGCTGTCAAACCCAGGGCCACTGACATTGCGCCTCGATAAAGACATGGCGGATGCCATAGCCGAGAACAATATTGCTGCGGGTGTGGCCATTAACTGGCTACGTTATATGGAAATATCTCGTTCCTGGACCACGATCAATTTAGATAACCTTGGGGCGTTAACTTTACGGGCGAATGTGCAGGGCACAAGCCAGGTTGAAGGGAAAAGGAGTACGGTGCGGCTGAATTACAGCCATCAGGAAAACCTCTTTACGCTTTGGCGCAGCCTGCGTTTTGGGGATAATTTGCAAACCTGGCTTGAGCAACATACCGCACTGCCGGATGTGCGTTGTCAGACACGCGATAAAGTTTGTGAGGAAACACAATGAGAATCGTCATCGCCACACTGCTGGCAACAGGTATTTCAACGCTAACAGGGTGTACGCCGCGTATCGAAGTTGCGGCACCAAAAGAACCTATCACTATTAATATGAACGTAAAAATTGAACATGAGATTCATATTAAAGTGGATAAAGACGTTGAGACGTTGCTTAAAAATCGCAGTGACTTGTTCGGTCAGGAGTGAGCCTCATGAAAAATATCGTGAAGGGTGTTTTACTGGCGAGCTTGATGTTTAGCCAGCCGTTAATGGCATTAACGCTCACCGAGGCCCGCCAGCAAGGGCGAGTAGGGGAGACGTTCAGTGGTTACGTTGCGCCAGTCAAACAAGACAAAGAGACGCTGGCGTTAGTGAAAAGCATTAACGAAGCGCGAGCGGAAAGTTACCAGAAGCTGGCGGACAGCAACAATATCTCGGCGGATCAGGTTGCGGAACTTGCCGGGCGGAAACTAGTGGAGCGCGCACCCGCAGGTGAATATGTGCGCGGGCTTAACGGCCAGTGGATGAAGAAGTAATCGTCGTCCTTCAAACTAGATGTTTGTTATGTTTACGTATTATTAATGTACGTTGACATAACATTTAAAATAAAAGGTTATTTCTCCGCCGTTGAATTTTTATTCTATCTAAAACATTCCACTTATAATTTATAAGGGATTATTTCTCTTGAGAAAGATCTGCACGCAAAAAATTGTGTTTATCTGTGTCCTGACATACGAAAATGCTAGTTTGCCCCACTCATCACCCCCCCAAAAGATGCTGTTTACCGCTTTAAAATGACTGGTTTGCCATTTTTATATCTTAACAATGGCAAATTATCAGCATTAACAGCTAGTGGTTAAGTAACGTTCTGATTTTCATATAATAAATACAAGATAAAAACATTAAGACAACATAGTGACGTAGGTAAAATAAAATATTGAGTAGAGAGTAAAAAGAACCTATATTGACGGCGTTTTTTACACGCTGATTAGTTTTTCTACATTCATTACATCAACTGCTAATAATCGATCTAGCGGTTGTGGGAGAGATATGATGACGGATAAAGTCCGTATTGACAGTTTAGGTGCTAATTCATTAAATCGTAGCAATGAGACATATTTAGCCAGACAGGCTGAATTTGAATCGAATGTTCGAAGTTATCCGCGCAAATTGCCGTTAGCAATTGCGAAGGCCAATGGCGTCTGGATCACGGATGTTGAGAATAATCAATATCTTGATTGCCTGGCCGGTGCAGGTACCCTTGCGCTTGGACATAACCATCCTGACGTGCTGCAAAGCATCCAAAATGTCATTACCAGCGGCTTGCCGTTACATACACTCGATCTGACAACCCCGTTGAAAGATCAGTTCTCCGAATATCTTCTCTCTTTATTGCCAGGACAGGGTAAAGAGTATTGCCTGCAGTTCACTGGCCCATCCGGTGCGGATGCGGTTGAAGCTGCGCTGAAACTGGCTAAAAAAGTCACCGGTCGCGCTGGCATCATCAGCTTCTCCGGCGGCTATCACGGCATGACTCATGGCGCACTTTCCGTAACAGGTAACCTGTCTCCGAAAGAAGCGGTTGATGGCATGATGCCTGAAGTCCAGTTTATGCCTTACCCACATCAATACCGCTGCCCACTGGGTATTGGCGGTGAAGCTGGCGTTAAAGCATTAACCTATTACTTCGAAAACCTGATCAACGACGTTGAGAGTGGCGTGCGCAAACCTGCGGCAGTCATTCTGGAAGCGGTTCAGGGCGAGGGCGGTGTTAACCCGGCTCCGGCTGAGTGGTTGCAGCGTATTCGTAAAGTGACTCAAGAACACGGCATTCTGCTGATCATCGATGAAGTTCAGGCTGGCTTCTGCCGTACCGGTAAACTGTTCGCTTACGAACACGCGGGTATTGAGCCAGACATCATTGTGATGTCTAAAGCAGTCGGCGGCGGCTTGCCACTGGCGGTTCTGGGTATTAAGAAAGAGTTCGATGCATGGTCACCAGGCCACCACACCGGTACTTTCCGTGGTAACCAACTGGCGATGGCAACCGGCCTGACAACGCTTAAGCATCTGACTGAAAACAAGATTGCTGACAAAGTTGCGGCACAAGGCGAGTGGCTGAAAGGCAAACTGGCTGATTTGCAGAAACGTTATCCGGTTATCGGCCAGGTTCGTGGCCTGGGCTTAATGATTGGTATTGAGATTGTTAAGCCTAACGAAGCGCAAGATCACATGGGTTGCTACCCGGCTGATGCTGAGCTGTCCGCATTGCTGCAGAAAAACTGCTTCAAAGCTGGGCTGATTCTGGAACGTGGCGGCCGTAATGGTTGTGTACTGCGTCTGCTACCTTCGTTGCTTATCACCAACGATGAGCTGGCTATTTTCCTCGATAAGTTTGAGCAGGCGCTGTTAGCGTCCGGCATCAAACCTGTCTGAGTGGAGCGAATGACCACGATGTCTGAATTAAACCCAATCCTGGCAGGCTCAGCGCAAAGCACTGAAGCTTACCAGCAGGCGATTGCACAGAGCAGCGCGGCTGTCGTGCAATGGCTACAGCAACCTGAGATGTACCAGGGTAAATCCGTGGCTGAACTGCGTGAACGCATTCAACTGGATTTTAATCCTCAGGGCCTGGGCAACCAGGCGGCTATTGAACGTGCTATCGAATACTTTTTAAAAGACAGCCTGTCGGTGCATCACCCGCAGTGTGTCGCACACCTGCATTGCCCGAGCCTGGTCATCAGCCAGGCCGCTGAAGTGCTGATCAACGCGACCAACCAAAGCATGGACTCATGGGACCAAAGCCCGTCTGCAACCATCATCGAGATGAAGCTGATTGAATGGCTGCGTACTCAGGTGGGTTATCAGGCTGGCGACGCCGGTGTATTCACCAGCGGTGGCACCCAGAGCAACCTGATGGGCCTGATGCTGGCACGTGACGCATTCTTTGCGCGCCAGGGCCACTCCGTTCAGCAAGATGGCCTGGTTGGTGACCTGAAAAAGATCAAAGTGTTCTGTTCTGAAAATGCGCACTTCTCAGTGCAGAAGAACATGGCTTTGATGGGCCTCGGTTACCAGTCCGTAACGCTTGTGAAAACCGACGAGTTTGCGCGCATGGATCTTAACGATCTTCGCGAAAAACTGGCGCAGGCGCAGGCTAACGGCGAGCAAATCCTGGCGATTGTTGCCACTGCCGGTACAACCGATGCAGGTGCTATCGATCCGCTGCGTGAAATCGCAACACTTGCCGCACAGCACCAGATTTGGGTGCATGTGGATGCAGCGTGGGGCGGGGCATTGCTGATGTCCGAAAAATATCGCGACTATCTGGACGGTATTGAATTAGTGGACTCCATCACTCTGGACTTCCACAAGCAATTCTTCCAGACCATCAGCTGCGGTGCTTTCTTGCTTAAAGAAGCGCGCCACTATGAATTGATGCGCTATCAGGCGGCTTATCTGAACTCTGAGTTCGATGAAGAAGCGGGCGTGCCAAATCTGGTGTCTAAATCTTTGCAGACTACCCGCCGTTTTGATGCACTGAAACTGTGGATGGGCCTGGAAGCGTTAGGGCAGAAGCAATATGCCGCAATCATCGATCACGGTGTAACGCTTGCACAAGACGTTGCGAAGTATGTGACCGAGCAGCCGTCCCTGGAACTGGTGATGAAGCCACAACTGGCGAGCGTTTTGTTCCGTTTCCGTCCTGCGCAACTGGCAAACAGCAGTGATGCTGCTATTGCGTTGTTGAACCAGAAAATTGGTGATGCGTTGTTAGATTCCGGCCGCGCCAACGTGGGTGTGACCGAGCATAACGGCGTTACCTGCCTGAAACTAACGTTGCTGAACCCGACCGTGACGCTGGGCGATATTAAAGTCCTGCTGGATCTGGTTGAGACTACCGCACAGCCGTTGCTGGTAGGTTAAGATCAATTAAATGGGCGGTTTAATACCGCCCATTTAATCGTTAATCCCTTCATAATGTAATTTGTTTTGTGAATGTATTGTTTTAAATATATTCATTATTAATATCCCTCCAGATTTATAAATACGTAACTTATTGATGTATTGTGCTTATTTTTATTTGTGCTTTTTCAAATGACACTAATTGCAAAACAATTCCCACACAGTTAATATTGCTTAACAATACTGTTAGGTAAAATGAGTGTTAACAACACTTAAGCTTGACGCCTGCCTGCGTTTCACGGATGAAAACGTTATGATTATTCTGACAACGATAACTTTTTTTATTTTAAGGTTTTGCTATCCGCAGTATGACTGGAATGGCTTGCGTCGGCGCGTTTTCCTGTGGTGGGCAATGAACTGCTTATTTGCATTTGCGTTGGTTTATACCGAATGGTTTGGATTAACGTTTTTAGCTTCTTCTTTTTTATTAATATTTGTTTTGTTGTAATAATAAAAAACGGCAAACATCTGTTTGCCGTTTTGAATACTAAATTAAAGCAATAATTAAGCGGTAACGATGCTATCAATCGCCGCTTTTGCATCAGTCTGCGCTTTACCTGCCACTTCTGGGCCGTAAGCAATACCTTCAGCAAACACGTAGTTCACATCAGTAATACCAATGAAGCCCAGGAACAGGTTCAGATACGGCACCAGCAGATCGGTTGGGGTATCTTTATGGATGCCGCCACGGCTGGTCAGGATCACAGCACGTTTACCGGTAATCAGGCCTTCTGGTCCTTTCTCGGTGTAACGGAAAGTCACACCAGCACGCGCAACCAGGTCGAAATAGTTCTTCAACTGTGTTGGAATGTTGAAGTTGTACATTGGCGCTGTGATAACGATAACGTCATGAGCTTTCAGTTCAGCAATCAGCTCGTCAGACAATGCCAGGGCTTCTTGCTGACGCGCAGACAGTGGCGCATCACTTGGACGCAGCGCACCAACCAGTTCGCCATCCAGCACTGGGATTGGGTTTGCAGCCAGATCACGCACGGTGATTTCGTCTGCGCTATGCTGTTCACGCCATTGCTCAACAAAATAGTCGGACAGCTGATTTGACTGAGAGTAACCTGCCAGGATGCTGGACTTCAGGACTAAGACTTTGCTCATGGGTGATTCCTTTGTTGTGTTCATTCGGACAGATTGCCCGGTCGCTGAGATGTACTCTATTCACAATCCGATTGCAGAGATAGCGCAATATATCGAACTCAATGTTCGATTTTATTGAACAAGGCGTCAAAAGGTGCGATGTGCTAATCTAGCGCTAATTGATGAAACAGACTTACCAGGCAGTGCGCTGCCGTGATGATTACGCAATGGAAAACATAAAACCCTCACTGTCCTCATTATTCTCTCGCCTTGACGGGCTAATGCTGCGTGACAGACAACGCCTATCGCGCCGCTTACATGGCGCGAAGAAGGTGAAAAATCCTGAATCGCAACAGGCGGTGTTTGATGCACTGGCTGTGGAAATCGAAGCGGCTGCCGGTAAGGTACTGCTGCGCGAAGCGTCGCGCCCGAAGATCACTTATCCGGAAATCCTGCCTGTTAGTCAGAAAAAACAGGACATTCTCGAAGCCATTCGTGACCACCAGGTGGTTATCGTGGCGGGGGAAACCGGCTCAGGCAAAACCACCCAGTTACCTAAAATCTGTATGGAACTTGGGCGCGGCGTAAAAGGCTTGATTGGCCACACGCAGCCTCGCCGCTTAGCGGCGCGAACCGTTGCTAACCGTATTGCGGAAGAACTCCAGACCGAACCGGGCGGGTGTGTTGGCTATAAAGTGCGTTTTACTGACCACGTCAGTGAAAACACGATGGTCAAACTGATGACTGACGGCATCCTGCTGGCTGAAATTCAGCAAGACCGCCTGTTGATGCAGTACGACACCATCATCATTGATGAAGCGCACGAACGCAGCCTGAACATTGATTTCCTGCTCGGCTATTTGCGTGAACTGCTGCCGCGTCGTCCAGATCTGAAAATCATTATCACCTCTGCGACCATCGACCCGGAACGCTTCTCGAGTCATTTCAATAATGCGCCGATCATCGAAGTTTCAGGCCGTACCTATCCGGTAGAAGTACGTTATCGCCCGATTGTTGAAGACGCCGACGATACCGACCGCGACCAGCTCCAGGCGATTTTCGACGCAGTAGATGAACTCGGCCATGAAAGCGCCGGAGACATCCTGATTTTCATGAGTGGTGAGCGCGAAATTCGTGACACCGCTGATGCGTTAAACAAACTGAATCTGCCGCACACCGAAGTGCTGCCGCTGTATGCGCGCTTGTCTAATAGCGAGCAAAACCGCGTATTCCAGTCGCACGTTGGGCGGCGCATTGTACTGGCGACAAACGTAGCGGAAACCTCGCTGACAGTGCCGGGCATTAAATACGTTATCGACCCAGGTACGGCGCGTATTAGCCGCTATAGCTATCGCACTAAAGTGCAGCGTTTGCCGATTGAACCAGTTTCGCAGGCTTCTGCGAACCAGCGTAAAGGCCGTTGTGGCCGCGTATCCGACGGGATCTGTATTCGTCTTTATTCCGAAGACGATTTCCTGTCGCGCCCGGAATTTACCGACCCAGAAATTCTGCGTACCAATCTGGCCTCCGTTATTTTGCAGATGACGGCGCTCGGTCTTGGCGATATCGCCGCATTCCCGTTCGTCGAAGCGCCGGACAAACGCAATATTCAGGATGGCGTACGTCTGCTTGAAGAACTCGGCGCGATTACCAGCGAAGCCGATCTTAGCGTGTATAAACTCACGCCGCTTGGCCGCCAGCTTTCGCAACTGCCTGTCGATCCGCGTCTGGCACGTATGGTGCTGGAAGCGCAGCGTTTTGGCTGCGTGCGTGAAGTGATGATTATCACCGCTGGGCTGTCGATTCAGGACCCACGCGAACGCCCGATGGACAAGCAGCAGGCGTCGGATGAAAAACACCGTCGCTTCCATGACAAAGAATCTGACTTCCTGGCTTACGTGAATTTGTGGAACTACCTTGGCGAGCAGCAAAAAGAGCTGTCGTCTAATCAGTTCCGCCGCCAGTGTAAGCTCGATTATCTGAACTACCTGCGTGTGCGCGAATGGCAGGACATCTATACCCAGTTGCGCCAGGTGGTGAAAGAACTTGGTTTGCCGATTAACAGCGAACCGTCAGATTTCCGCTCCGTTCACTGTGCGTTGCTAACCGGTTTGCTGTCGCATATCGGCCAGAAAGACGCCGATAAACAAGAATATACCGGTGCGCGAAACGCTCGCTTCTCCATCTTCCCAGGCTCCGGTTTATTTAAAAAACCGCCAAAATGGACGATGGTTGCCGAACTGGTGGAAACCAGCCGTCTGTGGGGGCGCATTGCTGCGCGCATCGACCCGGAATGGGTAGAGCCGCTGGCGAAACACCTGATTAAACGCTCATACAGCGAACCGCACTGGGAGAAATCGCAGGGCGCGGTGATGGCGACAGAAAAAGTCACGCTTTACGGTTTGCCGATTGTTGCCGCCCGCAGCGTGAACTACAGCCAGATTGACCCCGCGCTGTGCCGTGAACTATTTATTCGCCATGCGTTAGTTGAAGGTGACTGGCAGACGCGCCACGCGTTCTTCCGCGATAACCTCAAATTGCGTAATGAAATTGAAGAACTTGAGCATAAGTCCCGCCGCCGCGACATTCTGGTGGACGATAACACTCTGTTTGAGTTTTACGACCAGCGTATTGCGCACGATGTAATTTCTGCGCGTCACTTTGATAACTGGTGGAAACTGGCCAGCAAAGAGACGCCGGATCTGCTCAATTTCGAAAAGAGCATGTTGATCAAAGAGGGCGCGGAACAAGTCAGCAAGCTCGACTATCCGAACTTCTGGCATCAGGGCAACCTCAAGCTGCGTCTGACCTATCAGTTTGAACCGGGTGCTGACGCGGATGGTGTCACGGTGCATATTCCGTTGCCGCTGTTAAACCAGGTTGAAGAAGCCGGTTTTGAGTGGCAAATCCCCGGCGTGCGCCGTGAACTGGTGATCGCGCTGATCAAATCACTGCCAAAACCGGTGCGTCGCAACTTTGTTCCTGCGCCAAACTATGCCGAAGCATTTTTAGGCCGCGCAACGCCGCTGGAATTGCCGTTGCTGGAAAGTTTAGAGCGCGAATTTCGCCGGATGTCGGGCATTACTATCGACCGCGAAGACTGGCATTGGGATCAGGTGCCCGATCACCTGAAAATGACATTCCGCATCGTTGATGAGCACAACAAAAAACTCAAAGAGGGCAAAGACCTCACCGAGTTAAAAGGTGGCCTGAAAGATAAAGTCCAGCAAACGCTCTCGGCGGTGGCGGATGACGGCATCGAACAAAGCGGCCTGCATATCTGGAGTTTTGGCTCGCTTCCTGAAAGCTACGAGCAGAAACGTGGCAACTACCGCATGAAGGCGTTTCCGGCACTGGTGGATGAAAAAGAGAGCGTGGCTATCAAGCTGTTTGATAACCCGCTTGAACAACAGCAGGCGATGTGGCGTGGTTTGCGCCGTTTACTGTTGCTGAACATTCCGTCGCCGATTAAATACCTGCATGAGAAATTGCCGAACAAAGCCAAACTCGGCCTGTACTTTAACCCGTACGGCAAAGTGTTGGATTTGATCGACGACTGTATCGCTTGCGGCGTAGATAAGCTGATAGCTCAGGCGGGCGGCCCAGTGTGGAGCGAAGAGGGCTTTGCGAAACTGCATGCGAAAGTTCGCGCAGAACTCAACGACACCGTGGTGGATATTGCCAAGCAGGTCGAACAAATTCTGACGACCGTTTTCAGTATCAACAAACGTCTGAAAGGGCGTGTGGATATGACGATGGCGTTGGGGATGTCGGACGTGAAAGCGCAGTTAAGCGGACTGGTGTATCGCGGTTTTGTCACCGGCAACGGCTATAAACGCCTTGGCGACACGCTGCGTTATCTGCAAGCCATTGAGAAGCGCCTCGAGAAAATGGCCGTCGATCCGCATCGCGACCGTGTGCAAATGCTGAAAGTGGAGCATGTTCAGCAAACCTGGCAGCAGTGGCTCAACAAGCTGCCGCCTGCGCGACGGGTTGACGAAGATGTGCTGGAGATCCGTTGGATGATTGAAGAACTGCGCGTCAGTTTCTTTGCTCAGCAACTCGGTACGCCGTATCCGATTTCTGATAAGCGTATTTTGCAGGCGATGGACGCTATTACGGGATAAATGACCCCCTTCCGACCTCCCCCTTACCAGGGTTAGGAGTTCAGCGCCCTCCCCTGGGCAAGGGGAGGGCTGGGGTCAAGCTAACCACCCGACCAATAAAATAGATTCACCATCAAATAATAAATAATTAAAAAGTATATTTAATGCCGACGCGATAACGCATTTCATGTTCATCTTCGTCATGGTCAGCATTATAGCGGGGTACTAATCCAATTTCGGTATACGGCGTCCAGTTTTTATCAATAGGTAATGCGGCCACAACGTTATAGAGCCAGTAATTATGATTGCCGTTATAGTCTTCATCATTTGTGAATCGATATTCAAAATCTCCGATAACTGAAAAAGTTGAATTTTTATAGCCCAGTTCCCAGTTGAGTTGATTGTAGTATCTGTTATCGACGGCAGCGCTTTGATTTACCTGCACGCCTGGACGCCAGCGGAACGTTGTCACCCATTCAGGCAGGAACTGATAAATAGCTTTAATCTGTGCACGATAACCGATAGCAGTATCACCATTATCAAGGTTAAGTGCCGGAGCAAGAGTCAGTTTATCAGTGATTTTAAAATTCTTGCCCAGTTCCCACTCGCTACCACTACCGCTGTATCTGCCGTTCCCTTCCTGGAAACCGTCTTCTTTTTTGTTGGTGCTTTCTGATATTTTTCCTTCCACGCTGGCAAAATATCCAGAAGGTGTGGTGTGACTGAGTTTGAGGCGGTCGGCATTCGACTTGGTGTCTGCTTTATATTCATGACGGTAATCGATACTGACGGCTGCACTGGATAAAGAGGTCAAAAGTAACGCGGCAGCACTGATTTTTAATCCTGATTTCATGCCAAAACTCCATGTAATTAATTATAAAAAAATAGTATTCGCGCAGGCATATTACGGAGCCAGTGGTGAGGGTTGTGTGATTCAATTCTCAACAAACGAAACGTTGTTTCATTATTAATTGATGGTGTTACAATTACCTCTAATAATAACCTCAAGGTAAATGCATGCTAGACCGCGCCGTTGCTCGGTTTATTATTTTTACCTTTATATTGAATGTTTACATTTTGTTTCATTTTATATTTTAAATTGTCTTTAGGGCTTTATAAGTGATTAACGATTTCCGTAACGGATAATTGTGCAATGTCCCATTATCACAACCATACTCCTGGTGCGGTTAATTTTTGACCGCCTTACTGGGGTTCTCGCATGAAACGATTAGCCGATAAAGTTGCCATTGTTACCGGAGCCAGTTCTGGCATCGGGTATGTCACCGCAAAACTGTTCGCAGCCGAAGGTGCAAAAGTGGTGGTAGGTGCCAGGCGTGAAACTGAACTTGCCCAATTAGTTGATGAAATTAAGGCCGCCGGAGGTGATGCAATCGCCGTTGCTGGTGATGTGCGCGAAGAATCTTACGCCAAAGCGCTGGTAGCAAAAGCGGTGGAAACGTGGGGGCGGCTGGATATCGCTTTTAACAATGCAGGCACGTTGGGAGAGAACGGTCCAAGCACAGAAGTCTCTGCGGAAGGTTTTGCTAATGCAGTGGCCATAAATTTGACCGGCTCATTTCTTGGTGCCAAGCACCAGATTGCTGAAATGCTCAAACACGGCGGGGGTTCGGTTATCTTCACTTCAACTTTTGTGGGGTACAGTTTTGCGTTCCCGCAAGTCGCCTCTTACGCTGCCAGCAAAGCGGGGTTGATTGGCCTGACGCAGGCGTTAGCCTCCGAATTTGGCCCGCAGAATATCCGTGTTAATTCCGTTTTGCCAGGAGCCGTTGATACCGATATGTACCGGGATATGAATAACACCGCTGAATCACAAGCGTTTATTACCGGGCTGCATGCCCTGAAACGAGTAGGGCATCCGGAAGAAATAGCGCGAGCGGTGCTTTGGCTCGCGTCTGATGAATCGTCGTTTGTTACTGGCACCGCCTCGCTGGTGGACGGCGGTGCGTCAATTAATGGGGTTTAAACTATTACCCGGCGGGTAAATATTGTTTACCCGCCACACTGGATTTATTTAGCGGCTAATAAGCACAGCTTTAATGCCACGTTATACGAAGCCTCAAACGCTGTTAGCGGTAAAAATTCAAACTTAGAATGGAAATTATGTGCTCCGGTGAAGAAGTTCGGCGTTAGTAAGCCTTTTGCTGAAAGGGCAGCCCCGTCCGTACCACCACGCATTGGAATGATCCTGGGTTCAATATCCAACTCTTTCATGGCATCGAAAATCAAATCAATGGCGCGACGATCGTCTTTGATCGCATTACTGATATTGCTGTAGGTATCGCTAATAGAAACATCCACTTTTGCGGTAGGGTGCTCTGCGGCAATTTTAGCGGCGATATCGCGGATCTGCTGTTTACGCTGCTCAAACATTTGCGTATCAAAATCACGAATATTGGCTTTCAGAATGGCTTCATTTTGCGTGGTATGCATTCCGTTAAACCAGATATAACCCTCGCGGCCTTCGGTATTTTCCGGTGTCTGGCTTCGGTCAAAATGGCTAATGAAATCGTGAGCCATTAATAGGGGATTCACTAATACGCCTTTGGCCGACATTGGGTGTGCGGTTACGCCAGTAAAGCGAATCTCTGCGTGGGCGGCATTAAAGTTTTCATAAACTATTTCGCCTAATTCACAGCAGTCGATAGTCCAGGCGAAATCAACGTCAAAGCGCGCAAGATCCAGTGCTTTTGCACCGCACAGGCCAATCTCTTCATCGGGCACGAAGGCCACGACAATATCACCGTGCTTCATTTCGGGCGTCAGGTTTTCCAGCACTGTCATCACGACCGTAACGGCAGATTTATTATCAGCCCCCAGCACGCTGGTGCCATCGCTAAAAATAATTTCCTCGTTCGGATAAGCGAGAATTTCCGGGTGTTCTGCGGTACGCAACCAAATATCTTTTTCCTGATTAAGACACAAATCTTCACCGGTAAAACGCAATGTTTGTGGGTGTATATCCGGCGAAAGACCGACGTCAACAGTATCAATATGCGTGATAAACCCAACGCGCGGCGCACCGGCAACATTGCCTTTTTTGACCGCAGTGACGGTAGCATATTCGTCAATAACCACATCATCCAGCCCCAGTTCACGCAGTTCGCTCGCCAGTAATTGAGCCATTTCATGCTGGCCTGGCGTGCTTGGCAAGGTAGGGGCACCGGCCAGGCTTTGGCTGGTGATGGCCAGATAGCGGAAGAAGCGTTGCGTTAATTGGCCTGCTAGTTGTGATGACATTGACATTCCTTCTTTTGGAAACTGTTGGATATATTCATTTGTTTGCAATTGTCATTTAATGTTATTTATTAAGCTGCTTAGTACAAGCATTATTCTGGGTGAAAAATTATAAAAAGGACTCGCATGAATACAACAACCACAAAAATTGCATTGATAATAGCCGCGCTGACAGTCAGTTCCACTGTCGCTGCAAAAACTTTAGTTTATTGCTCTGAGGGTTCGCCGGAAAACTTTAACCCACAGTTATATACATCGGGAACCAGCGTGGATGCCAGCGCCGTGCCGGTTTATAACCGTCTGGTGGATTTCAAAGTCGGTACAACCGAGTTGCAGCCTAGCCTGGCTGAAAGCTGGGATGTGAGTGAAGATGGCAAGGTTTATACCTTCCACCTGCGCAAAGGGGTTAAATTCCAGAGCAATAAATACTTTAAGCCAACGCGCGATTTCACCGCTGACGATGTTATTTTCTCGTTTATGCGTCAGAAAGATCCAAAGCACCCCTACCATAATGTTTCCAGCGGAAATTATTCTAACTTTGAAAGTCTTGAATTTGGCAAATTAATCACCGCTATTGATAAAGTTGACGATAATACGGTTCGCTTCACGCTGGCCCACGCCGAAGCGCCATTTATTGCCGATCTTGGCTGGTATTTTGCCTCAATTCTTTCTGCTGAATATGCCGATGCGATGCTCAAAGCGGGAACACCAGAACGCGTCGATATGGACCCGATTGGCACCGGCCCGTTCCGCCTGGCTCAGTATCAAAAAGACTCGCGCATACTGTTTACTGCCTTCCCGGAATACTGGCAGGGGAAAGCAAAAATCGACAAGTTAGTGTTTTCTATAACGCCGGATGCCTCCGTACGTTTGGCAAAACTTGAGAAAAACGAATGCCAGGTGATGCCGTTCCCAAATCCGGCGGATCTACCGCGCATGAAAGAAAACGCCGACATTAACTTGATGCAGAAAGCAGGGCTGAATACGGGTTTCCTCGCGTTCAATACCCAAAAACCGCCTCTGGATAACGTGAAAGTTCGTCAGGCGCTGGCGATGGCAATCAATAAACCCGCCATTATTGACGCTGTATTCCGTGGCACCGGAACGGTGGCGAAAAACCTGTTACCGCCGGATGTGTGGAGCGCTGACGATACGCTTAAAGATTACGAATACGACCCAGAGAAAGCTAAAGCGTTGCTTAAAGAGGCGGGCTTTGCCGATGGCATGACTATCGACCTGTGGGCGATGCCGGTTCAGCGTCCTTATAATCCTAACGCTAAACGCATGGCTGAGATGATTCAGGCTGACTGGGCGAAAATCGGCGTAACGACAAAAGTCGTGACTTACGAATGGGGCGAGTATTTAAAACGCGTGAAAGACGGTGAACATCAGGCAGCGTTGATGGGGTGGACAACAGCAACCGGCGACCCGGACAACTTCTTCGGCCCGCTGTTTACCTGCCGTTCCGCAGAGGGCGGTTCCAACTCAGCGAAATGGTGCTATCAACCGTTTGATAAGCTGATTCTGGACGCCCGCACGTCAAGCGATCACGAAAAACGCGTGGCGTTGTATAAAGAAGCGCAACAGATGATGCATGACCAAATGCCAGCGGTGATGATTGCTCACTCGACGATATTCGAACCGGTGCGCAAAGAAGTTACAGGCTACGAAATCGACCCGTTTGGTAAACATATTTTTTATCAGGTGGATGTGAAGTAAAAAGACAGCGGGTGCTAAATGCACCCGCTTTTTTTGGCTTATTTCGCGTCTGGCAACGCGTAAGCAATGATGTAATCACCACGGTCTGGAGACTGACGTGCTCCGCCTGCGTTAATCACAATGTACTGCTTGCCTGTTTTCGGTGACACATAAGTCATCGGGCCGGACTGGCTACCAACGGGCAGACGTGATTTCCAGATCTCTTTACCGTTTGCGGTATCAAACGCACGCAGATAGAAATCCTGAGTCCCGGCGAAGAACAGCAGGCCGGACTGTGTAGACAATGACGCACCCAGCGTAGGCATGCCGATTGGGATTGGCAAATGCATACGAATGCCGAGCGGCCCAGTGTCCTGCACTGTACCAACCGGTACCTGCCAGACCACTTTCCCTGATTTCAGGTCAATCGCCGACATGGTGCCAAATGGCGGTTTCTGGCATGGAATGCCCAGAGGCGAAAGGAAACGCTCACGCATTGCGCCGTACGGCGTGCCGTCCATTGGCACAATACCCATCTCGATACCGCTGGCATTTTTCGCAACGTTTGCGCGTGGCACCATATAGTTCGCCAGACCCAGACGCATATCGTTAACAAACATCAGGCTGTTGTTCGGGTCAACGGAAACGCTGCCCCAGTTCATACCGCCCAGCGAACCAGGATATTGCAGGGAACGATCGATACCCGGCGGCGTAAAGACACCTTCGTGGCGCATCCCTTTAAACTCGATACGGCAGATCAACAGATCGATAGGCGTTGCACCCCACATGTCCGATTCTTTCAGGGTTTCGTTGCCAATCATTGGCATCCCGACTGAATACGGCTGGGTTTTCGAATAACGTTCGCCTTCAATATTGCCCTGCGGAACCGGGCGTTCTTCCACTTTCGCAACCGGCTCGCCGGTTTCGCGGTTGAGCATGAAAATCATGCCCTGTTTGGTCGTTTGAACAATGACCGGCGTGACGCTGCCAGTGCCATTTGGCAAATCATAAAGCAGCGGTTGTGACGGTAAATCGAAGTCCCACAGGTCGTGGTGAGTGGTCTGATAGTGCCAACGCACCTGGCCTGTTGCTGCATCAACAGCGACGATGGATGAGCTGTATTTATCGTCTTGCGCGGTACGCGTCCCGCCGAAGAAATCAGGCGTGGCGTTGCCGGTTGGCAGATAAATCAGACCCAGTTTGGCGTCGTAAGACATGGCAGACCACACGTTTGGCGTGCCGCGTGTGTAGGTCTGGCCTTCAGGTGGCAGGCCGGTAATAGCCGGGTTACCCGGGTCCCACGCCCATGCCAGTTTACCGGTATGTACGTCGTAAGCACGAACGACACCAGGAGGTTCGCCGGTGGAGAAGTTATCCGCCACGCGACCACCCACAACCACAACATTTCCCGCGACAAGCGGAGTCGAGGTCTGCTGGTAATAGCCTGGTTTAACTTCGCCCATCCCCGCTTTTAAATCGACTGTGCCGTGGTCGCCAAAGTCTTCGCACAGTTTGCCGTTATCAGCGTTGATAGCCAACAAGCGGGCATCCGTAGTCGGCAGGAACAGGCGGCGAGGGCAAGCGGCAGGCTGTGCAGGTTCAGCAAGTGTTGCTGCGGCTTGCTGATGGGGTTCCTCGAAGTAGCCTAAACCACGGCAGCGCTGCCAGTTTGGGGCGGTGGCCTTGCTGTCAAAGCGCCATTTTTCTTTGCCGGAATCGACATCCAGCGCCAGCACTTTGCTGTATGGCGTGCAGACAAACAGCGTGTCGCCAACCTGCAACGGGGTGTTCTGGTCTTCAGCGCCAGAGCCGTTACTTTGTGGAATATCACCGGTATGTGCAACCCAGGCGACTTTCAGGTCAGAAACGTTGCCTTTGTTGATTTGATCCAGTGCGGCAAAACGGTCGCCGTGAGTGGTATTACTCCAGTGTTTCCAGTCTTTCTGCGCTTCATCGGCTGTGACAGGTTTTACCGGCACGTCTTCATTTGCCGCAACCTGAACCTGAGGCACAAACATCCAGCCAGCACTGACCAACATGCAAACAGCAAGCAAGGCGGCGATGCCATAAGCAGGCGCTTTTTTTACCGGCGCGGTGCCGTTTGCTGAGCGCAGAATAGGCCAGGCAATGGCGGCCAGGAAAGCGAGCACTGCGAAAGTAAACAGGCGCGAGAATAACGGCCAGAAGTCCATTCCTGCATCGCTAATTGCCCAAAATATTGAGCAGATGAATGCCAGACCATAGAGCACCAGACCGGCAGTTTTCTTTTTGATAATCAAAACCGCAGAAATGAGCATCACAATGCCCATTATCAGGAAATACCCACTGCCACCCAGCGCGACTAAATAAGCGCCACCAATACCAATTGCGAGGCCAATAAGCGCCATCAGCCCGCCGAGAACCCACAGCAGCCCTAATGCCAGGCCGCGCGGGGGAGTGTAACTAGCCATAAATTTCTCCTGTCGAAGCGTGTTCCGTTTACTTCACTTTGATAAAAACCACGTAATGAACCAAATGGTTAATTGCGCGGTTATCATAATCTCCCGTTATGATATTGCAAAGTTGTTAATGAGAAATCTCGCATTTATTGCAAACAGGTAATGAAGAAGGTGGGGGAATGGCTGGGTAAGCACAGTGTTACCCAGCAAAGGCAAGGTGGGAAGTGGATAGGGTTAAGCGATTCGCTGACTTTCTACGGATGCGGTACGGCTGATTTTTACCGGAACAGATTTGGAGGTCGGTGTGCCGGTATCGTCACCCACGCTGGTTAATGGAACCAAAGGGTTCGTTTCTGGGTAATAAGCAGCAAGATTACCGCGTGGAATGTTGTAAGGGACAATTTTAAACCCGCTGACTTTACGGGCGATACCATCGTTCCATATCGTTTCAATATCCACTAAATCACCGTCCTGCAATTCCAGCGCAGCAAGATCTTCTGGGTTAATAAATAACACTTCGCGTTGCCCGTACACGCCACGGTAGCGATCGTCCAGGCCGTAAATTGTGGTGTTGTACTGATCGTGCGAACGCAAAGTTTGCAAAGTAAACGGCGCATTCAATTCACCAAATAATGATTCCGGCAGCGGCGCGGCACTAAACTCGGCTTTCCCCGTTGGCGTATTAAAGCGTAATTCCGCAGCCGCATTCCCCAGATAAAAACCGCCTGGTTTTTCGCACTGCTGATTAAAGTCTTTAAAGCCCGGAAGGGTGGCGGCAATGTGATTGCGAATCAGGTTGTAATCCCCAGTCAACGCCAGCCAGTCGAGTTTATCGCTACCCAGAACGGCGTTGGCAATCCCGGCGACAATCGCGGTTTCCGATCGTTGCGTATCAGCAATTGGTTTACCGATGCCTTCTGACGCGTGAACCATGCTGAACGAGTCCTCAACGGTGATGAACTGCCGCCCGCTGGCTTGCATGTCTTCTTCTGTGCGCCCAAGCGTTGGCAGAATTAACGCCGCTTTGCCTGGCACCAGATGGCTGCGGTTTAGTTTGGTGCTGATGTGTACCGTCAGCCCACAACGCTGTAATGCTTCTTCGGTTCGCGGGCTGTCTGGTGCTGCTGCGGCAAGGTTTCCACCTAATGCAATTAACACCTTAACTTCATCGCGTAGCATCGCCCCGATGGCTTCAACGGTGTTGTGCCCTTGCTCGCGAGGGGCGTCAAAACCAAAATGTGCGGCCAGGCTATCAAGCAATGCCGCCGAAGGTTTTTCATCAATCCCCATCGTACGGTTGCCCTGCACATTACTGTGCCCGCGTACCGGGCAAAGCCCCGCGCCAGGTTTACCGAGATGGCCGCCTAACAATTGCAGGTTGGCAATTTCGCGTACTGTATTCAGCGAATGCTTATGCTGCGTAATGCCCATCGCCCAGGTACAAATCACGCGTTCGGCCTGTTGCCATACGGCGGCGGCATCACGCAGTTGTTGCTCGCTTAATCCCGATTGCTGAGTGATGTGCTCCCAGGTGGTGTTGTCGATTTCAGCAAACCAGGCGTCCACGCCGTGAGTATGCTCAGCGATAAACTGCGCATCGAAAACACCCGCAGCACCTTGCGCCAGTTGCTGGCGATGAGTTTCCAATAGCGCTTTCGCCATACCGCGGATCGCCGCCATATCACCGCCCAAATTAGGCTGGTAATAATAAGTGCTGATATTTCCGGCTAATGGCGTCACCACTTCTAACGGCTTTTGCGGATCGGCAAAACGCTCAAGGCCACGTTCACGCAGGGTATTAAACGTGACGATCTGCGCGCCGTTTTCTGCGGCGTGACGCAAGCTGTGCAGCATGCGTGGATGGTTGGTGCCAGGGTTTTGGCCAAACACAAAAATGGCGTTGGCTTTATCAAAATCATCCAGATGAATGGTGCCTTTACCGACGCCAATACTGCGTTTCAGGCCGCTGCCGCTGGCTTCGTGGCACATATTCGAGCAATCAGGGAAGTTGTTCGTCCCGACCATGCGCCCGAAAAGCTGATACAGGTAAGAGGCTTCGTTGCTGGCGCGTCCGGAGGTGTACAGCTCCATCTGGTTTGGGTTATCCAGCGCTTTAATATGCTGCGCGATTAACGCCAGCGCATCGTCCCAACTGATGGCTTCGTAATGGTCGGTCTGCGGATTGTAGCGTAACGGCTCGATAAGCCGTCCTTGATACTCAAGGAAATAATCACTTTGTTGATACAGTTTGCTGACGCTGTGTTGAGCGAAAAATTCGCGGTCGATAAAGCGGCGGGTCGCTTCCCATGTCACCGCTTTCGCGCCGTTTTCACAGAAGCTAAAGGTGCTTTTATTATCATCACCCCATGCGCAACCAGGGCAGTCAAACCCTTTGGCTTTGTTCATTCGCATCAGGTTGCGCAAGTTTTTCAGGGCGTGTTTGCTGTCGATGACAAAGCGGGTAGTGGCTTCAAGCGAGCCCCAACCACCGGCTGCTGCATGGTAGGGTTTAATGGCAGATTTAAATTTCATAACGCGTAATTGTTGTCCTGTGGGCGACCGCACGCGGCTACGCCATTAATCATTACAATTAGTTTACTCCTGTTTAACTTCAATGTAAGTCCCACTCATTGCATGGATAAACTGTGACCTGCTTATCTTTTCACCACTGATTTGTTAACCCCGCCACAAAACCGCAACTTTGTGTTCAACCTTTTGTTTCTCAAGGCCGATGACCCTTTTACAGAAACACCTTTTTACAAAAAGAGAAACCAAGGACATGGCAACTAAAAAAACCTCCCCGCAGGGGGCTGTTCGTTTCTGGCACCATATTCGACTGGTGCCGCTGTTTACCTCAATTCTGGTTGGGATCTTAGTTTTGTTTGCTCTGTGCGTTGGGCTGGCGAGCTACTTTTTGATTCAAAGTGACAAAGCGCTGCAAGATGTGACTAACGAAATTCAGGTTCGCATCGGTCTTTCAGACAGCTCGGCCAATCTGCGCAGTGCGCGGTTGAACATCATTCATGCCGGTGCGGCAGGGCGTGTGGCCGATATGGATGACATGAAATTTAATATTGCCGAAGCCGAAAGGTTGATTAAACAGGCGCAGACCAGCTTCGATATTTATATGGCGCGAGCGGATAAAGTCGCGGAGGGTGAAGCGCTGGATAGCCAGTTACGTGAACGCTTTGACGAGTACGTGAACCAGGGCATGCTGCCGATGATGAAATATGCCAAAAACGGCATGTTCGAAGCCATCATCAATCATGAAAATGAACAGGCACGTAAGCTGGATACCGATTATTCGAAGGTTTTAGTGCAGGCGGCGCAGATTCGTACTGAACGTGCGGAAGCCTTAAAAGCACAAGCTCAGGTGCGCTCGCATTTCAGTGTGATGCTGATGGCTGGGGCATTTGTGCTGGCCTTGCTTCTGACCGCCTTTACCTTTGTCGTGTTGCGCCGCGTGGTTATTCAACCGCTGCAACAAGCGGCAACGCGCATTGAACATATCGCTCAAGGGGACTTAACCCTGGCACCGCAGGCATTCGGCAACAGCGAAATTGGCAAACTTAACCAGAACTTGCAGGATATGCAGACCTCGCTGGTGACGACAGTCGGTGAAGTGCGTACGGGGGCAGAAGCGATTTATCAGGGTACCAGCGAAATCTCTGCCGGAAATACAGATTTGTCGTCGCGCACCGAGCAACAGGTTGCAGCGCTTGAGGAAACGGCAGCCAGCATGGAGCAGTTAACCGCCACGGTGAAACAGAATGCGGACAACGCCCATCACGCCACAAAACTTGCAGAAGAAGCATCGCAAAAAGCCAGCGACGGCGGGCGTATCGTTTCCGGCGTGGTGAGCACCATGAACAATATCTCCTCCAGCTCGAAGAAAATTTCTGAGATTACCGCCGTCATCAACAGCATTGCATTCCAGACCAACATCCTGGCGCTGAACGCGGCGGTGGAAGCCGCACGTGCGGGTGAACAAGGCCGAGGTTTTGCCGTGGTTGCAACGGAAGTGCGCACGCTGGCACAACGCAGTGCGCAGGCGGCGAAAGAAATTGAAGGGCTGATCAGCGAGTCGGTGTCATTGGTTGATAACGGTTCAAAGCAAGTCGCCCATGCAGGCGAAACGATGACGGGCATCGTCGGCGCAGTACGCCGCGTCACCGATATCATGCAAGAAATTGCCGCGGCTTCAGATGAACAAAGCCGTGGCATTGAGCAAGTCGGTATCGCAATAAACGAAATGGATAACGTCACCCAGCAGAACGCTTCGCTGGTTGAGGAAGCCTCTGCGGCAGCGGCGTCACTTGAACAACAAGCGGCGCGTTTAACGGCAGCGGTGGGAACATTCCGTTTAAGCAATCAGCCTGATGCTGTGAAAATTCAACCGCAGAAACCAAAGGCTACTGCGAAGGCTGCCAAAGTCGTCATAGACGAAGACGATAACTGGGCGAAATTTTAAGTTTTAAACCGCCCGTTACACCGTAAATTATGCGGTGTAACGGGCGGTTTTTTTACTCCTGTTCCAGCCGCAGATTAAGCATCTCGATCTCTTTGCGCCATTGTTGCTGTAACGTCGGTTTCTGTTGGCTTTGCTTGCGTGATAAATCTTGCGCAAGTTTCTCCTCCAGTTCTACCAATCGTTCCAGCCAGACATCCGTTTCACTGTGGGCAACAGCAGACGTTGTTTCCGTTTGCCGCGAAGGCTGCGACATAACCTCAGAATTTTCACCCGTCAGTTGCGCATACAGCCCCTCCAGAGAATGCCATTCGCTCAGTTCGCCGTTATCAATCAGCCAGAAGCGGTTACAGCTTTTAGCGATCAACGTGCGGTCGTGCGTTACCAGCAGAACGCCGCCTTCGTAGTTTTGCAACGTTTCTGCCAGCGCCTCTTTGCCTTCCATATCCAGGTGGTTGGTTGGCTCATCGAGCAGCAACAGTGAATAACGTGCAAGCGTCAGGCCGACGAATAACAGACGCGAACGCTCGCCGCCGCTCAACGTGCTAACTGTTTGCCCGTGACGCAGCCAGGCAAAACCGGCGCTGATTAACGCCATTTTGCGGTCACGCTCGGTTAATGCCGCGAAAGGTTCCAGTGCTTCAAGCAGTGTGTCGCCATCGCGTAGCTGGTGCAGCGTCTGGTCGTAATAACCCATATCGACACGCGGATGGAGGCGAATGGCTGATTCATCCTGCGGTTGCTGATAGTGCTGCCACAGCAGGCGTAGTAGTGAAGATTTGCCACAACCGTTGCGCCCGATTATCGCTACCCGATCACCACTTTTCAGGCGCTGCATTGCCAGGTTAAACAGCGGCGGGCAATTTGGTGCCGGGCTTACTGCCAGGTTTTCCATTTCCAGTAAACGATCTGCCGGTAATGCCTCGCCTTTGAGAATCAACTGCCACAGATTCGCAGCGCTGAGTTCCGTCTGGCTGTCCTTCAATTTATCTACGCGTTTTTCCATCTGTTTGGCTTTGCGAGCAAGGTCTTCGTTATCGTAGACACGCCCCCAAACAGCCAGACGTTTGGCACTTGCCGCAATACGGTCGATTTCTTTTTGCTCTGCCTGATGACGATGCGCATCGGTTTTATCTCGTTCAACCAACGCAGCGCGTGCAGCAGAGCAGGGTAGCTGGAAGAAATTCAGCCCGTGATCGCGCAAAATCCACGTCCCATTGGTGACGTTATCCAACAGGTGTTGATCGTGAGAAACCAGCACAAAGCTGCCGTTCCAGTCGCGTAAAAATTGCTCCAGCCATAGCAAAGTCGGTAAATCGAGGTGGTTACTCGGTTCATCCAGTAGCAGAAGATCCGGTTCGGTAATTAACGCTCGCGCCAGTAATAAACGCGTGTGCTGCCCACCACTGAGTGTGCCAGCAGTAAGTTGCCATGCGGTTTCGTCAAACCCCATGCTGGCGAGAAGTGCCTGTGCTCGCCATCCATCAGTATGCTGTTGCGCATCGCTAAGGCGCGCCATTACCGCGTTGAGCAACGTTAGCGTATGCAAATCTTCCGGTAGATGTTGTTCAACTCGCGCTAACAGGCAGTTATGCGCACGCGTCACGCTGCCACTATTTGCAGAAATAGTGCCATCGAGCAGTTTCAGAAGGGTACTTTTGCCGCAGCCGTTGTGGCCGATTAACCCCAGGCGGTCACCTTTTTTCAGCGTAAAGGTAATGTCTGCCAGCAGTGGGCCAAAGGCGGTATCAAGGCTAAGGGATTGTGCGGTTAATAATGTGCTCATTGTTGCTTACTCAAGAGTTACAGGCGTTAGAACGCCTCGTCAAATATGGCTGACGATAACCCGGTAAGCCCGAGGGAAGGGATTCAGTTAGCTTCGCTCAAGCAGGGCTATCGCAGTACGATATCGATAACGCTTGAGCTATGGCGATCACCAAAAGTCTGCGAAATAAATAACATTTCACAAAACAGCATGGGGTCCTCCTTATATTCAGTTGGTTGATGAATGCGCAAATCCTGGCAGAAAACAAAAGCAAATGCCACCTACCAGATTCTTACGTGTGGCATTCGTCAAAATACTGTGCGCCTCAGGTTTTTAAGTTGAAGTGAGCGTTTCGGCACAAAATCAAATCGCACGAGCACAACACCGGAGCGTGACTCTGATTACATTGATGACTCTCACCACAACGGAGCACATACAATGAAAAGAGTCGCCTCTCTGGCCGTAGGCATTTTGGCAGCGGTAAGTTTTAATGCTTCTGCCGCTCAGGCATTTCGCGTCAGCAGTACAGATATTCAGCAGAATAACCCGTTAACTGAGAAACAAGTATTCCAGGGTTTTGGCTGTAGCGGCGGCAATATTTCCCCGCAGTTGGCGTGGCAGAACCCGCCCGCAGGAACTAAAAGTTTTGCTATAACGGTATACGATCCGGATGCGCCTACCGGTAGCGGTTGGTGGCACTGGACGGTGGTAAATATCCCAGCCTCGACAAAAGCTATTCCAGCTGGCGCTGGAGATGCGACTAACAAGACACTGCCAGCGGGTTCTATTCAGGGGCGTAATGATTTTGGTTATTCAGGGTTTGGCGGCGCGTGTCCACCTCCGGGTGATAAACCACATCGCTATCAGTTTACCGTTTGGGCGCTGAGTACGGATAAACTGCCCATCGACAGTAATGCGAGCGGTGCACTGGTCGGCTATATGCTTCACAGCAATGTCATTGCAAAAGCTGAATTAACAGCAACATACGGAAGATAAAAGGCGGAATAACACGGTGCAGGACTTACATTTTCAGCACAGGAATCTTACGACGGCAGAGGTTTACTCCAGCCATTTGCATCGCTTGCATCGTGTTAAGCTTTTTTCAGCGGCCATTTGCCATATCACGCAGGGCAGCAAAATCATTATTCAGGATGATAATCGTCTGGTAGCCACTCCTGATGAGCTAATTATCATTCCGGCAAATACGGATCTTGAGATCGTTAACCAGCCTGCGCAGGGGGCATTTCGTTCCGACTTGCTGCTGTTATCACCTGAGCTGCTTTCTGCGTTTAAAGCGCATTATATTCAGGACTATCCGCCCGCCAGGCTCACGTCTTTATGTGCGCCAATGAGCAAAGGGCTGACGTTTATGTGGGACAACTTGTTAAATGCGGTGCGCAGTGATTTACCCGCAAAACTACAAGAGCACCAGGCGATGGGGCTGCTGTTGGCGCTTCACCATGACGGATTGACGGGGCCGCTACTGATTGAGCGCAGTTTTAATCTGACGGAGCAAGTGCGGCAAATTATTATGATGTCGCCCGCCAGGCTTTGGACGGCGCAGGATATAGCAGGCCAATTATCGTTAGGAACCTCAACTTTACGTAGAAGGCTGCAACGGGAATCCCAGAGTTATCGCAAATTATTGAAGAAGTGCGCATGTCATTCGCGCTGTCACAATTACAGACGACAGCGCTGCCGATTGGTGAGATTGCTTCACGGTGCGGATATCTTTCCAGCTCAAGATTTACCGCCAGATTCCGGCAACATTATGGCTGTTTGCCGAAAAACGTCCGTTAATGCTGGCCGGTTTACCGTTATCAGAACGGTAGCGGGCGCGGCTGCGTTTGCATGGTTATCCAACGCAACTCGGTAAATTCACGAACACCCGCAAGCCCGCCAAAACGCCCGTAACCGGAGTCTTTGACGCCGCCAAAGGGCATTTGTGCTTCGTCGTGCACTGTTGGGCTGTTGATGTGGCAGATCCCGCTTTGAATGCGGCTGGCAATATTCCACGCTCGCGCAACGTCACGGCTGAACACCGCCGCAGAAAGTCCCAACTCGTTGTCATTTGCGATAGCGATCGCTTCTTCATCACCTTTCGCACGGATAATGCCTTTTACCGGCCCGAAAGATTCTTCGTGGTAAATGCGCATTTCATTGGTGACAAAATCCAGTACCGTAGCGGGCATTAATGTTGAATCGGCTTTGCCGCCAGCAACCAGTTTGGCACCTTTCGCCAACGCATCATCAATCAAGTCATTGCAGCGCGAAACCGTCTGCACATCAACAACCGAACCTAAAACGGTAGGGCCAACGCGCGGATCACGACACGGCAGGCTGGCCGCTTTGGCGGCAAATTTCGCCACAAACTCATCGGCAATACGCTCGTCCACCACAATGCGCTCGGTCGACATGCAGATTTGCCCGGAGTTGGCGAAAGCACCAAAGGCCGCGCAGTTCACGGCTAATTCAATATCGGCATCATGCAGAACCAGCAGCGGCGCTTTACCGCCCAATTCCAGCACCACCGGTTTGAGATAACGAGCGCAGGTTTGCGCGATGATTCGCCCAACGTGCGTCGAACCGGTGAAATTAACACGGCGCACTGCCGGATGAGCAATCATGGCTTCTACAACCGTGGCGGCATCTTGCGGCGCGTTGGTCACGAAATTAACCACGCCAGCCGGGAATCCTGCTTCGCTGAGGGCATCAATAATCAAACCGTGTGTCGCAGGTGAAATTTCAGAGCCTTTTAACACCACGCAGTTTCCGCACGCCAATGGAGTGGCTATAGCGCGTACGCCGAGAATAATCGGCGCATTCCACGGTGCCATTCCCAATACCACGCCCGCAGGCTGGCGAATGGCCATTGCCAGATTTCCGGGTACATCAGATGGGATAACTTCACCGTTAATTTGCGTAGTAAGTGCGGCTGCTTCACGCAACAAACCCGCACCTAAGTGAACATTAAATTCCGCCCATTGCGCGGTGGCTCCCGTTTCCGCGGCCATTGCAGCAACAAATGCCGCTTGTTTTGCTTCCAGGGCATCGGCGGCTTTAAGCAGTAAAGCGCGGCGCTGGTTTGGCCCCGTTTGCGACCAACTCACAAACGCCTGGCTTGCGGCGTCTACCGCTGTGCGGGCATCAACGGCGGTGGCGGCAGGGGCAATAGTGGCAACCTGTTCATCGAGGGGATTGCGGCGTTCAAACGTCGCCTGGTTTTGAGCATCAACAGGCAGTCCATTGATTAGCATAGAAATAGAGACAGGGGATGAGTGTGGCATGCGACACCTCTTTTGTTATTGAAATGTTAAGGTGCCATCGAGTGTAGTCAGAATGACGTGGCTTTCAAAGTTGTAATTCGGCAATTAAGTCCCTAATCCAGCGGTGGCCGGCATGCCCATGGCTGTGTTCGTGCCACACCAGGCTTACGTCGAATTGTTCTGCAAGCCACGGCAGTTCTATCGCCGTGAGGTGTTCAGACTTCACTTGCATTAATCGCTTTGGCACCAGGCCGACAAGATCGCTCATTGAGACTATCTGCGGAACGAACAAGAATGTCGCGGCGGACATAACCACATTGCGCTTATGCCCAAATGTTGCCAGAGCGTCGTCAATCGGCGTGGTAAAGCTGCCGCCACTGGGTGAAACAACCACATGTTCCAGTTGGACAAAAGTTTCAATCGAGAGGTTTTCTTGCAGCAAAGGGTGGCCCCGTCGCGCAATCAGCACGTATGTCTCATCGAATAAATGCCGGGTTCTTAGATGCGGTTTACCCGAATCGTGCGAGGCAAGCGCGATATCGACTTCGCCGCTCGCCAACTGTTGCTCAAACAGTGCAGGGTTATAGTGCCGTGCAGCAATGCGTACCCCCGGCGCTTTCTGGCGTAAAGCCACAACCAGCGGCATAACGATAGCGGCCTGAGTGTAATCTGTGCAGGCAATCGTAACGGTCAGATTCGCCCGTTCAGGATAAAAATCCTGATGAGTTTGCAGCGTCTGGCGCAGTTGCTCCAGTGATTCGCGCAGCGGTGCCAACAACTCAAGGGCTTTCGCCGTTGGCGTCATTCCTCGTCTTGCAGGGATCAGCAGCGGATCATCAAACATATCCCGTAGGCGGTTCAGTTGTGCACTTACGGCAGGCTGGCTCAGGTGAAGTCGCGCTGCCGCTTTTGTCACATTCTGTTCGGTAAGTAACGCTTCAAGCGTCAGTAACAGGTTTAAATCGAGCCGCATGGTATCCATCTGGTGGATTCCTTAATAGAAAACAATCGATTTCACTTATCCCTCACGACTGCTGATAATTCAAGCTCAACCTTTAGAACGTCAGGAATAAAACCATGTCAGCGAATAATAAACCTCTCATCACCGTGGTGGGTGCGCTCAGCAAACAGGGGCGTAGCGTTGTGCGCTCGTTATTGAAAAGCCAACGTTACGATGTCCGCGCTTTAACTCGACGGGTTGATTCACCGGAAGCGCAAGAGCTTGCAAGTTTAGGCGCGCAACTCATGACTGTGCCGTTGGAATTGGGGCACAAAGCAGATTTCGTTCAGGCTTTTAAAGGTGCGCATGGCGTGTTTATGATGACACCGGGCATCATTCCAGAAGCGGTAAACGCGCAAACGCATGAAATGGAATTAGGCCAACAAATTGCCGATGCCGCCGTTGAAGCGGGCGTGCAGCATATCGTTTTCAGCAGTCTTGAAAACGTGGATAAAATTACCGCAGGCAAGAAATGGGTTCCGCACTTTACCGATAAGGGGCGGATTGAGGAATATATCCACACGCTGACTGTCACCAGCTCATTTATTTCTATGGCGTTCTTCTACACCAATCTGCTCGAATATTATCAACCGCAAATTGAAGACGACACGTTAGTCTTTCCTGTCTATTTGCCGGAAGATTTTCGTGCGCCATTTGTCGACCCACTGACCGCAACCGGCCCCGCAGTATTAGAAATTTTTGATCATCAGGAAAAATATGCAGGCTGTTTTTTGCCAGTGATTGGCGAAATGATTTCGCCAAAAGAGATGGTCGAAACGTTTACTCGTGTGACGGGCAAAAAAGCGGTTTACAGCTCAGCGATGACACGCGAGGAAATACTGCATCATTTCCCGTCATTTGCTGAGATGGGCGGGTTCGCGGAGGAGCTGGTGGGCATGGCTGAATACGCAGTGGAATATGGTTATTTCCGTAAAGATCGCGATTTGCAGTGGAGCCGCCAGGTCAACCCACACGCATTGACCTGGGAGCAATTTCTGCAAACGACGGGATGGCAGGGCGAAGGGCATTCATTCGGGTTATGAGTCATTTTTTATCTCAGATTCGCTAACGCCTCTTCCATCAACTGGGCCAGCCCAACCTGAACAGTGGCCCAGATACCGCACCAAAAATCGGCGTTTCGGCATTTAGATACCCATCAGTCTCTTTATCGACTTTTGATACTGCTAACGTACGTTTTCGTTCTATTGGCTCTCACACCTCGTAATGACATAAATTATTTTCCTAAACCGATAACAGTATTTTCTTTGTCAATAATGAATGTGTCGACATAGTTTTTCCCGTTAAGCGCATAAGTGGCGGCATATCTTACGCCTTGCTCTAAATGGGCGGTGACGCACGAATCAGGATAAGAAAGGTGGACAGAATCAGCGCTCAAAAGCACTTTGTAATCCTTCCCATTCGTGGCTAATAGATAGCGGGTCAATACATCTTGCTTACTCACGGAAAAGCAGACGCGATCCCCATCAACGTAGATTGACCGCTGCTCGCCCATCTTTAACCCATCCTTGCCAGGACAACCAGATAGCAAAACAACGATGGGGATAAGGAGGATTAGCTTTTTCATCCAGGGAAACTCTCTAAAACCTTTTCATACTTTTTAAGTAGAACTGAATAAGATTCGTTTGAGTTGTAATCTTTGTAATTAACCAAATAAGAATGGCCACTGAAACCGTATGTTTTTAACAGCCAGTAATCACTAACAATAGTAGCCTGTTGTTCCAGGCTGTAATCCAGTAAATTATTTTTGTCCAGGCTGTAAGTGTAATCTGCAAAGCGGGAAAATAAACCTCTTGTTCTTACCCACATTCCACGCTGGTGCTGCCAGACATGCATCATTTCATGCATGAAAAGATGTTGTTGTTCTACCCTGTTTCCTTTAGATATGGAAAAATCTTCTTCATACTTATCTCTAAACCACATTTCACCATTTGGTGTCATGCCTATATCATTAGGTTGCAGGTTTAACGGCAAATAGCTATCAAAATGAACCCACACCCTATTGTAGTAAATACTGTGTCTAAAAAGGCTGCTTGCCAGATTAATTTCACCCAGTTTTAACAGTCGCTGCCCACCTTTATTCGTCATATCCTAATCCCTCAAGACGTTGTAATTGATCGTGAATCATACATCTAAAAGGCGTATGAAATGAAAGCCTATTTTTTCCGAAAGCTCTTAAAATCAAAAGCATTGGGTACACCCAAATCCCCACTGAATGATCTTGTCGATGCATACGAAAAGAAAATTATTGCAGATACCTTGCTATTATTTTCAGGGCGAGTCACGGAGGCTGCAAGTTACCTTCATATAACCCTGAAGAAAATATATCTTAAAATAAAAAATACGATCTCAACAAAGATGACTTTAAGCCACAAAATAGCATTGCTACAAAGTATTAGCGTAGCCAAGTAACCAATAAAGAATCAATGTTATAGCGTCATCCACCACTGAATTTGCCTCCAGTGGATGACGCTGCTTTAAAGACTTACGAAACCAATAACCCCTTCAACGCTGTTCTTTGCGCATCAGTCACATCCAACGGATGGCGATAACCGATGTTTTCAACCGCGCGGGCATATAACGCAACCAGCCAGTCATAAACATATAACGTGTTGCCGCGCGTGGGTTGTTCGCCCAAATGCACCAGGCGTGTGCTGGCTGTTGCTTGTTTTTGCGGGGCGAATACCGGTGATCCTTTGTTTACGCGGCTTGCCGGGCGCAATGATGGCTCGATGTGCGCGTATCCTAACCAACTGACAAAATCGCCCAGCACCGCGCTAACACAGGAAATTTCCTGCGCCATGCTGCCGTCGCAGTGGCGTAATGCCGATTCCAGTTGTTCAGGCAATTTCAGGCGATAACTGGCGACAATCAGTAATTGGCACAGCGCATGAAGTTGAGTGTTGTCCAGCCCTGAAAGATGAGCGATTTCGTGGCGTGTGGCTAACTGGCGTAAATGGTTAACCCACAGCAAATGGACAACGCTTGCAAAACTAGTCGTAGCGCGAGCCAGCGGTTCATTGCTTTCTTCTTCGGCGAACAGGTCAATATCAAGATTGAAATCGGCGGGTTGTTGATTTCGCAATTGCTGATGGTTCAACCAACGTTGCTGCAACGCTTGGCGCTCCGGAAGCAAGCTGGCGAGCAGTTCACCATGCTGTGCGGCGTGGGATTGCAGTGCGCGAACCAGATCTTCAGCTTTTGAACGCGCACGTTCTGGCGTCAGGTTTTCCTCTTCAAGAATATGCGCGAAAAGGGCGTTAATCTCGGTATTCAGCGCTGTCTGTAACATCTCAATGCGTAAAGTACGCTGCGCCGGAACCAACGCATCCGTCAACCATTCTAGCAAACGGTGCATATTACGGCTGTCCAGCGCTTGCAGCGTGCCCCAACGTTTGCCCGGCAGGCCGATAACACGCTGCACACCGTCATCCAGATTCGCACCATTGAAACGCGCATCGCGTGGCGTAATAGCCCAAATCAAACCAGGCGTGGTGGCATTGCTGGCCTGGGTTTTATCCACCCAACGGGCCAGCATCTTACCGGCTGCATTTACTTCGCGGCGTTCAACTGCGGCGTTACACACCACCAGTTTGTCGGGTTGCAGATGCTGTGCGTAATCATCAAGTTCTTGCAGAGGAATATCGACTACATCGACCTGCGCCAGTTTAGGTTGCTGGTTTAGCGTTAGCGTGATTTCGGCGCACAGTTGCTGCAAATCCCGCTGTGCAAGGCTGACTTGTGTTCCAGTTTGTTGATTAATTAGCGGGCAGACCATCACATCCGCGTTCATTTCTGGTTCGTCCGGCTCGCCTGGGATCAGGAATCCCTCGACCGGAAGCAGGAAAGTGTCCACCAACAGGCTGGCAGGGGCTAAAACCTGTGGGGCATAACCCAGATGATTCAGTGTTTCGGCAAGATGCTGCCAGCGTGCCGTCATTACGGAGTTGTCGCCCCACAACGGCGCGAGCAATGCGGCTTGATCGGCAGTGGTCAGCCACGGTAGAAGCTCAGCCATTTGCTGCCATAAGGGGTTATCCAGATGATGCTGACGACGTACCACTTGCTGGTAAGTATGTGCAATATCAGACAGTTGTAGCTGTGTGATGCCCGGCATCGGTTGCGCCTGGCGCTTAGCCTGCAATTCTTTGAGTTTTGCTGCGATAACGTCAGACTGCGCAAAACGTACCGCTGATGTGGCGTGATACTGGCGAATCATTCGTTGAGCGAGCGCGCTTGCGCTGCACAGGGTGAGCAGCAGCGGATAATGTTCCGCAACGTGCAACTCACGATGAGTAAAACGCACAGCGACGGCAGGGGCATGTCCGGGGTTTATGTGCGTCAGGTAATCCAGCACTTTTCCGCCCAGTGAAATATCTATACGCCCGTTGTTATCGCCGGTCAGCGTAGTCAGTAAGTGATGTTTGCCCGCTACCGAGTGGCCGTATAAACCAATAGTTAGTGGTTGCTCCGCCTGCAAGGTAAGTTGTTGCTGGCGGTTTTGAAACACGGCCAATTTTTGCAACAGGCCATCGGCTTCGTTATCCACCAGCGGTACGGACTCGCGTGTCTGTTCGATCCAGGCCACTAAAGGGTGCAGCGTTGAGGTTATTGGCTTCATTTTTGATACACGCTCCCGCTGTCAATCCAGTAATGGCTGGCACCGCTATAGCTTCCTGCCAGGGTATTCAATTTAAAACTTAATTGGCTGAGTGGCACTTTGCTGCCGTCCTGTAACCACGCTTCGGCCAGCACAAAAGCATCGGCTTCGCGGGTTTGTTGTAAGCGCACGTTCAGCACACCTTCACCAGCAATCTCTTTTGCCAGTTGGGCTGAGTTTATCGCCAGCGTATACAGCGGCGTGGCAGGCCAACGCGCGTCATCAAGCTGGCGGAAACCCAGGCACGCATTACCGCGTAATGGGAAGTGCAAGCGCGTATCCAAAGTGGATTTTGGATCGTCGAGATCGATATCGCGATACCAGACGTTTTTATCAACCAGCGTGTTATTGCCGTCCAGCATCCCCAGATAACGCACGGTGGAGTACGCCTGAATGTCAGACGCTTTGAAGTTAAAGCCAGGCAGACGCAAATCCATCGCCAGGCTGCACAACATGGCACCCACAGCGGCGGTAGATTTCGGATTGCCGATGCGGCCTTGCTGGCTAAACGGATACCATTCATGAGTCTGATAGTTATCCAGCCAGACGATGCGGTTCACCGGCACCGGTTGTTGGTAGCGTAGCAATGCCTGAACGCCAGGCAAACAGCCAGGTCGGCCGGTCACCAGCAGCACATCGCAACAGTAGTGATTTATCACTTCACACAACGCCTGAAGCGGGGCGCTGAGGGTAAATTGCCCGGCGAGTAATGCTTCCTGTAACGTTGCCAGCTCAACGTGCATCGGCACGCTGAACAAATCAAACGCGGGTGCATCGGCGGGTAGCGCGTGTTGTACCGCTTGCTGAACATAGTTGATCACGTTTTGGGTCGGGCGCTGGGTTAGCAGCTCGCCAAACGTGGCTTCAAGCGTGGCATGGCGATCGTCGGGATCGCTGTTCTCCCAGCACGACAGTACCGCGTGGCCAAGCGGGATAAACAGTTGCAGCGCGGTTTGTTGGCGCAACGTGCCACGGGTGTCCATGCGCCCGGACTCACCAAACAGCGTAGTCATCAGCCCGACGGTATCGACCACACCCGCCTGGTGAATTTGCGCCTGTAATGCCGGGAGCACGCAACGCTGAATAACATCCAGCAAAATGTCGTCTCCGGCGACTTTAAAGCCTTCGCGGAACAACAAACGCGGGGCGATTTTTACATTGCTGCCCACACCATCATCAAGATGATATTGCGTGATAGCCATGTCGGTTGTGCCGCCGCCGATATCAATGGACGCCACGCGCAGCGTTTTGCCCGGCAGTTCATCGGCAGCTAATTTACGGTCTGGGCGGGCGAGGCTGCGGAAGAAGTTACCCGTCTGCCCCGCATAATTAACCAACGCTTCGTTATACAACCACACCAGTTGCCCGCAGGTTGCTTCGTCCCATTCCATTTGTACGTCAGGCACCGGCACCACGCTGCTCTGGAAATCGCGTTCGCTGGTAAAACCGTCGTCAGTTGGGTGCCATTCCATTGCTTTCCATACCAGGCCAACCGCTTCCTGCATACGCTGGCGGAAGATTTCACGCTCTTGTTTTGGCATGGCAGAGGGAAGCGTGAGGATCAAATGGCGCAACTGACGCGGCGCATTAAGATGCCCCATGCTCTGGCGCGAGCCGACGCTGTTGATTTGCATCAGCGCCTGCGCCAACAGTTCGCAGAGCATAAAAGTCATCAGCGAACTGCGGCTATATTGCGGTGAGAACACCGGCAGACGATCTTCCTGTGGCAGGGAATACAGTGGTTGCCCGTCGTCATTCATCAGGTTCATCAATGGATAAGCGGTTGCCAGCGGTTCGCGCTGCGTTTTCACACCCATCTGACTAAAACGCCAGTCCTGGTTTGCCGGAGTTTCATCCCACAGATAACGACGCGGGCTGGAAATTCCGCTCGCGCCATCGGTACCCAAACGGGCAGAGGCCATAGCGCGAGCTTCATGGCCGACGCGGGCAATTGACGGCCAGACAAACGCATCATCGCGGCCACTTTCTACCGAGAAATGCTGCTTGCCAAATTTGGCTTCTGAAAATTCGAGGCGGCTGGTGAACATCGCTTCGTTGATGGTTTGCGGTTCGCTGAGCGAGCGAATTTGCAGCTCGGCAGTCTGGCGCAGGCCATCATTCGCTTCACCGTGATCTTCGATTAATACACCGCAAGTGTGGGTGTTGCCCACGTCCAGCACCAGATCAACGGGGATAGCAGGGGATTGCAGCGTGGCGGTGACAATTTTCACTTCCGGTACGGAAAGCTGTGCCCCCAGCATCTCGATAATATTGAGATAATGCGCCTGATATTCGAAACTTTTCAGCGCATTGCTGATTTCACGCTCGGTACGCGATTCATGGCGCGTTGCAAATTGCGTGAACACTTCGCGTAACCAGCCATCGACCCAGGTTTGATCGATAAAGTCGTTTATCTCTTCGTTTTGCCAGGCGAAAGCAAAGCGTGCGCCGTTGCGTACGTCGTTCTGCGTTGGTGCGAGATGAGCAGCAGGGTTGTCATCCGCGAGAATTTTGGTATCCAGCGCGAGGGTAATCCGCACGGTGTTTCCGGCGGAGTCGGGCGTTTCAAGGCAACTGATCTGCACGCGCGCCCAGTTATCCGGGCCGCCAACAAAGGTGCGTGGTGGGTTAAAGCGCAGGAACGGCACCGGCAGCCAGGTTTTATCCAGCAATTTGAGCGAATGACCCAGCGTGATAGTGCTTTCTGGCTTAACGACTTCGGGCGCTGCGCCCTGGTCACCTGGCAGGGTAAATTTGCCTGGCACCACATCATAATCAAGGCGCAACAGCGGGCCGTTCGCCGTTTTACGCACAAAGCGACCGGTATGCGGGGCGTTGGGCTGCGGAGCGAGGCCGAAATCCAGAAACTGAATGCCGCTGTCTTTAATGAGCGTAACGCTCGGCTTATAAGGGTACAGAGTGGCAAACATGGATTAATCACTCACTTTTTTAAACGTCACAGGAACCACGGTGTCACCCTCGTAGCGCCCACTGCACTCGGCAATATCGTTTTCGCCCGGTTTGCAGGAAATTTCCGGCAGCGGGTAACGTGAACCATCGCTACAACGCGCGTTGCCACGGGTTTTGATCATCAAGGTGCCGGACTGCATCAGCCCTGAGAACACTTCCGCTTTGCAGACAATATTGTCGCCATGCACCAGGCGCACAGTGCCTTTGTTACTGGCGATTTGATAACGCAGCGTCGGCGGTTTTCCGGTAATCGAATCTTTCACGTTGATGGCCACACGCCAGGTGCCGTTCAGGAATTTGGTGGAACCGGCTTTTAACGCATCAGCCGGTAAAACCATTGTGCCTTTCGGTACATTTACAGGTGCGGCTGGAGCAGCTTCTGGCTCAGGCGCAGGTGGCTCAACAACCACCGCCAGGCTAACAGGAAGCGTGGAAACATGGGCGACAGGTTCAGCCTGAATCACTGCCGGAGCAATGGCCTGCGGTTTAGCTTCAACCGTTGCTTGAGCTAAAGGTTCTGCGTGCGGAGCGGATACCAGGTAATAAGAAAGCGGGGCGGCGATACAGGCAACGACGACTGCCGCGACAGGCAATAACCAGCGCTTAGGTTTTTTCACCGGCTTAATTTCAGGCGCAGCTTCGGGAATAGGTTCTTGCACTACTGGCAATTCGATTTGCGGCGCAGCAGGAATTTGCGGGGCGATAGAATAAAGTGGCTCGTCCGGCTCGCTTATCAGCACCACTGGCGGCGCGGCAGGCGGTGACTCAGGAATAAACTCGATAACCGGTTCGTGTTCTTCGGTTACGCGCAGACAATCCAGCGGATCAGGATGCGCGCTGCTGTTCAGGTTCACAAAGCCCCAAAAAGTGATCACCGGTTTGCCATCCACCAGATACACATACTGGCTGCCAGGAAACTGCAACGCATTGGCGAGTAACGAACCAAAAAGCTGAATGGCCGTTTTTTCTGCCTGCTGGCAACGCTGAATTAATGAGGCGACATTCGCTTGGCAATTATCAAGATAGCGCAGGGCTTTTTTACGTTGTTCATCACTTGCCGCAGCCCAACTGACCACCGTGCCTTCAAATGGCGCATACCAGTCAACCCTGTCGCCTTCATCGTTTGGCTGAGGAATTGCCAGGCTATCGACGACCGCCTGCTGTTTGCGTAAACGTAATGTCTCGCGAATTTGTAGCGCTGAGTCGAACACCGTCTGCCCGTTTTCGCCAAGCGAAAGGAAGTCATCAAGGCACCCGCTGCGCAATAATGTTTTTGCCACGTCATTAATCCTGCTGTTTCCGGCTCAGCATGAGCCATCTTCACGCTTTCCATTTTACTGATTCTTTGTGTATCTAAACGGCAGAAGAGGCGGCACTTTTTTCCAATTATCGACGGATTGCACTTAAGTCTTTGGGGCGCGAGCCGATTTTGTGCTACTGATTATGCTTATCCAAAAGCCAAAGGACGCGCAATAAATGTCAGAGAAATTGCCTTTATTACTGGTTCAAATGGGCCATCCGCCTAAGGATATTCGGATTGCCGTAGGTGAGCAGCCGCAGTGGTTTCGCGCTGCATTAGGTGATGTTGGCCTGATTCGTGTGGTGTGCCCGTTTGAAGGTGAGCCGCTACCTGCTGGCGGAACGTTCAGCGGCGCGGTAATTACCGGTTCGTGGGCGATGGTTACCGATCATGAAGAATGGAGTGAGCGTACCGCCGAATGGACGCGCGACATTATCCAGGCGGGGATTCCGGTACTCGGTGTTTGTTACGGACACCAACTCATGGCGTATGCGCTAGGCGGCGTGGTGGATTACCATCCGAATGGGAGTGAAGTGGGGCAAATTGCGGTCACGCTAAATACGGCAGCGCAAAATGACCCATTACTCAGCGGCCTGCCAAATACTTTCGATACATTTTTGAGCCATGAACAAAGCGTGCTTACACCGCCGCCAGGTGCCGTGGTGCTTGGCGCATCCAGCCACGATCCTCATCAGATAATCCGTTATTCGCCAACGGCGTTTTCGGTGCAATTCCATCCGGAATTTAACGCGCCAGTGATGAATAAAATCATTACCAGCCGCAGCGAAAGGGTGGCAATGAAAGGCAAAGACCACGATGCGTTGCTGGCGAACGTGAGTGATACGCCGGAAGCGCGTTCTATCTTGCAGCGGTTTGTTTTGATGTTATAAAAAAGGTCTTGTAGGGTGGATTTGGAATGTCGGGTGTCGCTGCGCTAACCCGACCTACGAAAATAATAACTTCACTTTTCATTTGGCAAGCATAAAAAAGGCAAAAACATGTCGACAGGGAAAACGCTTCTCGCGCTGGTGCTCAGCAGTTTATTACCCGCAACAGCCGCATTCGCCGCCGCGAATAACACACTGATTTACTGCTCCGAAGCCTCACCAGAATCCTTCAACCCGCAAATCGCCAGCTCCGGCCCAAGCTTCGTTGCAAGTTCACAAACGTTATATAACCGCCTGGTGGAATTTCGCCCAAGCGATAACTTGCCGGTGCCATCACTGGCTACCGCATGGGAAATTAGCCCGGACGGTAAAACGTATACCTTTACCCTGCGTAAGGGCGTGAAATTCAACAGCAATAAAGCGTTTAAACCGACACGCGATTTTAATGCTGATGACGTTGTTTTCTCGGTGATGCGCCAGAAAGACCCAAAAAACCCGTACCACAATGTCTCACAGGCGAGTTACGAATATTTCAATGATGTCGGGCTGGATAAGCTCATCACTGAGGTTAAAAAGCTCGATGATAATCACGTCCAGTTCACTCTGAGCGAACCGAACGCTGCATTCCTGGCCGACTGGGGAATGGATTTCGCTTCGATTCTTTCGGCGGAATATGCTGATGCGATGCTAAAAGCGGGCACGCCTGAAAAGGTAGATACCGCGCCAATCGGCACCGGCCCGTACGCGTTGCAGGAATACAAAGTGGATTCGCTAATTCGCTATGTGGCGAACCCGAATTACTGGAATGGCAAAGTGCCAACCAAACACCTGATTTTCTCGATTACACCAAACGTTCAGACCCGTATGGCTAAATTGCAGAAAAATGAATGCCAGATTATCCCGGCACCAGCACCGGTGCAGTTTGAAGCCATTAAAGCCAATAAAGATCTCCAGTTACACTCTATAGATGGCCTGAACGTCGGCTATCTGGCGTTTAACACCACCAAAAAACCTTTTGATAACGTACTGGTTCGCCAGGCGCTGAACTACGCCGTAGATAAGCAAGCCATTATTAATGCAGTATTTATGGGCTCTGGTACGGTGGCAAAATCACCGATTCCACCAACCATGCTGGGGTTTGATAAGAACCTGAAAGATCGCAGCTACGATCCTGAAAAAGCAAAGGCGCTGCTCAAGCAGGCAGGGCTGGAAAAGGGCTTCGATACCGATTTGTGGTCAATGCCGGTGCAGCGTCCGTATAACCCGAACTCAAAACGTATTGCCGAAATGATTCAAAACGACTGGGCGAAAGTGGGCGTGAACGCAAAAATCGTCACCTTCGAGTGGGGCGAATATTTGGCCGGTATGCGTAAAGGCGAACACTCGTCTGCATTATTTGGCTGGATGAGCGACAACGGTGACCCGGATAACTTCGCGGACACACTGCTCGGCTGCGGCAGCATTCAGAGTGGATCTAATGCCGCCCGCTGGTGCGACAAGCAATACGATGCGCTGACGAAGAAAGCGAAACTGACCAGCGACCCGGCGGCTCGCGCCAAACTCTACGAGCAGGCGCAAGAAGTGTTTTATCAACAGGCTCCGTGGATTCCACTGGCTAACGGCAAAACCTTCTACGCTACTCGCAGTAACGTGACGGGTTACAGCGTCAGCCTGAACGGCAGCGATTTCTCGAAAGCGAAATTGAATTAATCTTGTCTGACCCCCTCCCAGCCTCCCCCTTGCCAGGAGGAGGAGCTAAACCGGCTGGGATGGGGTCCGAATCTCCAGCCATAAAATCATTGATTCCTGACTTAAAAACGTTAGGGTGTCGGTACGAATGGTAAGGAGAAAATTATGGCGCATCTTGAAGACGTAATCGCCCGCGTGGACGCGGCAATGGTTGAAAATGTTATCGAGCATATGAATGAACTGCTGATTGAGTTGAGCGATGACACGGAATTAAGCCGTGAAGACCGTTACACGCAGCAGCAACGTTTACGTACCGCCATTGCGCAGAAAGGTCATCATCACAAAGCGGAAACGGAACAACGCCGTGAAGATTTGACCAAAGGCGGCACTATTATTTAAGACTGCAATTTTACCCGTCCTCATGGCGGGTAATTTCTTAATTGCACCATAACCATCAAATAATTAAAAATAACGCGCCGCAATGGTGCGTTATTAATATAAGAAAATATTATATCTATTCTTACCCCTTGAAATAACAGCAAATATAAAACATGGCACAATAACTGCTTTATTCATCTCATCTTGTATACCAGATGGGATTCCAGTCTATGTCAGCATCAACGATTTCTGAATGGGTGGCACTTTATTGCCAGCAACCGCAGCAGCTTGGCATAGCTTTCCAGACCCTGCGCGATAACATCTCTAAGGACGATAATGCCTGGATTTATATTGCGACTAACGATGAAATCTACGCGCAATTAACCACAATTTTTCAGGCTATTAATTCAGGTGAGAAACAAGCGAGCGACTTTCCTTTATTAGGCGTGCCATTTGCAGCAAAAGATAATATTGACGTTGCTGGGATGCCTACCAGTGCTGGATGTCCCGCTTTTACTTATCAGCCCGCCGAAGACGCGACGGTCATTGCCCGCCTGAAAGCCGCTGGTGCGATTGTCGTTGGCAAAACTAACCTCGACCAATTTGCTACCGGGCTTGTCGGTACGCGTTCGCCATTTGGCGCGGTCAAAAACACGTTCAATCCTGAATATGTCAGCGGGGGTTCAAGTTCGGGTTCGGCATCGGTGCTGGCTCGTGGTTTGGTTTGCTTCTCGCTGGGAACAGATACAGCCGGTTCGGGGCGCGTACCTGCGGGCTTTAACAATATCGTTGGCCTGAAACCGACTAAAGGCTGGATTTCCACCGCAGGCGTAGTGCCTGCGTGCCGCTTGAATGACTGCGTTTCGATATTCGCCTTAACCGTTGAAGATGCAGAAACCGTGGCGGCGGTTGCGGGTGGGTACGATCCACAAGATCCGTATTCACGCGTTAATCCGCAGACCGCTCCAGCACGTTTTAGCGAAAAGTTGCGGTTTGCCATTCCCGACCAGCTCGAGTTTTTTGGCGATAGCCAGAGTGAAGCGGCATTCGCCAAAACGCTGGAACGTTTGCAGCAGCAGGGCGTGGAGCTGGTACCGATTGATTTTACTGTCTTTAACCAACTCGCCGAGCAGTTGTATTACGGCGCATGGGTGGCAGAGCGTACCGTCGCAGTAGGTGAGATTTTCAAAAATCAGCCAGAGGCGATGGACCCAACCGTGCGCGGCATTGTGGCAAATGGCCTGAACTACACGGCGTGTGACGCCTGGCAGGCGGAATACGCTCGCGCTGAACTGGCGCAGAAAATCAATGCGCAGCTTAGCGATTTCGATGCGCTGGTGGTACCGACGTCACCAACAATTCATACGCTGGCTGAAATGGCCGAAGAACCGGTGCGATACAACTCGCAGTTCGGCACTTATACCAACTTCACTAATCTGGCCGATCTGTGTGCGCTGGCGTTGCCTGGTGATTTCCGCGATGACGGTCTACCCGCTGGCATCACGCTGATTGCCCCAGCATGGCACGACCAGGCGCTGAGCCACTTTGGTAAAAGCTGGCAGCAGTCTCTTAACCTGCCGCTGGGTGCCACTGAGAAAACCCTTCCTGCGAGTAACACCGCAAAAATTTCAACAAATCATGTTCGCGTTGCGGTCGTGGGCGCACATCTGCGCGGCATGCCGCTTAACCACCAGCTCACCACGCGTAATGCGGTGTTTATCGAAGAATCCCGCACCGCCGCCAATTACCGACTTTACGCATTAGCCAACACACAACCACCAAAACCAGGCCTTGCCAGCAGCCGCGAAGGGCAGCCCATTGCCGTTGAACTGTGGGATATCCCACTGGCGCGTTTTGGTGAGTTTGTTGCGGAGATCCCGGCACCGCTTGGGATCGGCACGTTGACGCTTGAAAACGGAACCAGCGTGAAAGGGTTTATTTGCGAACCCGCAGCACTAATGGACGCCACGGACATCACCGCGTGGGGCGGCTGGAAAGCCTGGCTTGCCCGTCATCGCAGCGCCTGAGGAGGAATTATGTTTAGCTCAGTATTGATAGCAAACCGCGGTGAAATTGCCGTTCGCGCCATAAAAACGCTGAAGAAAATGGGTATCGCAAGCGTGGCGGTTTACTCCGACCCCGACGCTAATGCACAGCATGTGATGGATGCTGATACCGCCATCGCGCTGGGTGGCGACAAGGCCGCCGAAAGCTATCTCGGTATCGAGAAAATCATTGCGGCGGCAAAAGAGAGCGGCGCACAGGCGATTTTCCCAGGCTACGGATTTTTATCTGAACGCGCCGAATTTGCCCAGGCTTGCGAGGATAACGGCCTGGTGTTTATCGGCCCAACTGCTGAGCAAATTCGTGATTTCGGCCTGAAACATTGCGCTCGTGAACTGGCTTTTAAAGCGGGCGTGCCGATGACGCCGGGAACCGGTCTGTTGCAAACGCTTCAAGAAGCGCAGCTTGCGGCGGCAGAAATTGGTTATCCAGTGATGCTAAAAACCACCGCTGGCGGTGGTGGGATCGGGTTAACGCGCTGTGACGATGAAACAAGTTTGATTGAAGCCTGGTCGAGCGTGAAACGCATGGGTCAGCAGTTTTTCAGCGACGATGGCGTGTTTATCGAGCGTTTTGTCGACCGTGCGCGCCATCTCGAAGTGCAGATTTTTGGCGACGGCAAAGGTAAGGTGGTGGCGCTAGGGGAACGCGATTGTTCACTGCAACGCCGCAACCAGAAAGTGGTTGAAGAAACCCCCGCGCCAAATTTACCGCAGGCCACACGCGAGGCGATTCATGCCGCCGCCGTGGCGCTGGGTGAATCGGTAAATTATCGCAGCGCGGGTACGGTTGAGTTTATTTACGACGCTGCGCGCGATGCGTTTTATTTCCTCGAAGTGAACACCCGTTTGCAGGTGGAACATCCGGTGACTGAAATGGTCACGGGATTGGATCTTATCGAATGCATGGTGAACGTTGCGTCGGGTGTAACACTTAACTGGCAGCGTATGGTTCAGCCGCCGAAAGGCGCGTCTATTGAAGTGCGAATTTACGCCGAAGACGCGCTGAAAAACTTCCAGCCAAGCCCTGGCGTTTTGACCGATGTTTTCTTCCCGGACAATGTGCGCGTTGATGGTTGGGTCAGCACCGGCAGTGAAGTTAGCGCGTTCTACGATCCGATGATCGCAAAAGTGATCGTTTATGGCGACGATCGCCAGCAGGCGTTAAGTAAACTGAACACAGCGCTGGCCGCTACGCGTTTGCACGGCATTGCTACCAATCTGGATTACCTGCGCCAAATCGTACAGCTGGCGGAATTTAAAGCAGGAGTGATGTGGACGCGCCTGCTCGATAGCGTGGTTTACGATGCGCACGCCATTGAAGTGCTGGAGCCCGGCACCTGGAGCAGCGTGCAGGATAGCCCTGGCCGCCTGGGTTACTGGGATATTGGCGTGCCGCCATCCGGGCCAATGGATGATTTTGCTTTCCGCCTGGCAAACCGTATTGTCGGCAACCATCCGTCAGCAGCGGGTCTGGAATTTACCCTTCAAGGGCCAATGCTGCGTTTCCATAGTGCGGCAACCATCGCATTAACGGGCGCAGATTGCCCGGCAACGCTTGATGATGAAGCCGTTCCGTACTGGCAACCGGTTATTGTAAAAGCAGGGCAGACGTTAAAACTAGGCCGTGCGACTTCTGGCTGCCGTACCTATCTGGCAGTGCGCAATGGGCTGGATGTGCCAGTTTATCTTGGCAGCCGCTCGACGTTTGCCCTCGGGCAGTTTGGCGGCCATGCCGGGCGCACCTTGCGCGTGGCGGATGTGCTGGCAATTTCCCAGCCTTGTTTACCGGCCTGCACCACACCAGCACCCATTTCACTTCCACAAACGCCGGAACCTGTGGTTATCCCGCAGTACAGCGATGTCTGGGAGATTGGCGTGCTGTATGGCCCGCATGGCGCCCCAGATTTTTTCACCCCCGAATCGATGCAGACTTTCTTCGATGCCGAGTGGCAAGTTCACTACAACTCAAACCGCCTTGGCGTGCGTTTGGTTGGCCCAAAACCCGAGTGGACACGCGCCGACGGCGGCGAAGCAGGGCTGCATCCTTCCAACGTTCACGACTGCGAATACGCGATTGGCGCGGTGAATTTTACCGGAGACTTCCCGGTGATTCTGACGCGTGACGGCCCAAGCCTGGGCGGGTTTGTTTGCCCGGTCACCATTGCCAAAGCTGAGCTGTGGAAAGTAGGGCAAGTGAAACCTGGCGACCGCATCCGTTTCCACGCCATCACCTTTGAACACGCGCAGTCTCTGGAAATTGCGCAGGACGTGGCGGTGACAAATCTTCTGCACGTTCTGAATCTGCCGGATATGCATCCGTCGATTACGCCAACCACCACCTCCAGTGCGGCAGTGCTTGCGGAATTAGACGCGCAGGGCGGTTTGCCCGCAGTGGTTTATCGCCAGGCGGGTGACAATTATGTGCTGATTGAGTACGGCGACAACGTAATGGATTTGGCTCTGCGCCTGCGTATTTATCTGCTGATGAAAGCCATCAAACAAACCGGAATTTCCGGCATTGAGGAGCTTTCACCAGGCGTGCGCTCGCTGCAAGTGCGTTACGACAGCCAGCATATTTCCCAGGCGCAACTGCTGACGTTATTGCTGGGGCTGGAAAAACAGCTTGGCGATGTCAGCAAACTCAAAATCCCATCTCGCATTGTGCATTTGCCAATGGCCTTTGAAGACAGCGCCACGCTGGCTGCCGTCGAACGTTACAAAGAAACCGTGCGCGCCGATGCGCCGTGGCTGCCCAATAACGTCGATTTTATTCAGCGCACCAATGGCCTGGCGCATCGCGACGAAGTGAAGGAAATCATTTTCGACGCCAGCTATCTGGTTCTTGGTCTGGGGGATGTGTACCTCGGCGCACCTTGCGCTGTGCCTCTCGACCCGCGCCATCGCTTACTCAGCTCTAAATACAATCCGGCGCGAACCTGGACTGCCGAAGGCACCGTCGGGATCGGCGGCATGTATATGTGCATTTACGGCATGGATTCACCGGGTGGATACCAGCTCGTAGGGCGCACGGTGCCTATCTGGAACAAATTCCTCAAGAACGCACAGTTTGGCGACGAGCCGTGGCTGTTGAAGTTCTTCGACCAGGTACGTTTCTATCCGGTGACAGAAGACGAATTAACCGAGTTCCGCACGGCATTCCGCGAAGGGCGGGCGCAAGTTCGCGTCGAGGAAGTGGAGTTTGATTTCGCTGAGTATCAGCACTTCCTTGATGAGAATGAGGCTGACATTTCTGATTTCCGCAGCCGTCAGAAACGGGCGTTTGATAGCGAAGTGGCACTCTGGAAAGAACAGGAAAATGCCGCCGTTGAGAGCGCAATGCTGGCGGAACAAGAAGTGATTGAAGATCAGGAAGGCCATCTGGTGAGTGCCGATCTGAACGGCAATATCTGGAAAATCCTCGTCGAACCCGGCCAGGCGGTGAAGCAGGGCGAGCCGTTAATTGTGGTGGAAGCGATGAAGATGGAACTGATGGTCGCCGCCCCTTGCGATGGCACGGTTATCCGTATCAGTTGCCAGCAGGGCCGCCCGGTTGGGCCTGGTGATGCACTGCTTTGGCTGGATGCGGTGTGATGACAAAACCAGAAGGCGTTGCCGAACGTATCTACCGCTTATTAAAGCAGGAGATCTTCGATTTCCAGTTACTGCCCGGCGACCGTTTTAGCGAAAACGACATTGCCGTGCGCATGGCTGCAAGCCGGACGCCAGTGCGCCAGGCGCTGTATGCGCTGGAACAAGAAGGTTATGTCGAAGTGCAGCCGCGCAGTGGCTGGCAGATAAAAGCGATTGATTTCGACCATCTCGAATCGCTTTACGATCTGCGCATTGTGCTGGAACTCGAAGCCGTAAAACGGTTATGCGCGTTACCTGCGGAGGTCTGCCCGCTGCCATTGCAGGCATTAAAACAATTCTGGATTGATGCGCCGCAACTGCCGGATGGCGCGGAAGTTGCGAGCCACGATGAGGTTTTCCACATGACGCTGGTTGAGGCCACGGGAAACCCAGAAATGGCGCGGGTTCACCGTGAAATCACAGAAAAGATTCGTATTGTGCGGCGGCTGGATTTTACCCAGCGTCCGCGCGTCAGTGCCACTTATCTCGAGCATGGGCAGATTTTGCTCGCCATTTTGAACCGTCAACTTCAGGAGGCGCAAACCCGCTTACACGACCATATCGCCGCAAGTCAGAAAGAGGTTCGTCAAATTACGCTCCACATGCTTCATCAGGCGAAGCACGGGGTTATTCGTTAATTCAGACTTAGTTTTGGAGTACACACACTATGCAGCGTCGCACCTTTATTAAAGTTTTTGCACTTTCAGCGTCAGTGGTCAGCATGGGTTTGGCCTTCAGCGCGCAGGCCGCCGACACTATCAAAGTGGGCATCATGCACTCGTTGTCCGGCACCATGGCTATCTCTGAAACGCCGCTCAAAGACGTGGCGCTGATGACCATCGCTGACATTAACGCCAAAGGCGGCGTGTTGGGGAAACAGCTTGAACCGGTGGTGGTTGATCCGGCCTCTAACTGGCCGTTATTCGCTGAAAAAGCACGCCAGTTATTAAGCCAGGATAAAGTGGCGGTGGTGTTCGGCTGCTGGACATCGGTTTCGCGCAAATCTGTCTTGCCAGTGTTTGAAGAACTGAACGGGTTGCTGTTCTACCCGGTGCAATACGAAGGTGAGGAGATGTCGCCGCACGTGTTCTATACCGGCGCGGCACCAAACCAGCAGGCGATTCCGGCGGTGGAATACCTGATGAGCGAAGACGGCGGGGCGGCGAAACGTTACTTCCTGCTGGGCACGGATTACGTTTATCCGCGCACTACCAACAAAATCCTGCGTGCGTTCCTGCATTCCAAAGGCGTGCAGGATAAAGACATCGAAGAAGTTTATACCCCGTTTGGTTACAGCGATTATCAGACCATCGTTTCCAATATCAAGAAATTCTCTGCGGGCGGTAAAACGGCGGTGATCTCCACGATCAACGGTGATTCCAACGTGCCGTTCTACAAGGAACTGGCAAACCAGGGCTTAAAAGCAACTGATGTTCCGGTCGTTGCGTTCTCGGTTGGTGAAGAAGAACTGCGCGGCATCGACACCAAACCGTTAGTCGGTAACCTGGCAGCGTGGAACTACTTTGAGTCTGTCGATAACCCAACTAACAAAGCGTTTGTCGCACAATGGAAAGCCTACGCCAAAGCGCACAAGTTGCCGAATGCTGACACCGTGGTCACCAACGACCCGATGGAAGCGACGTATGTCGGCATTCATATGTGGGCGCAAGCGGTGGAAAAAGCCGGTACGACGGATGTCGACAAAGTGCGATCGGCGATGGCAGGGCAAACCTATAAAGCGCCGTCTGGCTTTACGTTGACGATGGATGCCACCAACCACCATCTGCACAAACCGGTGATGATTGGCGAAATCGAAGGTAACGGACAGTTCAACGTGGTGTGGCAGACCGATAAGCCGGTGCGCGCGCAGCCTTGGAGCCCGTACATTGCGGGTAACGACAAGAAGCCTGACGAGCCTGTGAAAATGGCGAGCAACTGATTGTTTTGGTTGACTCAGACCCCACCCCAACCCTCCCCTTGACCAGGGGAGGGAGCTTAACGGCGCTTTTAGCTCCTCCCCCTGAAAAGGGGATGGGTTCAACGTTTTTAGCTCCTCCCCCTGAAAAGGGGATGGGTTCAACGTTTTTAGCTCCTCCCCCTGAAAAGGGGGAGGCTGGGTGGGGGTCTGGCAACAAACTCCGGGCAACAGGAAATCCACTATGAAATTGTTATCTCGCTTCAAGCCGCTGCTTTTCCTGCTTTGTTGCCTTCCGCTTCTGGCGCAGGCCGGAGATGCCGAGGATTTTGCAGCAGCAAACCGCACGCAGCAGGCCAAACTACTGCAAAACTGGGCGGCAGCGCCGGACGCAAAACGTCTTCCACTGCTGAATGCGCTTACACAAGAAAGCCTGGTTATCGACCAACAGCATCATGCTTTTTCGCAAAATGGCACGACGGTTACGCCGCTTGGCGAGATAAAAACGCCAGCAGGCGATGTGAAGAAAGTCCGACTGACTAACCGGTTACGCATTCTGGCAGGCAGCGCACTGGCGAGTCATCAGTTGGTAAGTGACAACGTCACTCAGCGTTTGCAAGCGGCGCAGGCCTTACAGCGCGATGCACAGCCTGATTTGCTACCGCTTATAGAACAAAGACTTAAAGTCGAGCGAGACGGCGATGTACGCACGGCGCTGGAAGGTGCAATTGCCCGATTCCAGCTCACCAGCGCAGATGCGAAAGTCCGTTTAAATGCGGTGGAGTTGTTGAGCCATTCCGCAGATCCTGACACTCAGGCATTGTTAAAACCGCTGACCGATGCACAAACCGAACCTGACGCGCAGGTACGCAAAGCGGCTAATGAAGGGCTGCAAAAAATCCAGCATCGCCTGATGCTTGGCGACATCCTCGGGCAGGCTTTTATGGGGATTTCTCTCGGTTCGATTTTGCTGTTAGCGGCGCTAGGCCTGGCGATAACTTACGGCTTGCTCGGCGTTATTAATATGGCGCATGGCGAAATGCTGATGCTCGGCGCGTATTCCGCCTGGCTGGTGCAAACTGCGTTTCAACAATATGCTCCGGCGTGGCTGACGTTTTATCCGGTCGTTGCGCTGCCGGTGGCGTTTGCCATCACGGGCGGAATTGGTATGGCGCTGGAGCGCACCATTATTCGTCATCTCTATGGCCGCCCGCTGGAAACTCTGCTGGCGACGTGGGGGATCAGCCTGATGCTTATCCAGATTGTGCGCATGGTGTTCGGTGCGCAAAACATGGAAGTGGCGAATCCGGCGTGGCTTTCCGGTGGTGTGCAGGTGTTGCCGAACCTGATTTTGCCGTGGAACCGTCTGGTGGTGATTGGGTTTGTGATGCTGGTATTGCTGTTTACCTGGCTGCTGCTGAATAAAACCCGCCTGGGCATGAATGTGCGAGCCGTTACGCAAAACCGCGCAATGGCTGCCTGCTGCGGAGTGCCAACCGGACGCGTGGATATGCTGGCATTTGGCCTCGGTTCGGGAATCGCCGGGCTCGGCGGCGTGGCGCTTTCCCAGTTGGGTAACGTTGGGCCGGAACTGGGGCAAGGCTACATTATTGATTCATTCCTGGTGGTGGTGCTTGGCGGTGTCGGGCAACTGGCGGGAACCGTCGCGGCGGCATTCGGGCTGGGTATCTTCAATAAAATACTCGAACCGCAAATTGGCGCGGTACTGGGCAAAATCCTCATCCTTGTGCTGATTATTCTGTTTATCCAGAAACGCCCGCAAGGCCTGTTCGCCCTGAAAGGGAGGGTAATTGACTGATGAGCCAGCCGCTGACGTTAACTCTGACCCGCAAAGCGCCGCGATTATCCGCCGTGCTGGGGTCGCTAATTGTGGTGCTGATGCTGACGTTGCCCTTCCTGACGTTATTGCCAGCCAGCCATCCGCTGAGCCTTTCTACTTATACGCTGACGCTGGTCGGCAAAATTCTGTGTTACGCGGTGGTCGCCATTGCGCTGGATTTGGTGTGGGGATATGCCGGTTTACTTTCTCTTGGACACGGTATTTTCTTCGCTCTTGGCGGCTATGCGATGGGCATGTATTTGATGCGCCAGGCCGCAGGCGACGGGCTTCCGGCATTTATGTCGTTTCTTTCCTGGGATCAACTGCCCTGGTTCTGGTGGGGAACGCAGCATTTTGCCTGGGCGTTGGCGCTGATTGTGCTGGTGCCAGGGTTGCTGGCGTTAGTGTTCGGTTTCTTTGCTTTTCGCTCAAAAATCAAAGGCGTGTATTTTTCGATTATGACCCAGGCGCTGACCTACGCTGGAATGCTGCTGTTCTTTCGTAACGAAACCGGCTTTGGTGGCAACAACGGATTCACCGGATTTACTACGCTGCTGGGCATGCCCATTACCGCGACGAGTACGCGTATCGGGCTGTTTATCGCCACGGTTTTATTGCTGGTCGCAAGCCTGGGGATAGGTTTTGCCCTCGCTCGCAGTAAGTTTGGCCGCGTGCTCACTGCCGTGCGCGATGCGGAAAACCGCCTGGTGTTCTGCGGTTACGATCCGCGCGGTTTCAAGCTGCTGGTGTGGACGTTATCTGCTGTTTTGTGCGGCCTGGCGGGAGCACTGTATGTGCCACAAGTGGGCATTATCAACCCTGGTGAAATGTCGCCAACAAACTCTATCGAAGCCGCTATTTGGGTAGCTTTAGGCGGGCGCGGTACGTTGATCGGCCCGATCCTTGGCGCAGGGTTGGTTAACGGCGCTAAAAGCTATTTCACCATGGCAGTACCGGAATACTGGCAGTTATTCCTCGGCCTGATTTTTATCGTCGTCACCCTGTTTTTACCGCGTGGCGTGATTGGCCTGCTTCGTAAGGGAGAAAAATAATGCAACCAGGCGAACCGCTTTTTACCCGGCAGTACGAGGCAGACCGCCATCGCAACCAGACCGATCCGGTTCTGATGCTGGAAAATATCAATGTCAGTTTTGATGGTTTCAAAGCGCTGACCGATCTGTCGCTCAATATCGGCGTAGGCGAACTGCGCTGCGTGATTGGGCCGAACGGTGCAGGAAAAACCACGTTGATGGACGTGATTACCGGCAAAACTAAACCGCAAAGCGGAAGGGCGTTTTACGATCAATCGACAGATTTAATGCGCTTAGAACCCGCCGATATCGCCAAACGCGGTATTGGGCGGAAATTTCAAAAACCGACGGTGTTTGAAGCGCTCACGGTATTTGAAAATCTGGAGATTGCGCAGAAGGCGGATAAATCGGTGTGGGCGAGCCTGCGCGCCAAACTTAATTCAGAACAACGCGACCGAATCGACGAAATGCTGACGACTTTGCGCCTGGGTGCAGAGCGCAATCGAAAAGCCGGATTACTTTCTCATGGGCAAAAGCAGTTTCTGGAAATCGGCATGTTGCTGGTGCAGGAACCGCATTTGCTGTTGCTGGATGAACCTGCGGCAGGGATGACCGACGCGGAAACGGAATATACCGCGGAGCTGTTTCGCGGGCTGGCGGGCAAACATTCGTTGATGGTGGTGGAACACGATATGGGTTTTGTGGAAACCATTGCCGATCACGTCACCGTGCTGCATCAGGGGCAAGTGCTGGCTGAAGGCTCGCTGCGCGAAGTGCAGGCCAATGAGCAGGTGATTGAGGTTTATTTGGGGCGTTAAGGAGGCAATATGTTGCAAGTCAACGAGCTAAACCAATACTACGGCGGCAGTCATATTCTGCGCGGTGTGACATTTGAAGCGAAAATCGGCGAGGTCACCTGCTTGCTGGGGCGCAACGGCGTGGGCAAAAGCACGTTGCTGAAATGCCTGATGGGGCTGATCCCGGCAAAGTCCGGCAGCGTGAACTGGCAACAAAACAACATCACCAGCCGTAAACCGCACCAACGCGTGCAGGCGGGAATTGCATATGTGCCGCAAGGTCGTGATATTTTCCCGCGTCTAACGGTTGAAGAAAACCTGCTGATGGGGCTTTCGCGTTTTGCAGGCCGCGACGCCAGACAGGTGCCGGAGGAGATTTACCAGCTTTTCCCAGTGTTAAAAGAGATGAAACAGCGGCGTGGCGGCGATTTGTCCGGCGGTCAACAGCAGCAACTCGCCATTGGCCGCGCACTGGCCTGTAAGCCTCAACTATTAATTCTGGACGAACCCACCGAAGGCATTCAGCCATCGGTAATTAAGGAGATCGGTCAGGTTATTAGCAATCTTGCCGCTAAAGGCGATATGGCGATTCTGTTGGTGGAGCAGTTTTATGATTTTGCCGCTGAACTGGCTGACAACTATCTGGTGATGTCGCGCGGGTCAATTATCCAGCGTGGCGCAGGAACGGATATGGAGAGTGATGGGGTTCGGGGCTTGGTGGCGATTTAACTGCCCTCGTCGGCACTTAACAAGGCAACTAACAGCTCAATTTCTTTATCTACCACGTCCTTTTCTTCATTGACCAGAAGGTAAAGCTGCGTGGTACGACGCCCACCCTGGACTAATGGCAGCGGCACTAATTCACCGGATGTAAGTAACGGCTGGATTTGCGCCTCTGGCAACCAGCCGTATCCTACGCCGTGGGCCACCGCTTCAATTGCGGCTTCAATACCCGTAAACGTCCAGCTTTCTGCTGCGGAAAACGGGCGGCTGTGAAGTTGTTGCTGAGTACGATCGACAATTTCAATTAGCGTGTAGCGAGCCAAATCATCACGACTGAACGGTGCAGGGAGCTGCCACAGCGGATGGTCGCGATGAGCAACCCCAACAAATGTCACCCCCATCAACGCTTTCCCGCGCATCGCGACATCTTCCGTTTGCGTCACTAAGTACACATCAGCTTCGCGTTTCTTTAAATCAGACAAACGTTCGCTACGCAGAACTTCCGTGAGATGCACCTGCGTCATCGGATAAGTTTGCTGGAAACCGCGCAATACATTGAATAGATAGGATTTGGGAAAAATACTGTCGACGACTAAATCTATCCGCGCGCGTTCCCCACGTTTTAACGCAGCAGCGCGATTTTCTAACATATGAAAACCCTGGAGCAAAGGCTGAGCCTGGGCTAAAAGCTGTTGTCCTTCAGGGGTGAGTTCAGCCTTACGCCCGACAATAGTCAGCAACGAAACGCCCAGCCGTTCTTGCATCAACGTTAACTGATAGCTCAGTGACGATTGGCTACGGTTAAACTCTTCTGCCGCGCGCGCAAAACTCCCGTAATGGACAACTGCCTGTAACAACTGCCATTGCTCAAGTGTCGTTTTCATGCCATTAACCCATCGAATTTTTGAATGTATTTATCTCAATAATAGCGTTATTTATCGAATAAGCACATGGGTACACTAGGCTCATTAAATGAACAGGAGACAGATTATGAGCAACTTCAATACACACGATTTGAGCGGTTTTGTCGGTAAACACCTTGTCTACACCTATGACAACGGCTGGAATTATGAAATCTACGTCAAAAACGCCACGACCCTGGATTACCGTATTCACAGCGGGATTGTGGGCAATCGTTGGGTGAAAGACCAAAAAGCCTATATCGTTCGCGTTGCTAAAGCGGTGTATAAAATTTCCTGGACCGAACCCACAGGAACCGATGTCAGCCTGATGGTGAATCTGGAAGATAATATTTTCCACGGCACAATATTCTTCCCGCGTTGGGTTATCAATAATCCGGAAAAAACAGTGTGTTTCCAAAACGAGCATATTGCTGAAATGGAAGCATACCGTGATGCTGGCCCAGCGTATCCAACAGAAGTGATTGATGAATTTGCCACAATTACCTTTGTTCGGGATTGCGGCGAAAATAACGATACTGTTATTAATTGTCCTGCCAGTGAATTACCGGCTGACTTCCCTAAAAACCTGTAACGTTTACCCTGCATTTAGACCGCGCCGCCTGGCGCGGTTTTCAAACGAGAGTGATTGTGTAAAAGTAACAGCCCACCTGTTTCACATTTATCCGGCGGTTTACTTTGGCAAACTCAACTAACAACTTTCAACAACCTGTTGGCAACACGCTGCCGGGTTGGCAAGCCTGTCCACGCCCACAGCGCATGGTGCTGGAAGGGCGTTTTTGCCGCCTCGAGCCGCTCACTAGCTCCCATACTTCTGCGTTATGGACGGCGTGGAACACCGCCAAAAACGACCGTGGATGGACGTATTTAAGCGTTGGGCCGTTTAGTGACCAACAACAATTTGCCGATTTTATTGATACCGCCGCGAGCAGTAACGACCCGCTGCACTATGCGGTTGTTGATACACAAAGTGGTGATGCGGTTGGCACACTCTCTTTAATGCGTATCGACCCGGCAAACGGCGTGGTTGAAGTCGGCTTCGTGATGTATACACCACTGTTACAGCGCACCGTTCAGGCGACAGAAGCTCATTATTTATTGATGAAATATGCCTTTGAGCTGGGTTATCGACGTTATGAATGGAAATGCGATAGCTTAAATGGCCCGTCGCGCCATGCGGCGATTAGGCTTGGCTTCCGTTATGAAGGGTTGTTCCGTCAGGCCGTAGTGTATAAGCAGCGAACTCGTGACACGGCATGGTTTTCGATTCTCGATAGCGAATGGCCGTTAATTCAACAAGCGTTTGAAGCCTGGCTGTCGGTTGAAAATATGCCTGATGGCGTGCAAGAACAGGGGCTGTCTCAGATTCGCAATGGCCTGCTGGGCAATCGCACGTCACCGTCACGAAATGTTTTGCAGGTCAGGGCGCTGGAAGCGAGTGATTACGCCGCATGGGCCACGTTATGGCAGGGCTATTTAACGTTTTATAATTCGCAGTTAAGTGACGTTGTCACTCAATTAACCTGGCAGAGAATGCTTGAGCCAGCGGAGCCGATGTATGCGCTGGGGGCGTTTGACGAACAGGGTGAAATGCTCGGCATTACCCATATCGTTTACCATCGTGGAACCTGGTCGGCAGGGGATCATTGCTATCTTGAGGATCTTTTCACCGCACCGGCATCACGCGGGAAAGGCGTTGGGCGCGCATTGATTGAAGCCGTGTATCAACATGCTAAAGCGCATGACGCTTCACGCGTTTACTGGCACACGCATGAAACCAATGCGGCGGGCCAGGCGTTATACGACAAGTTAGCGGATAAGCCTGGGTTTATTCAATATCGTAAAAACCTGGAATAAGGCTGCCGGATCTCGCGGTGTTAAACCGCGATAGCTTGCGATGTGCTGGATTTCATGCCCATCACAACCATCAAATACGCCAACGCAATGGCTGCCATCAGCACGACAAATAACATGTAAGGTGGCAGCCAGGTCAGCATTAAACCGGTGAACAGTGGGTTACACGCACCGCCCAACCAGCCCAGTTGCTGCGCCGAGAAGTAACTGGCTTTTAGTCCCACAGGTGCGATGTTATCGACCAACATATATTCACCCGGTGCGTAGATAAGCTCACCAATGGTAAACACCGCCGCAGCCATTCCCCACAACAGCAGGTTGTCGCCCGACAGCATAAAGCCTGCCAGCCCCGCCATAAAAAACAGTGTGCCGTAAAACATCAGCTTTTTGATGTTGTCCGGGCGAATGCGTTTGCCGACAAAATACTGGAAAACCACCACCACAAATGCGTTGACCGGTAGCACCACGCCCACCACTTTCTGCGCCAGATCCGCATCTGAAATAGCAATGGCATACTGTGATAAACAAGCTGCGAAAGAACCAAAAACCAGGGAGCCGAGAAAAGACGATAAGGTGAAATACATCAGCGCCTTGTCTTTAAGCATCTGACGCGGCGAGAGCACGACGCTGCTATTTTGCAGAGCTTCGCTCACTGGCACGCTGTGCACGTAGCGGCTAATCACAAGAAACGGAATGATTGCCGTCAGCGCGGATAACCAGAATGGCAAGTTGGTGCTGTAGAGCACTGCCAGCGTGCCAATCGGCGGGCCGACCGTCCAGCCGATATTGGCGAAGGTATAGTTGAGGGAGAATATTTTCGGTTTCTGGTGTATTTCCAGCGTATCGGAAAAATAACCTTTCAGAACCGTGGCAAAAACCGAATAAGCGCAGTTAATCAGCGAGTAAAACGTCACCACCAGAACGGCATTATTCACCATCGGGATCGCAATAAAACCGCCAAGAAAAATAACAATCGACAGCAGCATGTACATCTTTTTGTCGAACTTATCCGCCAGGATGCCAAACCAGAGGCTAAATACTACGCCCGCAGTGAGCGCGATGGTCAGCGCCATGCCGATTTCATTAAGCGGCATTCCGTATTTCTGGGAAAGGTAAATGGTCATAAAGGGCAGCGTCAAACCGCGCCCTACAGTGAGGAGCAACGAGGAGAGAAGTAAAACGCTGATGGAGAGTTGCTTGCCAGAAAAGCGTGTCGTCAGGGAAACCATTTTATCGTTTATTTTTAGAGTTAATCTGTTGTGGGGGGATCAGATTTAACACGAAGGATCAGCAAAGTATAGGGATGAGGGGGGCGGGATGAAAGACGCTGGAATTAATACGGGCGGGTCAGTTATTCAACCCGCCAAACGCAGAATTTAGTGAGTGCTTTCGTGGTAATAAGGCGTACCCAGCAACTCTGACTTATCGCCAATCATATGGCTGTTGTCTGCACGGTTATCGGAAGGAGGGATAATCATGTTGCCATGGTTGCTTTGCGGGGCGCTGAATTGACCAGATTGCTCCGCCAGAGCGCTTGCTGATGCCAGAATAAGAAGCAGGCCCAAAGCGGGGGTAAAACGTTTCATAAATCCTCGGTTACATCTATTGATGCAGATGGTTGCATAGCGTTTTGTTAAAAATTTAATGATTTAGCGGATGGATATACTTTCCTTCGCCACCAGCCCGCGCAACGCGGTATCTGTGGGGTGGCACAGAAAAATAATTCTTGAACGTGCGGGTGAGGGTCTGTTGCGACTCAAATCCGTAACGCTCCGCTAAATAGAGAATCGGCTCGTTGCTTTCTTTCAGCTTGAGGGCGATCTCGGTCAATTTGCGATTGCGGATGTATTGGCCTAATGAATGACCGGTTTCTTTTTTAAACATCCTTTGCAGGTGCCACTTCGAGTAGCCAGAACGCTGCGAAACCTTCTCAAGCGACAGAGGGTTTTCCAGGTTCTCTTCTATCCAGTCCAAAATGCTTTGAATGGTTATCGAATCATTGTTCCGTCTGGACATCGTTTCACCTCTTTTCAGGTTTACGGCAATACCTTTGTCAGCAGGTGATAAAGTGAATCCACTTCGTCTGCTGTCAGGTTTTTAGTGAGTTCTTGATGCAGGTTTTGCCCCACAAGCTGATGGCATTTCTCGCACAACGTTTTCCCTTCGGGAGTCAGTCGTACCAGCACACCACGTTTGTCGTTGGGGTTCGGTAACCGTTCAATCCACCCTTTGCACAGCAGGCGGTCTAACATGCGAGTTAACGCACCGAGGTCAACAGACAACGCTTTTTTCAGCTCCACCGGCTGAACACATTCCTCGCAATAGATGGTGCAAAGCACCTTAAACTGCGTGGCGGTGATATCCAGTGGGGAAAGGTGATCGTTTAGCAGGCGATCCTTGTGTTGGTTAACCATATGGATCAGTCGCCCGAGAGGGATCATTTCGTTGAACAGATCGCTTGTGTTTTTCACTATGGTTGCCCAGGCAAGTATATTTAATCACGGCAGATATTATTGCTTAGGCAACCATAAGTCAACGTGATGGTTTGGTGATCACACGAATAGCTAAAACGCTTCAGTTTTAACATTTGGACAAAATCGTTAACGAAAGCGTGCCCCCCAGGCTGCTATACTCAGCAACGCGCTAACTTGCTCATATTAAGGACAGAAGATGATGGATTTGTTTAAGGCCATTGGGTTGGGACTGGTGGTCTTGTTACCGCTGGCTAACCCCTTGACTACGGTAGCATTGTTCCTCGGCCTTGCCGGAGACATGAACAAGAAAGCACGCGATAAAACCGCGCTAATGGCATCAGTAAACGTCTTCATCATCATGATGGTGGCGTATTACGCCGGGCAAGTTGTGATGAATACCTTCGGTATTTCAATCCCTGGTTTACGTATCGCGGGTGGTTTGATTGTTGCGTTTATTGGTTTCCGCATGCTGTTCCCGCAGCACAAAGCACACGAATCACCGGAAGCGCACAGTAAAGCCGAAGAGATGGAACAAGAGCCGGATACCAATATCGCGTTTGTGCCGCTGGCGATGCCAAGCACCGCAGGGCCGGGCACCATAGCGATGATCATCAGCTCTTCCTCAACCATTGAACACGGCGTCAATTTTGCCAACTGGGTTGTGCTGGTGGCCCCACCGATAATTTTTGCGCTGATAGGGATTATCTTGTGGGGGAGCTTACGGAGTTCCGGCGCGATTATGCGTTTGGTAGGTAAGAGCGGTATCGAGGCCATTTCCCGTTTGATGGGCTTCTTGCTGGTCTGTATGGGCGTGCAGTTTATTATTAACGGCGTGATAGAAATCATTACTCATTTCCCACCGAAATAAATTGAAAAGGGCAGCGGAATAACCCGTTGCCCTTTGTATTCACAATCAGTGGCTATGCTGTTCTTCAAGCGACACAGGCCAGCGGCGGAAGATTAACACCGAGCCGATAAGCGCCACGAGAGCAGGAACCGCGCCAACCAGCCCGATGCTCGACATATCAAAATGCAAACTCACCTGGTTGCCAACCAACGCACCTGCACCAATCCCGAGATTAAAGATCCCCGAGAACAACGCCATCGACACGTCGGTTGCATCTGGCGCCAACGCCAGAACCTTCACCTGCATACCAAGCGTGATAATCATAATGGCGATGCCCCAGAACAGGCAAAGTATCGCCAAATTCAAGGTGCTTTGCGCTGCGGGCAGCAGCAATGCGAGGCACAGAACTAATAAACCGATAGAGCCGCTGACTAATGTCGACGAATGTCGGTTACCTAATTTACCGAACATCACGCTGCCTATAATTCCTGCGCCACCCAGAACCAGCAGCAGGAAAGTCGCCACGTTAGCACTTAGCCCGGCGACGTTTTGCACGAAGGGTTCAATGTAACTATAAGCTGTGTAATGCGCAGTCACGATCACGGCGATCAGCGCATACAGGCTGACCAGTGCAGGGCGCTTGAACAGCAGAGGTAAACTTTTTAACGAACCTGAATGTTCACTTGGCAGTTTAGGCAACAGCTTAATCACACAGAACAGGGTCAGCGCAGCTATCACGCCAATGGCGAAGAAGGTGGTGCGCCAGCCAAAATATTGTCCAACAACGCGCCCAAGCGGCAAGCCTAAAACCATTGCCAGCGCGGTTCCTGTTGCTATCAAACTCAGCGCTTGCGCTTTTTTACCGGCTGGAGCCATACGTATGGCAAGTGAAGCGGTAATCGACCAGAAAATAGCGTGCGCAAAGGCGATACCAATGCGGCTAATGACCAGCACGGTAAAGTTCCAGGCGACAAACGAAAGCACATGGCTTGCGATAAATAATACAAAGATGCTGATTAATAACCGCTTACGTTCGACCTGGCTGGTCAACAACATAAAGGGCAGAGACATCAGAGCCACTACCCACGCGTAAATGGTCAGCATGATGCCGACTTCTGCGGTTTGCATCCCAAAGCTACTGGCGATATCAGACAGTAAACCGACAGGGACAAATTCAGTGGTATTAAAGATAAAAGCGGCGACCGCGAGCGTAACGACGCGCAACCACGCCGTTTTGCGTGAAACACTGTTTATTGTCATAGATGGGTTTCGCGTTGGTAAATAAAAGGTTTGGAGAGGAGGTGATCATAAAACCATCAACTCAGCCATACAACCGGTTTTGTGATTTAAGTCTCAATTATTTGTTCTGTGAATCATAGCTATCATGGCATGGTAGATGTCATGGGTTATGACCGAGGGGAAACACTATGCAGCAAATTGATTTTTATATGGTAGATGCGTTTACCGACACCACCTTTGGTGGCAATGCTGCCGCAGTGTGTCCGCTCACGGAATGGCTGCCGGATGAAACCTTACTGGCAATGACGCGTCAGCATAACCAATCTGAAACGGCTTTCTTCACTACCACCGATGCGGGTTTTGAGCTGCGCTGGTTCACGACCGAAGGGGAGATCAATCTGTGTGGCCATGCAACGCTTGCAACGGCACATGTGATTTTTGAATATCTGAATTATCCAGAAACCGAGATTCATTTTGATACCCGTTTCGTTGGCCCGCTGACGGTCACCCGCAACGGTGATTGGTTAACGCTGGATTTCCCGTCATCAACCAGCGAGCCTGTTGAACCGCCACAATTATTGCTGGATTCATTGGGTATCAGCGAATATCAGGAAGTCCGGTTGGGCCGCACTTATACCGTGGTGCTCGCTAATCAGCAGCAGGTCGAAGCGATGGTGCCGAATATCCCGCTGATGCTCACGCTTAATCAAAAAGTCTGTATTACTGCACCCGCCGAAACGGAAGGCTACGATTTTGTCAGCCGTTTCTTCTCACCGGCTGCGGCAATAACAGAAGATCCTGTCACTGGTTCAACGCACACCATGTTGATTCCTTACTGGGCAGAACGTTTGGGTAAAACGCAGATGCTGGCTCGTCAGCTTTCCAAACGCGGTGGTGATTTGCGTTGCCAGCTTATGGGCGACAGAGTGCATATTGCAGGCCAGGCAACGACGTATCTGGTGGGTAAAATATTGCTGCGCGGTTAAGGCATTTGCTCAAGTAACCCGATAAACGCCTCCAGTTGTCGGGTTTTCGCTCCTCGTCGCCAGATAAGCCAGGTATTCAGATAACGCCAGTCGGCAGGCAACGGTGATACTGAAACCTGGTGACTGCCTGGCATACTTTCCAGCATGCTGCGTGGCATCAGCGCAATTCCCGCCCCCGCAACCACGCATGCCAACATGCCGTGATAAGACTCCATTTCATGAATTTTTCCCGGCACCGCTTGTTGATGGTGGAACCAGCTTTCGAAATGGCGGCGATATGAGCAATTGGCGCGAAACGCATAAATACTGGCACCGCTGACTTGCTGCGCGTGGTTGATAACGGCATGGTCCGCAGGGGCGACGATCACCATTTCTTCCTGGTAAACCGCAAAACCGTCCAGCGACGGATGCAATATCGGCCCATCGACAAACGCCGCAGACAAGCGCCCATCCAACACACCATCAATTTGATCGCCAGATGGCCCGGTTGCCAGCGAGAGCTGAATTTTTGGGAAGCGTTGGTTAAACATCGCAAGCAGGCCTGGAATACGCACCGCGGCGGTACTTTCCAGAGAGCCAAGCGTCAGAATACCTTGCGGTTCATCGCCAGAAACCGCCATGCGAGCTTCATCAACCAACGCCAGAATACGTTTGCTGTAGCTCAGGAAACTGTGTCCCGCCGGGGCGAGGCGCAAACGCTGATTTTCGCGGATAAACAATTCCACGCCGAGATCGGCCTCAAGTTGCTTAATTCGCGTTGTGAGATTGGAGGGCACACGGTGAACTTTAACCGCTGCCGCGCTGATACTGCCGGTTTCTGCTACTGCATTAAACATTTCAAGCTGGGTGAGATCCATAAACCTTTCTCAATACGTGAATGACTCACTCATTATTATTCATTTTTCATGATTGTCACTCAGGATTAAGGTTAGAGCATCAACGAACCCGAGGCGACATCATGAACACTCATGCAATTTCAATTAATCCGACGACTGGCGAGCAACTTTCGGCCACGCCATTTGAGTCTGTAGAACAGTTAGAACAGGCGCTGGCGAATAATCACGCCGCGTTTAAAGTCTGGCGCAATGTACCGCTGGCAGAGCGGGCGCATAAACTTCGCGATCTGGGTGCTGCATTGCGTAACAACGCAGAAGCGATGGCACAGATGATCACTGCCGAAATGGGTAAGCCGATTACACAGGCTCGCGGTGAAGTGGCAAAGTCAGCGAATCTCTGTGACTGGTATGCAGAACATGGCCCGGCAATGTTGGCAACGGAAGGTACGCAGGTGGAAAACCAGCAGGCGGTCATTGAGTTTCGTCCTCTTGGCGCGATTCTGGCCGTGATGCCGTGGAATTTTCCACTGTGGCAAGTGCTGCGTGGCGCGGTGCCAATTTTGCTGGCAGGGAACAGCTATGTTCTAAAACATGCGCCGAACGTGATGGGCTGCGCTTTGCTGATTAAACAGATTTTTGCCGAAGCCGATTTTCCGCAGAGTGTGTTTGAGCTGATTAACGTCACGCCGGATGGAGTCAGCCATGCGATTAAAGACTCACGCATTGCGGCAATTACAGTCACGGGAAGTGGACGAGCGGGTGCTGCAATTGGTGCACAAGCCGGTACAGCGCTGAAGAAATGTGTACTGGAATTAGGCGGTTCCGATCCCTTTATTGTGCTCAACGATGCCGATCTTGATGAAGCGGTAAAAGCGGCGGTGGCCGGGCGTTTTCAGAATACCGGGCAAGTTTGTGCGGCAGCAAAACGCTTTATCGTCGAAGAAGGCATTGCCGAAGCGTTTACCGAGAGATTCCTGGCGGCGGTACAAGCGCTGCAAATCGGTAATCCAACTGATGAAGCAACGTATATCGGCCCAATGGCGCGTTACGATTTGCGTGATGAACTGCATCAACAGGTGACAACGTCACTTGAACAAGGGGCGACATTGCTGTTAGGCGGTGAAAAAATAGCGGGCAAGGGTAATTACTATGCACCAACAGTGCTGGGGAATGTCACGCCGGAAATACGGGCGTTTCGTGAAGAGTTATTTGGCCCCGTCGCCACGATAACTATTGCTCACGATGCAACTCATGCGCTGGAACTGGCAAACGATAGCGAGTTTGGGCTTTCGGCAACGTTGTTCACAGCCGATGTACAACTTGCCGGTGAATTTGCAGCACGCCTTGAGTGTGGCGGTGTATTTATCAATGGTTACAGTGCCAGCGACCCACGCGTTGCCTTTGGTGGCGTGAAGAAAAGCGGTTTTGGGCGCGAGCTTTCGCATTTTGGCCTGCACGAATTTTGTAACGTGCAAACGGTATGGAAAGATCGCCGCTAAAAATACAGCAGCCGAAGGGAATGGAACGCCCCTCGGCTGCACATCAGAGATTATCTCTCTGCTTTTGCCTTACCAGCATTTGCAGCCTTTGGGGCGTCATCACACTTAATGCCTTGGTGGGACAAGTTCGCACGCAGGCGGGGCCGTTTGCATCGTGCTGACACATATCACATTTTAGTAATGCAACGCGCTGCGACCGCTCCGCATTAGATACCTCAATGGCACCAAAAGGGCACGCCATTACGCAGCTTTTACACCCAATGCAAAGTGTTTCCACGGGCATAATAATCCCATTTTTTTTGACCAGCGCTCCCGTTGGACAAGCCCCCATGCAGGAGGCACTTTCGCACTGATGGCAAACTGCGGGTGCGCTGATGTTTGCTGCTTTGTAGACGCGTAAACGTGGATAGAAACCTGCATGTAGCTCCGTCTGGTGATTGACTGCGCAACTCACTTCACAAGTCCGGCAGCCAATGCAGGTTTGTGTATCAACGTGAATATGCGCCGTGTTCATGATGCGACCCCTGGCTTTTGCACTAACGAATCATCGAGCAAATCAATAATATCGGTAGCGGCGCGACGGCCATCGACCATTGCGGTAACGACCAGATCTGCGCCTCGCACTGCATCCCCACCGGCGAAAACTCGCGGATGCGTTGTTTGGCCAGGGTAGCGAGGATTCAGCCCTATACGAATTTGCCCCCATTTATCACATTCAACATGGCCTTCTTTAAGCCATGGCATGCTGTGCGCCTGGAAGCCAAACGCCACAATTAATGCGTCGGCATCAAGAATAAATTCAGAGCCCTTGATAATTTTTGGACGGCGACGGCCGCTGGCATCGGGTTCACCTAATTCCGTATGCAGCATTTCTATGCCGGTAACATGGCCTTTTTTATCGGTGACAATGCGTTGTGGCTGAACATTAAACAAAAACTCAACGCCTTCTTCCCTGGCATTATTCACCTCTTTATGGGAACCCGGCATATTGGCTTCGTCCCTTCGATAGGCACAAGTGACCGTTGTGGCTCCCTGACGCACGGCGCTACGCAGGCAATCCATGGCAGTATCACCTCCGCCCAATACAACAACGCGTTTATCTTTTAGTGAAATAAAGGGACTTTGTGGGTCTTCAGCCAATTCCATGACGTTACGTGTGTTGGCAATCAGGTAGGGTAATGCTTCCAGCACGCCAGATGCATTCTCGTTCTCAAGCCCGGCAGTCATCGACTGGTAGGTTCCAGGCGCAATAAAGACCGCCGCATTCTCTTGAATAAGTTGGCTAAAACTGATGTCACGGCCGACTTCGCAATTGAGGACAAACTCAATGCCCATCTGGGCAAAGATCTCCCGGCGCAGTGCAAGGACTTGTTTATCCAGTTTGAAAGAGGGAATGCCAAATGTCAGCAGGCCGCCAATTTCTGGATGACGGTCGTAGACTACGGATTTAACGCCGTGGCGGGCAAGAACATCAGCGCAAGCAAGCCCTGCGGGGCCAGCGCCGATAATCGCCACCCGTTCCGGGCGGGGTTTCACACCGCTAAGATCTGGCCGCCAGCCTGCCTGCAATGCCGTATCGGTAATGTATTTTTCAATACAGCCAACCGTGACGGAACCACTGTGATCTTTAAGCGTACAGGCACCTTCACACAATCTATCTTGCGGGCAAACACGGCCACAAACTTCGGGCATGCTGCTGGTACGGTGTGATAATTCCACCGCTTCCATGATGCGACCGTCTTTAGCTAACTGTATCAATTCGGGAATGGCGTTGTGCAGTGGGCATGTCCAACTGCAGCTGGCTTGTTTGGCACACATCAGGCAGCGTTCACCCGCCTCGCAAGCGTGCTCTGGCGTAAAGGATGAGTAGATTTCCTTAAAATGATGGCGACGTTCAATGGCCGGTAATTTTTCAGGATCGAGCCTTTTCGCACTACCGCCAAGCAGCCGTTCTCTGGCTGAAAGCGATGAACCACGTTGGCCATTTAGCGTTTCTTGTTGCCGTTTCTGCCTTAGCTGACTTAACTGCTGCTCAGTAACCAGATTTAAGGCGTTCGTCGGGCATACTTTTACGCAGGCGGGGCCAGAAATTGGGCTTCTCTGCTCGCACAAATCACATTTCTGCGCGATGGGGATTTCAGCCAGAGTGAGGTTTATCACGCCAAAAGGGCAGGCGATAATGCAGTTTTTACAGCCAATACAGCGCTTTTCATCGAGAACAACGTGATCATTTTGATAAAACAGGGCATCCGTTGGGCAACTGGTGACACAAGGGGCATTATCACATTGATGGCACATTACAGCGGTTGAAGCGTCCGCGAAGGTGAGAACGTTCACGCGGGGTTGCAGGTTCTGCCCCGGTTCTGGATAGCGTTCCTGATTATGTGAAAGCACACAGGCTACTTCACAGGCTTTACAACCGATACAATCACGAGCATTGGCAACAACAAAACGGTTCATGTTTTTTCCCTAAATCGCGTTTTGTCGAATAATGCAAAATTGATGCAAAAAAAAACATTCGTTAGAATTTTCGCTGCCATTATGCGAAGTAGTTCGCAAAATTAAATTCATTCTTGCCACTCTTTTCGAGAATGAATATCAGTCGTGCTGCAACTTCTCACTTTGATAATTCACATCGATATTGATATCTGTTTATTTTGAGATTCATGATTCTTTGGGGGGACATGCCCTAATCAGGTTGTTTTTTTGCGGGTAACTTCGCAAATATAAACCTCTCAATAATGAAACAATGATGAAATCTTTTTCATGGCATGGTGTTTGCTTGTTCTTTACCGTTAAAAACCCCACGAATATCAAACCAAATATATTTCATGGGCGCAGAATGTTTGCTCCTGAAACGTGAAAAGAAAATGTTTATTTACGGAGAACGGTATGGATACAACGCTGGTAGGCACTGAAGTTCCGCGCGTTGACGGTCTGGCAAAGGTCAAGGGCAGTGCCATTTATGGCGATGATATCGTCATGAAAGATATGCTCTATGGCGTCTGTCGTTACGCAGATATCGCCGCAGGCCGCCTTGAAACGCTGGACATCAGTGAAGCGAAAAAAATTCCTGGTGTCGTGTATATCGCCACCGCAGATGATGTAAAAGGCGTAGACAGAATCGGCGTCATCATTCCAGATTACCCGCCGATTGCCAAAGATGAAATCGCTTTTCGAGGCGACGTGATTGCAGTTATTGCGGCGGAAAGCTACGAAATCGCGTGCCTTGCAGCAGACAAAATAACCGCGACGTATACCACATACGAACCGATAACTGATCCATTAGAAGCAATAAAGCCCGGAGCGAGACTGATACACAGCGATACTGAAAATAACGTCATTAATCGCCACCATACAATTAAAGGTGATATTGACGCCGGTTTTGCTGCATCTACATTTATTTTCGAACGTGAATATGAAGTGGGTTTTCAGGAACACGCCTATATAGAACCAGAATCTATCACCACTTTTTTAGACCCTAATTCACAGATAATAACCATTGCAGGTTCAATCCAAAATGCACACCGAGTGCGTGGTCTGGTCGCTAAATTCCTTGGATTGCCACAGGCTAAAGTTAATGTGAAACGTTCAGTGCTTGGTGGTTCTTTTGGTGGTAAGGACGATATTATTGATCACCTTGCTTGCCGCGCATCTTTACTAACACAAATAACGGGGCGACCGGTTAAGTTCACTTATAATCGTGAACAATCTATGCGGGAAAGCTATAAACGCCACCCTTATAAAATGAAATATAAAATTGGTCTTGACGACAATGCACGTATTCAAGCCATTAAGGTCGATATTGTCGCAGACGGTGGCAGTTATGCCGGGCAAACAATATTTGTGACCTGGCGAAGCTCCGTTCAGGCCGCTGGGCCTTATAACATCCCTAATGTTCGAGTCGATGTCACCGGCGTTTATACCAACAATAATTACACCTCAGCCTATCGGGGATACGGTGCGCCGCAGGTTATTTTTGCTAATGAATCCTTAATGGATGAAGTGGCCTCTTGCTTCAATATTTCACCGGTTGAGCTGCGCAGACGAAATGTGCTCAAACAAGGCGATACCAGCATGGCTGGGCAGGTGTTCAGTGAACATACAGTCTCTGCACAAGAGGTTCTCGACCGGGCACTGGCTAGTGCCGAGTACTGCGAGAAACGGGAACTCTATGCGCAACTTAATGCCCTGAATGGCCCAATCAAATACGGAATTGGTCTGGCGTTGAGTCACCGAGGATGCTCGCTGGGTGCCGAAGGGTTAGATGCCTCATCAGCCCTGATTCAGATAAATGCAGACGGCAGCCTTAACCTTTCAACCTCTGTTTCTGAAAATGGCCAGGGTCTGCAAACCACTATGTCACTGATTGCGGCAGAAGCCTTTGGGCTTTCGCTTGAGCAGGTGATGTTTACCGATCCCGCGACAGCCATGATTGCAGATGGGGGTTCTACCGTTGCTTCACGCGGTACGTTGATGGGTGGACAAGCGGTATTAAGTGCGGCGAATAAGATTAAGAAAAGCATGGTCGCGGCTGTTGGGAAGCAACTCAATGCTAACAGCATCAGCGATTTATGCTGGAAAGAAGGCAAGGTCTTTAACTGCCAGCAACCAGAACTGTGCATGCCGTTTGGTGAGGTCGTTACTGTCACCAAAGCGAGTGGGGCCAACCTGTCTGCCTACGGTTGGCACGTCGCGCCGGATATTCATTGGGATGAACATAAAGGCACAGGCAGTCCTTACTTTACATGGGTTTATGGCTGTCAAATTGCAGATGTAGCGGTTGATACCCGCACAGGGAAAATCACCATTAATCACATTACGGCCGTGCATGATGTGGGCAAAGTGATTAACAAGGTAGGTATCGAAGGCCAGATTTATGGCGGTGTGGTTCAGGGAATGATTGGTTACGGCATGTTGGAAGATTTCAATACGGCCCACGGCGAAGTGAAGTCTGAAAACTTTGATACTTATTTACTCCCTACCATCAAAGATGTGCCACCTATTACGGTCATTGCAGTAGAAAACCATGATAAAGCAGGGCCATATGGTGCGAAAGTTATCGGTGAGCCGTCGCTGGAATTGGGCGCTGCTGCCCTTAATAACGCGGTGAGTTTTGCTATTGGCCGCTGGAACAGACAAATTCCGCTAACGCTTGAGCAAGTTCGTCTCGGTTATAACCTCAAAAAACCGGAACGTCAGAGCGAGTTACAGGCAGGGCAGACTGAAAAGAAACAGGTTTTACGACTGAATAATCTTGAGGTTCATAATCCTGCTTCGCTGTCAGAAGCGCTGCAAGCATTGAAGGAACCAGGCGCTACCGTTATTGCGGGCGGAACTGACCAACTGGTGCAAGCCAGAATGCAAACAAACCATACTCGTCTGGTTAATATCGCCGGTCTTAAAGAACTTAGCCAAATCGTCAAAGCCGATGATGGGTTAGCCATTGGTGCTGCGGTTTGCTTCAGCGATTTAGTAGCCCATCCAGCAGTACGTGAACGATACCCGTTACTGGTTACGGCGTGCCGAACTATTGGTTCATTGCAGCTCCGAAATCGGGCAACCATAGGCGGTAATATTGTCAACGCTGCGCCTTGTGCAGACTCCGTTCCACCGCTGATTATTCTGGATGCTGAAGTCGAACTGCAATCTGCATCAGGTGTGCGTTATCTGCCGCTGAGCCACTTCATTGAAGCGGGCTATAGAACCAGCCTGAAAGCAGGCGAGATGCTCACCCGTGTGCTCATTCCTGGGCCTCAAACTGAAGTTCAGCAACATCGTTACCTGCAATTAGGCCGTCGTAACGCGTTGAACATCACGCGTCAGAGTTTGACTGGCCAATTTAGCCTCTCGAAGGACGGTAAATTAACGTTCTGTCGCCTTGTTGATGGTGCGCTCTTTAGTAAACCGCAGCGGTTGTATGACATTGAAACCTGTCTGATGGGAAAAGTGCTGTCGGTGGCCAGTATCGAAGAGGCTGCACTCGAGCTTAACCACAAAATGGAAGCGGCCATCGGAAATCGTTGGTCTGCTCCTTATAAAATGCCCGTCTATCTCGACATGTTCCGCCAGATGTTGGGCGATGTGTTGAACGCTGGAAAGTGAACAGGTGAGAAAAATGAAAACAATAGAGTTAAAAGTTAATGGGATTCGCATAAGCCGTGAGGTCAGTGATAATCGTCGTCTGGTGGACTTTCTGCGTGAAGATTTACGGCTGACCGGCACAAAAGAAGGGTGCTCGGTTGGGGAGTGCGGCGCCTGTACCGTGATCATGGATGGTAAAGCGGTTTGTTCATGTCTGATATTGGCGGTGCAGTGTCAGGGGGCTGAGGTATCAACAGTTGAAGCGCTACATCGCGACCCTGTTGGGCTAAAACTGCAAAATGCTTTCGTCCGTCATGGTGGCACGCAATGTGGCTATTGCACACCAGGTGTTTTAATGAGTAGTAAGGCATTGCTCGACAATAATCCTCATCCTTCGGAAGATGAAATCAGTGAAGCGCTTGAAGGAAATCTCTGTCGCTGTACGGGTTACCACCCAATAATTACGTCCATTAAAGCCGTTCTAAAATCAGTTGAGTAACTCATTGGCCCCGCAGCTGGGGCCTTTTTTTTCAGGAGCGTTATCAATGGAATGTCAACCCGAGTGCATCATGCTGGCCGCAGGGCTTTCCAGCAGAATGGGAGCATGGAAAATGATGCTGCCGTGGGAAGAGAGCACGGTACTGGACAGCGCGATCGAACACGCTCTGGGTTTTTGCCAGCGTGTAATTTTGGTAACTGGATATCGGGCGGAGGAATTACATGTCCGCTACGGTTCACATCCGTCAGTGACATTGGCTTATAACCCAGATTATCGGGATGGCATGTTTTCATCTGTGCGATGTGGCGTGATGCAAACTCGTGGGGAGTACTTCTTCCTGGCGTTGGGGGACATGCCAACTGTTAATGCTCAGGTTTATGCTCGGCTATGGGAGGCCAGAGGCCCGGCGTGTTGTGTACCTGAGTTTGCCAACTATCGAGGGCATCCTGCGCTGCTACCGGGGGATATGCGAAGAATTATACTGGCTGCACCGTCGAGTGGAATGTTAAAACCGTTGATGCAAGATTTTGGTCGCAAGGGTGTACAAGTGGAAGAACCGGCAATCCACGAAGATGTGGATACACCGGATCAATATCTTGAATTATGCTCCGTTCCTCGGGGAAAAGGCCAATGGCTTACAGACCACTGCTATTCGCCTCCAGGGATTCCAGACCATATTTCTTAATTTTTCGGTATAAAGTGGCAACACCAATACCCAGTTCCTCAGCAATTAACCGTTTGTTTGTCTGGCGAATTAACGCTTCTTCGATCAACGTTCTTTCTATGGATTTCAGGTTCGCCCCATTACTGGCGGTATTTTTCCTGGTTGCCGTAGGCAAGATCACCGGACATGAATGAAAAGAAGGTGGCAACATCGCACGGTCAATAATAGAGCCCGTAGGAACAATATTCACGAGATACTCAATTAAGTTGCTTAGTTCACGAACATTACCTGGCCAACTGTATTGCTGAAAAGCAAAAATAACATCGTCACTGACGCCGGGATAAGCTTTTCCAATACGTTGCGTATGTAAGTTCAAAAAGAAATGCATCAAGTGTTCAATATCGCCACAGCGTTCACGCAATGGCGGTAGCGGGATCGGAATAACATTAAGACGATAAAAGAGATCTTCGCGAAATTGGCCATCCTGAATTTTTTTGTCCAGCTTTTGGTTGGTCGCAGAAATAACACGAATATCTATCTTTATACTGTGATTGGCACCAACCGGTTGCAGCTCGCGTGTTTCCAGAACTCGGAGCAATTTGGCTTGTAAAATAAGCGGCATATCACCGATTTCATCCAGGAATAACGTCCCCCCTTGAGCTGACTGTATAAGCCCCGTTTTTCCGCCTGGTGCAGCACCTGTAAATGCGCCTTTGGTATAACCGAAAAGCTCACTTTCGAGAAGATTTTCTGGAATAGCTGCGCAATTGATAGCGATGAACGGACTTGAATGACGCGAGCTGAGGCGATGAATCGCTCGGGCCACCACTTCTTTACCACTCCCGCTCTCGCCGGTAATCATAATACTGGATGGGCTGCTGGCAACCTGCGTTATCAGACGCTTAACTGCCAGCATTTGAGGTGAATCACCAATTACTTGTTCAATTTTAACTTCATCACTGTGCACCGTTGCCGCATCATTTAAATGAGACTGGTGAAAAGCAAACAAAACTAAACGATGGTTATCAACCAGGTGAAGCTGGCAAGTTATTGTTTTTATAAAATTTTTAAACTGTAGCAAATACTGAATATAGCTATTTTCAGTTGTGGTTGAGTAGGTAAGTGGTTGTAAGTCGATTATCTGGCCGGTGAGTTGGCTTCCCTCAATGGAGAGCAACTTTGATGCAATATCATTGCACAACAATACCTGGTTTAGTTCATCCAGCACCATAACGCCTTGATCCATCGCTGACATCAGACGTGAAAATAATTGTGTATCGCGCACGCTAGAGTTTGTGTGCTTTGTCAGATTGTTAATGACCAGCGAGGAGATATGCTTAATATATTGTATAAACATCAAGCTATTATCACACAGTTGTGCGTATTGCTCCTGGGTCGTTGCGATGAGACTAATCACCCCGAGGCAGTTGTCCTCATGAAGCACAGGAACACCAATAAATGCGAGTTCATGACAACATTCCCGGCCGTTGCACTCTTTGCACAATGGGTCCAGGCGTGATTGTAAAACGACCTTTTCTTTCTTTTCTTCAATAACATAACGTAGTAGTCGATTATTGGTTTCGGGAACCTGTCCCAGATTTTTGCTGTATATACCCGTACCTGCAACACGAACATACTGGTTATCGACTACTTCGACCTCAAGATGCAAAACACGATGTAATAACTGGGTAAAATGAGCAACCGTGGCCTGTACTCTCATTAATGTCCCGGTGGCGGTGTCGACCGTGGATTTCTTTGACATAGGCAAAATACCTGCACATTACGAAATGATGTTGATTTCAAACCTGGGAGTCAGTCCATTTTTATACCTGCCCAGGCAACCTGCGCTATCTGAAGTATCAAATCGAGAATTTATTCTTTATTTATCATTTTGGATCTACTTTCCTGGCGTGTTATGTCAACAGTACGCCACTAATTCATCACAACCTTCGACAACAAGCTTGATGCATTATCAATGAAACCTCTGTTTCTTCTATTTGCATAATAAAACTCGATCACCCTCACATAAATTTCAAATCTGCACACCCATTTCATGGGTTGGCACGAAAGTTGTTATCTATATACCTAATTGTCATGGAGCGTGGAAATACACGACATATTTTCAATCACAGAGGTTAATTGTCATGAATTCAATTGCAGGACTAATTGAAACACTAAATAAATTACCGTCAGATTTGCACAGTAAAGATTTCCTTCTTACCTGGGAGCAGAGCCAAAGCGAGCTGCAGCAAGTGCTTGGCATTGCCGAAGCATTGAAAATGATGCGTGCAGAAAACGTTGCGACAAACGTATTTAACAATGGATTAGGCATCTCCGTTTTCCGTGATAACTCAACCCGCACACGTTTTTCCTATGCATCAGCATTGAATCTTCTTGGCCTGGGGCAACAAGATTTGGATGAAGGTAAATCTCAAATCGCGCACGGGGAAACGGTGCGTGAAACCGCCAATATGATCTCGTTTTGTGCTGACGCTATTGGTATCCGCGACGACATGTATCTGGGGGCAGGGAATGCCTATATGCGCGAAGTAGGGGCCGCGCTTGATGATGGGTTCGCGCATGGCGTTCTGCCGCAACGCCCGGCATTAATTAACCTTCAGTGTGATATTGACCACCCAACACAATCGATGGCGGATCTTGCCTGGCTGAAAGAGCATTTCGGCGGGTTGGATAAGCTCAAAGGCAAAAAAATCGCCATGACATGGGCCTATTCACCAAGTTATGGCAAGCCGCTGTCGGTACCGCAAGGGATTATCGGTTTGATGACTCGCTTTGGTATGGACGTTACCCTGGCACACCCGGAAGGTTACGACTTGATCCCAGACGTGCTGGATGTAGCACGTGCGAATGCCAGCCAGAGCGGCGGTAGTTTCCGTCAGGTCAGTTCGATGGAAGAAGCGTTTACCGGCGCGGACATTGTTTATCCGAAATCCTGGGCACCATGGCAGGTTATGCAAACCCGCACCGAACTGCTGTATCAAAACGACGAAAAAGGGCTCAAAGACCTGGAAAAATCCTGTCTGAATCAAAATGCGTTGCACAAAAACTGGCACTGCACCGAAGAGATGATGAAGCGGACGAAGGATGGCAAAGCCCTGTACATGCACTGCCTGCCTGCGGACATCACCGGCGTTTCCTGCGAAGCAGGGGAAGTTGAAGACAGCGTGTTTGAACGCTACCGCATTGCCACCTACAAAGAGGCAAGCTGGAAGCCATACATCATTGCCGCCATGATCCTTGCCCGTAAATACGCCCGTCCGGGCGATGTCCTGGCTCAACTGCTGCGCGAAGCACAACCTCGAATCAAATAAATTATCCGTCGCCTGGAGACGGGCGACGCCTGCAAGGAGTATGTGATGTCCCGGTTTTCGATTCCGATGAACATTGCTGATAACGCCTGGTTTAATGGCGAGGGAATGGCCCTTTTTTCCCGTGAACATGCGGAAAAAGCACGGGCTTTTCATCAGCAGTTACCTGGTTATAAACCTACACCGCTGTATTCACTTAACGCTTTTGCTAAAGCGTTGGGTGTTAAGCAGGTATGGGTGAAAGATGAATCTCAGCGCTTTGGGCTTAATGCCTTCAAAATGCTGGGCGGCGCTTATGCAATAGCGCGTCTGTATTGTGAGAAATACCAGCTAGATATAAACCACTTTTCATTTGAACAGTGCCGCAACTCTGCCCGCGAAAAAATGACGTTTGCCACAACCACCGATGGTAACCACGGGCGTGGTGTGGCATGGGCGGCAAAAGAACTCGGCCAAAATGCAGTGATTTACATGCCGAAGGGATCTTCTCAGGAGCGTGTTGATCACATCACCCGCCTGGGCGCTGAATGCATTGTCACTGACATGAACTATGACGACACGGTGCGTTTGACGATGCGCACTGCGGCTGATCACGGTTGGGAAGTTGTGCAGGACACCGCGTGGGAAGGTTATACCGAAATCCCAACCTGGATCATGCAAGGCTACGCAACGCTTGCCGTCGAAGCCGTCGAGCAAATGTCAGAAGTTCCCACGCATGTCTTTCTACAGGCGGGTGTGGGGGCAATGGCCGCTGGCGTGCTGGGTTACCTCGTTGATGTTTACGGTGCCAAATCACTACAGAGTGTGATTGTTGAGCCTGACCGCGCTGACTGTATTTATCGCTCTGGTACCAGCGGGAAAATGACCGCAGTCGGTGGAGAGATGAATACCATTATGGCAGGGCTTGCGTGCGGTGAACCGAATCCGCTGGGGTGGCCATTACTGCGTAACTGCGCGCATAAATTTATCTCTTGTGACGACCGAGTTGCAGCCTTAGGTATGCGCGTTCTGGGCAACCCGTTACAAGGTGATGCGGCCGTTATATCCGGTGAATCTGGTGCCGTGACGATGGGCGTGCTGGCTGCTGTCATGTTCCACCCGCAAAAACAAGACCTCATGCAACAACTCGGCCTGAACGAACATTCCCGCATTCTACTGATTAGCACCGAAGGGGATACCGACGTTCAGCACTATCGAGAAGTCGTTTGGGAAGGAAAACACAGTATTTCAGGATGTAATAATCAGGAGCATCACAATGACTAAGATTCCATTCAACGAGATTGTTGCTAAAGCCGAAAGCTACAAAGCAGACATGACCCGCTTCTTGCGCGATATGATCGCGATCCCCAGCGAAAGCTGCGATGAAAAACGTGTCGTACACCGTATTAAAGAAGAGATGGAAAAAGTCGGATTCGATAAAGTTGAAATCGATCCGATGGGCAACATTCTTGGCTACATCGGTCATGGCCCACACTTAATTGCTATGGATGCGCACATCGATACCGTGGGTATCGGCAACATCAAAAACTGGGATTTTGACCCATACAAAGGTATGGAAGACGACGAAATCATTGGCGGGCGTGGTTCGTCGGACCAGGAAGGTGGAATGGCATCCATGGTCTATGCCGGTAAAATCATCAAAGATTTAGGCCTGGAAGGCGATTATACCCTGCTGGTTACAGGTACCGTTCAGGAAGAAGACTGCGATGGCCTGTGCTGGCAGTACATTATTGAGCAGTCGAAAATTCGCCCTGAATTTGTTGTCAGCACCGAACCGACGGACTGCCAGATCTATCGCGGCCAACGTGGACGCATGGAAATTCGTGTTGATGTGCAGGGTGTTAGTTGCCATGGCTCAGCACCTGAACGTGGTGACAACGCCATTTTCAAAATGGGGCCAATCCTTGGTGAGCTGAAAGAGCTGAATAATCATCTCAAGCACGATGACTTCCTGGGGAAAGGTACGCTCACCGTTTCAGAAATTTTCTTCACCTCGCCAAGCCGTTGTGCCGTTGCTGATAGCTGCGCTGTTTCTATTGACCGCCGCCTGACCTGGGGCGAAACCTGGGAAGGGGCGCTTGAAGAGATCCGCTCACTGCCTGCCGTCAAAGCCGTAAATGCCGAAGTCAGCATGTACAACTACGAACGTCCGGCGTGGACGGGGCTGGTATATCCAACTGAATGTTACTTCCCAACCTGGAAAGTGGAAGAAGACCACATCACGGTCAAAACGCTGAGCCAGGCATTCCAGGGGCTGTTCCACAAAGATCCTGTCGTTGATAAGTGGACGTTCTCCACTAATGGTGTCTCCATCATGGGGCGTCACGGTATTCCAGTAATTGGTTTTGGGCCGGGTAAAGAACCGGAAGCTCACGCACCAAATGAAAAAACCTGGAAAGCTCACTTGGTAACTTGCGCAGCTATGTATGCCGCCATCCCATTGATTTACCTGGCTGAACGCAAGGCTTAATCAACAGTCGTTGTTTTGCGGGTGAGACACTTTCACCCGCCTTTTACAAACGAAAAACACGGCAGGGATAAAGATGAAGCGCTTAATCCAGGGCGGTACCGTTGTCGATGAGTGGGGCGAATACCGTCAGGATTTGCTTATCGAGAACGGGAAAATCACCAGACGTGAATGCGGTATATCTCCGGACAGCGAAACAGAAATTATTAATGCTTCTGGTTGCCTGATTATGCCTGGTGGCATTGATGTCCACACTCATTTCAATATTGATGTCGGTTTAGCTCGTAGCTGCGATGATTTTTATACCGGCACTCGTGCTGCGGCTTGTGGCGGCACAACAACCATCATCGACCATATGGGCTTTGGCCCGAAGGGTTGTAGCCTGCATTACCAACTACAGAAGTACCATGAGTACGCGAAGGAAAAGGCTGTCATTGACTACAGTTTTCACGGTGTCATTCAGCATATAGACGAACAGATATTAAATGAGATGGCCTCAATGGTTGAACAGGAGGGCATCAGCAGTTTTAAAATTTATCTTACTTATCAATACAAACTTGATGATGCGGCAATTCTCAAAGCTTTTTCTGCGCTAAAGCGTGCGGGTGCGCTAATAACGGTTCATCCGGAAAACGACGCCGCCATTCGGCTTCGCATCGAACAGTTTGTGCGAGAAGAGAAAACAGCCCCGGTTTGGCATGCTCGCAGCAGGCCCGTAGCCTGCGAAGCGGAAGCTATTTCGCGTGTGATTCATCTCGCTCAACTGGCCGATAACGCACCGCTTTATATCGTGCATCTTTCTAACGGAACGGGTCTTGAACTTGTGCGTGTTGCGAAACAGCAAGGGCAGCCGGTCTGGGTTGAAACCTGCCCACAATATTTGCTGCTTGACGAAAGTTGTTATGAACAGCCCGACGCACTGAAATTCATTCTGAGCCCACCACTTCGCGACAAAGCGCAGCAAAAACAGTTGTGGGAAGGCATCGATGACGGGTCAATTGATACTGTGGCCACCGACCATTGCACATTCCCACTAACCCAACGGGTAGAACTCTCTGGCGGCAAGTTCACGCGCTGTCCTAACGGGCTGCCAGGCGTGGAAAATCGTATGGCCTTACTGTTTAGTTCCGCCGTTGCAACTGGGCGAATTACAGCATCGCGTTTTGTCGAATTGACCAGCAGTAACCCAGCAAAACTGTTCGGCTTATGGCCTCAGAAAGGTTCACTCCAGGAAGGCGCAGACGCTGACATCGTTCTCTTTTCACCCCATAAAACAGGCATTGTCCGCCATGACATGCTGCACGATAACGTTGATTACTCACCGTATGAAGGTATGGCATTGCGCGGATTGCCCGTGGTGACGTTGTCACGTGGTGAGGTTGTCTGGCGCGATGGTGTGTTTACAGGGCAAGCGGGGCATGGCCGTTTTTTACATCGGAAACCATTTACTACAAGGGATATTTCATGAAGAAAAGAATTGTGCTGGCACTGGGCGGAAATGCTCTCGGTGAGGATCTCCAGCAGCAGATGAGTGCCGTAAAATCCACGGCAAAAGCTATTGTCGATTTGATTGCTGAAGGTCATGAATTGGTCATCACTCATGGAAATGGCCCACAGGTGGGGATGATCCATCAGGCGTTCGAGGCTGCTGCCTTTATGCAGCAGGGGCAAATGCTGCCGATGTCGGTGTGTGTGGCGTTGAGTCAGGGTTATATCGGCTACGACCTACAGAACGCACTGCGCGAAGAATTGCTTAATCGAGGAATCCATAAACCGGTGACAACGCTGGTCACACAAGTGCTGGTAGATAAACACGACCCTGCGTTTATTGAACCGAGCAAACCGATTGGTTCCTTCTTGTCGAAAAGTGAAGCAGAGAAATTAGTGGCGCAGGGCGTTGCTGTAAGAGAAGACTCCGGGCGCGGCTGGCGTCGTGTTGTTGCTTCACCAAAACCTAAAGATATTATTGAAAAAGAGTCGGTCCGGGCACTGCTCAAAGCTGGGCAAATTGTGATTACCGTTGGCGGCGGCGGTATTCCGGTCATCAGCCAGGGTAACCATCTTAAAGGAGCCAGCGCCGTTATCGATAAGGATTGGGCGAGTGCGGTATTAGCAGAGATGATTAATGCGGATATGCTGATCATTCTGACTGCGGTAGAAAAAGTGGCAATTAACTTCAACCAGCCTAACCAGCAATGGCTGGATACCATGACGGTTGATGATGCAAAGCGTTATATTGGCGAGAATCAGTTTGCAAAAGGCTCTATGCTGCCAAAAGTAGAAGCTGCGATGCATTTTTCTTCGTCAGCTCCAGGACGTGAAACGCTGATTACCTTGCTCGAAAAGGCCAGTGAAGGAATTGCCGGCATAACCGGCACCCGTCTACGTAACCTTTGATTTTTTGCTATATGGCGGTTATTACCGCCATTTCTTTTTCTTCACTCTGAGCCACGGAAGTTTTTTCACAGTTTTTGGCTCCTTTCGCGCCTTTCAAAATCAATAACAGCTCTGCCAGGATACTTATCGCAATTTCCTCCGGTGTTTCAGCACCAATATCCAGCCCCACAGGGGAGTGAATACAAGCAAGCTGGTTTTCTGAAACCCCATCTTGCATGAGCTGCTGCTTAAAATGGTGAACTTTTCGACGGCTCGCTAACAGGCCTAAAAAGCGCTTAGGGCGGGGTAATAGCGCGCGAAGCGATTCTTTGTCCTGATGATTGGTAGCGATGATTACCAGGCTTTGTTCATCCAGGGGTAAGTCGGCTATTAACTGAGTAAATGTTTCGCCATGCCAACGATGGCAGCATGCGGGGAGTTCGGTGTGTTCAAGATTTTCTTTCCAGGTATCCAAAATGTGAATATCAAATTTGAGGGGAACGGCTGCTTGAGCAATGGCACGGTTTACATGGCCTGCACCTACTAATACCAACGTTGGGCGCTTAGGGTAAACCGCAATATGTACGGTCATGGCACCGCCACAATCAGAACCTACAGCATGTTCCCCTTGCTGCGCCATTCGTCCGTGGAAAAGTTGAGATTCGTTGTTTCGTAATGCTTCGTGCGCTTTTTCTAAAACCAGCCGTTCCATCATTCCACCACCAATAGTTCCGCCAGCTTCACCCGTTTCCGTCACTATCATACTGGCCGAATGGCGGGGGGTTGATCCCCTGCATTCAATAATATGAATCAGTGCAAAGCTCTTGTTTTCAGTTTCACAGCGGTTCGCAATCTGAAAAATTGCCATAACAACTCCTGTAATTAGGATTTTACTGTCTTTACCGATGCAAGAATTGTGCCCTGATGGGAAGCCCGATTCTGACTGGATTGCACTCGTTTTTATTTCTCATTCCGAGAATATATTTATTAATTTGAAAATAACACACCGAGAAGTAAAAAAGGCAGGAATCAAAAAGAAAGATATTAACTTAAACATGCGATCACCTTCACATATTATGAATTGGCTCTGATTCAATTCTCGGTGTGGCGCAGTTGTTGCTTCTGTAGTGAATAAAAGCCGCCAACGAGGCGGGATATTTACCATTTAAGGAGCAATGACTGATGAGTGATATTATGCGCCCGATTCCATTTGGTGAACTTCTGAACAGAATGTTTGCTGAGTATGAAGAGAATCGCTCTATTTTTGGCATTCCTGAAACGGAATTTTATCCGCGAAATCCGGGTAAGCAGTTAACCATTTTTGGTGAAACTTGTGATACCCCCGTTGGCCCAGCGGCCGGGCCACATACGCAACTGGCTCAAAACATTATCACTTCCTGGCTAACCGGCGGGAGTTTTATCGAACTCAAAACGGTGCAAATCCTTGACAGGCTTGAGCTTGAGAAACCGTGTATTGATGCGGAAGACGAAGCGTTTAATACCGAGTGGTCAACAGAATTTACGCTGCTTAAAGCCTGGGATGAATACGCTAAAGCCTGGTTTGCATTATGGTTACTGGAAGAGATTTTCACACCACGTCATACGCAAGGTGGCCGATCATTTATATTTAATATGAGTGTGGGGTATAACCTAGAGGGAATTAAACAACCTCCTATGCAGAAATTCATCAATGAGATGATGGACGCCACTTCCAATCCAAAATTCGCGGCTTATCGCCAACAATTAAAAACTTTTATCTCGCGTGACTCATTCATTTCATTAATGGGTTTAGGTGCAAGACAAAAAACGTTAGCCACTTTACCTGAGCGTATTTCTAACACCATGGTAAAAGGCGTAACGCTTTCTACTATGCACGGTTGCCCACCTCAAGAAATTGAGTCTATTTGCAGTTATATGCTCACCGAAAAGAAACTGCACACTTTTGTAAAACTTAATCCGACATTATTAGGTTATGCAAAAGTTCGTGCCATTCTTGATAGCTGTGGATTTGATTATATTGGGTTAAAAGAAGAGTCGTTTGCTCACGATCTCAAACTCGATCGCGCTCTGGAAATGTTGCAACGCTTGATTGCGCAGGGGAAAACGGTTGGACGTGAATTTGGCGTTAAACTGACTAACACGCTTGGCACCATCAACCATAAAGGCCGTCTGCCGGGCGAAGAAATGTATATGTCCGGGCGCGCGCTGTACCCGTTGTCGATAAACGTTGCGGCGCTACTCTCTCGTGAATTTGGCGGTGAACTGGCCATTTCTTATTCTGGCGGTGCCAGCCAGTTTAATATTGCCGATATTTTTGCCACCGGTATTCACCCGATCACCATGGCGACCGATCTGCTTAAACCCGGCGGTTATATGCGACTTGCGCAGTGTGCCAGTGTTCTGGCTACAGCGCAGGGGTGGGAACAAAAATCAGTCGACGTGGCACGTCTGGATAAGCTCGCAGACGCGGCATTGACGCAAAACTGGACGCAGAAAGAGTGGAAAAGCAAAGATACCATTGATGCTGGTGGCCCACTTCCGTTAACCAACTGTTACGTTGCACCTTGTGTTACGGCCTGCGCCATTAAGCAAGACATACCAGAATATCTGCGTTTAGCGGGCGAAGGGCGCTATGCCGATGCGCTGGAGTTAATCTATCAGCGCAATGCGTTACCTGCGATTACTGGCCATATTTGCGACCATCAATGCCAGTACAATTGCACCCGCCTTGATTATGAAAACTCACTGAATATTCGCGCTATTAAAGATTTAGTTGTCGCGAAAGGGTCCGCTGAATACCGCACACGCTGGCACAAGCCTGCTGGGTCCGGTGTAAGACATCCGGTAGCGGTGATTGGTGCCGGGCCAGCAGGGCTTGCAGCGGGTTACTTCCTCGCCAGGGCGGGGCACCAGGTGACGCTATTTGAACGTGAAGCCGATGCTGGTGGCGTGGTGCGTAATATCGTTCCGCAATTCCGTATTCCGGAAGAAAAAATACGCCATGACATTGATTTTGTTGCTGCTCACGGTGTTAAGTTTGTCTTCAATTGCGACCCGAATCTGACGGTTGAAAAACTCAAAGAGAAAGGCTTCCACTATGTTTGCATTGGTATCGGCGCTGAAAGTAATAGCGGCATATCTTTAGCCGGAGATAACCGTAACGTTCATAAATCCTTTGACTTCCTGCGCGCATTCAACCGTGGTGAAGCAGTAAATCCTGGGCGGCATGTTGCCGTGGTCGGCGCCGGGAATACGGCAATGGACTGTGCAAGAGCGGCTTTGCGTGTTTCCGGCGTGGAATCTGCAACCATCATTTACCGCCGCAGTAAAAACGAAATGCCAGCCTGGCCTGAAGAAGTGGAAGAAGCAGAACTCGATGGGGTTAAGTTCCGTTTTCTGGCTAACCCAGAACAGTTCGACATTGACGGAAAGCTTCTGGTTCGGGTGATGGAGCTAGGCGAGCCGGATGCTCAGGGGCGTCGTAAACCGGTTGCCACTGAAAAAACTGAAACCTTGTCCATTGATTCACTGATTTCTGCCGTCGGCGAAAGTCCGAACTATGCGCTGTTGTCCCGAATGGGCGTGCCTTTAGATGCGCAAGGGTACCCAGATATTTGTTCGCAAACGCTGGAAACCAAAAATCCTGGCGTGTTCCTGATTGGTGATGTGCAAAGTGGCCCGTCGTCTATCGTTGCTGCAATTGCAGGAGCCAGGAAAGCAACTGATACCATTCTTTCTCGCGAAAATATCCGTTCAGATAAAGGCGATAAGCGCTGGCTAAATAACGATCCTATTGCCACTTATGCACGTAAAGGGCGTATTGCTGTTCAACAACTGAAAGCTGATGCGGGTGATGCCTTCGCACGGCAGGAGGCGGAACGTTGCCTTGAGTGCAATTATGTCTGCGCAAAATGTGTTGATGTTTGCCCTAACCGCGCCAACATCTCGCTGGCAGTACCTGGCTTTAAAGACCGTTATCAAACCCTTCATCTGGATGCGTACTGCAACGAATGCGGTAACTGCGCACAATTCTGCCCGTGGCAGGGCAAACCTTACAAAGACAAATTCACCATCTTTAGCCTCGAAAAAGACTTCGTTAATAGCACCAATCCGGGCTTCTGGTGGCAAAGCAATCAATGCCTTATTCGCCATCAGCAACAGGTCTGGAATATTGCCGTTGAACCGGACGGGAAGCTAAGCAATGTACCGGATGAACTGGCAGAAGTGTGCGCCATTATCTCCCACGTAACACAACATCACAGCTACCTGCTGGGCAGCGTTGAGGAATAATCATGCTAATTTTGAAAAATGCAACGGCGGTCCAGTTTTCACCTGCAAGCGTTCGGGAAAACGTAGATATCGTCGTTGATGGAAGCACCATCATTGAAGTTGGTGGCAATCTGTCTGCCAAATACCCGCAGGCCGTATGCAAAGAGATGCGCGGGCGCATTGTGATGCCGGGTTTGGTTTGTGCGCATAACCATTTCTATTCTGGCCTGTCTCGGGGAATTATGGCGTCTATTGCGCCATGCCCAGACTTTATCTCTACGCTAAAAAACCTGTGGTGGCGGCTGGATCGTGCGCTGGATGAAGAGTCGCTTTATTACAGTGGTGTGATTTGTTCATTAGAAGCGATTCGCCATGGTTGCAGCGCGGTTATCGATCACCATGCATCACCTTCTTATATCAAAGGCTCGTTAAATATCCTGCGCAAGGGCTTCCTTGAAGCAGGGTTGCGCGGCATGACCTGCTACGAAACCACCGATCGCAACGGTGGGCTGGCTGAACTGGAAAAAGGCATTGAAGAGAACGTCGCCTTTGCACAGCTTATCGATAAAGAGAAAGCAGCAGGGTCAACTTATCTGGTGGAAGCGCACATCGGTGCTCACGCACCGTTTACGTTGCCAGATGAAGGGTTACATCTGCTTAAAGATGCCCTTGAGATAACAGGGCGCGGGCTTCACATTCATGTTGCAGAAGACAGTTACGACGTTTCTCATAGCCACGACAAATATGGCACCGATCCGGTTGTACGCCTGGATAATGCAGGGTTGATAAGCCAGAAAACCCTGATTGCCCACGGGTTGTATCTCAGCGATGCCGAAGTTGTGGTCATTAATCAGCGTGGTGTCACGCTTGCACATAATGCACGTTCAAACATGAACAACCACGTCGGTTATAACCAACAGCTCACCGCACTTAAACGTGTCGCGCTGGGTACCGATGGTATTGGAGCGGATATGTTTGAAGAGCTGAAGTTTGCCTACTTTAAGCACCGCGATGCAGGTGGCCCGTTGTGGCCAGACGGTTTCCTCAACATGTTGCAGCAGGGAAATAACATCCTCGAAGAGAATTTCAATGCTCGCTTTGGGACGCTGGCTGCGGGCTATCAGGCCGATCTCACTATTCTTGACTACATTCCGCCAACGCCGTTGCAGGCTGAAAATCTCGCAGGGCATTTTGCCTTCGCCATTAACAGCAGCCATGTCGACAGCGTAATGGTGGGCGGCAATATGGTTTATGAAAATAAAGCCTTCCCGCAAGCCGTTGAGAATCTGTACCGCGAAGCTCAACAAAGTGCGCGGAAACTGTGGGCAAGAATGGACGCTCTATAAACAGGAGAGTTTGTCATGAGCAGCACAACACTACATGGGGCCGCCTCGCGGCCCGTCGAGCCTGTTGATGAGATTTTGCCCCTCGGATTAATGATTATTTACGGTTTCCAGCATGTGCTTGTGATGTATGCAGGTGCAATTGCCGTACCGCTGATTATCGGCAAGGCCGTTGGGTTTACCGATGCACAGATCATTTTGCTAATCAGTACCGACCTCTTTATCTGCGGGTGCGGCACGATTTTGCAATCGATAGGCATTGGTAAGTGGATTGGTAGCCGCCTGCCCATTGTGCAGGGGTGTACCTTTGCAGCATTGATCCCCTTAGGGCTGATTGGCCAACAATATGGCATTGCCGGTATTTCAGGTGCAGTCATTGTTGCAGGTATTTTCACCCTGATTTGCGCGCCCTGGATAAGCAGGCTTGTCCGGTTCTTTCCCAAAGTGGTGATGGGGACGATTGTGACCCTTATTGGGTTATCCATTCTCCCCGTTGCAGGGGGATGGATTGGCGGTGGGAACAGCCAGGCAGCCGACTTTGGTAGTCTGAGTTCGTTGGTCATGGCCTGCTTCACGCTCATCGTTATTCTTGTGATTTACACCTTTTCCACCGGTATGTTGAAGAATCTGGCCGTGCTGCTGGGGATTATCATTGGCACGCTGGTGTATTCCTTTCAGGGTAAGCTAACCATTGGTTCATTACAGGACGTGGGCTGGTTTACTTTCCCTAAAGTCATGCGTTTTGCCACGCCTGAATTTCATCTTGTGCCTGCGGTATTACTGTCGATGGTGATGATTGTGGTCATGGTTGAAACCATGTCATCAATGATGGCGATGGGGGAAATCGTGGGCCGCCATGCAGATAAAGACGTACTGAAACGTGGGCTGTTTGCCACCGGAGCCGCAACACTTGTCGCCGGGGTTTTCAATATGTTCCCCTACGCGGCATTTGCACAAAACGTGGGGCTGGTGAGTATGACAGGGATACGTAGCCGCTTTATCGTGGGTGTGGCGGGTTGCATTTTGATTGTCATGGGCCTGTTTCCTGGGCTTGCCGCTCTGGTTGTTGCGGTACCGAAACCGGTGTTGGGCGGGGCGGGTATTGTGATGTTTGGTATGGTGGCCGTAGCCGGGATTCGTACACTTGGGCTTGTTGATTATCGTAATAATAATAACGGAATGGTTGTTGCCTTGACGCTAAGTATTGGTTTACTGCCCGTGTTGGTTCCACAACTTTTCCAGAATTTGCCCAACGAAATAGGGATGTTTTTGCATAGCGGTATCACCATTGGTACGGCAGTCGCGATTATTGCCAACCTTGCGTTAAACGGTGGGGGCAGGAAGAAAGAGGAAACCTGCGCACATTGTGAACCAGGCGAAATTGATAATTCGACAACCGCTGCCCGTAGTGCGGCCATTCGAACCGTTCGTGTGTGGCTGTTGGTTAGAAGAGCTAAAGCAGAACGAGAGGCTAGTCGTAAGTACTCCTGAATGTTGGAGTGAGGCTAAGATGGCTACTACATGCGCCTTAGCCTCTGTTTTATCTGGTATACTCCTTCGCGCTTAATTCGCTCATCAGGAGTTTGCAGTGCCAGGTCAGTTAGATAATCAATTATTAGAAGATATTCTCACTCAGGTACGGCCACTCATTGGCCGCGGTAAAGTGGCGGATTACATTCCTGCGCTGGCGGAAATTCCAGGTAATAAACTTGGGATTTCGGTATGTACTGTCGATGGCGAAGTCTTCAGTGCTGGCGATGCGACAGAGCGCTTTTCTATTCAGTCAATCTCCAAAGTGCTTAGTCTGACGCTTGCTATGGCGCGTTACGAAGAACATGAAATCTGGCAGCGAGTCGGCAAAGAACCGTCCGGGCAACCTTTCAATTCCTTACTCCAGTTGGAACTCGAACAAGGCAAACCGCGTAACCCGTTTATTAATGCCGGAGCACTGGTAGTTTGCGATATGTTGCAAACCCGGCTGAGCGCCCCTAAACAACGCATGTTAGAAGTGGTGCGTGTATTGGCGGAGCAACCCGATCTGGCTTATGACGCGCGCGTCGCAAAATCTGAGTTTGAGCACTCTGCACGTAATGCGGCAATTGCCTGGCTTATGAAATCATTCGGCAATTTTGAGAACGATGTGATTACTGTCTTACAGAATTACTTCCATTATTGCGCGCTGAAAATGAGCTGCCTTGAACTGTCAAAAACCTTCTTATTTCTGGCCAACCAGGGGCGGGCATTACATCTTGATGAACCCATTATTACGGCACAACAAGTCCGGCAGATTAATGCCTTGATGGTGACTAGCGGAATGTATGATGGCGCAGGTGAATTTGCCTATCGGGTAGGGATGCCGGGTAAATCGGGAGTAGGCGGCGGAATTGTTGCTATTGTTCCGCATGAGATGTCTATTGCGGTCTGGTGCCCGGAACTGGATGCCTCGGGGAACTCGCTGGCAGGCACTGCGGCACTGGAGATTCTGGCACAGCGTATTGGCCGTTCAATATTTTAAAAATATGCTAAGCTAAAATTCGTTTTTTGCACTCGTGCAGTTGTATTACTTCATCAAGCCGTTCATGCATAAATATGAGTTAAAATAGCATGCCTAATCAAATCAGGTTTATGTTCTTCGCGCCCGAAAAACATATAACCAATGCCATTAATATATTTGTCATTACGACACTGTTTTACTTTTTTGGCGCGTCATTGCGCCTGATTGACGAACTGTCTCTGTTCTGGCCGTTGAACGCCGTGCTGGCTGCAGTATTTGTGCGCTGCCCGTATCTGAATCGCCCGGTGTATTACTTCCTGAGCTATAGCGCCATGCTGGTGTACGACGCTTTCACCACGCACTGGGGCTTGCAGTCGGCGGTAATAAACTTTTCAAATATGGTGTTTATTATTACGGTCGCGCGGTTATTACTGCGTTATTCACATGTGCAAAATGAAAATAATTGGGCGCTTAATGCCTTTAATCTTTTCTATTTTTGTCTTATTGCCTCAATTCTGAGCTCTTTAATCGGTTCGTTGGGTTCGTTAGGGGCATCGAGTGATTATCGTAGTTTTCTTTCGCTGTTCGCTGACTGGTTCAGCGAGCAGTTTTCAACGGGCGTGTTGATATTGCCGTTCCTGCTGATGGCAAAATGGCCGCAGTGGGACAAAATACCCACTTTCCATCTATCCAAACTCTATCCGCTGTTCGGTGTGGTCATTTCTGTTGTGGCATCGGTGGTCATTGGCGGTGCCGGAAGCCTGGCGTTTCCACTGCCTGCGCTTATCTGGTGTGCGATACGCTATCCATTGCCGGTCACCGCGTTTCTGACGTTTTTAACCGGCGGTACGGAAATTGTGCTGGTGGCAAATTCGATAGTTGATATTCACCATCAACAACCGCTGGTGGTGAATGAGATGTTCTCCGCACGCCTGGGAATTGCCACGATGGCGATTTGCCCGCTGATTGTTTCGGTGAGTGTGGATGCCATTAACCGGCTGATTAAACAGACTTCTCTCAGGGCAGATTACGATTACCTAACCGGCGTTTATTCCCGCTCAGGTCTGTATGAAGCGTTGAAAAACAAAGTGCCGTTGTTGCATTTGCCCAAACAAAAACTGTGCGTCATGCTGCTGGATATCGATTATTTCAAACGCATTAATGACAGTTACGGCCACGAATGTGGTGACGTTGTGCTCAGATCTTTTGCCGCACAGCTTAGAAAAACGGTTGGCGAAGAAGGGCTGGTGGCGCGTTTGGGCGGTGAAGAGTTTGTTGTGGTCTGCAGCACCAATTCGGAAGAACAAGGCTACACCATTGCTGAAAAAATCCGTCAGAGCATTGAGCTCACGGCGTTTCGTTATCAACAGCAAACGCTATTTATAACCGTCAGCATCGGTCTTGCCACGGCAGAGCCTGAAAACAAAACGCTGCTCGATACGTTTAACCCGTTACTGGCGCAAGCCGACAAATATCTTTATCTGTCTAAACGCAACGGGCGTAACCAAACCAGCGCGGCAAGCGTTGAAGAAATCGCTTTCAATGGTTAGCGGCAGGCGACATCGAGTTGTTCTACCAAAAACATCTGTAAAAATAATTGGTATAACAACTCTAGTTTGATCAAAACGGGGTTTCATTAGGTGGAGTTCTGATAATTTGGGCAGGATATTTGTGGTCGTTCATCCTGTACTCACCAAGGAACAACAATAGTGAAAACACTTAATCGTCAAGATTTCCCTGGCGCTCAATACCCTGAACGTATTATCCAGTTTGGTGAAGGCAACTTCCTGCGTGCTTTCATCGACTGGCAAGTTGATTTGCTCAATGAGCACACGGACTTAAATGCTGGTGTTGTGATTGTGCGTCCAATTGACAGTGCATTCCCGCCGTCGTTATCTACCCAGGATGGGCTATACACCACGGTTATCCGTGGCCTGAACGAGCAGGGCGAAGCGGTAAGTGACTCGCGTCTGATTCGCTCCGTAAACAGAGAAATCAACGTTTATCAGGAGTATGAAGAGTTCCTGAAACTGGCGCATAACCCAGATATGCGTTTCGTATTCTCCAACACCACAGAAGCGGGTATCAGCTACCACGCGGGCGATAAATTTGAAGATGCGCCAGCGGTAAGCTACCCGGCAAAACTGACGCGTTTGCTGTTCGAACGTTTCAGCCACTTCAACGGCGCTGCCGATAAAGGTTGGATGATCATTCCTTGCGAGCTGATCGACTACAACGGTGACGCGCTGCAAGAACTGGTTCTGCGTTATGCGCAAGAGTGGGAACTGCCAGCCGCCTTCATTAAATGGCTGAACGACGCCAACACATTCTGTTCTACGCTGGTAGACCGCATCGTGACCGGTTATCCGCGTGATGAAGCCGCCGACATCGAAAAATCTTTGGGTTACAAAGATAGCTTCCTGGCTGCCGCCGAGCACTTCTACCTGTTTGTTATCCAGGGTCCAGCAACGCTGGCGCAAGAACTGCGTCTGGATAAATTCCCGCTGAATGTGCTGATTGTTGACGACATCAAACCGTATAAAGAACGTAAAGTTGCGATTCTAAACGGTGCGCACACTGCATTAGTTCCAGTTGCTTACCTTGCTGGTTTGAATACCGTGGGTGAGTCCATGAACGATGCGGAAGTTTGCGCATTCGTGGAAAAAACCATCGCGGAAGAAATCATTCCGGTACTGGATTTGCCGCGTGACGAACTGCATTCCTTCGCTCAGGCAGTCACCAGCCGTTTCCAGAACCCGTATATTCAGCACCAGTTGCTGTCTATCGCGCTCAACGGTATGACTAAATTCCGCACCCGTATTCTGCCACAGTTGCTGGCAGGCCAGCAGGCGTCCGGTACTTTGCCGCCACGTCTGACTTTCGCTCTGGCTGCGCTCATTGCTTTCTATAAAGGCGAGCGTAACAACGAAACTTATCCGCTGCAGGATGATGAACACTGGCTGGTGCGTTACCAGCAACTGTGGGCGTCACTTGGCGACAAGCAAATCACCGAGCAGCAACTGGTTGAAGCGGTACTGAGCGACAGCGACCATTGGGGCCAGGATTTGACTCAGGTTCCAGGTCTGGTGGCAAAAGTTAGCGAAGACTTGCAGGTGATTTTGAGCCAGGGCATGCGTGCTGCTGTGGGTCGTTACTGCTAATTTGATTTTCGTAGGCCGGATTAGCGCGAGTGACATCCGGCATTGGCTGCGGTAACCCAAACCTTGATATAGTGCCTGCAGACTTAGCTTGCAGGCATTTTTTTATGCAGAATTCCGCACTTTGGTTTCGGCAATTTGGCCAACCTGAACACGTTATCACCCTCGAACAATCAGATCTCGCGCCGCGCCCTTGCGGAATGTTGCGCGTACAAATGTGCTACGTCCCCGTCAATCCTTCAGATTTAATTCCCGTTACCGGTGCTTATCGTCATCGAGTTACGCCGCCGCGAATTGTTGGTTATGAAGGCGTTGGCATCGTGACTGAGGCCGATAACCCAGAATACATTGGCCGTCGCATTCTGCCGTTACGCGGTGATGGAACATGGCAGCGCTGGCTGGAATGTTCACCGCAGTGGGCAGTTCCGGTTCCCGATGACATTCCCGACTTATTGGCCGCGCGAGGGTATATCAATCCGCTGGCTGCCCTGGTGATGCTAAAAAAATGGCCGGTGCAGGGCAAAACGGTTCTGCTTACGGCGGCAAACTCGTCTTGTGCGGGGTTACTGGCGCAGTGGGCAAATATTCAGGGCGCAGCAAAAGTGTTTGGTGTTTGCCGCAGCGAAACTCAAATTACGCTATTGCGTCAGAACGGAATCATGTCGCTTATTATTGATGATCATGCGTCGATAAGCGTGGCCGCGCAACAGGCCGACGTGGTGTTTGATGCGGTCGGTGGAAATCTTGCAACGCTGTTATTAGCCAATCTAAAACAGGATGCAGATTTCGTTTCCTACGGTTTGCTAAGCGGACAACCTTACGACGCACGCGGTTGTGCGGCAAAGCCACAACGTTTTCATTTGCGTGACACGCTGGCAGTGACGCATTCGCTGGAATGGCAGCAATGGTTTGTCGAACTGTGGCCGCTGTTAGCGAAAAGTCAGTTGCCCGACGTGAGGTTATTTGCGCTGGAAGAGTGGCGGGAAGCACTACAGGAGTTTTATGTCTCTGGGCGACGTTGCAAGCCAGTTCTGGCCTTGTAAAGTTACAACGTCACCCAAAGGTGATTATTTATCGCCGCCCATAATGACTTTCATGGTTTCTTCGTCCGGTAAGCCCTGATGCTGTTGCAGGCGTCCTTCTTTGTTCTGGTAGTAAATAGAAGGTGTGGCCGTACCGCCCAGTTCGTCCATCAATGCCAGGTTATCTTCTAACGCTTTGGTGATTTCTGGTTTGATGGTCGCCGGAATTTTCAGCTCCAGTTTGCCCTTGCTGTTTTCATAGTCTGCGAGGGTTTTCGCAGGGTCATCCGCCATCATAATGGCTGCAGCTTTTTGGCCGCTGTCCGGGCGTAACATCCCAACCATCAACACGCGTAACTGCACCTTGCCAGATTTCAGCCACGGCTGTGCATTTTGCCAAAACTGTGTGCAATACGGGCAGTAAGGATCGGCAAACGCGTAAACAATGACTGGGGCATCGGATTTACCTGCCGCTATCCAATGATTTTTCTCGAGTTTCTGCCACATTTCTTTGGCCATCGGGGCATAAACCCATTTTTCGACCTGTGCGTCGCTGAGGTTTTTACCCGCAGCATCCACTAAATTGCCCATAATCGCGTGCTGTTTATCAGGCGTCAGGAATACGGTGGTGCCTTGTCCCTGAAATTGCATCACGTAGCCTGGCAGATCGCCCGGACCTTTAAATTCACCTTTTAGTTCAAAGCCTTGCTTCTCTAAGGCGCTAATCGGGGCAGGGAGTTGGGTTTCTGCCGCCAGTACCGAAGTGCTGGTTAACAGGGCAAGCGCGATGGGCCATACTGCATTGTTCATGACTAAATCCTTATCATTCTCTTGATGAATGTCTGCACCGGACAGGCTACATGCCATGCGTGCGGAAGGAAAGTTCTCGATTTGAAAGATGAAAGAGCGTTATTTTGCTATCGTATGCGCAATTATTCCGACCCACTGGACACATTATGACCCACTCATCAAAAGACCCTCTGCACGGCATGACACTAGAAGCCGTTGTGAATGCTTTAGTCGCGCGTTTTGGATGGGAAGAACTGGCGAAACGGATCAATATTAATTGTTTTAAAAGTGACCCAAGCGTGAAATCCAGCCTCAAGTTTTTGCGCCGCACACCGTGGGCGCGTAAAGAAGTCGAAGACTTGTATATCGATTTTGTAGAGACAGAAAGTCCTGCTGAAAAAGAACTGCCAGCGGATAGCCCGTGGGCCAACTGGCAGGGTAAGAAGGGCCAGGAATAACAGCGAATTCGGGGTGGGAAAATGAGTGATAACCTGGCGAAAATGGGCGCAGCGCGGGTTCGACGTACTTCGTATCATGGCGTTGAGTGCATCGAAAAAAGCCAGGCTTCAAACGTTGAGTTTCAATTCTATCTCCAGGTTGCCCCCGTATTTCGTACCGCTGGCATCGCAGTTCCTGAGCTTCTGGCAAGCGATGCCGCCACTCGGACATTAGTACTGGAATATATTCCTTATCCCATCAGCCAGGCCGAGTTATTACAACATCCGGATGTGCTATCAACCATTGCGCGTATCCATCAATTTCCGGTCCATGAAAGCAGCATATTCAAACGTCACCACTGGCTGCGTGATAAAACTGAACGCACACTTGATCTGCTGAGATTACCCGATGAATCTGCCGCGATTTTTCGAGAAACGGAAAAATTAAGCGCATGTCTGTTTAGCCCTAATACGCTTATTTCAGGTGACACTAATGCTGGGAATTGGGGAGTTAGAGAGCGGGGCGGCGTAGCGCTATATGATTGGGAGCGATTCAGTACCGGCAGCCCTGCGATTGATCTCGCTCCCTTAATCAAAGGGATGGGAAACATCGCTGATTTCTTGCATATCGCCAAACGATATCAGGAAGTTTCGCCATCTTGTCATTCGCCCGTGCTGGCACAAGAAATCGCCATCTGTAAATTGTGGGTAGTGACGGAATTCATTGATATTCTTTGCCGCAACAACAAAGCTGAATTAAACAAATATCTCGACTGGTATCGCTGCAATTTACCTGCCTGGCTCCAGGCGCTTAGACATTTTTTAAAATCCTAAACCTTAAACAAATGGCGCTAACGGGTCAGCAGCAGCAAAGGCAATTTCCTTCTCAGCTTTAGGCGGGTAAATCAATTCACTTGTGATAGCGACTTTGATTTTCTTCGCCTCCGTACGTGTTGATTTAACTACCTGATCCCATCCTTCGCTGTAAACCGCACCCCATGCCCCCAGATCCAGACAAGTAACGTAATTTACCTGTTGGTACGGCTGTGGGCTGATGCCAATCATGTCTGCCGCCACATTGTTGCCGACAAAACGCCCCAGCATAATTGCGTGCTGGCAGGTCATCAGGGCTGTATTTCCTTTATCGTCGGTGCTGGCATAGGCCACATCGCCCGTTGCATAAATATCATCTTGCCCAATGACTTTTAAGTTCTGGTCAACATGCAAACGGCCTTGTGCATCACGCGTTGCGGGGATTTGCGCGGTGAGCGTACTTGCTTGCACACCCATGGTCATAATGACGGTGTTTGACGCAATAGATTCACCGTTCTTAAACGTCACACCTTGTTCATTAATTGCCGCGATTTCCGCATTCAGCATCCATTCAACAGCCAGTTCGTCGCTGGCTTGCTTAATCACATCACACAGTTCCTGGCTATAACGGCCGCCTACAACCGGGCTGCGGTCAGCGATGATCACGCGGATTGGAGCGGTATCGCCCAAAATTGCGCGTAAACGTGCAGGTAATTCGGTTGCCAGTTCAATACCGGTAAAGCCACCGCCACAAACAACCACTGTGTTACGGGCTTCGCTGTCTGCTTGTGCCGCAAGCTGGGTAAGGTGCAGTTCCAGGCGAGCCGCACTTTCCAGTTGGTCGACATCGAACGCATGTTCTTTAGCGCCTGGGAAAATAGGGTTGATATGGCTGCCGGTCGCCATGACCAGACGGTCGTAGTGAATTGCCGCAAGCTGGTCTTGCGCCGTGTGATACCAAACCTGCTTGCTCGTCGTGTCAATTTCACTGGCGGACCCGGCGATAAACTTAACGCCTGTTGCTGCGAATAGTGGCAGCAGTGGTGCGGCAAAATTTTCTACACCGGCTTCATAAAAGCGTGGACGAATGCGCAGCTCAGGCTGTGGTGCCAGAACGGTGATTTCAATATCGTCACGATCGTGAAGATCGGTTAAACGTGCTGCACTCAATGCTGCCCACATTCCTGCAAAACCTGCACCTAAGATAAGAACTTGCTGTTTCATGTTTTATTCCCTGCCAATTAAATGGTTATTCGATTTGATAACTGCGATCTTATTGGTCGTAGTTAAAAGTTTCAAGGCTTTTGCGTGCTCAATCTAATGTTATCTGTTTAACGAATTGAATTTATTTGATATTTAAAATTTATAAGTGATTAACTTGAGCAGCAATTGATTCAGTTCAAGGAAGGAATTATCATCTAACTAAGATTTAACTGGGCGGAGAATTTATGGCGTTTTACAGTTCTGGCGTGGAGTATGGCATCCACAGCTTGATGTGCATGGTGGATAGCAAAGGTGACGGGCGCGAGATGAGCGTGCGTGAAATCGCGGAATTACAAAATGTTCCCTACGATTACCTGGCGAAGATCTTTACCAAGCTTTCTAAAGCCCAATTGGTTGAAAGCACTGAAGGGAAAGGCGGGGGATTTCGCCTGGCGAAACCCGCTGACCAGATAACCGTGCTGGATATTGTCGCGGCTATAGACGGTGATAAATCAATTTTCGACTGCAAAGAAATTCGCCAACGCATGGCTATTTTCGATGAGCAAGCCCCCGCCTGGGCTTGTGAAGGAGTGTGCGGCGTACGCCATGTTATGCAAGTGGCTCAGCAACGAATGGAAGAAGCGCTGGCGCAACATACCGTGCTGGATTTGGCGCGCCGTATGTTCAGAAAAGCACCGGAAGCGCTACCCATTCAAATTGAAGACTGGATTGACCGCCGCCGTAGCGAGTAGAAATGCTCAGCTAACACGCCGCAGTAAAATGACCAGAACGAATACGCCACCAACGCCTGCCGTGATAATACCAATCGGCAGTTCCTGTGGAGCCGTCAGCGTTCTGCTAAGAATATCGCCCGCAGAGAGCAATATTGCGCCCATGATGCCTACCAGGGGCAGCAACCGTCGATGACGAACGCCTGCAAACGGACGCGCCAAATGTGGCACCATCAGCCCGACAAAACCGATAACGCCCGTCAGGGAAACCAGTATTGCGGTTGCCATAGAACAGCAGAGAAACACTTCAGTTCGTAAGCGGTTAACGTTAATTCCCAACGACCAGGCCGTTTGTTCGCCCGCCAGCAAACCATCTAATGCCTGCCAGCGCCGGGAAATTAACACTACCAGCATAATTAAAGCGACTGCTGCAAATCCCAGATTTTCCCAGCGGGCAAAACCTAAACCGCCCAGTGCCCAAAATAGTGCGTTGCTGGCAGCACGTTGGTCACCGGAAAAGATCAGGAAATTGGTCAACGCACCAAATAAAAATGACACCGCCAGCCCGCAAATAATCAGCTTTTCGGCCCCTTTATGTGACTGCGACATAAAGATAATCATCACCGCAGCCGCCGAAAGCATACCGCCGACAAATGCCGCGATGGGTAGCGTCCATGAGCCCAGGCTGTCACCAAGGCGAGTGATGACCAGCACCACGCCCGCAGAAGCGCCTGAAGATAAGCCAAACAAAAAAGGGTCCGCCAGATCGTTACGCGTGGTGGTTTGCAGCAGGGAACCGACTAATGCCAGCCCGGCGCCCGCAATCATGCCAAGCAAGGTGCGCGGTAAACGTAACTCAAGCACGATGCTTTTTATCATTGGCGCGACTTCACCGTGCGCTAAACCGAGGGCGGTCAACACTTCTGAAAAAGAGAGCTGAACACTGCCTTTAGCAACGCTTGCCAAAGCCAGCCCCGTGAGCAACAACGGGGCAATGATCCACACCAGCAAATAGCGCTTATTGGCGAACATTACTTAAATGCGGCCGGATAGAACGCACGGGCAAGTTTATTGATGGCGGCTATATTGGCAGGCCCTGGCGTCAATTCCTGATATTTCAGTTTCAGATAACGGTGATGAATAACCGCTGGGGTATTTTTCATCAATGGATGTTGCTCAAGGAAACGCCTCAATCCGTCTGCACCCCCGTTATAGTCAGACTGGTAATCCATTAAAATAATGAATTCCGGTTCGGTGGCCGCAACACTTTCCCAGTTAGTATTCACCCAGCTGTTATTGAGCGTATCCATTACATTCTTGCCACCGGCCGCTTCGATAATGGCCGTTGGCATAGCGTAAGCGCCGCTGGTAAAGGGCTTATCTTCGCCGGAATCGTACAGGAACACTTGCAAAGGCTTATGTCCGGCTATTTTTGTCTTTAAGTCGGCAACCTGCTTTTTCCAGCTACTGACCAGCGCTACTGCATCTTCTTGTTTGCCAAACACTTTACCTAAACGTTCCATGTCGCCGTACAACAAATCCATGCTGGCGCGTGGCCGATGGCTATCAACGTGAATGCAGCTTTCCGTCAGGATTAGCGTTTTGATACCAAACTTTTCCAGAGCTTTAGGCGTGACATCACCCCGTAATCCGTAATTCCAGCCCGCAAAAAACAAGTCTGGTTTAACCGCCAGAAGCGTTTCCATAGACGGGTATTTAGGGGAAAGTTCAGGAATGGAACCCTGCATACGGGTAAACGCCGGAATATTTTTGTACCAGCCAGTAATTCCGCTGACGCCAACCATTGCTGGTTGCAATTGCAGCTCGAACGCCATTTCAGACATGTTGATGTCATGAACTACCATGCGCTTCGGCGCCTGGGTAAAGGTCATTGGCTGTCCGCAATTATCCACGGTGACCGGGAAACCAGAGGCACTGGTACTAACAGAAATCACGGCCAGTAACGCCGCGAGTATTAATTTTTTCACACATCCTCCTGATGCTAAGCCGCCGCACCTTACAGGAATTGATGGGGTGAATAGATCCGCTCAGATCAAACAATACTTAGTTATTTGTATTGCAACCCATTTGTGATGGCAGGGCTTCGAAAATGCGCAGCGTTTTACCACTTTTAGGATGAATAACGTGCAGGCTTTGCATACCGAATATTTGTGCGAAGCAGGGTGAATCTAAAACTTGCGCAGGCGTTCCACAGCAAACAAGTTGCCCGGCATTCATCATCAGAACCTGGTCAGAAAATGGCTGAATCAACTCAAGATCGTGCAATACCGCAAGGGTGGTGATGTGCTTACGCCGAACGAGGCTCAATAATTGGTGCCTGGCGAGAGGGTCGAGGTGATTTGTCGGTTCATCCAGCAAGAGCAGCGCCGGTTGTTGTGCCAGAACACGGGCAAAACCTGCACGCTGGCGTTCACCACCGGATAATTTCCCCAAAGCAGTTTGTTGTAGATGCGTGATACCCACGTCGTTAATCGCCTCGGCAATCACGTTTTCATGTTCAGCATCAGGACAATCGGCCTGCCAGGGAATGCGCCCGAGAGCGACATATTCACGGACAGTCAGCCGTAAATCGGCATTATCGTGCTGAGTCAGTAACGCGACGTTGCGAGCGCGTTCTGTTGGTTTCATTGCGCACAACGCTTTCCCCTGAATAAGGATCTCACCGTTTGCAGGTTGTAGCTCGCTGATAATCAGCCGCAACAACGTCGATTTACCGCTGCCATTTGGTCCGATAATCGAGACAAACTCGCCACCAGCCACATCAAAAGAGATGGCATTGACCTGGGATTTTTTACCGCAGAAATAATGGGTAAGGTCACGAACGGATAATAGATTTGCAGGCGTTGGCGCTTTCATCGGGAATGTCATTAACTCAAATAATGGGGCTTAGGATAACAGCCGTGATGCCTCGGGCAAGCCACAAGGCAAGATAATCTGTTGCCACACGCATCGTTATATAATTTAATATATATCGAATTTATCCCTTATCCAGATGGCACTTATGTTAATCCTTCGTCATATTGCGCTGGTTTGCGCCAGCGTGTTCTTCACTCTTTCCGCTCATGCAGACCGAATCATTACCGACCAATTGGGGCGTAACGTTACGCTGCCCGATCAGGTTGAGCGAGTGGTGGTGCTGCAACACCAAACGCTGAATATCCTGGTTCAACTCAACGCGCAAAATGAGATTGCGGGCGTGATGACAAGCTGGAAAAAGCAGCTTGGCCCCGAATTTTCGCGTTTTATGCCTGAAATCGACTCGCTGCCAACGCCGGGCGATCTCACTGAAGTGAATATCGAAAGCCTGCTGGCGATTCATCCGCAAGTGGTATTCGTCGCCAACTATGCGCCAGCCGAGATGATCCAGCAGATTCAGAATACCGGTATTCCAGTGGTGGCCGTTTCTCTGCGACAAGATGCCGCAGGGCAGCAGAACAAAATGAACCCGACAATGGGCGATGAAGAGCAGGCTTATAACGAAGGCTTAAAACAAGGCATCCGGTTAATTGCTGATGTTGTGGGCCGCAAGCCTCAAGGGGAAGATTTAATCCATTACGTGTTTACCGCACGCGAAAAATTCAACGCGCCGGTTGCGAATATCCCCGCAGATAAAAAAGTCCGCGTTTATATGGCTAACCCTAATTTGATGACTTACGGCTCCGGTAAATACACGGGGCTGATGATGAACCATGCCGGGGCGTTAAACGTGGCGGCGGCAAGTGTTAAAGGCGCACGCCAGGTGGCGCTGGAGCAAGTCTTGCAATGGAACCCGCATGTTATTTTCGTGCAAGACCGTTATCCGCAGGTTGTGACCGAGATCCAAAACGATCCGAACTGGCAGGGTATTGATGCAGTGAAAAACCACCGTGTCTGGTTGATGCCTGAATACGCTAAAGCCTGGGGTTATCCGATGCCGGAAGCGCTGGCGATTGGCGAGTTGTGGATGGCGAAAAAACTCTATCCAGAAGCCTATAAAAATGTCGATGTTAATGCTCAGGCGCAAGATTACTACCAGCGTTTCTATCGCGTGAACTGGCAGCCTGATGCTAAGCAGTAAATCCTTTATTCCCCAGCAACTGGCGCTGATGTTTTCAGTGCTGTTGTTGGGCATCGGTTCACTGTGCCTTGGGCAATATCCGCTCTCGCTGGGCGAAGTTTTCCATCAGCTAAGTCACTTTTCACAAACGCAAGGTATTGCCAGCCAGGTTATTTGGTCTGTCAGGCTTCCGCGCATTTTGATGGCGCTGTTAGCTGGCGGGGCGTTGGGCTTATGCGGCGCAACGTTACAAGGGGTGTTTCATAACCCGCTAGTAGACCCGCATATTATCGGCGTAACTTCCGGTTCGGCATTTGGCGGCACGCTGGCAATTTTGCTGGGGCTGGACCCCTTGCTGATGATGGGCTCCACATTCTTCTTCGGCCTGGCAGCACTGATTCTGGTGTATGCCATTGCGGCGCTACAAGGGCGTGAAAACGCGCTGATCCTGATCCTCTCCGGCATCATTCTGAGTGGGTTTTTCGCCGCCCTGGTGAGTTTGATTCAGTATCAGGCTGATACGGAGGAAGTTTTACCTAATATCGTTTTCTGGCTACTGGGCAGTTTTGCTACCGCTAACTGGCACAAGTTAGTGATGCTGGCGGTTCCGGTGACGATTGCCGCAGCGATTTTGTTCCAGCTGCGTTGGCGCATTAATCTACTTTCTCTCAATGATAAAGATGCCAAAGCGTTGGGCGTCAACGTAGTTCCATTGCGGCGTAGCGTTTTGCTCTGCTGCGCATTTTTAGTGGCAGCTCAGGTCGCCGTGAGCGGCAGTATTGCCTGGGTAGGATTGGTGATCCCGCATTTGGCTCGTCTTCTGGTAGGCGTTGATCATCGCCGTCTTTTGCCAACCGCATTCTGGCTGGGTGGGGGATTTATGATTGTGGTTGATGATATTGCGCGCACACTGATGCAGGCAGAAATTCCACTCGGCATTATTACGGCCTTGCTCGGCGCACCGTTGTTTACTTTCCTGTTAATTCAGTCCAGCCGCAGAGGTAAGCGATGAAAAACGGTGAATTGCACGTTCAGAATTTATTGTACGGATATGGCGCGCCATTGTTTGAACCGCTGAGTTTTCATTGCCAGTGTGGGGATATTTGGGCGGTACTGGGGCGAAATGGTCTGGGGAAAAGCGCGCTGCTGGATACACTGACCGGCGCATTGATATCGCTTGGCGGAAGTATTGAAAACGAGGGCGGAATTGGCATCGTTCCACAGCATTCTCACTTGCCGTTTTCGTATTCGGTGAGCGATGTGGTTTTGATGGGCAGGGCGCAGCATGTGAAGCTGTTTTCACAACCGGGTCGTCAGGATATACAACGGGTTATCGACGCGCTGGAACAGCTAAATATTGCCCATCTGGCATCGCGCGCATTTACTTCGCTTTCTGGCGGCCAACAACAGCTGGTGATGATCGCCCGTGCACTGGTGACTGCCAGCCAAACTTTGTTGTTGGATGAGCCGTGTTCGGCGTTGGATTTAGCTAACCAGGAAGTGGTGCTGCAATTAATCAGCAACCTTGCCCACCGGCAGCACCGCGGCATCGTATTTACCACTCATGATCCAGTACATGCGTTGCAGGTGGCAACCCATACGCTGCTGCTTTTGCCAGAGGGGAAATGGCTGGCGGGCCCAACACATTCCATCATTAATGAAGAGAATATGTATCAGGCCTACGGTTTAGAATTGCGCACATTCAGGATTGATAACTATGGTGTTCCACTTATTGCGCCACTTTTTACGATTGAAAAGTAAGGGGTAAAAAGCCTGCCGCTTGCATAAATTCTTGCCCCTGATGGCCGAGAATAAATTCAACCAGCAATTCGACTTCGCTGGAATTATCGAGCACCGCCAACTGATATTCACACTGAATATTGTGTTCAGCAGGAATAGGGACACAACGAATATCTGACTGCCCGGATAATGCGTTGCCATAATGCGCGTAACCAATAAACACATCGGCAAATCCCTGCCGGATAATCCAGCCGCTGGCTAATTCACCTGCCGGTACGCTTAATGTGTCCCGCCCGCCAACCAGCGGCAGTGCCCGCTCACGGAGTTGCTGCCCAAGTCCTGGTTTGAACTGCTCTAGTTTATCGAACAGCGCCCAGGTGTAATCGCCTGATGGGTCACAACCGGGTGTGGATGTACCCATTCGTAGCGTTGGATCACTCAACAACTCCAGCCAGTTACCGCTTTCCTGGGTTGTCAGGCAGAGTTGGTTCCCACTAAAGGTATGGACTTCATGAGCTTTGCCTGTTTGTAGGAAATGTTGCGGATGTGCGCGATTAGCCGAAGCGAAAAGGGCACAAGGCTCACCCGCTTCAATGCGTTCTCTGAGCAAACCGGCAGGGCCATATTGCACCGCAACCTCAATGCCCGTGAGCTGAGAAAACTGCTTAAGAAGCGGAGTAAATGCTAACCGTAAACTGCCCGCAGCCAGCATGGATATTGATGAAGTCATAAGTTATCCGAATCCTGTTTTCCACTGCATTAAGAATAATTAATTTACCACCAATCATTCACTTAATGAATATGATTAATTAATTCATTTACCTTGAAAATTGAAAAGATAATATTTACACAACGCTTGTTTTATTTTTTTAATGACTATGTGGAATGAGTCGAACTTCTTGCATTCAGATATATCAACTGCATGTATATACTACGTTAATTTAGCGTTTTCATTTTATAAATAATAGCACCTTATTAATGATTATTATTACGCTAACCCATTACTCGATTTGTTATAAAGGCCCATTATGTTTTATCTATCACGTAAAAAAAATGTCTGTCTCGCTGGGTTATTAATGATATCTGGGGCTGCAATGGCAGCAGATTCAGTGGTTGAGATAACACAAGAAAACGCTCCGGTAACAACGGCAGAGAAACCGGCTCCGGCAGTAACAGAGGTAGCGACTCCAGAAGCAACAGAGGTAGCAACTCCAGAAGCAGCAGAGGTAGCAACCCCAGAAGCAGCGGAGGTAGCGACTCCAAAAGCAACAAAGGTAGTGACTCCAGAAGCAACAGAGGTAGCGACTCCAGAAGCAACAGAGGTAGCAACTCCAGAAGCAACACTCCCTACTGCTGCAGCAACAGTAACAGAGCCAACGGTTGAACCGAAAGAATCGGCCAAACCTGCATTCAAACTGGACAGCGAAGAGCAAAAACGTGCGTATGCCAGCGGTGTGATGATGGCACGCTATGTTGAAAATCAAATTGCTCAACAAAACACGCTGCATATCACCCTGGACAAGAACATTATGCTGGAGGGTATTACAGATACGTTCAATGCCGAAGGTAAAATGAGTGATGAGGATGTTCAGGCAACGTTGGCTGCGTTCGATGAGCAGATCAAAGTCTTAACGCAAGCGCAAAATGACAAGAAGCAATCTGCAGACAAAGCGTTTATTGATGAATTTGCGAAGCAACCAGGTGTCAAGAAAACCTCTAAGGGTCTGTATTATCTGATTGAAGCGAAGGGTGATGGTGCGGCCATCAAAGACACAAATCAGGTAGAAATAATCTACAAAGGCGAACTGATTGACGGTACGGTCATTGATGGTCCGCAGGTTAATAATGCCAATGAAATCTTCCGTGTTGCTAATATGCCGCCGGTACTGCGCGATAGTGTGAGGCTACTGCGTAAAGGTGGTCGCGTTAAAGTCGTTATTCCTCCAGCCGCAGTTGAAAACACCGACGGCAGCAACAAGCCGAACATGGTGGTGATTTATACTATTTCCGTTGTGAACGTGAATAATCCTTAAATGAACGCAACACAATCTTAAAGACCTTCAGTCACAATTTTAGCCGCCTCAGCTAAAACATCATTACGGCTTTTGGCGTCTTTTTGGAGTTGGGTAAAGTAGGTCACCAGCACTAACGGCGCCTGGTTTGCAGGCCAGATAACCGCGATATCATTGGTGGTGCCATAACTGCCGCTTCCGGTTTTATCACCCACAACCCAGGACGTTGGCAAACCCGCGCGGATACTGGCGCTCCCCGTAGTATTTCCCTTCATCCACGTCACCAGTTGTGCGCGTTGTGGTTCAGCTAATGCATTGCCCAGTGTCAGCTTGCGCAGAGTTTTTGCCATTGCCACAGGTGTGGTGGTGTCACGCGGGTCTTCAGGAATAGCGGTATTCAGCGTGGGTTCTGTGCGATCCAATCGAAAAGTCTTGTCGCCAATAGAACGTGCAAATTGTGTGACTTTCCCTGGCCCGCCGAGATGAGCAAGAATTTTGTTCATGGCGGTATTGTCGCTGTATCGCAGCGTGGCATCGCTTAATTCGGCCAGTGTCATCCCACTATCCAGGTGTTTTTCTGTGATGGGATTGTAGTTAACCAGGTCGGATTTTTTGATTTCGACGCGCTGGTTTAGCAACTCTTTATCTGTCTCGCTCTGTTTCAAAAGGGCAGAAACGGCCATCACTTTGCTGGTACTGCACATTGGGAAACGTTCATTACCACGATAAACAATCTGCGAATTATCGGCGGTATTAATGAGTGCGACGCCAAGACGCCCACCGGTTCGTATTTCCAGCTCGGCAAGCTTTTGCCCGATGGCTTTCGCATCCTGCGGCGTCTGCGCCCACAATGGCGTACTGGCGAAGAATAATGGCGTGACGGCAGCAACCATCAGGGCTGTCTGGCGTAGGGTTCGTTGGATCATGTAGAGCCTCGTAAGTAAGAAGTGGCGATCGGCGTCGGGTTGTATTGCGCATATTGTACAAAGAGTAAAAAACTTTTTCATTCAGTTAGGTCAATACATAGTTTCGATTTACTTAGCTCACTGGATTTTTCATGAATACGCACGATAAATATAAGTACAAGTAAAATACCTTCCGGGGCTAAGTATGCTTAACAATTACAGTGTAAGAACCGTAATCATTGTTTTTATCGCACTTGCATTTGCCTTAATGGATCTAGAGGCACTCTATCTGGTTGCAAACATGAAAGTCCTGCTAATGCTGAATATTGTCGGAGTAGCATTGCTTTCAATTTTATGGCTTTACATGACTAAATATCTGGTTATTCCCATTAATCAGGTTAAAAAGAATATTGATGAAATAAACTCCGGCAATCTCTCAATCGCCATCCCTGAGTTTGGCAATAACTGTGCGGGTAAGTTAATCCCCGGAATAAATAGCCTGTCGAAAGAAATATCCAGACTGGTCATGGATATCAGAAAATCGTCCAATTCAGCAAGTGTGTTATCAGAAACGCTCGCCAACCAGAGCGCTGAGCTTTCAGTAAAGACTGAACAGCAATCGGCGATGCTGATGCAAACGGCATCCAGCATGGAAGAGATCTCGGCAGGCACGAAGAGTAACGCTGAAAATACGCGACAGCTCAATAACATTACCAGTGAAGCACATAAATCTGCGGGGCATGGCAGCCAGTTAATGCATAAACTAACTGAAAATATGGTTTCGATTACCGACTGTTCGAAGAAAATGACCGAGATTATTAGCATCATTGATGGCATTGCTTTCCAGACGAATATCCTGGCCTTGAATGCCGCCGTTGAAGCCGCGCGGGCAGGGGAACATGGTAAAGGATTTGCAGTCGTGGCGGGTGAAGTCCGGGTGTTAGCGAAGAAAAGCTCAGAGTCGGCTAAAAACATTAAATCGCTGATTGAGACAACCAATATCAACGTAATGCAGGGGGCAAAACTTGTCTCGGAAGCCGAAAAAAATATGCACGCCATCGTTTCAGGATCTGATGACCTTAATATCCTGATGGAACATATTTTCCTCTCGACCCAGGAGCAGGAAAAAGGAATACAGCAAATTACTATTGCTTTATCGGAGCTTGAAAAAGTCACGGTGAGCAATGCGGCGGTTGTTGATGAGCTTGCACAGTCCTCAGACGTGCTTAAAAACCAGGTGGTTGAACTGCAAAAAAGAACCAGCAACTTGCGTCTGAGCAATGAAGATAATGTTGCCACGAACATTTCTCCTCAATTGATTGCAGCCAAAAAGATAAAACACACGCAAGAAGGGCAATGGCAGACATTCTAAAGAGGTAAACCGGATAACTTGTGCGCGGGCATGATACGATGAAACTCTCTCATTGAAAGGCTAATCATCATGTCCCTGCTCGATTCCGCAATGAAGTACCTGGGTAAAGCCTCAAGTAATAATGTTACATGTCCTATCTGTGGGAAAAAATCCACGCATCCCGCCACTAAAATCCGCCAGGGGCAAACGTTGCTCTGCCCATCATGCAAATCGCTATTCGTTGCTCCGCATTAATTTTCAACATTGTGCGCGGGCATACGAAGCTGTATCTGGGGCACCAGATACAGAACGCGGCGCAAAGTAACACACCGCCTTAAACCCAATTCTTATTAGCTTGTATAAAACTTCCGTATAGCAAATATATTTGACAGTATTTCATCACGCTCACCATATTTACACCTCATATCAAACATTTTGGGATTTCGCACAATCCCCACTTGAGCAAATCGTTACTATGATTAAACTGGCTGATTAGCATGGGTAACAGTTATCATTATCTTGATGATGTCAAAAGGGAAGGAACGGACTAAATGAAAAACTCTAAATCAATGTTGGCTTTATTGGCAGCGGCAGCACTTTCAGTTGCCCTGGCTGGTTGTGCGGGCTCTGCGAAGAAGGAAAGCACGGGTAACTACATCGACGACACCGTGATTACCACAAAAGTGAAATCGGCATTGCTGGCGGAAAAATCACTGAAATCAACGGATATCTCAGTAGTCACCTATAAGGGTCGTGTGCAATTGAGCGGCTTTGTCGCTTCATCAGAAGATGTCAAAAAAGCAGTGACTGCAACCAGGACGGTCGCTGGCGTGAAAACTATCGAAAACGATTTGAAGTTAAAATAATCCATTACCTATGCTTGAAACTCAGCCGTGACGAAAACGTCTCGGCTTTTCACGTCCAAACTTACCATGCAAGTCACAACGTGTAAGCAGAATGCGTAGGTGCAATTTCTCCATAGCAAACCTCCTGTTGCCCACAACCTCCTGACGTCCAAAACTGGACATGTCCACCGGTGAATGATTAACGTATAATTCATTCATCGCAGTGATGCATGTTACAACAAATAAATACTTCCATAACGGACTATTATCTTCGGGAACAAAACCCGAGGGCCCGCATATTAATAAATTATTATTATCTGTATTTTTATTGAATTAATTCACACCGAATTTATTCACATGCTCATTGAGAGCAAAACAAATCTGAAACATTATATGAATATGATTCCTCGCCATAAATTTACCAAAATTGCTTTGTGCATATTGATAAGTTTTCCTGTCTATGCACATGAAGGTTTTATTCTTCCTACATTAGGCGGCGGTGATGTCTTTTCAGAAAACACAGGTTCTAAAAATAATAATGAAATAGAAAGTAAGTCCGCTAGCATTTTGACCAGTGAAGCCCAGCAAAATTTTGAGAACCTGTCAGTTGAAGGTGCTAAAAATCAGGCTTATCAATATGGCAAGGGAAAGCTAACGGGTGCCATTCAGTCACAGGCAGAACAATTATTGTCGCCATACGGGCATGTAAAAACAAATATTGCGTTGAGTGATAATGGTGGAATTGATGGTTCATCACTGGATTATTTATTACCCTGGTATGCCGGTGAAAGTACGTTGTTATTTAATCAGTTCTCCGCGCACAGTAAAGACGGGCGTAATATTGCAAACGTAGGTGCTGGGGCTCGTGTCAATATCAATAAGGACTGGTTGCTCGGCGCGAATACTTTTTATGATTACGATATCAGTCGTGGCCATCAGCGCGGCAGCGTGGGCGCAGAAGTCTGGACGCATTATTTAAAATTAAGCGGTAACTATTACATGCCGCTGTCTAACTGGAAAACATCAAAGGATTTCGACAATTATGAAGAGCGTCCGGCCAAAGGTTGGGATCTCCGTCTTCAGACTTATTTGCCGGTCTATCCACAATTAGGTTCTTCTTTAGTGTACGAACAATATTATGGCGACCAGGTCGCGCTTTTCGGTACTGATGATTTGGAAGAAGACCCATCCGCCGTGACGCTGGGTGTGGACTATACGCCAGTGCCACTGGTTACACTGGGTGTCAGCTATAAAAAAGGGAACTCAGACAGCAACGAAGTGGTGGCGAATGCCGCTGTGAATTATCAGATTGGTGTACCGCTGTCGAAACAACTGGATGCCTCTGCCGTCAGCGATATGCGGACACTGGCAGGTAGCCGGATGGACTTTGTCGATCGCAACAATGACATTGTGCTCGAGTATCGGGAAAGGCGAGATCTGGACATTGACGTGTATCTGAAACCTACTGGCACAGCACCGCAGTGTATTATTTCTGACGAACCGGATACCGCTGAAGCGTATGAAGGGTGCCACTGGACATTAAATGCGAATATTGAGTCTCACCGGAAAATCACCTCCGCGCATTGGGTTCCTGTCGGGGGATATTCCGCTGAATCGGCCTTGAGCTTACCAGCCCTGGTTCCGCAAAAAAATATCGGTTCAGGGAATAACAACCACTGGACAATCACGTTCCCGGCGTGGGTGAACTCCACCGCAAGTAATGCGAACCAATATGAGCTGGCGGTGACCATAACGGACGACAAAGGCGACAGCAAACAGTCGAATCTGGTCAAAATAAAGGTCAGTGAAGCGCCGGTCAGCTATCAGTTAGCCATTGGCAATGCTGCTGAGAACAATAAAGCGGTGAAGAAAATTGCCGATGGTAAAGATACCGTCGACCTGATTGCGAGCGGAACAAAAGTCGCAGGGTTACAAGGGGAAACCACGGCGCTGTCGGCAGAAAACATGGAGATGAAATTCCATGCGTATGCGGCCACGGACAAAAACTTTGAGCATGAAATAACAATCCATCATTCAAAATCAGAATGTGATCAGCAAACAGGTTGTCTTTACTACGTGAAACCGGCAGACCACGGTAATACCACCATAGCCAGTACCCAGGCAGGTATCTTTGCCATTATTGCCACACCGCTGGCCCATGAAGGCAGTAAAACGAATCCGGTTTATATCGATTTCAGTGCCGGTAATAAACAGATCGTGACTGCGATTGTCGATACAGCCAATCCAGATGTGGATCTGACAGCGACAAAAGGCAATCAATTAGTCACCGGCCATGAGTATCAGTTCAGGGTGGCCTTCGACAGTAATCATAATAGTCGCTGGGATGCTTCGGACAGAGAAACAGTTTCCGAAACGGATAAGACACCCATTATTTCTTTAGTGAATTACAAGTGGTTATTTGACGGCGTGAATGCCCAGGGTGAAAAGGGTGGATATGCTAAACCTGAATTAAATAACCATAATATTATTATCCCGGTGGAAAATAGTCAGGCAGTTACCGTTCTGGCTTCTGCAGGGAAAAGTGGATTGCAAGGATACGATCTGAAAGTGGATTTTGAGCCTACAGAAGCCGGTGTGAATTTTCTGAAAGGTATTCCTGCCAAATAATCATTGGTGAAAAAGCTAGCCGGTAATTCAATTTATATAATCTAATGAGTGAAATATTTATGCAAAAATTTAATAAGACGCTTCTTGCTAGTCTGTTATTCGTCAGCTGTAGTCATTTCGCCTTCGCTGAAATGACTGAGTCTGCCGGGCAACTTATTGGTACTGTTCCAGTATTAAAAGGGACAGGGACAGGAGCTACCGACCACAGTGTTTCTTTTGAAAATGGCCATGAAAGTGGTTCCACGGAAGCGATGACACCAGGTGATAAAATCACGCTGAAATATAACTTCATCGATACCGAGGGTGATACTGACAACAGTAAAACGACCATTAAATGGTATACCACCAGTGACGGTGCAGGGGGGGATAAAAAAGCATTGGATAATGATGGTAAAGATGTCTACACCATTCAGGCAACTGATGCCGGTCGTTATATTGGTGCAGAAATCACAGAGGAAAGCTCTACCGGTAAACCGACTAAAGGGCAGCTGATTTCAATTGCAGACATCAGCGCCAACGACAGTGCAGATAATATCCCGGCAGGCCCAGTTGTGGGTGGTAATATCGGTGTGATGATTGTCGATTCAACCGCGCCGACCGTTAACCTGATCGGTAAAGCGGACAGCGAATTGCTTGTCGGTCATACCTATCAGTTTAAATCCTGGTATGACGTCAATAATAACGGCGTCTGGGATGCCGGTGAAATCGATGCGACGGATAACTATACCTATAAATGGTACTTCGACGGCACCAGCGCAACGACTGGAACGGCGGGTGGTTATGCTACTTCTGCAACGAATAGCAAAGATCTGGTTATTCCTGCTACCAATGCTCAGGCGACGACAATCTTCGCGACTGCCGGTGCAGATGGTGTCCAGGGCTACAGCCTGAAAGTTGACTATGCGCCGAAACTGAAAAGCGTAAGGAAATAACAGGTAAATAAGTGATAAAGCCAGGCATAAAATGCCTGGCAGTTCTATTTGTCACCCTATCAGAAGAGATTCGGTAATGAGATTATTTAATAAAACGAGGATTTCTCATTTTTTGTTATTGGTATTAGCCCCGTTATCTTATACAAGCATTGCGGTGGCCAATGAAACGCCCCATTTTACCGACTCTGCCGGAATGATTATAGGAACACCACCGGAAGTCATTAATGCGAATCATGAGCATGGGAAAATTAATATCACTAAAGAGAGCACCCGTGACGCCAGCCAACAACTGGATGTAGGTGACACCCTGAATTTATCCTGGGAATTTCTCGATAATGAGGGGGATGCAGATGCGACGGTATTATCGACACTCTGGACATGTATTAATCCACAAACAGGACAGCGTGTGCTGGCTGCAGGAAAGAAACACTACACCATTACTCAAGCTGATATTGGTTGCAACATAAGCGTGAGTATGGTTCCGGTCACCGTCACAGGTATTCCACGAAATAATACAGAACTGTTTATTGAAGATGTCAGTAGTTACGACCCAACAGATAACATTCTTGATGGTCCAGTCAATCCTCACGCTATTTCGATCACTGATTATATTGTTGCTCCGGGGACCAGCCAGAGTGAAACCGTGTCTCCAGAGACTATGTTACATACCGGCTGGGACGGGGGGAAAGTTCAAATTGAAACAGACAATATTGCATCGCAAGTCACCTGGAAAAGCAGTGATGAAAATATTGCCAGCGTTTCCTCAACAGGCCTGGTGACATTTAAATCCAAAGGCGATGTGACAATTTCTGCCAGCAATAATTACGATGTCACGGGCACTATTCGTTTTGATCCAGATTTATTCTATATTTTTTCAACGAAAACAATGAACTGGGCAGATGCAAAAGCCTGGTGTGAAAATCAGGGCTATACCATGCCTGCTATTAATCAACTGTCTACAGAGACTAATACGCGAACTATTCCAGCCAGTTCCTTGTGGCAAGAATGGGGTGATGTATCACAACAAGGTATCATTGAGGCAGGGATTGTTTATTGGTCGACGACTAAAAATGCCAGTACTCAATACCAATATATGTACATCAACGATGGCCACATTTCCTCTAACAATCCTACCGCATATGAAGGTGTTGCTTGTCTGGCGCCGTAGCATGGCCCGGATGATTCGATTAATCTGCTTCTGGCCAGAAGTCATTAAAGGGCAGAGAATTTGGCCGCACAAGCGGCCAAATCAACATCACTGTTCACTGTTCACTGTGGAAAAAACTCTCGAGCCTGCGCTTCTGCTCACCGTCTACTGTGAAGTTATCCAGCGACAGCCAGCCTGAGAGTGAGCTTTTCACCGCTGGCCATTCACTATCAATAATAGATAACCAGTCGGTATCGCGGTTACGTTGCTTGCGGGTCATCGCCTGTCGGAAACACCCTTCAAATGTGAATCCCAACCTTTCAGCCGCATTTCTTGAAGCTAAATTATGCGAGTCACAACGCCAGGCAATGCGCCTGTAGCCCAGAGAGAAAGCGTTATTCAGCAACAGGTAGATAGCATCTGTACCCATCGCCGTTCGTTGCATCATCGGTGACCAGGTCACATGTCCGATTTCTATCGCGCCGTTCACCGTATCAATATTGCTGTAGCCGACGACACCAACGGAATGCCCGCTTTTCATTTCCACCACAGCCCATGGAACCAGGGCTGGGTCGCTAATTTTATTCTCAATCCAGAGTTTCATTTCCTGAAAATCAGCAGGCTTTTCTGCGCCAAGCCAGGTCCAGTCTCTGTCATCGGTAGCCTGTGAAAATGCCTGGAAAAGCGCATCACAATGGCTGAGTTCAAGAGGGACAAGCTTACAGTGCTGACCATTTAGATAGCTTTGGGTCGGGAAGGGCGCGGGCTTCCAATCCGGGAGCGGGAAACCAACTGGCTGACCATATTTATTCGTATTCAACGATAGTTAACCTTCTATTTTTAAAGAATATCCGGCGGCCATTTGAGCATAAAATCAAGCCCTTGCGGCTAGTTATCATACTGAAAAACGCTTATGTAGATTGCCGTGAGTCTGATTAATTAATCATTCCTTAATTTTTTATCTGTTTGCCAAGTTCATCAACAACTCGTTCGCCGTCTTCTTTGGTAAACGCACCGCGTTGCTCATCAGACAAAATCTCCAGTACAACCTCAGAAGGTCGACATAACCGGGTACCCAATGGGGTTACAACGATTGGACGATTGATGAGAATAGGGTGCTGCAACATAAAATCAATCAACTGATCGGCGCTGAAAGAATCGTCTTCCAGACCTAATTGTTCGTACGGTTCGACATTCTGGCGTAACAGCGCGCGAGCGGTAATGCCCATATCTGCGATGAGTTGCACCAGTTCCTCACGATTTGGCGGTGTTTCAAGGTACAGAATAACCGTGGGTTCAGTACCGCTGTTGCGGATCAGTTCAAGGGTATTACGTGACGTCCCGCATGCGGGGTTATGATAAATAGTCACATTGGTCATCGTGGTTATCTCTGGTTTAGCGAATAGTTAATGTGCTACTGACAGCCGCAGGGCTAATGCTGCCAGCGTGACGAACAGCACTGGAATTGTCATGACAATGCCTACGCGGAAATAGTATCCCCAGGTAATCGTCATGTTTTTCTGTGACAAAACATGCAGCCATAACAACGTTGCCAGGCTGCCAATCGGCGTGATTTTTGGTCCCAAATCGCTGCCTATCACATTGGCATAAATCATCGCTTCTTTAATAACACCAGAAGCGGTGCTGCCATCAATCGACAGCGCCCCGATCAGCACGGTCGGCATATTGTTCATTACGGAAGACAAGAACGCCGTCAGGAACCCAGTCCCCAGCGTTGCCGCCCACAATCCGTGTTCAGCCAGTTGATTCAGCACGCTGGAAAGGTAGTGGGTTAGACCTGCATTGCGCAGCCCATATACCACCAGATACATACCCAGCGAGAAAACAACGATTTGCCACGGCGCACCGCGCAGTACCTTACCGGTGTTAATGGCATGTCCTTTCTTCGCCACAACAAACAGGATCGCCGCTCCAACAGCAGCAACCAGACTGACTGGCACCCCGAGTGGTTCCAGGCCAAAGAATCCTACCAACAGAAGAACCAGAACCAGCCAGCCTGTTTTGAAGGTACTGACATCACGAATAGCGTCTTTCGGCTCTTTTAGAAGAGAAACGTCATAAACGGCGGGAATGTCTTTGCAGAAAAACAGATGCAGCATAACCAGCGTTGTCGCAATGGCTGCCAGGTTAACGGGCACCATCACAGCCGCATATTCCGTGAATCCAAGATTAAAGAAATCAGCTGAGACTATATTCACCAGATTCGAGACAATAAGCGGCAGACTGGCCGTATCAGCTATAAATCCAGCCGCCATAACAAAGGCTAAAGTTGCCCCCTGGCTGAATCCAAGCGCCAGAAGCATGGCAATCACAATTGGTGTCAGGATGAGTGCTGCACCATCATTGGCGAACAGCGCCGCGACCATCGCACCCAGCAGGATAATCCAGGTAAACAACAGTCGGCCACGGCCATTGCCCCAACGGGCAACATGGAGTGCAGCCCATTCAAAGAAACCGGACTCATCCAGCAACAGGCTGATAATGATAACGGCGATAAAAGTGGCGGTCGCATTCCAGACTATTTGCCAGACCACAGGAATATCGCCCGGATGAACGACGCCAGTCAGTAATGCCAGGCCTGCGCCGAGCATTGCACTCCAGCCAATCCCCAGACCTTTGGGTTGCCAGATAACCAGAACGAGAGTGAGCAAAAAAATTGCACCAGCCAGTAACATCAGAAACTCCATTCATATTTGATAAGGTATATGTGTTTTTGCATTCAACACGACTCAGGTGAAGCATTTGCGAGTTTGTTTCGTATGTTTTCTCGCTCACAATTCCAGGCTGAATCTATGATGGCCGCAGCCCACGCAGGCATATGGGGCGAAAGGCGATAATGCACCCATTTTCCATCCCGGCGGTCGGTAACCAGCCCAGACTCACGTAATAACGCCATGTGTCGGGATATTTTGGGCTGAGATTCTTCCGTTACAGCGCAGATATCGCAGACGCACAATTCCCCGGACTCTCTGAGCAGCAGCACAATAGTCGAACGTGTTTCATCGGCGAGCAGTTTAAAAAGCTGAACAGGCTGTAGCATGTTGAACCTCGATATGAATTGACAACACATATGCTAATTCATATATGATAGATTTAAAAGCACGATGTTCAACACAGAGGATTTTTCATGACACACTTACCAGCAATCGAACCGCAATACTTTGATGACGCCATTGCCAGCAAGATTCAGGGCGATAAGTTGACTGCGCCACGCATTCTGATCCTCTACGGCTCAGTTCGACAGCGCTCGTACAGCCGGTTTGCAGCCGAAGAAGCGGGGCGGTTACTGACCAAAATGGGCGCTGAAGTGAAAGTCTTTAATCCTTCCGGTCTGCCATTGCCGGACGACGCGCCGGAAACTCATCCTAAAGTGCTCGAATTACGGGAACTGGTCAGATGGTGCGATGGAATGATCTGGAGCTCTCCGGAAAGACACGGAACCATGAGTTCGGTAATGAAAGCCCAGATTGACTGGATACCTTTAAGCGAAGGAGCCGTTCGTCCGACCCAGGGAAAAATGCTGGCCGTGATGCAAGTTTGCGGCGGATCGCAGTCATTCAACACGGTAAACCAAATGAGAATACTTGGGCGCTGGATGCGGATGTTCACCATTCCAAATCAGTCGTCTGTGCCAAAGGCATGGCAGGAGTTTGACGACGAAGGCCGCATGAAACCATCAGCCTGGTACGACCGTATTGTGGATGTCACCGAAGAGTTATTTAAAATGACGATAATACTGAAAGGACACACAGGTTATCTTGCTGACCGTTACAGCGAGAGAAAAGAAAGCCATCAGGAATTATCGACACGGGTTAACCAGGAAAAAATCTGATAAGCCTACGGGTTATCAATTCATCCAATAAATAGGGCTTTATTTTTCAGCGTCGGGCACTACACCATTGATACAACACTCATCCTGCAAGTACTGAATGATATTTTCCAAAATGTCGTACTTGGCAATACACATAAGTGTTCGACTTTCTCTGTTTTGCTGGAGCAACCCAACAGACACTAACGCTGAAATATGATGGCTCAGGGTTGATGCAGGGATATCTAGCTGCTTTTGCAGTTCACCCACAGGTAACCCCTGACTACCCGCTTTGACCAGATGCTTAAAGATAAACAAACGAGTAGGGTGGCCTAACTCTTTCAATGCCTTAGCGACCATTTCAAGTTGCATAATTATTTTCCTTTGTGGCTGATATTTCGATAATACCAGAAATATCTTTTGCCTCTCAAGTCATTTCGAATATACTAGAAATATGGTTTATATGTATGCGAGGAGATTATGATGAATGATGGGTTAACAATGCTGACTGATGCGTCAAAGATGTTTCTTTTTTTGGCCGTTGAGCTGTCACTGTTGTTTCTGGTGATTAGTCTGGGTGTCAACTTGATACGGCAAAGAGTTCCGGATTCTAAAATTCAGGCGATGCTGGGCGCTCGTAAGGGTAAGGGGTATGTCATTGCTGCACTGCTCGGGTCAATTACCCCATTTTGCAGTTGTTCGACTATTCCTATGTTGCGTGGGCTGCTTTCTGCCAGGGCCGGTTTCGGGCCGACACTGACTTTCCTGTTTGTCTCACCGTTACTCAATCCCATTATTGTGGGCTTGATGTGGGCCACTTTTGGGCTAAAAATCACCTTGTTGTATACCATAATCGCCGTTGTGGTTTCCGTGCTGTCCAGCCTCTTACTGAATAAATTAGGTTTTGAACGGCATGTCATTAATGCAAAAGAAACCAAAGGAAGCTCTTGTTCCGTAAACTGTTCTGTACCAAAGGTAACGACTCAGTCCGTTTCATGCTGTAACAGTGCTCCAGTGAATCAACCGGAACGATCAACTCAGGAAAATTCATGTTGTGCCAGCGAGAACAAGAAATCACCCATAGCACCTGGTGCGATAACTCTGGCATGGCAGGATGCATGGAAACAGTTCAGGGAGGTATTTCCCTATCTTTTGGCTGGAGTGCTGATTGGGTCGTGTATTTATGGTTTCGTGCCAACCGAATGGATCGCCAGACATGCCGGTGGTGATAACGCATTTGCTATTCCACTTAGCGCCATTGTAGGTATTCCTCTCTATATCAGAGCTGAGGCCGTGATCCCGCTCGCGTCTGTTTTAATGACTAAAGGGATGGGA
>CBCPKK010000023.1:0-122635 GCA_965119215.1 uncultured Buttiauxella sp.
ATTTTTGCTGTCTGCGATTTACAGAACCTCCTTCCAAACAAGCTAAAAAGATTAGCTCGCTCACAATTTTTAACGCAACTAGATTGAAACAGACAACTCTGTATAACATCTGTTTTATCACCTGCTTTACTGGATCCTTAGGCTTTCGCCTCTTCAGGAAGACAGGAGATTTATAAAATGACAGAAGCAGCAACAACCCATCAGGATAAAGCTGCTCTTACAGGTTCCGATACACGTCGTCGTATATGGGCAATTGTGGGAGCGTCATCGGGGAATTTGGTCGAGTGGTTTGATTTCTATGTCTACTCATTCTGTTCTCTCTATTTTGCACATATCTTTTTCCCATCCGGGAATAGCACGACACAACTTCTACAGACAGCAGGTGTATTTGCTGCAGGTTTCTTGATGCGGCCAATTGGCGGCTGGATGTTTGGCTATATTGCCGATAAACACGGACGCAAAAACTCAATGCTGATTTCCGTTTGCATGATGTGCTTCGGATCTCTGGTGATCGCTTGCTTACCGGGCTATTCCGCCATTGGCACATGGGCCCCTGCGCTACTTTTACTGGCTCGCTTATTTCAGGGGTTATCTGTCGGCGGTGAATACGGCACTAGCGCTACTTACATGAGTGAAGTTGCAGTAGAAGGGCGAAAGGGTTTTTATGCCTCTTTTCAATATGTAACGCTAATTGGCGGGCAGCTTTTAGCACTGTTAGTCGTAGTTGTACTTCAACAGGTTCTTAGTGAGGGAGAATTACGTGAATGGGGCTGGAGAATACCGTTCGCACTTGGAGCTGTCCTGGCGGTCGTTGCTCTTTATCTGCGCCGTTCACTAAATGAAACCTCAGATAAAGCAGCCCGGGAGCATAAGGATGCGGGGACTCTGAGCGGGCTGTGGAAAAACCGTCAAGCCTTCATCATGGTACTTGGATTCACCGCAGGTGGTTCGTTAAGTTTTTATACCTTCACAACCTATATGCAAAAGTACTTAGTGAATACCGCGGGTATGCATGCCAATACAGCCAGTGCATTAATGACTTTTGCATTGTTTATATTTATGTTGGTGCAGCCCTTCTTTGGCGCGCTGTCGGATAAAATTGGCCGTCGTAATTCTATGCTTTGTTTTGGTGGATTAGCGACAGTGATGACAGTGCCCATTCTGACTGCCTTACAAAATGTGAATTCCCCCTATGCGGCATTCGGTCTTGTCATGTTGGCTATGTTGATAGCTAGTTTTTACACTTCCATTAGTGGGATTTTGAAAGCTGAGATGTTCCCGCCAGAGGTTCGTGCTTTAGGCGTCGGTCTGTCTTATGCAGTGGCAAATGCACTGTTTGGCGGATCGGCCGAATATGTTGCACTCTCACTGAAATCTATAGGAATGGAGACCACATTTTTCTGGTATGTCTCAGGGATGGGCGCTCTGGCATTCCTGGTATCGCTGCTGTTGCACCGCAAAGGGAAGGGTATCAAACTTTAATATTTGGCAAATTGCCATATTGCATAGCCGGTGGCTGCACCGGCTACATCCCATGTGAAATCTTTCCAGCTCCATCCACTTCCGGCCTCGCGACTATCCCAAAACTCTTTTGTCGCTCCAAGACTTACCGAAAATAAGAAGCCGAAATTCGCACTACGTGAATCACTCCAACCCTGATGTTGACCATACTCATTACCCGCTGCAGATAAAATAGCCGACGCCATAAAATGCTGGGCTTTGTCCTGGCCATGCCATTGATCTTGAGCCATATGGCTACAACCACTGAGAAGGAATAGATAGGGGAGTAAAACACGCGGCATTCATTATTCTCCGGCTATAAAAAAACCCTGCAAGCAGGGCTTTTCAGTACAGTAGATGAACTACAGAATACGACTGATCAGACGATCTATACGAATACGACGCAAGCGGCGAATAAGCTTACGCACTTTCACGGGATATTCCGCGATACTCTGCAAATCACGGTAGTGCTGAACAACAGTGGTATGGGTACGAATTAAATCCAATTCATGATCGCGCTGTTCGGTCAGCTCTTGCTTAGGATCATGAATAAGAATCGCGTTCTCCAGATCCAGCCGCCATGCCCTTGGGTTCAGGTTATTACCCGTCAGCAGCATCCACTCTTCGTCGACCCACATACCTTTAAGATGGTAGCTGTTATCGTCGTCTTTCCACAGACGGACAATTAGTTGTCCGCTGTTTACGTAATATTGTAAGCGGCTCAGGAAGCGGCGAAGGTTAATTTCATAGAGATAAGGCAAGGCACCGATTATCTTAAATGGCTGATCTTCTGGAATATAAAAATCATTCGCCGTTTTATCACCCACGATAATTTCGACCTGCTTCCCTTCGCGTAACAGCTGAATAATATTACGCACCAGCACGGCTGGCAGGTTGAAATAAGGTGTGCAGATCACCAGTTTACGCTCGGTGCACGGCATCAAATGGTAGATAGTTTTATTGAGCAGACTGGTTTTACCCAACCCGACCAGAGGCGTAACGGCGAGTTGCTCGTTATCCGCATTACCCTGGAAATGGAAACTCGCATCGCGCAGTTCCTGGCGGAACAAACGGATATCGTTTTTAATCTCCGGGCTTTTTGGTCTGTGTTGTCTATCTAGTCGATGAACAGCGCGGCCTCGCACCAGATTTTCGTGCATCCAGTTATACATGATGTCGGATAACTGCGTATTGCAGATGATCTGATAACGGTCATAACGATATTTATCATGCTGATGTAAGTAGACATCGTTGACGCTGGCGCCGCTGTAAATGACGCAATCATCGACAATAAAACCTTTGAAGTGCAAAACCCCCAACGCTTCACGAGTATTTACCGGCACGCCATACACTGGGATCTCTACGCCGGGATATTCCTCGGTCATACGATGATACCAGTCAGCGTTAGTATTGGTTGCAGCAGCACCGATACGGCCTCGTTGCGCACGATGCCAATCTACCAGAACCGTCACTTCAATTTCCGGACGTTGTTGTTTTGCCTCGTAGAGCGCAGTTAACACGGCTTTACCCGCGTCATCTTGCTCAAGATACAAGGCAATAATACAGATGCGGTGAGTTGCGCTAGCAATTTTTTGCAGCAGGACTTCACGGAAATCCGCTGGGGAGAAAAGGGTCTTTACATCATCAACTGACTGAGAAAGCTTCGGCAATTGGGCAAGGTGTTGTTGATGTTTATTACGTTTAAATTTAGACAACATCACAGTGCGTATCTTCTCTATTCATTGGATGGCCTTCTGCAAAATCCAGACGTCAGAACTTGCTGATAATACCACTACTGACCTGCAAAGTGATTAAGTTTTCCAGTACCTTACTCACGAATCTATGCTTTTTATCAATGGAAGAGTCAGACTAACGATGCCATCTTCTAGCTGTATATCGACATCAAATCCGAGTTTCCGCGCCAGAGACACCATACCTCGGTTGTTCGGCATCGTAATGCCATTCAGCCTTTGAAGCCCATGCTCGCCCGTATAGGCAATCAGTTTTTCCAGTAAGCGACGCCCCAATCCCAACCCTTTTAAATCAGAACGTACAAGTACGGCAAATTCAGCATCGATGTTATCGGGATCTGAGATAGCGCGCGTAACGCCGATTATCTCGCTATTGCCGTTATGTTGACGGACAGCGACAAAAGCCATTTCTCGATCGTAGTCGATCTGGGTCATATTGGCTAAATCTTCGTGGGTAAATTCGTTGATCTCACTGAAATAGCGATAGTAAAGATCCTCTTTGGTGACCAACGAAATAAACTGCTGAAGCAGGGGTTCATCTTCTGGAAGGATCGGACGGAACAGGCATTGTTCGCCATTCTTGAGCGTCACACTTTCTTCAAGTTGATAAGGATACGGCCGGATTGCCAGACGAGTTTCTGCGTCGCCTTCGAATTTTTCGAGCTGCAAAGTGACATCGAGCAAAGTGAACTCGTTACCCGAAGCCAGAAGCGGATGAATATCCAGACGACGGATTTCAGGGCAATCAACGATCAGGTTGGAAACCTGCACCAGAACCTGGCTAATGCCGGGGACATCCAACGGACGTAATGCGCTTCGACCACGAATTTTGCCGCTCTTTATCGCCTGAATGACCAGATAGCGAGCAAGATTCATATTGAGTGGGGGTAATGCCACAACAGCTTGCTGGTCAGGACGCCATTCCACACCGCCTTCGCCCAGCATGATCAGCGGGCCGAAAACGGGATCATGTTCAACAACAATTCGTAATTCCTGGGCTCCGGCACGGTTAGCCATACTTTGAACCAGTAACCCATGAATACGCGCCTGTGGCCATGTCATTTTGACACGGTCGATAATCGCGTCAGCGGCTTGCTGAACTTCGGCGGCTGTTCTCAGATATAGCATTACCCCCTGAACTTCCGACTTATGAGGAATGTCAGGGGAGCGCAATTTCAGCGCCACGGGATAACCAATCTGCTCCGCAATATGTACCGCTTCCGCACTGTCTCCGGCAATCCACGTTGGTAGCGTATTCAGTCCATACGCCTGCAAAATAGGCCGCACTTCATGGGTATCGAGCGAAGTAGCTCCTTCATTTAATGCTTGCTGGAGAAGATGATGGGCTTCACTGGCATTGGCTTTGAGGTTAGCAGGCAAGGCAGGGGTTTCACGTAATTGCTTCTGATTCCGGCGATATTCCACCATATGCATAAATGCCGTTACTGCACCTTCGGGAGTGCGGTAAGTTGGAATACCTGCATCACTAAACAGCCGCCTTGCTTCCTGGGAGGAAAATTCGCCACACCAGTTGGTAATTAACGTGATGTATTTACCGCGCGGATGTCGCCGTATTAATTCGATTAGTGCGTTGGCGCTTTCAGTTCCTGGAGCCGCAGCACTCGGAGCGTGAATAATCATCAACGCATCAAAGTCGTGACTATCGAGCAGAGTTTCGACCGCGTGCAGGTAGCGTTCAGGTGTTGCATCGTCGCGTAGATCTAACGGATTGCCACTCTCTACACTCACTGGCAGCGCACTTTTTAGCTTATTGAGTATTTCATCGCTCAGCTTCGCCAGTTTTCCGTTGCGTAGCCATAGCTCGTCCAGTGCCAGTGCTGCAGGTGCTGCGCCATTGCTGATAATCATTAAGCGCTCACCGCGCAGTGGCCTCATATGGCTTAGCGTTTCTACCGCCGAGAACAGCTCATGCGTATCCTGAACACGTAATAAACCCGCACGCTGAATAGCAGCATCCCATGCGGCATCAAGCCCGAGATGTGTTTTAAGCAATTCCTGAGCTTTGGCGCTACGGCCACTTTTAATCACCAGAATCGGTTTGTTACGCGAAGCACTTCGCGCTGCTGAAACAAAGCGGCGCGCATCGCTCAAATGTTCGAGATAAAGCAAAATAGCGCTGGTTTTGGTATCTCGAGCCAAATAATCCAGTAGCTCATCCACATCTATATCGAGACTGTCACCCAGCGCGATAAACCATGAAAAGCCCATTTCACGTTGTTGAGCCCAATCCAGAATCGTATTGGAGACAGCGGCAGATTGCGAAATGAAAGCCAACTTGCCTTTTTGGATTGGGACCGGGGAGAAACTCGCATTAAGACCTTGCCATGGAGCAAGCAAACCAAGGCTATTGGGGCCAAGTAAACGCATCTGCCATCGGGTAGCTGAAGCCAGTAATTCAGGTAACTGTTCTGGAGGAGCTGAGAGAATAATGCAGGCTTTACAGCCTTTCTCACCCAGTGATTGCAGTAATTCGAGATTACGTTTTGAGTGAGTACAAATGATGGCGAGATCGGGGGGAAAGGGGAGGCTTGCTATATCAGGCCAGGCAAGAACGCCACATACCGCTTTATGGCTGGGTGTGACGGGCATCACTGGCCCGTTAAAGCCCCCGGCAAGTAGATTGCGCATCATTAAATAGCCTGCGCGATCTGTTTTTGCGGAAGCCCCGATCACAGCGATTGATTTGGGACGCAGCAGCGCCTCCAGCCCACGTTGACTCATAGCTCTCTCCCCTGAGAATTAACTCAGTGAGTTTAAACGCTTTCTGACTCTGTTGCTGTGATGCTGGACTGATGATGAGGTTTGCCTGCCAGATATCGTTCACGAAACAGAGTGAAATGTTCGGTCAGCCCGACGGCGGCATGCTCATCATCGGCAAGTGCAAGCAGTGCTGCGGCGACTTCTGCGGTGCAATATTGCCCATCAGCGTGCGCTTCGCGAAGCCGATAGGCAGAGACAATGCTCAAATCCACCGAAATCACGGGCAGTTGATCAAGATAAGGGCTCTTGCGGAACATCTTGCGAGCTTCTGTCCAGGTGCCATCCAGCATAATAAAGAGCGGTGGCTTTCCACTTTTGGGTGGCGTAGTCAGCACTTCTCTACCAGCGCTTGCATAAGAAGCAGGGAAGACCACCATCGCTTGATAATCTGGAGATCTGACTAAATCGAGTAGCGCCTGTGGTGGTTCGGTGCGCGACCATTGAAACGCCTCTGTGTCAGGCAAAATATCTGCGATTAACCTTCCAGTATTGCTGGGTTTCATTGGCTCGGTATCGAACATGACCAAACAGAAACGGCTTCGCGCTTTCTGGGGCTTGAGTGTTTCACACAAACATTGTTTCAGTGGCAGCAAACAACGCTGGCAACGGCGAATGCGATTACCACGGGCAAGGAAGGGGCGAGTAGCGCGTGCCAGGCGTTTGGCACGAAGACGTAGGACGGCGTTTTCAGTCATCAGATAAACAAGTTTAAAAACGCCATTCTAACGTAGATGAACTGAACGGGTACGATAAACCGTACCCGTAAACTTAGATGTTTTCGTTCAACCAGCTATCAAACGGCGCTTTTGGCATCGCACCATTAAGCATGTCGACCATTTCACCTTTTTTGAACACCATAATGGTCGGAATGCTGCGGATACGGAAACGTGCGCTCAGTGCAGGTTCGGCTTCGGTATTGACCTTAACGAAACGCACTTTGCCACTGCGTTCTTCCGCCACATCTTCAAAAATAGGCGCGAAGTTGACGCATGGGCCACACCACGGCGCCCAGAAATCGACAACGACAGGTAAATCGTCTTGCAGCAGTTTATCCAGGGTTTCGCTGGTGGCATTAATCACCTCACCATCAAACAGATCATGACCACAACGGCCGCATTTAGCACCGTCATCAATACGTTCATCGGGAATGCGATTAATCGCCTGGCAGGCGGCACAAACGGTATTCATAACTAACCTCTAAAGGAAGTGTTGTCCGAAAATGGCAAAATTCTTAGATGATGTTTCATGTATGTTAAATATTATCAGTGATTAATCGAGTGCCAGCCAAGTGATTTATTCGATGGATATAATAGTTATTGGCTTTTGACCAAAGTTAATGGCTAACCCGTGCCACATCGGGTAATCTGCGCGCCACGCGCTCAGCCAGGTGGAGAGAAGAATGAACGACGAATTTAAAGGTAAAAGCGGCAAGGTCAAAGTGATGTATGTCCGCAGTGACGATGACAGCGAAACACGTAGCCAAAACCCGCGCACAGGTAAAGGTGGCGGGCGTCCGGCGGCACCGTCACGTGGCGAGGGCCGACGTGGCCCACGTAGCGAGGATAAACCTGGCGCCGGGCGCGATCGGAATCGTAGTGAAGATCGCGGTGATAACCCGTGGCGTACGGTTTCTCGTCCGCCGCGAGAAGAAGCGACTGAAGCAGGCGAGCAAATGGGTGCCAACGGCAGACCCATTGTTGACCCTGAAATTATTCGCCGTCAGCGTGCGGAAGAAACACGTGTTTACGGTGAAAATGCTTGTCAGGCTCTGTTCCAAAGCCGTCCTGATTGCATCGTTCGCGGCTGGTTTGTCCAGAGCGTAACGCCGCGTTTCAAGGAAGCATTGCGTTGGATGGCAGCAAACCGTAAAGCCTACCATGTGGTTGACGATGCTGAGCTGGTCAAAGCGTCAGGCACTGAACACCACGGTGGCGTTTGCTTCATCATCAAAAAACGCCGCGGTATCACGGTTCAAAGCTGGTTATCTAAAGCTGGTGAAGAAGATTGTGTACTGGCGCTGGAAAACGTTGGTAACCCGCACAACCTCGGCGGCATTATGCGCAGTTGTGCACACTTCGGTGTGAAAGGTTTGCTGGTGGAAGACGCTGCAATGCTGGAGTCTGGTGCTGCGGTTCGTACTGCTGAAGGCGGTGCGGAGCATGTTGAAGCTATCAGCGGCGAGACTTTCAATGAAGGTCTGGAGCAATTCCGCAAAGCGGGTTACACCATTGTCACCACATCAAGCCATAAAGGGACTCCGCTTTTCAAAGCTGAACTGCCTAAGAAAATGGTTCTGGTGTTAGGGCAAGAACGTGAAGGCGTTTCCGATGCAATCTTTGAAAATGCTGATATGAGCGTTGCTATTGATGGTACCGGTAATGTCGAAAGCCTGAACGTATCAGTCGCAACCGGTGTGTTGTTGGCTGAATGGTGGCGTCAAAACAAAGCGTAATGCTTTGGAATGATTGCTTTAAAAAGCCAGCGAAAGCTGGCTTTTTTGTCTCTTTTATTCAGGTAATACAGGCGTCCAGTTAATCACTGGCTGGTTGTGTTCCGTCAAATACTGATTGGTCTTTGAGAAGTGACCGCAGCCCAGGAAACCCCGATGTGCAGACAGAGGCGAAGGGTGGGGGGCTTGCAAAACATAATGGCGCTGTCGGTCGATAAAGCTGCCTTTTTTCTGCGCATGCGAACCCCACAGTAAAAAGACTACCCCTTCACAGTGTTCATTTATCAACGCTATCACTTTATCCGTAAATGTTTCCCAGCCTAACTTTGCATGGGAATGCGCATTTCCAGCTTCGACGGTTAATACCGTATTCAGCAACAGCACGCCCTGGTGCGCCCAGCTTTCCAGATAACCATGCTTTGGCCGCTCGAAACCCGCAATATCGCTCTGCAACTCTTTATACATATTGGCTAATGAAGGAGGCACAGCAACGCCCGGTAAAACGGAAAAAGCCAACCCATGTGCTTGCCCTGGCCCGTGATAGGGGTCTTGCCCAAGGATCACAACTTTCACATCACTCAGCTCAGTAAACCTGAAAGCATTGAATACGTCTTTCTGCGGAGGATAAACAGTGACTCCAGAAGCTCGTCGTTCAGCAACGGTTGCCAGGATATTGGTGAAATAGGGTTGTTGCTTTTCTTGCGCCAGCACGTCGTGCCAGGTGAGGTGGGTCGTCATCTCGCTCTCCTGCGATTCGGAATGGTGATAGCTTAACGGCTTCTTTCTCCTAAATAAAATCGATGAGGCTCAAACCTAAAAAAAGTTGAAAATTTACATGATTTTTAATTTCAGATGGTTGGGCTAAGTTGATGTAAAACAAATAAATGATATGATAGGCACATTAGATGCATGGATTTAATTGATTTAAATCAAGGTTTGATGTGGGTTTGGCTAGTATAAAGATCAGTAACGCAACAATGGTTTTACCAATGAGCCAGCTTATGGCCCGAAAAAGAATCAACAAAATTAGCCCATAGGGAGAAATAAAATGATTACTGGTATCCAAATTACTAAAGCTGCAAATGATTCACTGCTGAACTCTATCTGGTTGCTGGACAACGAGAAAGGCGAAGCACGTTGTGTTTGTGCTAAAGCCGGTTTTGCCGAAGATGAAGTTGTAGAAGTCAGCAAATTGGGCGAGTTCGAATATCGTGAAATCCCAGTTGAAGCAAAACCTGAAGTTCGTGTAGAAGGTGGTCAGCACCTGAACGTGAACGTTCTGCGTCGTGAAACTCTGGAAGATGCTGTTAAGCACCCAGAAAAATATCCACAGTTGACCATTCGTGTATCTGGTTACGCAGTGCGTTTCAACTCACTGACTCCAGAACAACAGCGTGACGTGATTGCCCGTACTTTCACAGCAAGCCTGTAATTTCTAAAGTTTTTGAAAAGCCGGTGGCAGTTGCACCGGCTTTTTTTATGGGTTTGATTCAGTAACTGTTATGAAACCGTTAAAACCCAATGCCAGGACATAAAAAAACCGCCTCATTTGAGACGGTTTGTATGTTCACTGACGAATTATTCAGCTGAGTCTGTTTTTGCGCTGCTTGGTTTACGGCGCTTACCGACATTCTTTTTATCGCGTAGACGGACTTTCACACGCGGTTTTTCTTTATCGTCTTTTTTCTTCTCTTCGCGCTTAGCGAGCACTTTCTTCGACGGCTTACCGGTGAGTTTCTCACTCGGTGCACGAGTCGTTGGGCGCAACTCATCAATCACACGCGATTTCATTGGTTCTTTCATGTAGCGAGTGACTTTGCCTAGCAGCAAATGGTCATGCGCTTCAACAAACGAAATAGCGGTACCTTTGAGGCCAGCGCGGCCTGTACGCCCGATACGGTGCAGATAGGTGTCAGCGGTGCGAGGCATGTCGAAGTTGAACACGTGGCTCACTTCTGGAATATCAATACCACGAGCGGCAACATCGGTAGCAATCAATACATTCACGCGGCCATCAGTCAAACGCCTGATAGCTTCGGTACGTTTCATCTGCACCATTTCGCCTTCGAGATAGCAGGTATTGATACCCGCTTCACGCAGCCAGGCAACCAGTTCATGCACACGATCGCGTTTACGCACAAAGACGATTGAACGAGTGGTGTCCGGCTGTTGTAGCAAATGCACCAGCATTGCAGTTTTATGCTCAACGCTATCGGCGCGGTAGTACCACTGGTGGATTTTCTTGCGCTCGCGTGTTGAAGACGTTGCAGAAACTTCTACAGGATCTTCTAACAAACGCTCGGCGAAGTTCTTGATCGCGTCGCCTTCAAGCGTTGCGGAGAACAGCATGGTTTGTTTGCGCCAGCGAGTTTCAGCAGCAATGGTTTCGATATCCTGCGCAAAGCCCAGATCCAACATGCGATCGGCTTCATCAAGAATCAGTGTCTCTACAGCACGGCAATCAAAGTTTTCTTCTTTGATGTATTGCAGCAGGCGACCCGTCGTTGCAACAACAATATCCTGGTTCTCGCTGAACACTTCCGCGTGGTTCATATAAGCCACGCCGCCAGTGATGGTTGCGATATCAAGATGGGTATGTTTTGCCAGTTCACGAGCGTGATCGGCCACTTGCATTGCCAGTTCACGCGTTGGCGTGACGATCAAAATACGTGGTGGGCCAGATTTCTTACGCGGGAAATCGACCAAATGCTGTAACACAGGCAGCAAATAAGCGGCTGTTTTACCGGTACCGGTAGGTGCGGAACCGAGGACATCACGCCCTTCAAGTGCAGGTGGAATGGCGGCAGCCTGAATAGCTGTCGGGCGGGTAAAGCCCTTGTCCTGGAGCGCGAGCAACAGGCTCTCGTCAAGTTCCAGTTCGGAAAAAGTGGTTACAGTCATGGTCTTCCTCTATGTAGGGCGCCGATTATAGACGTTATGGCTGCGATCTTCATCTGTTTGTGTGGATAACTGACGCTTTTACTGACAGCGAGTTTCCCCTATGCTACACCCGTTTCTCTACAGGGTAGCTAAGATGTGCAGTCAAAAAGCAGTATTGCGTCGTGATGGATTCACTTTTAAACAATTTTTTGTCGCACACGATCGATGCGCAATGAAAGTCGGTACCGATGGCACATTGCTGGGCGCGTGGGTACCTGTTGCCAATGTGACGAGCGTATTGGATATCGGCACAGGGAGTGGTTTGCTGGCGTTAATGCTCGCGCAACGTACGCCCGAAAATGTCACGATTGACGCAGTAGAGCTTGATCCGGTTGCCGCTGAGCAAGCTGCGGAAAACGCAAAAGGCTGCCAGTGGGCGTCGCGCATCACAGTGCACTGTGCGGATATTCGCGAATGGGCTCAGCAAGCTACGAAGCGCTACTCGCTGATTGTCAGTAACCCGCCGTTCTTTGAGCAGGGTAGCAATTGCGCCTCAGCTGAACGTGCGCAGGCTCGCTATACCACCACGTTGGATCATAGCGCGTTATTAAACAGCGCAACGCAGCTAATCACTGAAGATGGTTTTTTCTGTGTGATCATGCCTGAAACGGCGGGAACGGCTTTTACCGAACTGGCAAAGTCGCAGGGCTGGTTCGTTCGCTACCGTAACGATATTTCTGATAACGAAACTCGCCTGCCTCACCGTGTGATGCTGGCTCTGTCACCGACAGATGGCGAATATTTTACCGAACGATTAATGATTCGTGGGCCAGACCAACAATATTCTGAAGGCTACTGTAGCCTGACCCAGGACTTCTATTTGTTTATGTAAAGCGGCGAAAGAATACTTGGCCCGGAGTTTTCAGCCAAATCCGGGTAGTCCAGCGTGTAGTGCAGACCCCGGCTTTCTTTACGCATCATGGCACAGCGGACAATTAACTCAGCGACCTGCACCAGATTGCGCAGTTCCAGCAAATTGTTCGACACGCGGAAGTTTGCGTAATACTCGTCGATTTCCTGCTGTAACATGGTGATGCGGCGCAATGCACGTTCCAGGCGACGCGTTGAGCGGACAATTCCGACGTAATCCCACATAAACAGACGAAGCTCATGCCAGTTGTGCTGGATAACGACTTGCTCATCCGGGTTATCGACACGGCTGTCATCCCAGTCAGGTAATGATCTGGAAACGCGGGCGTATGGCATACGTTTGATAATATCTTCTGCCGCAGACCAGCCATAGACCAGGCATTCCAGCAGTGAATTTGATGCCATACGGTTTGCGCCGTGTAAGCCGGTATAGGTCACTTCACCAATTGCATATAAACCATCAACATCAGTACGACCATTTTCATCAACCATTACACCACCGCAGGTGTAGTGCGCAGCGGGCACAATCGGAACCGGTTCTTTAGTGAGGTCGATTCCCAGACCCATCAGTTTTTCATAAATAGTCGGGAAGTGGTGGCGTACAAACTCTTCAGGCTTGTGGCTAATATCCAGATACATGCAATCTGCACCCAGACGCTTCATCTCATGATCGATGGCGCGAGCCACAATGTCTCGAGGGGCAAGCTCACCGCGCTCATCAAAATCAGGCATAAAGCGGCTGCCATCCGGGCGCTTGAGATAAGCCCCTTCACCGCGTAACGCTTCAGTCAGCAGGAAATTACGTGCCTGTGGATGGAAAAGGGCGGTTGGATGGAACTGATTAAATTCCAGATTTGCTACGCGACACCCTGCACGCCAGGCCATGGCAATGCCATCACCAGACGAGATATCCGGGTTAGTCGTATATTGATAAACTTTTGATGCGCCACCGGTGGCTAATACCACGGACTTTGCGCGGCAAGTTTCCACTTTTTCGCGATTACGGTTCCAGATCCAGGCACCGACAACTCGACGAGTGCCTGGCAGGCCAATTTTATCCGAAACGATAAGGTCGACGGCATTACTGCGCTCAATGACCCGAATGTTGGGATGGGCCAGCGCTTTGCCCACCAACGTGGTTTCTACTTCTTTACCAGTCGCATCGGCGGCATGAAGAATCCGGCGATGGCTATGCCCGCCTTCGCGGGTTAAATGGTAGCTTTCCGCACCATTTGGCTGGATCTCAGTATCAAATAACACACCTTGATCGATTAGCCACTGCACACAATGACGTGCATTGCTGGCGACAAATTCTACCGCCTCTCGATCGCAAATCCCGGCCCCGGCAATAAGAGTATCTTCTACGTGTGAATCAATGCTGTCCGTTTCATCAAACACAGCGGCGATGCCGCCCTGAGCATAAAAAGTTGAGCCTTCATTAATCGGCCCTTTGCTCAGAACAATAACTTTGCAGTTTTCGGCAAGCCGTAAAGCAAGAGAGAGGCCAGCAGCTCCGCTACCAACGATTAATACATCACAAGCGAGTTCGGAATTTGCGTTCATAGTGTTTAATTTACTAAACAAGGGTTGGGTCAGCATATCACCCGATGTGGGCTGCAACACGTTTTTTTTAAATCCGCGTTATATGAACTAAACAAGAGGGCAGGAGATCTCAGTTTCATCCGAATTATGTGTGAGATAAGCCATATTTATCGTGAGTTCGCCGTGAGAGGCAGATTTTCTGATGAAAAATCATGATTCATGCGATACTCTGCATGCAGTTTAGCTATTGCCTTTTAGGATAAAAAAGGTGCCACCGTTTGTGCCATGAAACTTATAATCAAGAAGAGATAATTCGTGGAACAGATCAGGAAAACAAAGGCGTAACGGAACTTTGCTCAAATCGAGCGTTCCAACCGTGAACTTGCTCATATATGCAGAGTTCGGGTGGCTTTTCAATTACGCGTGGAAATAGGTTTGGGGAGACATTACCTCGGATGAGCGAGCAGTTAACGGATCAGGTCCTCGTCGAACGGGTCCAAAAGGGAGATCAGAAGTCATTCAATTTACTGGTAATTCGTTATCAGCATAAAGTGGCGAGCCTGGTTTCCCGCTATGTGCCTTCAGGGGATGTCCCTGACGTGGTGCAGGAGTCTTTCATTAAAGCTTATCGCGCACTGGATTCGTTCCGTGGCGATAGCGCGTTTTATACATGGTTGTACCGCATAGCGGTCAACACGGCAAAAAATTATCTGGTTGCTCAGGGTCGTCGTCCGCCATCAAGCGATGTGGATGCAATTGATGCGGAAAACTACGAAAGTGGCAGCGCATTGAAAGAAATTTCGAACCCTGAGAACTTAATGTTGTCTGAAGAACTGAGACAAATAGTTTTCCGTACTATTGAGTCACTCCCGGAAGATTTACGCATGGCAATTACGTTGCGGGAGTTGGATGGTTTGAGCTATGAAGAAATAGCCGCCATCATGGATTGCCCGGTAGGGACAGTACGTTCTCGTATTTTCCGTGCGCGGGAAGCTATTGATAATAAAGTTCAACCGCTTATCAGGCGTTGACGATAGCGGATTACTGGAAGGGTAATTAGGCATGCAGAAAGAAAAGCTTTCCGCTTTAATGGATGGGGAAACTCTGGATAGCGAACTGCTTAGCACTTTGTCGAAAGACGAATCATTGCAGCATAGCTGGGAGAGCTACCACCTAATCCGCGATACCATGCGCGGCGATACCAGCGAATTACTTCATTTTGATATTGCAGCCAATGTCATGGCCGCGATTGCAAATGAGCCAGTGCGTAACGTCACGCCACTCATTACTGAACAGCAGCCTGAACCTCAGCAATGGCAGAAGATGTCATTCTGGAATAAGGTACGTCCGTGGGCAAGCCAGCTCACCCAAATGGGCGTTGCAGCATGCGTATCGCTTGCGGTAATTGTCGGGGTGCAGCACTATAATGGCCAGTCTGACAATTCTGCTCAGCCCGAGGCTCCGGTGTTTAACACCTTGCCCATGATGGGTAAAGCGAGTCCGGTCAGTTTGGGTGTGCCGTCTGACAGCACAGCCAGCACGGGTCAGCAGCAGGTACAGGAACAGCGTCGACGTATCAATGCTATGCTGCAAGATTACGAATTGCAGCGTCGTTTACACGCCGAGCAACTCCAGTTTGAACAGGCACAAACCCAGCAAGCTGCGGTACAAGTGCCAGGAAACCAAACTTTAGGAACTCAATCGCAGTAATGAAGCAACTTTGGTATGCCCTGTCTCTTATGACAAGCAGCCTGTTGTTCAGCTCAAATGCCTCGGCGGACACTGTTTCGTCCGGGGCATTGTTGCAGCAGATGAACCAGGCGAGTCAGTCACTCAATTATGAGTTGGCATTTATCAGCGTTAACAAGCAAGGGATAGAGTCCTTACGCTATCGCCATGCAAGGCTTGATAACCGTCCGCTTGCACAATTACTTCAGATGGATGGCCCGCGCCGAGAAGTTGTCCAGCGCGGCAGTGAAATCAGCTATTTTGAACCGGGACTTGAGCCATTTACGCTCACCGGGGATTACATCGTCGATTCGCTTCCCTCCATTGTCTATACCGATTTCAAACGTCTGACACCCTATTACGACTTCATCTCTGTCGGGCGCACCCGTATTGCCGACAGGCTTTGCGACGTCATCCGTGTTGTGGCACGAGACGGCACGCGTTACAGCTATATGGTCTGGATGGACTCAGAAACCAAATTACCGCTGCGTGTTGATTTACTGGATCGTGATGGCGAAACGCTGGAACAATTCCGCGTTATCTCGTTTAACGTCAGTAAAGATGCCAATGGCATGATGCAAAGTCTGGCGAAGGCAAGTTTACCGCCGCTTCTGTCAGTTCCCGGTGCTGAGAAAGTCAATTTCGCCTGGGCACCCACTTGGTTGCCGCAAGGTTTTAGCGAAGTCTCCAGTAGCCGCCGTCCATTGCCGACTGTCGATGTGCCTATTGAATCTCGCCTTTATTCTGATGGTTTGTTTAGCTTCTCGGTGAATATTAGCCAGGCTGCAAGCAACAGCAGCGATCAGATACTGCGCACCGGTCGTCGTACCGTCAGTTCTGAAATCCGCGATAAAACAGAAATCACGATTGTCGGTGAACTGCCGCCGCAAACGGCAAAACGTATTGCCGACAGCATCAAATTCAGGACTGCACCATGATTAAGGAGTGGGCGACAGTCGTCTCCTGGCATAAAGGTGAAGCACTACTGAGTTGCGATGTGAAAGCATCATGCAGCAGCTGTGCTTCGCGCGCAGGCTGCGGCAGCCGCATTCTCAATAAGCTTGGCCCGCAAACGAATCACACCCTGGCGGTTGCTTGTGATACACCGCTGGTCGCAGGTCAAAAAGTCGAATTGGGCATTGCTGAAGGCAGCCTGATAGGCTCTGCATTACTGGTTTACATGTCTCCGCTGGCGGGATTATTTCTGGTTTCCTCCCTTTTCCAGGCAATGTTTGGTACTAACCTTGCTGCGATTTGTGGGGCGTTGCTGGGGGGCGTGGGCGGTTTTCTCATCGCGCGCGGGTTCTCTCAAAAGCTCAGTCGCCGTGAAAACTGGCAACCCGTTATTCTCAGCGTTGCGCTTCCACCAGATGCACTCAGAGTCGAAACCATTACCCCTGCGGATAGCCAGTGAATTCACTTGCATTCGCTATCTGTTTGACACACTTTCCATCGGCTTTTCATCGCTCAGCTAAGCTTGCATGATGACCTGTTTCCTCGCTTTCTCGTTGTAGTGTAGAATGCGGCGTTTCAGGCAAAAGACAGCCATTGACATCATGCTCTGTACAGCGCATTGCGCCGAGCTTTCCCGGATTTGTAAGGCATAAAAACCTCTAACTATGAAGAATATACGTAACTTTTCTATTATTGCCCACATCGACCACGGCAAATCGACGCTGTCTGACCGTATCATCCAAATTTGCGGTGGCCTGTCCGATCGTGAAATGGAAGCCCAGGTTCTTGACTCCATGGATCTGGAGCGTGAACGTGGTATTACCATCAAAGCGCAAAGCGTCACGCTGGATTACAAAGCCACTGATGGTGAAACTTATCACCTGAATTTCATCGACACCCCAGGCCACGTCGACTTCTCTTATGAAGTTTCCCGCTCCCTTGCAGCTTGCGAAGGTGCGTTGCTGGTGGTGGATGCCGGTCAGGGCGTAGAAGCTCAGACCCTGGCAAACTGCTATACCGCGATGGAAATGGATCTGGAAGTAGTTCCGGTTCTGAACAAGATTGACCTGCCAGCTGCCGATCCTGAGCGTGTGGCACAGGAAATTGAAGATATCGTTGGTATTGATGCCGCAGATGCGGTGCGCTGCTCGGCAAAAACTGGTTTAGGTGTAATAGATGTTCTTGAACGTTTAGTTCGTGACATTCCGGGGCCAGAAGGTGATCCGGAAGCACCATTGCAGGCGTTGATCATCGACTCCTGGTTCGATAACTACCTTGGCGTTGTTTCCCTGGTCCGTATTAAAAACGGCACCATGAGAAAGGGCGACAAAATCAAAGTAATGAGTACCGGCCAGGTTTATAACGCAGATCGTCTGGGTATCTTCACGCCAAAACGTGTTGATCGTGATGTATTGGGTTGTGGTGAAGTTGGCTGGTTGGTCTGTGCGATCAAAGACATCCTGGGCGCGCCAGTGGGCGATACCCTGACTCTTGCTCGTAACCCGGCAGATAAAGCGCTGCCAGGCTTTAAAAAAGTGAAGCCTCAGGTTTACGCGGGTCTGTTCCCGGTCAGCTCTGACGATTACGAAAACTTCCGTGATGCGTTGGGCAAACTGAGCCTGAACGATGCTTCCTTGTTCTATGAACCAGAAAGCTCCACAGCGCTGGGCTTCGGCTTCCGCTGCGGCTTCCTTGGTCTGCTGCACATGGAAATCATTCAGGAACGTCTTGAGCGTGAATACGATCTTGATCTGATTACCACGGCACCAACGGTAGTTTACGAAGTTGAAACCACCACTGGTGAAACAATCTACGTTGATAGCCCATCTAAGCTGCCAGCGCTCAATAGCATTGCAGAACTGCGTGAGCCCATTGCTGAATGTCATATGCTGATGCCGCAGGAATATCTGGGCAGCGTGATCACTCTGTGTATTGAGAAACGTGGCGTGCAGACCAACATGGTTTACCACGGTAACCAGGTTGCGCTGACCTATGAAATCCCAATGGCTGAAGTGGTACTCGACTTCTTCGACCGCCTGAAATCAACGTCCCGTGGCTATGCTTCACTGGACTACAACTTCAAGCGTTTCCAGACTTCTGACATGGTGCGTGTTGATGTACTGATCAACGGCGATCGTGTTGATGCCCTGGCATTGATCACCCACCGTGGTAACTCGCAGTTCCGTGGCCGCCAGTTGGTTGAAAAAATGCAAGAGCTGATCCCACGTCAGCAATTTGATATTGCCATTCAGGCCGCTATCGGCGCACATATCATTGCGCGTTCAACTGTTAAACAGTTGCGTAAAAACGTACTGGCGAAATGCTACGGCGGTGACGTAAGCCGTAAGAAAAAGCTGTTGCAGAAACAGAAAGACGGTAAGAAACGTATGAAGCAAGTCGGCAACGTCGAACTGCCTCAGGAAGCGTTCCTCGCTATTCTGCATGTTGGCAAAGACGGCAAATAAATTAAGGAGTTGGCATGGCGAATATGTTTGCGCTAATCCTCGTGATAGCGACGCTGGTAACGGGCCTTTTATGGTGTATCGATAAATTTATCTTTGCGCCAAAGCGTCGGGAAAAACAGGCGGCAGCGCAAGCTGCCACTGGCGATGCACTTGATAGCAAGACGCTAAAAAAAGTGGCACCTAAGCCAGGTTGGTTAGAAACGGGGGCATCCGTATTCCCTGTGCTGGCAATTGTTCTGATTGTGCGTTCATTTGTTTATGAACCGTTCCAGATCCCGTCAGGTTCAATGATGCCAACGCTATTAATTGGCGATTTTATTCTGGTCGAGAAATTTGCTTACGGCATTAAAGATCCGATTTACCAGAATACGCTAATTGAAACAGGCCATCCGAAACGCGGCGACATTGTGGTGTTCAAATATCCACAAGATCCGCGTCTGGATTACATCAAACGAGCCGTTGGTTTGCCGGGCGATCGTGTCAGTTACGATCCTGTCGCAAAAGAAGTCACTATCCAGCCAAATTGCAGTTCTGGCCAGGCCTGTGATAACGCGCTGCCAATCACCTACAGCAATGTAGAACCAAGTGATTTTGTGCAGACGTTTGCTCGTCGTAATGGCAGTGAAGCGAACTCCGGTTTCTTCCAGTTGCCACTGAACCAGACCAAAGAAGACGGTATTCGTCTGTCTGAGCGCAAAGAAACGTTGGGCGATGTGACTCACCATATTCTGACCGTGCCAATTGCACAGGACCAGGTGGGTATGTATTACCAGCAACCAGGCCAACAACTGGCAACCTGGATTGTGCCACCGGGCCATTACTTCATGATGGGTGATAACCGCGATAACAGCGCTGATAGCCGTTATTGGGGCTTTGTTCCTGAGGCAAATCTGGTAGGCAAAGCGACCGCAATCTGGATGAGTTTTGAGAAACAAGAAGGTGAATGGCCAACGGGTGTTCGTTTAAGCCGTATTGGCGGAATTCATTGATCAATTAAATCCATTCAGGTAACGACATACCTTGTCGTTGTGTATAGAATATCCCCCCGTATTTAGGTTGGCTCCCGCAAGGGAGCCACAGCAAACGAAACAGCGTTGGTTCTCTTTTTCAGGTCTGTTCCGTGTGCTGAATAATTGACGCATTCATTGATTGGTATCGCATGAACCCCATCGTAATAAATAGGCTGCAGCGTAAGCTGGGCTACACTTTTGTACATCAGGATCTGTTGCAGCAGGCATTAACGCACCGCAGTGCCAGCAGCAAACACAATGAGCGCCTTGAGTTTCTGGGTGACTCCATTCTTAGCTACGTTATTGCAAACGCGCTTTATCATCGTTTCCCTCGTGTAGACGAAGGCGATATGAGCCGTATGCGTGCGACGTTGGTACGCGGAAATACGCTGGCAGAAATTGCCCGCGAATTTGATTTAGGTGAATGTCTGCGCCTTGGCCCGGGTGAACTGAAAAGTGGTGGTTTCCGCCGCGAATCTATTCTGGCCGATACCGTCGAAGCCTTAATTGGTGGCGTTTTCCTCGACAGCGATATCCAGAATGTTGAGCGTTTAATTCTTGCCTGGTATCAATCTCGTCTGGATGAAATTAGCCCAGGCGATAAGCAAAAAGACCCTAAGACGCGTCTGCAAGAGTATTTGCAGGGTCGCCACTTGCCACTGCCATCTTATTTGGTGGTGCAGGTTCGTGGTGAAGCGCACGATCAGGAATTTACCATTCACTGTCAGGTGAGTGGCCTGCCTGAGCCGGTTATTGGTACCGGTTCAAGCCGCCGTAAAGCGGAACAGGCTGCAGCTGAGCAGGCGCTTATCAAGCTGGAGCTGGAATAATGAGCGAAGAACAAACCTTTTGCGGATTCGTGGCCATCGTTGGTCGCCCGAATGTCGGCAAATCCACGCTGCTAAACCAGTTGCTTGGGCAAAAAATCTCTATCACTTCCCGTAAAGCGCAGACGACTCGTCACCGTATTATGGGTATCCATACCGAAGGCCCGTATCAGGCGATTTACGTCGATACCCCAGGGCTGCATATTGAAGAAAAGCGCGCTATCAACCGCCTGATGAACAAAGCTGCCAGCAGCTCCATCGGTGATGTTGAGCTGGTTATCTTCGTGGTTGAAGGCACGAAGTGGACCGCAGATGATGAGATGGTAGTCAACAAACTGCGTGACGCACGCGCGCCGGTTATCCTCGCCGTCAACAAAGTTGATAACGTCCAGGACAAAGGTATCCTGCTGCCGCACCTGCAATTCCTTGGCAGCCAGATGAACTTCCTCGATATTGTGCCTATTTCTGCTGAAAACGGCTTCAATGTGGACACTATCGCCAGCATCGTTCGCAAACGTCTGCCGGAAGCGATTCATCACTTCCCGGAAGACCACATCACGGACCGTTCACAGCGTTTCATGGCGTCTGAAATCATCCGTGAAAAACTGATGCGTTTCCTGGGCGCGGAACTGCCATATTCCGTTACCGTTGAAATTGAACAGTTTGTCGAGAATGCGCGTGGTGGTTACGACATCAATGGTCTTATTCTGGTAGAACGTGAAGGCCAGAAGAAGATGGTGATTGGCAATAAAGGCACCAAAATCAAAACCATTGGTATCGAAGCTCGTAAAGATATGGAAGAGATGTTCGAAGCCAAAATTCACCTGGAGCTTTGGGTGAAGGTGAAATCCGGTTGGGCAGACGACGAACGTGCATTGCGCAGCCTGGGTTATACCGACGATCTGAAATAAGCAATGGAAGGCTGGCAACGGGCTTTTGTCCTGCATAGTCGCCCCTGGAGCGAAACCAGCCTTCTGCTTGATCTCTTTTCTGAAGAGTCCGGGCGCGTTCGCGTCATCGCGAAAGGTGCTCGTTCTCGTCGCTCCAACCTCAAAGGGACGTTACAACCCTTTACCCCCTTGCTGGTTCGCTGGGGCGGACGCGGTGAAGTTAAAACGCTGCGTAGCGCCGAAGCTGTTTCGCTGGCACTTCCCCTGAGTGGCATCACTCTTTACAGCGGCTTGTACGTGAACGAACTGGTTTCACGCGTGCTGGAAGATGAAACACGTTTCTCTGAATTATTCTTCGATTACCTCCACTGCATTCAGGCATTAGCGGGCACCAATGGTTCACCGGAACCGGCTTTACGCCGCTTTGAACTCGCTCTGCTTGGGCATCTGGGCTACGGCGTGGACTTCCTGCACTGTGCCGGAAGTGGTGATGAAGTCAGCGACACCATGACCTACCGATATCGCGAAGAAAAAGGGTTTATCGCAAGCCTGGTGGTGGATAACAACAGCTTCACCGGCCACGAATTAAAAGCACTCGCCAACTGTGAATTTCCTGACGTAGCCGCTTTGCGTGCCGCTAAACGTTTTACCCGTATCGCGTTGAAACCCTATCTGGGCGGCAAACCCCTTAAAAGCCGTGAGTTATTCCGCCAGTTCGTGCCTAAAAAACCACCACTCAAATCCCCTCAAGACCCGCAATAACGGCCTGGCCGTAGCCATGCTTTCCTTCCCCGGTGTAAACTGCCTGAACTAAAACCGTTCTGACCCCGAGGCAAGGCATGGCTGAATTACTGTTAGGCGTAAACATCGATCACATCGCAACTTTGCGTAACGCGCGCGGCACGGCATATCCTGACCCAGTGCAAGCGGCATTTATCTGCGAGCAAGCCGGAGCCGACGGTATTACGGTTCACCTGCGTGAAGATCGCCGTCACATCACCGATCGCGATGTCCGCATTCTGCGCCAGACCCTCGATACCCGCATGAATCTGGAAATGGCCGTCACCGAAGAGATGATTGGCATTGCTTGTGAAACCAAACCCCATTTCTGCTGCCTGGTACCGGAAAAACGCCAGGAAGTGACTACCGAAGGCGGGCTGGATGTTGCCGGTCAACTGGATAAAATGCGCGATGCCTGCAAACGCCTCGCGGATGCCGGTATTCTGGTTTCCTTGTTTATCGACGCTGACCACGCGCAAATTGATGCCGCAGTAGCTGTTGGCGCGCCATATATCGAAATCCACACCGGTTGCTACGCTGATGCCAAAGACGAAGCGACTCAGGCAAAAGAACTTGCTCGTATCGCAGAAGCTGCAACGTACGCGGCAGGAAAAGGCCTGAAAGTGAATGCCGGACACGGGCTGACATACCACAACGTTCAGGCCATCGCGCGTCTGCCAGAAATGCATGAATTGAACATTGGTCACGCGATTATTGGCCGTGCAGTAATGAGTGGCTTGAAAGAGGCTGTGGCAGAAATGAAACGCCTGATGCAGGAAGCACGCAGCTAATGGCAATCCTCGGCCTTGGCACCGACATCGTTGAGATAGCGCGCATTGAAGGCGTTATCTCGCGTTCGGGTGACAGACTGGCGAAGCGTGTGCTCAGCGCCAATGAATGGCTGCAATACCAGGCGCACCAGCAACCGGTGCGCTTTCTCGCCAAACGTTTTGCGGTAAAAGAAGCGGCAGCCAAAGCCTTTGGTACCGGGATACGCAATGGTCTGGCGTTTAATCAGTTTGAAGTTTTTAACGATCCATTAGGCAAACCGCAGCTACGTTTTTGGGAAGAAGCGCTACGGCTTTCAGAAAGAATGGGTGTGCGTTCGGTGCACGTTACCCTTGCAGATGAACGGCACTATGCCTGTGCAACGGTGATTATCGAAGATTAAAGCTTGTCGGCGTGGTGCAACTGGACGAATTTATCCCACAGTTGCTCTTCGTTTTCTTGATGTGCCGGATCGCTGATGATGGTGTTTGGGATCGGGCAAACTTTCTGGCAGGTTGGTGTTTCGTAATGCCCAACACACTCAGTACAACGATCGGTGTTGATCTCATAAATGCTATCCCCCATCGAAATGGCCTCGTTCGGGCATTCCGGCTCGCACATATCGCAGTTGATACATTTTTTAGTGATAAGTAGCGCCATGGGAAAATCTCGATAACAACAGAAACAGGGCGGGCATTATACGCCCAATCCCTCATCAAACCAGTTTTTTTACCAGTTCTTCACTGTGGCGAATTCGCTTCGGTGCGTGTTCCAGATCCCGCTGCACCAGCGCCATGAACAGTAAATCGGTCAACATCATTTGCGCGCTGGTGGATGAAATCGCCGCACTGCGCGTCGCTTGTTCTTCGGCGATGGTGTACAGGCACAACGTTGCTCGTTGCTGTAGTGCGTTTGGCGTAAAACCGGTAATCGCGAGGATCTTAGCGCCAGTACGTAGAGTTTCATCCGCAGCCAGATTTATCTCACGCCGTTCACCAGAATAGGAAATAGCCAGTAAAACATCGTCGCTGCTCGAGGCTTGCGCTGTTGCCAGCAAAGCGTGCATATCTTGTTCTGCCACCGCGTTAATGCCAATTTTCATCAGCTTCCACGCAAAGTTTTTGGCGACCAACCCGGATGCGCCAATGCCCACCAGCAGCACTCGCCGCGCATTACGTAGCATGTTCACGCTAGCCAGCAGCTTTTCTTCGCTATTGATATCCAGCGTGGCATGCATTGCCGCCAGATTATCTTTAATCAGTTTCTCGCCCACCAGGCGCAGCGGATCGTCACCCAGAATCAGGTTATGAACCGGTACGGACTGTGGCTCCTGTCCGCTGGCAAGCGCTTCACTGATAGCAAGCTTGAGGGCAGGGAAACCTTTGAAGCCCAGTTTTTGGGAAAATTTCACCACGCTGGACTGGCTAACACCTGCTTCTGCCGCAAGCTGTTGCGAACTCAAATGGCGAGCATAGTCGGGCTTTTCCAACAGAAAGTCGGCCAGTTTACGGTCACTCTGTGCCAGGGTTGAGTAGCGGCTTCGAATACGCAGTAAACAGTTCATGTCCTCTCCAGTCTGCCGGGTCAATTATGTGAGCGGCCCCATAATAACGTAAATTTCGCTCGCCTGAATGAATTTTATATTCCATCATGGTGAAACTGTAAGGAATTAAATATTCAAAGGTGCATGATGAATCTCGGCTCACTCGTTTCTGAAACTCGTAATCCACAAACGATGGATCTCGATTGTCTCTCCACGCTCGAAATGGTTGAGCGTTTTAACCAGCAAGATGCGCTGGTGGCGGGGGCGGTAGAAAAAACGCTGCCAGAAGTTGCCAGAGCTGTCGATGCTGCAAGTGAATCACTCAAGGCGGATGGACGTTTGATTTATATGGGCGCGGGCACCAGTGGGCGTCTTGGCGTGCTGGATGCATCAGAGTGCCCGCCAACGTTTGGCGTTCCGCACGGACTGGTGATTGGCTTAATTGCCGGTGGGCCAGGCGCTTTACTCAAAGCGGTAGAAGGCGCTGAGGACAATCAGCAGCTCGGTGAAGACGACCTGAAAGCGCTCAATCTAACCGTAAACGATATGGTGGTTGGCCTTGCGGCTTCTGGGCGCACACCGTATGTGATTGGTGGTCTGCGTTACGCCCGTAATCTTGGCTGCCGTACCGCCGCAATTTCCTGCAACCCGGGTTCCGCTATCGCACAGGAAGCTGAAATTGCTATTTCTCCAGTCGTTGGGCCAGAAGCGCTAACGGGTTCAACACGCCTGAAATCAGGCACCGCGCAAAAGCTGGTGCTGAACATGATCTCTACCGGCGCGATGGTTAAACTCGGCAAGGTCTACCAGAACCTGATGGTGGATATGAAAGCCACCAACATAAAGCTGGTGGACCGCGCATGCCGAATTGTTGTTGAAGCGACGGGCGCGACTCGAGAAGAGGCTGAACAGGCGCTCAAGCAAACAGATTACGAAGTGAAGCCTGCCATTCTAATGATACTCACAGGTGTTGATGCCCCAACCGCGCAAGCGCGTCTGGCTGACAGCCGTGGTTATCTCCGTCCCGCACTGAATAACTAAAATAACAGGCACTGATGAATCATGGATAAGACAGCTAACCTCGCCAGTGAAATTTTGCTCGGAATCGGCGGGCAGGGAAATATCGCCCGTTTGGAAAACTGCATGACACGCGTGCGCGTCGAACTCAATGACGACAGCCAGCTTGATATTGCTCGCCTGAAAAAACTGCCGGGCGTTAGCGGCTACGTGAAGCAAGGTTCGCAGCACCAGCTGATTGTTGGGCCTGGTCGTGCGGCGCAGGTTGTTGATGCGATGCGCGAACTATTGCAAAGCAGCGGCCAGACTCTCTCAAGCGAAGATGATATTGCGCAGAACAAAGCTCAGGCCAAAGCGCGTTACCAGGCACCGATGAGCGAAGCGCTGCGCAAATTGGCAAACGTCTTTATTCCATTGATTCCTGCTTTTATTGCCTCGGGGCTTATTACCGGGATTATTAATATCTTAAAGCGTCCGGATATTGTGGGCGACCTTGCCACGCAGTATCCGAACATTCTCGGCCTGCTCGCCATCTTCGGTAGTGCGGTCTTTGCTATCATGAATATTCTGGTGGGCGTGAACGCCGCCAAAGTATTCGGCGGTTCGATGGCGATGGGTGGCGTGATGGCGGGAATACTTTCCAGCCCGCAACTGGCGCAAATTCATCTGTTTGGTGAAAACCTCCAGCCTGGGCGCGGCGGTGTTATTGCCGTGCTGCTGGTGGTGGCATTGATGTGCTGGATTGAAAAACGCCTGCGCCGCTTACTGCCGGGTTCAATCGAGCTAATCCTCAACCCGTTGCTCACCACGTTGATTACCGCTTCGATTGCGATTGTTGCGCTGCAACCGCTGGGTGGACTGATTTCAGATGCGATTGCTCACGGTGCGACACTGGCAATCGACAAAGGGGGGTTGGTTGTTGGTGCGGTGCTTTCAGGCGTATTCCTGCCGCTGGTGCTGTCAGGTTTGCATCAGGGTTTAGTGCCGATTCACGTCGAGCTTATCCAGACCCACGGGCAGAACGCGTTGTTGCCCATTCTGGCGATGGCAGGCGTTGGGCAAGTCGGTGCTGCGCTGGCAGTATTAATGAAAACGCGTAACCCACGCTTGAAAAAGCTGATTAAGGGCGCATTACCAGTAGGACTGTTGGGCATTGGCGAACCGCTGATTTTCGGCGTAACGTTGCCGCTCGGTAAGCCTTTTATCGGTGCCTGTTTAGGCGGTGCGGTGGGCGGAGCGCTAATCAGTTACTGGAAAGTGGCAACGGTCATCACGTTCGGACTTTCAGGTTTACCGCTGGCATTAACTATTGTTGCCGGAAAAGTGATGTTCTATCTGTTAGGCTTTCTGATAGCGGTTATCGCCGGGTTCTTATTTACCTGGTTTATGGGCTTTAACGATCCAGAGGAATAACGTTTGGCAACTCAGAGTGAGCGTCGGGTAGTTTTTTTCGATTTAGATGGCACACTGCATCAGCAGGATATGTTTGGCAGCTTCTTGCGCTACCTGCTGCGCCATCAGCCCCTCAATCTGTTACTTGTCATTCCGCTTTTGCCGGTGATAGGTGGCGCGTTGCTGATTAAAGGACGCGCCGCTCGCTGGCCAATGAGCCTGTTGCTGTGGGGGGCGACGTTTGGTCACAGCGAAGCGCGGCTCAAACAACGGGAACAAGAATTCGTCACCTGGTTCCGTGGGCGAGTGACAGCCTTTCCGGTGGTGCAACAACGCCTTACTGATTATCTGACCAGCTCCGATGCGGATGTCTGGCTTATCACCGGTTCACCACTGCCGCTTGTGCAGCAAGTTTATTTCGACACACCGTGGCTGCCGAAAGTTAAGCTTATTGCCAGCCAAATCAAGCGTTCTAACGGTGGGTGGGTACTCACATTACGCTGCCTGGGACATGAAAAAGTGTCACAGCTGGAACAGCAAATCGGTACGCCATTACAACTCTACAGCGGTTACAGCGACAGCAATCAGGACAACCCCTTGCTCTATTTTTGCCAACACCGCTGGCGCGTCACGCCGCTTGGGCAATTACAGCAGCTAGAGTGATGTCATTTCGCATCTGATAACGGGTGTGTATAATGCGCGCCCGAATGTTGCCCGGAGAGTCCCTTGTCAGAAAGTGAATTTACCCACGAATACTGGATGCGTCATGCGCTGACCCTCGCGCGTCGTGCATGGGAAGAAGGCGAAGTTCCGGTTGGTGCGGTGCTGGTGCATAACAACCAGGTGATTGGCGAAGGCTGGAACCGCCCGATTGGTTGGCACGATCCTACCGCTCACGCTGAAATTATGGCGCTGCGCCAGGGCGGAGTTGTGTTGCAGAACTACCGTCTGCTGGATACCACGCTTTATGTCACTCTCGAACCTTGCGTAATGTGCGCGGGGGCGATGGTTCATGGCCGTATTGGTAACCTGGTATTTGGCGCTCGTGATGCCAAAACCGGTGCTATCGGTTCGCTAATGGACGTGCTGGGCCATCCTGGAATGAATCACCAGGTTAATGTGACTGAGGGCGTGTTGGCAGAAGAGTGTTCGGCAATGCTGAGTGATTTCTTTCGAGCCCGCCGTCTGGAGAAAAAGGCCCTAAAGGAAAAGGCCCGAAGCGCGGAGTAGTCAATTCGACTGGGGCGACGGCAGGATAAGCCTCTGCATATTTTTCCTCTTGTGCCGCCTGCGTTTCTTTTTCGAGCAAATATCCCGCCAGACTTATGTAATATTTACGGATATTTTCCACATATGCGTAAGCCTCATGGCCGCGCGCGTAGCCATAAGTCGTTTTGCTGTAATACGGTTTTTGGCTCAGCAATGGCAGCCGCATTTTCACGTCAGCCCAGCTATCCGGATTACCTTTTTGCTTCGCAGTAAGCTGACGGGCATCCAGCATATGGGCATATCCCATGTTGTATGCCGTCAATGCAAACCAAATGCGTTCTTCTTCTGGCACCGTATCAGGGACTTTCGCCATCATATCTTTCAGATAACGACTTCCCCCTTCGATGCTTTGCTCCGGATCTAGCCGGTCGGTTACGCCAAGACTTTGCGCCGTGTTTTTGGTCAGCATCATTAACCCACGCACGCCAGTGGGGGAAGTCGCCTGGTCATCCCAGTGCGATTCCTGATACGAAATAGCTGCCAGCAAACGCCAGTCTATTTCCGTGGCATATTTTTCGAATAACGGCTGAAGGTCAGGCAGCACAGTATCCACAGCTTTGAGGAATGTGCGGGTATCGACATAATCGAAATCCCCAACGTGGCCGAGATACTTTTCTTCCAGGCGGGCAAATGTGCCGTCGCTGTTGAGCCGGTTATAAAAGTCGAGCAGGGCGGCGGAAAGACTGTCGTCGCTATCTAACGCGCTAAACCACGTCACCGGTTGCTCATCCGTCACATCCAGAGCGACAGCAAGCTGCGGGTGAACGCGTTGGAACGTGCTGATGGCAACGGAATCCGCAATGGTATAGGCAATCTTCCCATCGACGACTTGCTGCATCAACTCGGTGCTGCTCTGCTGTTCATCGACCTGCCAGCTTAAATCCGGGAATTTTTGTTCTTTAAGTCTCTTCAACGCATTAAGCGACGTGACACCGGGTGAGAGCACTAACTGATTTTCTTTAACGTCTGCCAGAGTCCGCGGGCGGAAACTCCCGATGCGATAAACCATCTGCTGGGAAACGGAATAGTAGGCCGGCCCCGCCTGGTAACGTTGGCTGCGTTGCGTGTTGTAAACCAGACCTGCTGCAATCACATCGGCTTTGTCATTATCAATGTCATCGAACAGCTCCTGGATATTGGGTCGAACGGTCACTTCCAGCTTCACGCCAAGATAATCAGCGAACTGCTGCGCCAGCTCATAATCGAGCCCGATTTCTTTACCCTGATAAACGCTGTAGGTTAAAGGCGAGTTAATAGTACTGACGCGCAAAACCCCCCGCTCTTGAATGGCGGCAATACGGTTTTCGGCTTGTCCGAACCAGGGAATGGAGGGCCATAGCGCCACTGCCAGCAACACGGTTACGGCACCGATAAGCAGATAATTAATTTTAAATCTTTTCAAATAGTTAATCTGCAACGAGGCGTAGAGTTTTCGCTAACAACAGGCTTCAAAAGTGGAGGTTCTTTAAAAAGGTGTGGCGCATTTTGCTTAACAAAACGCCACTGTGCAACTTATTCGGTATTTGTGGCTATATTTTCGCCAATAAAAACTAATCCGTTTATTTATACGCAAACGGTTTCGTCAGGGCCGCGGATTCTCTATAATAGCGCCCGTTTTCCCCTTGCGCCCACTGAAGCGTCCCCCTGGCGTTTCGAAGACGAGAGATCTTTGATGATGGAAATTCTGCGTGGTTCGCCCGCTTTATCGGCATTTCGTATTAACAAATTACTGGCCCGCTTGAATGACGCCAACCTTCCGGTCAGCGACATTTATGCCGAGTATGTTCACTTTGCCGATCTCGACGCGCCGCTTACGGCTGAAGAGCACGCCCGCCTGCAACGGTTGTTGAAATATGGTCCAACCCTTGCCGACCACGCCCCGACCGGCCACCTGATTCTGGTCACGCCGCGTCCTGGTACCATCTCACCCTGGTCCTCTAAAGCTACCGATATTGCTCATAACTGCGATTTGGCAAAAGTTAAGCGTCTGGAACGCGGCGTGGCGTATTACGTCACCGCAAGCCAACTGACTGACGCACAGCGCCAGGAAGTCGCGGCATTGCTGCATGACCGCATGATGGAAAGCGTTTTTGACTCGCTTGATGATGCGCAACAGCTGTTCTCCCAACATCAACCAACACCGGTGCAAAGTGTTGACCTGCTAACGCAGGGGCGGAGCGCGCTGGTGGAAGCTAATATCCGCCTCGGCCTGGCGCTGGCAGAAGATGAAATTGACTACCTGCAAGATGCGTTCACCAAACTGGGACGCAATCCGAACGACATCGAACTGTACATGTTCGCGCAGGCGAACTCTGAACACTGTCGCCACAAAATCTTCAACGCCGACTGGATTATCGACGGTGTAGAACAGCCTAAATCGCTGTTCAAAATGATTAAGAATACTTTCGAGAAAACCCCTGACTACGTGTTATCTGCCTATAAAGATAATGCCGCAGTAATGGAAGGCTCGTCAGTAGGGCGCTTCTTTGCAGACCATGAAGCGGGGCGCTATGACTATCACCAGGAAGATGCGCATATCCTGATGAAAGTCGAAACCCACAACCACCCAACCGCCATTTCCCCATGGCCGGGCGCGGCGACAGGTTCCGGCGGTGAAATCCGTGATGAAGGCGCAACAGGCCGCGGTGCTAAACCAAAAGCGGGCCTGGTCGGTTTCTCAGTCTCAAACTTGCGTATCCCTGGTTTTGAACAGCCGTGGGAAGAAGATTTCGGTAAGCCAGATCGCATCGTGACCGCGCTGGACATCATGACTGATGGCCCTCTGGGCGGTGCAGCATTCAACAACGAATTTGGTCGCCCGGCGCTGACTGGCTACTTCCGTACTTACGAAGAGCAAGTCAATAGCCACAACGGCGTCGAACTGCGTGGCTACCACAAGCCAATCATGCTGGCAGGCGGCATCGGTAATATTCGTGCCGATCACGTTCAGAAAGGTGAAATCACCGTAGGTGCGAAACTGATCGTCCTCGGTGGCCCATCCATGAACATTGGTTTGGGCGGCGGTGCGGCATCTTCAATGGCCTCTGGCCAGTCTGACGCCGATCTGGATTTTGCTTCCGTACAGCGTGACAACCCTGAAATGGAGCGCCGTTGCCAGGAAGTGATCGACCGTTGCTGGGAACTGGGCGATGCCAACCCAATCCTGTTTATTCATGACGTGGGCGCTGGTGGCCTTTCCAACGCGATGCCGGAACTGGTTAGCGACGGTGGCCGTGGTGGACGCTTCGACCTGCGTAAAATTCTCAATGACGAACCGGGCATGAGCCCGCTGGAAGTGTGGTGTAACGAATCCCAGGAACGTTATGTTCTGGCGGTATCACCAGACCAGCTGCCGTTGTTTGACGAACTCTGCCGCCGTGAACGCGCGCCGTACGCCGTCATCGGTGAAGCTACCGAAGAAAAACATCTGACACTTAACGACAGCCATTTCGACAACCAGCCAATTGATATGCCGCTGGACGTTCTGCTCGGCAAAACGCCGAAAATGGAACGTAACGTTGAAACCCTGAAAGCGAAAGGCGATGCGCTGGATTGCCGTAACATCACGATTGCTGATGCGGTAAACCGCGTGTTGCATTTGCCGACCGTTGCGGAGAAAACTTTCCTTGTGACCATCGGCGACCGTTCGGTTACCGGCATGGTCGCCCGCGACCAGATGGTTGGGCCGTGGCAGATCCCGGTGGCTAACTGTGCGGTAACCACCGCAAGCCTTGATAGCTACTATGGTGAAGCGATGTCCCTCGGTGAGCGTGCGCCTGTCGCGCTGCTGGACTTTGCTGCATCAGGCCGTCTGGCTGTCGGTGAGGCGCTGACTAACATTGCCGCTACGCAAATCGGTGCGCTGAACCGCATTAAACTCTCGGCTAACTGGATGTCCGCAGCCGGTCACCCTGGTGAAGACGCTGGTCTTTACGAAGCGGTGAAAGCAGTAGGTGAAGAACTTTGCCCGACGCTTGGCCTGACGATCCCGGTGGGCAAAGACTCCATGTCGATGAAAACCCGCTGGCAGGAAGGCACTGAACAGCGTGAGATGACTTCTCCGCTGTCGCTGGTTATTACTGCGTTTGCTCGTGTCGAAGACGTTCGCCGTACCGTTACGCCACAACTGCGTACAGAAGAAGATAACGCCTTGTTGCTTATCGATTTGGGCGTAGGCCATAACGCACTGGGTGCTACCGCGTTCTCCCAGGTTTATCGTCAACTGGGTGATAAACCTGCTGATGTCCGCAGCGCTGAACAGCTTAAAGGTTTCTTTAATGCGATTCAGGCACTGGTCAGCGAGCAGAAACTGCTGGCCTACCATGACCGCTCCGACGGCGGTTTGTTGGTGACGCTGGCTGAGATGGCATTCGCCGGTCACTGCGGCGTGGAAGCGGATATCGCAACGCTGGGTAACGACCATCTGGCAGCGCTGTTCAACGAAGAATTGGGCGCGGTCATTCAGGTGAAAGCGGCGGATCGCGCAGCGGTTGAGAAAACGCTGGCAGACCACGGCCTGGCTGATTGCGTTCACTTCCTCGGCAAAGCCGTTGCTGGTGACCGTTTCATTCTGACTTCTGGCGGTCACGCAGTATTTAGCGAAAGCCGCACCACGCTTCGCATGTGGTGGGCGGAAACGACCTGGCAGATGCAGCGCCTGCGCGACAACCCAGCCTGTGCCGATCAAGAACATGAAGCGAAAGCCAATGACAACGATCCTGGCCTGAACGTTAAACTGAGTTTCGATATTAAAGAAGATATCGCCGCGCCGTTTATCGCCAAAGGTGCGCGTCCTAAAGTTGCCGTACTGCGCGAGCAGGGCGTTAACTCCCACGTTGAAATGGCAGCGGCTTTCCACCGTGCAGGCTTCGATGCCATCGACGTTCATATGAGTGATTTGCTGGCGGGGCGTCGCGGTCTGGAAGATTTCCAGGCGCTGGTGGCGTGTGGCGGTTTCTCTTACGGCGACGTACTGGGCGCGGGTGAGGGTTGGGCTAAATCCATTCTCTTTAACTCACGCGTACGTGACGAGTTCGAAACCTTCTTCCACCGTCCGCAGACCCTGGCATTGGGCGTGTGCAACGGTTGCCAGATGATGTCGAACCTGCGTGAACTGGTTCCGGGCAGCGACCTGTGGCCACGCTTTGTACGCAACCACTCCGATCGTTTTGAAGCACGTTTCAGCCTGGTGGAAGTCACTTCAAGCCCGTCGCTGTTGCTGCAAGGCATGGTGGGCTCGCATATGCCAATCGCTGTTTCTCATGGTGAAGGGCATGTTGAAGTACGCGATGCGGCACATCTCGCAGCGCTTGAAAGCAAAGGGCTGGTGGCGCTGCGCTTTATCGACAACTTCGGCAAAGTTACGCAAGACTACCCGGCGAACCCGAACGGTTCGCCAAACGGGATTACTGCGGTAACCAACGAAAGTGGGCGCGTCACGATTATGATGCCGCACCCAGAACGTGTGTTCCGTACCGTCAGCAATTCCTGGCATCCGGAAGAGTGGGGCGAAGATAGCCCGTGGATGCGCATTTTCCGCAATGCGCGTAAACAACTCGGTTAAGTAAACCGCTCTCTCTCCTTTTGGGAGAGGGTTGGGGTGAGGGCGACCTCTGCACTAACAAACAAATCCCTTCGCTAACCCGAGGGGATTTTTTTGTCACCTATTCCCGACATCACGCATATTTCATTGTCTCAAATAGGAGACATTTAAATTATTGAATTTTAATGAATTTAAATAATGACTTATATTTTGTTGTTAATAGGCGACGTTTTGGGTGAAAAGTGAACGGGTTGTTGAACACGTAATACCACAAATAAACATAATAGAAACATTGATGTACATTATTGTTGTCAAACATGGCATATATAATGCATAATACTTCACAGTGGCTCATTCACCTCCTTATGTCAGTCCCCGAAAGGGTTGTGCTACATAAACCTTAGAATGAAGCACTCAAGGTGCCTGCCGTCCATCTTTTGATTATTGTCAGTCTCGTACTGCTTTATCATGCTCCGGGCGAAACGTTGAGTAAGGCACCGCCTGATTCCAGAACAAAGGCAGAGATTATTCTCTGCCTTTGTTGTTTCTGAGCTTCCAGACTTTAAACTCCCGCCGATCCCCGCTAGCATCATGTCATACAGGCAATGAATGAGATGAAGCTATTGAACCAGTGGCATTTTTTCCCACGATCCTTACGTCAGCTTGTCATGATGGCTTTTTTGCTGGTGCTGGTTCCCTTGTTGGTTCTGGCATGGCAAGCCTGGCAAAGCCTTAATGCGCTCAGCGATCAGGCCGCGTTGACTAACCGCACCACGCTTGTCGATGCGCGCCGCAGTGAAGCCATGACTAACGTGGCGCTGGAAATGGAACGCAGCTACCGCCAATACTGCGTGCTGGATGATGCAACGCTTGCGACGGTCTATCAGGGGCAGCGTAAGCGCTACGCCCAGATGCTGGAGGCTCACGCAGGCGTCTTGCCCGACAATCGTCTTTATCAAGCCTTAAGCCAGTCGTTAAACGACCTCGCCGAAATACACTGCAAAAATAGCGGGCCAGATACCGCTTCTGCGGCACATCTTGAAACTTTCGCCGCGGCTAATGCTGAAATGGTGCAGGCAACGCGTGCGGTTGTGTTTTCCCGTGGGCAGCAACTTCAGCAAGAAATTGCCGAGCGCGGGCAGTTCTTTGGCTGGCAGGCGCTGGTGTTATTCCTGTTAAGCGTCGCGCTTGTGATTATCTTCACGCGCATGATTATCGGCCCGGTGAAAGGCATCGAACGGATGATTAACTTGCTTGGCGAAGGACACTCGCTGGGTAACACTGTGTTGTTTAAAGGGCCGCGCGAATTGCGTTCAATAGGGCAGCGGATTGTCTGGCTAAGTGAGCGCCTCTCCTGGCTTGAATCCCAGCGCCACGAGTTTTTACGCCATATCTCCCACGAATTAAAAACCCCGCTCGCCAGTATGCGCGAAGGCACTGAACTGCTTGCCGATCAGGTCGTCGGACCGCTGACTAACGACCAAAAAGAAGTAGTAGAAATTCTTGATAGCAGTAGCCGTCACTTACAAAAATTGATTGAACAATTACTGGATTACAACCGCAAACTGGCCGATGTCCCAGTCGAGTTGGAAAAAGTTGAACTGGCACCGCTCGCGGATGTAATTATCGCCGCTCACAGTTTGCCAGCACGGGCTAAAATGATGCGTACCGAATGTGATTTCAGCCCGGTGCCATGCCTTGCAGAACCTATGTTGTTAATGAGCGTGTTGGACAATCTCTATTCCAATGCGGTGCACTATGGGTCTGAATCCGGTACCATTTATCTACGAAGCTCGCAGGTAGGGAACTCGCTCCATATTGATGTCGGGAACACGGGTGACCCCATTCCGGCGGCGGAGCGAGAGATGATCTTTGAACCTTTTTATCAGGGAAGTCACCAGCGTAAAGGTGCAGTTAAAGGGAGTGGTCTTGGGTTGAGTATTGCCCAGGATTGTATTCGTCGAATGCACGGTGAATTGCACCTGATTGACGATGAAACGGCGGATGTTTGCTTCCGTATTGAGTTGCCTGTATTTCCGAGAACAAATAAATAATGAAAGCGACTATTTTTCGCCCGATCTCAGCATTGTTATTGCCGTTGTTACTGGCTAGCTGTGTTCAGAGCACGGTGACCCAAAACATTAAACACCCTCAGCCAATAGAAGAACCTGAACAACAACTGGCTGATTATATGTCGACAGATTGCGAAGACATCTGGCAAAACCAGAATAACGACTCCATGAACAACCCGCTTTATTGGCTGCGGGCAATGGACTGTGCCGAACGTTTAGCACCTGTGCAGGCGAGAGCGGAAGCGCGTCGCTGGCCATCCGATAGCTGGCGCGACACCTTTAAACGCGGCATCTTGCTGGCGAATGCCAAAATTAGCCCTACTGAGCGTCGTCGTTACATGACTAAACTGGATGCGATGACGGCTGAAGTCCCGGCGCAGGTGCGCTCGTTATTCCAGGTTTGGCGCGATGGACAAGCTTCATTGCTGGCGCTTTCGGACGAACGTACGCGCTACAGCAAACTCCAGCAAACCTCAGACAGCGAGCTGGATACGCTGCGTGAACAGCAGCAACGCCTCAGAAATCAGTTAAGTTTGACCACTCGAAAACTCGAAAACCTCACGGATATTGAACGCCAGCTATCCAGCCGTAAACCGGCCAGTACCGAATTGCCGGACAACACCAAACCCGCGCCGGAGGCAAAACCATGACGCAACGTAAACCTGCCAGATTACTGCTGGTTGACGACGATCCTGGTTTGCTCAAACTCCTCGGTATGCGCCTGACCAGCGAAGGCTACACCGTCACGACCGCTGAAAGTGGTGCTGAAGGGCTGCGCTTGTTGGGGCGAGAGAAAATCGACCTGGTGATTAGCGACCTGCGAATGGACGAAATGGATGGCATGGCGCTGTTTGCCGAAATCCAGAAAGCACAGCCGGGAATGCCGGTGATCATTCTTACCGCTCATGGCTCGATTCCCGACGCCGTTGCCGCCACGCAGCAGGGCGTGTTTAGCTTCCTGACCAAACCGGTTGATAAAGACGCGCTCTATAAAGCTATTGACGATGCGCTGGTGCATTCGGTTATTGCAGGCGACGACATGTGGCGCGGTACCATCGTCACCCGTAGCCCGATTATGCAACGTTTGCTGGATCAGGCGCGTATGGTGGCGCAGTCGGATGTCAGCGTGTTAATTCACGGGCAAAGTGGCACCGGCAAAGAGATCCTCGCTCAAGCCATTCACAACGCCAGCCCGCGCAGCAAAAAAGCGTTTATCGCCATTAACTGCGGCGCATTGCCGGAGCAACTGCTGGAGTCCGAACTGTTTGGGCATTCGCGCGGTGCTTTTACCGGCGCGGTCAGCAGCAGAGAAGGGTTGTTCCAGGCCGCAGAGGGCGGAACATTATTTCTTGATGAAATTGGCGATATGCCAATCCCATTACAGGTCAAGCTGCTGCGTGTTTTGCAGGAACGCAAAGTGCGTCCGCTAGGCAGCAACCGTGATCTGGACATCGACGTACGCATTCTTTCAGCTACCCACCGTGACTTGCCAAAAGCGATGGAACGGGGCGAGTTTCGTGAAGATTTGTTCTATCGCCTGAATGTGGTGAGCCTCAAGATCCCGGCGCTGCAAGAACGTGCGGAAGATGTGCCTTTGTTGGCGAATCATCTTTTACGCCAGTCTGCCGATCGCCATAAGCCGTTTGTCCGCAGTTTTTCGACCGATGCCATGAAACGCCTGATGGCGGCAAGTTGGCCTGGCAACGTGCGCCAATTAGTCAACGTCATTGAACAATGTGTTGCACTGACTTCCGCGCCGGTTATCAGCGAAGCGCTGGTTCAGCAGGCGCTGGAAGGGGAAAACACCGCGCTGCCTACTTTTGTTGAAGCGCGTAATCAGTTTGAACTGAATTACCTGCGCAAATTGCTGCAAATGACCAAAGGGAATGTCACCCAGGCTGCGCGTGTAGCGGGGCGTAACCGTACCGAATTCTACAAATTACTCTCAAGGCATGAACTCGATGCCAATGACTTTAAAGAGTAGTCTGTGGTAGGTTGAGCTATTGATGAAGTGCGGAAAGATAGAGAGAACTATGAAAAAAATTGATGCGATTATTAAACCGTTCAAACTGGATGACGTGCGTGAAGCGCTGGCTGAAGTTGGCATCACCGGCATGACGGTCACGGAAGTAAAAGGTTTCGGTCGTCAGAAAGGCCACACCGAACTGTACCGTGGCGCTGAGTACATGGTGGATTTCCTGCCAAAAGTAAAAATTGAAATTGTGGTCACCGACGACATTGTTGATACCTGTGTGGACACCATCATCCGTACCGCGCAAACCGGTAAAATCGGCGATGGTAAAATCTTTGTCTTTGACGTAGCGCGCGTAGTGCGTATCCGTACTGGCGAAGAAGACGACGCGGCGATTTAATGTTTTCGCCCTCATCCGTAAGGGTGAGGGCGAAATGAAAATTACATCACCTTATGCGGCCCGAAGCACTCGTAATGAATCCTGTCCTGCTCAACACCCAACTTCACTAACTGTTCCGCTGCAAAACGCATAAAGTTCACAGGGCCACACAGATAAAACTGCATATCTGGCGCGCTGATTTTGCTTTCCAGCGCCAGCAAATCTAACAAACCTTCGCTATCAAACTTTGCCTGTGCACGGCAGCTTTCGCTCGGCGTGCGATACCAGACGTGGCGCTCAAAGCGCGGCAACTGTTCACCCAAACGATTCACTTCTTCGGCAAACGCATGCACATCGCCGTGCTCGGCTGCATGGAACCAGTTAACCTGGGCCTGATGGGCATTTTTCGCTAGCGTATCAAGCATTGCCAGCATTGGTGTTTGACCAACGCCTGCGGAAATCAGCGTCACTGGAGTTTGAGCTGCAACATCCATAAAGAAATCACCGGCTGGAGCGGCAAGATGCACTTCATTTCCGACTTGCGCATGGTTGTGCAACCAGCTTGAAACCTGACCCAAATCTTCGCGTTTAACCGCAATGCGATAGGTTTTGCCATCTGGCTTACGGGTTAATGAATACTGGCGAATTTCCTGATGCGGGAAACCTTCAGGCTTCAGCCACACGCCAAGGTATTGACCAGGCTGATAGTCTGCAACCGGTTTACCATCCACAGGTTCAAATTCAAAGCTGGTGATCAGTGTGCTTTGCGGCTCTTTGGCCACAATGCGGAATGCACGAGTCCCTTCCCAACCGCCTGTTTTAACTGCGTTGCTTTGGTAGATTTCAGCTTCACGATTGATAAACACGCCCGCCAGCACGCCGTATGCTTTACCCCACGCATCCAGCACTTCCTGGCCTGGGCTGAACATCTCATCCAGCGTGGCTAACAAATGGCCGCCGACAATATCGTACTGCTCAGGTTTAATTTGGAAACTGGTGTGCTTCTGCGCGATTTTCTCAACCGCAGGCAACAGCACTGCCAGATTTTCGATATTAGTGGCGTAGGCGCAGATAGCATTGAACAGCGCTTCACGCTGATCGCCATTGCGTTGGTTGCTCATATTAAAGATCTCTTTCAGCTCAGGATTATGGCTGAACATACGATCGTAAAAATGCGCGGTAAGCTTTGGACCTGTGGCTGCAAGCAGGGGAATGGTGGATTTCACAACGGCGATGGTTTGTGCATCAAGCATGGTGTAGCTCCTGATTTCTGGCATTTAAAGTTAATGTTGTATTTTAAATGCATCTTATAAAATAATCGGATTAAAAAAAAGCACTACATTGTAAATGGACACTGACGGAGTCGATGTGGCTCACAGAACATGAATTTTCTGCATGTTGATGATGAATTAATATCCGTTGAAATCACTAACGACTTTTGCCTTCAAACCCTTGCAGGACGCCGAGCCAATCGTTTGCGTAAAAACCTCTGTCAAGACCTATCACCAGATACCAATTCGGTTTACACTGTTGCCCGTTGTTTGAGAGAGCCCTCAAAGCTGTTCGAATTTTTACTGTTAGCTGAGTCTGGAGATGCGAATGTTAAAACGTGAAATGAACATTGCCGATTACGATGCCGATTTATGGCAGGCCATGGAGCAAGAAAAAGTACGTCAGGAAGAGCACATTGAACTGATCGCCTCCGAAAACTACACCAGCCCACGCGTAATGCAGGCGCAGGGTTCTCAGCTGACTAACAAATATGCTGAAGGCTATCCAGGCAAGCGCTATTACGGCGGTTGCGAATACGTTGACGTGGTTGAGCAACTGGCCATCGATCGTGCAAAAGAGCTGTTTGGCGCTGATTACGCTAACGTGCAGCCGCACTCCGGTTCTCAGGCTAACTTCGCGGTATACACCACCCTGTTAGAACCAGGCGACACCGTTCTGGGTATGAACCTGGCACACGGCGGCCACCTGACTCACGGCTCCCCGGTAAACTTCTCCGGCAAGCTGTACAACATCGTTCCTTACGGTATCGATGAAACCGGTCACATCGACTACGCAGACCTGGAAAAACAAGCCAAAGAACATAAACCGAAAATGATCATCGGTGGCTTCTCTGCTTATTCCGGCGTGGTTGACTGGGCAAAAATGCGTGAAATCGCAGACATGGTTGGCGCGTATCTGTTCGTTGATATGGCACACGTTGCGGGTCTTATCGCAGCAGACGTCTACCCGAACCCAGTTCCACATGCGCACGTTGTTACCACAACAACGCACAAAACGCTGGCAGGCCCGCGCGGTGGTTTAATCCTCGCGAAAGGCGGCAGCGAAGAGCTGTATAAGAAACTGAACTCCGCTGTATTCCCAGGCGCGCAGGGCGGCCCACTGATGCACGTTATTGCGGGCAAAGCGGTTGCACTGAAAGAAGCCATGGAACCTGAGTTCAAAACTTATCAGCAGCAAGTGGCTAAGAACGCAAAAGCGATGGTTTCTGTGTTCCTGGAACGCGGCTACAAAGTGGTTTCTGGCGGTACTGATAACCACCTGTTCCTGCTGGACCTGGTTGATAAAAACCTGACCGGTAAAGAGGCCGATGCAGCCCTGGGTCGCGCGAACATCACCGTGAACAAAAACAGCGTGCCAAACGATCCTAAGAGCCCGTTTGTGACTTCCGGTATCCGTATCGGTACACCTGCTGTGACTCGCCGTGGCTTCACCGAAGCTGACGTTCGCGAGCTGGCTGGCTGGATGTGTGATGTGTTAGATAGCATCAACGACGAAGCGGTTATCGAACGCACCAAGCAAAAAGTTCTGGATATTTGCGCCCGCCTGCCGGTTTACGCATAATCCCGACATATTTGAAAGACTGAAACCCCGGCTTGCCGGGGTTTTTTATTGTTCTAAGATTTAACGCGCATCTCGTACCACCTTATCGCACTTCTCTGTACTCTCCTGACCATCGCCACTCTTCGCAGCCTGAATACATTCCTGGTAATCCCTTGGGGAGAGGGTTTCTGTCGTTTCATGTTTAGCCGGTTGGGAATTTTCGCTGCATCCTGCGAGCAGTACGGCGCAAAGAATCATGCTTGTTCTAATCATTCTTTCTCTCCTTGTTTGATAGGGTCACTGCTATAAAGCGCGAATAACAGATCCTGATCGAGTTGATCCTGCCAGGTTTTGCCGCCGTCGACAGAATGGCGAAGTTCTCCGTTGGCGTAAGAGTTATTTGTGTTAACCGAAATGGCATAGCTGTTTTTACCCGTTGGCTGAACCGTTGATCCTTCCGAGCTGAAAATTAGCGCGTAGCGTTGATGGATATCCAGCCCGGTCAGACGCGGCCAGAGGGAATAAATCGCTGGGCTAGCGGGCAAGTTAAACGGCGGCAGCGCGGCAGAGAACAGCGTATTTTCAGGATTACCGTTGCCATCCAGCGTGACGATTTGCACGCGGAGGTTATCGCCGGACACCGCATCTACATAGTGTTCAGACAGCCAGAAATCGAGCTTTGGCAGATCAGATTGTTGTAGCGTAAACGTTTGCATTAACTGCTGCTGGCCTTGCAGATCGGTGCGTTCGTGGCCAGGCGCTATGCTTTCCTGCACAATATGCATTGGCGGAACGTGGGTCGCATGCTGATAAACTTCAATAGCAGGCGCTTTCACTTCTCCCTGATGGCTTTCAAACTCAATTCTTAAACGCCGCGTTGCGATTTCCGGGAACGCAAAAGTGCGACGATCGCCGAGGATAAAACCACGCGTTAGCGTATGCCACGATCCATCCTCCTGATAAGCCAGCGAATAATTGTGGATCGCAAACGGCTGTGGCTCTTTGATGATCACCTGGTTGAACGATTTTACTTTGCCCAGATCCAGCTCAAAGCTGTTTACCCCAGATGTTACGCTTTTCCCCTGCGCCAGATTTTGTGGCGCGGGCGTGGTGATGCCCGTCGGTTTGCTGAAATGGAGTAGGGCGGTGGCTCCACCGTCCAGACTGTATTTCACTGAACCCACTTTTTGCTGCCAGCTTTGTCCGCTATATAACTCGGTTATTTGCCATTCGCTATCGCTTTTCAGCCCAAGGGCCGCAGCGGTGAGTTGCCAGTGTTGCGGTTCGTCGCGCCAGTTAGTCAGCCCCACATACACGCCGCCGTTGCCATCGGTGCGCACCAGCGCCGCAGGGCTGTGTTCGGCAGAGTGATAAAAGTTGCTCATGCTCACCGGACGCGCGGCAATACCGTCTTTTGCCACCTGCAACAAGGCTTTGTTTTCCAGCCAGGCGCTGCGATCTTCATCGACAAACGGAAGATTATCTCCCGCCAGCCAATGGCCGCCGCCCAGTGCCACGGTGGTTGCCAGGCGTTGGGCGGCAAGTTGACCGGAGCGTTTTTCACCTTGCAATAGTTGCTCAGGTAAAAACATATCGGCATCGTTGTAATCGTACAGAGTGCCGTTGCTCCACCATGAAGCCGCGCTGTTAAATGCCTGGCGTTCGATACCGCTGTAATCCGCAACGCCCAGCGAAGTATCACATGCGGCGCGGCGGCCATGCGTAAAAGCAGCCGGTAGGAGCGGGGCAATCGATGCGTTAAGAAACACCGGGCGGCTACTCGCCAGCACTTCATCACGCATAATTTTCATGCCGATACGATAGTTCTGGATGCCGTTTACCGCCGGATCGTGATGGCGGCCTTCATACAAACCCATATCGAGAAAATCGAGCTTGATGTAGTCATAACCCCAGTCGAGATAATTTTTGATATTGCGCCGCACGATGTATTGCGCTGCGGGGTGGGACATATCCAGCGCGTAAGTGCCGAGGTAGGTTTTCACCAGTTGCCCTTTTTCATCGCGCAGGCAGGCATCACGATGGGTATAACCAGTGTCGTCTACTGGCAAATCCAGCCAGTTTTCGTAGATGGCAAATGGCGTCAGATAGCCGCCCGCTTTCAGCCCCTTGTTGTGGACATAATCGGTGAAAGCTTTCATCCCTTGCGGGTAACCATCCGGCTGAAAACCGCCGTCCATGTTGATGTACTCATATCCCAAAGGTTTGAGGTTTTTAGCCACGTAATCGGTTATGTCATACATATCCCGCGCTTTGCCGTAGCTGTCGTGGGAGTAAAACGCATTAAAACCAACCGGAACTGCGCCCTGCCAGTTCAGGCGTGGTTCGCCCTGGTTGTAGACTTTGCCGTAGGTTTCCAGCCCGTCGCGGTAGTCGGCGAAATAGCCGATGAAAAACAGATCGGACGCAACAGTGTTCCCGCTTTGCACGCCACCCCAGTTATAGAGGGCGAATTTGCTTAGCGGGCCATTGGCCTGTTTCGCTTCACCCAACTGCTGGCTGCTTTTCCATTTCTGCACCGTTGCGGCACCCGCGACTAAACCATGCTGACTGAGATTATCGAACAGGGCGGTGACCCAATGGCTGACGCCGTTAAATTTCACCATCGGCTCTTGTGGATTAGCAAAGCGGTCGGTGCCGTTCTGACTCAGGCCAAACTGATTCACCGGGGCGACGCCAAAATCGAAATTATTAGAGTACGGCGTGGTGTAAATGCGTTTGTCCGAACCCTGGCCGATATCGGCAAACGTCGCGCTGATTGGCGTGAGTTTTGTCACTTCGAGGCGCTTTGCCGAAGCCACCTGCATATCACTTAACAGCCAGGAATTATCATTGAAGAACCAAAAGCTCACTGTCAGCGTGGTGCCGTCGGCAAAACGGTTGTTGAGCGTGAGCTTTTCGCCATCGCCCCGCACCTTATCTTTAATCTTTTCCCAGGAGGAGGTACGGCTGGAGGCTAACTCGCTATTGAGCAACGTATTAGTAAGCTGCGCCTCGCTATGAAAGTTTTTGATCAGTGCGTTGTTTTCCCAGAGTAGATCGCCGGTTCCACGGCTGAGATCGTAGCGCAGAGTATAGTCGCCATGACGCACCGTAACCTGCTGCCCTTGTTGACTAAACTGGGCCGCGTGGGCGGTATTGAGTGCAATGAAGCACGCACAGGCCAGCACAATTTTCTTCATCATATTCTTATGCCTCAAAAGATGCTGAACGGTGCAATGACGTTGAATTTGATATCAATTTCATCCTGGAACATGTTGTTGTAGCCGCCGCTGTAGTTCGGGTTGTTGCCGTGGTTGTCGTAGTTGATGTAATGCAGATTGAACAACGTGCCTTTCAGGCGACCCGTTTGCACGGTGTGGGCGATATTAAATGTCCATGCGGATTCGTCGATGCGCTGGCTCTGGTCTGCCAGTACGCCGTCCACAGTACAGGTGGTGCAGGGTTTGCCGCCCCAACCGTACACATAACCCGCGCCAACCGCCCAGCCGGGCAGGTCGTAATTCTTCAGGTCGTAGGTGACACCAGCAAAGACGGAGGTTTCGCCGTTGGCATCGAAGTCGGAAGCCGCATCCCACCAGATATCTAATCGCCCGTTGGAGCTGGCGTAAGCCGGGGTAATACGTTGCAGGAAGAAGCCCTGATTCCCCTCAGCTTTGACAGTTTGCGCCTCTAAGCGGAAATCCAGAGTATCGACGGTGTAGCCGAGCGTAATGCCCTGAAGCCAGGCGAGGCCGTCGTATTCGTCATTGACTGAACCGTAAGCGGCGAGCGAGTTGTCACCGACCATGTCTTTCGCGCCGTAGAACTGGTAACTGACGCGCAGATCGTTGCCCGCCACCGGGAAGCTGTACGACAGTTTTGTCATGTATTGATTCATAAAATCAGCGGCTTGTGCCCAGGAGGCTTCCAGCACGACGTTGTTTTTAAAGTCGTAACGCAGACCGAGCGCCTGCATATAATCGATTTTGGTTTTGTTATCGGCTGCGCGGAATTCGTACATTTCGGTGTACCACGGCGCTTTGTATTTATCGGTCCACAGGTAAGAGCTGGAAAGCGCACCGTAGTCACCAAAATCCCAGGTGCCGCCCACTTCGCTGCCCTGATATGCGCCAGGCACAAATCCCCAGTGAACGGCGAGTAATGTTTGCCCGGAAGGCTGGATGTAACCCGCGCGCATCCAGTAGTCGTCATATTTCAGTTTCAGCGCGGCTTTATAGAGGTTGAAACCGCCTTTATCCCCGGACCAGTCTTCGTCCCAGCGTTGGTTTGCCGAGCTAAGGCTGATTTCGTTTGGGTGTGCTGCGCTGCCCGTTGCGAGGTTGGCGGCGGCAAAACCGGCGACATCAAGGCCGATAAACCCACCGGCATAACCGGAGGTAAAATCCAGATTGGCGTTAAACGTGGCGTGATGGAGATCTTCGACGTAATGCCCGTAATCCGGGCTGCCGACCGTCATATCGCGTTTGTCGCGATAGCGCTGGGAATAGTAGATCCCGCCGGTTAAATGGGAGTCGTCAACAAAACCTTCGGCCTGAACGGGGGCTGCGATCATGAACGTCGGGGCTAAAGTCGCTGCGGCAGCCAGTAGGGATATTTTACGCATAGGAAATCCTTCCATGAATAGAATAAGTAATCGGAAATAGAAAAGGGACGGTGTTTTCCCCTCACCCTAACCCTCTCCCAAAGGGAGAGGGGACTGTGTTTGGGTGGTTGTTGTCCTCACCCTGGCCCTCTCCCGGAGGGAGGGGGGGGACTCGCCTTCTCCCAACGCACCCCGCCTTTCTCCTTCTCCCTCCGGGAGAAGGTTGGGATGAGGGTGGTTTTAAGAATGAGAACGTTGGATAAGGGGCGACCTACAGTAAGGCGGCTATTCCAGGCGCTTCAGATGCCAGATCCGGCTGATATAATCGCGGCTGAGCGGTGGGTCGATATACATGCCCCGGTACATCAATTCATCGCCGCCAATCGGTTGGGGTTGCTCATCCACCTGATAACGCGCCTGCGCATCCAGCCCCGCCAGCCGCACGCTACGTAGCGGTGCAGAAGCCTGGCTAACCAGTGAAAACGCCATCAGCAGCGCTGCGCTTTTATCAGGCGAGACAAACATCCATGCGGCGAAATCTGGGTTCTGCCACGGGCTGACCAGCCGCCAGAAGGTGCCAAACTGCAACAGTTGGCGATGCTGTTTATAAAAGGCGATTTGTTCGCTTACCGCTTTGTCGCGCTCTGCATCGTTGCGCATTAAATCGAGCATCAAGCCGTAGTTGCCACTCATCGCCACCGCACCGCGCATGTCCATGCTGGTGGAGCGCCCCATCTGGTGGTTTGGTACTTCCGAGACGTGCGCGCACTGCATAATCGGCGGGTAGAGCAGGCTGGTGGAATACTGCATGTGTACGCGTGACGCTGCGTCGGTGTTATCGCTCACCCAGGCTTGTGCCATGTAATGCAGCATCCCTGGGTCGAAGCGTCCGCCGCCGCCAGCACAGCATTCAAACAGAATGTGCGGGAAGCGGGAGGTTAACGCATCGAGCAGTGAATACAGGCCGAGCATATAACGGTGGGCAGTTTCCTGCTGCTGCTCCGGGCGAGCCGTTGCTGAACCCACCTCAGTCATATTGCGGTTCATATCCCATTTGATGTAATCAATAGGATGCTGTTCCAGAAACGCGCTCATTTGTTCCAGAATATTGTCGCGCACTTCCGGGCGACTCAAATCCAGAATGTACTGGTTACGCCCCTCGGAGAGCGATTGCTGGCCCGCGCTGATGACCCAATCAGGATGCAGCGCAAACAGCTCGCTGCGCCGTGAAATCATTTCCGGCTCAAACCACAGGCCGAACTTCATCTCCAGACTATGCACCTGGTCGATTAACGGGCGCAGGCCGTGGGGAAATTTTTGCTGATTAACAAACCAGTCACCCAACGACGACGTATCGCCGTCGCGTTCGCCAAACCAGCCGTCGTCCAGCATCAGCAACTCAACGCCCAGTTGTTTAGCGTTGCGGGCAAAGTGCAGCAGCTTTTCTTCGTTAAAGTCGAAGTAAGTCGATTCCCAGTTGTTCGCAAGAATAGGGCGAGTCTGATGACGATGCTGGCCGCGCACCAGGTTATCGCGATACAGCGTGTGTAGCGCTTGTGAAAGTCCGTTCAGCCCATGCTCGCTCCACGCCATGACCGCTTCTGGTGTCTGGAAACTTTCTCCGGGTTGAAGCTGCCAGCCAAAGCCGTGGGGGTTAATTCCCAGCAACAAACGTGTTTGCTTAAATGCGTCCACTTCCGTGCGAGCGGTGAAATTACCGCTGTAAACCAGATGAATTCCCCAGGCTTCACCCTGCATTTCCGTGGTTTCCGGACGCACCAGTCCGATAAACGGCTGTTGGTGCGTGCTGCTGGCTCCGCGTTTGCTGTCCAGCACCGTGATGCCTGGATTTAGCGGCTGACGATGTAATTGCCGCTCTCGTGCCCAGGCTCCAGGAAACTGGATTTGCTGATAATCGCTGTCCGGTAAATCGACGGCGCAGCTTAGTGCGCGTAACAGCCGCAGCGGTTTATCCGCCCGATTGATAAAGCGAGCAGAGCGGGCGATAACTGGCAGATCGCGGAACACCGTGTAGCTCAGTTCTACCTGCAAGTGCGTAACCGGGTCGGCAAGGGTAATCACCAGCGTTTCGGCATCATTTTCCTGTTCCACCCACGTTGCGGGCAGCCCTTCCAGAGTGGGTTTACCCGCAATAATTTGATGCGAAACATAATGCAGATTGCTGACCTGGTTGCCATCGGCATAACGTACTTCGAAGGCCGGTTCGCGGTAATCGCCCGCGCCGTGGCCAGGGTATTCCTGCAAGACCGTATCTAGCGAGAACGTTCTATCCGGCCAGTTGGCAGGCGTGGGCGAAAACGACGAACGATCCAGTTTTGGGTAATCGTGATACTGGTTAAACGTGGCGACACGTTTGCCCCAGTAGCAATGAACCAGATAACGTTGGTGCTCGATGCCCAACACATAACTAATTTGTGGGTTGTGCAAATGAAAAACTTGCTGTTCAGCATTCCAGGTAATCATGCTTTCACCTCTTCAGACAGGGTGGTCTTACGTTGATGAATATCATCAAGAATTTCATAAAAACGTTTCTCGGTTATTTCGTAACGTGCCAGTGGTATCAGGCTAATTAGTGTTAACGCGCCAGGGATTAAGGTAAATAACAGGCCAATCCACATCGCGGTTTCTACGGCTTGTACCTGATGAGGAATATAACCCGCCCAGGACAGCATAAATCCGCCAATTGCACCGCCGATAGCGCCGGATAATTTTGTTTTGAAAATATTCAGTGAGAATACCATTCCTTCGGAACGGTTCCCGCTGCGCCATTCGCCATATTCCACGCAGTCTGCCACCATGGAATAAAGTGAAATTTGCCCAACCCCGCCGCAGAACGGTGCCAGCGCGCCGATAATAAATATAAGTGTGATATTGGTCTGGAAAAAGAACAGCAGCATACAAGCTACAGCCATGACCGCACTGCTATAAAGGGCGGTGTTTTTCTTACCTATTTTGGCCGAGATAAAGGGCGAGACGACAGCGCCGGCAACCTGCGCAATCATTGATACAGTCAGGAAAATGCCGAGCATCATTTCCGCATTCAGATTATAAATAAAGAAGTAAAGCTGGAAGGTGCCACGAATGACGCCAATCATCTCTAATAAAAACATTCCGACCAACAAAAGGCGCAGCGGGCGATGCTGTTTTAATAAAGTCCAGAACCCTTTAAAACTTTGTCGCTCTTTACGTGGAACTGTATATTTTTCTTTAACACCAAAGAAAGTAATTAACATGCAGATTAAAAATATTGCACTGTAAATTACCGCGACTCCCGCCCAACTACCGACGAACTTCACCAGCCACAGCGTTGCCGCACTGACTGAGAGAAAACCAAAGGTGGCAATAGTACGCGGAATAGTAATCACTTTACTGCGTTCAGTCGGATCTTGCGTTATTGCCGCAGATAATGACCAGTAAGGAATGTCTATAATAGCGAAGCAAATACTCCACAGAATATAGGTGGAATAAGCGTAAGCGAGTTTTCCTGCCTCAGACAAATCGGGACTCAGGAAGCAGGCCACGGTGGTGAGTGAAACCAGAATACTGCCTACCAGAATCCATGGTCTGAATTTACCCATTTTTGTGTGGGTATTATCGACCAAAATTCCGAGAGCAATGTCTGTTGCGCCATCCACCAAACGAGCGATTAAAAATAATAATCCTACGGCGGCAGCTTTAATGCCAAAACTGTCGGTGTAATACAACATCAAGTAAATAGCGATAAATGCGTACATGACATTTGCGCCATAACTGCCAATGCCATAAGAAATGGCAGTGGTCCAGGACACTTTATCGCGTGGATATCTAACTTTTTCGGATACAGCTTCTTCATTTGAACGGGCTAATTCCATTCGGGCCACTCCTGATTCAAAGGAACGATTAACAGCGGTAAGAAAACATTTTTTATTATTCGGTAAAGTAAATGGGCATTGCCGAAGGTGACCAAGCGTAGAGGATTAAAATCGGTGGGACTTTGCGCGAGGATTTATATTTAACTAAACAGAGATTACTAATATTTTTAAATCAGTCTTTTTCCAACGCAGATTCAACATACAAATAACCCACACCCATCACTTGCTGGGCACGTGTCAGCCTGCCAAAGTTGATTTGTGTCGCATTCATCTTTAACGCATCGCCATGGTCAAACGGATTGAACCCGATTTGGCGGCTGATGGTGGCTAACCACGCATCGCCAAAGCCGCAACTGCGCCCGTAGAACCAAATCTGGTTGATATTTAAGATATTGAGAAAATTATACAGACTCAGCCCAATGGCGTTGGCGGCACTTTCTACCCAACGGCTAACTTGCTCATCACCTTCGTGCCAGGCGGTAATAAGCTGTCTTGAGGTCAGCGAGTCTGGGTCAAGATTTTGCGAGCCTGGCTGTGATTTCAGCCAGATACGCGCTTGCTTTTTTAGCGCCGAAAGTGAAGCGACGGTTTCCAGACAGCCGTATCTTCCGCAGTCACAGGCCATGCCGTCTGGGTTCACAATCGTATGACCGATTTGCCCGCTACCGTAGAGACTGCCGCGATAAATTTGCCCGTTAATCACGAATGACGAGCCGATTCCGTAATCCACGTTAAGCACGCAAAAATCCTGGCGGCTGGCAGGGTTTTGCCATTTTTCAGCCAGTGCCAGCATCACGCAGTCGTTATCCAGACGTACCGTCACACCCAGTTTTTCTTCCAGCAGATATTTGATTTCCACCGGCTCGCGCCACGGCGCTTGCGGCATGGTTTGCGACACACCCGTCACCGGATCGACTTGCCCGTGAATCCCCAACGCCAGATTAATGGTCTTTTTCGGCCAGGTTTTGCATTGGTTGCGCCAGATGTTTTCAATGGCGGCCAGCAAGGCTTGCGGCGTGGAGGCGTTCACCTGAATGCGTTCAAATTCGCCGTTGGGTGAAAGTTGCGCGTCGCAAAGTTGGCTCTCAATGCTGGTCGGGGTGACATTCATGCAGAGAATAAAATCGCCGTCTGGCGGAATCTGGTAACTGCCGCTGTTAATACCACGGTTGCTGAGATTTTCGCTGGAGTGGCTCAGTTTCCCGTCGCTCACCAGTTCTTCAAGGATCTTGCTCACCGCCGGGATAGACAGCCCAGTGTGCTGAGAAAACTGCGATTTGCTTAACCGCTTATGCTGCCACACCAGCTTCATCATCGTCTGGCGATTGAGTTGTCGTACCCGTTGGTTATTCAGCCCTGAACAGTGCATTTCACTAAACCCCGTTAACTTTATTGCGTGAGCATTAAGCGTTTTAAGCCGTAATGAGTTCTCTACACTGCAACCATATCGTATTTCACTGTTATTTGTTTACTGGAGAAACGAAATGTACGGAGCCGTTCACGTCTGGCAAGAGACGATTGCTTTACCCACCTGGACTACCGGTGCAGAAGATCCGAATCCGATGTTTTTGGAAAGCCGTGTTTATCAGGGGGCTTCCGGCGCTGTTTATCCCTACGGCGTGATTGACACGCTCACCGGCAAGCGCGAGATGCGCGATTACAAAGCCGTGTGGATTGAAAACGATTTTATCCGCGTGATGCTGCTTCCTGAACTGGGCGGGCGTATTCATCGTGCGTATGACAAAGTGATGGATCGTGATTTTGTTTACTACAACGAAGTCGTGAAACCGGCGCTGGTGGGTTTGGTCGGGCCGTGGATTTCCGGCGGTATCGAATTTAACTGGCCGCAGCACCATCGCCCAACCACTTTTATGCCGGTGGACGTGACTTTCCAGAAACATGACAACGGTGCGCAAACTGTGTGGCTTGGTGAAGTCGAACCGATGCGCGGCTTACAGGTGATGACCGGATTCACGCTTTACCCGGAAAAAGCGCTGATCGAAATCACCGGCAAAGTGTTCAACGGCAATGCGACACCACGCCATTTCCTGTGGTGGGCGAACCCCGCGGTGAAAGGCGGCGACGAGCACCAAAGCGTGTTCCCGCCAGATGTGACGGCGGTATTCGACCACGGGAAACGCGACGTTTCTGCCTTCCCGATTGCTCACGGAACCTACTACAAAGTCGACTATTCCGCAGGCGTTGATATCTCGCGCTACAAAAATATCCCGGTGCCTACATCGTATATGGCGGATAAATCAGAATACGATTTTGTCGGCGCTTACCATCACGGTGAGCAGGGCGGTTTACTGCACATTGCCGATCACCACGTTTCCCCTGGTAAGAAACAGTGGACGTGGGGCAACTGCGATTTCGGCCTGGCGTGGGACCGTAACCTGACCGACGAAAACGGCCCGTATATCGAACTGATGACAGGCGTGTTTACTGATAATCAGCCAGATTTCACCTGGATTTCGCCATACGAGGAGAAAGTCTTCGTACAGAACTTCCTGCCGTATAGCCAACTGGGTACTTTGCAAAATGCCAACACTCAGGCGGCGATAAAACTGGAGCGCCACAACGGCGAATTGCACCTCGGCGTATACGCCATCGCGCCGCTTTCTGAAACCACGCTTGAGATTCAAGCCGAAGGGAAAACGCTCTGGCAAACATCGCTTTCGCTGCAACCGGCACAGGCGTGGCAGGAAACGTTGAGTGAAAACTGGCCGCAGCGGCTGACGCTGAATCTGCGTGATGCACAGGGCAATCTCATTCTCAGCTATTGCGAACATATCCCGGCAGATTTACCTCTGCCGCAGCCTGCAAGCGTGCCTGCTAAACCGCAGGAAATTACGAATTGCGATGAACTTTATTTTATCGGCCAGCACCTTGAGCAATACCTGCATGCCAGCCGCTCGGCCTTTGATTACTACCAGCGTGCGCTGGATTTAGACTCGCAAGATTACCGCTGCAATGTGGCTCTCGGTCAGTTGGAATTTAACCGTGGCAACTGGACGCTTGCCGAACAGCATGCGGATGCCGCGCTGAAACGAGCCCATCGTCTGAATAAGAATCCGCAAAACGGTGACGCCAGCATGTTGCGCGGTGCAGCAAAAGAAAAGCAGGGCGACTTCGATGGCGCGTTTGATGATTATTTCAAAGCGAGCTGGAGCGGTAACTGCCGTGACGCTGCTTTCTACGCCCTGGCACGGCTGGCATTACGCAAAGGCGATGCCACTCAGGCGCTGGCGTTTGTGAATCAAAGCCTGAAATTCAATGCCAGCAATAACCTGGCAATGGGACTGAAAGCGCTGGTTCTGCATCAAACAGGCGCATCACAAAAGGCACTTCTCTGGATTGCGCAGCAGCTTGAGGAATACCCGCTTAGTTACGTCCTGCACTATGCCCGCTGGGTAATTACGCAAAACGAAACTGACCGAGCCGAACTATTACGCATTACCGGGCAGCGCGGCGTGAATGCCAGTGTGCTGGCGGGATGGCTGGTGAGCCTTGGTCGTGAAGAGGCGGCTAAAGAGTTGCTGAGTGTTCTGGATTCACAAGAAGCAATGCCGCTTCTGTGGCGCGCCGCACTGGAAACTGACCGCGTTCAGCAGCAGGCTTTTGTACAGCAGGCACAGGATAATTTTGCCCGCAAAGTCCGCTTCCCGAACACGCTGGATGAAGTGCAAATGCTGCAACGCTTGCCGCTCGATGGTTTCGCGCAGTATCTGTTGGGCTGTTTCTGGTACAGCAAACGCCGCTACAACGAAGCGGTTGCTTGCTGGCAATTTACTGCCGGGCAGCTTCCCGAGTTTGGTGCGGTGCAGCGTGTTCTGGGGATTCATGCCTGGAACAAAAAACACGATGCCCAGCTTGCGCAGCAGTATCTGCAACGCGCGGTTGAACTCGAGCCGGATAACGCTCGCTTCCTGTTTGAACTCGATTTCCTGCAAAAGCTAAACGCTCGTTCCACCGAACAGCGGCTGGCGCATCTTGCCGCTCGCCGTGATGTAGTGCTTAAACGTGACGATCTCACCGCTGAATTACTGAGTTTATGGAACATTCACGGTGACACCGAGGCAGCAGCACAGGTGCTGGCGCAACGTAAATTCCACCCATGGGAAGGCGGCGAGGGCAAAGTCACCGGCCAGTATCTGATTAACCTGCAACGCCGAGCGCTGGAATGCATTGCCGATAAACAGTTTGGCAAAGCGGAGGAGTTACTTCAGCAGGCACTGAGTTACCCGGAAAACCTCGGTGAAGGGCGCTTAGTTGGCCAGAGCGATAACGATATCTGGTACTTGCTCGGCTGGTGCGCGCAGCAACAGCAACAACCTGAACGTGCGCAGCAGTATTTCGAGCGCGCGCTGGAAGGCGGTTCCACGCTCGAAGCCGGACGTTACTACAACGACCAACCGGTTGATTACCTGTTTTACCAGGCGATGGCACTGGTTCGTATGGGTGAAAAAGAGCAGGCACAGCAGCAGTTCCGCAGCTTTATTAGTTGGGCTGATGCGCACTTTAACGACCTGTCCGAACCCGATTTCTTTGCCGTCTCACTGCCGGATTTGGTGGCGTTGGATGCTAATCGTCAATCAACCCATCAGCAGCACTGCCTGTTTGTCGCAGCCCTTGGGCATCTGGGCCTGGAGGAATATCCCGAGTTTGAAGCCGCACTAAAAGCCTTACTGTCACAAAACCCTGCTCACGATAAAGCGCATCTGTTGCAGCTGGCAATGCAGCTCGGCGTCTTTGCCTGAGCATTGAAATAATAATAAATGGCGGGTGGCAAAGCCCGCCCCTCTGTATCTCTACCAATGAGGTGTCACATGAACACTGCGCAGACACAATTACGCATGGGGTATGTCTGGACTATCTGTCTGGTGGCCGCCTGCGGAGGTTTGCTGTTTGGTTATGACTGGGTGGTTATCGGCGGAGCGAAACCGTTCTATGAAGCCTATTTTTCGATTACCGATCCCGCGCAATCTGGTTGGGCGATGAGCTCAGCCCTTGTCGGCTGTATATTTGGTGCTTTAATTTCCGGCTGGTGTGCAGACAAATTCGGACGTAAAACGCCGCTGATCATGTCGGCGATATTGTTTACTGCCTCCGCATGGGGGACGGCGATGGCCAGCAACTTCGACATGTTTGTGGTGTATCGCATCGTGGGAGGCGTGGGGATTGGCCTGGCATCGGCATTAAGCCCGATGTATATCGCGGAAGTGAGCCCGGCGGAAAAACGCGGTAAGTTTGTTGCCATCAACCAGCTAACCATTGTGATTGGTGTGCTCGCAGCACAGCTTATCAACCTGATGATTGCCGAACCGGTGGGAACTGCCGCAAGCATGCAGCAGCTTACCGAAAGCTGGAACGGGCAACTGGGCTGGCGCTGGATGTTTGGCGCGGAACTGGTTCCGGCGCTGGCGTTTTTAGTGCTGATGTTCTTTGTCCCGGAATCGCCGCGCTGGCTGGCGCGTGCGGGCAAGAATGAACGAGCTCACCAGATGTTAAAACGCATTGGTAATCAGAAATATGCCGATGACACGCTGAATGACATTCTGCAAACACTGAACAATGACACGCAAAAAGTGACCTGGAGTGCGCTGTGGCAGCCGCAGGTTAAGCCAATCATTATCATTGGTATGGTGCTGGCAGTGTTCCAGCAGTGGTGCGGTATTAACGTGATATTTAACTATGCGCAGGAGATTTTTGCCTCTGCCGGATTTGATATCAACAGTACGCTGAAATCCATTGTCGCCACTGGTTTGATCAACTTGATCTTCACGCTGGCCGCGCTGCCGCTGGTAGATAAAATTGGCCGTCGCAAACTGATGCTGTTTGGTGCGGCTGGCTTGACCATCATCTACGCGTTAATCGGTGCAGCCTACGGCCTGGGCATTATGGGATTACCGGTGTTAATCCTGGTTCTGGCGGCAATTGCCATTTATGCGCTGACGCTGGCACCGGTTACCTGGGTTTTGCTCTCAGAGATTTTCCCTAACCGCGTGCGCGGTCTTGCTATGTCGATGGGGACGCTGGCGCTGTGGATTGCCTGCTTCTTGCTGACATACACCTTCCCACTACTAAACGCAGGTTTAGGCGCTGCGGGCAGCTTCCTGCTTTACGGTGTGATTTGTGCGGCAGGCTTTGTGTATGTGCGCCGTTATGTTCCGGAAACCAAAGGCGTGAGCCTGGAAGAGCTGGAAAAACGTATGGCAGCACAGTATGGCGCAGCAGCGAAAGCTCGCGCTGAAAGAGCGGCGCATTAAAATGCAAAGCCTGTTACTCGAAAATAACCATCTGCGTTTAACCGTCGCCCCGCAAGGGGCGGCAGTTCTCAGCCTGGACTCGCTAACTCACCAACAGCCGGTACTTTATGCGGGTGAAAAAGCGCTGTTCCCCATGTTGCCATTGGCAAACCGCGTAGCCGGAAATGCTTTTCAACTGCACGGTGAAACTATCGCGCTGCCAAAAAGCCCGGTCGACGAGCAATTCTTTTTGCACGGCGACGGTTGGCTGAAAACCTGGCAGGTAGAAACGCACGATGCTCAACAGATTGTGCTCACGCTGGAAAGCCAACATAGCTGCGGGTTTGATTATCATGCGCGGCTGACTTATCGGCTGGTGGAAAACTGCTTTGTTGCTGAGCTGGAACTGACTCACAAGGGTTGTGAGCCGATGATTTACGGGCTGGGTTTTCATCCCTTTTTCCACCTCACGCCTTCCACGCGTGTGCAATTTGGGGCGACAGGATTCTGGCCTGAAGATGCCAACCATTTGCCGAAAGAGTGGTGTGGTGAGCTAACGCCGCAAACCCATTTTATTCATCCAAAAACACCAGATAACCGGTGGCTGAATGTCGGCTATTCCGGCTGGAATGGAAAGGCGCTGATTGAAACCGACGAAATGCGCGTAGAGCTTAATTGCAACACGCCGTATTTGATGGTGTTCCGTATGCCTGACGAGCCGTTCATTTGCCTTGAGCCACAAACTCACCCCGTCAACGCTCATAATATGGCCGGACAACCAGGGTTAATTTTGTTGGGGGAAGGGGAGTCAACGCAGATGAAAATGGAAATTAAACTTAACCAGGTTAATGATTTAACCGTGTAATTATCACGTGTTATTAGTCTGTTAATGAAAGCTTGCAAGCCAGTCAACGCTCGGACACACTAACGCCTCCAAAACGGGAGGGATCATGGTTTTGCATTCAACGCGCTGGCTAGCGCTCAGTTATTTTACCTACTTCTTTAGCTACGGGATTTTCCTCCCTTTCTGGAGTGTCTGGCTTGCCGGAGTCGGTTTGCCACCTGAAACCATCGGGCTGTTGCTGGGAGCAGGCTTAATTGCTCGTTTCCTCGGTAGTTTGCTTTTAGCCCCTCGTGTTACCGATCCTTCCCGACTTGTTTTTGCTCTGCGTCTGCTCGCCTTACTCACTCTGCTTTTTGCTGTTGCCTTCTGGTTCGGGCAAACCGCCACCTGGCTGCTGGTTGTGATGGTCGGTTTTAACTTGTTCTTCTCACCGCTGGTGCCGCTTACCGATGCGTTGGCGGGAACCTGGCAGCGACAAATCACCATGGATTACGGGCGTGTGCGCCTCTGGGGGTCGCTGGCATTTGTGATTGGCTCCGCCATGACCGGCAAACTGGTCAGCATGTATAGCTACCAGGCGATTCTGGTGCTGCTGAGTATTGGTGTCGCGTCGATGCTAATCGGTATGATGCTGCGCCCATCGGTGATGCCACAAGGTGAAGCTCGACATAGCGAAGGTGCGGGCTGGCCGGCATGGAAGAAACTGGTGCTCGGTTCCTGGCGCTTCCTGGCTTGCGTAACGTTACTGCAAGGCGCGCATGCTGCTTACTACGGATTCAGCGCCATTTACTGGCAGGGAGTAGGATATTCCGCTTCGGTTGTCGGGTATCTTTGGTCGCTGGGCGTGGTTGCAGAAATTGTGATTTTTGCCCTGAGCAACAAATTGTTCCGCAACTGGAGCGCACGCGATTTGCTGCTGCTTTCGGGTGTGACGGGGATTTTACGCTGGAGCCTGATGGCCTGGACCACCGACTTACCGTGGCTAATTACAGCGCAAATCCTGCACTGCGGCAGTTTCACCGTTTGCCACCTCGCGGCGATGCGCTATATCTCGGCGCGTGAAGGTAACGAAGTTATCCGTTTGCAGGCCGTGTATTCGGCGGTGGCGATGGGCGGCGGTATTGCCATTATGACCATGTTCTCCGGCTATCTTTACCAGCACTTGCAAGGTGGGGTGTTCTGGATAATGGCTTTGGTGGCAGTCCCTGCACTGTTTATACGACCACGCCCGGTCGCTTATTGCGTTAACACTCAATAATTTTGCGAATTTGCTGCTGCTGGTGGTCGCCCAGCGGCAGCGTAACGTGAATCAGCGGCGGGGAATAAAGCGGCAGCGTGGTGGAGTAGGGCGTTATCACCAATACCACTTCTTTTGGTGCGCCCTCTTTTTGATAGCTGTGAATCGTCAGATGCTTAATATTGAGCGGCAGTAGTGTGAGTTCGCGTAACTGCTGTTCAATATTTTGCTCAAGCTCCATGTTGTTGCCGGTGAGCAGCAAAACCTGCTTCTCATGCAGGTCATTTTCCTGCATTAACCATGCACCAAAGATCACCGCAACCAGACCCACTTCTTCGTCAGAAAAACGCATCTCAAAATGGTTTTCAAACTCGCTGAACGCTTCGCGTGTAGTACGCATCAGGCGCGGATACAAACGCGTGATCTCTTCCGGCAGGCTGTTATCAATGCCAATCCCGAACTGGCAGCGGTCAAGCGCTTGGGCGAGATGAATATACAGCTGGTCGCTCAGACCTTGTTCGTCGCTGAACGACATTCCCGCCTGTTCACGAAAACGCGTAATCATTCCTGAAATGGCTGACCGCAGGCGCAAATCCTGTGGATGGTTATCGCGAATAGGATCGGGCATACGCACTAGCTGGAATAACAGTGCGAGGAATAACTGCTCGTCTTCATTGGCCGATTGCATCACGCGGCGCTTCCAGTGGCGGGCAATCTCAAGTGCTGCCAGAAACTCCGGGCGCAGTTGAGTCCAGGCTCGTTGCTGTTCGGTAAATTCCGGTGTAATTCCCGCATGATGCTGATGCAAACAGTATTGCAAAAACAGTGTCAGAAACTGCACGTCACGGCTATCAAACTGCCGCTGTAAACGACGAGCGCACAGGCCGATCAGCGCCTGCAAATTCTTCTCGTCATACAATGCGGTCAGTATCCCTTGTTGCTTAAGTTGGGTTTTAAGCGCGGGAGTAAAATGCTGCTGCACGAAATGCGGGCAAAGACGCAATGCGCGGCGCAACCAGTGCAACAAGCACAGGCGACAATCGAGCGGCGTGCCCTCAATCCGGTAGCTGCCATCCTGTTGTGTGATAAGCCTCAGCCGGTGATAGCGCTGGATTTCATCGCCCGTGTCGGCTATATCTTGCAGGGCTTTGGTGCCATCGACCCCGTTGACCCTTGCGAGGATCTCTGGAGTGACAGTTTGGCCCGGTAAGTAAAGCAACAAAAGCAGGTGGCAGCGACGCTGCGGACTGGAGAGTACAGATGGTGTGGGGGAGAGCAGTGTCATCATCCGCATAACCAAGTCAAAATTTATTAATGCTAAGAATAGCTAAACCTTTTGTCGTAGAGCGCCACATTTGCGCTTTTTAATTACGTAATTTTGACTGGCTCACAGAATTTTAAGTTTAAGAGAATAATGAGCAGAGAAATGTGTAACAGAATGATGTTTTTCGCCTTGGGGGGCGCGATTTTTAGCCCGACTGTTTTGGCGCATCCACACAGCTTTATTACCCTCCTAACGACGGTGATGGCTGAAAACGACCAGCTGACTGGCCTGAAAATGCAGTGGACAATGGATGAAATTACTTCAGCAGATCTACTGTATGACGCCGGGGATGCTAAGCCGGGTTCGCCAGTCTGGAAGAAGCTGGCAGCCGAAGTGATGGCCAACGTTCTGGGGCAACATTACTTCACCGAATTCTGGCATAACGGTGAAAAAGTGACGTTTAATAATTTGCCGCCAGAATACGGCCTTGCACGAGTCGGGCACCAGGCCGTGTTGACCTTTGTTTTGCCGCTTGCACATCCGCAGCCGCTAAAAGGCCAGACGTACCAATTTGCGACATTCGACCCGACCTACTTTGTCGACATGAGTTACGACCACACCGGTGATGCCAAATTACCCAAAGCATTAGCCACACTTTGCAAAATCTCGGTTAAAACGCCGCAGCCGACCGAAGATATGCAGTCGTTCGCTTTATCACTGGATAAAGCCGATGCGCCGCCCGAGGATATGGAGCTGGGTAAACAATTTGCTCAACAGGTTACGTTGCAATGTCAGTAATGCCTTCATCCAGACCTGATTCACGCCGTTGGTTGCATTTATGGCCGCTGGCGCTTTTCCTTCTTATCAGCGGCGTTGCGCTCTACAGCCTTTGGCATTTCTGGCCGCAAATCATCCTCAACAGTGCAATTTGGCAGAAATCGATTAACCAGCAAATGAGCGCATTGTTGCGTGAGGTAGCCGAAAACCCTGCGCGAGCGGGCTGGTCGTTGCTGTCTTTTAGCTTTGTTTACGGCGTGCTTCATGCGCTAGGGCCGGGACATGGCAAAGTCGTGATCGCGACCTGGCTTGCGACGCATCCTTCACGTTTGAAAAGCAGCCTCAAACTGACTTTTGCGGCTTCACTATTGCAAGGTCTGGTCGCTATTGGTCTGGTCACAGTGGTGTTGGGTATTCTGGCTTTGCCTTCGCGGCAGTTGCACATGAGCAGTTTCTGGTTGGAGAAAGGCAGCTATTTGCTGGTGGGCGTTCTGGGATTGATGCTGTGCTGGCGTGCTTTACGCAATCTGCAACGCGTACTGCGCAAACCTAAGCGTTTTACCGCTTTCAAACCTCATCACCAACATGACGACAAATGTGGCTGTGGTCATCAGCATTTGCCGACTGAAAAACAGCTTGAAGCAGGAGAGGACCGGCGTGCGCGGGCGATGATTGTTTTGTCCATGGGCATGCGCCCGTGTTCCGGGGCAATCATGGTGTTGCTGTTTAGCAAAGTCATTGGGGTTTATAGCTGGGGAATGTTGTCGGCGCTGACCATGGCGGCGGGTACATCTATCACTATTTCCAGCCTGGCTTTTTTGGTCCACGGTTTTCGCACGCTGGCGGTACGAATTAGCGGTAATAAAGCACCGGTATTATGGCGACAGGTTGGCTGGGCGACATTAGCGTTTGCGGGTGGGGGAATTTTAGTATTAGCGGCGGTAGTGATGTGGCTGAGTGCTCAACCGGTAATGCGTGGGATAAGACCTTTTTAGCTTTAGAACGACCCCCTCCCGACCTCCCCCTTGCCAGGTGGAGGAATTAACGCTCTCTACCTTTGTCAGGTGGAGGCGTTAATGCTCCCTCCCTTGGCAGGTGGAGGAGTTAACGCTCTTTACCTTTGTCAGGTGGAGGCGTTAATACTCCCTCCCCTGGTAAGGGGAGGGTTGGGGTGGGGTCGCCTACGAATAACTGAGATTAACGCTTCAGCGCTTCGCTCAGTTCGTCACGCATATTTGCAAGCATTGCTTTCACTACGCGTGGGTTACCTGCAACGATGTTGCCGCTGGTCAGGTAATTGTGGCCGCCGGTGAAATCACACACCAGGCTGCCGGATTCGCGTGCCAGCAATTCGCCTGCTGCAAAATCCCATGGCTTGAGGCCAATCTCAAAGAAACCATCAACACGGCCAGCCGCAACGTAAGCCAGATCCAGCGCAGCTGAACCGGTACGACGGAAGTCTGCACACTGGGTGAACAGTTTAGCGACGATGTTGATATAAGGAGTGGCGTGCTGCTTCATTTTGAACGGGAAGCCGGTTGCCAGAATGGTGCCATCGAGGTCACGTGCATTGCTGCCGCGCAGACGGTAACCGTTCAACTGTGCGCCTTGACCACGAACGGCGGTGAACAGCTCGTTACGCATTGGGTCATAAACCACAGCAACTTCGGTGCGGCCTTTAACACGAACAGCGATAGATACCGCGAAGTGCGGCAAACGTTTGATGAAGTTGGAAGTGCCATCCAGAGGATCGATAACCCATTGCACATCCTGCTCGGTACCCGCCAGTTCGCCTGATTCTTCAGCGATAATGGTGTGTTGCGGGTAGGATTTGCGGATAACTTCGATAATCAGACGCTCGGCGTCTCTATCTACGTTAGTCACAAAATCGTTGCTCCCTTTTTGGCTTGCTTCTACAGCGTCAGGAGTTTCGTAGTTTTTGGCAATTAAATTGCCCGCCTTGCGCGCAGCACGCACGGCGATGTTGAGCATCGGATGCATCGGTCTCTCTCTGGATGTTAAAGAACGGGAAAACGCGGCGGAGTATACCAGAGCGTTCGGAATATGTCCCAAGGTTATGATAGGATATCGCGATAATCTTTTCAGGCTATGAGTCAAGAATGCTGCAAAACGTACGTATTGTGCTGGTCGAAACCTCCCATACCGGCAACATGGGCTCTGTAGCCCGTGCGATGAAAACCATGGGGCTGACAAATCTGTGGCTGGTTAATCCACTGGTAAAGCCTGACTCTCAGGCCATCGCGCTCGCCGCGGGTGCCAGTGATGTCATTGGTGAAGCGAAAATTGTCGATACGCTTGATGAAGCGTTGGCAGGATGCAGTCTGGTGGTTGGCACCAGCGCTCGTTCACGTACGCTTCCGTGGCCGATGCTTGACCCGCGTGAATGTGGTTTAAAGACTATTTCTGAAGCGCAAGATGCGCCAGTGGCGATTGTTTTTGGCCGCGAACGTGTGGGTTTAACCAACGACGAATTGCAGAAATGCCATTATCACGTCGCTATTCAGGCGAACCCTGAGTACAGCTCGCTGAACCTCGCGATGGCGGTGCAAATCCTCGCCTATGAAGTGCGAATCGCCTGGCTTGCTACGCAAGAAGAAGGCAAAGAAACCGTCGTGGTAGAAGACCAGACACAGTATCCATCGGCCGACGATCTCGAGCGTTTTTACGGTCATCTGGAGCAAGTCTTGCTGAAAACCGGCTTTATTCGCACCAGCCACCCGGGCCAGATTATGAGCAAATTACGCCGCTTGTATACGCGTGCACGCCCGGAAACTCAGGAACTTAACATCCTGCGCGGCATGCTTTCTTCTATTGATAACGAGAAAAAATCAGGCAAATAATACTTGAGTAAATTAGTAGGTTAAATAGTTGACCAATTTACTCGGGAATGTCAGACTTGCGTCCTGCTATGTGACAATCACATTTATAAAAAACCCCCGGTTCGAGGGGCGATTTGAGGTTAAGTAAGACATGAGACTGACATCGAAAGGACGTTATGCCGTGACCGCAATGCTTGACGTTGCGTTGAACTCCGAATCAGGTCCAGTGCCGCTGGCTGATATTTCTGAACGTCAGGGAATCTCTCTCTCCTACCTGGAGCAGTTATTCTCCCGTCTGCGTAAAAATGGCCTCGTCGCCAGTGTTCGCGGTCCTGGCGGTGGTTATCTGCTCGGTAAAGAAGCCAACAGCATCGCAGTAGGCGAAGTGATCAGCGCTGTAGATGAATCTGTTGATGCGACGCGTTGCCAGGGTAAAGGTGAAGGTACCGGTGGTTGTCAGGGCGGCGATAAGTGCCTGACTCACGCGCTGTGGCGCGACCTGAGTGACCGTCTGACTGGTTTTTTAAACAACATCACCTTAGGTGAGCTGGTGAATAACCAGGAAGTGTTGGACGTCTCCGGCCGTCAGCACAATGAAAACCATCGCAGCACGCGCTCTCAAGACGCGATCGACGTCAAACTGCGCGCATAAGCAGAATATAACGAATTTTTAGAATCAGGTTTGGGGGCTTGCGGCTCCCTTTTAAAAACAGCAACACTCATTTTTTAGGCCTGGTTCTTCGTATTGAAGTGATGTACGGAGCTTAAAGAGCAATGAAATTACCGATTTATCTCGATTACTCTGCGACGACGCCGGTTGACCCGCGTGTTGCGCAGAAAATGATGCAGTTTTTGACTATGGACGGAACCTTCGGTAACCCGGCTTCTCGTTCACACCGTTTCGGTTGGCAGGCGGAAGAAGCTGTAGATATCGCCCGTAACCAAATCGCTGAACTGGTTGGTGCAGACCCGCGTGAAATCGTCTTTACCTCCGGTGCAACTGAATCTGATAACCTCGCTATCAAAGGTGCGGCTAATTTCTATCAGAAGAAAGGCAAGCACATCATCACCGTAAAAACCGAACACAAAGCTGTGCTGGACACCTGTCGCCAGCTTGAGCGTGAAGGTTTTGAAGTGACTTATCTGGCACCGCAGAGCAACGGTATCGTTGACCTGAACGTGCTGGAAGCGGCAATGCGTGACGACACCATTCTGGTTTCTATCATGCACGTGAATAACGAAATCGGCGTGGTGCAGGATATCGCGGCAATCGGCGAAATGTGCCGTGCGCGTGGCATTATCTATCACGTGGATGCGACTCAAAGCGTAGGCAAACTGCCTATCGACCTGAGCACCCTCAAAGTTGACCTGATGTCTTTCTCTGGTCACAAAATCTATGGCCCGAAAGGGATCGGCGCACTGTATGTTCGTCGTAAACCACGTATTCGTATCGAAGCACAGATACACGGTGGCGGTCATGAGCGCGGCATGCGTTCTGGTACTCTGCCTGTTCACCAGATTGCGGGCATGGGCGAAGCTTACCGTATCGCAAAAGTTGAGATGGAAACAGAAATGTCCCGTCTGCGCGCGCTGCGTAACCGTCTGTGGAACGGCGTGAAAGATATGGAAGAAGTGTATCTGAACGGCGACCTGGAAAATGGGGTTCCGACTATCCTGAACGTGAGCTTTAACTACGTTGAAGGCGAGTCCCTGATCATGGCGCTCAAAGACCTCGCGGTTTCTTCTGGTTCTGCCTGTACTTCAGCAAGCCTCGAGCCATCCTACGTGCTGCGCGCGCTGGGTATGACCGACGAACTGGCTCACAGCTCTATCCGTTTCTCTTTGGGTCGTTTTACTACTGAAGAAGAGATCGACTACACCATCGAACTGGTACGTAAATCCATTGGCCGTCTGCGCGAGTTGTCTCCACTGTGGGATATGTTCAAGCAAGGCGTGGATATTAATTCCATCGAATGGGCTCACCACTAATCGTTCTTTATACCCGTCATTCTTCAAGTTGTGGCGGTGTTGGCTGCAGTCACTTACCCCAGTCACTTACCTTAGTAAGCTCCTGGGGATAAGCTCCCTTGCCGCCTACCCACAACTCGAATTATTTAGGGTATAGATAGAACGTCGATATCGGATTCAGGAGAATTAAAAATGGCTTATAGCGAAAAAGTAATCGATCACTACGAAAACCCACGCAACGTTGGCTCTTTTGATAACAGCGATGACAGCGTTGGCTCCGGCATGGTCGGCGCACCAGCGTGTGGCGACGTGATGAAGTTGCAGATTAAAGTCAACAATGAAGGTATTATTGAAGACGCACGCTTCAAAACCTACGGCTGTGGCTCTGCCATTGCTTCCAGCTCGCTGGTGACTGAATGGGTCAAAGGTAAATCTCTGGATGAAGCGCAGGCCATCAAAAACACCGACATTGCAGAAGAACTCGAGCTGCCACCGGTGAAGATTCACTGCTCAATTCTTGCAGAAGACGCTATCAAAGCGGCAATTGCAGATTATAAAAGTAAGCGTGAAGCTAAATAATTTTCGTCGAGTTGAATGAGTTGAGGTTGTTGTATGTCGATTACCCTTAGCGACAGTGCTGCTGCACGCGTGAATGCTTTCCTGAACAATCGCGGAAAAGGCTTTGGTTTGCGGTTAGGTGTTCGCACTTCTGGCTGTTCTGGTATGGCTTATGTTCTGGAATTTGTTGATGAACCGATGGCGGAAGACACCGTGTTCGAAGACAAAGGCGTGAAAGTGGTCATCGATGGTAAAAGCCTGCAATTTTTAGACGGCACTGAGCTCGACTTCGTCAAAGAAGGTCTTAACGAAGGGTTTAAATTTACCAACCCGAACGTGAAAGATGAGTGTGGCTGCGGTGAAAGCTTCCACGTCTGATACTCGCAATTCCCCCGCGTAGCTCAAAGTTGGGCGGGGGAGACGCTTTACTACGTTAACCCTGAGTCTGTTATGGATTACTTCACCCTCTTTGGGTTACCGGTAGGCTTCGCCCTCAACACTGAGCTGCTGGCTACCCGTTACCAGGAGCTGCAACGCCAGTTCCACCCTGATAAATACACCAGCCGCCCTCAGGCGGAGCAACTGCTTGCGGTCCAGCAATCTGCGACCATCAATCAGGCATGGCTTACGCTGCGTCATCCTCTGCCGCGCGCCGAGTATATCCTCTCTCTCAACGGTTTTGATCTGGCAAATGAACAGCATACCGTGCGCGACACCGCGTTTTTGATGGAACAACTCGACCTGCGCGAAGAGCTTGATAACATCGAGCACGCCAAAGATAGCGACCGCCTGGAATCCTTTAGTGCCAAAGTGAATGCGATGGTGAAAACCCGCATGGCTTTGATGGTGCAGCAACTGGATAATCAGGACTGGACGCAGGCGGCAGATACCGTGCGTAAACTGCGTTTTCTCGACAAACTGCGCAGCCAAATAGAACAACTCGAAGAAAAGCTGCTCGATTTTTAACTGGAAGCTCAATATGGCGTTATTACAAATTAGTGAGCCGGGCCTGAGTGCGGCACCGCATCAGCGTAAACTTGCTGCGGGTATCGATTTAGGCACCACCAATTCACTGGTTGCAACAGTTCGTAGCGGGCAAGCCGAAACGCTGCCTGACCATGAAGGGCGTCACCTGTTACCTTCGGTGGTGCATTATCAGCAACAAGGCCTGAATGTGGGCTGGGACGCGCGTGCACAAGCTGCACTCGACCCGGCAAACACCATCAGTTCTGTAAAACGCCTGATGGGCCGTTCGCTTGCTGATATCCAGACGCGCTACCCGCATCTGCCTTACTCGCTCAAAGCGAGTGAAAATGGCCTGCCGATGATCGACACTCCGGCGGGGCTGCTGAACCCTATTCGTATTTCATCCGACATCCTTAAAACACTTTCCGCTCGCGCTACCGAAGCGCTGGAAGGTGAACTTGATGGCGTGGTGATTACCGTTCCTGCTTATTTCGACGACGCACAACGTCAGGGCACCAAAGACGCGGCGCGTCTGGCTGGCCTGCATGTTCTGCGCCTGCTCAACGAACCCACTGCCGCAGCAATTGCTTACGGCCTGGATTCCGGTAAAGAAGGCGTGATTGCCGTTTACGATTTAGGCGGCGGCACCTTCGATATCTCTATCCTGCGTTTAAGCCGTGGCGTGTTTGAAGTGCTGGCAACCGGCGGTGATTCTGCGCTGGGCGGCGATGACTTCGACCACCTGCTGGCTGACTGGCTGCGTGAACAAGCAGGCGTTGCCGATCGCAGCGACGACCGCATTCAGCGTCAGTTACTCGACGCCGCTATTAGCGCGAAAATCGCTCTGAGCGATGCCGAAACCGCAAGCGTTGAAGTTGCTGGCTGGAAAGGTTCGGTGACTCGCGAACAGTTCAACGAACTGATTGCTGCTTTGGTTAAACGTACTTTGCTGTCTTGCCGTCGTGCATTGAAAGATGCCGGTGTGGAAGCGAGTGAAGTGCTGGAAGTCGTGATGGTTGGCGGCTCAACCCGCGTGCCATTAGTGCGTGAGCGTGTTGGCGAATTCTTTGGCCGCACGCCGCTGACGACCATCGACCCGGATAGAGTAGTCGCTATTGGCGCGGCGATTCAGGCCGATATTCTGGTGGGTAATAAACCGGACAGCGAAATGCTGCTGCTGGATGTTATCCCGCTGTCGCTTGGTCTCGAAACCATGGGCGGCCTGGTCGAAAAAGTCATTCCACGTAATACCACTATTCCGGTAGCGCGTGCGCAGGACTTCACCACCTTTAAAGACGGTCAAACCGCGATGGCGATTCATGTCATGCAGGGCGAGCGCGAACTGGTACAAGATTGTCGTTCACTGGCGCGCTTTTCGCTGCGTGGTATTCCGGCAATGCCAGCGGGTGGCGCACATATTCGTGTCACCTTCCAGGTCGATGCCGATGGCCTGCTAAGCGTGACCGCGATGGAAAAATCCACCGGAGTGGAAGCATCCATTCAGGTGAAACCTTCTTATGGCCTGAGCGACGGTGAAATTGCCTCGATGATTCAGGATTCCATGAGTTATGCCGAGCATGATGTGAAAGCACGCATGCTTGCAGAGCAAAAAGTTGATGCAGCTCGCGTGCTGGAAAGCCTGCAAGGTGCATTGGCGACAGATGCTGCGCTATTAAGCGCCGCTGAACGTGCGGAAATTGACTCAGCAATGGTAGCGTTAAGCGCTGCTAGCGCGGGCGATGACACCGACGCAATTGAACAAGCCATTAAAAACGTAGACAAACAAACCCAGGATTTCGCCGCACGTCGTATGGATCAATCAATCCGTAAGGCGCTGAAAGGCCACTCCGTGGACGAGGTTTAACATGCCAAAGATTGTTTTTCTGCCTCATCAGGATTTGTGTCCAGATGGCGCAGTTTTGGAAGCGAATGTCGGTGAAACCATTCTTGATGTTGCTTTGCGCAACGGTATCGAGATTGAACACGCCTGTGAAAAATCCTGTGCTTGCACCACTTGCCACTGTGTTGTGCGTGAAGGTTTCGACTCTCTTGCTGAAAGCACGGAAGACGAAGACGACATGCTGGACAAAGCCTGGGGTCTGGAGCCTGAAAGCCGTTTAAGCTGCCAGGCACGTGTCACTGATGAAGACCTGGTTGTTGAAATGCCACGTTACACCATCAACCACGCGCGCGAACACTAAGGAGCCGCTAATGGGACTGAAATGGACCGATAGCCGCGAAATTGGTGAAGCTCTGTATGACAGCCGCCCGGATCTCGATCCTAAAACGGTGCGTTTTACCGATCTACACCAGTGGGTGTGTGAGCTCGAAGAGTTTGACGATGAGCCAAACGCATCCAATGAAAAAATTCTGGAAGCGATTCTGTTAGTCTGGTTAGATGAAGCAGAATAGTTAGAAAGGGGCTGCCTTAGGCAGCCTTTTTTACATGTGCTGGATAAAGGAAAATAAAATGACAGAAGCCATGAAAATTACGCTTTCCACCGCGCCTGCCGATGCGCGTTGGGGTGAAAAAGCCGCTTATAGCATTAACGATGAAGGTATTACCCTGCATCTGACAGGTAAAGACGACCTGGGTCTGATCCAGCGTGCCGCTCGCAAAATTGACGGGCAAGGCCTGAAACACGTTCAACTGGCAGGCGAAGGCTGGGATGTAGAAAAAAGCTGGGCATTCTGGCAGGGTTACCGTGCACCGAAAGGCACGCGCAAAGTCGACTGGGCGCAGTTGGGTGAAGCAGAGCAAAAAGAACTGAATAACCGCCTGAAAATCATCGACTGGGTACGCCACACCATTAACACGCCAGCCGAAGAATTGGGCCCTGAGCAACTCGCTTCACGCGCTGTTGACCTGCTGTGCGATGTTGCGTGCGATAACGTTTCATACCGCATCACCAAAGGTGAAGATCTGCGCGAGCAGAACTACATGGGTATCCACACTGTTGGCCGTGGTTCTGAGCGCCCACCAGTATTATTGGCACTGGATTACAACCCAACGGGTAACCCAGAAGCACCTGTTTATGCTTGTCTGGTCGGCAAAGGCATCACCTTCGATTCCGGCGGCTACAGCATGAAACAAAGCGCGTTCATGGACTCGATGAAGTCCGATATGGGCGGCGCGGCAACCATTACCGGTGCGCTGGCATTTGCTATCGCTCGTGGTCTGGATAAGCGCGTGAAACTGTTCCTGTGCTGCGCAGACAACCTGGTCAGCGGCAACGCCTTTAAACTGGGCGACATCATCAAATACCGCAACGGTAAAACCGTTGAGGTCATGAACACCGACGCAGAAGGCCGTCTGGTTCTGGCTGATGGCCTGATTGACGCCTGCGCGCAAAAACCAGAGCTTATCATCGACTGTGCAACGCTAACGGGTGCAGCGAAAACAGCATTGGGTAACGATTACCACGCGCTGTTCAGCTTTGACGATCAACTGGTCAACCGTTTGATGGCGAGTGCTGCGGAAGAAAACGAACCTTTCTGGCGCTTGCCGCTAGCTGAATTCCATCGCAACCAGTTGCCATCGAACTTCGCCGAGCTGAACAATACTTCTAATGCCTCTTTCCCTGCGGGAGCGAGCACGGCGGCAGGCTTCTTGTCTCACTTCGTGGAAAACTATCACCAGGGTTGGCTGCACATTGACTGCTCCGCAACGTATCGCAAAGGTGCGGTTGATCAATGGTCTGCGGGCGCAACCGGCATTGGCGTGCGTGCTATTGCTAATTTGTTGACTGGCAAGTAACTCACTCGTTTCGCCCTCACCCCGGCCCTCTCCCGCAGGAGAGGGGGAAAACCGGTCAATCCCTCTCCCTTTGGATAGAGGAAAACCGGTCAATTCCCTCTCCCTTTGGATAGGGGAAAACCGTACAGTCCCCTCTCCCTTTGGGAGAGGGCTAGGGTGAGGGTTGTTTATCCCATGGACTTATCCCGGAACCACAATGTCTGAAGCAAAAAACGAACTCGAAACCCTGCTAGAACAGGCGGCGACTGAACCCGCCCATCGTCCGGCATTCTTCCGCGTGCTGCTGGAATCTACCGTATGGGTACCGGGCGAAGCACCAGAAGGTGAAGCGATTGACCCGGACAGCTCAGTCGAATTACAGCACTGGGAAAAAGATGATGGCACATCCGTCATCCCGTTCTTCACTTCCCTGGAAGCGCTACAGCAAGCGATTGATCACGAACAGGCATTTGTCGTGATGCCGGTACGCACACTGTTTGAAATGACGCAGGGCGCATCACTCTTCCTGAATGCGAAATTGCCAACAGGCAAAGAATTTACGCCGCGTGAAATCACCCATTTAATCAGTGATGAAAGCGATCCATTAACCCAGCAAGAAGTGCTGGATGGCGGGACTTCATTACTGCTTTCCGAAGTCGCTGAACCCCCTGCGCAAATGGTTGATTCACTGACTACGCTGTTTAAAAACCTGAAAACCGTCAAGCGTGCTTTCATCTGTTCTATCAAAGAACATGCGGACGAACAGCCGAACCTGCTGATTGGTATTGAAGCCGAAGGGGATATCGATGCGATTATTCGCCAGGCGGGAAGCGTTGCTACCGATACGTTACCGGGTGATGAGCCGGTAGATATTTGCCAGATTGTGGAAGGCGAGAAGGGCATCAGCCACTTCATGATGGCGCATATTACGCCATTCTATGAGCGCCGCTGGGGAAGCTTCCTGCGCGATTTTAAAACCAATCGTATTATCTGATTCCGATTTTCTCCCTCGCCCTTTGGGAGAGGGCTGGGGTGAGGGGCAAAGCTAGCTTGTCGCCTGCAACAGCAATAAATCAATCAGCATCACCAGATTCGACTCAAACGACGTAATCCCTGCGGCTTCGGCCGCAAAATGAATCGCCTCGTCATACAGGGGGAAATGCACATCCGCCAGTTCAGACAAACTGTTTGGTGAAGCCCGTGTAAACGCCACAATCGACATCCCCACGTTCTGCGCTATCCGCGCTTTATCCAGCACCTGCTCCGTTTCACCGCTGCGTGAAATAGCGATAAAAACCTGATACTTCGACGCGTTGCTCAGGAAGATGCCACGGCTGTCGCCCGGCCCTGAAATAAACGCGGTTTTGCCCAACACCTGGAGTTTCTTGGTCAGGTATTCGGCAAACAGGTAGGAAAACCCCGCGCCGTACAAAAAGAAACTCTCTTTCTCGCGCAGCAGTGTTGCGAACTCCGCCATCAATTCGGGCGTGACCCAACGGAAAGTTTGCCGATAATTATCCACAAACTGGTCGAATAACATCGGCAGCGTGGCGGCTGGTAATACGGGCTGATTGGCAATATGCGGCGTGCTGGAAAGCAGTTGCTTGCAGTGCCAGATAAATTCACTGTAGCCACTAAATCCGAGCTTATGGCACAGCCGCATAATGGTCGCGCTGGAGACAAACGTCACCTGAGCAAGCTCGCGAACCGTGATGTTACCGACCAACAACGGGTGGTTTGTCAGGTGCGAGAGAACGCGGTACTCAGCGCGGGTTAATGATTCCCCGCGCTCAAGCAGCCCTACCAGTCGGTTATCCATTACTGGGATAGGGCAGGTTCGACAGGTAAATCAGGCCGAGCGCCCCATTCACTCCAGGAACCGTCGTACAGCGAAACGCCGTTGACGCCAAGCGTGGTTAGCGCAAGCACGACAACCGCCGCCGTTACACCAGAACCGCAGCTTGCGATGATAGGCTTATCAAAACTGACGCCCTGGCGAGTGAATATTTCATTCAGTTCATCGGTGGTTTTCAACTGGCCATTTTCCACCAAATCGTTCCACGGCACGTTCAAGGCTCCGGGAATATGCCCACGCCTTAAACCTGGGCGCGGTTCATCAGCCTGTGCGTTAAAGCGTGGAGCAGGGCGAGCATCAACAATCTGCGCGGTGCCTTCATGGCTAACCAACAGAACATCAGTCAGACGCTTGATAACCATTGGGTCGAAATTCACCTCGAACTCACCTTCCGGCAACTCCACATCCCCTTGCTGTAGAGGGTATTCTTCGCGCTGCCAGTCAGCCAAACCACCCGCCAGAATCGACACGTTTTCGACGCCAAATGTGCGCAGCATCCACCATGCTCGAGGGGCAGAGAACAGATTACCTTCATCGTAAACAACTAAGTGTTTGTCGTGGCTAATGCCTAATTCACGCATAGCGACAGCAAAGGCTTCCGCTCTCGGCATCATGTGTGGCAAAGGACTGGTGCTCTCGGAAAGGGCTTCTATATCGAAAAATACCGCACCAGGCAGATGGCCCGCGCGGTATTCGGCTTGCATATCACGTAAATGTTCCTGACCGGCGGGGGCCATGCGAGCATCAATAATCTGGATATTCGCATCATTAATATGTTCTGCGAGCCAGTCGCCCGCGACGAAGAAAGAGGTGGACATGGTTGCCTCCGAATGATTATTCACTATCGGATTGTCGGTGTTTTTCACCCAACCGACAAGCAAGCATATCCACCGCTGCGAGGTGTGCCGTAAATTTAAATTTTTACCGCTTCACCTTCTTTCCACGCCTGTTGAAGCTGTGGCCAGTAATCACGGTTGGCTTCAATCATATCGTCAAGAATCGCTTTCGCATGCTGCATGGTTGGCACGGTGCGGTTCAGCGTAAACGCCTGCAATGCTTTTTCGTAACTGCCTTCAATGGTCGCTTCAACCAGCAATTGTTCAGAGGCTAATTGCTGCATCAACAAAGTCTGGTGGAAAAGGGAAACTGCTCCCATACGCACTGGTTCCGGCCCTTCGGAAGTGATATAGGCAGGGACTTCAACCATCGCGTCATACGGCAGGTTGGCAATCGCTCCTTTGTTTTCAACAATCACCAAATGGCGTTGGCGCAAATCAAAGGCCAGCGAACAGGCGACATCAACAATAAAGGCACCGTGTACGCCGACATGGAATGCATCCGGCAAAATGCCGGTTTTTTTGTATTCATCCGCTGCTGCAAACAGCTTCTTCTCACGACCGTCCATCACTTCATTGGCGCGGGTGTAGTCAGGGTTTTGATGCTCCACTATTTCATTGGGCATCAAGTAATATTGCAAATACGGATTCGGCAGGTATTCCGGGAAATTATCCATAATCGGCTTGATGTTGCGCCAGGTTTTCACCCATGACGGATCGGAATGCTGCGGATCGGTTTGCGCGGCGTCTTCGGTTAACAGGCCAAATTTCGCAATATGGCGGCGTAATTCTGGCAGGCGATCTTCCCCATCCACCAACACTCGAGTAAACCAGCCAAAATGGTTGAGGCCAAAATAATCGACCTCCAGCTTGTGGCGGTCAACGCCAAGAATGGCACCCATATTGCGCATCGCAGCCACTGGCATATCGCAAATATTCAACACGCGAGCTTTCGGACGTAAACGACGCACACCTTCGGCGACAATCGCTGCTGGGTTTGAATAATTAACAATCCACGCTTTTTGATGCGCATAGCGCTCAACAAAATCACACAGCTCGACCATCGGTAAAATGGTGCGCAGGCCATACGCCAGTCCGCCTGGCCCACAAGTTTCTTGCCCGACAACACCGTGACGTAGTGGGATTTTTTCGTCCTGTTCACGCATCTTATACTGGCCGACACGCATCTGAGCGAAGACGAAATGTGCGCCGCTAAAGGCCACTTCCGGGTCAGTGGTAACGGTAAATTTGATACTTTGGCTATGGTCACGAATCACTTTTTCAACCACCGGAGCAATCACCGACTGGCGCGCGCCATCGATATCGTAGAGGCGAATTTCAGCTAGTGGAAAATCTGCCAGGCGAACCATCAGGCTTTTAACAATGCCCGGCGTGTAAGTGCTACCGCCACCGGCAATGGACAAAATAAATGGGGGTTTAAACATCTTTGACTCCTTTAGAGAAACGTCTCTACTGCTTCACGCATTTTTTTGACATGCAGCCCGTAGACCACCTGAACGTTACTACCTTGTTTAATCACCCCTTTTGCGCCAGTTGATTTCAGGCGGGGTTCATCGATAACTGAAACATCGCGCACCGTGACTCGCAGGCGGGTGTAACAGTTGTCGACCACTTCAATATTGGCTCGGCCACCCAGGCCTTCGACGATAGCTTCACCGAGCCCGTCGTTGCTGCCTTTAGCCTGATACTCTTGTTTGCTATACAGTTTTGTTTCTTGCTCGTGCGTTTCGCGGCCCGGCGTTTTCATATCGAAGCGACGAATCAGGAAGCGGAAGACGACGAAGTAGATAACCGACATGATTAGCCCGACCACGATGTACATCGGCCAGTTGGATTTCTCGGTGCCCAGTGGCAGGTTATAAAGAATGAAATCGATAATGCCGTTAGCTCCGATGGCGTGAACGCCCAGCAGATAGAACAGCATCATGCCAATCCCGGTCAGTACCGCATGCACACCAAACAGCAGCGGGGCGACAAACAGGAAGGAAAACTCCAGCGGCTCCGTCACGCCAACCAGCATGGATGTCAGCGCTGCGGGAATCAGAATGGCTTTGGCAGCGGCTTTGCGCTCTGGTTTGGCTGTCATATACATGGCGAGTGCGGCAGCAGGAAGGCCGAACATTTTACTGATGCCACGCGCATCCCACACCACGGTGCTGCTGAGTTGATGAACGCTCGGGCATGCCATTTCAGCGAAGTAAATATTGCGTGCGCCCTGGTAAATATTGCCGCAAACATCCGCAGTACCGCCCAATTCTGTATACAGGAACGGGGTATAAACCAGGTGATGCAGCCCTGTCGGCACCAGAATCCTTTCCAGGAAGCCGTAGATAGCCACACCAAACGCTCCGGCACCTTTAATCGCTAGCGCCAATGCGCTGATACCATGCTGTGCGAACGGCCACAGTTCGCTCATTACCACGCCGAGTAACATAGAAACCGGCAGCATAATAATGGCGACAAAACAGTGGCCGGAATAAATCGCCATGGCACCAGAAAACTGTACGCTAGAATAGCGGTTGTACAGATATCCCGAAAGCGCACCCGTGAGGATGCCCGCAAATACGCCCATCTCAAGGACTTGTACACCTAACACCATGCTCTGCCCTGCGGCGCGCATTTGGTCGGCAGGAGCCAGTTCGCCTTGCAGTTGTAACGTTACGTTCATCGCATTGATGAAGACGATAAATGTGACTAGGCCAATCAGTGCGGCATAACCTTTGTCTTTTGCCGCGAGCCCGATAGGGATGCCAACGCCAAATACCAAAGCCAGATTTGCCAGCACCGAAACAGCGGATTTAGAGATCAGTACCCCGGTGTGTTGAATGGAAGGGTGACCGAGGAAAGGTAAATATTCAGCGAGGTTGCCATTGCCCAATACATTACCGAACGCGATAAATAAACCGACGATCGGTAAAATAAGCACGGGCCCGTAGAGTGATTTTCCAAAATTTTGTAGGGCATTAACGGCACTTTTCATTTAGCAGTCTCTTATTATCACTTTGGCTAAACACCGCGTTCAGGCAGCGACTCAGCTCAAAATGTAGCAAGAATGTAGTCTGCTTATCCATCTATCTTATTGTTTTAAAAACAAATGACTCACAAGGTAACATGTAACCTTTCAGGCTGTGATCTCGCTTCCAGTTTGCGACAGAATGACAGCTGAAACCGTTGCACAATTATTCATTCCCTTTGCGAGCAAACGCGTAATGCGGAATTTTCATACTTTCGTTTTTTTAATGTACCCGCATAATACAAGTATTACTGGGTGGGTTAATTGGGCCTTATTGGCCAGGGATAAAATATGAGAGTAATACGTTTGGGTGCGCTGGCGGTTACGCTGGTGGCTGCGTTGACACTATCAGGGTGCGACAATAACGACAAACCTCAGTCGGTGGCGAAGAACGAAACCCCGACTCAGCAAAATGCTGCGCCTGCCGCGAAGCCTGACGCCTCGCAACTTGAAAAGCTGGCGAAGGATTCTGCGGGCAAACCATTGAAATTGCTTGATGCCTCGGAAGTTCAGCTTGATGGTGCAGCCACGCTGGTTCTCACATTTTCTATCCCATTAGATCCCAACCAGGATTTCTCCCGCGTGGCGCATCTGGTTGATAAAACCAGCGGCAAAGTCGATGGTGCCTGGGAACTTTCCGCCGATCTCAAAGAATTACGCCTGCGTCACCTTGAGCCTAAACGCGAACTGGTACTGACCGTAGACAGCGGGTTGCTTGCTCTTAATAAAGCGACCTTTGACAGTAACTTTGAGAAACAAATCTCAACGCGTGATATTCAACCGAGCGTGGGTTTTGCCAGCCGTGGTTCATTGCTGCCCACCAAAGTGATTGCGGGTTTACCGGTGATGGCGCTTAACGTCGACAAAATCGACGTTAATTTTTATCGCATCAAAAATGAATCCTTAAGCTCCTTTATTAGCCAGTGGCAGTACCGAAACTCAGTGTCTAACTGGGAATCTGACAATTTGCTAAAACTTGCGGATTTAGTTTACAGCGGCAGGTTTGATCTTAACCCTGCGCGGAATACCCGCGAGAAGCTGTTGCTGCCGTTAGGCGAAATTAAGCCGCTACAACAGCCCGGCGTCTATATCGCCATTATGAATCAGGCTGGCCATTACAGTTACAGCAATGCCGCGACCTTGTTCACCTTGAGTGACATCGGCGTGTCAGCGCACCGCTACCATGACCGGTTAGATGTGTTCACTCAGAGCCTCGAAAATGGCGCGGCGCAATCTGGCGTGGAAATCACGCTGCTCAATGAGAAAGGGCAAACGCTGGCGCAGTCTAAGAGTGATGGTGACGGCCATGCGGTGCTTGAAAAAATAGAAAAAGGAACGTTATTACTGGCGCGAACCCCAGAACAAACCACCATGCTGGACTTGAACCGTCCGGCGCTGGATTTGGCGGAGTTCAACATTGCCGGAGAATCCGGGTACAGCAAGCAATTCTTTATGTTTGGCCCGCGGGATCTCTATCGCCCTGGCGAAACGGTACTTCTGAACGCGTTGCTACGTGACAGCGATGGTAAAGCATTGCCCGCGCAACCGGTGAAGCTGGAAGTGGTAAAACCAGACGGGCAGGTCGCCAGGACGCAAGTCTGGCAGCCAGAAAACAGCTTGTATCAGTTCAGTTTTCCGTTAAGCCAGGATGTGCAAACCGGCAGCTGGCAGGTGCGTGTGAACACGGGTGATAACCAGCCGCGCATCTGGTCATTTAAAGTCGAAGACTTTATGCCGGAGCGTATGGCGCTTAACATCACCAGCCAGTCACAACCTGTTAGTCCAGATGAATCAGTGAGCTTCCAGATTGCCGGGCGTTACCTGTACGGCGCACCAGCCGCTGGTAATAATATGCAAGGGCAACTGTTCCTGCGCCCACTCCGTGAGGCGGTATCTGCCTTGCCAGGGTTCCAGTTTGGTGACATCAACGAAGAAAATCTCACTCGTAATCTGGATGAAGTCCAGCTCCAGCTTGATGAACAAGGTAAAACAACGGTAAGCACCGATAGCCAATGGTCTGATGTTCACTCTCCGTTAAAGCTGGTGCTACAAGCCAGTTTATTGGAGTCCGGTGGCCGCCCTGTAACGCGTCGCGCCGAGCAGGCTATCTGGCCTGATGAAGCGCTACCAGGCATTCGTCCACAGTTCGCCAGTAAAGAAATTTACGACTACCGCACTGACAGCACTCGTACTCAGCCGATTGTCGATGAAGACACCAGCGCGGGCTTTGACATTGTTTATGCCAATGCAAAAGGTGAAAAGCTGGCCGTTTCAGGGCTTGATGTCAGGCTGATTCGTGAGCGCCGGGATTACTTCTGGAACTGGGAAGAAGGCCAGGGTTGGCAGTCTCAGTATGACCAGAAAGATCTCGTAGAAGCGGAGCAAAAGCTGGATCTTGCCGCGGGTGAAACGGGCAAAGTTGCTTTCCCTGTGGAGTGGGGTTCTTACCGTCTTGAAGTGCGAGACACGGATACCAACATCGTCAGCAGCATTCGTTTTTGGGCCGGTTATAGCTGGCAGGACAACAGTGACGGCGAAGGTGCTGTGCGCCCGGACCGTGTGACGCTGAAAATTGATAAGCCGAGTTATAAAGCCGGTGACACCATCAATCTGCATATTTCAGCGCCTTCTGCTGGCAAGGGTTATGCCATGGTGGAATCCAGTGATGGCCCGCTGTGGTGGAAAGAAATTGATGTGCCGGAGAAAGGCCTGGATATCGCTATTCCGGTGGATAAAAGCTGGCAACGCCACGATCTCTATCTGAGTACGTTGGTGATCCGCCCTGGCGATAAGAGCCGCGCAGCAACCCCAAAACGCGCTGTTGGTATTTTGCATCTGCCATTGGGTGATGAAAGCCGCAGACTGGCACTTGCATTAGAAACGCCTGCCAAAATGCGACCGAACCAAAACCTTACGGTGAAAGTAAAAACCAAGCCAATCAACGGTGAAATGCCGAAGCAAATTAATGTGCTGGTTTCCGCCGTAGACAGCGGTGTGTTGAATATTACTGACTACAAAACGCCAGATCCGTGGGAGGCCTTCTTTGGCCGCAAGCGTTACGGAGCCGATTTATACGACATTTACGGTCAGGTTATTGAAGGGGAAGGGCGCTTAGCCGCTTTACGCTTTGGTGGTGATGGCGACGAAGGTGACGAACTTAGCCGCGGCGGTAAAAAACCGGTAAACCATGTCACGATCATCGCTCAGCAGGCCCAGCCAGTACAACTGGACGAAAACGGCGAAGGCACCGTCACACTCCCGATTGGTGACTTTAACGGCGAATTACGCGTTATGGCGCAGGCATGGACTGATGACCGCTTTGGTAACAGCGAACAAAAAGTGGTGGTCGCAGCACCGTTAGTGACTGAACTGGCGGCTCCGCGCTTTATGGCGAGCGGTGATACCAGTCGCTTAGCCATGGATCTTACAAATCTTACTGAGCAGCCGCAGCAACTGAATATAAACCTGAAAACCAGCGGTTTTATTTCGCTGGATTCACCAGTGTCACAAACGCTGAAATTGATGCCAGGCGCACGTAAAACGCTGTTTATTTCAGTTAATGCGCTGGAAGGATTTGGTGACGGGCAGTTAAGCGCCGAAATTAGCGGCGTGAACATACCGGGCGAAACCATCGCCGTGCTGCAAAAACAATGGAAATTAGGCGTACGTCCTCCATTCCCGGCGCAAAGCATCAACAGCGGTGCGGTGCTTGCCCCTGGTGAAATTTGGGATGTTCCACCGCAGCATATTTCCGGTTTGGCACCTGCAACGCTTGAAGGCCAGGTCTTGCTAAGTGGACGTCCACCGTTAAACCTGGCGCGCTATATCCGTGAACTTAAAGCGTATCCGTATGGTTGCCTTGAACAAACCACAAGCGGGCTGTTCCCTTCTCTTTATACCAATCAGGCTCAGTTAGAGGCGTTGGGCATTAAAGGAACCAGTGATGAACAGCGCCGTGCTGCTATTGACCTCGGGATGACACGTCTGCTCGATATGCAGCGTGATAACGGTAGTTTTGGGCTGTGGGACAAAGAAGGGCCAGAGGAATATTGGCTAACAGCCTACGTGACTGATTTCCTGGTTCGTGCGAGCGAGCAAGGTTACAGCGTGAATGTGGATTCGCTCAACAAAGCGAACCAGCGCCTGCTGCGCTATCTTCAGGATTCAGGGCTTATCGCACTGCGGTATAGCGATGATGCCGCAGCCAGTAAATTTGCTATTCAGGCATACGCAGGCCAGGTATTGGCTCGCCAGCAAAAAGCCCCGCTTGGAGCTTTACGTGAACTTTGGCTGCGCCATAAGAATGCTCGTGCGGGTCTGCCACTTGTGCAGCTGGGCGTGGCGTTGAAATTGATGGGCGATGCGCCACGCGGCGAGCAAGCCATCAAACTGGGTTTGCAAACTAATCGCAGCGACGAGCGTATCTGGATGGCTGACTACGGCAGCGAGTTACGCGATAAAGCGATGATGTTGAGCTTGCTGGAAGAGAACAAATTGCTGCCAGAGCAACAGAATCAATTGCTGATGGAGCTTTCTAATCTCGCTTACAGCCAACGCTGGCTTTCGACCCAGGAAAGTAACGCACTCTTCCTGGCTGGCCGTAGCTGGCAAACGGCCAAAGGGGATTGGCAATCGCAGGTGTCTTTCTCAACTGAACCATTAACGGGCGCGCAATCAATGACCCGCAATGTGACAGCCGAACAACTCGCTGGTCTACAGGTGACGAATACCGGAACCGGTAATCTTTATCTCCGGTTAGACAGCGTTGGCTATCCGCAGCAAGCGCCTGCCCCTTATAGCAATGTGTTACACATTGAGCGTCATTTCCTGGATGCGAAAGGCAACAGCAAGTCATTGTCAGAGCTGAAAAGCGGCGAGCTGGTTATGGTCTGGCTGGATGTATGGGCTGATAAAAACGTTCCAGATGCGCTGGTGGTCGATTTACTGCCCGCCGGGCTTGAACTGGAAAACCAGAATCTGTCGGAAAGCAGTGCCAGCCTTAGCGAAAGCGATAATCAGGTTCAGGGGTTACTGAGCCAGATGCAGCAAGCTGATATTCAGCATCTGGAATTCCGCGACGATCGCTTTGTTGCCGCATTGCCTTTAAGCGAAGGCCAGCATGCAACACTGGTTTACCTGGCGCGAGCGGTGACACCGGGTACTTACCATGTACCGGTTTCACAAGTTGAGTCGATGTATGTTCCGCAGTGGCGGGCAACAGGAGCCAGCACGGGCATCCTGACTGTACATCCGTAACAGGCAAGGCAACGTGTTAAAGCCTGTGCGCTGGCGGCATCGCTATCTTCTGGTGATGCTGCCTCTTATTTTATGTCTGGGAGCCTGGTTGGCAGACCGGCTTTGGCCACTGCCGCTATCCCAGGCGAATCCTGCACGAGTTGTGGTTGCCGCAGACGGGGCACCGCTGTGGCGCTTTGCCGATGAGAACGGGATCTGGCGTTATCCGGTCACGCTTAACGACGTTTCGCCTCGTTATCTCGAAGCGTTGATCAACTACGAAGATCGCTGGTTTTGGGATCATCCTGGAATTAACCCGCTATCGATTCTGCGCGCGGCCTGGCAGGATCTGCTTAATGGCAAAGTGATTTCGGGTGGCAGTACATTGACGATGCAAGTCGCCCGCTTACTCGACCCACATCCCCGCACATTCGGGGGGAAAATCCGTCAGGTATGGCGAGCATTGCAGCTTGAATGGCACCTTTCGAAAGACCAAATCCTCACGATCTACCTTAATCGGGCACCTTTTGGCGGCACGCTACAAGGTGTCGGGGCGGCCAGTTGGGTTTATCTTGGAAAATCACCTCAGCAATTAAGCTATGCGGAAGCTGCTTTGTTGGCGGTCTTACCTCAGGCGCCTAGTCGTTTGCGCCCGGATCGCTGGCCGGAACGCGCGCAAGCTGCACGTAATAAAGTGCTGCTTCGCATGGCTGAGCAAGCAGTCTGGGAGCCGCAGCAAGTTAAAGAATCGCTTGAAGAACCGGTATGGCTGGCTCCCCGGCAGATGCCGCAGCTGGCACCTTTGCTTTCGCGCTATCTGGTGAATCGTAGCAATGCGCAAAAAATTACAACCACGCTCGATGCGCCAATGCAGCGCCAACTTGAAGAGCTGGCTCTGAACTGGAAAGCCCAGTTACCGGCACGTTCTTCACTGGCGATACTGGTGGTTGATCACACCACAATGGAAGTGCGCGGTTGGGTCGGTTCGGCCGATATCAATGATCAAAGCCGTTTTGGCCATGTTGACATGGTCACTGCTATTCGTTCGCCCGGTTCGGTGCTGAAACCCTTTGTGTATGGTCTGGCACTGGATGATGGGTTAATCCATCCCACATCATTGTTACAGGATGTGCCACGCCGTTTCGGCGATTACCGTCCGGGAAATTTTGACACGGGTTTTCATGGCCCTGTCAGCATGAGCGAAGCGCTGGTGCGGTCACTTAATCTTCCTGCAGTACAAGTGCTTGAAGCATACGGGCCAAAACGTTTTGCTGCTCAACTTCGAAATGTGGGGCTGGATTTGCGCTTCCCAGAAGGCAGTGAACCAAACCTTTCGCTAATTCTTGGCGGTGGCGGGACGCGTCTGGATCAGATTGTCGCCGCTTATAGCGCTTTTGCGCGTCATGGGCGAGCCGCACAATTACGCCTGCAACCAGGGCAACCATTAATTGAGCGCCCGTTGATGTCTGCTGGTGCAGCCTGGATTATTCGTCGGACTCTTGCGGGTGAAGCTCAACCACAATCGGATGCGACTTTGCCGCAAGTCGTACCTTTGGCCTGGAAAACTGGCACCAGCTACGGTTACCGCGATGCGTGGGCTGTGGGGGTAAGCCCGCGATATCTGATTGGGATCTGGACCGGGCGACCAGACAGCACACCCGTTGCCGGGCAGTTTGGATTGGGTAGCGCAGTTCCTCTGTTAAATCAGGTGAACAATCTGCTGCAAGCCAGCTCCGCAGTACAGCAAGCGCGATTGCCGGTTGACCCTCGTCCTGCCTCTGTGTCCGCAGGGGAAATATGCTGGCCTGGCGGACAAAACCTGGCTGCTGGAGACAGTAATTGTCGCCGTAGATTGACGGGTTGGTTACTGGATAACAGTCAGCCGCCAACACTCGAAGCCCCAGGACAAGAGGGCATTCAGGGGTCAAGAAAAGTTGTCTGGCTGGATGAACAAGGCAAACGCGTAGCTGCTGATTGCCTGGGTGCGACCCAACATATAATTTCGTTGTGGCCGCTGCCGCTTGAGCCGTGGTTACCCGCAAGTGAGAGAAGGGCGGCTCGTTTACCTGAGGTATCGGCGCAATGTCCTCCGCAGCAGAAAGATGAAGTTACGCCTTTATTGTTGTTAGGGGTTCGTGAGGGCGCTATTTTGAAGCGTCTACCTGGCGAATTGCGCTTAGCGCTTCGCCTTAGTGCGCAGGGTGGGCAAGGAGAGCGCTGGTGGTTTTTAAACGGTGAGCCAGTGAGTGGGAAGGGTAACGGAATTGCGCTAAATCTGGATAAAGTAGGGACGTATCAGGTTTTAGTCCTCGATGAAGCAGGGCAAATTGCTGCGGCTCATTTTACGTTGCAGTAGAACAATAGTGTGATTTTTAAGCGTTCAAGTTAAAAGTGTTGCGGACATTCATCTTATTTTAAAAAAATGTTATCTGCATCCATAGGCAACACGAGACTTGCTCATTATAATCGGCGCCAAATCATAACCGGCTATCCCTAAATGGGGGCTGGGCAAACAGAACAGACACAGAGGTAATCATGGCTATTGAACGTACTTTTTCCATCATCAAACCAAACGCGGTGGCAAAAAACGTTATTGGTAACATTTATGCTCGTTTTGAATCCGCAGGGTTTAAGATTGTTGGCGCAAAAATGCTGCACCTGACTTCAGAACAGGCTCAGGGTTTCTATGCTGAGCACGAAGGCAAACCTTTCTTCGATGGTTTGGTTGCATTCATGACTTCTGGTCCAATCATGGTCAGCGTACTGGAAGGCGAAAACGCTGTTCAGCGTCACCGTGACATTCTGGGCGCAACTAATCCGGCTAACGCTTTGGCTGGTACTCTGCGTGCTGATTACGCAGACAGCTTCACCGAGAACGGCACTCACGGTTCTGATTCTTTAGAATCAGCAGCACGTGAAATTGCTTACTTCTTCGCAGAAGGCGAAGTGTGCCCACGCACTCGTTAATAAGCAGTAACTGTTAAGCGACGTTTACATTTTATTTATCTGACATCGCTTTCAGTCATGGCATCTGTGCCATAGAATTTGTACAATGCTGCGCCCCGGACGAGCCTGCTCTCCGGGGCGCATCTTATTTTATAACCCTCCTGGGGCCGTAACGTGTAACAACGAGGCCGGAAGAAATTATGTCAGAGCAAATTGTCATTCCTGAGACGCCTGTTTCAGTCGTATCTAACAAGTCAGAAAAAATTAACCTGTTGGATCTTAACCGCCAGCAACTGCGTGAGTTCTTCGCCGAAATGGGCGAGAAACCTTTCCGCGCCGATCAAGTCATGAAATGGATGTATCACTATTGCAGTGATGACTTCGACGACATGACCGACATCAACAAAGTTCTGCGCAACAGACTTAAAGAAGTTGCTGAAATTCGCGCCCCTGAAGTTGCCGAAGAACAACGTTCTGCCGATGGCACCATCAAATGGGCAATCAGGATCGCCGACCAGCTTGTTGAAACGGTGTATATCCCTGAAGAAGACCGCGCCACACTGTGCGTTTCCTCCCAGGTTGGCTGCGCTCTGGAATGTAAATTCTGCTCAACAGCTCAGCAAGGTTTTAACCGTAACCTGCGCGTTTCTGAAATCATTGGCCAGGTATGGCGTGCGGCGAAAATTATCGGCGCGCAAAAGAAAACCGGCGTTCGTCCTATCACCAACGTGGTGATGATGGGGATGGGAGAGCCGCTGCTGAATCTCAACAACGTGGTTCCAGCGATGGAAATCATGCTTGATGATTTCGGTTTCGGGCTTTCTAAACGTCGCGTGACGCTTTCTACATCAGGTGTGGTTCCGGCGCTCGATAAATTGGGCGACATGATTGACGTGGCATTGGCCATTTCACTGCATGCTCCAACCGACGAAATTCGCGACCAGCTCATGCCGATCAACAAAAAGTACAACATCGAGACTTTCCTGGCATCTGTGCGTCGCTATCTGGAGAAATCCAACGCCAACCAGGGCCGTGTTACAGTGGAATACGTTCTGCTTGACCACGTTAACGATGGTACTGAACATGCGCATCAGCTGGCTGAATGTCTTAAAGACACGCCATGTAAAATCAACCTGATCCCATGGAACCCGTTCCCGGGCGCGCCATATGGCCGTAGCTCCAATAGCCGAATTGACCGTTTCTCAAAAGTATTAATGAGCTATGGCTTTACGACTATTGTGCGTAAGACGCGTGGTGATGATATTGATGCGGCTTGCGGACAGCTGGCTGGCGAAGTGATTGACCGTACAAAACGTACGTTGCGTAAACGTATGCAGGGTGAACCTATTGATGTTAAAGCAGTCTGATAAACGTTCGAATTAATCAGATGGGTGCCATGCAGTTGTGTTGCTGTGTGGCACAAAAAACACTTAGTGATTTCTTGCAGTTATGCAAGTTTAGCAAGTGTCTTTAAGATTAATAATTACGGTGCGTTTCACTGCGCTTTAAGGCAGTATGTAGCGTCACAACAATAGTTTAGGCGCATCTATTTAAGCCATCGCGGGTCGCAATCCACTGACAACATTCAAAATGGTGTCTATGGTTAACTCATCGATGATAAACCGTTCATGTAAAGCAGTCGGTTTATGTGGGCCAAGTAGTTTGCGCTGAATGTTATGTTGTCTGGAGGTTTATCCTTCAGAACACAAATTTGTTTCGCGGAGCGGGAGAGTGTGGCGTAGCGGAAATGCTGTGCGACAGGGCTTCTGTCCAATTCCTTAATCGAACAGTTCCAGCAGTTGTAGCTAATGAATACTGAAGCCACTCAAGAATCAAATGCAGCAAAAACTACGGGCGAACGTCTACGTACTGCTCGTGAAGAACTCGGTCTTAGCCAACAAGCCGTGGCAGAACGCCTGTGCCTGAAGGTTTCTACCGTCCGGGATATTGAAGATGACAAGGCGCCTGCTGAGTTAGCGTCTACTTTCCTGCGTGGTTACATCCGATCTTATGCACGACTGGTGCGTATTCCGGAAGAAGAACTGTTGCCTATGATGGAAAAACAGGCACCGATCAGAGCGGCTAAAGTTGCTCCGATGCAAAGTTTTTCTCTGGGGAAACGCCGTAAGAAACGTGACGGTTGGTTGATGAGCTTTACCTGGCTCATTCTGTTTGTTGTTGTCGGCCTGACCGGCGCATGGTGGTGGCAAAACCACAAAGCGCAGCAGGAAGAGATCTCAACAATGGCAGATCAATCTTCGGCTGAACTTTCAGCCAGCAACAGCAATTCTCAATCAGTTCCATTGAATACCGGTGACTCGTCTGCTACTGCTGATAACTCAGCACAGCAGGCAGTGCAGACTCCGGACGCACAATCTGCTCCAGCCACTGATTCAACATCAAGCCAGGCTCCGGTAGCAACGGCTCAGCAAACCACCCCAGCGGATTCTTCCGCTGTAGTGGCACCAAGCCAGGCTCCTGTAGACAATGTGCAGGCAACCACGCCACCGGCATCAACACCTAATGCCGCACTACCAACCGATCAAGCTGCTGTGACTAATGCTGCGGCTGACCCGAATGCGTTAGTCATGAATTTCAACGCCGATTGTTGGCTTGAAGTGACCGATGCAACCGGTAAAAAATTGTTCAGCGGTATGCAGCGTAAAGATGGCAATTTGAATTTAGCCGGTCAGGCACCGTATAAGTTGAAAATTGGTGCTCCGGCGGCAGTGCAGATTCAGTTCCAGGGTAAACCCGTCGACCTGAGTCGTTTTATCAGAACTAGCCAGGTTGCACGTCTGACAGTAAGTGCTGAATAATCACAGCCAGCATGACGCGTAATTGTGGAGATTTGTAATGCATAATGAAGCCCCAATTCAACGTAGAAAATCCAAACGGATCTACGTCGGAAATGTGCCAATCGGCGACGGGGCACCGATCGCCGTCCAGTCAATGACCAACACCCGCACCACGGATGTTGAAGCAACCGTCAATCAGATCAAAGCGTTAGAAAGAGTTGGGGCAGATATCGTTCGTATATCTATCCCAACGATGGACGCGGCAGAAGCATTTAAACTCATTAAGCAGCGGGTCAATGTCCCATTGGTCGCTGATATCCATTTTGACTATCGCATCGCCCTCAAAGTTGCTGAGTACGGTGTCGATTGCCTGCGCATTAACCCCGGCAATATTGGTAGCGAAGAGCGTATTCGTGCCGTTGTTGATTGTGCGCGGGACAAAAATATCCCAATCCGTATTGGCGTTAACGCCGGATCGTTGGAAAAAGATATCCAGGAAAAATACGGTGAGCCAACACCTCAGGCGTTGCTAGAGTCTGCAATGCGCCATGTGGATCATCTCGATCGTCTCAACTTTGATCAATTCAAAGTCAGCGTGAAAGCATCCGATGTTTTCCTTGCCGTTGAATCCTACCGTTTACTGGCTAAGCAGATCGATCAACCCCTGCACCTCGGGATCACCGAAGCAGGCGGCATGCGTAGCGGCTCAGTGAAATCCGCAATTGGTCTGGGGTTACTGCTTTCCGAAGGAATTGGTGACACGCTGCGCGTATCACTGGCTGCCGATCCGGTTGAAGAAATCAAGGTCGGTTTCGACATTCTAAAATCTTTGCGCATTCGTGCACGCGGTATTAACTTTATCGCCTGCCCAACCTGTTCGCGCCAGGAGTTTGATGTTATCGGTACGGTTAACGCCCTCGAAGAGCGTCTGGAAGATATCATCACGCCAATGGATGTTTCGATAATCGGTTGCGTAGTGAATGGTCCTGGTGAAGCGTTGGTTTCCACTTTAGGTGTGACCGGTGGCCACAAAAAAAGCGGTTTCTACGAAGACGGTGTGCGTCAGAAAGAGCGAATGGATAACGAAAACATGATTGCGCAGCTTGAAGCTCGTATTCGTGCCAAGGCTTCCATGCTCGATGAATCGCAGCGGATTAGTATCCAGCAGTTGGAAAAATAGTGTGAAACATGGGAAGCATTCGGCTTCCCGTGTATGATTGAACCCGCCGGACATTTTGCGCAAGCAAACAGTCTGATTTCGGGTTCATTTTTTGTATAAATTCGGTAGAGAATAAACGTGGCAAAAAACATTCAAGCCATCCGCGGCATGAACGATTACCTGCCTGGCGAAACCGCCATTTGGCAGCGCATTGAAGGCATTCTGAAGCAGGTGCTCGGTAGCTACGGTTACAGTGAAATCCGTTTGCCGATTGTAGAGCAGACCCCGTTATTCAAACGCGCTATCGGTGAAGTGACCGACGTGGTTGAAAAAGAGATGTATACCTTTGAGGACCGCAATGGCGATAGCCTGACTCTGCGTCCTGAAGGCACCGCGGGCTGCGTGCGTGCCGGTATCGAACATGGTCTTCTGTACAATCAGGAACAGCGCTTGTGGTACATCGGGCCGATGTTCCGCCATGAGCGTCCGCAAAAAGGGCGCTATCGCCAGTTTAATCAGTTGGGTGTTGAAGTCTTTGGCCTGCAAGGGCCAGACATTGATGCCGAATTGATCATGCTCACAGCTCGTTGGTGGCGTGCGCTGGGTATTGACCAGCACGTTAGCCTGGAACTGAACTCTATTGGTTCGCTTGAAGCACGCGCTAACTATCGTGATGCACTCGTGGCGTTCCTTGAACAGCATAAAGAGAAGCTCGACGAAGATTGCCAGCGTCGCATGTACAGCAACCCGCTGCGTGTGCTGGATTCTAAAAACCCGGAAGTTCAGGCTTTGCTGGATGGCGCGCCAACGCTTGGCGAGTATCTGGACGAAGAGTCTCGCGAACATTTCGCGGGTCTGTGTCAGTACCTTGATGCCGCTGGTATTGCGTATACCGTGAATCAACGTCTGGTACGCGGCCTGGATTACTACAACCGTACCGTTTTCGAATGGGTGACGAGCAGCCTCGGCTCTCAAGGCACCGTTTGCGCGGGCGGCCGTTATGATGGTTTAGTCGAACAACTGGGTGGCCGTGCTGCACCTGCCGTTGGCTTCGCAATGGGTCTGGAACGTCTTGTTTTACTGGTTCAGGCTATCAATCCGGAATTTAAAGCAGAATCTGTTGTCGATATTTACCTGATATCGTCAGGTCAGGGAACGCAAGCTGCGGCAATGCTGTTAGCTGAGCAGTTACGTGACCAGGTCCCAGCTATCAAGCTGATGACTAACTATGGCGGTGGCAACTTCAAGAAACAGTTCGTCCGTGCAGATAAGTGGGGTGCGCGTGTTGCACTGGTGCTGGGCGAAACCGAAGTCGCAAAGGGTCAGGTCGTCGTGAAGGATCTGCGCACAGGTGAGCAGACTGCCGTTGAACAAGCAGACGCGGTGGCTCATTTGCAGGCGCTACTGGGTTAATTTCCCCAGTGATTAATCGTTAAGGAGAAGGATTGCGTGGAAATTTACGAGAACGAAAACGAGCAGGTTGATGCGGTAAAACGCTTCTTTGCCGAAAACGGTAAAGCGCTGGTCGTTGGGGTCGTACTGGGTATAGGTGCACTGGTTGGTTGGCGTTACTGGGGCAGCCATCAGACCGAAAGCGCGATGGCTTCTTCTCTTGAGTATCAAACAGTGACTGATGCTGTGCGTGCTGATCAACCTGCCACACTGAGTGCCGCAGAGAAATTCGCCGCCAACACCAAGAATACTTATGGCGCTCTCGCGTCACTTGAACTGGCTCAGAAGTACGCTGACAACAATGACCTCGCAAAAGCGGCAGCGCAATTGCAGCAGGGTTTGAGTAGTACCAGCGATGAAAACTTACAGGCGCTGATTAATGTGCGTCTGGCACGTATTCAAATACAACAAAAGCAGTCTGATGCGGCGCTGAAAACTCTCGACAGCATTAAAGGCGAAGGTTGGGTAGCGATTATTGCTGATTTGCGCGGCGAAGCGCTGCTCAGCAAAGGGGATAAGCAAGGTGCACGCGATGCGTGGAGCAAAGGCTCACAAACCGACGCTTCTCCAGCTCTGCGCGAAATGATGCAGATGAAAATTAATAATTTGTCGAGCTAAGAGGGACCCGATGCAATTGCGTAAACTACTTGTACCAGGGCTGATTTCTCTGACGCTGCTCAGCGGTTGTTCACTGTTTAGCGGTGAAGAAGACGTGGTAAAAATGTCTCCACTGCCGACAGTTGAAAACCAGTTTGAACCTGAAAAATCATGGAGCACCTCCGTAGGTAGTGGAATTGGCGATTTTTATTCCAATTTGCACCCAGCCTGGCAGGACGGCACCATTTATGCAGCAGACCGCCGCGGTACCGTTAAAGCCGTTAATGCGGATGATGGTAAAGAAACCTGGTCTGTCGACCTGTCTGAAAAGACAAACTTTTATAGCAGCAACCTGCCAGCACTGCTCTCTGGTGGCCTGACGGTTGACGGCGCACATATTTACCTTGGTAGTGAAAAAGCACAGGTTTATGCGCTTAACACCTCTGATGGTAGTATTGCATGGCAAAGCAAAGCCGCAGGCGAAGTGATTTCTCGCCCAGTGGTTAGCGACGGTTTAGTTCTGGTGCATACCAGTAACGGTCAGCTTCAGGCATTCGATGAAACTGACGGTGCGGTGAAATGGACCGTAAACCTGGATATGCCAGCACTTTCTCTGCGTGGCGAATCAGCTCCTGCTGTAGCGTTTGGTGCAGCGATTGTCGGTGGCGATAATGGCCGCGTCAGTGCAGTGCTGATGAAGCAAGGGCAGTTGATTTGGCAACAACGTATCTCTCAGGCAACCGGTGCTACCGAAATTGACCGCCTGAGCGATGTCGACACAACCCCTGTTATTGTCAACGGCGTAGTTTATGCCCTGGCCTATAACGGCAACCTGACTGCACTGGACTTACGTTCAGGCCAGGTGATGTGGAAACGTGAACTGGGTTCAGTAAACGACTTCATTGTTGATGCTAACCGTATTTTCCTCGTCGACCAGAATGACCGTGTTGTTGCTCTGAATGCCGATGGCGGTGTGACTCTGTGGACGCAAAGCGATCTGCTGCACCGTAATCTAACCGCACCTGTTCTGTACAACGGCTATCTGGTTGTTGGCGACAGCGAAGGTTACATGCACTGGATCAATGCAGATGACGGTCGCTTCGTTGCCCAACAAAAAGTGGACAGTTCTGGCTTCCAGACTGATCCCGTTGTCGCAAGTGACAAACTGTTGATTCAGGCAAAAGACGGTACGTTGTACGCTATCAAGCGTTAAACTAGTCTGAAGTAATAGTCAGTGTGAAACGGTTCCTGTAGTCCGGGAGCCGTTTCCTGTTTTTAGAAACGATGTGATTTGACGTCGTTTTATGATGAATTTTGAGTTATGAGGTTTTTATCATGGTACCTGTGGTTGCGCTCGTCGGGCGCCCTAATGTCGGAAAATCCACGTTGTTTAACCGCTTGACGCGTACCCGAGATGCGCTGGTCGCGGATTTCCCGGGGCTGACTCGCGACCGCAAGTATGGTCGTGCTGAAGTGGAAGGTCGCGAATTTATTGCTATTGATACCGGTGGTATCGATGGCGCGGAAGACGGCGTTGAAACGCATATGGCGGCACAGTCGCTGTTAGCGATTGAAGAAGCTGATATCGTGTTGTTTATGGTCGATGCACGCGCGGGCCTGATGCCTGCCGATGAAGCCATTGCTAAACACCTGCGTTCTCGTCAGAAGCCAACTTTCCTGGTGGCAAACAAAACTGATGGCATGGACCCGGATCAGGCGGTTGTCGATTTCTACTCCCTGGGTTTAGGTGAAATTCATGCTATTGCGGCCTCCCATGGTCGCGGTGTAACAACCCTGCTTGAGCATGTTCTGATTCCGTTCATTGATGAAAAAAATCCGCGCGAACCGGAAGAAGAGATCGATGAAGATGCAGCCTATTGGGCGGCATTCAATGCTAAAAATGGCATTGTGTCTGAAGACGACGAAGCGATGGAAGAAGAGGAAGAAGAACCTTTCAACCCTCAGGATCTTCCAATCAAACTGGCGATTGTTGGCCGTCCGAACGTAGGTAAGTCAACGCTTACCAACCGTATTCTTGGTGAAGACCGTGTTGTGGTTTACGACATGCCGGGAACTACGCGTGACAGCATTTACATCCCAATGGAACGTGACGATCGTGAATTTATTCTTATCGACACCGCAGGTGTTCGTAAGCGTGGCAAAATCACGGAAACCGTTGAGAAATTCTCGGTAATCAAAACGCTGCAAGCGATTGAAGACGCTAACGTCGTGCTGCTGGTTATTGATGCTCGTGAAGGTATTTCCGATCAGGATTTGTCTCTACTCGGCTTTATCCTCAATAGTGGGCGCTCACTGGTGATTGTGGTCAACAAGTGGGATGGCCTGAGCAATGAAGTCAGAGAGCAGGTGAAAGAGACGCTGGATTACCGTCTTGGCTTTATCGACTTTGCTCGCGTTCACTTCATCTCTGCGCTGCACGGTAGTGGTGTAGGCAACCTGTTTGAGTCCGTTCGTGAAGCGTACGACTGCTCCACGCGCCGCGTAAGCACCGCAATGCTGACTCGCGTGATGACAATGGCTGCTGAAGATCACCAGCCACCGTTGGTACGTGGTCGTCGCGTTAAGCTGAAATATGCTCACGCCGGGGGTTATAACCCGCCGATCGTAGTGATTCACGGTAACCAGGTGAAAGACCTGCCGGACTCCTACAAGCGTTATTTGATGAACTACTTCCGCAAATCGCTGGATGTAATGGGTACGCCAATCCGTATTCAGTTCAAAGAAGGGGAGAACCCGTTTGCCAACAAACGTAACCCGCTGACCCCGAACCAGATGCGTAAACGTAAGCGTTTGATCAAGCACATCAAAGGCAAATAAGATATCGCGGGAACTTAACCGCTATCTAAAAAACACTAAGCCCGGTTTTTACACCGGGCTTTTTTTGATCTCGTTTAACGCTATAGGTTTAACCTGTTGGTGTAGCGCGGGATTATCACTTTCATCTTTCAATTTCACACCGGTTAAACGGCGCAAAAATGCTTGTTCCAGCAGCCATGCAAGTTTAAAGGCGGCTGAGGTGTAGCATAGCCCTTCCGGGCGAATATTAGAGATACAGTTCCGTTCTGATTCCAGCCGATTGCGCTCAGGTTTCCACGTCAGATATACCCCGAGACTGTCCGGCGAAGAAAGCCCAGGGCGTTCGCCAATCAGCATTGCCACTGCTTTGCAATTCAGTATTTCGCCAATATCATCGCCCAGCGCAACACGCGACTGATGCGCCAGCACGACAGGGGCAAGCGTTAACCCCAGCGTTTTTATGTAAGGCAACAGTTCACGAATCAACGCAACGGATTGGCGATGTACCGCGTGCGACGAAAGCCCATCACCTATCACCAGCAGCAGATCGTAACTTCCGATATTGCTGGTTTGCAGCATGTTTCTGCTTTCCTCATCAAGCATGCGCCCCAGATCCGGGCGATTCAGATAGATATGACGATCTTCCGCCGCGCTCTTAACCGTGAGCGTCGGTAAGCTCAGTTCCGCTAATTCTTTGCTGATGTCATCACTATGAAATGGCTGATGAACCGCGTCTCTGGCCTGCGCATGTGCCAGGCCAAAATTGAGCACTTCTTTGGTTGGCAGGCTTGCGCCACTGCGCCCAAGAGCGATACGGGCGTCGGTAAATTCACGCAATAACGTCCAGGCATCTGAATTCATAAGATTGCTCCCTGCGGCAGAGCAGCTAACAGGGGATGACTCGCACCGGTTAAACGTAGCTGCCCATGAGTATCAATGATTTGCATTCGCGTCAGCCATTCGGCAAATTCTGGCGCATGTTTCAGGCCAAGCAGGCGGCGGGCATAAAGCGCATCGTGAAACGACGTGCTTTGGTAATTGAGCATAATGTCATCGGCACCAGGCACGCCGATTAAAAAAGTGAGCCCAGCGTTGCATAAGAGCGTCAGCAGCGTGTCCATATCATCCTGATCGGCTTCGGCATGGTTGGTATAACAAACGTCGCAACCCAGCGGCAGCCCCATCAGTTTTCCACAGAAATGATCTTCCAGTCCTGCACGGATAATTTGTTTACCGTCATACAGATATTCCGGGCCAATAAAGCCCACCACCGTGTTAACCAATAACGGATTGAAATGGCGCGCCACCGCATAAGCGCGAGCCTCGCAAGTTTGTTGATCAACACCATGATGTGCATTTGAAGACAGGCAGCTACCCTGGCCGGTTTCGAAATACATCACGTTATTACCGAGTGTGCCGCGATGTAAACTCAGCGCTGCGTCATAGGCTTCTTGTAATAGCGCCAGATTAATACCAAAACCGGTGTTGGCGGCTTCGGTTCCTGCCACGGACTGAAATACTAAGTCCACTGGTGCGCCGCGTTCAATGAGCTGCAACGTGTTGGTCACGTGAGTCAGTACGCAGGATTGGGTCGGGATGGCGAAGCGGGTAATGATGTCGTCCATCATGTAGTTCAGCCGTTCCAGAACGGGCAGGCTGTCGCTTGCAGGGTTAATTCCGACCACAGCATCGCCTGCTCCATATAGCAATCCGTCGAGCATGCTGGCGGCTATGCCCTTTAAATCATCGGTAGGGTGATTGGGTTGTAGACGAACGCTTAGATGACCCGGTAAACCGATGGTATTGCGGAACTGAGTTGTAACCTGGCATTTGCTCGCCGCCAGAATTAAATCCTGGTTACGCATGAGCTTACTCACTGCCGCCGCCATTTCTGGCGTGATGCCTTTTGCTACATGGCGCAGTGTCTGGCTATCGGTAGCGTCATCGAGCAGCCAGTCACGAAAATCACCCACGGTTAAATGGCTGATGGCCTGAAACGCGGTTTTATCGTGAGTATCGATAATCAGACGGGTAACTTCATCTTGTTCGTAGGGAATCAGCGGGTTGTCGAGGATTTCACGCAATGGGACATCGGCCAGGGCCATTTTTGCGGCCATCCGCTCTTCCGCAGAACCTGCCGAAATCCCCGCCAGATTATCCCCTGAACGCGCCGGTGACGCTTTGGCCATTAACTCCTTGAGGCTGGCGAACCGATAACTGCGATGCGCCAGAGTCGTGTTATACATTTCTCCTCCTCAGAAGATTACCCGAAGTTGCGAGTCTGGCGCTACACGCTCTCGTGCGGCTGCCGTGGTTCTAAACCAAATATAACCTGCCAGCATCATAGTGGCGAAAATCAGCGCCGATAATGTGTTGTAGCATACCACCGCAACCAGACACAGAACGGCAATGGCGAGGGGGATTGCTACATGTCAGGGAACGAGCCATATCTGGCGTTGTTGATGCTTAAAAGCGTATTTGTCTTTATCATCAAAAGAGCAAACTATGGTGACGCAAGCCCGTGTCTTCCGGTGAGTTGTTGTAAGGAGTGATTATGGAAATTAAGTGCCCGGAATGTGAAAAGCCGCTGCAGCAAACAGAATCAGGTGCCCGTTGTGAAACCTGTCAGCAGGATTTTCACCTGGAAGCCCGCTGCCCGGATTGCCACAAGCCGCTGGAAGTCTTAAAAGCCTGTGGTGCAGTCGATTATTTCTGCCAGAACGGCCACGGATTGATCTCGAAAAAACGCGTCGAATTTGAGCCTGTTGCTGACTAAGTTTTAGCTTTTCGCTGCAGTTTTACGAACGCGTTTAGGTTTCACCGGTGTAATGCCGGTGACCTGGCTTTCCACCCAACCGTCTTCCAGACGCGTCGTTAGCGTATCCCCGGACTGCACCTGTTTTGTTTTCTTCAACACTTTGCCGTCTGTCGCTGTTGTCACGCTGTAACCGCGGGCAAGCGTTGCCAGTGGGCTAACTGCTTCGAGCTGAGCGATAGCGGTGCCAAACCGTTGGCGAGTATTGCTCAGGCGCGCGGTGACAACCTGCGATAAGCGATACTCAAGCTGCTGCAAACGAGTCTGCGCACGATGAATACGCGGCTGTGGCTGTTGCTGGTTCAAGCGTTGCATCAGCCGTTGCTGTTGTTGTGTGGTGCGGCGTAGTTTTACATCTATTGCAGTATTCAGGCGCTGGTGTAAGCGCTCAAGCGCGGTTTGCTGGCGAGCTAAACGTAACTGTGGATGTTGTTGTTGTAAACGATGGTGCAAGCGGGTAAAGCGCTGCATTCTTTGGGCAATGTAGTAATCCATCGCCATTTCCATACGCTGTTGCCCGGACTGCAATTGGCGCAGTAATTCGAGCTGATTTCGGCTGATAATTTCTGCTGCTGCCGATGGCGTTGGCGCTCGAACATCTGCTACAAAATCGGCGATCGTGACGTCAGTTTCGTGTCCTACGGCGCTAACAACGGGGATCTTGCTTGCAAATATTGCTCGCGCGACGCGCTCATCGTTAAAGCTCCATAAATCCTCTAATGAACCACCGCCACGCCCAACAATCAGCACGTCACATTCTTTGCGCTTGTTTGCTAATTCTATTGCGCGAACGATTTGCAGCGGCGCATCAGCACCTTGTACGGCGGTTGGATAAATAATTACCGGGAGAGAGGGATCGCGACGTTTTAGCACATGCAAAATATCATGCAGCGCAGCCCCGGTTTTTGAGGTAATCACCCCAACCTGGCGCGCAGGCGTTGGCAGTGGCTGCTTATGAATTTGTTCAAATAACCCTTCAGCGGTGAGCCGTTGTTTCAGCTCTTCGTATTGCTGCTGCAATAATCCTTCACCGGCTGGCTGCATACTTTCGACGATGATTTGGTAATCACCACGTGGCTCGTACAGTGTGAGAGTGGCGCGCACCAAAACCTGTTGCCCGTGTTGCGGACGGAAGGTGACACGTCGATTGCTGTTGCGAAACATTGCGCCGCGAATTTGGGCTGTGTCGTCTTTGAGTGTGAAGTACCAGTGGCCGGAAGCCGGTTGGGTAAAATTGGAAATTTCACCGCTGATCCACACTTGCCCCATCTCTTGTTCCAGCAGCATGCGGACCGTCTGATTCAGGCGGCTGACAGTAAAAATTGAAGGATTATTTAGTGTTGGCATGTGAGCTAGATCAAATTTTAAATCAGCAGGTTATTCGGTCAATAGTACCTTTCATATTGCGACTGGCAAGGATTTTTCTCAAAAAAGTGTGGATGCAATCGATTCCGCTCTGTATACTGCGGCGGCAATATTTTATCTGTTCTCATTCACCCCAGGTTGAGATATTGCCATGCTACGAATCGCTAAAGAAGCACTGACGTTTGATGACGTTCTCCTCGTTCCAGCTCACTCTACAGTTCTGCCTAACACGGCCGATCTCAGCACCCAATTGACCAAAACTATTCGTTTGAATATCCCTATGTTGTCCGCAGCCATGGATACCGTAACGGAAGCCCGTCTGGCCATTGCATTGGCTCAGGAAGGTGGCGTTGGTTTCATTCACAAAAATATGTCAATTGAGCGCCAGGCTGAAGAAGTCCGCCGCGTGAAAAAACACGAAAGTGGCGTTGTAACTGACCCACAGACCGTGCTGCCGACCACCACTTTGCACGAAGTTAAAGAACTCACCGCCCGTAACGGTTTCGCAGGTTACCCTGTTGTTACCGAACAAAACGAACTGGTAGGTATCATCACCGGTCGTGACGTTCGCTTTGTGACAGACCTGAACCAGCCTGTTAGCGTGTACATGACGCCGAAAGAACGTCTGGTTACCGTGAAAGAAGGTGAAGCGCGTGATGTCGTGCTTTCAAAAATGCACGAAAAGCGCGTTGAGAAAGCACTGGTCGTCGATGCTAATTTCCATCTGCACGGCATGATCACCGTAAAAGACTTCCAGAAAGCAGAACGTAAACCTAACGCCTGTAAAGACGACCAGGGCCGTTTGCGTGTTGGAGCTGCCGTTGGCGCAGGTGCGGGCAACGAAGAGCGTATCGACGCTCTGGTAGCGGCTGGCGTTGATGTTTTACTGATTGACTCCTCTCACGGTCATTCCGAAGGCGTTCTGCAACGTATTCGCGAAACCCGCGCTAAATATCCTGACCTGCAAATCATTGGCGGTAACGTCGCCACTGCGGCTGGCGCGCGTGCTCTGGCAGATGCCGGTGTGAGTGCGGTGAAAGTGGGTATTGGCCCAGGTTCAATCTGTACTACTCGTATCGTAACGGGTGTTGGCGTTCCACAAATCACTGCTGTTGCTGATGCGGTTGAAGCGCTGGAAGGGACTGGCATTCCGGTTATCGCTGACGGCGGTATCCGTTTCTCTGGTGATATTGCTAAAGCTATTGCGGCTGGCGCATCTGCGGTCATGGTTGGCGGTATGCTGGCAGGGACTGAAGAATCTCCGGGTGAAATCGAACTTTACCAGGGCCGTTCTTTCAAATCCTACCGCGGTATGGGTTCTTTGGGTGCTATGTCCAAAGGCTCCTCTGACCGTTACTTCCAGACTGATAACGCAGCCGACAAACTGGTACCGGAAGGTATCGAAGGCCGTGTGGCTTACAAAGGCCGTCTGAAAGAGATCGTTCACCAGCAAATGGGTGGCCTGCGTTCCTGCATGGGTCTGACCGGCTGTGGTACTATCGACGAGCTGCGTACTAAAGCGGAATTTGTACGTATCAGCGGTGCGGGTATTCAGGAAAGTCACGTACACGATGTGACGATTACTAAAGAGTCCCCGAACTATCGCATGGGTTCTTAAGATTTCTGCGCCCGGCTTTATGCCGGGCGTTTTCTTTATCTGTTTCACTTGCCTCGGAATAAGCGTCAATGACGGAAAATATCCATAAACATCGCATACTTATCCTTGATTTCGGTTCTCAGTATACTCAACTGGTTGCGCGCCGCGTGCGTGAACTGGGCGTTTACTGTGAGCTGTGGGCATGGGATGTCACTGAAGCACAGATTCGTGAATTCAATCCAAGCGGTATCATCCTTTCTGGTGGCCCGGAAAGTACCACAGAGCTGAACAGCCCACGCGCGCCTGAATATGTCTTTACCGCAGGTGTGCCAGTATTTGGTGTGTGCTACGGCATGCAGACCATGGCGATGCAGCTTGGCGGCCACGTTGAATCCTCTACCGAACGTGAATTTGGCTATGCGCAGGTTGAAGTCGTAACCGATAGCGCCCTGGTTCGTGGTATCGAAGACGCTCTGAGCGCCGCAGGTAACCCGCTGCTGGATGTCTGGATGAGTCACGGCGATAAAGTCACCGCGATCCCTTCTGGCTTTGTTACCGTTGCCAGCACTGAGACTTGCCCGTTCGCCATTATGGCAAACGAAGAAAAACGTTTTTATGGCGTGCAGTTCCACCCGGAAGTGACCCATACCCGTCAGGGGCAGCGTCTGCTGGAGCGTTTTATTCTGGATATCTGCGGCTGCGAAGCACTGTGGACTCCAGCAAAAATTATCGAAGACGCGATTGTTCGTCTGCGTGAGCAAGTGGGCAACGACAAGGTGATTCTTGGCCTGTCCGGTGGCGTGGATTCTTCCGTTACCGCAATGCTACTGCACCGCGCAATTGGCGACCGTCTGACCTGCGTGTTCGTGGATAACGGCCTGCTGCGTTTGAACGAAGCAGAGCAAGTAATGGACATGTTTGGCGACCACTTCGGCCTGAACATTGTTCACGTTGCTGCGGAAGAACGCTTCCTGTCTCAACTGGCAGGTATCGACGAGCCAGAAGCCAAACGCAAAACTATTGGCCGCGTATTCGTAGAAGTTTTCGACGAAGAAGCACTGCGCCTGGAAGATGTGAAATGGCTGGCACAGGGCACAATCTACCCTGACGTTATCGAATCTGCGGCTTCTGCTACTGGCAAAGCGCACGTCATCAAATCTCACCACAACGTGGGCGGCTTGCCGAAAGAGATGAAGATGGGTCTGGTTGAGCCGCTTAAAGAGCTGTTCAAAGACGAAGTGCGTAAAATTGGTCTGGAACTGGGTCTGCCGTACGACATGCTTTACCGCCACCCGTTCCCGGGTCCAGGTCTGGGCGTGCGTGTGCTGGGCGAAGTGAAGAAAGAGTATTGCGATCTGCTGCGTCGTGCCGATGCCATCTTTATTGAAGAGCTGCATAAAGCCGATCTCTACAATAAAGTAAGCCAGGCGTTCACCGTGTTCCTGCCGGTGCGTTCTGTTGGCGTAATGGGCGATGGCCGTAAATACGATTGGGTTGTTTCACTGCGTGCTGTTGAAACCATCGACTTTATGACCGCGCATTGGGCGCACCTGCCATACGATTTCCTTGGCCGTGTCTCCAACCGCATTATCAACGAAGTTAACGGCATTTCCCGTGTGGTTTACGATATTTCTGGCAAACCGCCAGCGACTATCGAGTGGGAATAATACGTTAGTCTTTGTTTCAAAACAGGCGACCATGTGTCGCCTGTTTTTTTATCTATAAGAAGTAAATCACAGGCGTGACAAATCTCACCGGCTGCAAGTCAGTGCTATTATTTTTAATGAGAAGAGGGCGTTACCGGTTGGTATTATCCATAGACAGGCTGCTTTGCTGGGCTTCTACTTTGTCCTGATGATGGTACCAGGCACCGATAGCAGAGTAGACAAAACGGCCAAAAAGGAAGAGAAAACTGATAAGCAGAATAATGCGGGTCATACGATTGTTAAACTTATGTCGTCTTCGCATACTCGTAACCTGTGTCACGCAAATGATCCTTGATGTTTGCCCGTCAACCGCGGGCGACGGTGATATTTATACACAGTGATGCCTCAAGGTCAATTCCGGGGTATCGGCGAATTGTTCATGAAATCATTTCTCCTTGTTATATAAACATTTCTTAATATTAGTTGATTAGTATGTATCCAGTTATTTTTCTGAATTATTTACGAGTGAAACTGAAACTTTATCAAGAAATTGATGTGGATCAATTTAGCTGGCTAATCCCTAACTAAAATCTGCACTCTATTCCATAGCGATATGGTTTTATCGATTGGGTCGGATACCTGTTCGAAACTTACCCTAACTGGATGACAGGGTTCCTGGCGATAATTAATGTATCTGGCAAGCTGGTATAGCAAAAATAAAAACAAATGGTGGGCACTTCCTTTGGTGCTGCCGAGCCTGCTGCTTCCTGTTGCTGCATGGTGTAACGCGAATACCGTGATAGACGGAGCGCGTGTTTTCCTCGTCTATATGCCACTAGGTTTAATGACGGCATTTATGCTGGTTTTCGGCTGGGCAGCCCTGCCGGGAATTATTCTCGCGCTATTAGTCCGTTATATCCCCTTGAAAGGCGAAATGACCGCAATGCTGGCGGTTATTCACTTCCTGCTCCCCATGATGATCAGTTGGGGCGGTTACCGTATTTTCGTTCCCCGACGCAGTTCGGTGATGTTCGGGGTCATTAAACTTACCTCGCAACGTATGCTGTGGCTGGTTCTGGTTAATTCTATGATATTCCTGGTTATCTACCAGGTGGGGATCTTTTTCGGCTGGTATGACGGTGTTAGCAATACTGTCGCGGAAAATCCGTTACACACGGGGACATTAATTAATTTTCAGGCGGTGCTGGTCGGTTGTTTAACGGGAATGCCTTTTTTCTATTGCGTCATTCGCATGCTCCGTAACCCACGTTTTGTTTTCTCGTTCTGGTCGCGGATGAAAGCGCAGATGCAATCTGGCGTGACGAAAAGCGAGATTGCACTATGGGCAGCTATTGTTGCCATTCTGGTTAGTTTACTGCTCATCCCAATTAGTGATTTCAGCTCCATCTTCACTACGGATTACACGCTAACGCTGATCCTGCCGTTAATGCTGTGGGGTGCGATGCGCTTTGGTTTTCTGTTTATCACCACCACCTGGACGGTGATATTAATTATCCTGTGTAACGGATTTCATAACTATTTGCCGCAGTACATGGGCTTCGAGCTTCATCTGGCAATAGCCTCGTCTTGTTACGCCGTATTTTCTATCACCATCTATTTGATGGCCGTGGTCACTACGCGCCAGCGTTTCTTGCATAGCAAAGCGCGCCGTGTAGCGTTTATCGACCCCATCGTACAAATGCCAAACCTGCGGGCTCTTAACCGTGATTTATCCCGCTATCCGTCCTCGGCGCTAGCCTTTTTGCGTATCCCTGAACTGGAGTTATTGGGGCGTAATTACGGGGTGCAGCTTCGTATTCAATACAAACAGCAGCTCAACGATTACCTTCAACCGATTTTGAACGCAGATGAAAAGGTTTATCACTTGTCGGGCCATGAAGTGGCCGTGCGTTTAAATTATGAGTCTTATCATGAACGTATTGAATCACTCGACCAGCGTGTAAAACAGTTCCGCTTTATGTGGGACGGCATGCCGATGCAGCCGCAAGTGGGCATCAGTTATTGCCATATACGCCAGCCCGTGAACCACATTTATTTCTTGTTAGGTGAGCTCAGTACGATGGCTGATTTGTCGCTGTCGACGTCAAAACCTGAAAGCTTGCAGCAGCAAGGGCCAAACCATGTGCAGAATGCGGTGCGAAATAAAGTCGCGATGATGAACCGTTTACAGATTGCCATTGATTCAGGGAATTTCGTGTTGATGGCTCAGCGTATCGAAGGGATTCGTGGTGATACCTATCATGAAATTCTGCTGCGTATGAAAGGCGATAATGAAGACGATAGCGTCTTTATTCCGGATGCGTTTTTACCCGTGGCACATGAATTTGGTTTGTCCTCGAAAATCGATAAATGGGTATTGGAAGCCACGCTAAAATTCATGGATAACCACCGCGAGCAGCTCCCCGGGAGCCGTTTCTCCATTAATCTGACTCCGGCGTCAGTGGGGCGATTACAGTTTGCAATCGAAGTGAAGCAGCTGCTGAAACACTACAATATCCAACCCTGGCAGCTTATTTTTGAAGTCACGGAAAGCAACTCATTAACCAACCTTGAGCAGGCCAATGCGACGCTGACGGCGCTGCAACATATGGGATGTCGGGTGGCTATTGACGATTTTGGTACGGGCTATGCCAGCTACGCGCGATTAAAAGACATTAGTGCGGATATACTGAAAATTGACGGCAGCTTTATCCGCAATGTGCTGACCAGCAGTCTGGACTATCAGATTGTTGAATCTATCTGCAAATTAGCGCGGATGAAAAAGATGCTGCTGGTTGCCGAGTATGTAGAAACTGATGCAGTCAAAGCCGCAGTACAGAGCCTGGGGATTGATTACATTCAAGGGTATTTGGTTGGACGCCCGCAGCTGCTTGAAACGCTACTCGAACCCGGACGTGTTGCATAAATAAACTAAACGCCCCGAGGGGCGTTTAGTCGTATTAACCGTCAAGCTGCAACGTTCGGGCTGGCTTCTTCTTCAATCTCAAGCCGCCAGCCAGACGTGTTATCCCAATATTGCTGTTCACGTTCTAAATCCAGCAATACCAGCGTGTTCTGGCTAAACCAGTCATGCGGGAAACGCAGCGTCCAGTGGTTTTCTTCTGTTTCCAGAACCAGTGTTGGTGGCGTTGTTGTCGCCTGGCGCTGGTTATTGAGTAACACGGCCAAACGCAGAATTTGAATTAACGGCAAAAACTGCTTTTTCTTAAATAACGTAAATCGCGGCAGGTCATCAACTTTTATCGCTTTGCGGTGATAGCGCACAAGCGAAGCCATAAGCGTCTGCTGTTCCTGATTAAAGCCCGGCAGGTTGCTGTGTTGCAGAATATAAGCCGAGTGGCGATGTAGCCCACTGTGATTAATATTCAGCCCCACCTCATGCAACATGGCAGACCATTTCAGTAATGCCGCCATTTGCGGATTAGCCAACTTTGGGTTTTGTTCTTCCCACTGTTGATAAATATGCTCGGTGGTTACCAGCACACGTTTAGCCTGATCGCTGTCTATATGGTACTGGTTTGCCAGGCTTTGCGCGGTACGAATACGAATATCCTGATGGCGGAAACGGCCTTCCATTTCATACAACACGCCTTCGCGTAGTGCCCCGTCAGACAGGCGCAGTTCGCGAATCGCCAGTGAGTCAAACACGCCACAAAGAATCGCAAGCCCAGGCACAAACACGGCTTTACGCTCTTCGGATAAACCCGGCAGGCTCATTGAGCTGAAGCTCTTATGCTTCAGGACTTCATCGCGCAGCATTTCCAGGCGTTCAGGCGTAATAATCCCGTCTTTTTCACCCATATGAACCAGCACTTCATGAGCCGCTTTGATGGTGCCAGATGCACCCATTGCCACATTCCAGCCTTGCAAGCGGTACTGCCAGGAGAGATTTTCCAGTTTTTGCACCGCAGCAAGCCGCGCACGCTTGAAGTTTTCTGGCGTAATCATCCCTTTTGGGAAAAAGTTTTGCGCGAAGCTGACACAACCCATACGGCGACTTTCGACCAGCATCGGCTCGAAATCCTCGCCAATCACCAGCTCGGTTGAGCCGCCACCGATATCAATAACCAGCTTGCGGCCTTTTTCAGGTTGGGTATGTTCCACCCCCATGAAAATCAGACGCGCTTCTTCGTTACCGGAAATAATTTCAATCGGGTAGGGGATAACCTGTTCGGCGCGTTTGAGAAACTCCTCGGCGTTGACGGCTTCTCGCAGGCTATGCGTGCCGACAATACAAACGTTATCCGCAGCGAACCCCTGAAGACGTTCCGCAAATAACGCAAGGCACGACAGACCACGTTCTATCGCTTCTTCACTCAACTCGTTTTCGGCATTCAGGCCATCAGCCAAATGGACGCGTTGCTTCAGGCGCCCGATGATTTGCATCGCGCCATCCACCACACGCGCAATCACCATGTGGAAACTGTTCGAGCCGAGATCGACCGCAGCAAACTCTTGCGGCCGGGGAGCATGTTTTTTTATCGGCATATCGTTATTCAGGTTGTTCCAGAGATTTAATGTAATCGTAAATCGCCAGTTGCGAGCGCACCTTGCGGCGGTTACCGCGCGGCACATAGCGATTACTCAGTTCTTTGTCGATGTAGCGCGCTTTCACCGTATCACTGAACAGAATTTCAATGATATCCAGCACCCGCTGTTTCAGGCGCGGGTCGAGTATGGCGACAGCCACCTCAATACGGTAATCAATGTTGCGCGTCATCCAGTCGGCAGAAGAGAGATACACTTTCTTATCGCCGCCGTTTTCAAACACATACACACGGTCGTGTTCAAGATAGCGGTCAACAATGCTGATCACGCGGATGTTATCGCTGATACCTTCCAGATTAGGGATCAACGAGCACATCCCGCGCACCAGCAGATTCACTTTCACACCAGAGCTTGAAGCAGCATACAGCCGGTCTACCAGCCCTTTATCGACCAGGTTATTCAGTTTCAGAGTAATGCCAGACGGCACACCGTTTTGCGCATTAGCAATTTCTTTATCAACCAAATCGTAAAGCAGGCGACGTGAGTTCTGTGGTGAAACCATCAGATGCTCGAACGTCACCGGGCGATAAGGGTTTTCAATAAAGTTAAATACCCGGCGTACTTCATTGGTGATGCGTGCATCGCAGGTCAGCAACGAATAGTCGGTATAAAGACGCGCCGTTTTCTCGTTAAAGTTACCGGTGCCGATGTGGGCGTAACGCACCACGTCTTCACCTTCTTTGCGCGAAATCAGGAACAGCTTGGCGTGAATTTTCAAACCAGGTGCGGAGAAAATAACGTGTACGCCCGCTTCCGTCAGGCGCTTCGCCCAATGGATATTGGCTTCTTCGTCAAATCGCGCTTGCAGCTCAACCACCACAGTGACTTTTTTGCCGTTGTGCGCCGCGTGGATCATCGACTCGATAATGCGCGAGTCTTTCGCCACACGGTAAATATTGATTTTGATCGCCAGCACGCTTGGGTCAAACGAGGCCTGACGCAGCAATTCCAGCACGTGCTCAAAGGTGTGGTACGGATAGTAGAGCAGCACGTCACGATTACGTATGGCGTCAAAGCCGTTGCGGAATTTGTCGAACCAGATATGGCGTAAACGCGGCAACGGTTTATTCACTAAATTAGCTTTACCGACATTCGGGAAGTTAATGAAGTCTTTGAAATTATGGTAGCGTCCGCCGGGTATGATGGAATCGTAATTGGTGATGGTCAGCTTATTACGCAGCATTTCTACCATTGTATCAGGCATATCACGCTGATACACAAAGCGTACGGGTTCTGCTGTCAGGCGCTGTTTCAGGCTCGATGACATCAATTCCAGCAGGCTGGATTCCATTTCTGTTACCAGATCGTATTCTGCATCGCGGGTCATTTTCATTGAGTAGGCGTTCAACGCGTCGTAATCGAAGAAGCCTTTGAAAATGTCGTCCAGGCAATAACGCAGAATGTTGTCCAGCAGGATCATCGGCTTGCGGCGGCGTGGGGCTTCTGGCGGCAGGTTTACAAAGCGCGGCACTTTATCGGACGGGATTTCCAGCAACGCATAACGAGTTTCGTCACCGCGAATAATCTCTACCGCCAGATAGGTGTAATCGTCTTTAAGAAACTGTACCAGATCGGTGTCGTGATTAATCAGGATCGGTGTGATGTGCTGCCGCAAATAGTGTTTAAAGTAGTGGCGCAGCCAGTTTTGCTGATTCGGAGAGAGTTGGCGTTCGTTGATCAAGAAAATCTGATTACGTGCCATTTCCAGCAGCAGATCGTTATACAACCCGTCAAATTCTTGATCGGCTTTCAGTACCCGTGCCTGGATCTTATTGAGCAGATGGCGCGAATTGGGAGCAGTTCCTTGTTCTTCACTGATCAGAATACGCCGCTTTAGCTCGGCGAAACGGACCTTGTAAAATTCATCAAGGTTATTCGAATAGATGCCGAGAAAACGCATTCTCTCAATCAACGGATTAATTTTATCCGCTGCTTCCTGGAGCACACGTTCGTTAAAAGACAACCAGCTCAGTTCTTTTTCGATATACAACTTATCCTGACCCATTAGCCTCACACTCCGTTTTCGTGGACGTAAAAATGCCGTCACGTCTGTCATTATGGCGAGCTTTAGCGGGGAATGTCCAACGCTGCTCGTTAAGTATGATAAATCGCGATTTAGATAACGCAGGGTTGTAAGGGGGAGGCATTAAAAAAGGAGCCGAAGCTCCTTAATTTTACTCTTCGGCGGCATAACCTTGCGTGGGTAATTCTTTACCATCAAGCCAGGCGCTGTTGCCACGCATCTCAAGGCGGTCATCTATAAACCACGAGACGACTAACGGATAAATAGCGTGCTCCTGATGTTGTACGCGCGCGGTAATTTCGTCTTCGTCATCACCCTCAAATACCGGAATTTTGGCCTGTAAAATAACGGGCCCGCCATCAAGTTCATCTGTAACGAAATGAACCGATGTACCGTGTTCTTCATCGCCGTTTTCGAGTACCTGGCGATGCGTATTCAGGCCAGGATATTTAGGTAACAAAGAAGGGTGAATATTGATAAGACGGCCAGAAAAGTGCGCGACAAACTCAGGGCTAAGAATGCGCATGTAACCGGCGAGCACCACGAGATCCGGCGCGTAGGCGTCGATCTCCTGGATTAACTCACGATCGAAAGCGGCGCGGTCGGCGAACTGGCTGGCAGTTAACGCGTGAGCAGGGATACCCGCTTCGCGCGCGCGCTCAAGGCCGAAGGCATCGGCCTTATTACTAAACACAGCGCTCAGGGTGCCATTAATCTTTTTCAGCTTACAGGCATCAATAATCGCCTGAAGATTGCTTCCGTTACCGGAAATTAGCACCACAATGCGTTTCATCACTCAATAACCACACGCTCAGAGGAATCAGAAGCTTTGATACTACCGATTTTCCAGGCGTTTTCACCTTTTGCAGTCAAAAACTCGACGGCTTTATCCGCTTGTGCCGCAGGCAGTGCGATAAGCATACCCACGCCGCAGTTAAAGGTGCGGTACATCTCGTGACGGCTGATATTCCCGGCTTGTTGCAGCCAGTTGAATACCGCAGGCCATTGCCACGAAGACTCAGCGATCACCGCCTGAGTGTTGTCTGGCAGAACGCGTGGGATGTTTTCCCAGAAGCCGCCGCCGGTCAGGTGAGCAATCGCGTGAACGTCTACTTGCCCAATCAATTCCAGAATCGATTTCACGTAGATGCGAGTCGGCTCCAGCAAATGATCTGCCAGTGGTTTGCCTTCCAGCTCGGTGGTCAGAGGGTCAGTCCCGCTAACTTCCAGAACTTTGCGTACCAAAGAGTAGCCGTTAGAGTGTGGGCCGCTGGAAGCCAGTGCAATCAGCACATCGCCATCGGTCACTTTAGAACCGTCAATAATCTCAGATTTTTCGACTACGCCAACGCAGAAGCCAGCCACGTCGTAATCTTCGCCGTGATACATCCCTGGCATTTCAGCTGTTTCGCCACCCACTAATGCGCAGCCTGATTGCAGACAACCTTCGGCGATACCAGTGATAACGCTTGCAGCGGTTTCCACTTCAAGTTTGCCGGTTGCGAAGTAATCGAGGAAAAACAGCGGCTCAGCGCCCTGTACAATCAGGTCGTTCACACACATGGCGACTAAATCGATGCCGATGGTGTCGTGACGTTTTAAATCCATGGCCAGACGTAGCTTAGTACCCACACCGTCAGTGCCGGAAACCAGAATGGGTTCACGATATTTCTGAGGTAACGCGCACAGCGCACCGAAACCGCCCAATCCACCCATGACTTCAGGGCGGCGGGTTTTTTTCACTACGCCTTTGATTTTATCGACCAGAGCGTTACCAGCATCAATATCAACACCGGCATCTTTATAGCTGAGAGAGGTTTTGTCGGTCACTGCTAAGTCCCCGCGGATGGGTTAGTAATAAAAAACGCCGCAATTCTAACAGTGCAGGCAAACGTTTGCGAGCCTCTTATTCAGCGGGATGTAATTATTGTTGATATATACTCAATCCAGTCTCGTTGATCTCGATCAATCTCAATACCTGTAGCACCACCGCAAAAAAGCGGTATAATCCGGCGATTTTTTTTGTGGTGGCCAACTATCTCGGGGAGAAAGAGTATGAAGATCGTGGAAGTCAAACACCCACTCGTCAAACACAAGCTGGGCCTGATGCGTGAGAACGACATTAGCACCAAACGCTTTCGTGAACTCGCCTCAGAAGTTGGCAGCTTGCTGACTTACGAAGCCACGGCGGATCTGGAAACTGAAAAAGTCACTATCGAAGGCTGGAACGGCCCGGTAGAGATTGATCAGATCAAAGGTAAGAAGATTACTGTTGTGCCAATCCTGCGTGCCGGTCTGGGCATGATGGAAGGCGTGCTGGAAAACGTACCAAGCGCACGTATCAGCGTAGTGGGTATCTATCGTAATGAAGAAACCCTGGAGCCAGTACCGTATTTCCAGAAACTGGTTTCAAACATCGAAGAACGTATGGCGCTGGTGGTTGACCCTATGCTGGCAACCGGTGGTTCTATGATTGCAACCATCGACCTGCTGAAAAACGCCGGTTGTACTAGCATCAAGGTGCTGGTTCTGGTGGCAGCACCGGAAGGTATCGCAGCGCTGGAAAAAGCGCACCCGGATGTAGAGCTGTTTACAGCTTCTATCGATCAGGGCCTGAACGAGCACGGATACATTATTCCGGGACTCGGCGATGCCGGCGATAAGATATTTGGTACTAAATAATAAAATGAGCCGACTTCGATAGTCGGCTTTTTTTTGATTTGTTCGACCCGTTACTCCTAAAAAATAGACTCTGAGGAAAACAACATGACACGCCGCGCCATTGGGGTGAGTGAAAGACCACCCCTGTTGCAAACGATTCCGTTAAGTTTGCAACATCTGTTCGCCATGTTTGGTGCCACCGTTCTGGTGCCAATCCTGTTCCACATTAACCCGGCGACGGTGCTGTTGTTTAACGGGCTTGGGACACTGCTGTATCTCTTTATCTGTAAAGGTAAAATCCCGGCGTATCTGGGTTCCAGCTTTGCGTTTATTTCACCTGTGCTGCTGCTGTTGCCGCTGGGTTATGAAGTGGCGCTGGGCGGTTTTATCATGTGCGGCGTGCTGTTCTGTATTGTGGCGCTGATTGTGAAAAAAGCCGGTACAGGTTGGCTGGATGTGATGTTCCCACCAGCGGCAATGGGTGCGATTGTTGCTGTTATCGGGCTTGAGCTGGCGGGTGTCGCTGCGAATATGGCGGGTTTGTTGCCTGCTGACGGTACATCACCGGACTCAACGACTATTATCATTTCGCTGGTCACGCTGGGGGTTACGATCTTCGGTTCTGTCCTGTTCCGTGGTTTCCTGGCAATCATTCCGATTCTTATCGGTGTTCTGGCGGGTTATGCGCTTTCCTTCGCTATGGGCGTGGTTGATGTCACGCCAATTGTTGAAGCGCACTGGTTTGCCCTGCCAACCTTCTACACTCCGCGCTTTGAGTGGTTTGCCATCTTCACCATTCTGCCAGCGGCACTCGTGGTTATCGCCGAGCACGTTGGTCACCTGGTGGTAACAGCAAACATCGTGAAGAAAGATTTGCTTCGTGACCCAGGCCTGCATCGTTCGATGTTTGCGAATGGGATTTCGACTATCTTCTCCGGTTTCTTTGGCTCTACACCAAACACCACTTATGGTGAGAATATCGGCGTAATGGCGATTACCCGCGTTTATTCCACCTGGGTTATTGGCGGTGCAGCGATTCTGGCGATTCTGCTTTCTTGCGTAGGTAAACTCGCAGCGGCAATTCAAATCATCCCGGTTCCGGTAATGGGCGGTGTTTCACTGCTGCTGTACGGCGTGATTGGCGCATCCGGTATTCGTGTGTTGATCGAATCGAAAGTGGATTACAGCAAAGCGCAAAACCTGATCCTGACCTCAGTTATCTTGATCATCGGTGTGAGTGGCGCGAAAGTGCACATTGGTGCGGCTGAGCTGAAAGGTATGGCGCTGGCGACCATCGTCGGTGTGGGGCTGAGCCTTATCTTCAAACTTATCAGTGTTCTGCGTCCAGAAGAAGAAGTGCTGGATGCTGAAGAAAGCGACGTAAAATCCTAGTTTTGCTGCAAACCGGGCGGCGTGCCTGCCCGGTTCTACTGCTCCCCAGTTTTGTGTTAGACTCTCTGCGTTTTTCTGCCTGTTATGGTTGAGGTAATTCTGAATACGCCGGCACAGCTCTCACTGCCACTCTATTTGCCTGATGACGAAACGTTTGCAAGTTTCTGGCCGGGTGATAACCCTTCTTTACTCGCCGCACTCCAGTCTGTGCTCCGTCAGGATCACAGCGGATATATCTATTTCTGGTCGCGAGAAGGAGGAGGGCGCAGCCATTTGCTGCATGCCGCCTGTGCGGAACTGTCACAACGTGGCGAAGCGGTCGGCTATGTGCCGTTAGATAAACGCACCTGGTTTGTCCCGGAAGTGCTGGACGGCATGGAACAGCTGTCGTTGGTGTGTATCGACAACATCGAGTGTGTTGCGGGTGATGAAATGTGGGAAATGGCGATTTTTAATCTCTATAACCGCATTCTGGAATCAGGTAAAACGCGTCTGTTGATTACCGGCGATCGCCCACCGCGTCAGCTCAATCTGCAATTGCCCGATCTTGCCTCGCGCCTTGATTGGGGGCAAATCTACAAGCTGCAACCGCTGTCAGATGATGACAAACTCCAGGCCCTGCAACTGCGCTCCAGACTGCGCGGGTTTGAATTACCTGAGGACGTAGGGCGTTTCCTGCTAAAACGGTTGGATCGCGAAATGCGCACATTGTTTACGACGCTCGATCAGCTTGATCTGGCCTCTATTACTGCGCAACGTAAGTTGACGATCCCGTTTGTGAAAGAGATTCTGGGGCTTTAAACGACCCTCATCCCAGCCTTCTCCCTGAGGGAGAAGGGGAAAAAGCAGAACTACAAAATTTCCAGCACCGACTCCGGCGGGCGGCCAATTCTTGCTTCGCCATTTGCCAGCACAATCGGGCGTTCAATCAATTTCGGATTCTCAACCATCGCCTGAATTAACTGATCTTCACTCAGCGTTTGATCTGCCAGATTCAACTCTTTATACAAATCCTCTTTCTTACGCATAAGGTCACGCGCACTGGCAAAATCTAATTTGCTCAGCAAGGATTTGATTGTTGCGACATCTGGCGGGGTTTCCAGATACAACACCACTTCGGGTTCTACGCCATTCGCTTTTAGCAGGCTTAACGTTTCACGGCTCTTTGAGCAGCGCGGATTGTGATAAATAGAAACGGCTGTAGACATCGTAACTCCTGTTACATCTTAGAATACTGAAGGAAGCGTTTTTGCAATTCGCGGAACTGGTCGATTCGCGCGTCATAACGAGCTTGTTGCAAACTCCCTAATTTTACCTGGGAACTGGCGCTACTTAACAGCGAAATGGCTTGGTCGAGCCGTCCTAGCAGTGCCATGACTTCGGCACGTGCGGCGAGTTCCTGGTCACGATGGCCTAGCGCTGATTCGGTTTGCGCTAACAAATCCCAGGCATTGCTGTCATCCGGATGGGCAAATGTATAACGATTAAGGATTTCTTCTGCTTGATTCGCCTGGCCTGCCTGAACGTAGGCATTGGCAAGGTTAAGCTGTAATACCGGGTTTTGTTTCAGATCAGGCGCATTTTTCAGCCGGTTAATCGCATCTGCGGATTTATTCTGCCCAAGGTCGATATCCGTGGATAAATCGAGGTACCACGCATTTCCCGGTTGAGCGGCCAAAAGCGGCTGCAAAAGTTTACGAGCTTCATCCCATTTATCCGCACCCATTGCCTGTAGCGCACGGCCATATGTAGCCGCATGCTGTTCACGAATATTGCCTTTCGACCAGCTATCCAATAAATCGCTGGTTAGCTGATTGCGACCAGAGTTGTACATGCCAAGTGTACGTGCTTTGGCAAAGTAAAAATCTTCAGAAGATTGCACGACTACCGGGCGCATTTGGTTCGCGCGGTTACGCGCATCGGCCAGACGGCTTTCTGGTAATGGGTGGGTAAGCAGAATTTCTGGTGGACGAGAGGAATAGCGCGACTGATCGAGCAGTTTCTCAAGGAACGTTGGCATGGCTTGTGGATCAAAACCGGAGCGCTGCAACACTTGAATACCGATGCGGTCTGCTTCCTGTTCGTTTTGCTGCGTGAAACTGATCATGCCTTGCTGCGTTCCCGCAAGCGTTCCACTCAATGCTGCCATACCCGCTTGTGGGCTGGCCATCGCCAGTAAAATAGACCCTAATGCGCCAACCCAGGTGAGCGGGGCGTTCTTTTTCTGATCTTCCATAGCACGCGCCAGGTGACGCTGCGTAACGTGCGAAATTTCGTGCGCCATTACCGAGGCAAGCTGGCTTTCGTTATCGGAGTAACGGAATAACGCCGAATGGAGCACCACATTACCGCCAAAGAAGGCAAAGGCGTTGATTTCATCGTTGTTGATCAGGAAGAAATGAAACGGTGTCTTAACGGAATCCGCATGGCTAACCAGGCGCATTCCCAATTTATTAATGTACTGCACGAGCAAAGGATCATTGATTAATGGAGCACTGCCTCGCAGTTGACGAACATAATAGTCGCCCATCTGCAGTTCCTGGCCGATTGACAGCGTGCTTCCGGCTGTTGTCCCCATATCAGGCAGCTGATCGGTAACATCCGCAAAGGCTGGAGTTGTCGGGCCCGCGAGTAAAGCCGCCATCAGCGTTACAACCAGCGATTTTTTCAACTGCTTGAACATACGTCCTGTCCTGTTTAATCAAAGTTAATCTTCGACATGTATTACTTGGTTTTGTTCGCACATAAAGATGAACTGTAGCCCACCGCATGACTGAGACCTATCTTAATCTATGACAATTTTAAACTGCCACTGAACAGAGATAAAAAGCGAAGTCTTTGCTGTGACATTTAGATACAATCTGTCCTCGCACAATGCTGTCAGGGAAGGGATTTATGCTTGAAATGTTGTTGCAGTGGTATCGACGACGGTTTAGCGACCCGGAAGCTATCGCGCTGCTGGTAATTTTGGTCGCAGGGTTTGTTATCCTGTTCTTCTTCCATGGGCTGTTAGCGCCGTTGTTAGTGGCGATTGTGCTGGCTTATTTGCTGGAGTGGCCAACTGCGCGGCTTCAGCGTCTTGGATGTTCCCGTACCTGGGCAACGACGATAATACTGGTGTTGTTCGCGGGTATTTTACTGCTGATGGTATTGGTGGTGGCACCTGTCGCCTGGCAACAAGGCATCTATCTGATTCGTGATATGCCGGGGATGCTCAACAAACTCTCTGATTTTGCCGCAACGCTGCCTAAGCGTTATCCGGCGTTGGTTGACGCGGGCATTATTGATGCCATGGCTGAGAACATGCGTGGGCGCATGATGGGCATGGGCGATCAGGTTGTGAAATACTCGCTTGCCTCATTGGTTGGCTTGTTAACGCTGGCCATTTATTTGGTTCTCGTCCCGCTGATGGTGTTCTTCCTGGTTAAAGATAAAGAGCAGATGCTGAATGCTGTGCGCCGTGTTTTACCACGTAACCGTGGGCTGGCAGGGCAAGTCTGGCAGGAGATGAATCAGCAAATTACTAACTATATCCGCGGCAAAGTGTTGGAAATGCTGGTGGTGGGTGTGGTGACGTATATCGGTTTTGTTGTCTTTGGGTTGAACTACTCGCTGCTATTGGCGGTGCTGGTGGGCTTCTCGGTTCTGATCCCTTACATCGGCGCGTTTGTCGTCACGATTCCAGTCGTGTGCGTGGCGCTTTTCCAGTTTGGTCTTGGCCCCGAGTTCTGGACGCTGTTTGCCGTGTACTTAATCATCCAGGCGTTGGATGGCAACCTGCTGGTGCCGGTGTTATTTTCCGAAGCGGTAAACCTGCACCCGCTGGTGATTATCCTGTCCGTAGTGATTTTTGGCGGTCTGTGGGGATTCTGGGGGGTGTTCTTCGCCATCCCACTCGCTACGCTGATTAAAGCGGTGGTGCATGCCTGGCCGGACACGATGCTAGTGGACGATAAACCAAATTAGAAACAGTAAAAAGCCGACGCGAAGTCGGCTTTTTTATACTTTCAGCGCAATTAAGCGTTTTCTTTCAGCCAGTTCACAACAATATCGTGATGGTTACTGGTTTTGAAATCATCAAACACTTTCTCGACTTTCCCCTCGCCATCCAGCAGGAAGCTAATACGGTGGATGCCATCGTAGGTTTTACCCATAAATGATTTCTCACCCCAGACGCCAAATTGCTCGCAGACCTGGTGGTCTTCGTCAGAAAGCAGCGTGAAGTTGAGTAACTCTTTTTCGGCAAAACGCGAGAGCTTTTCTGGTTTGTCGGTGCTGATGCCCAGCACTTCCACACCACTTTTTTTCAACGCATCCATGTTGTCGCGCAAACCACATGCTTGCACGGTGCAGCCTGGTGTCATCGCTTTAGGATAGAAATAAACCAGAACGCGCTGTCCCTGGAAGTCGGTTAAATTTATTTGCTCGCCGTCTTGATCGGGCAAGCTAAATTTCGGTGCGCTATCACCGGCTTTCAGTGGGCTCATTACAACTCTCCGTCTTAATCATCTTGCTGTGGATAATTCACAACGTTAATACTGCCCTGTGCTTTGAGTTCTGTACAGAGGGCCTTGAAAGCATCTTCGATTACTGTCGCATCCTGAGAGGCTGGACTATGGGCCGTAATTTGAATGTACAGCTGCGGCGGAGTCCCATCCAGAGCCGGTTGGGTACGAGAACTCAACTCGGCAATATTCATATGATGAACATCAAAAAGATTGGTGAAACGCTCGATTAAATGAGGTGAGTCGGTCACTTCTACCTGCACCCAGACTGTGGCTGGCATCGCCGGACGCTCTTGCGCGGCGGTGCGTTTCATCACAATCAGCAAATCCAGCTCTGCACCTTTAAGCGGCAGCGTCGATTCTATCAGGGTTATCGCATTCCAGGTGCCTGACAGCAGCATGATAAACGTGAACTCTTCACCGAGCATAGCCAGGCGACTGTCTTCAATATTACAGCCGCAACTGCTCACATGGCGGGTGATGGTATTAACAATACCAGGCCTGTCCGCCCCAAGGGCTGTGATGACCAAATAATGGTGTGGTGAGGGAGTCAAACGTATTCTTCCTGTGAATCGGTGGGATATCATAAGGAAAGCACAAAAAAAACTTGCGTACAACCGTGTAGCGTCACCTGGTGACTTGCTTTTGATCCTGCACCAAACGTACCATTGAGACACTTGTTAGCACAGAGGATGGCCAATGTTCACTGGAAGTATTGTCGCGCTTGTGACGCCGATGGATGAGAAAGGTAATGTCTGCCGGTCAAGCCTGAAAAAACTGATTGATTACCATGTCGCCAGCGGAACCTCGGCGATTGTTTCGGTAGGGACTACCGGAGAGTCAGCTACGTTGAGCCATGACGAACACGGTGACGTGGTTATGCTGACGCTGGAACTGGCCGATGGTCGTATTCCTGTTATCGCAGGGACTGGCGCGAATGCCACCTCTGAAGCTATCTCCCTGACGAAGCGTTTCGAACACAGCGGAATTGTGGGCTGCCTGACGGTTACGCCGTACTACAACCGTCCAACTCAGGAAGGGCTGTACCAGCACTTCAAAGCGATTGCCGGAAACACTGACCTGCCGCAGATGCTGTACAATGTGCCGTCTCGTACGGGTTGTGACATGCTGCCTGAAACCGTAGGCCGCCTGGCGAAGATTAAAAATATTATCGGTATCAAAGAAGCAACCGGGAACTTAACACGAGTAAACCAGATCAAAGAGCTGGTTGAAGATGACTTCATCCTGGTTAGCGGTGATGACGCCAGTGCGCTGGACTTCATGCAATTGGGTGGCCACGGTGTGATTTCTGTGACGGCAAACGTAGCCGCGCGTGAAATGGCAGAAGTGTGTAAACTGGCCGCCAATGGGCAATATGCGCAAGCGCGCGTTATCAATGAACGTTTGATGCCGCTGCACAATAAATTATTTGTAGAACCCAATCCTATCCCAGTGAAATGGGCTTGTAGGGAGTTGGGACTTGTGGCAACCGATACCTTACGCCTGCCAATGACACCGCTGACTGAAGCCAGTCATCCGGTGATTATTAGCGCGCTTAAGCATGCTGGTTTGCTGTAAAGTTTAGGGAGATTTGATGGCTTACACAGTACAGAAGTCGACGGTGGCGAAAGTTGCAGTGGTTTCGTTAGCTATGCTGCTGGCAGCATGTAGCACTGACCAGCGTTATAAGCGCCAGGTCAGCGGTGACGAATCCTATCTGGATGCAACACCCCTCGCGGAAATCCACTCCCCGGCTGGGATGATCCTGCCGGTGCAGAATGGCGAATATAATATTCCGGTCACCAACGGCAGCGGCGCAGTAGGCAAGGCGTTGGATATCCGTCCACCAGCTCAACCTCTGGCATTGGTCAGTGGGGCGCGTACTCAGTTTACTGGGGATACCGCAACGCTGATGGTCGAAAGTGCGCGTAATACCGCACTGTGGTCGCAGGTTGTCAGTGTTCTACAGGCGAAAAACTACGGCATTGATAAACGTGATGACGCCAGCCAAACCCTGACCACTGAGTGGGTAGACTGGAATCGTGCTGACGAAGATCAACAGTACCGTGGACGCTATCAAATCAGTGTGAAACCACAGGGCTATCAACAAGCCGTAGTGGTTAAACTGCTGAATCTGGAACAGGCTGGCAAGCCGGTTGCTGATGCGGCATCTATGCAGCGTTACAGCGCCGAAATGCTCAATAACATCAGCGCGAGCCTGGATAAAACCCAGACTGACCAGCAGAACGCGAAAGACAATCGTGCAGCAACGCAACTTGATGTACAAAGTGCTGCTGACGACACTGGCTTACCAATGCTGGTGGTGCGTGGTCCGTTCAACGCGGTGTGGAGCCGTTTACCTGCAACGCTTGAGAAAGTCGGCATGAAAGTCACTGACTCTACGCGCTCAACAGGTAGCATCGCTGTTACGTACAAACCATTGTCTGATAGCGCATGGCAAGATTTAGGGGCGAAAGACCCAGGTCTGTCCAGTGGCGACTACAAACTGCAAGTGGGCGACCTCGATAACCGCAGTAGCCTGCAGTTCATCGACCCGAAAGGTCACACGCTAACGCAGTCCCAGAATGATGCTTTAGTGGCCGCATTCCAGGCGGCATTTAGCAAGTAACTTTAAAGGCCAGAGAAATCTGGCCTTTTTTCTGATAGCCTACGCAAACGTGTGCGTAGACACAAATAGCGGAATTTTTAGTTAAATCACACCTGGAGTAAGAAAGATGCAAAAGCAAGCTGAGTTGTATCGTGGCAAAGCGAAGACCGTATACAGCACGGAAAATCCGGATCTGTTGGTGCTCGAATTCCGCAATGATACGTCAGCAGGAGACGGTGCACGCATAGAACAGTTTGATCGTAAGGGTATGGTAAACAACAAATTTAACCATTTCATTATGACGAAACTTGAAGAAGCGGGTATTCCAACTCAAATGGAAGCGCTGTTGTCCGATAACGAAGTGTTGGTTAAGAAGCTCGATATGGTGCCGGTTGAGTGTGTTATCCGCAACCGCGCGGCGGGCTCTTTGGTTAAACGCCTGGGTATTGAAGAAGGCATTGAACTGAATCCACCGCTGTTTGACCTGTTCCTGAAAAACGATGAGATGCATGACCCGATGGTCAACGAATCTTACTGTGAAACTTTTGGTTGGGTGAACAAAGAGAATTTGGCTCGTATGCGTGAGTTGAGCTACAAAGCCAACGATGTTCTGAGCAAACTGTTTGATGATGCGGGCCTGATCCTTGTCGATTTCAAACTGGAATTCGGTTTGTTCAACGGTGAAGTGGTGCTTGGCGATGAGTTCTCTCCAGACGGCAGCCGCCTGTGGGATAAAGAAACTCTCGATAAAATGGATAAAGACCGTTTCCGCCAGAGCCTGGGTGGCCTGATTGAAGCCTACGAAGAAGTTGCCCACCGTATTGGCGTTAAATTAGACTAATTTCTCACCTGTTTATTCTTAAAGCCGAATGTGTTTTGCACATTCGGCTTTTTCACATCTTGCTTCTTATGGTAATCCTGCCATTAACCGCCTACGATCTACTCATTACAAATTGTGAACGAAGAGGTCAGCTATGCGTTGGCAAGGGCGTCGCGAGAGCGATAATGTAGAAGACAGAAGAAGTAACTCTTCCGGCCCAAGTTTTGGTGGCGGTGGTGGCGGGTTCCGCTTACCTGGCGGTAAAGGCGGTATCGTTATATTAATTGTTGTCGTCGTGGCGAGCTATTACGGGGTCGACCTCACCTCAATGCTTTCCGGTGGCCAGCCTGTACAACAGCAATCCACTCAACGTTCTATTAGTCCTAACGATGATGAAGCGGCCAAATTCACCTCGGTTATTCTTGCGACAACCGAAGATACCTGGGGACAGATTTTCCAGAAGATGGGCCGCACTTATCAGCAGCCAAAACTGGTGATGTACCGTGGTTCTACACGCACAGGTTGCGGAACTGGTCAGTCAATTATGGGGCCATTTTACTGCCCGGCAGACAGCACCGTATATATCGACCTTTCGTTCTACGATGAAATGAAACGCAAACTGGGCGCAGATGGCGATTTTGCTCAAGGCTATGTGATTGCTCATGAAGTCGGCCACCATGTGCAGAAATTGTTAGGGATTGAACCGAAAGTACGCCAGCTCCAGCAAGGGGCAAGCCAGGCTGAAGGCAACCGCCTCTCGGTGAAAATGGAATTGCAGGCAGATTGCTTCGCAGGTGTCTGGGGCAACAGCATGCAAAAACAAGAAGTGCTGGATGCCGGAGATTTACAGGAAGCCTTGAATGCAGCCGAAGCCATTGGTGATGACCGCCTGCAACAACAAGGGCAAGGACGAGTGGTTCCCGACAGCTTCACCCACGGTACTTCAGAACAGCGTTATACCTGGTTCAAACGCGGCTTCGATAGCGGTGACCCGGCGCAGTGCAACACTTTCGGTAATACCGTCAAATAACGAGATGTGACAAGGATTAAAGCCATGGAACAGCTAAGGCAAGCAACCGCCAGTATGGCTGAAGCGGGTATTCGCCGTATGATCGTCATAGCGGGTGAGAGTGCGTGGAGCAGCCAACAAATTCGCGCTCTTACCCGGTTATTACCTGGCGATTGGCTTTGGGTGGGAGCCGCACCCGAACTGCCGCTTCATTGCGCGACATCTGCAATGCGTACCTTGCTGGGCCGTGAGTTTTTGCACGCGGTTTTTGATGCACGAAACGGGCTGGATGCCGAAGCATTAGCCGCCCTTGCAGGCACACTCAAAGCAGGAAGCTGGCTGGTTCTTCTTACGCCAGCATGGAATTACTGGCGAATACAGCCAGATTGCGACTCGATCCGCTGGAGCGAGCAATCAGAAGCCATTCCTACTCCTCATTTTATCGCTCATCTACAGCACTGTATCGGTGCTGATAGTGAATGCTTGCTCTGGCAGCAGCATCAGCCGTTACGTGTGCCTGAGTTCTCTCCACGCCCTTTATGGCATGCAGCCAGTGGTGCGCCTTTTGATGAACAGGCGGCTATCCTGAATGCGCTTTTGCAAATGCCTGCGGGTGTTGCGGTTGTCACCGCACCGCGAGGCCGTGGGAAATCTGCATTAGCGGGCATGTTATTGCGCGGAATTACCGGGAAAGGGCTAGTTACCGCGCCAGGGAAAGCAGCAACTGATGTCCTCGCAAATCATGCGGGCGACTGTTTTAACTTTGTCGCCCCGGATGCATTGCTTGCCAATACCGAAGCGTTTCAGGCCGACTGGCTGATCATCGACGAGGCCGCAGCACTTCCTGCACCCCAGTTACGTAAACTGATTTCTCACTTCCCACGGGTTTTACTGACCACTACCGTTCAGGGTTACGAAGGCACCGGGCGCGGCTTTGTTCTCAAGTTTTGCGCAAGCCTTGATGCTCTCTCGCGTTACACCCTTTCGACGCCGATTCGTTGGGCATCCAACGATCCTCTGGAAAAGCTGATCGATACGGTTTTGTTGTTCGATGAAGTTGATGTGACAACCGTTTCTCAAGGCGCAGTTTCCTTGCAAATTATTGAGCGCCACGACGAAATTCAGCCCTCGCAACAGCTACAACAAATGTACCGCTTACTGTCCGGCGCGCACTATCGCACCACGCCGTTGGACTGGCGCAGAATGCTGGATGCACCGGGCCAGCATTTCATCGCGGCAACCAGTGGCGACGAAACGATTGGTGCCACCTGGCTTGTGGAAGAGGGCGGTCTGGATGAAAACTTGAGTCGCGCAGTGTGGGCAGGCTTTCGGCGGCCGCGCGGTAACTTAATCGCGCAATCGCTGGCGGCTCACGGTGGTAGCCCGCTGGCCGCAACGCTTAAAGGATTGCGCGTCAGCCGTATCGCGGTGCATCCGCTGCGTCAGCGTCAGCAAATTGGCCAGCAGATGATTGCCCGAGCGAAAACATACGCTCAGCTGACTGCCGATTATCTGTCGGTCAGCTTTGGTTTTACCGATGAATTATGGCGCTTTTGGGCAAGCTGCGGCTTCGTATTGGTGCGCGTGGGCAGTCATCGTGAAGCCAGCAGTGGTTGTTATACCGCAATGGCGTTATTACCTCTGACAGCCCAAGGAGTGGCTCTCGCACAGCATGAACAGCAGCGATTACAGCGAGATATCACCTGGCTGCAACCGTGGATAGAAGACCCGCTCCCTGTCATTCCTCGCGAAGAGGTTGCGCTAAATAGTGATGATTGGCAGGAACTGGCAGGTTTCGCCTTTGGGCACCGTCCTCTTGAGGCATGTTTAGGTTCCCTGAACCGCTTGTTGCTCACCAGTAACTTGCCGCTCAATACACTGCGCGGGCGCGTACAGCAACGTTTGAACGTGGAAACGCTTTGCCAGCAGTTACGGATTTCTGGGCGCAAAGCTTTGCTGGTGGTGATGCGTCAGGAAGTGCAGCAGGTACTCCAAAAACGAGATGAGAACGACGAGATTATTGAGTTGCTGTAATATGGGGTTCTACGCCGGAACCGCCGAAATTTCTGTTACCTCAATTTCAACCCGACAATTTGCACCATGCATCTACCGAGGCAAGAAAACCCGGCGTTAAAGAGCACATTACCGAAATAGCTTTCAACGGCGCTGGCGTTCGGGATACCGCAAGAGTGCTCAAAATAGGCATCAATACCGTTATCCGCACTCTAAAAAACTCTCGCCGAAGCGAATAACGTCTTCGCCAGTCACCCATGCTGATGTGGCCCTCATCTGCGAACTTGATGAACAATGGGGCTTCGTTGGCAGTAAAGCCCGGCAACACTGGCTCTGGTATGCGTATAACACCAAAACAGGCGGCGTGGTGGCCTACACCTTCGGTCCCCGAACGGATGAAACCTGTCGGGAACTACTGGCGTTGTTGGCCCCGTTCAATGTTGGCATGATAACCCGCGATGACTGGGGCAGTTATGCAAGAGAAGTACCGAAAGATAAGCATCTGACGGGCAAAATCTTTACTCAGCGCATTGAACGAAACAACCTGACGCTGCGCACGCGAATAAAACGCCTCACCCGTAAAACAATCTGCTTCTCACGCTCTGTCGAACTCCACGAAAAAGTCATCGGGGCATTTATTGAAAAATACATGTTCTACTAATTGGAGGCATTACCCAAACATCTTCAATGATCACGG
>CBCPKK010000024.1:0-111556 GCA_965119215.1 uncultured Buttiauxella sp.
CAAATTACTAAGCGTCTTTTTTTTCGCCAAAACTACTGAAAAAGGCCCATTACACGGGATATTTGCTGTTTTAAGCATCAGAAGAGGAGACCCGGTGGCATACTACTAATAGAAGCAACGCTAAAGGAATTGCATTTATGTCTCTCTCTGCACAACAACTCGCGGCTCAAAAGAACCTTTCCTATGTTCTTGCGGAAAAACTAGCACAACGCATTCTCAAGGGTGAGTACGAAGCGGGCAGCATCTTGCCTGGTGAAATCGAATTGGGTGAGCTATTCGGTGTTAGTCGCACAGCTGTACGAGAAGCAGTAAAGACATTAACAGCAAAAGGAATGGTTTTACCTCGCCCACGTATAGGCACACGCGTTATGCCTCGCAGCCACTGGAACTTCCTTGATAAGGAACTGCTCACCTGGTGGATGACTGAAGAAAACTTTAATGACGTGGTGGAGTACTTCCTTGTTATGCGCAATAGCCTGGAACCACAAGCCTGCGCAATGGCTGCAACAAATGGCACTCAAGAGCAGAAAGCATTCCTCAATGAGATGATGGCAGAGATGGTAAAGCTGAAAGGCGCATTTGACCGTCAACGCTGGATAGAAGTCGATATGGCTTACCACGAGCAAATCTATGCAATGAGCGGTAACCCTTTCCTTTGTTCTTTCGCAAACTTATTCCGTTCTATTTATTACAATTACTTTACCGCTATAACCGATAACGAAGTGATTAAGCTCGATTTGCATCAGGCAATCGTTGATGCCATTACCCAGGGTGACAGCCAGGCCGCGTTAATCGCCGGTCAAGCACTGTTAAAAGAACCTTTCGCCCACGGGTAAGGGCCACACATTTCCTGGATGCGTTAAAACATCAGGATAAAAATGACCAAATCTGCTCGTAGTATGGCCGGGTTACCGTGGATTGCGGCGATGGCTTTCTTTATGCAGGCACTGGATGCCACAATTCTGAACACCGCGTTACCCGCAATAGCCCATAGTCTTGGGCGATCGCCACTGGCGATGCAATCCGCGATTATCAGTTACACCCTTACCGTTGCGATGCTAATTCCTGTCAGCGGCTGGCTCGCCGACCGCTTTGGTACTCGGCGCGTGTTTATGGTCGCGGTATCCCTCTTTACTCTCGGCTCGTTTGCTTGCGCAATGTCAGACTCACTCACCCAATTAGTCGTGTTCCGAGTCATACAAGGGATTGGCGGTGCGATGATGATGCCGGTCGCCCGCTTAGCATTATTACGCGCCTATCCACGCAGCGAGTTACTGCCCGTTTTAAACTTCGTCACTATGCCGGGGCTTGTTGGCCCAATCTTAGGTCCATTGCTCGGCGGGGTTTTGGTGACATGGGCGAGCTGGCACTGGATTTTCCTCATTAATATACCCATCGGCATTCTCGGGCTTATCTACGCGCGTAAGTACATGCCGAACTTTACGACTCCGCGTCGCGGATTTGATATGACGGGCTTTCTTTTGTTTGGTTTAAGCCTGGTGCTTATCTCAAGCGGGATGGAGTTATTCGGCGAGCGTATCGTTGCCAGCTATATAGGCATCCTGACGATCCTCGGTGGCTTCATTCTTCTGGCAACGTATATCTGGCATGCACGCAGACACCCAACGCCGCTTATCGCTTTGCCTATGTTTCGCACCCGAATTCTCTATAGGGATTGCGGGGAATCTCGCCTCGCGACTCGGAACCGGTTGTGTCCCCTTCCTTATGCCTTTAATGCTACAGGTCGGTTTTGGTTATTCAGCTTTAATCGCCGGATGCATGATGGCACCAACGGCGGTTGGTTCTCTGCTGGCAAAATCAACCGTCACACAGGTATTGCGCCGCCTGGGTTATAGAAAAACATTGTTTGGCGTCACGCTGGTTATCGGTGTGCTGATCGGGCAATTCTCGTTGCAATCGCCGGGGATGGAAGTGTGGTTGCTGATTTTACCGCTGTTTATTCTGGGGATGGCGATGTCCACGCAGTTCACAGCGATGAACACGATAACGCTTGCCGATCTCACCGATGAAAACGCCAGCAGCGGCAACAGTGTGTTGGCCGTGACGCAGCAGCTTGCTATCAGTCTTGGTGTTGCGGTGAGTGCAGCGGTGCTTCGTCTATATGAGGGCGTCGAAGGTATTAATACCGTCGAGCAGTTCCACTACACGTTCCTGACGATGGGCGCGGTAACATTGGTTTCAGCTTTCGTGTTCTTGCTGTTACGCCCGAAAGATGGGCGCAACATGATTAAACGCTAGACCGAACCACGCACCACCAGCTCTGGCGTCAGAAACAGGCGCTGTTGTTCAAGTGTGGGTTGTGCCATTCGATGTATCAACACATCAACGGCCAACTCACCCAGCTCATCTTTGGGCTGGTGAATAGTAGTAAGCGGCGGCGTCATATAGCGCGCGAGTTCGATATCGTCATAACCCACCACGGCCATATCCTGCGGGACTTTCAATCCTGCCTGATATAAAGCCTGATAAGCGCCTACCGCCATCGCATCATTACCGGTAAATACCGCATGAGGCGGTTGTTCCAGCGCCAGAAGTGAATTCATGGCGGTAAAACCGCCCTGAAACTCAAAGTCGCCGATGATTTCATAACCTTCATGAATCTCTAGCCCCGCGCGGTTCATTGCGTTTCTATAACCTTCAAGGCGCAGTCGCGCGGGCGTTTTATCCTGCGGGCCGGCAATGCAGGCGATGCGGGTATATCCGTTATCAATAAGATGCTGCGTAGCCGTCTCGCCACCGAGCAGGGAATTATCCTGAATGACGTCGCTTTCGCCTTCAAAAGGCGCCCAGTCCATCATGACTGTTGGAATAGAAGGATAGCGACTCATAATGACGGGCGAAGGGAGATGAGTTTCGGTACATAGTAGAAGGAGTCCGTCGACGCGCTTTTGCAGCAAAGTCTCCAGATTGCGATTCATGCGCTGCTCATCGCCCTCGGTATTACACAGCACCAAACTATAACCACGTTCAAAACAGCTCCGTTCAACGCCACGCACCAACTCTGAGTAAAACGGGTTACTACTGGCGGTGATTAACATCCCAATAGTGTGCGTTTGATTGAGCTTGAGACTGCGCGCCAGTGCGGAAGGGGCATAGTTAAGCGTTTTGATTGCCGCATCAACCTTTGCGCGAACGGCATCACTCACGAAACGGTCGTTATTAATGACGTGCGAAACAGTAGAAGTCGAAACTCCTGCCATTTTCGCGACGTCTTTCATGGTGGCCATGATTATCCTTGCTGCTGCAAAAACTCGTCAATTTCATGACGCCACGGCACGGAAGGCTGCGCACCTTTACGAGTCACGGCAATAGCGGCGGCGGCATGCGCAAAACGAACCGCATCGGCCATCGGTTTATCTTCCAGTAATGCCGTGACCAACGCACCGTTAAAGGTGTCGCCAGCGGCGATAGTGTCCACGGCTTTTACTTTAAAACCTGGCACACGCTGCCCTTTGCCATTTTCACTCAGCCAAACACCACGGCTGCCCAGCGTAATAATGACGGTTTCAATACCTTTAGCGTGAAGTGCCTTAGCAGCAACTGCCGCGTCGTTGTCATTTTCTACCCGCACGCCAGTCAGTTTTTCCGCTTCGGTTTCGTTTGGCGTGATCATATCCACCAGCCCGAGCAGTTCGTCGGATAGCTCGCAAGCCGGTGCTGGGTTGAGCACCACTTTGGTTTTATTCTGATGGGCAATTTTCGCGGCGGCCAGCACGCTTTCCAGCGGTGATTCGAGCTGCATTAAAAGCGCAGAGGCTTCTGCGATTTTTTGATGTTGTTCCGCCACCAGCGCGGGCGTTAGTGCTCCGTTCGCTCCGGCGTGAATACCAATAACGTTTTCCCCTGCGCTATTAACGAAAATAAGCGCAACGCCAGTTGAGGCATCTTTGATCGTGCTGATTGGGGATGTGTCGATTTTGTCGCTGATTAACTGTTTGCAGACGCGGCTTCCGGTATCGTCGTCGCCCACACAGGCAATAAAGGCAATATCTGCACCGCTGCGCCCGGCAGCAACTGCCTGGTTAGCGCCCTTTCCACCAAACGCCACCTGATATTCTTGCCCGGTTACCGTTTCACCCGGCGTAGGAAAATGTTCGAGGTTAAGGATATGGTCAGCATTAATGCTGCCCAGGACGACGAGATTGCCTTTAGTTTTCATTTTTATCTGTCCAGTTAATTGCGCCACTCCGGGACACGGAGTGGCGCGGTGCCCTGCTTTTCTATTGTTGTCTTATTTAGTAACCAGCTTCAGATCAACCGGGATTTTGGAGTCGACTTTCTCGCCTTTCAATACTTTGTCTGCGGTTTCTACACCGATAACGCCAATTTGGTCAGCCATCTGTGCAACTGTCGCGCCCAGCTTGCCATTTTCTACAGCTTTCACGCCATCAGCGGTGCCATCAAAACCAACGACCAGAACGTCAGATTTACCGGCAGTTTGCAGCGCACGCAGTGCACCCAATGCCATTTCGTCGTTCTGAGCAAATACAGCCTGCACGTCAGGATGCGCAGTCAGCAGGTTCTGCATAACGTTCAGACCTTTAGTACGGTCGAAGTCAGCGGGTTGGCTGGCCAGAACGGTAAACTTGTGCGCAGCAGTGGCTTGTTTGAAGCCTTCGCCACGTTCACGGGCAGCAGATGCACCCGCAATACCCTGCAATTCGATAACTTTCGCGCCTTCACCCAGTTTCTTAGCGATGAAGTCACCCGCCATCTTGCCGCCAGCAACGTTATCAGAAGCGATGTGGCTAACCACAGTACCCTGATTCGCCATGCGGTCGAGCGTAATCACCGGGATTTTAGCCTGGTTTGCCATTTTCACTGCATTGCCCACGGCATCGGAATCCGTTGGGTTGATAAGCAACAGTTTGGTGCCGCGAACGGTTAAGTCCTGCACGTTTGCCAGCTCTTTAGCCGGGTTGTTTTGAGAGTCCAGAACAATCAGGTTGTAGCCCAGCTTGTCTGCTTCTTTTTGTGCGCCGTCTTTCAGGGAAACGAAGAACGGGTTATTCAGCGTGGAAACGACCAGCGCGATAGTATCTTTAGCCATCGCGTTGGCGCTGACCGTGGCGCTCAGTGCAACAGCGGAAACCAGAGTAGCCAGCTTTTTCATATTCATAGTCAGATGTCCTGTAGGGTTATGATTGTTACTGCTTTTTGTTGTCCACCAGCACCGCCAGTAAAATAACCACTGCTTTGACGATCATCTGGTAATAAGAAGAAACACCTAATAAATTCAGCCCGTTGTTCAGGAAGCCAAGGATCAGCGCGCCGATCAACGTCCCGATAATCCGCCCTTTCCCGCCCGCAAGGCTTGTACCACCAAGCACTACCGCAGCGATGGCATCCAGCTCATAGCCAGTACCCGCTGTTGGTTGTGCAGAAGAAAGACGTGCCACTTCGATGATCCCGGCCAAAGACGCCAGCAGACCACAAAGTGAGTAAACGATAATTTTGACTTTATCGACGCTGATACCTGAAAGGCGTGTCGCCGATTCGTTACCGCCCAGCGCGTAGATATAACGGCCCAGACGGGTGTGATGCAGCATGTACCAGGCGGCCAGGAAGACAATGCCCATAATCCACACAGGGGTTGGGATCCCCAACGGGCGGCCAATACCAAACCAGCCAAATACGTCAGCGTTATCAGAAAATCCTGTGTTTACCGGGCTGCCGTTGGTATACACCATCGTTACGCCGCGCAGCAGAAGCATCATCACCAGCGTGGCGATAAACGCCTGCACTTTCCCTTTCGCGACAATAACACCAGTCACGGCCCCGATTGCGGCACCCAGCGCCAGTGCCCCGGCAACAGCCACCAACGCGTTGACTTCTAAACCAACAATCGAGGCGGCCACCGCTCCGGTCAGTGCCAGCAATGAACCGACGGACAGGTCGATCCCGGAAGTCAGAATGACCAGCGTCATACCGACCGCCATAATGGCGTTCACAGAGGTTTGTTGCAGGATGTTAAACAGGTTATTGACGGTGAAGAAACTCGGGCTAAGGCTCGACACAATCGCAATCAGTACCAGCAGAGCGATAAGTGATTTTTGATCTAACAACCACGCTTTAGTGAACCAGCGACGGGTAGGAATAGACTGGGTACTCATTTTACAGACTCCTGATTCACGCGATTTAGCTTGCCGACGGCCGCCGCCATTAAGATTTCCTGGGTAGCTTCTTCACGGGTAAATTCCCCGCCCAGATGCCCTTCGTGCATCACCATAATTCGGTCGCTCATACCGAGGACTTCCGGCATTTCGGACGAAACAAGGATGATGCTCAACCCATCGGCTTTGAACTGATTAATTAACTGATAGATTTCTTTCTTCGCCCCAACGTCCACACCGCGAGTCGGCTCATCAAGAATCAGCACTTTTGGACGCGTCATCAGGCCACGGGCAATCGCTACTTTTTGCTGATTGCCACCAGAAAGCAGGCCAATCGGCTGTTCCATTGACGGAGTCTTAACGTTAAACAGACGGATAAAGTCCTGCACCGCCTGCTGCTCATCTTTGTGTTTCAGGCTACCTACGTTGTGGCTGAAATAGCGTAGTGCGGTCAGAGACATGTTCTCTTTTACCGACATGCCAAGCACCAGCCCATCGCGCTTACGGTCTTCGGAGATATAAACGATGCCGTTTGCCAGGCCATCTTGCGGCGAACGCGTCACCACTTCACGGCCATCCAGCGCGACATAACCGCCAGTACGCGGCAGTGCGCCATAAAGCACTTTCATTAATTCGGTACGACCTGCACCCATCAAACCCGCAACGCCGAGAATTTCACCTTTACGCAAAGTGAAGCTCACGTCATGCACGCCAGGGCCAGAAAGGTTGTCGACACGCAGGCGAGTTTCGCCGGGTTGTTTATCCAGACGAGGATATTGATCTTCGAGTTTGCGCCCGACCATCATTTCAATCAGCGTATCTTCGGTCAGCGTCACGACTTCGCGCTCGGCAATAAACTGCCCGTCGCGGAACACGGTGACGTCATCGCAAATCTCGAAGATCTCTTTCATGCGATGTGAGATATAAACAATGCCGCGCCCCTGAGCTTTCAGCTCGCGGATAACACGGAATAAAGAGTCTGTTTCGGTATCGGTTAGCGCATCGGTAGGTTCATCCATAACGATGACTTTCGACTCAAAGCTCAGAACCTTTGCGATTTCGACCATCTGCTGATCGCCAATCGACAAATCACCCACCAGCCGCTGGCTGTTAAAGCGTAGATTCAGCTTCGCGAGCAATTTATCAGCCTCGGCGTACATCGTTTTCCAGTCGATTTTGCCAAAACGGTTTACAAATTCGCGGCCAAGGAAGATGTTTTCCGCAATGCTGAGCTGCGGAATCAGGTTGAGTTCCTGGTGGATAATACCGATGCCCGCTTCCTGCGAGGATTTAGGTCCAGTGAAGGTCGTTTCTTTGCCAAGCCATAACAGCGAACCCGCATCACGTTGATAAATGCCGGTCAGCACTTTCATCATGGTGGATTTGCCCGCGCCGTTTTCACCCACCAGCGCCATCACGCGGCCCGCGTAAACATTCAGCGCAGCACCGGAAAGGGCTTTTACGCCAGGGAACGATTTATCGATCCCTTTTAATTGCAGTAATGTTTCCATGCCGGCCTCAGAAGGTCACGCCAGCACAGAGAATGATATTCGCATACGGGGAACACTCCCCGCTGCGAATAACCGCCTGACTCTCAGCGGTGTGTTGCTTGAACTGCTCGTGACTGATGTAACGAATAGAAATGGTGTTTCCCTGGTGTTGTTGCAGTTGCTCTATGTAGCTGAGCAACGTTTCGTGGAGTTGGGGATTATGTTGTTTAATTTCCGAAGCTAAGATCGCGGCTTCAACCTGCATCTCTTGCGTTACGACTTCAACGACCTGCATAAAACCCGGTACGCCGTGAGTCAGAGCCAAATCAATACGCGGTGTGTTGCGTGGAATGGGCAATCCAGCATCGGCAATCACCAGCGTGTCGGTGTGGCCAAGACGGGAAATAACGGACGAGATATCAGCGTTGAGAACTGTGCCTTTCTTCATTTTCTTACTCCACTAGCGAAACGTTTCGCTGAGATAAAGTGTAGGAAATGTTGTGGTGGTAAAACAACCAGCGCGTTACAGAAGTGTGATCGGTATCGAAACGTTTCGCTGTTCTGTTTCAAAACGGGGAAATGAGAGCGCGTACATCTTGCAGATAAAAAAATGCCCCTTCGATTGAAGAGGCGTTGGTGTTAAATCTCGACTTGCGTTCCTAACTCGATAACCCTGTTTGGTGGGATTTCGAATTGGTCAGGCGCGCGCAAGGCGTTGCGTTGCAGTGCGAGGAACAGTTTGCCACGCAAGCGCAGATACCACGGCCGTTTGCCGATAATCAGCGATTCATGCGACATAAAGAACGATGTCTCCATCATTCGGCAACTTAACCCTTCCAGACCACAGCGATGGAATACCTCTTCCACGTTTGGCGTTTCACGCCAGCCATAGCTTGCCACCACACGCCAGAAGGTTGGCGAAAGCTGCTCAATGGTCACACGCTTAACGTTATGAACGTATGGCGCATCTTCGTTTCGCAGCGTCAGCAGCACCACGCGCTCATGCAACACTTTGTTGTGCTTGAGGTTGTGTAGCATCGCAAAAGGAATCACGTTCAGCGCACGGGACATATAAACCGCGGTTCCCGGCACACGTACCGGCGGCGATTTTTCCAGTGAGGCAATCATCGCTTCCAGTGAATTTCCGTGCTCATGCATACGGCGCAGCAGACGGAAACGCTCGCTTTTCCAGGTCGTCATGATGACAAACATCACCAACGCCAGGCTAAGCGGCAACCAACCACCGGAGAAGATTTTGACGGCGTTTGCCGAGAACAATGGAATGTCGATGCACAGGAAACCAATCCCCATCAGCAACACACCAATTTTGTTCCAGTGCCAGTTCTTACTCGCCACGGTACAAGAAAGGATAGACGTCAGCACCATGGTGCCGGTTACCGCAATACCGTACGCTGCCGCAAGATTGCTGGAGTGCTCGAAGCTGACAATCACAATCACCACAGAGATATAAAGTATCCAGTTAATCGCTGGAACATATATCTGCCCGGATTCCATTTCCGAAGTGTGGATGATGCGCATTGGCGACAAGTAACCCAAACGCACAGCCTGGCGAGTCAGTGAGAAGACGCCGGAAATTACCGCCTGAGAGGCGATAACCGTTGCCAGTGTCGCCAGAATCATCAGCGGAATTAGCGCCCAGTCTGGAGCCAGCAAGAAGAACGGGTTCTTAATGGCTTCCGGGGTTTTAAGCAACAAAGCCCCCTGGCCAAAGTAATTCAGCACCAGTGATGGCAGAACCACAGAGAACCACGCAATACGAATCGGGAACTTACCAAAGTGGCCCATATCCGCATACAGCGCTTCTACACCCGTGATAGAGAGCACCACAGCGCCCAGAGCAAAGAATGAAACCGTTTTGTATTCAAGGAAGAAATGCACTGCCCATGCAGGGTTCAACGCCTGAAGGACTTCAGGGTTCGCCATGATACTGCGCGCGCCTAAAACGGCCAGCACCAGGAACCACAGCAGCATGACTGGCGCAAACAGTTTGCCCACCAGGCCAGTACCGTGTTTCTGAATCATAAACAGCAAAGTGAGTACCGCTATCGACAGCGGAACAATATAGGCGTCGAGCTGCGGCGCGGCTATCTCAAGCCCTTCGATGGCCGACATAACCGATATTGCCGGGGTGATGACCACCTCGCCATAGAAGAAGCTGCCGCCGATCAATCCCATGATCACCAGCACCGACGTCATTTTCGCCGACGTATTTCGCCCAGCCAAAGACATTAGCGTCAAAATACCGCCTTCACCTGCGTTATCTGCACGCATAACAAAGGACAGATATTTAACCGAGACGACTAATATCAACAGCCAAAAAATCAAAGACAGAAAGCCAAATACAGCGTCGCGTTCTACGCCAAACCCAAATTGACCAGACAGACATTCACGAAGGGTATAAAGCGGGCTAGTACCGATATCGCCGTATACCACCCCAATTGCAGCCAGCGTTATCGCAGGCAATGATTGTTTATTATCAGCGCTCATAGACTAATCTTTTGTTGGAATCCCGAAAGCGTGTGCTTAGTCCCTTGGCCCACAAAAAGGCGCACAGTATGCACGATAATCAATTAAATCGTACCCCTAAATACAACAGGCTTAACTTATGTCAGGGAAAAAAGAGCCTCTCATCAAACCATTAACGATAATGTAGATGAACGATATACTCGCGATACTGCTTAGTGATAACCGCGTAAGGATGCAACGCTAATTATGGCTCAATCACATTTATTGGCTGAAAGAATTTCACGGCTTAGCCAGGCTCTGGAAAAAGGATTGTTTGAACGACAACACGCGGTGCGTCTTTGTCTGCTGGCAGCGTTGAGCGGCGAGAGTGTCTTTTTGCTTGGCCCTCCGGGTATCGCTAAAAGTTTGATTGCCCGCCGTTTGAAATTTGCCTTCCAGCATGCCCGTGCCTTTGAATATCTGATGACGCGCTTTTCCACGCCCGAAGAAGTGTTCGGTCCGTTATCTATTCAGGCCTTAAAAGATGAAGGCCGCTATGAGCGCCTGACCGCTGGTTATCTGCCAGAAGCGGAAATCGTCTTTCTCGATGAAATCTGGAAGGCTGGCCCTGCCATTCTGAATACCCTGCTGACCGCAATAAATGAACGCCGTTTTCGTAACGGGGCCAGCGAAGAAAAAATCCCAATGCGTTTGCTGGTGGCAGCCTCCAACGAACTGCCAGAAGCAGACAGCAGCCTGGAAGCGCTGTATGACCGCATGCTGATTCGCCTGTGGCTCGACAAAGTGCAGGACAAAGGCAATTTCCGTTCCATGCTCACCAGTCAGCACGATGAGAACCACAACCCGGTTCCTGAAAATCTACAAGTCACTGACGACGAGTATTTCAAATGGCAGCAGGAAATTAGCACCGTTGCGCTGCCGGATAACGTCTTTGAGCTGATTTTCACGCTACGCCAACAACTCGAAAACGCGCCTGGTGCGCCTTATGTTTCTGACCGTCGCTGGAAAAAAGCCATTCGCCTGCTGCAAGCCAGCGCCTTCTTTAGTGGCCGCAGCGCCGTTGCTCCTGTTGATTTGATCCTGCTAAAAGACTGCCTGTGGCATGACAGCGCGGCGATGAATCTGATGCAACAGCAGCTGGAAATATTGATGACCGGACACGCCTGGCAGCAACATGCAATGCTCAGCAAACTGGGTGCCATTGTGCAGCGCCGCATCCAACTACAGCAGCAGCATAGCGACCGTGAAGCGGTCACAGTGACCAAACAAGGCGGAATGTTTAGCCGTCGTCCGCAATACCAGTTACCCGATTATCTGACCGGCGAAACACTCACGTTATTGCTCCAGCAACCGCTGAAACTGCACGATATCGAAGTTATCCACGTCTCTGTCTCTCGTGAAGCCTGCGCCCAATGGCTAATTAAAGGAGGAGAACTGCGTGGCAAACTCAACGGCATTGGTTTTGCTCAGGTATTGAATATGGAAGTAGATAGCAGCCAGCATCTGGTACTGCGCGATATTAGCCTGCAAGGCACCCGTCTGGTTATGCCCGGCAAACAACAGCAAGGGATCCCGGATGAGATCAAACAGCAATTCGACGATCTGGAAGCCACCCTCCACCAGCAGCATGAACGTTTTAACGATCAGCAAAAATGCCTGTTTATCCACAACGACTGGTTAGGGAAGATTGAAGCCAGCCTGCAAGACGTGGCGGAACAAATTAAACAGGCTCGGCATTAATGCTCAGCGTTGAAGCTCTCGATGTCATTCTTGCTATTAGCGAGGGTGAATTAATTGAAGGGATTATTATCACTGTGCTGACTGCGCCGCAGTTGGCAGCATTTTTTGAAAAATTCCCACGCTTAAAAAAAGCAGTAGCGAAGGATATTCCGCGCTGGCGAGAGATACTCAAAGCACGACTGCACGACACTAACGTGCCGCAAGAGTTAGCCCGCGAAGTGCTGTGCTATCGGGAAAGCCAATTGCTCACCACCAGCCAGTTATCCGCAAAACTTCCGGATATTTTAGGCCTGCTGAAAAGTGTCGATTCCCCGTTTTATGGGCAGGCACAAACGCTGGTGGCTGAAACCCCTCGGCTCACGCCTGCGCAACAAACATTGTTTCTGCAACGCTGGCGTCTGAGCCTGGTCGTGCAAACCACATCGCTTAACCAACAATTGCTGGAAGACGAACGCGATCAGCTACTGGCAGAAGTTCAGCAACGCCTGGCATTAAGCGGCCAGCTTGAACCGGTTCTGGTAGACAGCGATAATGCCGCAGGCCGATTGTGGGATATGAGCGCGGGTTCACTTAAACGTGGCGACTACCAGCTTATCGTCCAGTACGGTGATTTTCTTGCCAGCCAGCCTGAATTGTTGAAACTCGCCGAACAGCTCGGTCGTTCTAAAGAAGCCAAAGCTGTACCACGAAAGGATGCACCTACTGAAACCTGGCGCACGTTGGTGCGTGAACCCGCAACGGTGCCAGAACAGGTCGATGGGCTACAACGTAGCGATGACATTCTGCGTTTGCTGCCGCCGGAACTGGCAACGCTTGGCATCAGCGAGCTGGAATTTGAGTTCTATCGTCGGCTGGTGGAAAAACAGCTGCTGACTTATCGCCTACACGGTGATTCCTGGCGCGAGAAAATCGTCGAACGCCCTGTTGTTCATCAGGATTTTGATGAGCAACCTCGCGGGCCGTTTATTGTTTGCGTCGATACGTCAGGTTCGATGGGCGGCTTTAACGAACAATGCGCCAAAGCCTTCTGTCTGGCATTGATGCGCGTGGCCCTGGCGGATAACCGCCGCTGCTTCATTATGCTGTTTTCCAGCGAAGTGGTGCGCTACGAAGTCTGTGGTGCAGATGGCATTGAGCAAGCGATCCGTTTTCTGAGCCAGCGCTTTCGCGGCGGTACCGATCTCGCCAGCTGTTTTAGGGCAATTGCGGAAAAAATGCAGGGAAGTGAATGGCATGATGCCGATGCAGTAGTGATTTCTGACTTTATCGCCCAGCGCTTGCCGGATGAAGTCGTGACTCAGGTGAAGGATCTACAGCGTAAGCACGAGCACCGTTTTCATGCCGTTGCCATGTCCGGGCATGGCAAGCCCGGCATCATGCGCATATTCGATCATATCTGGCGCTTTGATACCGGGATGCGTAGCCGCCTGCTGCGTCGCTGGCGGCGCTAATTCTGGCTACAGCAGTGACTCAACCTTAGCGTGAACTTCAGAAGGCCACACGCCGCACTGAACCTGGCCTATGTGTGGCTGTTGCAACATCAACATCACCAAACGAGACTGTCCGATACCGCCGCCGATAGTTTGCGGCATTTCGCCTTTCAGCAGTGACTGGTGCCATTCAAGTTGCAAACGATCTTCATCATCAGTCACAGCCAGTTGGCGTTTTAGCGCTTCGGCATCAACACGTATGCCCATAGAAGAAAGCTCAAACGCGTCTTCCAGTACGGTGTTCCACACCATAATGTCGCCGTTCAAACCTTTGAAATCACCCAGGCTGCGGGTTGACCAGTCATCATAATCTGGTGCACGAACATCATGACGCTTACCGTCTGCCAGTTTGCCGCCGATGCCAATCAGGAAAACAGCGCCCAGCTCTTTTGCAATCGCACGTTCACGGCCTTTTGCGTCTAAATCAGGGAAGCGTTGTTGTAATTCTTCACTGTGAACAAAATGGATTTGCTCTGGCAGAGAAGGGGTCAAACCGTATTGCTTGCTCACTGCGGCTTCCGTGGCTTTCATTGCAGCCCAGATGCTTTCTACAGTTTGCTTCAGCGTACCGAGATGACGCTCTCCTTCACCCATAACGCGTTCCCAATCCCACTGATCGACATACACAGAATGAATTGGGGTTAAACGGTCTTCATCGGGGCGAAGGGCTTTCATGTGCGTGTAAAGCCCTTCGCCCGCGCTGAAGTCGTGCTGGCCGAGTGTTTTTCTTTTCCATTTGGCCAGCGAATGCACCACTTCAAACTGCGCTTCCGGCAAGGTTTTCACCTTAACCTGCACCGCTTTTTCGCAACCAGACAGATTGTCCTGAGTCCCATCGCCCACGCGGCTAAGAATTGGGGCCTGGACTTCCATCAGACCCAACTTTTCTTCCAGCTGACAGGAGAAGTGGGACTTAACAAAACTAATCTGGCGTTGTTTAGCGATGTAGGCAGTTTTCATGGCTTTCTCTTTATTGTGTTGTTTTACTGACGATGATTAAGCAACAAACACGGCATAACATTCAATAATCAACAATAAAAAAGCCTTACCTGTTTTTAATCGACTAATTTAAGGCTATAAAAGATGAACTATCGTTATTAATCATAGGAAAAAGTGATGGATAATTATCAGATCGACAATCTCGATCGCGGCATTCTTGAAGCCTTAATGGCAAATGCACGCACTGCTTATGCAGAACTTGCCAAACAATTTGGCGTAAGCCCTGGCACCATTCACGTTCGCGTAGAGAAAATGAAGCAGGCGGGGATAATTACCGGTGCCCGAATCGACATCAGTCCAAAGCAGTTGGGTTACGACGTTTGCTGCTTTATCGGCATCATTTTAAAGAGTGCAAAAGACTACCCTTCTGCACTGGCAAAACTTGAAAGCCTGGAAGAAGTCACTGAGGCGTATTACACCACGGGCCACTACAGCATCTTTATTAAGGTGATGTGTCGATCTATCGATGCGCTTCAGCAGGTACTTATCAACAAGATCCAAACAATTGATGAAATTCAGTCCACCGAAACGCTGATCTCCCTCCAGAACCCGATCATGCGTACGATTAAGCCCTGACGGTTATTTTTAATACCCATATTATCCACAGGTAGATCGCAGGCCTTACACAGCGTACAATGCCCATCGTTTCGAAAAGTTGGGATCGCAATGACAGACATTACTCTGATTAGCGGCAGTACCCTGGGCAGTGCCGAATATGTAGCTGAACATTTAGCTGAGAAGCTGGATGAGGCGGGTTTTTCGACCCAAACGCTGCATGGGCCACTGTTTGAAGATCTGCAAACCAGCGGGATCTGGCTAATTGTCTCCTCAACACATGGTGCCGGGGATCTTCCAGATAACCTGCAACCTTTGTTTGATGCAATAGATGAACAACGTCCGGATCTGAGTGCTCTTCATTATGGTGCTGTCGGGATTGGTAGCCGTGAATACGACACTTTTTGCGGCGCAATTGAGAAACTGGACACCCTTCTGACGGAATGTGGCGCTAAAAGAGTGGGCTCTTTATTGAAAGTGAACATCCTTGATCACGATATTCCTGAAGATCCAGCCGAGATTTGGGTCGGATCATGGAAGAATTTACTCCAGGATTTGTAAAGATCTCACTTTTCTTTGTGTATAACTATGCTTAAAAGCTTGGGTTAACCCGTGTTTATCCCCATAACAACTCCTGTTCACTTTTTGAGTTGTGCATAAGTACCTGTTTTGATCCCAGCTTATACGTTGTGGGATCACCGGTCATTAACAGCTAACGATCCTCCTTAATCAATTGATCTCTTTACCATAAAAGCGGTTATCCACAGAACATGCCGATCCTAATAAGAGATCATAATAAAGAGATCTTTAAATAAAAAAGATCTTCTTTTAATTACCAAAGATCCCGACACTTTCTCGAAAGGCTAAAGTTGAGTAGAATCGCCAACCTCGGGAATCAGTCTTCCCCCATTTGCAAAACCGCGAGGCAGTACCATGTTTTATCCAGATCCTTTTGACGTCATCATCATCGGAGGGGGTCATGCAGGCACTGAGGCCGCTATGGCCGCTGCACGGATGGGTCAACAAACCCTTCTCCTGACACACAATATCGACACGCTTGGACAAATGTCTTGTAACCCAGCGATCGGTGGTATTGGCAAGGGACATCTGGTTAAAGAAGTGGACGCACTGGGCGGTTTGATGGCGAAAGCTATCGATCAGGCAGGCATCCAGTTTAGGATACTAAACGCCAGCAAAGGGCCTGCGGTACGGGCAACTCGTGCTCAGGCTGACCGTGTGCTGTATCGCCAGGCGGTACGTACTGCACTGGAAAACCAGCCGAACCTGATGATCTTCCAACAGGCCGTCGAAGATCTGATTGTCGAGAACGATCGTGTCGTCGGTGCTGTCACGCAAATGGGTCTGAAATTCCGCGCTAAATCCGTGGTACTGACCGTAGGGACATTCCTGGATGGCAAAATTCATATCGGACTGGATAACTACAGCGGTGGCCGTGCTGGCGATCCGCCGTCCATTTCGCTTTCTCGTCGTTTGCGTGAACTACCACTTCGTGTCGGCCGCCTGAAAACAGGCACTCCTCCGCGTATCGACGCTCGAACTATCAATTTCAGCGTACTTGCCCAACAGCATGGCGATAACCCGATGCCGGTGTTCTCGTTCATGGGAAATGTGAACCAACACCCTGCGCAAGTACCGTGTTACATCACGCACACCAACGAAAAAACTCATGACGTTATTCGTAATAACCTCGATCGCAGCCCGATGTATGCAGGCATTATCGAAGGGATTGGCCCGCGTTACTGCCCGTCAATCGAAGACAAAGTGATGCGTTTTGCTGACCGTAACCAGCATCAAATTTTCCTGGAGCCTGAAGGACTAACCAGCAACGAAATTTACCCGAACGGTATCTCCACCAGCCTACCGTTTGACGTTCAGATGCAGATCGTCCGTTCGATGGAAGGCATGGAAAACGCGAAGATTGTTCGTCCAGGCTACGCTATCGAATACGATTTCTTCGATCCTCGGGATCTCAAACCGACTCTGGAAAGCAAATATATCCAGGGGCTATTCTTCGCAGGCCAAATCAACGGCACCACCGGTTACGAAGAAGCCGCAGCACAAGGTTTGTTGGCAGGTCTGAACGCCGCTCGTTTCTCAGCGGAGAAAGAGGGTTGGGCACCAGCTCGTTCACAAGCTTATCTGGGCGTGTTGGTTGACGATCTTTGTACTCTCGGAACCAAAGAACCGTACCGCATGTTCACCTCTCGCGCTGAATACCGCCTGATGCTACGTGAAGACAACGCCGATCTGCGTTTAACCGCTGCGGGCCGTGAAATGGGCCTGGTGGATGACGAACGTTGGGCACGCTTCAACGAAAAACTCGAAAGCATCGAGCGCGAACGCCAGCGTCTGAAAGACATCTGGCTGCATCCTCACTCTGAAAGTGTTGAAGAAGTGAATGCAAAGCTGAGTGCGCCGCTGTCGCGTGAAGCCAATGGCGAAGATCTGCTGCGTCGCCCAGAAATGACCTATGCTGAAATGATGCAATTGTCCGTATTCGCGCCAGGACTCGAAGATCCACAATCTGCGGAGCAGGTGGAAATTCAGGTCAAATACGAAGGCTACATCGTGCGCCAGCAAGAAGAGATTGAAAAACAGCAACGTAACGAAAATACGTTGTTGCCAGCAACGCTCGATTATCGACAAGTTAGCGGTCTTTCTAACGAAGTGATCGCCAAGCTTAACGACAGTAAACCAGTCTCAATTGGGCAGGCATCGCGCATTTCAGGGGTAACCCCGGCGGCGATTTCCATTCTGCTGGTCTGGTTAAAAAAACAAGGCCTGCTACGCCGTAGCGCCTGATTCACACATTTTCAGGGCCAGGTATTCCTGGCCCATTTTTTTGATGGGTATTGAAAGCCGTGCTTAACAAACTGAATCGCCTGCTGGATAGTGCAGGCATTATGCTGCCAGAAAACCAAAAACAACAGCTGGTGGGCTATGTTGAACTGCTCCACAAGTGGAACAAAGCGTATAACCTGACCTCTGTGCGTCGTCCTGAGGAAATGCTGGTACGTCATATTCTCGACAGCATTGTCGTGGAGCCGCATTTGCAGGGTTCGCGTTTTATCGATGTCGGTACCGGACCGGGATTACCGGGCATTCCGCTGGCGATTGTGCGTCCAGACTCGCATTTCACGCTGCTGGACAGCTTAGGTAAGCGTGTTCGCTTCCTGCGCCAGGTTCAGCATGAGCTTCACCTTGAAAACATCACGCCGGTACAGAGCCGTGTGGAAGAGTTCCCGGCACAGCCGCCATTTGATGGCGTGATCAGCCGTGCTTTTGCTTCTCTGACTGACATGGTGACCTGGTGTAAGCATCTGCCCGCTGAAAATGGCCGCTTCTATGCGCTCAAGGGTTTACGCCCGGATGATGAAATTGCAGCCTTACCTGAGAGCTTTAGTGTTGAAGAAGTGATTCGTTTGCAGGTGCCTGAGCTTGATGGTGAACGCCATCTGGTGATGATTAAGACAAACAAAAATTAATATTTATCAAAAAAAGGCGAAAAAGGATTGTTTCTTAAACGTTAAAAACACAACAGGAAAAGTCTGACATTTCTGGTTACATTTAACAATAAGTTAACCATTGAGCACAGAAATGTTAACGCCTGGAGCATGATTGTTTTTGAAAGTAGTCAACTATGAAAATATAACCCTGCTATATATTATGAGCAAATCGAACGGATATGGTTGTTAAAACATTAATAAAAATGTCAATGAAATGTTTTAATGATGTTTCGGGTTATTTTAAATAGAGTAGACAGTAATCAGCTTATTTATCAGACATCTGTGTTTCGCACTTTATGAGACAGACAAATTCATAACGGCTATGAGATGTTTGATTTGTGATCTGGTGCACGCTTTATTAGGCGACTATTTCGCTTGTTGACGCTTTTTAGGAAAATAACCCGTATTCAGCAAAAGTTGAAAAATAAGCGCGTAGGAAAATATTTAAACATTTGTTCACCTTTTTGCTACTTATTGTTTGAAATCACGGGGGCGCACCGTATAATTTGCTCGCTTTTTGAGGCTTGACTCAAAGTCGTAAAGGCAGTTTTATACCAGCGCGACATACCCCGAAGGGAGCAGGAGTTAGGATACGCCATGTCTATGTCGCTATTGAGTAGAAACGTTGCTCGTAAGCTTCTGTTCCTTCAGCTACTTGCAGTGATAGCAATTGGATTGCTGTTTTGCCTCAAAGACCCCGCGTGGGGTGCTTCTGCTTTTGGCGGAGGCCTGGCAGCCTGGTTGCCAAATGCAGTATTTATGAATTTCGCCTGGCGTCACCAGGTGCACACACCGTCAAAAGGCCGAGTGGCCTGGACCTTCGCTATTGGCGAAGTGTTGAAGGTAGTTGCGAGCTTTACCATACTGGTGGTGGCGTTAGCTGGTTTTAAGGCGGTCTTGTTGCCGCTTATTGTGACGTGGGTTTCGGTGCTGGTTGTGCAGATACTCGCACCAGCTGTAATTAACAACAAAGGGTAAGAGGCATCATGTCTGCAGGAGAAATCTCTACACCGCAGGAGTATATAGGCCACCATCTGAAAAACCTTCAGCTGGACCTGCGTACTTTCACGCTGGTGGATCCGAATCACCCCCCGGCCACCTTCTGGACGCTCAATATTGACTCCATGTTTTTCTCAGTGGTCCTGGGTCTCTTGTTCCTGGTTATCTTCCGTAAAGTAGCAAAAACCGCTACCAGTGGCGTACCAGGTAAATTCCAGACAGCAATTGAGTTGGTCATTGGCTTTGTTAATAGCAGTGTCAAAGACATGTACCATGGCAAAAGCAAGGTCATTGCTCCGCTGGCGCTGACGGTGTTTGTCTGGGTATTCCTGATGAACCTGATGGACTTGCTGCCAATCGATTTGCTCCCGACTATCGCTGAGCGTTTTCTTGGTCTGCCTGCCATGCGTGTGGTGCCGTCTGCGGACGTGAACATCACCCTGTCCATGGCACTTGGCGTATTTATCCTGATTCTTTTCTACAGCATCAAAATGAAAGGCATTGGCGGCTTCGCGAAAGAGCTGACGCTGCAGCCGTTCAATCACTGGGCATTTATTCCGTTCAACTTAATCCTTGAAGGGGTAAGCCTGCTATCCAAGCCTATATCACTTGGTCTGCGACTGTTCGGCAACATGTATGCCGGTGAATTGATTTTCATTCTGATTGCTGGTCTGTTGCCGTGGTGGTCACAGTGGATTCTGAGTGTGCCTTGGGCCATTTTCCACATCCTGATCATTACGCTGCAAGCCTTCATTTTCATGGTTCTGACGATTGTCTATCTGTCGATGGCATCTGAAGAGCATTGATTTTACTTACCACTACTGCGTTTTAACTGAAACAAACTGGAGACTGTCATGGAAAACCTGAATATGGATCTGCTGTACATGGCTGCCGCGATTATGATGGGCCTTGCGGCAATCGGTGCGGCGATCGGTATCGGCATCCTCGGTGGAAAATTCCTGGAAGGCGCAGCGCGTCAACCTGATCTGATTCCTCTGCTGCGTACTCAGTTCTTTATCGTTATGGGTCTGGTGGATGCTATCCCGATGATCGCTGTTGGTCTGGGTCTGTACGTGATGTTCGCTGTCGCGTAGTAAGCATTGCTTAATACTCTAAGCAATATCAGAACGTTAACTAACAAAGAGGCATTGTGCTGTGAATCTTAACGCAACAATCCTCGGCCAGGCCATCGCGTTTGTCCTGTTTGTTATGTTCTGTATGAAGTACGTATGGCCGCCATTAATGGCAGCCATCGAGAAACGTCAAAAAGAAATTGCTGACGGTCTCGCTTCTGCAGAACGTGCACATAAGGACCTTGACCTTGCACAGGCCAACGCGACCGACCAGCTGAAAAAAGCTAAAGTCGAAGCACAAGTGATCATTGAACAGGCAAACAAACGCCGTGCTCAGATCCTTGATGAAGCGAAGACAGAGGCAGAGCAGGAACGTGACAAAATCGTTGCACAGGCTCAGGCAGAAATCGACGCAGAGCGTAAACGCGCTCGTGAAGAACTGCGTAAGCAAGTGGCTCTGCTGGCTATTGCCGGTGCCGAGAAGATCATTGAACGTTCCGTAGATGAAGCTGCTAACAGCGACATCGTCGATAAACTGGTCGCTGAACTGTAAGGAGGGAGGGGCTGATGTCTGAATTTGTAACTGTAGCTCGCCCCTACGCCAAAGCAGCTTTTGACTTTGCCGTCGAACACCAAAGCATTGATAGCTGGCAGTCCATGCTAGCTTTCGCCGCCGAGGTGTCTAAAAACGAACAAATGGCAGAGCTTCTTTCCGGTGCTTTAGCGTCGGAAACGCTCTCTCAGTCGTTTATCTCTATTTGTGGTGATCAGTTAGACGCCAACGGCCAGAACCTGATTAAGGTGATGGCTGAAAACGGTCGTTTGAAGGTTCTTCCTGATGTACTTGAGCAATTCGTTCAACTGCGTGCAGCCCGCGAGGCTACGGTTGAAGTCGAAGTGACTTCTGCTCGCGCATTAAACGAAGACCAGCTTTCGAAAATCAGTGCCGCGATGGAAAAACGTCTGTCACGCAAAGTTAAGCTGAATTGCAAAATCGATAAGTCTGTAATGGCAGGTGTCATTATCCGTGCAGGTGATATGGTCATTGATGGCAGCGTACGCGGCCGTCTGGATCGCCTGACAGACGTCTTGCAGTCTTAAGGGGACTGGAGCATGCAACTGAATTCCACCGAAATCAGCGAACTGATCAAGCAGCGCATTGCTCAGTTCAGTGTTGTGAGTGAAGCTCACAACGAAGGTACAATTGTATCTGTAAGTGACGGTATCATCCGCGTACACGGCCTGGCCGATGTTATGCAGGGTGAGATGATTTCCCTTCCGGGAAACCGTTACGCCATTGCACTGAACCTCGAGCGCGACTCTGTAGGTGCAGTAGTAATGGGTCCGTACGCTGACCTTGCCGAAGGCATGAAAGTTAAGTGTACTGGCCGTATTCTTGAAGTACCGGTAGGCCGTGGCCTGCTGGGTCGCGTGGTGAACACCCTGGGTGCACCCGTCGACGGTAAAGGTCCTCTGGACCATGACGGCTTCTCCGCTGTTGAAGCGATCGCACCAGGCGTTATCGAACGCCAATCCGTAGACCAACCTGTGCAGACAGGCTATAAGTCCGTTGATGCCATGATCCCAATCGGTCGTGGCCAGCGTGAACTGGTCATCGGTGACCGTCAGACAGGTAAAACTGCTCTGGCGATCGATGCCATCATCAACCAGCGTGATTCCGGCATCAAATGTATCTATGTGGCTATCGGCCAGAAAGCGTCCACCATTTCTAACGTGGTTCGTAAACTGGAAGAGCACGGCGCACTGGCAAACACCATCGTTGTTGTTGCAACTGCATCAGAATCTGCTGCACTGCAATACCTGGCACCGTACTCCGGTTGCGCAATGGGTGAATACTTCCGTGACCGCGGTGAAGACGCACTGATCGTTTATGATGACCTGTCTAAACAGGCTGTTGCTTACCGTCAGATTTCCCTGCTGCTTCGTCGTCCACCAGGTCGTGAAGCATATCCGGGCGACGTTTTCTATCTCCACTCCCGTTTGCTGGAACGTGCTGCGCGTGTTAACGCCGACTACGTTGAAGCATTCACTAAAGGTGAAGTGAAAGGTAAAACCGGCTCCCTGACGGCTCTGCCGATTATCGAAACTCAAGCTGGTGACGTTTCCGCGTTCGTTCCAACCAACGTAATTTCTATTACCGATGGTCAGATCTTCCTGGAATCCAACCTGTTTAACGCCGGTATTCGTCCTGCGGTTAACCCGGGTATCTCCGTATCTCGTGTTGGTGGTGCAGCTCAGACCAAGATCATGAAAAAACTGTCCGGTGGTATCCGTACTGCTCTGGCACAGTATCGTGAACTGGCTGCGTTCTCTCAGTTTGCATCTGACCTTGACGATGCGACCCGTAAGCAGTTGAGCCACGGTCAGAAAGTGACCGAGCTTTTGAAACAGAAACAGTATGCGCCGATGTCTGTTGCGCAGCAGTCTCTGGTTCTGTTCGCTGCTGAACGTGGTTACCTCGAAGATGTGGAACTGGCTAAAATCGGTAGTTTCGAAGCCGCTCTGCTGGCTTACGTTGACCGTGACCATGCTCCACTGATGCAAGAAATCAACCAATCTGGTGGCTATAACGACGAAATCGAAGGCAAGCTGAAAGGCATCCTCGATTCCTTCAAAGCAACTCAGTCCTGGTAAAGTCTGGCGGCTTGTCTTAGGGCAAGCCGCAAGGCATTGAGGAGAAGCTCATGGCCGGCGCAAAAGAGATACGTAGTAAGATCGCAAGCGTCCAGAACACGCAGAAGATCACCAAAGCAATGGAAATGGTCGCCGCGTCCAAAATGCGTAAATCGCAGGAACGCATGGCTGCCAGCCGTCCTTACGCAGACACCATGCGTAAAGTGATTGGTCACCTTGCTCTGGGTAATCTTGAATACAAACACCCTTACCTGGATGAACGCGAAGTCAAACGCGTGGGCTACCTGGTGGTGTCCACTGACCGTGGTCTGTGTGGTGGCTTGAACATTAACCTGTTCAAAAAGCTGCTGGCTGACATGAAAGAGTGGTCCGATAAAGGCGTTCAAAGCGAAATCGCAATGATCGGCTCTAAGGGCGTTTCTTTCTTCAACTCTGTAGGCGGCAATATTGTTGCTCAGGTGACGGGTATGGGTGATAACCCTTCTCTGTCCGAGTTGATTGGCCCGGTGAAAGTGATGTTGCAGGCCTACGATGAAGGCCGTCTGGACAAGCTGTATGTTGTCAGCAACAAATTTATTAACACAATGTCTCAGGTTCCTACCCTCACCCAACTGCTGCCGTTACCGCCAGCAGAAGACGGCGAGTTGAAGAAGAAATCCTGGGATTATCTGTATGAACCTGATCCTAAAGCGCTGCTGGACACCTTGTTGCGCCGTTATGTGGAATCTCAGGTTTATCAGGGCGTCGTAGAAAACCTGGCCAGCGAGCAGGCCGCACGTATGGTGGCGATGAAAGCCGCTACCGACAATGGCGGCAGCCTGATTAAAGAGCTGCAGTTGGTATACAACAAAGCTCGTCAGGCCAGCATTACTCAGGAACTCACCGAAATCGTCGGTGGCGCTTCCGCGGTATAACCAGGTTTACGTATTTAGAGGATTCGAGATGGCTACTGGAAAGATTATCCAGGTAATCGGCGCCGTGGTGGACGTCGAGTTCCCTCAGGATGCCGTACCAAAAGTGTACGACGCTCTTGAGGTTACAAACGGTAAAGACCGTCTGGTGCTGGAAGTTCAGCAACAGTTAGGTGGTGGCGTAGTGCGTACTATCGCCATGGGTACTTCTGATGGTTTGCGTCGTGGTCTGGTAGTAACTAACCTCGATCACCCAATCGAAGTACCGGTAGGTAAAGCAACTCTGGGCCGTATCATGAACGTCCTGGGCGAGCCTATCGACATGAAAGGCGATATCGGCGAAGAAGAACGTTGGGCTATTCACCGTGCAGCGCCAAGCTACGAAGAACTTGCTAGCTCCCAGGATCTGCTGGAAACCGGCATTAAAGTAATGGACCTGATTTGCCCGTTCGCTAAGGGCGGTAAAGTGGGTCTGTTCGGTGGTGCGGGTGTTGGTAAGACTGTAAACATGATGGAGTTGATCCGTAACATCGCGATCGAGCACTCCGGTTACTCTGTGTTTGCAGGCGTGGGTGAGCGTACTCGTGAGGGTAACGACTTCTACCACGAAATGACCGACTCCAACGTTCTGGACAAAGTATCACTGGTTTATGGCCAGATGAACGAGCCACCAGGTAACCGTCTGCGCGTTGCGCTGACCGGTCTGACCATGGCTGAGAAGTTCCGTGACGAAGGTCGTGACGTTTTGCTGTTCGTTGATAACATTTACCGTTATACCCTGGCCGGTACAGAAGTATCTGCACTGCTGGGTCGTATGCCATCAGCGGTAGGTTACCAGCCAACTCTGGCAGAAGAGATGGGTGTTTTGCAGGAGCGTATTACCTCCACCAAAACCGGCTCTATCACTTCTGTTCAAGCGGTATACGTACCTGCGGATGACTTGACTGACCCATCTCCAGCAACCACCTTTGCGCACTTGGATGCAACCGTGGTACTGAGCCGTAACATCGCGTCTCTGGGTATCTACCCTGCGGTAGATCCACTGGATTCCACCAGCCGTCAGTTAGATCCACTGGTTGTTGGTCAGGAACACTACGACACCGCGCGTGGCGTGCAGTCTATTCTGCAACGTTACCAGGAACTGAAAGACATCATCGCCATTCTTGGTATGGATGAACTTTCTGAAGAAGATAAATTGGTTGTAGCTCGCGCGCGTAAGATCCAGCGCTTCTTGTCTCAGCCATTCTTCGTCGCAGAAGTCTTTACCGGTTCTCCGGGCAAGTTCGTATCGCTGAAAGATACTATCCGTGGCTTTAAAGGCATCATGGACGGCGAATATGACCATCTGCCAGAGCAGGCGTTCTACATGGTTGGTACTATCGACGAAGCCGTTGAGAAAGCTAAAAAACTTTAACGCCTTAATCGGAGGGTGACATGGCAATGACTTATCACCTGGACGTCGTCAGCGCGGAGAGCCAAATGTTCTCCGGTCTGGTCGAGAAGATCCAGGTAACGGGTAGCGAAGGTGAGCTGGGTATTTTTCCTGGCCACGCCCCGCTGCTCACCGCCATTAAGCCTGGTATGATCCGCATCGTTAAACAGCACGGGCAAGAAGAGTACATCTACTTGTCTGGTGGTGTGATGGAAGTGCAGCCTGGCACGGTTACCGTGTTGGCCGATACCGCAATTCGCGGCCAGGATCTCGACGAAGCTCGAGCCCTGGAAGCGAAGCGTAAAGCGGAAGAGCGCATCCACAGCTCCCACGGTGATGTGGACTACGCTCAGGCTTCTGCTGAACTGGCTAAAGCGATCGCGAAACTTCGTGTTATCGAGTTGACCAGAAAAGCGATGTAACTACCTGCTTGAAAAGACAAATGCCAGCCAGGTTTCCCTGACTGGCATTTTTTTCATCTCAACTCTTTTACTGTTTTGTCAGAAACTCACCGGTTTTAAACGAACCGTCTGCATTACGTTGCAAAGGCACTGGCAAGGTTAAAGATTGATAATCCTTAACGCTCAGTTGCTTACCTTCACTATTTTCCGTTTTGCCATCCCGAATGAAGTAGTTGCTGCTGTCTACGCGCCCGGAAATAGCGTCATCGTATTTGCCTTCAGAACTGCGCAGTGAAATGTTATCAGTGAACTTGCCCTGAGTTTCAGCACTGCCATATGGGCTTGGACGGAAGATATAGTTAAAGCGTTGGTTATCAACTGCAACGTTGTTTGCCACCACCAGCGCACCAGGGTTGAAGTTATCGGTAAAGCCATCGAGATGGTTACCAATGGCTACGCTGTTATGGATTTCATGCGCGACAGGCTGCCCTTCCCCGCCCAGTTTGAAACCGTTGCTAGTGTTGTTGCGAGCAATTGAATTCTCGATCACCACAACACCATTCGCACCGTCTTCAATCTTGTTAAACAGGTCGTAGCCATCGTCAATGTTGTCGTGTGCGTAGCAACCTTCAAGATGGTTACCGTCACCCACACGCATCTTCACAGCAAATCCATCAGCATTGATCTTGCCTGGGTCTTCATTACTGAACGATTCGGAGTTAACGACTCTGTTGTAGCTTGCCCATAGCGGACGGCCAACATCAGCAGGTGATGAAATCTGGATACCCGTGTCGTTATTCTTATAGGCGATAACGCTTTCGATAAGGTTGTGGCTGCCCTGCACGCGCAGACTCTTATCGGTCACCTCAATGCCTTTAACGTGCCAGTAGTTACCATCGAGCAGCAAACCACGGACAACCACTTTGCCATCCGCTTCGAGGGTTTTCAGTTTGCCCTTCAAACCACTGTCAGCAGTGCTAATGGTCGTTAGTGGGTACTCACCACTGTTAAGGATGATTTTGCCGCCAGGAGCAACCAGTGAAACGGCGCTGGCTAAATCCAATGGGGCAGATTTTGAACCGTCATTGCTTGAAGTGCCATTTGGGGCGACATACAGCGTATTACCCTGCATGTTTTTGATTTGCTCAACAGCGAAGCTCTGGCTTACTGGTGTTTTGTCTTTTCCGCTGGTGGGCGTAAAGGTAACCGTAAAGCTGTTCTGCTCTTTGAGCTTAGTTGGCAGTGAGAACATCTCTCCGGCCTTAGCCGCTTTTTCCTGAACGATCACGACTTCATCCTGACGAACAGTGAAGTTGCCATCGTAGTTGGCTCGCGCCTGCACCACGTAATTGCTGGTGGTGCTTTTCTGCGCAGAGGCAATTTGCATCACCACCGGCCAGGCTTTTGAAACGAAAGGCGCGGAGGCGACAGTATTTGCTGCACTGGTTTCTAACGATGCATCGCTAACCGTGATTTTTGCATTACGGGAGGCAAAGAAACCGACGTAATACTGGCCTTTGTCTTGTGCTGTGATGATATCCGCGCGTTTTACGTTCTCAGAAACCCACGCGTCGCTTCCGGCTGGAGCCCATGAAGTCACAAAACCCTCATTGGTTCGCTCGAGCTTCATGCGGAAAGTCGGCGATTTGCTCAGCTCAATGGCTTCCTGGTAGTTTTTACGCGAAATCGTTGAGCCAGTATTTCCCCACGGCTGGGTGATACCCTCACGCGCTATAGCCTGCATTTTGACACGCGTTGCGTCTTTTTTATCCTGAGTCATTATGGCGTTCATCACCATATTGGATGCCGCAGGAAATTCTTCATATCCTTCTTTGAGTGGTTGCTGGCGCGGATTGCCTAACACATCCCTGACCAGTAGCCCGGCACCTTCTTGCGCGGCGGGTTTAGCTCCGTTTTCAGGGCCAAACTGATCGACGGTGACCGTTGCCTGTAATACAAAATTCTCGCTGGCGGGTAGTGCGGTATAGAAGAACGTTAACCCGTCATGAGAGTTGGCAATTTTACCGCCACGGCTTTCAATAGTGACGGGTTTAGAAAGATCGGCTGCATCTGCGGTTGCCAGCGTTTTGCCATCAATCGTTACGTTATTCACACCGACTTTTTCAGGTAATACATTGGATGAAAAGTTAACGTCTGTTGATTGCCCAAATGCAATCGCATGCCAGACGGGTTGTTGCTGTGCGGTCGCCGGTAGCGATAAAGCCGCGCCACAAAGCGTAAGAGCCAGAGGTATTTTTGACGCCATTTTTATTCTCCTTATCAATGTCGGCGCCATTATGTATAAAAATGAAACATTGTTTCTTTTATGTTTGTCACAAAGGCCAGTTTTTAAAACACGAACTACCAAATATGTGGGGTAGCTTTGTTTGCCGACGAAAAGAAGTGTTAATCCACAGAGAACTATGGCTTTTATCATTTCAGATGTACTTTTTCGGTACTTATCCAACTACAATTGAGCGCATGGGCACCCAAAAAACACCGCCGAAGCCTGTTTTTTAGGCATCGCGTTTTTTGTTGCAAAATATGTAGAATTTTCAACGTGAAATCGTTTTACTTCACTCACAAATTTAAGTCAGGACGCGTATGTCAAACAGTGCGATGAGCGTGGTTATCCTAGCCGCAGGCAAAGGGACCCGCATGTATTCAGACCTCCCGAAGGTGTTACATACCCTTGCCGGGAAACCGATGGTTCAGCATGTTATTGATGCGGCGAATAAATTAGGCGCGCAGCGCGTGCATCTGGTTTATGGCCACGGTGGTGATTTGCTGAAAAATACACTCAGTGATAGCTCCCTTAACTGGGTACTACAGGCTGAACAGCTAGGCACCGGTCATGCGATGCAGCAAGCGGCACCTTTCTTTGCTGACGACGAAGACATTCTGATGCTGTATGGCGATGTGCCGCTAATGTCCGTTGAGTCTTTGCAACGCCTGCGTGATGCGAAACCGCAAGGTGGCATTGGTTTGCTGACAGTAAAACTTGATGATCCAACCGGTTATGGCCGTATTGCTCGTGAAAACGGCAAAGTTGTCGGTATCGTTGAACATAAAGATGCGACAGAAGAACAGCGTAAAATAGACGAAATTAACACCGGTATTCTGGTGGCCAATGGCGCAGATCTGAAACGCTGGCTGGCTAAACTCGATAACAACAATGCGCAGGGTGAATTCTATATCACCGACATTATCGCGCTGGCGCATCACGAAGGGCGTGAAATCACCGCCGTTCATCCCGATCGTTTAAGCGAAGTTGAAGGCGTGAATAACCGCCTGCAACTGTCTCGTCTGGAGCGCGTCTATCAAAGCGAGCAGGCCGATAAGCTGCTGCTGGCGGGCGTTATGCTGCGCGATCCGGCTCGTTTCGACCTGCGTGGCGAGCTGACACACGGGCGTGATGTTGAAATTGATACTAATGTCATTATTGAAGGCTCTGTGACGTTAGGTCACCGCGTCAAAATTGGCACCGGCTGCGTAATCAAAAATAGCGTGATTGGCGATGACTGTGAAATCAGCCCGTACTCCGTTGTAGAAGATGCGACGCTCGCCGTAGCCTGCACCATCGGCCCATTTGCCCGTTTGCGTCCAGGCGCTGAACTGGCAGAAGGCGCACACGTTGGCAACTTCGTTGAAATGAAAAAAGCGCGCCTTGGTAAAGGCTCTAAAGCCGGGCACCTGAGCTACCTGGGTGATGCCGAAATTGGCGACAACGTGAATATCGGTGCTGGCACCATTACCTGTAATTACGACGGTGCGAACAAATTCAAAACGATCATCGGCGATGATGTTTTTGTGGGTTCAGACAGCCAGCTGGTTGCTCCGGTTACCATCGCTCGCGGTGCAACCATCGGCGCAGGCACTACGGTTACTCGTAACGTTGCCGAAGATGAATTAGTTATCAGCCGTGTGAAGCAAACCCATATTCAGGGTTGGCAGCGTCCGGTTAAGAAGAAGTAATTATTTTTTTCCCTCTCTTTGAGGAGAGGATTGGGGTGAAGGTTGTTCTCGAAAATGACCCGCCCCGTAGCACTACCAAAACTATAACCCCACTCTCTACAAGGCTCGGGGCCCCGGATAACCGGGAACATACAGGTCAGCGACAACACATGGCATAACGCCATTATCAGGAATTTAATCTTATGTGTGGAATTGTTGGCGCGGTCGCGCAACGTGATATCGCTGAAATCCTTCTCGAAGGGTTACGCCGTCTGGAATACCGTGGTTATGACTCTGCGGGTCTGGCAGTCGTTGACGAAAAAGGTCATATGACCCGTCTGCGTCGTCTGGGTAAAGTGAATAAATTAGCTGAAGCAGCCGCAGAAACTGCGCTGCACGGTGGCACCGGTATTGCTCACACTCGTTGGGCGACACACGGCGAACCATCAGAAGTTAACGCTCACCCACATGTTTCCAGCCATATTGTGGTGGTACACAACGGTATTATCGAAAACTACGAACCGCTGCGCGAAGCACTGCAGGGTCGTGGCTACACATTCGTTTCGCAAACAGATACCGAAGTGATTGCTCACCTGGTTCATTGGGAACTGGAGCAAGGTGGTTCTCTGCGTGAAGCCGTACTGCGTACTATTCCTCAGCTGCGCGGTGCATACGGCACCGTTATCATGGACACCCGCAATCCAGACGTTCTGCTGGCCGCCCGTTCAGGTAGCCCGATGGTTATCGGCTTGGGTATGGGCGAAAACTTTATCGCATCCGACCAACTGGCATTGCTGCCGGTAACACGTCGCTTCATCTTCCTGGAAGAAGGTGACATCGCAGAAGTGACTCGCCGTTCAGTCACCGTGTTTGATACCAAAGGTGAGCAGGTTAAACGCCCTGACATCGAATCTAATTTGCAGTATGACGCGGGCGACAAAGGTATTTATCGCCACTACATGCAAAAAGAGATCTACGAACAACCGAACGCGATTAAAAACACCCTGACTGGGCGCATTAACCACGGTGAAATTGATCTCTCTGAGCTTGGCCCGAAAGCCAACGAAATGCTGTCTCAGGTTGAGCACATTCAGATTGTCGCGTGCGGGACGTCCTATAACTCCGGCATGGTTTCACGTTACTGGTTCGAATCACTGGCAGGCGTACCGTGTGACGTAGAAATTGCCTCTGAATTCCGTTACCGCAAATCAGCGGTTCGCCGTAACAGCCTGATGATCACCTTGTCGCAATCTGGTGAAACGGCGGATACCCTGGCGGCGCTGCGTTTGTCTAAAGAGCTGGGTTATCTAGGCTCGCTGGCGATTTGTAACGTTCCGGGTTCTTCTCTGGTACGTGAATCCGACCTGGCATTGATGACCAATGCAGGCACGGAAATCGGCGTGGCCTCGACCAAAGCATTTACCACTCAGCTTACCGTTTTGCTGATGCTGGTGGCGAAACTGAGCCGCCTGAAAGGTGTCGATGCTGCCGTTGAGCAAGACATCGTTCATGGTTTACAGGCGCTGCCGAGCCGTATCGAGCAGATGCTGTCCCAGGACAAGCGCATTGAAGCGCTGGCTGAGGACTTCTCCGACAAGCATCACGCGTTGTTCTTAGGCCGTGGCGATCAGTACCCAATCGCAATGGAAGGTGCGCTGAAGCTTAAAGAGATCTCTTATATTCACGCTGAAGCGTATGCCGCAGGTGAGCTGAAACACGGCCCGCTGGCGCTGATTGATGCAGATATGCCGGTTATCGTTGTGGCGCCTAACAACGAACTGCTGGAAAAACTGAAATCGAACATCGAAGAAGTCCGTGCTCGTGGCGGCCATCTTTATGTCTTCGCCGATCAGGATGCCGGTTTTACCAGCAGCGATAACATGCACATAATTAAGATGCCGCACGTAGAAGAAGTGATCGCACCAATCTTCTACACCGTACCGTTGCAGTTGCTGTCTTATCACGTCGCGCTGATTAAAGGCACCGACGTTGATCAGCCGCGTAACCTGGCGAAATCAGTCACCGTAGAATAACTTTCTGCGTTATCTCTTAAAACCTAAAGCGCCTCTTGTGGGCGCTTTTTTACTTATGTGTGTATAGTTCGCCTTTTTACAGAGGTACACAGTGCGATGCTGACTGAATCTTGCATTCGAATTAATAAATACATTAGCGATAGCGGTGTTTGCTCTCGCCGTGAAGCCGATCGCTACGTCGAACAGGGCTGTGTTTTTATTAACGGTAGGCAGGTCAGTTTTGGTGCTCAGGTCTTTGCCGGTGATGTGGTGAAAGTGAATGACCAGCTTATTGAGCCGCGAGATGACAACGGCCTGGTGCTGATCGCGTTGAATAAGCCTGTTGGTATCATCACAACGATGAAAAAGAGCGTGCGAGATAATATCAGCGTTCTTATTAACGGCGACCAACGTATCTCCCCTATAGGGCGCCTGGATAAAGATTCGCAGGGGCTCATTTTGCTGACCAATCACGGTGATGTGGTTAATAAAATTCTGCGTGCGGGCAACAATCACGAAAAAGAGTATGTGGTCAGCGTCAATAAGCCGGTGACTGACGAGTTTCTTACGGGTTTATGCGCGGGTGTACCCATACTGGGTACGTTAACCAAACAATGCAAAGTGACGAAAGAATCGGATCGGATATTTCGTATTACTTTGGTTCAAGGGTTGAATCGCCAGATTCGCCGGATGTGTAAATATTTCGGCTATGAAGTTACCCGACTTGAACGTATCCGCATTATGAATATCCATCTGGAAGGGCTGCCGCTGGGGGAATCACGCTACTTGAGCCACGACGAACAAGACGAGCTATTGAAACGGATTGAACTCTCAGAATCCTGAATATGACAGTTGGAAATATGTCCCAAAGTGGCCTGTCATAAAACTGTCATACTTCGTACATTTAACTGTCACCAAACTGTCCTATTTTCTATCCTGCATCCACAAAACAACGAATTACGTTCACCTCTGCAGGAGACATTATGAAAGTTATGCGTACCACTGTCGCAACTGTTGTCGCCGCGACCTTATCTCTGAGTGCTTTCGGCGCATACGCCGCTGCAAGCCTGACTGGCGCTGGTGCAACCTTCCCTGCGCCGGTGTATGCCAAATGGGCAGATACCTACAATAAATCAACGGGTAACAAAGTTAATTACCAGGGTATTGGCTCCTCAGGTGGCGTTAAACAAATTATTGCTAACACCGTTGATTTCGGCGCATCCGATGCTCCGTTGTCTGACGAAAAACTACAACAAGAGGGGCTGTTCCAGTTCCCGACTGTCATCGGCGGCGTTGTTCTGGCGGTTAACCTGCCAGGCGTGAAATCCGGTGAGCTGGTGCTCGACGGTAAAACACTCGGTGACATCTACCTGGGTAAAATCAAGAAATGGGATGACGAAGCTATCGCTAAACTCAACCCAGGCATGAAACTGCCACAACAGAACATCGCCGTTGTGCGTCGCGCTGACGGTTCCGGTACTTCCTTCGTTTTCACCAGCTACCTGGCGAAAGTGAACGAAGAGTGGAAATCTAAAATCGGTTCTGGCTCTACGGTAAATTGGCCGACGGGTCTGGGTGGTAAAGGTAACGACGGTATCGCCGCGTTCGTTCAGCGTCTGCCGGGTTCAATCGGTTATGTTGAATATGCTTACGCCAAGCAAAACAACCTGGCTTATACCAAACTGATTTCTGCTGATGGCAAGCCAGTAAGCCCAACGGAAGAAAACTTTGCCAATGCGGCGAAGGGTGCAGACTGGAGCAAAACATTCGCTCAGGATCTGACTAACCAGAAAGGTGACGGCGCGTGGCCAATCACGTCCACAACGTTCATCCTGGTTCATAAAGAGCAGAAAAATCCAGAGCATGGCGCTGAAGTGCTGAAGTTCTTCGACTGGGCTTACAAAGATGGCGCAAAACAGGCGAGTGACCTGGATTATGCAGCCCTGCCAGACGCGGTGGTTGAACAAGTTCGTGCAGCGTGGAAAACCAACGTGAAAGATAGCTCCGGTAAGGCGCTGTACTAAGTCTATTTTGACGAAAATGGTGGATGTCGCTTACGCTAATCCACCCTACAACTGCTTTCGTAGGTCGGATTAGCGTAAGCGACATCCGACATTTCGTAAGAAACGCATTTAAACTAAAAGAGTAAGCTATGGCAGTAAGTAAGCCGGTGTTCAAAGCCCCTGGCAAACAAGGTGATGTCATTTTCAGCGTGCTAGTAAAACTGGCTGCGCTGATTGTGCTATTTCTGCTGGGCGGAATTATCATCTCCCTGATCATCTCCTCCTGGCCGAGCATCCAGAAGTTTGGTTTCTCGTTCTTGTGGACCAAAGAGTGGGATGCCCCTAACGACATTTACGGTGCGCTGGTACCGATTTACGGCACGCTGGTGACCTCGTTCATTGCGCTGTTAATCGCCGTTCCAGTCAGCTTCGGCATCGCGCTGTTCCTGACAGAGCTGGCACCAAATTGGTTGCGCCGCCCGCTGGGTATCGCCATCGAACTGCTGGCTGCTATCCCAAGTATTGTCTATGGCATGTGGGGCCTGTTCATCTTTGCGCCGCTGTTTGCGAAATACTTCCAGGAACCGGTCGGCAACGTGCTTTCTTCTGTACCGATTGTCGGTGAATTGTTCTCCGGCCCGGCGTTCGGTATCGGTATTCTCGCCGCAGGCGTGATACTGGCCATCATGATCATCCCTTACATTGCGGCTGTAATGCGTGATGTATTCGAACAAACCCCTGTGATGATGAAAGAGTCGGCCTACGGCATTGGCTGCACCACATGGGAAGTTATCTGGCGCATCGTTTTACCGTTTACCCGAAACGGCGTGATTGGTGGCGTGATGCTGGGTCTGGGTCGTGCTCTGGGTGAAACCATGGCGGTGACCTTTATCATCGGCAACACCTACCAGCTCGACAGCGCCTCGCTGTATATGCCGGGCAACAGCATTACCTCAGCTCTGGCGAACGAATTTGCTGAAGCGGAATCTGGCCTGCACACCGCAGCGCTGATGGAACTTGGCCTGATTTTGTTTGTTATCACCTTTATCGTACTGGCTATCTCCAAGTTCATGGTTATGCGTCTGGCGAAGAATGAAGGAGCGCGCTCATGACGACAATGGAAATGCAAAGCCGCGCGGCGCTGGCGGAATCTCGCCGCAAAATGCAGGCTAAGCGCCGGTTCAAAAACCGCATTGCTCTGACACTTTCAATGGGAACGATGGCGTTTGGCCTGTTCTGGTTGGTGTGGATTTTGTTCGCAACGGTGACTCGCGGTATCGACGGCATGTCTATCGCACTGTTTACCGAAATGACGCCGCCGCCAAATACGGCGGGTGGTGGTTTAGCAAACGCCCTTGCGGGTAGCGGCCTGTTAATCCTGTGGGCGACCGTCATTGGCACCCCACTGGGTATTATGGCGGGTATCTACCTGGCCGAGTACGGCCGCAAATCCGCGCTGGCAGAAGTCATTCGTTTTATTAACGACATCCTGCTTTCTGCACCGTCAATCGTGGTGGGTTTGTTCGTCTACACCATCGTGGTGGCGAAAATGCAACACTTCTCTGGCTGGGCCGGGGTTATTGCGCTGGCGCTGTTACAGGTGCCCATCGTTATTCGTACTACGGAAAACATGCTGAAACTGGTGCCAGATAGCCTGCGCGAAGCGGCTTACGCACTGGGTACGCCAAAGTGGAAAATGATTTCTGCGATTACGCTCAAGGCGTCTGTTTCCGGGATTATTACCGGGGTATTACTGGCGATTGCACGTATCGCGGGTGAAACGGCCCCACTGCTGTTCACGTCGCTCTCCAACCAATTCTGGAGCACCGACATGATGCAGCCGCTGGCTAACTTGCCGGTCACTATTTTCAAATTTGCGATGAGCCCGTTTGCCGAATGGCAACAGTTAGCCTGGGCTGGCGTTCTGATTATTACGCTTTGTGTGCTGCTGCTGAACATTGCGGCGCGCGTGATTTTCTCAAAGAGTAAACACGGTTAAATTTTACGGCGCGGCAACGGCGGCGTCGGATGGAGATTAAGAAACAGATGAGTATGGTTGATACCGCCTCAGGCAAAATTCAGGTTCGTGATTTGAACTTCTATTACGGCAAGTTCCACGCCCTGAAAGACATCAATCTGGATATCGCTAAAAACCAGGTTACCGCGTTCATTGGCCCGTCAGGTTGTGGTAAATCCACCCTGCTGCGTACATTTAACAAAATGTACTCGCTCTACCCAGAGCAGCGTGCAGAAGGTGAGATTTTGCTGGATGGGGAAAATATCCTCACCCAGAACCAGGACATCGCCCTGCTGCGCGCCAAAGTCGGCATGGTGTTCCAGAAGCCGACGCCATTCCCAATGTCGATTTACGACAACATCGCTTTCGGTGTGCGTCTGTTCGAAAAACTGTCACGCAGCGACATGGATGAGCGTGTGCAGTGGGCTTTGACCAAAGCCGCATTGTGGAATGAAACCAAAGATAAATTGCACCAGAGCGGATACAGTCTCTCCGGCGGCCAGCAGCAGCGTCTGTGCATTGCCCGCGGTATTGCGATTCGCCCGGAAGTGTTGCTGCTTGATGAACCGTGCTCAGCGCTGGACCCGATTTCCACCGGTCGTATCGAAGAACTGATCACCGAGCTGAAACAGGATTACACCGTGGTTATCGTGACTCACAACATGCAGCAGGCGGCGCGTTGCTCAGACCACACCGCATTTATGTACCTGGGTGAGCTGATTGAATTTAGCCAAACCGACACGCTGTTTACCACGCCTGCGAAAAAGCAGACTGAAGATTACATTACTGGCCGCTACGGTTGATCCGGGAGAATACAATGGATAGCCTCAATCTCAACAAACACATCTCCGGCCAGTTTAACGCCGAGCTGGAATATATCCGCACCCAGGTTATGACGATGGGTGGGCTGGTGGAGCAGCAGCTTTCTGATGCCATCACCGCCATGCACAATCAGGATGGCGAGCTGGCAAAGCGCGTCATCGAGGGTGACCAGAAAGTGAATATGATGGAAGTCGCCATCGATGAAGCCTGCGTGCGCATCATCGCTAAGCGCCAGCCAACCGCCAGCGACTTGCGCCTGGTGATGGCGATCATCAAAACGATTTCTGAACTGGAACGTATCGGTGACGTAGCCGATAAAATCTGCCGCACGGCGCTGGAGAAATTCTCCCAGCAGCACCAACCGCTGTTGGTTAGCCTCGAATCATTAGGCCGTCACACCGTGCAAATGCTGCATGATGTGCTGGATGCGTTCGCGCGTATGGATCTCGACGAAGCAGTGCGTATCTATCGTGAAGATAAGAAAGTTGACCAGGAATATGAAGGCATCGTGCGCCAGTTGATGACTTATATGATGGAAGATACTCGAACCATTCCAAGCGTGCTGACCGCGCTGTTCTGCGCGCGTTCTATCGAACGTATCGGCGACCGCTGCCAGAATATCTGCGAGTTTATTTTCTACTTCGTCAAAGGGCAGGACTTCCGCCATGTCGGTGGCGACGAACTGGATAAGCTACTGGCCGGGAAAGACCCGAAAGAGTGATTTATTGCCTCACCTGGTTCGAATAATCGAGTTGGGTGAGGGTATTTACTCAATGCATTACAGAAACCTTCTCACCGCTAATCATCGCCAAACCCGCATCGGTATCTATAAAACGGGGGGCTTTTAAGTCGTCGACCAGCATATTCACCATTTCAAATAATATTCCAGCGATATGCACTTTTTGCTCCGTACCTTTCAATACATCCAACCCCCAAGTAAGCGACCGCACAGTGCCATACATTCAGTGTTGTTATTATTTTCAATCAACTATTGCTGAAAGTGTTGGACTCAACCTAATTAGGATTACAGTATGCTTGTCGTAATTACACATTGGGCGAAACAATATTAAAATATCCTTTCGCCCACTCAAATTCATGGCTGATTAATTTTTAATGTGTAGTCCTTGCTGAATTTGCTAGCAGGAGCGATCATACTTCCATACATTCCTCCGCTGATGTTTATTTTTATTACACCTGGTTTTGTTGGTGTGCCATAAACCTCAACGCAATTACCATTATACAGGCGTTCCTTGGGCAACGAAGACTCTGTTTTTTTCTGTGGTAACTGACAGTTACGCAGGAAAATACCAGTGTCTTCTGGTGAAACCAAACCCGGCTTGTAATCAGGATTTGGTCGGTACCAACCCCCTGTAACCCTCCCCCCGATAACACTTATTTTAAAAAGATAAGGAACACCCACCGTAGCATCTTTTAATTCTTCATTATCGGGGACATATTCTGCTTTAGGACTTAATAACGTACATGCAGACAAACAGAATATACAAGGCATTAAAATTACGCGTAAATTTAACATTTTTATTTAAATGGTTTGAAAACCACTCCTCCAATAAATATGTTTATAGATTCTTCTTAGAGTGATTTCTAGTCAGTGAAATCACTCTAAATGATCCAGCGAGATAAATTTATTTTTATTGAGGTGCACAAGGAGCAAAAGGATCTTAGAAAATCCCTTCGCTCACTCAAATTCATGGCTGATTAATTTTTAATGTGTAGTCCTTGCTGAATTCGCTGGCGGGGACAAACATATTCCCATACATTCCACCACTAATATTTATTTTTATAATACCAGGCTTGGTTGGAGTGCCATATATCTCTACACAGTTATAATTATTGCTATCCATTGGTTTCATGTTTTTGACTCTCCATGCTGGCAATTGACAATTATGCAAAGAAATCCCAGCATCATCAGGAGTAATTAATATTGATGAACTTTGTTTAATTACCTTCCCCCCAACTATATCGATCTTTAATAAATAAGCTATACCAACTGTCGCATCCTTTAATGCACCATTGTCAGGAATATATTCTGCTTTGGGGCTTAATAACGCACATGCTGATAAACAAAGCAGGCAAGGAATGAAAATCACGCGTGAAATTAACATTTTTATTTCAATGGTTTAAAAACCATCCCCCCGAAAAATCTTTTAATGAAAAATGACTGAACTGCTCCGTTTTTTATCTGATCACTCACATTCCCCCATGAAAATAAAGTTAAGTGCATCGTTCCATTAGAATGTTGTGTTACTGGTCCCTCCCAGACAATCCAGTGAGTAGGTATAGTTGATGTAGAGTCACTAAACTCCAAAAGTCCATCATTAATTAATGTAACGACCTTGTAGCCTTTATTTATATAATTATTGAAATCGTTAATACCCTTAATCCCTGCTTGGGTAATTCCAACATTACTGAAAACTAGTTCATAGCCAGCCTTCTCAAACCATTGAGTTAGTGTTTGCCACATTGTAATTCCAGCGAAAGGTGAATCGAGAGCATCAAAGCTTAATACGGTATTTTCTGAATCCCTCAAACCAACCAGCGTTATCCAGTCAAGACCAGATATTTTTTGTTTTCCATTACTATAGAAAAATGAACCAGAAGGGTGACGGCAACTATTACTTGGTATGACTTCAAGATCACCAATTTTAGTTTTCCCATACTGCCATAGCTCGTTTGCTGCTTGTGCATACACATCAGGACGATCTTTTTGCAGGCAATAAAAAAATGCTGCAGGGCCACATACACTGGCAGCATTTTGATAAGGGAAATCAATCAAATTTAATCTATTGTTTATTTGCTGCGCGACTTTATTTTTCTCAAACGGATCCTGGGGACTACCAATCGGATATTCCTTTGCAATAAAAGGTCTTTCCGGTTTAGATATGTTTACAACAACTGTATTACCGCCTTCACTTTTTAGTTTTGCGGTTCCTGTTGATTGGAAGTAACAAGGGTTTTCGCGCTTAACGGGAGACCAGGCTTTACCAGAAGCAAATTCTGCCAGTGTATACATCCGGGTAAACGGGGTAGGAGAAACACATTCCGTTTTAAGCATCGATTTCCGGTAAAGTGTGACCTCCATTATATAGATAGTTGAAAATGGTTCGCTGATGTTTTCCGTTACATGAGGTTGGGTTTCATAATTATCCTGTAGTGGTTGTTGTTTCACATCCACAATAGGGAGTTTATTTCTTTTTGAGTCCATCCGGTAAATACATAAATCATACAGAATGTAACTCGGCGGAACATTCGAGTTAATACGGGTGCCGACATAATAAACAGGCATAATCAATCCACCTGAATAGGTAAGTTAATATTTTCCACACTGTGGCGATAAGCGACTCCTGCTTCAGAGCGACCGCCAAGATTAGCCAATGCTCTAATCATCATTCAAATCCTTATGAACACAAAGGATAAAGACTACAGTCATGGTTTCAGGAAAAAAGCTATCTACATCAGGAAATAGTAAATAAAGTTGATAAATTGGCTTTAATCCGCTTTCGTATATTAGCAAAACTAAAGCAAATAATAAGGGATGATTAAAATACGTTGGTGTGGAATCCACAATAAACAAAAACGCCAGCGAATCGCTGGCGTTTTTGTTGGTGAACGGTCAGGTCAAAATATTAGCGAACGATAATCCCTAACAAAATACCTAGCGCACCAAAGTCAGCATCACTAAAGGTGGTGTTAGCAAAGCCGATATCACCCAGCACTGGCAGCAAGAATACTGGCAGGAAGGTAATCAACAGGCCTTGAGCGAAGGCACCCAAAATAGCCCCACGACGCCCACCCGTTGCATTACCGAATACCCCTGCCGCTGCACCTACGAAGAAGTGCGGTACCACGCCTGGAATAATCACGGTCATGTTCAGCAGATACAACGCGAACATACCGATTAAACCTGCTGCAAAGCTGCTCAGGAAGCCAACCAACACCGCGTTAGGTGCATAAGGGAAGACGACCGGGCAATCGAGCGCTGGCTTAGCATTCGGAACCAGTTTGTCAGAAATACCTTTGAACGCTGGGACAATCTCGGCAATCACCATGCGCACACCTTGCAGAATGATGTACACGCCAGCTGCGAAGGTAATGGACTGCATGATGGAGAACATGAACCAGTTTTTACCGCCGCTCAGCTCTTTCACCACATCTGCACCAGCGAACAGGCACGTCACCAGGAAGATGATGCTCATGGTAAAGGAGATAGCTACCGGCGTGTCGCGCAAGAACAGCAGACTTTTCGGCACATTCATGTCTTCAGTCGAGTGTTCTTTATTACCAAACTTGCTGCCGATGAAACCGGCCAGCACATAAGATAACGTTGAGAAGTGGCCGATGGCGACGTCGTCAGAACCGGTCACTTTCTTCATGTACGGATGCGCAATGGCTGGGAAAAAGACCATTGCCACGCCAACAACCAGAGAACCAACGGCGATAAGCGTAACGCCGCTCATGCCTGCGGTTGCCAGAATCACCGCCACCATCATCGACATAAATAACGTGTGATGACCGGTCAGGAAGATGAATTTCCACGGTGTGAAACGGGCAATCAGAATATTGATGACCATAGCGAAGAACATAATCATCGCCATTTCTTTACCGAAGCTTTTTTGCGCTACGGAAACAATGGCTTCATTGTTCGGTACGACACCATGAATACCAAAGGCGTGCTGGAAGATGTTTGCGAAGTCACCCAGTGACGACACCACCAAACCCGCACCCGCGCCTAAAATCACAAAACCCATAATGGTTTTGACGGTGCCTTTAATGCATTCGGTCACCGGTTTTTTCTGTGCAATCAGACCAATCAAGGCGATTAAACCGACCAGCACCGCGGGTTCGGAAAGCACATCGCTCATCAAAAAACGAAAGAAATCCATATCGACCCCTGCTTACAGTGCGCCTAACTCGGTTAATGCCACGGACAAACGTTCTCTCATGGCTTTTTTATCAATCATGTTTTCCAGCGAGACGATTTTGCCCGCCACAGACTGCGCGACTAACTGCTCTGCGATATCTTTGGTGCCGACATAAATATCGCTCGGCGTCCCTTTGGCGGAACCGAGGTCGACGTGATCAACATCCGCACTGACGGACAGATCTTTCAGAATGCTTTTAATGCTCATTTCCATCATCAGGCTGGTGCCTAAACCGTTACCGCAAACCACTGTAATTTTCATAATTGTTCCCCTGGATTAATAGCGCGCAATGACGGACAAAATGTCTTGCGTCGTTTTGGCCGTCAAAATGGCCTGAATGTCTTGTTCGTTATCGAATAATTGGGCGAGCTGAGAAATCGCTTCGATGTGGCTGGTGCTGTCGGTTGCAGCCAACACAATCAGTAATTTCACCGGATCGTTTTCATCGGCATCAAAATTCACACCTGAAGGGATCAGGGTCAGCGCTAATGACAGCTTGTTAGCCCCTTCTTCTGGTCGTGCATGAGGCATCGCAATGCCTGGGCCAACCACGTAGTACGGGCCGATAGCTTCGTGAGAGCGATAGATCGCATCAACATAACGCGGCTCGATAGAACCATTTTCAATCAACGGACGGCATGAAATCGCCACGGCTTCCCGCCAATCTTTAGCCTGTTCTACGACCTGAACGACCTCTGCATTTAATAGATCTTTTAACATGCGATTGATGACTCCCGATGATAATTAACAGGAGAGTAGATTTTTTATGCATCCATTAATGTGATGGTTGTCGCATTTGATAGCGCTACCTGATAGCGCTATCAATACTTGTGATAACGCTATCATTTCTCTGCCGCTGCACTTTGGCTATATCCGGTTCCCGCATATACAATGCGATAGGATATTTGCTACCGTGGGCAAAGACTGGAAAGATAGACGGTGAAATAAAAATAATGAAAACAGATAGTTGTAGTTTCCATGGGAGCCGGAATGGAAAAGACGCGTAAGCGCCGTGGTACAGGACGAGTCACACTGCAAGAAGTCGCCAACTTTGCAGGCGTCGGAACCATGACCGTTTCCCGAGCGCTCAGAACGCCGGAACAGGTTTCTGACAAGCTGAGGGAGAAGATAGAACAAGCGGTGGAAGAATTGGGGTATATCCCTAATAAGGCTGCAGGAGCACTGGCTTCCGGCCACAGTGATACCGTCGCCGTGCTGATCCCTTCTTTGACCGACAAATCCAGTTCACGCTTTATGCAGTCATTGCAGCAAGTGCTGAATAAAAATGAATACCAGCTGCTGCTGGGCTGCCATGAGCATAACCAGCATAAAGAAGCTGAAATCCTGATGACGCTGCTGCAAAGCAACCCGGCGGCGTTGGTTATTTTTGGCTCACAACTGGCTGAAAAGACGTATCAAATACTCGAGCGGATGAACATTCCGACCATAAACGTGGTGGGCTCTCCTTTCAGCCAGGCGCAGATTACCCTCGAAACAGCATTTTTTGAGGCGGCACATAAGCTGACTGAACACCTGCTGGATCAAGGCTATAAAAATATCGGTTTTATCGGCGCGCATATGGACAACCGCCTGCAACGCCAGCAATTGAATGGCTGGCATAAAGCGATGCTCAACCGTTATAAGAATTCTGATCAAGTCATGACCACGCCGGACGCCGCCAGCTTGCAGTTTGGCCGTTATGCTTTAGCAGAAATGCTGCTGCGCCAGCCAGAACTGGATGCGGTGATTTGCAGTCATGAAGAAATTGCGCTGGGAATGATGTTTGAATGCCAGCGGCGTTTGCTGAAAATCCCTGGCAACCTTGCGGTGGCTTGCCTCGACGGCTCAGACAGTTGCGATCAAACGCATCCGACGCTGACGTCTATCCGTATTGATTACAAAAAAATGGGCAAAGAGGCGGGTAAACTGCTGATTGAGCTGTTGAATGACAACAACGATGATGAATTAGAAGAGTCTCGGGTTGAGCAATTTAGCTACCAGATTGAGTTACGTCAGAGTACCTAAGCTCAAAAAGGCGGGTAACGATCGCTTACCCGCCCGATAAATTAGCTCGTAATATCCCAGCCACGTGCGCGCCATAATTCTGGCAACTGCGCCAGGTCAGTAAACGTCGTCACTTTAGGATGCTCAATCGGCTTGTTATGAGGGTCGGCGCAAAAATAGAAAACTTCCATTCCTGCGGCAATGCCCGATTGCGCACCGGCCATTGAATCGTCCACCAGCACACAGTTTTTCACATCTACACGCATGGCGTCGGCGGCATGGAACATTAATGCCGGATCGGGTTTCCACGTCTGAATATCGTAGCCGCTGAACAGTTTGTCCGGGAAATGCTCGAGCATGCCGGTTTTACCCAGAGAATGCTGCATCTTGCTCACTGGGCCGTTGGAAACGATACACATCGGTACCTTGATTTGCGCAATTAACGCCGCCGCGCCTTCAATCTCTACCAGCTCGCTATCAAACAGCCGTGAAACTTCTGCGCGATAAACCGGCTCCAGCTCTTCTTTCGCCAGGTTCACTCCATATCGGGCATTGATAGTGTCGATGATCTCGTAGAGCTTGATCCCCTTGAAGGTCTTGAATACCTCCTCGAGCGCAAGTTCAATGCCGTATTGCGCAAACATATGCACGTAGGCTTTGGAGCAAATAACCTCACTATCAACCAGTGTGCCATCGCAGTCGAAGAACACCGCATCTATCCGGGACATACCGCTTCCTTTTATTAGAGTGAAGGGCCATCTTACCCAATTTGCGCAATTTTTGCGGTACGCAATCGTTGCCGTATAAGAAAATTCAATGAAAAAAAATGGTCGTGGGTCATTATGTTTTGTAATTTTTGGTATAGGATAGCGACGGATTTTCCCTCTCAATGTTCGGAATTAAGACTAATGAGCCAACCACAATCTACTCCGGCCGCAAATCCGGGGCTGCTCGAGCGCGTGTTTAAACTGCGCGAACACGGCACCACGGCCCGCACTGAAGTGATCGCCGGTCTTACGACCTTCCTGACGATGGTGTATATCGTTTTCGTCAACCCGCAGATCCTTGGCGCCGCTGGTATGGATACCCAGGCCGTTTTTGTCACCACCTGTTTGATTGCCGCATTGGGTAGCATCCTGATGGGTATTTTCGCCAACCTGCCAGTAGCATTGGCTCCGGCAATGGGCCTGAATGCGTTCTTCGCCTTTGTGGTTGTTGGGGCGATGGGTATCTCCTGGCAAGTCGGTATGGGTGCCATCTTCTGGGGCGCTACAGGCCTGCTGTTGCTGACCATCTTCCGCGTTCGCTACTGGATGATCGCGAATATCCCTATGAGCTTGCGTGTGGGGATTACCAGCGGTATCGGTCTGTTCATCGGTATGATGGGCCTGAAAAACGCCGGAATTATCGTGGCTAACAAAGACACGCTGGTGACTATCGGTAACCTGACTTCGCACAGCGTACTGCTGGGCGCGCTGGGCTTCTTTATCATCGCAATCCTGGCCTCGCGTAATATTCACGCCGCCGTGCTGGTTTCCATTGTGGTGACGACGCTGCTGGGCTGGATGATGGGCGATGTGCAATACCACGGTATTGTCTCAGCACCTCCAAGCGTGCTTTCCGTTGTCGGCCAGGTAGATTTAGCCGGTTCCCTGAATATCGGGCTGGCAGGCGTCATCTTCTCCTTCATGCTGGTTAACCTGTTCGACTCATCCGGCACGCTGATTGGCGTGACAGATAAAGCAGGTTTGGCTGACGAAAAAGGTAAATTCCCACGCATGAAGCAAGCGCTGTACGTTGATAGTGTCTCTTCTGTTGCTGGCGCATTTATCGGGACTTCATCAGTTACTGCGTATATCGAAAGTACTTCTGGCGTGTCTGTGGGTGGGCGTACTGGTCTGACTGCGGTTATCGTTGGTCTGCTGTTCCTGCTGGTTATCTTCCTGTCGCCACTGGCCGGAATGGTTCCTGCTTATGCCGCAGCGGGCGCACTGATTTACGTTGGCGTGCTGATGACCTCCAGCCTGTCTCGCGTGAAATGGGATGACCTGACCGAAGCAGTTCCGGCGTTTATTACCGCCGTGATGATGCCATTTAGCTTCTCAATCACCGAAGGTATCGCACTGGGCTTCATCTCTTACTGCGTGATGAAACTGGGTACCGGTCGCTGGCGTGAACTTAGCCCTTGCGTGATTATTGTGGCGCTGCTGTTCATCCTGAAGATTGTGTTTATCGACGCTCTCTAGTTGCTGTTGTTATGAGTTAAAAGAAAATAGCCAGTCATTGCGACTGGCTATTATTTTGTCTGCGATATGCCCCTGGCGGCTGATGAAACGTTCGCGTGAAAATACGCGTAAACGTCTGCTGCGAATCAAAACCATACTTCAAGCCAATATCGTAAACCCTGTTGTCGGTATCGCGTAAATCACGCGCTGCCAGCCGTAATTTACGGTCACGAATATATTTTCCGAGACTCTCGCCTTTGTACTGCATAAACAATCGCTGCAAGTGCCACTTCGAATAACCTGCGTGATCGGCAATATCATCAATACGTAATGGTTGATGCAAATTATCGTCAATCCATTCAACAATTGTGTCGATAACCTGAGCGGAAATTGTCATTTGGCCCCCTGCGCGCTTCGCTTACATGGCACTGGTAGATTCCCACCAGGCGCTAAATTGCTGTGTGTTGTCATTCACCCGAACAGGCTCGCCCTGCTTTGGTGTTAACAGGCGGAAGTTTTTGCCGACGCTCGCTTCTTCCAGGCTTTTGTACGGCGCATCCCAGGTGTGTTTTGCCAGTACAAAGCGCCCCGCGTGACCCGGCAATACGGCGCGAGCATTAAGCTCAACGGCTGCCTGCGCTGTCTCATTGGGCATCATATGAATGTTATTCCAGTCCTCGTCGTACTGACCGTTCTCCATGATGGCCAAATCCACAGAACCAAACTGCTCACCAATCGCTTTGAAATGTGGCCCGTAGCCGGTGTCGCCGCTGTAATACACTTTGTGGTCATTGGTGACGAACATAAAACTTGCCCACAACGTCTGGTTGCTTTTCAGGCTGCGGCCAGAGAAATGGCGAGCAGGTAAAACATGCACGGTTAGCTCATTCGAGACTTTTACCGACTGATTCCAGTCTTTTTCATGAATGATGTCGCTATTTATGCCCCAGTAACGCAGATGCGAACCGACACCCAGCGGCGTAATCACCTGGCGAATTTTCGGTTTCAGCGCCTTGATCGTGGCGTAATCCAGATGATCGTAATGGTCGTGGGAAATAATCAGCAGATCGATTTCGGGCATCGACTCCGCCGTCCACGGGTAATCCCCTGCAAAGGCTTTATTCAGGAACGAAAAGGGTGCGGCGTAATTACTGAATACCGGATCGATCAGAATGCGTTTTCCGGCGAGCTGGATGTACCACGAGGAGTGGCCGAGCCAGACCATCGTGTCCTGTTCCAGCGGCAGACTAGCAAGATCGGTTTTTACCAACGGCAACGGTTGTTGCGGGCGCGCATTTTCAGTTCGTGTAGTTAAAAACCCCCACAAAGCCGCCAGCTTACTTTTCTGCCCGGTATAGTTGAGCGTAGGAACCTGGTTGCGGAACTGCCCGTCCACGTAATTTGCAGAGCGTTCGACTAAACTTAAACCTTCTCCCTGCGGAGCCTGGCCAAATCCGGCATTCAGGACAAAAGGTAAACTGGCTGCTGCTGCAATCAACATAATAATAACCGCGCATAAAGAGAGACGTTTCATATCCTGGCCCGCATAGTCGTCCCATCCACTGGCACGATGCTGAAAAACTTGATAATGAGTGAGTAAGCACTCATTATAGATAGGAAGTGATTATCGTCAAGTTGCTTTTCAAACTGGGATATTCAGCGTTGCAGTGGCGAAGTCGGCATGATTCAATTCGGTTTTCAGTATCTATGGGGTAAAGCGTTGTGGCTCGTCCGAAGAGTGAAGATAAAAAACTGGCGTTACTGGAAGCGGCGACTATCGCCATTGGCCAGTCGGGAATTGTGGCGTCTACCGCGCAGATTGCCCGTGGCGCTGGTGTGGCGGAAGGCACTTTGTTTCGCTATTTTTCCACGAAGGATGATTTGCTAAACGACCTTTATCTCCACCTGAAACAAGGCTTATGCGGGGCGATGCTGGCTACTCGTGATAAGTCGGTAAAAGACCCGAAAGAAAATACCCGTCATATATGGAACAGTTATATCGATTGGGCAATCCGCAACCCTCAGTCACATCGGGCGATTCGTCAGTTATCTGTGAGCGACAAGATAGGCGAAGAAACGAAGCAAAAAGTGAGTGATATGTTCCCGGAAATGCGTGAGATCTGTTCGCAATCAATCCTGAAAGATTTTAGCAGCGGCCCGTATCGTGCTTTTAGCGACGCCATTTTTTCTTCACTGGCAGAAACGACGATGGAATTTGCCAGCCGTGAACCGGAACACGCTAGCGACTATAAAGCGTTGGGGTTTGAGTCGATGTGGCGCGCCCTGGCAAAATAGCAACGCGCCAGATTTGCGTCAGGCTTTAACGCGTTGAATATAATCACCGAAAGCGGCGAGCTGCCCAGACAGATGGTCGAGCGTGCTTTGATCGACCACTTCGCCCGTTTGCGTATCCACTTTGTTCTGAATCACGCCACCCATAAACTCAGGTTTGTTCATCACCATCGCGTCGAGGAACACCAGAATCTGGCGCAGGTGATACTGGCAGCGTGCGCCGCCAATAGCGCCCATCGAGCTGGTTTGAATCAGCACCGGTTTACCCGCCAGCGGCTGGTTCGGTAAGCGTGACAGCCAGTCGATAGCGTTCTTCAGCCCACCGGGCACCGAATAGTTATATTCCGGGGTCACAATCACCACACCGTCTGCGGCGCGAATTTGTTCGGCAATCGCTTCAACGGTTGCTGGGAAGCCGTCTTCTTGCTGCATATCAGCGTCATACAGCGGGATGTCTTTAATGGACGGTAACGCGTCAATGCTCATTCCTGCTGGCGCGATCCCTGGCAGAGTGCGGGCAACCATGGCATTGAACGAACCCTGGCGCAGGCTACCTAATAACGTGACTATCTTTAACGTGTCGGACATAGAAACTCCTTTTTGTCAGGACATTCAGGAAAGATCAGCTTTGGTGTACCGCTTTTTCTGACGACATGCTGGTTAAGCGAATAATGCTGCCATCGGGGTCCCGGTAGCGAGCTTTTACATCCCACAGGCTATGCCAATTCTGCGGGCTTTCAAACTCCCACAGACTGAGTTTTTCAATCGCAGGCGATACCACGCATCCCCATATCAACAGCCCTTCTACGTCGCTGATTGCTTCAATTTTCGATTGATCGCTAACGCGAATACGCCCCGCACCTGGCAGAAACTGTAAATTCTCTTCGCGGCCAGTCAACTTAAACGCGCTTTGATGCAGCGTACGCAGCTGTGCTTTCGCCTCACCTGGATTTTTTTGATTGTTAATCCAGATGGATTCATTGCTGCGGAAATTTGAACCCGAAGCAATAGAGGAAAGGTGTCCAAAAGACTGATTAATCTCGATATCCAGCCCGCAGCGCCCTTCGGTTGTCACCAACACGCCGACTTTGTTTCCGGCATAAGCAATGCTGAAATCCATCAGTGAAGAGTCAGCAAAGTGCGGGCGGCCTGTGAGCGTCGTGATGATTTTCGGTAGCTGTTGAATGCCATACAGCATGTGCAGTAATTCGGCCAGCAGGCTGCGGGAGGCTAAAAAGCGTGAGCGGCGATGCTCGGGCATTTGGCGAGCCTGGGCATGACATTCTTCATTCAGCCGGTTCGAAAAGGGGTATTTCGGGTTGATCGTCCATCTTGCGAAATGCGTTGCCATTTGTCTCTCCTTGATAATGGGCAAAGTACTTAACTTTCGATTGTAGATTTTTTAGAGAGGAAACGCACGGCCAGGAGTGTGTAAAAAACCGTCAATCTGATCAATGGTATGAATGCTTTGGGTTTAATGATAAAAAATCCCGCAACACGATGCGCGTTGCGGGATGATTAAAAAGTAAGCACGTACTTACTTTTTGTCTGTCACTTACCGATGCAGAAGCTTGAGAAAATGCGTCCGAGCAAATCATCAGAGGTAAATTCACCGGTTATTTCGCTCAGGCTCATCTGGGACAGACGCAACTCTTCCGCCAGCAGTTCCCCGGCCCATGCACCCAGAAGCTGTGCTTTGCCCTGTTGCAGGTGGGTTGCCGCCTGCTCCAGCGCTTGCAGGTGACGGCGACGCGCCAGGAAACCTCCTTCCAGGTTGGTTTCAAAGCCCATGCTCTGTTTTAGATGATCGCGCAGCACATCTACACCTTCACCGGTACGCGCAGAAAGGCGTACAAGTGAGTGACCATTCACATCGCTCAGACCCAGCGTTTCACCGGTAACATCAGCTTTGTTGCGCACCACCGTAATCGGCAAACGTGCAGGCAAACGGGCAATAAAGTCGGGCCAAATATCTGCCGGGTCAGTGGCATCAGTCGTTGTGCCGTCAACCATAAACAGCACGCGGTCAGCTTGTTCGATCTCGTTCCACGCACGTTCGATACCAATACGCTCAACTTCGTCGCTAGATTCGCGCAAACCGGCGGTATCGATAATGTGCAGCGGCATGCCGTCAATGTGGATATGTTCGCGCAACACGTCGCGCGTTGTTCCGGCAATGTCCGTCACAATTGCCGCTTCACGTCCGGCAAGGGCGTTCAACAGGCTCGATTTCCCGGCGTTTGGCCGCCCGGCAATCACAACCTTCATCCCTTCGCGCAGCAAACTGCCCTGGCGTGCTTCGGCGCGTACTGCGTCCAGGTCGTCAATCACCTGGTTTAGTTGCGCTTCAATCTTCCCGTCAGACAGAAAATCAATTTCTTCATCCGGGAAATCAATCGCTGCTTCGACGTAGATACGCAGATGGGTCAGCGCTTCAACCAAATGGTTTACGCGTGCAGAGAATGCACCCTGAAGCGAGTTTAATGCGGAACGGGCTGCTTGCTCGGAGCTGGCATCAATCAGGTCGGCAATGGCTTCGGCCTGAGCCAAATCCAGTTTGTCATTCAGAAATGCACGCTCGGAAAATTCGCCAGGCCTTGCGATACGCAGGCCTGGAAGGGCCAGGATACGCTTTAACAGCAAGTCGAGGATAACCGGGCCGCCGTGACCCTGAAACTCCAGCACGTCTTCACCCGTGAAGGAATTGGGGCCCGGGAACCACAGTGCGATGCCTTGATCCAGAACGGTGCCGTCCGCATCACGGAATGGCAGGTAATCGGCGTAGCGCGGTTTAGGGAGTTTGCCCAGAATCGCTTGTGCGACATCGCGGGCATGAAGGCCTGAGACGCGCAGGATACCGACCCCACCACGTCCCGGCGGTGTCGCCTGGGCAACGATTGTCTCGTTATGGCTCATTGTTCTCTCTCAGACGTTGAGTAGAAAAGAAAAAAGGCGGTCTAAATGACCGCCTTTCGTAAGCTTTTAGCTAATTGCTATCAGGTCTTTTTCTTGTCACGGCTGTGTAAGCCACGTTTCTCAAGACCGCGATAAATCAGCTGCTGCTGGATGATGGTCACTGTGTTACTGACGATATAGTACAGTACCAAGCCTGACGGGAACCACAGGAAGAACACCGTAAAGATGACCGGCATAAAGGTCATGATCTTCTGCTGCATCGGGTCGGTCACAGTGGTAGGCGACATCTTCTGAATGAAGAACATCGTCAGACCCATCAGGATCGGCAGGATGTAGTACGGGTCTTGCGCAGACAAGTCATGGATCCACAGTGCGAACGGCGCATGGCGCAATTCCACAGAACCCATCAACATGTAGTACAACGCCAGGAAGATTGGCATCTGGATAACCAGCGGCAGACAACCGCCCAACGGGTTAACCTTCTCAGCTTTATACAACGCCATCATTTCCTGACTCTGGCGTTGCTTGTCGTCACCAATACGTTCACGCATAGCGGCCAGTTTCGGCTGCAACATACGCATTTTCGCCATGGAGGTGTACTGCGCTTTAGTCAGCGGGTACATGATGCCACGAACGATAAAGGTGATAACGATAATGGAGAAGCCCCAGTTACCGATGAAGCTGTGGATAAATTTCAACAGCTTGAACAGCGGCTGAGAAATGAACCACAACCAACCATAATCCACAGTCAGGTCAAGGTGTGGCGCCACGGCTGCCATTTTGTCCTGAATTTCCGGGCCAACCCACAGGGTGCTACCCAGTTGAGCTGTCTGGCCTGGCTGAACCAGTTGTGGAGCAGATTTATAACCAATCGCTGCCACATCGTTGTTCAGTTTGGTGGTGTAGAAGTTGTTTGTACCCGTACCATGTGGAACCCAGGCTGTTGCGAAATACTGCTGCAACATCGCAACCCAACCATTGTTGGCGTTAACGTTCAGGTTCTCACCGTCAGCGATTTTATCGAATTTATATTTTTCGTATTTCGCTTCTGGGGTTGAGTACGCAGCACCACGGAAGGTATGCAACGCAAAGTTGTTGCTTCCTGTATCGCGGTGAGACGGTAAATTGATGGACTGCTTCAACTGACCAAAGGTAGCCAGTTCCAGCGGTTTCTCACCGGCGTTCTTCACGTTGTAATCCACGCTTACCGCGAACTCGCCGCGTTTAAGTTTGAAGGATTTAGTGAAGGTGTTGCCCGCCGCATCGGTATAGGTCATTGGAATAACGAGTTCGTTCTGGCCTTCTGGCAGGACGAAGCTGTCACTATCAACGCTATACAGAGGACGTTCACCGTTAGCTGGGTTATCCGGGCCATCGCGACCTGTCAGGCCACTTTGCGCCTGATAGACAAACTCTGGCGTCGTTTCCAGTAACTGGAACGGCTCAGTGGATTTAAGCTCTTTCGGGTAGGTCAGCAACTGTGCCTGCTCAACATCACCACCACGGGTGTTGATGGAAAGCTCAAGGACGTCAGTTTTAACCGTGATGATTTTCCCCTGGCCACTGGTCGGCACACCCTGGCTTGCGGCGTTACCTGCTGCGGTGGTCGTAGTCTGCGTGGTCTGCTGCACCTGAGGTTTAGGAGCGTGGTCCTGCTCCCAGGCTTGCCAGATCATGAAAGACACGAACAACAAAGCGATGAGAAAAAGATTGCGTTGCGAATCCATCGTTAGTGTTCTCTGGTATCAAAAGGTCCAGGTGGGACGGGATCGTCTCCACCGGGGTTTAAAGGGTGGCATTTTAATACGCGTTTCACTGTCAACCAACTGCCTTTTAACACCCCAAACCTGCGCAATGCCTCAATTCCGTAGTGAGAACAGGTTGGAGTAAAACGACAATGCGGCCCGAGAAGCGGACTTATCAGGCGTTGATAGACCTTTATCAGGCCTATCAAGAGCCGGGAGATAGGCGACAGTGACGGCGCCATAACTTTTCCAATGCTTCCGATAAAGCCCGGTTATCCAGGTCTGCAACCCCTTTCTTAGCCACTACCACGAAATCCATTGCAGGAAGTTCGTGCTGACGTAAACGGAAACTCTCACGCGTCAGACGTTTAATCCGATTGCGTTCGTGTGCACGTTTAACATTTTTCTTAGCGACTGTAAGACCGATGCGGGGATGCCCCAGCGAATTTAGGCGGCCGAGGATGGTGATTTGCGGCGAGCCTGCCCGTTGAGGTTGCTGGAAGACGAAAGTGAAGTGAGTGGGAGTTAACAAGCGTAACTCCCTGGGAAATGCGAGCTTAACCACTCAGGGGTTAGCTTTTATTACTTAGAAACGGTCAGACGAGAACGGCATTTAGCACGACGACGTGCCAGTACCTGACGACCATTTTTTGTAGCCATACGAGCACGGAAGCCGTGTGAACGGTTGCGCTTCAGTACAGACGGTTGAAAAGTGCGTTTCATGGCGATTTCTACCTAAACTTGGATAAATTTCACTGGGTTAGCGCAAAGCCTTGCATAAACTGCAAACGACCTACGCCTCAGTGTGGCTGATTAAAGAGGCCGGATTGTAATAATTGTACACTCCGGAGTCAATTCTCTTTCCTTAATTCCCGCACCTTTATTCGCTTTTTGACCCTTAAAACGACCAGGATCTGACCAGAATAAAGTCGTGGTGACACGCGACGGGTGGGGAATTATACGGCGTCCCTATTAAAGCGCAAGGATCGTTGGGGATCTTCCTTAGATCTGTTAAGACGATTTTGTGCGCTAGTCAGTAAATTTTCCAATATAGGAATGTAACGCAATGCGCGTCTGGCAGGATCGTTTACACTTAGACTCCACAAAATAGCCCTGTGGATAAATCGGGAAGAAACTGTGAGAAACAGAAGATCTCTGGCGCACTTTAGGCTATGATCCGCGGTCCCGATCGTGATCCTTTAGCGCTCACCCTGGGGTAAACCGCAGATAGCGGTTCGCACGCTTCCCGTACCGGGGTTCCGATGAGGAAGAGTCGGCGTGTGTCAACAATCATGAATATAAACTTTCAGTCTTCGTCATTTTATCGACTTTGTTCGAGTGGAGTCCGCCGTGTCACTTTCGCTTTGGCAGCAGTGTCTTGCCCGATTGCAGGATGAGTTACCAGCCACAGAATTTAGTATGTGGATACGCCCCCTACAGGCGGAACTTAGCGATAACACGCTGGCCTTGTATGCGCCAAACCGTTTTGTCCTCGACTGGGTGAGAGACAAGTACCTCAATAATATCAATGGCTTGCTCAATGATTTTTGTGGTAATGATGCACCCGTACTGCGTTTTGAAGTAGGCAGCAAACCGGTCAGTCAAGTACTGAGCCCGCAGACTGTTGCTACTACCGCTCCTGCGCACATTGCACGCCCTACAACTCATCACCGCCCAAGCTGGGACAACCTCCCGGCTCCGGCTGAACAGTTATACCGCTCTAACGTCAACGTAAAGCATACCTTCGATAACTTCGTTGAGGGTAAGTCTAACCAGCTGGCTCGCGCGGCGGCGCGTCAGGTGGCTGATAACCCTGGCGGCGCGTATAACCCTTTATTCCTTTATGGCGGCACAGGCCTAGGTAAAACGCACCTGTTGCATGCTGTTGGCAACGGCATTATTGCGCGCAAACCGAATGCGAAAGTGGTGTACATGCACTCCGAACGCTTCGTGCAGGACATGGTAAAAGCGCTGCAAAATAACGCCATTGAAGAGTTCAAACGTTACTACCGTTCTGTTGATGCGCTGCTAATAGATGACATTCAATTCTTTGCCAATAAAGAGCGCTCACAGGAAGAATTCTTCCACACCTTCAACGCCCTGCTTGAAGGCAACCAACAGATCATTCTGACCTCGGATCGTTATCCAAAAGAGATCAACGGTGTTGAGGATCGTCTGAAATCCCGCTTTGGTTGGGGATTAACCGTTGCCATCGAACCGCCAGAATTAGAAACGCGTGTTGCGATCCTGATGAAAAAAGCAGATGAGAACGACATTCGTCTGCCAGGTGAAGTAGCTTTCTTTATTGCTAAACGTCTACGTTCAAACGTGCGTGAGCTTGAAGGGGCATTGAACCGTGTTATCGCCAACGCCAACTTTACTGGCCGGGCAATTACCATCGACTTCGTGCGTGAAGCATTGCGTGACCTGCTGGCGCTGCAAGAAAAACTCGTCACCATCGACAATATTCAGAAGACGGTGGCAGAGTATTATAAAATCAAGATTGCTGACCTGTTGTCCAAGCGTCGTTCCCGCTCAGTTGCCCGTCCACGTCAAATGGCAATGGCTCTGGCGAAGGAACTGACAAACCATAGCTTGCCAGAAATCGGCGACGCCTTTGGTGGCCGTGACCATACTACGGTTCTGCACGCCTGCCGTAAGATTGAGCAGTTACGTGAAGAAAGCCACGACATCAAAGAAGATTTCTCCAACTTAATCAGAACATTATCTTCGTGACGCTATGAAATTTACCGTTGAACGTGAAACTTTATTAAAACCGCTGCAACAGGTGAGTGGCCCATTAGGTGGCCGTCCGACGTTACCGATTCTCGGCAACCTGCTGATGCAAGTCGCGGAAGGAACGCTTTCATTAACAGGTACTGACCTGGAAATGGAGATGGTGGCGCGTGTCGCTTTAGTGCAACCGCATGAGCCGGGCGCGACAACGGTGCCTGCGCGTAAATTTTTCGACATCTGTCGTGGTTTGCCAGAAGGCGCGGAAATCGCTGTTCAGCTTGAGGGTGACCGCATGCTGGTGCGCTCCGGGCGCAGCCGTTTCTCGCTTTCAACGCTACCGGCGGCGGATTTCCCGAATCTGGACGACTGGCAGAGCGAAGTTGAATTCACGCTCCCGCAAGCGACCATGAAACGCCTGATTGAAGCCACGCAGTTTTCTATGGCGCATCAGGACGTTCGCTACTATCTGAACGGTATGTTGTTTGAAACCGAAGGTGAAGAACTGCGCACCGTGGCGACCGATGGTCACCGCCTGGCCGTGTGTTCTATGCCAGTTGGCCAGTCTTTGCCTAACCATTCGGTGATCGTGCCGCGTAAAGGCGTGATTGAGCTGATGCGTATGCTGGACGGCGGCGATACGCCACTGCGCATACAAATTGGTAGCAACAACATTCGTGCGCACGTCGGCGATTTTATCTTCACTTCTAAGCTGGTTGATGGTCGTTTCCCTGATTATCGCCGCGTATTGCCGAAGAACCCGGACAAACATCTGGATGCCAGCTGTGACTTGCTGAAACAAGCGTTTTCGCGTGCGGCAATTTTGTCGAACGAGAAGTTCCGCGGTGTTCGCCTGCAGGTGATCGCAAATCAGTTGAAAATCACAGCTAACAACCCGGAACAAGAAGAAGCCGAAGAAATTCTGGACGTCACTTACGACGGCACAGACATGGAAATTGGTTTCAACGTCAGCTACGTGCTGGACGTTCTGAACGCACTGAAGTGCGAGAACGTACGCATTTTGCTGACCGACTCTGTTTCCAGCGTGCAGATTGAAGATGCAGCCTCTCAGGCCGCGGCGTATGTTGTGATGCCAATGAGACTGTAGATGTCGCTCAACAGGCTGTTAATTAAAGATTTCCGAAATATAGAAAATGCGGATCTGGCTCTCTCTCCTGGCTTTAATTTCCTGGTGGGAGCCAACGGAAGCGGCAAAACGAGCGTGCTGGAGGCGATTTATACCCTCGGGCACGGGCGCGCTTTTCGTAGCCTGAAAATCGAGCGCGTGATTCGCCACGAACAAGAATCCTTTGTCCTGCACGGGCGTATACAAAATGGCGAGCGGGAAACCTCCGTTGGCCTGACCAAAGACCGTGCGGGCGATAGCAAAGTGCGCATTGACGGCAGCGACGGCCACAAAGTGGCTGAACTTGCCCTGCTGATGCCCATGCAGCTCATCACCCCCGAGGGTTTTACCTTGCTTAACGGTGGCCCTAAATACCGTAGAGCTTTCCTCGATTGGGGATGTTTCCACAACGAACCAGGATTTTTTGTCGCCTGGAGCAATCTCAAGCGCCTACTCAAGCAACGCAACGCTGCGTTGCGACAGGTAACGCGCTATGCGCAACTGCGGCCATGGGATCAAGAACTTATCCCACTAGCGGAGCAAATTAGCCGCTGGCGTGCCGAGTACAGTGCGGCCATTGCCGATGACATGGCTGATACCTGTGCGCAATTTCTACCGGAGTTCTCGCTTAACTTCTCTTTCCAGCGCGGCTGGGAAAAAGAGAGTGACTATGGCGAGCTACTGGAACGCAACTTCGAACGCGATCGAATGCTGACCTACACCGCCCACGGCCCCCACAAAGCTGATTTTCGGATACGTGCTGACGGTGCGCCGGTAGAAGATACGTTGTCGCGCGGGCAGCTTAAATTACTGATGTGCGCTTTACGACTGGCGCAGGGTGAGTTTCTCACCCGACAGAACGGGCGACGTTGCCTGTATCTGATAGATGATTTTGCCTCTGAACTAGATGATGCACGCCGTGGTCTATTAGCCAGCCGGTTAAAGGCGACGGAATCACAAGTTTTTGTTAGCGCGATCAGCGCAGAACATGTGATGGATATGGCGGACAAAAATTCGAAGATGTTCGCCGTGGATCAGGGTAAAATAACGGATTAACCCAAGAATAAATGAGCGAGAAACGTTGATGTCGAATTCTTATGACTCCTCCAGTATCAAAGTCCTTAAAGGGCTGGATGCGGTACGTAAGCGCCCGGGAATGTATATCGGTGATACGGATGACGGCACCGGTCTGCACCACATGGTATTTGAGGTCGTAGATAACGCTATCGACGAAGCACTTGCCGGTCACTGTAAAGACATCGTTGTCACCATTCATGCTGATAACTCTGTTTCAGTCACCGATGATGGCCGTGGTATTCCTACCGGTATCCACCCGGAAGAAGGCGTGTCTGCTGCCGAAGTTATCATGACCGTGCTTCACGCCGGCGGTAAGTTCGATGACAACTCCTACAAAGTTTCTGGCGGTCTGCACGGCGTGGGTGTTTCTGTTGTTAACGCCCTGTCCCAGAAGCTGGAACTGCTGATTCGCCGCGAAGGCAAAGTTCACCAGCAAACTTACGTTCACGGTGTGCCGCAGGCACCACTGGCGGCAACGGGCGATACCGATGCAACCGGTACAGAAGTTCGTTTCTGGCCAAGCCATGAAACCTTCACCAACGTGATTGAGTTTGAATACGACATTCTGGCTAAACGCCTGCGTGAACTGTCATTCCTGAACTCCGGCGTTTCTATCCGCTTGATTGATAAGCGTGATGGCCGCCAGGACCACTTCCATTATGAAGGTGGTATCCGCGCGTTTGTTGAGTACCTCAACAAAAACAAAACCCCAATTCACCCAACCGTGTTCTATTTCAGCACTGAAAAAGACGGCATTGGCGTAGAAGTGGCGTTGCAGTGGAACGACGGTTTCCAGGAAAACATTTACTGCTTTACCAACAACATCCCGCAGCGCGATGGTGGTACTCACCTGGCCGGTTTCCGCTCGGCGATGACCCGTACGCTGAACGCGTATATGGAAAAAGAAGGCTACAGCAAAAAAGCGAAAGTTAGCGCCACCGGTGACGATGCCCGTGAAGGCCTGATTGCTGTCGTTTCTGTAAAAGTACCAGACCCTAAATTCTCTTCTCAGACCAAAGACAAACTGGTTTCTTCAGAAGTGAAAACCGCGGTTGAGCAGCAGATGAACGAACTGCTGTCTGAATATCTGCTGGAGCACCCATCTGACGCGAAAATCGTCGTGGGTAAAATTATTGATGCAGCTCGTGCTCGTGAAGCAGCTCGTCGTGCGCGTGAAATGACCCGTCGTAAAGGCGCGCTGGATTTGGCTGGTCTGCCAGGCAAACTGGCGGATTGCCAGGAACGCGACCCGGCTCACTCCGAACTGTACCTTGTGGAAGGGGACTCTGCGGGCGGCTCTGCAAAACAGGGGCGTAACCGTAAGAACCAGGCCATTTTGCCGCTGAAAGGTAAAATTCTGAACGTTGAGAAAGCGCGCTTTGATAAAATGCTCGCCTCTCAGGAAGTCGCCACGCTGATTACCGCGTTGGGCTGCGGCATTGGCCGTGACGAATACAATCCGGACAAACTGCGTTACCACAGCATCATCATCATGACGGATGCGGACGTCGATGGTTCACACATCCGTACCCTGCTGTTGACCTTCTTCTATCGTCAAATGCCTGAAATCGTTGAGCGTGGCCATGTGTATATCGCCCAGCCACCGCTGTACAAAGTGAAAAAAGGCAAGCAAGAGCAGTACATCAAAGACGATGAAGCGATGGATCAATACCAGATTTCAATCGCACTGGATGGTGCAACGCTGCACACCAATGCCAGCGCACCTGCAATCGCGGGCGAAGCGCTGGAAAAACTGGTGTCTGAGTTTAATGCTTGCCAGAAAATGATTGGCCGTATGGAACGTCGTTATCCGCGCAACTTGCTCAATAACCTGGTTTATCACTCAACGCTGACCGAGTCTGAATTGACTGACGAAAGCAAAGTGACCGAATGGGTTACTGCGCTGGTCACTGCGTTGAACGAAAACGAGCAACACGGCAGCACCTGGAACTCTTTGGTTCGCGAAAACCGCGAGCGCAATATCTTCGAGCCAGTGATTCGTGTACGTACTCACGGTGTTGATACTGACTACCCGCTGGAGCACGAATTTATTGTCGGTGGTGAATATCGTCGTATCTGTACGCTCGGCGAGAAACTGCGTGGGCTTATCGAAGAAGACGCGTTTATCGAACGTGGCGAACGCCGTCAGCCAGTTGCCAGCTTCGAGCAGGCGCTGGAATGGCTGGTGAAAGAGTCCCGTCGTGGCCTGTCTATTCAGCGTTACAAAGGTTTGGGCGAAATGAACCCGGATCAGCTGTGGGAAACCACAATGGACCCACAAAGCCGTCGTATGCTTCGCGTTACCGTTAAAGACGCGATTGCAGCCGATCAGCTGTTCACTACTCTGATGGGCGATGCGGTTGAACCACGTCGTGCATTTATCGAAGAAAACGCCCTGAAAGCGGCGAACATCGATATCTAAGTCAGATAATGCTGGTGGGCAATCTGCTCACCAGCATATCCACTGCCAGCCGGGTTTTTAGCGGCAGATGGGGTGTCTGGAGCCATACCGCATGGGTTTCATACACATTTTCCCGGTAATTTCGCAGTATCCTCACCAGTTTCCCATTCTGTAACTCCTCTCCAATCAGCCAGCATGGCAATATCGCAATACCAAAACCTGAAATCGCCGCTGCGGAAACGGGCTGTAATTCATCCATTAACAGACGTGATTTGGGAACAAACTCTATTGTTTTGCCGTTATCCTGGGGAATGACCCAACGGTGCGGAACACCTGCGTTGATGTAGTTCACCACTTCATGGTTTGAAAGATCGTCTATGGTTTGCGGCTCGCCACATCGAGCCAGGTAGCCAGGCGATGCACAAATGACCATGCGGTGTAAGCCGATACGGCGGGCAATCAGGCCGCTGCTGTCCGGTAATTTCCCGTTGCGGATAACCAAATCCAGCCCGTCTTCAATCAGGTCAGAAACTCTGTCGCTAAAAAGTAATTCCATTTTCAGGTCTGGATGCTGGCTCGCAAACTCTGTCAGCAGCGGCGCGATGCACATGCGGCCATACAGCATCGGCATTGAGACTCTTAACCGCCCGCGAACGGTCTGTTTACCACTGTCGAGCAGCGCTTCAGCCGTTTGAATTTCTTCCAGAGCGCGCAGGCAATGCTCGTAGAAAAGTGCGCCGTCGTCCGTTAGCGCGACGCTACGCGTGGTGCGTTGAAAAAGCCGAACGCCCAGTCTTTGCTCAAGCTGAGAAATCGTTTTCCCGACAGCAGAACGCGAAAGATGCAAACGCGATGCCGCAAGCGAGAAACTGCCCGCTTCAACCGCCGTAACAAAAACAGAAATCCCCTTCAGTTGCTCGCTCATGGTTTGTATCCATTTTGGAATCAATGTCTGGAGAATCTATCGCCACTGGTGACTACAGGTCAAAGATATACTTTGGATAGTGATGAATTAACCCCTATCCAGAGGACAAAATGATGAGTCAAACAATGCAGCGCTGGTCTATGAATGCCGTTGGGCGCAAAAATTTGACGCTTTCCACAGAAGCGATTCCCACACCTGGCCCTGGTGAAGTTTTGGTTCGGGTAAATGCAGTGTCGCTTAACTATCGCGACAAAATGGTTATCGACGGAATCGCACCGCTGGCACTTCCTTTTCCCTTCACGCCAGCATCGGACATGGCCGGAGTCGTGGAAAGCATTGGCGAAGGTGTCACTCGTTTTAATCCAGGTTCCCGAGTTATCTCAACGTTTTCACCCGACTGGATAGACGGCAAGTCAGGCGGCAACGCCCATACTCCGCCGTATCGCACGCTCGGGGGGATTTACCAGGGCATGTTGGCGGAATACGTTGTGATGAGTGAAAACTGGCTGGTTGCCTCGCCCGACAGCCTTGATGATATCCAGGCCAGCACGCTACCGTGCGCAGGTCTTACCGCCTGGAATGCACTTGTGGAGCGCGGCGGAATACGTGCCGGGCAATCCATACTGGTACAGGGAACCGGCGGTGTGTCGATGTTTGCTCTGCAAATAGCCAAAGCCCACGGAGCTGAAGTGTTTGTCACCTCTGGCAGCGATGAAAAACTGGCTCGCGCTAAAGAGCTGGGAGCCGATCACGGGATTAACCGCCTGCGTGGAGATTGGGTTGATGCAATTTACGAACTGACTCAGCAACAGGGCATCGACCATATTATTGAAACGGTTGGCGGCGCTAATCTGGTAAATTCCCTGCGTGCGGTTGCGGTGCAGGGGCGCATTTCGGTCATTGGCGTGCTCGAAGGTTTTGATATCTCAGGTTCGGCTGGCGATTTATTAATGAAAACCGCCACCATTCAGGGAATTATGGTCGGGCATCGCCGTTCGCTTGAAGATTTTGTTCGTGCTGTCGACATAAACGGTATCAAACCGGTCATCGAAACTAGTTACCGCTTTGACGAACTGCCGCAGGCACTGGAACATCTCGACCGCGGCGCATTCGGCAAAATCGTCTTAACCCGCTCGTGATTGACTACACTTCTATTGCACACTTCGTGATTGCAAAGAGGACAAGGTCATGGGTTTATTCGATCAAGTTACTGGCATGATGGGGGGTGGCGATGCAGGTAAATTCAAAGTCATCCTTACGTGGATTAATGAACAAGGCGGTATTCAGGCAATTCTTGAACAGTTTCGGGAAAAGGGTTTCGCTGATGTTGTCACCTCCTGGCTGAGCGGCGCGCATAACCAAAGCGTTAGCCCAGAGCAAATACAAGAGGTACTGGGCACACCCGCAATCAGCGGGCTGGCTGAGAAACTCGGGATTGATGTGGGAAGCGCATCTCAACTGCTGGCAGAGCAGTTCCCGAAAATTGTCGATACCTTATCGCCAGCAGGTGAAGTCGCTCACGACGAAGACCTGCTGACCAAAGGCTTCCATATGTTGAAGGATAAATTCTTCAGCTAACTGAAAAACGCCACTCACGCTTTCTATTTGCGGTTCTGAGTGGCGTTTTCTTATGGGTAAAACGGACCTTTTTTGCGGGAAACGTAGCGCTATTTTTGCGAGCTTAATCGCGTTAGCATGAGATAAACTCATTACCTCAGAAAATCCTATGACTATAAAACTCATCGCTATTGATATGGACGGCACATTGCTGCTGCCTGACCACACCATTTCTCCAGCCGTTAAAGCCGCAATCGCCAGCGCGCGCGAACGCGGTGTCAACGTTGTTTTGTGTACCGGACGCCCTTTTGCAGGTGTTGAGAGCTATCTCAGAGAACTGCATATGGATAAGCCGAATGACTACTGCATCACCTATAACGGTGCACTGGTACAGAAGGCGAGCGACGGCAGCACCGTGGCGCAAACTGCGCTGAGCTACGATGATTACCGCCTCCTGGAACAACTTTCCCGCGATGTGGGCTCGCACTTCCATGCGCTGGATCGCCACACGCTGTACACCGCAAACCGCGACATCAGCTACTACACCGTTCATGAATCCTTTATCGCCAATATCCCGCTGGTGTTCAGCGAGCCAGAAAATATGGATAAAAACGGCGCATTCCTGAAAGTGATGATGATTGACGAGCCTGCGATTCTGGATAAAGCCATCGCCAAAATTCCAGACGATGTGTATGAGCGTTATACGCTGCTGAAAAGCTCCCCTTATTTCCTCGAGATCCTCGATAAGCGTGTCAACAAAGGCACAGGCGTGAAAGCGCTGGCCGAAACACTGGGTATCAAGCAAGAAGAAGTGATGACTCTGGGCGACCAGGAAAACGACATTGCGATGCTGGAATACGCCGGTATGGGCGTTGCGATGGAAAACGCTATCGATAAAGTGAAAGAAGTCAGTAACTTCGTCACTAAATCCAACCTTGAAGATGGCGTTGCGTATGCGATTGAGAAGTTTGTTCTGAATTAATACATATCAGCAAAGGGTGGTTTGGCGACCACCCTTTGCATAAAGACTACTCATCATAAGCCAGCGGGACGTCAGCAAATCGGCTTTTCATTACCAGTTTCCGCGACCAGGCTGAAGTTAAAATTCGTGCTTTTATCACCTTCCCGTAGAGCTTTCTTCTGATCTTTCTCGTTCGCTTCTGATAGGTGACGTTCAGATCGTTTTGTTGTTCATTGAAGATTTCCCCCAGAATTTCCGCACTGTCCAGCGCATAGCTAATTCCTTCCAGTGAGCTGGCGCTGATAAATCCTGCTGCCTCGCCAAGCAAAAAAGCGTTCTTTTTGCCGCAGACAAAATCGCCCCATTTGGATGGGCAAAGCACGATGCATTTCTCATCTTTTATTGATTCCCCAAACACGAACGAGCGAGCAGCCATTTTTTCTTTCAACGCGTTGTACTTTTTTTTGCCGTCCTTCATTGGAAATGCACCGCCAAAAATAAAGTAACCATCTTTGGACATGCTCCACGAATAGCAGTCCGTAATGTCGTTATCAAAGATGCAGGAATAGAACGGGCGGGCGTGTTTTTCTGTGAACCATTGCTGAATTGCCTGGTATTTACGAATGTTGTGATCGGGGTAAATCGTGCGTCGAACCAGTGAATTTGCCCCATCGGCACCCACCAGATAACGGGCGCTAACCTCCTGTTCAACACCCTCTTCCACAAAAGTGATGCGGTAATCGTCACCCTCTTTTTCTATGCGCTTACAAAGCGTGTCATGACGAACATCCACGGATTCTGGAATCAGTGTTTTCAGCCATAAATCAAAGGCATGCCTATTGATGTTGATATACGTTCGTTGGTAGTTGCAGACAGTCTCAGATTGTAAGTCGACAGTTTTTACGCTGAAAATTTGTGGGTTAGCCAGTACATGCACGGGCAGATTTATTCCGGATCGGATAAACGAACGCTGTGCGTCAGGGGCCAGCAATCCGCCGCAAGGTTTTTGAAACCCCTGATCACCTGCTTGCTGTTTTTTATCCAGTGCGATGACTTTCAGATTTGGCGAGAGGAGCCGCGCCAACGTAGCGCCAGCCGGACCTAACCCAATGATTGCGATATCGTAATGTTCCATGGTGCTTCCGCTATTCGAATGAATAGGCGGACAGTAATGGGCTTCTGTGAAGTTGTTATGAAGTCCGTCAGGCTTTTATATCTATCACTTGCACGGATTGTCTGTTTTGTGATCTGAATTGTAGTACAACACCATATTGTTGTACTACATTAAGCACATGGACAGGGTTATGAGCTTCACATTTGTACTTCAAAATAGCGGTGTTTTTCAGCGTTCACGATAAAGTGTGGTGATTACCTAATTAGAACAGGGCAAACCATGACTAAGACCGATCGCATTATCGTAACGCTGGGCAAACAGATTATCGGCGGGAAGTACACGCCGGGTGCAGCACTCCCGTCAGAAGCAGACTTATGCGAGGAGTTCGAAACCTCACGTAACATTATCCGCGAAGTTTTTCGTTCTTTGATGGCGAAGCGGTTAGTCGACATGAAACGTTATCGCGGTGCTTTTGTGCAGCCACGTAATCAGTGGAATTACCTTGATACCGAAGTGTTGCAGTGGGTGTTGGAAAACGATTACGACCCGCGCCTGATTAGCGCCATGAGCGAAGTGCGAAACCTGGTCGAGCCTGCGATTGCACGCTGGGCCGCAGAACGCGCCACATCAAGTGACCTGGCGCGCATCGAAGCCGCACTCAACGACATGGTGGCAAATAATCAGGATCGGGATGCGTTTAATGAAGCGGATATTCGCTACCACGAAGCGGTGCTGGAATCCGTTCACAATCCGGTGTTGCAGCAGTTGAGCGTGGCAATTAGCTCACTCCAGCGTGCCGTTTTTGAACGCACCTGGATGGGCGATGAAGCCAACATGCCGATGACGCTTCAGGAACACAAAGCGCTGTTCGATGCGATTCGTCACCAGGATAGCCAAGCTGCGGAAAAAGCCGCACTGACCATGATTGCCAGCTCCACCAAACGACTAAAGGAAATCACATGACATCACGCTACATCGCTATTGATTGGGGGTCGACTAACCTCCGCGCCTGGCATTACCAGGACGGGATTTGTATTGATAGTCGCCAGACCACAGCAGGCGTTACGCGCCTGAATGGCAAAACCCCAGAAGCGGTGTTCGATGAAGTCACCCAAGGCTGGCGTGAAAAAAATACGCCAGTTTTGATGGCCGGAATGGTGGGCAGTAACGCGGGCTGGAAAATCGCCCCTTATCTGCCTTGTCCGGCTCGTTTTACTGATTTAAGCCAGCAACTCACGCCAGTGCTGGATAACGTCTGGATTATTCCCGGCCTCAGCGTGCAAAGTGAAGATAACTGCAATGTGATGCGTGGAGAAGAAACACAGCTTCTCGGGGCGAAAACACTCGGCCCGGCCTCGCTCTACATCATGCCGGGTACGCACTGCAAATGGGTTCATGCGGATAACGACACGGTGCAGGATTTCCGCACGGTGATGACCGGCGAACTGCATCATATCTTGCTCAATCACTCCTTAATTGGCGCAGGCCTGCCGGAACAACAAACCAGCCATGCCGCGTTCATGGCTGGGCTGAATCGCGGCATCAACGACAGCGCCTTGTTGCCGCGCCTTTTTGAAATCCGCGCGGCCCACGTATTGGGTGAACTGCCGCGTAGCGAAGTCAGCGAATTTCTTTCCGGGTTGTTGATTGGTAACGAAGCGGCGGCGATGACTCGCCAGTACGCACCGAGCCTTCAACAACCCGTCACTATTGTTGCCAATCCTTCTTTGAGCCAGCGTTATATCCACGCTCTCGAGCTGTTGGGCTACCAGGCGAAAGTGCTGGATGGCGACAATGCATTCCAGGCAGGAATAAGGAGTATTGCAAATGCAGTGGCAAACTAATCTTCCGCTCATCGCTATTTTGCGCGGTATCACCCCGGACGATGTTCGCTCGCACGTAGTGGCGTTGCTGGATGCGGGATTCGACGCGATAGAAATTCCGATGAACTCACCGAACTGGCAGCAAAGCATTGCTGAAATGGTGGCGGAATTTGGTCATCGTGCGTTGATTGGCGCAGGCACAGTTTTGAAACCCGATCAGGTCGATGAACTGGCCGCAATGGGCGGCAAACTGGTGGTCACACCCAATACACAGCCGGACGTTATTCGCCGCGCAGTCGGCCACGGAATGACGGTATGCGCAGGTTGTGCCACAGCCTCGGAAGCCTTCAATGCGTTGGATGCGGGTGCGCAAACGCTGAAAATTTTCCCTTCATCCTCCTTCGGGCCTGATTACATCAAAGCGCTAAAAGCGGTACTGCCGCCAGAAGTGCCTGTTTTTGCCGTGGGTGGCGTAACGCCTGAAAACCTCGCAACCTGGCTAAAAGCAGGTTGTGCTGGAGCAGGGCTAGGCAGCGATTTATATCGTGCGGGTCAGCCCGTTGAAGTCACCGCTGCAAAAGCAAAAGCATTTGTTAAAGCGTACCAGGAGGCTGTGCAATCATGAAAATTACTAAATTAACCACTTACCGTTTACCCCCGCGCTGGATGTTTCTGAAAATTGAAACGGACGAAGGTGTTGTAGGCTGGGGCGAGCCGGTGATTGAAGGCCGCGCAAAAAGCGTTGAGGCTGCGGTTCATGAATTAGGTGAATTGCTTATTGGGCAAGATCCCGCTCGCATTAACGATTTATGGCAAGTGATGTATCGCGGTGGCTTTTATCGCGGCGGCCCAATTCTGATGAGCGCGATTGCCGGTATCGACCAGGCATTGTGGGATATTAAAGGCAAAGTGCTAAACGCACCTGTCTGGCAATTATTGGGTGGACAGGTACGCGATAAAATCAAAGCGTATAGCTGGGTAGGTGGCGATCGTCCAGCCGATGTTATTGAAGGTATTACCGCGCTGCGAAAAATAGGGTTCGATACCTTTAAATTAAACGGCTGCGAAGAATTAGGGATTATTGATAACTCCCGTAAAATTGATGATGCAGTCAATACCGTGGCGCAAATTCGCGAAGCCTTCGGGAATGAAATTGAATTTGGTCTGGATTTCCACGGTCGTGTCAGTGCGCCAATGGCAAAAGTATTAATTAAAGAGCTGGAGCAATATCGCCCGCTGTTTATTGAAGAACCTGTTCTTGCCGAGCAAGCCGAATATTATCCTCGCCTGGCGGCACAAACGCATATTCCAATCGCTGCGGGCGAACGCATGTTCTCGCGCTTCGAGTTTAAACGCGTGCTGGAAGCGGGGGGCCTGGCAATTCTGCAACCCGATCTTTCCCACGCGGGTGGCATCACGGAATGCTTCAAAATCGCCGGAATGGCTGAAGCATATGATGTTTCGCTGGCACCGCATTGCCCGTTGGGGCCAATCGCACTCGCCGCATGTCTGCACATCGACTTTGTCTCCCGCAATGCCGTCTTCCAGGAACAAAGCATGGGGATTCATTACAACAAAGGCGCTGAGTTGCTCGATTTCGTTAAAAACAAAGAGGATTTCAAAATGGATGGCGGCCACTTTATGCCATTAATGAAACCAGGCCTTGGCGTTGATATCGATGAAGAACAAGTCATAGCAAGAAGTAAAAACGTCACCGACTGGCGCAACCCGCTGTGGCGGTATCCAGACGGTGCGGTCGCCGAATGGTAATAATTATTTCATAAGCCACACCGCAATATAAAAAACAAAGATAAAACACCCTCTGTAATAAACAGGGTATGGTGGCAGGCACTGCCATACCCAATTCTGGAGACAGAACGCTATGGATATTTCTGTAACCGCTACAAAACCTACACGTCGCCGTTATGTGACGTTAATTATGATCTTCATTACGGTTGTTATTTGTTATGTGGATCGCGCAAACCTGGCTGTGGCTTCGGCTCATATTCAGGAAGAGTTTGGTATTAGTAAAACTGAAATGGGTTATATATTCTCGGCCTTTGCCTGGTTATATACATTATTCCAAATTCCGGGCGGTTGGTTCCTTGACCGCATCGGCTCACGCATGACCTATTTCATTGCCATTTTCGGTTGGTCAGTGGCGACATTATTCCAGGGTTTTGCGACAGGATTAATGTCTCTTATCGGCCTGCGTGCCATTACCGGTATTTTTGAAGCACCTGCTTTCCCAACCAATAACCGTATGGTTACCAGTTGGTTCCCGGAACAAGAACGTGCTTCGGCTGTCGGTTTCTACACTTCTGGCCAGTTCGTTGGCCTTGCGTTCCTCACGCCGCTGCTGATCTGGATTCAGGAGATGCTGAGCTGGCACTGGGTATTCATTATTACCGGCGGCATCGGCATTATTTGGTCGTTCATTTGGTTCAAGGTTTATCAGCCGCCTCGCGCCAGCAAAGGGATTAACCAGGCAGAACTGGAATACATCCGCGACGGTGGTGGCCTGGTTGATGGCGATGCCCCGACTGAAAAGAAAACCCGCGTACCGATGACCCGAGCGGACTGGAAACTGGTGTTCCATCGTAAATTAGTCGGTGTTTATCTTGGGCAGTTTGCCGTGACATCAACGCTGTGGTTCTTCCTGACCTGGTTCCCTAACTATTTAACGCAGGAAAAAGGCATTACCGCGCTGAAAGCTGGCTTTATGACGACAGTGCCTTTCCTGGCGGCGTTCGTTGGCGTGCTGCTTTCCGGCTGGGTAGCGGACAGACTGGTGCGTAAAGGTTATTCCCTGGGGATTGCACGCAAAACGCCAATTATCTGCGGATTGCTGATTTCCACCTGCATCATGGGTGCGAACTACACCAACGACCCGGTGTGGATCATGACGTTAATGGCGATTGCCTTCTTTGGTAACGGTTTTGCGTCTATTACCTGGTCGCTAGTTTCATCACTCGCCCCAATGCGTTTGATTGGCCTGACGGGCGGCGTGTTTAACTTTGTCGGCGGCCTGGGCGGCATCACCGTTCCGCTGGTGGTGGGTTATCTTGCGCAGAGTTACGGTTTCTCGCCTGCTCTGGTGTACATCTCCGTTGTTGCTTTGTTGGGCGCACTTTCTTACATCCTGCTGGTTGGTAAAGTAGAAAGGGTGGGATAACAACCACCAATGATTTACCCTGAGACGACCAACATCTCGGGGTAAATCATGTCCAGACAACTCACCTTTGCACCACGCAACCATCAACTCACCAACACTCATACCTGGACGCCAGACAGCCAATGGCTGGTGTTTGACGTGCGCCCATCCGGTGCGTCATTTACTGGCGAAACCATTGAGCGTGTGAATGTGCATACTGGCGAAGTTGAGGTGGTCTATCGCGCTTCGCAAAACGCACATGTCGGCGTGGTGACGGTGAATCCGCAACAGCCCGAGCGTTATGTCTTTATTCATGGCCCGGAAAACCCAGATGCTGAGTGGCAGTACGATTTTCACCATCGCCGTGGTGTGGTGGTCGAAAGCGGCACGGCAACCAATCTGGATGCAATGGATATTACCCCGCCATTTACCCCAGGTGCCTTGCGCGGCGGCAGCCATGTTCATGTCTGGAGCCCGGACGGTTCGCGCCTGAGCTTCACTTATAATGACCATGTCATGCACGAATACGATGCGGCGAAAGATTTGCGTAACGTCGGCATTGCGCTGCCTTTTGGCCCCGTCACTCCGGTAAAACAACATCCTCGTGAATATGACGGCAGCCATTATTGCGTGCTGGTAAGCCGCACCACGCCATCACCGCAACCAGGTAGTGATGAAATTAATCGGGCATATGAAGAAGGCTGGGTAGGTAACAACGGCTATCGCAAACCCGATGGCAGCCAGCAGCGTTGGGCGCTGGCGTTTATCGGTGACACGCTTTCAGCGGCTGGCGATAAAGTGCCAGAGTTGTTTATTGTTGATTTGCCAGATAACAAAGAAGCCTATTTCCAGGCGGGTGCCGAGCCGATTGAAGGCACGCAAACCACGCTGCCTGCACCGCCTGCGGGTGTGCAACAACGGCGTCTCACGTATACTCATCAGCGCCGTCATCCAGGCTTAACTAATCAGCCACGGCACTGGGTGCGCAGCAGCCCGGACGGCAGTTTGTTGGCGTTCCTGATGCGTGATGATGCAGGTGTAGTGCAAATGTATCTGTTGTCACCAAACGGTGGCGAACCACGCCAGCTTACGCATGGGAAAGACGATATCCAGTCGGCATTTAACTGGCATCCGTCAGGGCAAGCATTGGGCTTTGTGCAGAATAATCAGATTGTATTGTGCGATGTGAATAGCGGGGAAGTGACACGGCTTACACAAGCAAACGGCAGCGTGCCTTCAGCAGATGCCGTGGTGTTTTCACCAGATGGAAAACAGATTGCCTGGATGCAGGACGTTGGCGATTTCCGCCAATTGTTTATGACGCAAACAGGCTATTAATTACTGAACTGGCGGGATCACGGAATTGGTTGCCAGGTTCCGGCTCTCGCTGGCTTCTACCTGAGATTTCAGCGATTTGTCGTTGCGGAACATATCCCACGGCAACAGCACGGTATCCAGCACTGCCGTAAACGGCATATCCAGCGCCACAAAGGGTTTATATCCCCAGCTTGTCTCACCGTCAGCCAGCATTTCGTAACTTGCGCGAGTGCCCGGATAATACCCTTCTTGCCCACCTGTGTGCGTCATAACGCTTGAGCAACCGCTCACAGTGAGTAACCCGCTGCCCAGAATTATTGTTGGAAGATAGCTTTTCATCATCACTGTTATTTTTTCGTTTTTAAGAGCCTTTCCGGCCTGGTTGCATGGGGGTTATATCACCCATACAGAGAATTAATATACTGCTCTTACCACTCTGTGGTGGTTATCGCAGATAAATCCGGTTTACTACACAGTCAGTCTATGTACTGACAGCAGAAGCCGCAAAAAATTTCCTCTTGTGGCCTTGAAAAGCGTGAATAAGGACCGATTTTAGGAATGTAGCCCGAAGAAGTACGCCGCAAGGGTACTTGGTTTTAGAAGCCTGTCCATGATGGAAGGCAATGTTTGATTCTCGCTGATTTCAGGAGTGTTAATTTATGCGTAATTTCGACTTATCCCCGCTTTATCGTTCAGCTATTGGTTTTGACCGTCTGTTTAACCTGCTGGAAAACAACCAAAGCCAGAGCAACGGCGGCTATCCTCCATACAATGTTGAATTGGTTGACGAAAATAACTATCGCATTGCGATTGCTGTTGCCGGATTCGCCGAAAGCGAACTGGAAATTACAGCCCAGGATAACCTGCTCGTTGTAAAAGGCGCGCACGCAGACCCGCAACCAGAGCGCACTTATCTGTATCAGGGGATTGCCGAGCGTAATTTCGAACGTAAATTCCAGTTGGCGGAAAATATCCACATCCGTGGCGCTAACCTGGTTAACGGCCTGCTGTATATCGATCTGGAGCGTGTGATTCCTGAATCAATGAAGCCGCGCCGTATCGAAATCAACTAATTCTGCGGGTCGCGCAAGCGGCCCACGCTATACCCAAAAGACGGGCTCGCCGTAAGGGAGCCGATACCAGTTCGCATGCTGGTAAGACTTAACTCGCTTCAAAGAAGGAGAAAACTTATGCGTAATCACGATTTATCACCTCTGCTGCGTCAGTGGATCGGTTTTGACAAACTGGCTAATGCCTTACAAACCAGCAACGAAGGCCAGTCATTCCCGCCTTACAACATTGAAAAAGGCGATGATAACCACTACCGCATTACGCTTGCGCTGGCAGGGTTCCGTCAGGAAGACCTTGAAATTGAACTGGAAGGCACGCGTCTGCATGTGAAAGGGACGCCGGTCAAACCAGAAAAAGAGCCAACCTGGTTGCATCAAGGGTTAGTGACTCAGCCATTTAGCCTGAGCTTTACCCTGGCGGAATACATGAAAGTGTCTGGAGCGACCTTTACCAACGGCCTGCTTCACATCGACCTGGTACGTGAAATTCCTGAAGCGGTTGCGCCGAAACGCATCGCAATCAGTGAGCGTCCTGCACTGGACAGCTAATAACCGTAGCTCCCTTTTAAGGCCCCATTTTTGGGGCCTTTTTTGTATTCAGGGAGAGGCTTTGCTCGAATCACGCCAAGCGGATAAACTGTAACCAATATTAGGGATTCAGGGGGCAAGATGTTAGCCGAAAAACTGGAGTTTGAAGGGCTTACTGGAGTGGGGAAGGTACAGTTAGATCTGGATCCCAATCAGCAAATCTACACCTTTATTGGTGCGAATGGCGTGGGTAAAACCAAGATGCTTGAGGCACTTTTTCAGGTGATGTTTTTTAGTAATGTGCAGTTAATGAGTATTGGTCAGAGTATTAGCAGTGAAAGTATAAAATTTTCTCGATTTGAGAAACAGCCATCCTCTCCATTAAGCATAATAATGAAGGAGAAAGGCTATAATACGCATATGTTTAAGAATATATTTTCCTCTATGTCTCACAATCTTCCAGTTATTTTTCTTGGAGCTCAATCTCGAGGGCATTTACGGCATACAGGTAATAAAACGAATAAATTTGGATCATTAGACAACCGAAGAACGGATTATTTTTCATCAGTACTTTATAAAATGGAAACCGATTTTGGCTCCCTGAATATGGAAACCAGTATTGAAGAATGGTTCGTCACCCTTGCGCGCTCATCTAATCCCTATCAGAAAAAAGAAGATAATCGCGATATAGAGATTAAGACAGTCATTCAATTACTTCATCAAATCGATGAACGTATCGATCCTGACTTCCTGGAAATCAGTGGCGATGACCGTGTTAGCCTGATGATCAGCGGCCAGAAGCGAGAGTTAAGCCAGCTTAGTTCGGGCTTTACGTCCATTCTTAAACTGATGCAGGCGATTGTCTCCGGTTATGGTTATTTCACCAATGAAACCCATCTTCAGAAAGTGAAAGGTATTGTTCTGATTGATGAAATAGAAAGCCATCTGCATCTTACCTGGCAGGCAAACATCATTCCGTTGCTGAAAAAAATCTTCCCGAATACGACGTTCTATATCACGACCCACTCTTCAATAGTGCTTTCGCAATTAAAAGAAGGTGAAGCTTACAAACTCCTTCGCGATGATGATGGCGTGGTGAAAAGCAGCAAGATCCCTGCGCCAAATAAAGCGGCGTTAGTCGATATCATGAAAGATGTTTTCAAAGTTGATTTGAACCAAATGAAGCTGGAAAACAGCAGCGTAGATGAACAAAAAGAAGCCAAGAATAACCTCCTCAACCTGTTAAAACAGCAGGAGAAGAAGCAATGACAAGGAAAGTTTTGCTGGATGCGAATTTACTGATTGCCGCTTTTGATGCCAATGGCACCACTTCTGCGGAGATGAAAGAAAAGGCAATTGGACAGCTTTCAGAGCTTTTAGCCGACGAAGAGGTCAAACTGTTTATTACTCCGCTTGTTCGTTACGAGGTTTTGCGAGGAATCGCGTGGCTAAGTAAGGAAGATTTTTTGATCATGAAGTCCACATTGAATGATTTTCCTGATTTGGATATCACACGAAATATCTCTGAATTATCGGCAAATCTGTTCCGTTTTGATAAGCACAAAGCGGAATTAGCCAATGACAAAGCCAGAAATCTGGATAAACGCAAATTCGATGTTTTCCATTTTTGTAGCGCGCATTGCAATGGGCTAGGTTTTTACTCAAATGACACTGATATCGCTAAAATAAAAAAGCTTCATGACGAGTATGTCGCCAACTGAACAGCTTAGTTCTTACTCTTTCTAAGGCCCCATTTTTGGGGCCTTTTTTGTGCTCTGTACCCCATTAACTCCCCTCTCTCTCTGCCAGAATCCCTGATAACAATGATGTTATTCACAGGGAAGGCTTCGATGAGTGGAATAGCGTTAACAGTCAGTATGTTGGCTTTGGTCGCGGTGGTCGGCTTGTGGATTGGCAATATCAAAATTCGCGGGGTCGGCTTTGGCATCGGCGGCGTGTTATTCGGCGGTATTATCGTTGGCCACTTCGTCAATCAGGCCGGTGTTAGCCTGAACGGCGATATGCTCCATTTCATTCAGGAATTTGGCCTGATCCTGTTCGTCTACACCATCGGTATTCAGGTCGGGCCTGGCTTCTTTTCTTCCTTACGTGTTTCCGGTTTGCGCCTTAATCTCTTTGCCATCCTCATCGTGGTGATTGGCGCGCTGGTCACCGCACTCATCTATAAAGTATTTGATGTTCCACTGCCGGTTGTTCTGGGCATTTTCTCGGGCGCGGTTACTAACACCCCGGCATTGGGCGCAGGCCAGCAAATTCTGACGGATCTTGGCACACCTGCTGAAATGGTCGATAAAATGGGGATGAGCTACGCGATGGCGTATCCCTTCGGTATTTGCGGAATACTCTTTACCATGTGGCTGATTCGCATGGCGTTTCGCGTTAACGTCGATCAAGAAGCGAAGCACTTTGATAGCAGCTCCGGCCAGCATCACGCTCAACTCCAGACCATGAACATCTGCGTCGCCAACCCCAACCTCCATGGTTTACCCATCCAGGACGTGCCAGTCCTCAATAGCGATACCATTATTTGTTCGCGCCTGAAACGCGGTGAATTGCTGATGGTACCCGCGCCTGGCACAGTGATTCAAACCGGAGATTTACTGCACCTGGTGGGTCAGGAAAAAGATCTGCACTCCGCGCTGTTGGTGATCGGTCAGCAAGTGGATACCTCGCTGTCCACCCGTGGCACCGACTTGCGAGTGGAGCGCGTAGTGGTGACCAACGAGAAAGTGCTCGGCAAGAAAATCCGCGATCTGCATTTCAAGCAAAAGTATGACGTTGTTATCTCGCGCCTTAATCGTGCGGGTATCGAACTGGTTGCCAGCAGCAATGCTAGCCTGCAATTTGGTGACATCCTGAATCTGGTCGGTCGCCCGGAATCAATAGAAGCCGTTGCGGCGGAAGTGGGTAACGCGCAGCAAAAACTCCAGCAGGTGCAAATGCTGCCGGTATTTATTGGTATCGGGCTGGGTGTGCTGCTGGGTTCTATTCCGCTATTTATTCCAGGATTCCCGGTCGCATTGCGCCTTGGTCTTGCGGGTGGCCCGCTCATTATGGCAATCATTCTTGGGCGAATTGGCAGCATCGGCACGCTGTACTGGTTTATGCCACCGAGCGCGAACCTCGCGCTGCGCGAGCTGGGAATTGTGCTGTTCCTCGCGGTAGTTGGTTTGAAATCAGGTGGGGATTTTGTTGGCACCTTGCTGCATGGCGACGGCGTTAGCTGGATTGGCTACGGCATTATGATCACCGGCATTCCACTGCTGGTCACCGCGTTACTGGCAAGATTGCTCACCAAAATGAACTACCTGACCTTGTGCGGCATGCTGGCAGGTTCAATGACCGATCCACCTGCGCTGGCTTTCGCTAACGGTTTACACGCCACCAGCGGTGCAGCGGCTCTGTCTTACGCCACGGTTTATCCGCTGGTGATGTTCTTGCGCATTATCACGCCGCAATTATTAGCCGTTTTGTTCTGGATGTAATGGTGGGATGCCCGCTCAGGCGGGTATTTCTTTTACGTGTTCACGCCGCAAATGGTAATCCACCTGATACTCGCTGGCATTGCGGAACATCACCGAATAATTCACATAATCGCCGCTGTCGCTGTAGGACAGCGATGTGATGCGCAAAATAGGTGTCAGCTCGTCGATGTTGAGCAGCTTCGCCATCTTCCTGTCGGCCAGCACGGGCGTCAGGCTTTCATAGTTCCCGCAGACAATAATGTGGCATTCATCCTCGATATAACTGAATTTCGATCCCTCCAGATGCGCGACGGACAAATTGCGGAATAGCTTCACTGGCATATAGCTGTCTTCCACCATCAGCGGTTTGCCCTCTACCGAACGCACACGGCGTGAGAAGTAGATCCGTTCATCAATATTAATCCTTAATTGGCTGGCGATGGCAGGCGGCGCGGGCATCACGTTAAATTCCAGCACTTCGCTTACTACCTCTTTACCCTGGTTACGCATCACCTCAATAAACCCGGTCAAATTGGTCGTTTCATGGTGCACGTCTTTTTTAGCCACATATGTCCCGCTGCCGTGGCGGCGAACGACCAGCCCCCAACCAATCAGCAAAGCAATGGCTTTACGAATTGTCATTCGTGAAACCCCAAACTCACTTGCCAGACGAACTTCCGCAGGCAGCGGGCTACCAATGTTGTAATCAGCAGAATTCAGCCGGATACGTAACCGATCGGCGATAGATTTGTAGATCACCTGTAGACCTCTTAGTTGCCGCGCATGGGGTTGGCTAAACCGTTATTTCATAAATTAATTATTTGATTTAGCTGATTTTAAAGTCAGATTCACATCGTGAATGTGAAAGGAAAAATCACTGTGTCCAAATTTACATCAAAAAGTAGACAACTAACCCCAAACAAAAACTATGAAAGCGATCACGAATCGGTGTGACGGGCAAAGATAAGTCACGCTCGCCTCCCTACTCTCAGTCTCAGACCAAGATTAAAAAATAAGGTCACTTACCCTACAAGTTGTTACGCGAGGATTTAAAAATGCTCAGTCAAATACAACGTTTTGGTGGCGCAATGTTTACCCCTGTCCTGCTGTTTCCATTTGCCGGGATTGTCGTAGGTATCGCCATAATGTTGCGCAACCCGATGTTTGTCGGCGAAGCGCTAACCGCTCCCGATAACTTATTTGCACAAATCGTCCACATCATTGAAGAAGGTGGCTGGACGGTGTTCCGCAATATGCCGCTGATTTTCGCCGTCGGCTTACCGATTGGCCTCGCTAAACAAGCTCAGGGCCGTGCCTGCTTAGCGGTATTGGTCAGCTTTATGACCTGGAACTACTTCATCAATGCGATGGGGATGACCTGGGGCCACTACTTCGGCGTCGATTTCAGCGCCGACCCAGTGGCTGGAACGGGGTTAACCATGATTGCCGGTATCAAGACACTCGACACCAGCATCATCGGCGCGATTGTTATCTCCGGGTTTGTGACCGCCATCCATAACCGCTATTTCGATAAACCACTCCCCGTCTTCCTCGGTATCTTCCAGGGCAGCTCGTTCGTGGTGATTGTCGCCTTCTTTGCGATGATCCCTTGTGCCTGGCTCACCCTGTACGGCTGGCCGAAAGTGCAGATGGGTATTGAATCGCTACAGGAATTTTTACGCAGCGCCGGTTCGCTTGGTGTGTGGGTTTATACCTTCCTGGAGCGCATTTTGATTCCAACCGGTTTGCACCACTTCATCTACGGTCCGTTTATCTTTGGCCCTGCGGTAGTGGAAGGCGGTATTCAGGTTTACTGGGCGCAGCATCTGCAAGAGTTCAGCCAGAGCACGCTGCCATTGAAAACGTTGTTCCCTGAAGGCGGATTCGCGCTACACGGCAACTCGAAAGTGTTTGGCTGCCTCGGGATTGCACTGGCTCTTTACGCCACCTCAGCCCCTGAAAACCGCATCAAAGTCGCTGGTCTGTTAATCCCCGCAACGTTGACGGCAATGTTGGTGGGCATTACTGAACCGCTGGAATTTACCTTCCTGTTTATCTCGCCAGTGCTATTTGCCGTGCATGCCTTCCTTGCCGCAACCATGGCTACGGTGATGTACATGTGCGGTGTGGTGGGCAACATGGGCGGTGGTTTGCTCGACCAGTTCCTGCCGCAAAACTGGATACCGATGTTCCACAATCACGCGTCGATGATGTTTATCCAGATTGGCATCGGCGTCATTTTCACCGGCATCTACTTTGTGGTGTTCCGCACCCTCATCCTGCGTTTCAACATGAAAACACCAGGCCGCGAAGAGAGTGAAATCAAGCTCTACAGCAAGGCTGATTACCAGGCGTCACGCAAGCAAACAACGGCTGCGGCGACCAAAGAAACCAAACTAGGCCAGGCTGCTGGTTTCCTCGAAGCACTCGGTGGCTCCGGCAATATCCTCAGCGTTAACAACTGTGCGACCCGCTTACGCATCACTCTGGCGGATATGGCACTGACGCAAAGCGACGACATTTTCAAAGCGCTCGGTGCCCACGGAGTGGTGCGGCGCGGCAACGGTATTCAGGTGATTGTGGGTCTGAACGTCCCGCAAGTCCGTGACCAGATTGAAACACTGATGAAAGACACATCTTCGACCGAACTTAAATCCATGACGGAGGCAGTATCATGAAAAAATTCTCTGTAGTTGTAGCCGGTGGCGGCAGCACATTTACCCCTGGTATCGTATTGATGTTACTGGCAAACCAGCATCGTTTTCCGCTGCGCGCCCTGAAATTCTATGATAACGACGGTGCGCGTCAGGAAACCATCGCGGAAGCCTGCAAAGTTATCCTTAAAGAGCAGGCACCTGACATCGAATTCAGCTACACCACTGACCCAAAAGAAGCGTTTACCGATGTGGACTTTGTGATGGCACACATCCGCGTGGGCAAATATCCGATGCGTGAGAAAGATGAAAAAATCCCACTGCGCCACGGCGTGTTGGGCCAGGAAACCTGCGGGCCAGGCGGGATTGCTTACGGCATGCGCTCCATTGGTGGCGTGCTGGAACTCGTTGACTACATGGAAAAATACTCGCCAAACGCCTGGATGCTTAACTACTCCAACCCGGCGGCGATTGTGGCAGAAGCGACTCGTCGCCTGCGCCCGAACGCGAAAATCCTCAACATCTGCGATATGCCAATTGGCATTGAAAGCCGCATGGCGCAAATTGTGGGCCTGAAAGATCGTAAAGAGATGCGCGTGCGTTATTACGGCCTGAATCACTTCGGCTGGTGGACATCGATTGAAGACCAGAACGGTAACGATCTGATGCCTAAAATCCGTGAACATGTGGCGAAAAAGGGTTACGTGCCACCATCTGACGAACACGGTACAGAAGCCAGTTGGAACGACACGTTTTCTAAAGCAAAAGATGTCTGGGCGCTGGACCCAGACACCTTCCCGAATACCTATCTGAAATATTACCTGTTCCCGGATTACGTGGTTGAGCACTCTAATCCTGACCATACCCGCGCTAATGAAGTGATGGAACACCGTGAAAAACACGTGTTTGGTTCCTGTAATGCCATTATTCAGGCTGGGAAATCTTCTGCCGGGGAGCTGGAAATTGACGAACATGCGTCGTACATCGTCGATCTGGCCGCTGCTATCGCCTTTAACACTCAGGAACGCATGTTGCTGATTGTGCCAAACAACGGGGCGATTAATAACTTTGACCCGGAAGCGATGGTTGAAATCCCATGCCTGGTAGGCAAAAGTGGCCCAGAGCCATTGGTTGTCGGCAACATCCCACAATTCCAGAAGGGGTTGATGAGCCAGCAGGTTGCGGTAGAAAAACTGGTGGTGGAGGCCTGGGCAGAGCGCTCTTACCTGAAATTGTGGCAGGCGATTACGTTATCGAAAACCGTGCCAAGCGCGTCAGTCGCCAAAGCGATTCTTGATGATTTAATTGAGGCAAACAAAGACTACTGGCCTGAGCTGAAGTAACAGAAAAAAGCGGGGTGACACATCCTCACTCCGCTTACTTCAGCCTGACAGCCGAAGGCGCATAACCAAACTTCTGTTTGAACGCCTTACTGAAGTGGAACGAATCAAAAAAATTCAGCATGTCCGCCACCTGATTTACACTGTAACTTCCCTGGCGCAATAACGACAACGCCAGTTCAAGACGCGCATCCAGATAGTATTCTTTCGGACTTTTTCCGGTGTACTTCACGAACAATCTCCGCAGATATTGCTCGCTACATTTCATCCACTCGGCCATTTCGCTGACCGTCCAGCGCTTTTGAATATCGGTATGAATCAGCGAGAGCAGTTTTTCTATTTGAATGAGTTGTTTGTCTTTGGTGCCGGTTTGCACAATCAGGCAAACCCATTGGTAGATAAGTTTAGTAATAAAGGCGACGGCCAGATTTTTATTTAATGCTTCGTCGCTGGTGATTAAAGCTGTTATCTCAGATAATTCTTTATTAAATACATCACCATTATAAATAATTGCCTGCTGTGATAATGGGATTTTCATTGCGCCAGTGGGAATAAACTCCATCCAGTATTGCTCCCAGATTAACCCTTCGCAGTGGTAAGATTTTATATCCGTTGGTTTTAAGAATATGACGCAATTGCCATTCAGGGTGATCTGTGCATTATCTTTGAGCGTTATCTTACCGCAGCCCTGCAACGTATATATAACCACCCATGAATTTTCAATCAGTGGTTTCTTTTTATCTCGCGGCCAGACAACCTGGTAGCTTTCATCTGCCAGCGTGTGCCATAGCGAGATAAGTGATATCCCGCTTGAGATCACATTTTCGTCAATAACCAGCGGGATATTGTAAGTTGTTTCGTTTTTTACATCCCAGAGATCTGTTTTTCCATTCATTTATATTCCCCGCTGGAGTTTGATGCATACATCGTTCGCCGTGAATTTATCAGATTTTTATTGCGACGGTAGAAATGTATATCTTAAACAGCCAATGACCCGCCAAAAGCGTAATTCCCTACAGATAACAACGCGCCGGGACACAATGATAAATAAGGGCAGTAAGATGAATATGCAGCAAATTGTGAGCTTCTTTGCTTTCACCCTGATGGTGGCATTGATCACCTGGTGGAAGCTACGAAAAGTCGATACCGGATCGCAACAGGGTTATTTTCTGGCGGGACGTTCCTTAAAAGCCCCCGTGATTGCCGCTTCGCTGATGCTGACTAACCTCTCCACCGAACAGTTGGTGGGGTTGAGTGGCCAGGCGTATCGAAGCGGTATGTCGGTGATGGCGTGGGAAGTGATTTCCGCCATTCCGCTTATCTTCCTGGCATTGATTTTCCTGCCAAAATATCTGCAACGGGGCATCGCCACCATCCCGGATTTTATCGAAGAGCGTTACGATAAAACCACGCGCATCATCGTTGATTGCTGCTTCCTGATTGCCACGGGCATCTGCTTTTTGCCTATCGTTTTGTACTCCGGCGCACTGGCGTTAAACAGCTTGTTTCACGTCGGTGATTCGCTCGGCATTTCCCAGGGCGCGGCAATTTGGGTGATGGTTGTTTTGCTGGGTTTGGCAGGCGTTGCCTATGCGGTTGTCGGCGGCTTACGTGCCATTGCAGTTGCTGATGTGATTAACGGTATCGGGCTGGTCATTGGCGGTTTGATGGTGCCGGTATTTGGTTTAATGGCGATGGGCGGCGGGAACGTATTGCGCGGTATTGAGCAGCTCACCACCGTTCACAGCGAAAAACTAAATTCTATTGGCGGGAGCAACGATCCGGTGCCGATTGGCGCGGCGCTCACCGGTCTTATCCTGGTGAATACTTTTTACTGGTGTACAAATCAGGGGATTGTTCAGCGCACGCTGGCGTCAAAAAGCCTGGCCGAAGGGCAAAAAGGGGCGCTGTTAACCGCCGTTCTGAAAATGCTCGACCCGTTGATTCTGGTGCTGCCTGGTTTAATTGCTTTCCACCTGTTCCAGGACTTGCCTAAGCACGACATGGCTTATCCGGCATTGGTTAACAAAGTCATGCCGCTGCCGTTAGTCGGCTTCTTTGGTGCGGTATTGTTCGGCGCAATCATCAGTACTTTCAATGGTTTTCTGAACAGCGCGAGTACGCTATTTAGCCTTGGCATTTATAACCGCATCATCAATCAGAACGCCTCGTCGGAACAGTTGGTGAAAGTCGGGCGTAAGTTTGGTTTGGCTATTGCCCTGGTTTCCGTGCTGGTTGCGCCGTGGATCGCCAACGCGCCAGAAGGGCTGTATAGCTGGATGAAACAGCTTAACGGCATCTACAACGTGCCGCTGGTGACCATCGTTATCATGGGCTTTTTCTTCCCGCGCATTCCTGCCATCGCCGCAAAAGCCGCGCTGCTGTTCGGCATTTGCAGCTATATCGTCATCAATTATCTGGTGTCGTTTAACTTCCACTTCCTGTACGTGCTGTTCTTCACTTTCTGCATCAACGTGCTGCTGATGCTGTGCATCGGGTTCCTGAAACCACGCGCAACACCGTTCAAATTCCAGGACGCTTTTGCGGTGGATATGGTGCCGTGGCGCAACGCCAAAATCGCCTCGGTGGGTGTGTTATTCGCCATGATTGGCGTGTACGCAGGACTTGCGCAGTTTGGGGGTTATCAAACCCGATTTATCACGATTGGCAGTTATGTGATTGTCGCGGCGGTGGTGATTTACCTGATTTACAGTAGCTGGCGTCAACGTCAGGACTCCCATGTTGTCTATTCTTCTGCCCCTGAGGATAAGTAATGGAACGCCCTAACATCCTGTTTATTATGACCGATACCCAGGCTACCAATATGGTGGGTTGCTACAGCGGTAAACCTCTCAACACCCACCATATTGACGCACTGGCCGACGAAGGGATTCGCTTTAATTCAGCTTATACCTGCGCCCCGGTGTGTACTCCGGCGCGCGCCGGGCTGTTCACCGGTATCTATTCGAATCAGTCCGGGCCGTGGACGAATAACGTCGCACCTGGCAAAAACATCTCCACTATGGGGCGCTATTTCAAAGATGCGGGCTATAAAACCTGTTACATCGGCAAGTGGCACCTCGACGGGCACGACTACTTTGGTACAGGCGTTTGCCCGCCGGAGTGGGATGAAGACTACTGGTTTGACGGTGCGAACTACCTCGCAGAACTGACCGAAAAAGAGATCGGCCTGTGGCGCAATGGCTTAAACAGCGTGGAGGATTTACGCGAAAACAGCATTGATAAAACCTTTACCTGGGCGCATCGCATCAGCAATCGGGCGATTGATTTTCTCGCCCAACCGCAGCGGCAGGAAGAGCCGTTCCTGATGGTCATCTCTTATGATGAGCCGCATCACCCGTTTACCTGTCCGATTGAGTACCTTGAAAAATATCAGGATTTTCATTACGACCTCGGCGAAAAAGCGTTTGATGATTTAGCCGACAAACCGGTTCACCATCGTTTGTGGGCAGAAGCGATGCCGTCGCCAGTGGGAGCGGACGGGCGCTACTATCATCCGCTTTATTTCGCCTGCAACGATTTTGTCGACGACGAAATTGGCCGCGTGGTGAATACCCTCACACCCGAGCAGCGTGAAAATACCTGGGTGGTTTATACCTCCGACCACGGTGAAATGATGGGTGCGCACAAGCTCATCAGCAAAGGGGCGGCGATGTATGACGACATCACGCGCATCCCGCTTATCTTCCGCCCGCCAACCGGGCAGGCACAGCCAACACAGGTCGATACGCCAGTCAGCCATGTGGATGTGCTGCCAACGCTGATGAAACTGGCGGGCATTCATCAGCCGGACATCCTGCCAGGGGAAAGTCTTCTTGATGTTGAGCCAGAGCGCGGCGTGATGGTGGAATTCAATCGCTACGAAATTGAGCACGACAGCTTCGGCGGTTTTATTCCGGTGCGTGGATGGGTGACTAACCGCTTTAAGCTGGTGCTTAACTTGTTCACCAGTGACGAGCTATATGACCGTGAAAATGACCCGGACGAGATGCACAATCTGATTGACGACCCCCGCTACGCGGATAGGCGCAATATGCTGCACGATCAGCTAATGGATTACATGGATAAAATCCGCGACCCGTTCCGCAGCTACCAGTGGTCGTGCCGCCCGTGGCGCAAAGATGCGAAACCGCGCTGGATGGGGGCTTTCCGCCCACGGCCGGAAGATGACTACTCGCCAGTGGTACGGGATTACGACACCGGCCTGCCGACGCAGGGGGTTAAGGTGGAAGAGAAGAAGCTGAAGTTTTAACTTTTGGTGATATTAAAAATGACCCCCACCCAACCTCCCCCTTGCCAGGGGGAGGAGCTAACTGCTCCCTCCCTTGACAAGGAGGAGGGCTGGAGTGAGGGGAAACATGGCAAAGGAAGCAAAATGAACATAGCCAAAACAGGCGAAGCGCCAGACTACCGATTCTCGCTGGCGAATGAACGAACCTTCCTGGCGTGGATTCGCACCGCGTTGGGCTTTCTGGCGGCTGGCGTCGGTCTTGACCAGCTCGCGCCAGACCTCGCAACACCGCTCATTCGTGAGGTTGTCGCACTGCTGCTGTGCCTGTTTGCCGGAGTTCTGGCGATATACGGCTATTTACGCTGGCTGCGTAACGAAAAAGCGATGCGCCTGAAACAAGATTTGCCGTATACCCGCAGCCTGCAAGTTATCAGCCTTGTCATGGTGCTAGTCGCCGCAGCCGTCATGGTGATGGTGGTGTATGCCGGCTAGCCGCACCCAACGGCGGATTGCCGATCCGGGTTTACAGCCGGAGCGCACGTCGCTTGCATGGTTTCGCACACTGCTTGGCTACGGCGCTTTGCTGGCGCTGGCGTTGCGCCATAGCTGGCACCATGCGGGTGTCTTTTTCTGGGCTGCGTTTATCGTGCTGGCGACGGTGGCGGCAATCATTTATCGCTACGCCCGACAGCGCAACCTGATGGATATCGCCATCAGTGATTTTTCCGACAAACGCACCATGCGCGCCAAACTGCTGATAGCACTGGGCGTTTTCTGCCTGGCATTGCTGTTCGCGGCGGCACATATTCGTCGGCTGGTGGAATTATCAGGAGGGATGTAATGCGCGGATGTCATGTGATGGCGAAACCCACCAGTTCGCGGTGCAATATCCAGTGCCAGTATTGCTTTTACCTCGATAAACCGCAGCAAGCTGTGATGGACGATGCCACGCTTGAGGCGTTTATCCGCCAGCATATCGCCGCGCAGCCTGGCGACGTGGTGGAATTTGCCTGGCAAGGCGGTGAACCCACGCTCGCGGGATTACCGTTTTATCAGCGTGTGGCCGCTTTGCAGCAGCGCTACCGCGCAGGAAAATGCATTCAGAACAACATGCAAACCAACGGCATTTTGCTTAACGATGCCTGGTGCCAGTTCTTCAAAGAAAATGGCTGGCTGGTAGGGATTTCCATCGATGGCCCAGCGGATCTTCACGACCATTATCGCCGCACGCGCAGCGGAAAACCCACCCATCACCTTGTTATTGCCGCCATCGAAAAGCTGAAAGCACATCACGTTGAATTCAATTTGCTGACGGTCATCAGCCAGCACAATAGCCAACAGCCGGAGCGGTTGTATCGCTATCTGACCACGCTCGGCACACCTTTTTTGCAGTTTATTCCGTTGGTTGAACGCGATGAAAAAGGTGTGGTTACGGACGAATCCGTGTCACCGGAACAGTTTGGTTCATCCCTGAATACGGTTTTCGACATCTGGGTGCGGGAAAATATTGGCAACGTATTTGTGCAGCTTTTTGATTCCACCCTTGGCGTGTGGAGCGGTTATCCGGCGCAAATGTGCACCTTTAGCAAAACCTGCGGCAACGCTTTTGCGCTCGAAGCAAACGGTGACATTTACCAGTGCGATCACTACGTTTATCCGGCTTACAAACTGGGAAACTTGCATAAAATCTCTCTTAGCGAGATTGCACAAAGCAAAGCAGCAATGCGCTTTGGTGAAAATAAAAATCGCCTGCTGACGCAGGAATGCCAGCTTTGTCCGGTGCTGCGTTTATGCCAGGGCGACTGCCCGAAACATCGCATCGACCAAGGGAAAAGCTACCTCTGCCAAAGTTATTACCGCTTCTTCTCCCACAGCGCACCGTACATGAAGGTCATGCGCGACTTACTGGCACAGAGGCGCTCACCGGTTGAGTTAATGGCAATGTTGCGGCAGTGACTTATCCTGGTTATGTAACTTTCAGTTGAAGCACTTTGTCTAATCATGTATTTTTATGCAAATAAAGTGCATAAATAATTTAATGGAGTGCAAAATGTTCAGGAAGTTAGTTAAGTCAGTCGTTTTTGCCGGATGCATGGTTTCCGCCGTTTGTTCTTCTGCTTATGCCGCCCAACAGACTTATGTCGTGGGTTCTGGCGGAACATACCGTCCGTTTGAATTTGAAAACAGCCAGAAGCAACTGGAAGGTTTTGATATCGACATCATCAAAGCTATCGCCAAAGCAGAAGGTTTTGACATCAAACTGGTTAACACGCCGTGGGAAGGTATTTTCGCCACCCTGAATTCCGGCGACCGCGACATCATCATTTCTGGCATCACGATCACCGATAAACGTAAAGCGATGGTTAATTTCTCGGCACCTTATTTCCCGGCGGAGCAGTCCATCGTAGTACCGGACGGTTCGAAAGTGGATTCCGTTAACGCGCTCAAAGGCTTGAAAGTAGGCGTGGTGAACTCAAGCGCAGGCGACACCGTGGTTTCCGACACGCTGGGCAAAAACAGCACCGACATCAAACGTTTTGATAACACCCCGCTGATGCTGCAAGAACTGGCCGAAGACGGTATTGATGCAGCCGTGGGCGATGTAGGCGTAGTGAAGTACTACATCAAATCCCATCCGGAAAAAGCGCTCAAAGCGGTTAAAGACAATAAATTTGAACGCCAGTATTTCGGGATCGCTGTGGCGAAAGACAATCAGGAACTGCTGGGTAAAATCAACGCTGGCCTGAAGAAAATCATTGCCGACGGGACTTACGCAAAAATCTATTCCACCTGGTTTGATAGCAACGTTCCAACCCTCCCCGCTGAATAATTTCGCATGATTCGGGGCCGTTTTGGCCCCAACAAGGACAGTTATGACCGGATTTCGCTGGGAGATAATCTCAGAATACGCGCCGTTGTTTATGCAGGGCGCGCTCATGACCATCAAGTGCACCATCATTTGCGTCATTTTAGGCACCACCTGGGGCTTACTGCTCGGGCTGGGGCGTATGGCTCACGCCGAAGATGGCCCGTGGAAACATGTGCTGCGCTTTGCGGTGCAATGGCCTGTGCGTATTTACGTGAGTGCATTCCGTGGCACGCCGCTGTTTGTACAAATTATGGTGGTTCACTTCGCGCTGGTGCCGTTATTCATCAACCCGCGTGATGGCATGTTGGTGACCAGCGGATTGATGTCGACAGATTTTGCCCGCGAACTCCGCTCTGAATACGGCGCGTTCCTCTCATGCGTGGTGGCGATTACGCTTAACGCCGGGGCTTACGTTTCGGAAATCTTCCGTGCGGGTATTCAGTCCATCGACAAAGGCCAGATGGAAGCATCGCGTGCGTTGGGTATGGGCTGGGGCAAAACGATGCGTAAAGTGATTTTGCCGCAGGCGTTCCGTCGCATTCTGCCGCCGCTGGGCAATAACGCTATCGCCATCGTAAAAGATTCCTCGCTGGCTTCGGCGATTGGTCTTGCAGACCTGGCTTACGCTGCACGTACCGTGTCGGGCGCTTACGCCACCTATTGGGAACCGTACCTGACGATTTCACTGGTTTACTGGGTGCTGACGTTCATGCTCTCGCTGATGGTGCAACACATGGAAAAGAGGTTGGGCAAAAGTGATTCACGTTAAGGATTTACAGAAACAGTTTGGCAAAACCCATGTGCTGCGTGGCATTTCATGTGATGTTGCGCCGCAGGAAGTGGTATGCGTGATTGGCCCGTCCGGTTCCGGAAAAAGTACTTTTCTGCGCTGTTTAAACGCGCTGGAAAAACCCGATGGCGGTGAAGTTTTGGTGAACGGTTTTGCGGTTCACGATCCGAAAACCAACCTGAATACGCTACGTGCAGGCGTGGGCATGGTATTCCAGCGCTTCAACTTATTCCCGCATATGACGGTGCTGGAAAACCTGACAATGGCGCCGATGTCGCTCAAAGGTTTATCGAAAGCAGAAGCCGTATCGCGTGCGGAAAAACTGCTGCAAAAAGTGGGGCTGATAGACAAAATCGACGCCTGGCCGTCGAGCCTTTCTGGCGGGCAGCAACAGCGCGTGGCCATTGCCCGTGCGCTGGCAATGGAGCCGTCGATCATTTTGTTCGATGAGCCGACTTCCGCATTAGACCCGGAGCTGGTGGGCGAAGTGTTGGCCGTGATGAAACAGCTGGCGCTGGAAGGCATGACGATGGTTATCGTGACGCACGAAATGGGCTTCGCCCGTGAAGTCGCCGACCGCGTGGTGTTTATCGACCAGGGTGTGATTCAGGAACAAGGGCCGCCGTCACAACTGTTCAGCAACCCGACCAACCCGCGTACTAAAGAGTTTTTGAGTAAGGTGCTTTAAGCCTGAATCCTCTCGCCCCTTTGGGCGAGAGTTAGGTGAGTGGAAATTAAACCGCCTCTCCATGCTGCTGGAACTTATGCGAAAGCGGCAGCCAGCAGAAAAAAATCATCACGCCCATTGCCGTCATCAACATACCGAGGCTGAATTGCCCGGTTTGCGGCAGCAGCGCAGAAAACCACGCCATCGCCCCTGAACCAATATTTTGCAGCCCGCCAACTAGCGCGCCCGCCGTACCCGCAAGGAACGGAAACGGCTCCATTGCGCCACTCGTCGCCAATGGGAACAGCATCCCCGCGCCGAAGAAAAACAGCGCCGCAGGCACCAGCAGCGTCCAGATATTCATCACGCCGAACCAGCCTGGGATCCACATTAAAATGCCAGCAAAAAGGCAGCTCAATACCGCCTGCCACATCAGCGATGAAAACCGTGCGCTCTGGCGACCGGCATACCAGGAACCAAAAAACGCCGCCGGAATCGGCAGAATAAACAGAATACTCACCACCAAACCGTTTAACCCCAGCACGCCACCCATCAACACGCCGGAGCAGGCTTCGAATACCGCCACGCCCGCCAGCCCGCCGACCAGCATCAGCAAATAGCAATTAAACGAACCGCTGCCGAACAACGTTTTATAGCTCGCCACCAGGCGCTGAGGTTTGGCCTGAACCGGACGTGTCTCCGGCAGCCAGCGCAACATGCAAAAAGCGACGATGGCACAAAGCACCAGCAGGAAACCGTAACAAGCACGCCAACCCCAGACAGAATCGAGCATTCCGCCAATCACCGGAGCCAACAGCGGGCTGACCAAAATCCCCATATTTAACAAACTATTGGCGTGACGAAGCGATGAGCCTTCGTAAAGGTCGCGCGGCATGGTTCGCGCCATCACGCCTGCCACGCCGGTTCCCATTCCCTGCAACGCACTGGCAATCACCAGCGCCGACAGGCTTGTGGTAAACAGCGCCCAAATGGTGGCGAGAATAAAAATGCTCATACCCGCCAGAATCACCGGACGGCGGCCAATGCGGTCTGAAATCGGCCCGTAGAAAAGTTGCGATATGCCATAAGTCAGCAGATAGGCCGCCATCACACTCTGGATTGCGCCACTGCGCACACCAAAGTCGTGAGCCATATCGGGCATCGAAGGAATATAAATGGTCTGCGTCATCTGCCCGACGGCAACCAGCAGAATTAACATCATCAGCAGATGAATATTGGCTAACTTTTTCATTTTCTCGGGAGTTTTATAGGGATTCAGAAGTTAATCGTCAGCTTATAAAACTGACTACGCCAAAAAATCGAGAGGAATCTACCATATAAAGACCAGGTAACCCTATGGCGTAATGCTTTTTGATCGAGGGATAAAGTGGCAGCCTGTAAAGCCTGGACGGCAATTTTTATTGCCAGGGAGATGGCGGGAGCGGTTTTCTGGTTTTGCTAATTAAAAACCGCGAGGAACGGATTGCCCAAAACCATCGCCGCTGTCGGTGCTGTTATCCATACGGCCTCTGGCTTCCAGCCTGTCCGCGCGCATTTGTTCACTTATCGCCCTGCGCTGTTCCGTGGTTAAATTTTCGCGGTTGTAATAAGGGTCTGGGTGTTGCGTGCGGATAAACGCGTCGTCTGCTTCAGAGGTACTGTGTGTGCGATGCCCGTCATAACCTGAGGTATCCGAAGAACAGCCGGAAATAGCGAGCGGGATAAGCAACATCAGAGCGTATTTGTAAGCCATATTTCTTCCTGAAACAGCACGATTTAAGACAGTGAATAAGCAGCGTAGCACGGAAAATATTCCAGCGACTGTAAGCCACAACTCAATTCAACGAAATGTTTAAACACACTCTTTCCAGCCACTTTTCTCGCGAGCTTTCATTTGCGGATTACCCTTAATGAGCTTGCTAATCATTCGTGAACTGAATACTGGAGAGAAACATGATTAAGCATCGTTTTTCCACCTTGTTACTGAGCGCGCTATTGTTGAGTGCTGGTGCCGTAGCTGCACCGGATAACGTCATTAAACCGACGCGTGGCACCATTGATGCAGTGAATGCCAACTCGCTCGAAATCACCACGCGCCAGGGTGAAAAACTTTCTGTTGGGCTAACGGACGACACGAAAGTGAATAGCGTCAGCCAGGCAAAAATGAGCGACATCAAGCCAGATAGCTTTATTGGAACCGCGGCTGTCGTGCAGGCAGATGGCACGCTAAAAGCGCTGGAAGTTCATGTTTTTGCGCCAAGCCTGCGTGGTTCGGGCGAAGGCTTCAACCCCTTTGAATCAGCTGATGGCAACGTAAACACCATGACCAACGGCACCGTCGGTAAACTGGTCAACAGCAATGGCCGCACCCTGACGGTGAAGGTTAAAGACCAGGAGAAAACGGTGATCGTGCCGGATGACGTGCCAGTAGTGCTGATTACCCCAGGCGATAAATCGCTATTAAAAGTGGGCGCTAAAGTCGTGCTGCACACGGAGAAAGACGATAACGGCAAGCTGGTCGCTCGCGGTGTTTCTGTGGGTAAAGATGGGCTGACGCCACCGATGTGAGTTTTGAACTCGATCAATTCCCTCGCCTGGGGGCGCATCAAATTCGACTCACAACTTAACGCATAGCGGTCTTAACTTAACGCATAGTGACTCCGACTTAACGCATAGCAATCTCAACCTAATGGATAACAACCTGAAACCAATGGTGAATACAAAGCAACTGAAGCTGGCTTTTCCCAATAAGCCTCACTCACCCAAACAAGGCTATACGCTGAGTTAGCCTAATTCTGGGCACACCGGAACATTTATAATGGATGCTCCGGCGTGCCTCATGAGCGAGTAATTCTTGATATTACCTAGTGAATGCCCGGCACCGCTTCACCGCTAATCATCACCAGGCCTGCATCAGTACGAATAAAGCGCGGCGTTTTCAAATCCTCGACCAGAACGTTAACCAACTCGAATAACAATCCTGTGATCTGTTCTTCTTGTTCCGCTGACTGCTGGTGCTGTAGTAATAACAGAGTTAGTGACGCGCAATACTCCCGCATTGTTTCCGAATCCGTAGACAGCGTACCGCGATAATTATCAGGCTCCGCTACATCCACCGTCAGGCGCTCTATTAAATGCGCAGGCAACGGCGCTTTTAGCACATCTTTCAATACGTCGAGAGCAGCAAGCAAACGTCCACACAACGCCATGCATTCGGTGTTGTTATCGTTTTCGATAAGCGCATCGACATGGAATTGGCAGCAATCGAGGATTTGGAAGAGATCGTGCGTGGCACCGAGCGGGTTTTTTAATAATGCCGTGATAGCCGATTCAACAACTGGCTGTGGACACACGATTTCAGGTGGTGCGAGTGTGGTAGTATTGGTGTTAGCCATTTCGTTAGTTTCCTTAACGTTTGTGGTTAAACGCCTCGGTAGTGTTCTAAGCACTCCGGGGCGTTGCTCAAAATAAATATCGACAAAGTGTACGTACAATATGGATAGCATACTGAGGAGTGCTCAACCACATGTCAACAATCAAGCATGACAAAAGCCCTAAGGGAAAAGGATTATCTCCGACATTTCAGATCCGCATCACACCGGAACTGAAAGCTCAGTTTGAAGTTGCAGCGAAGGATGCTGGTATGAGTTTGGGGAATTGGTTGAAGGAGCTTGGGAGGAAGGAGTTGGAGCGGATGAAAATTGAAAATTATGGTTAAAGAAGTCTTAAATATAGATGGTTTAAATGTTATTAAATATTTGTTTCTTTAAAACCCTTGAATATATCAGTATCTTCAAGGGGTAATTAATTTAATGCTGGTTTTTTTGATCGGTTGGAACTACGAAATAGAATTTATTTGTAGCCATTGGGATGCTATCTCTTTCATAATGCAAACTCTCAGAAAATAATTTTATTTGAAAGCCATGTATTTTCGCAACGTGTTGAGCGACAAACAGCCCAACACCAGATCCATCATGATGAATTCTTTTTGCATATTTTCCGCGAAAAAATTTATGAAAAACCTTTTCCTTTTCTTCATCATTAATTATAGGCCCAATTGATATTACTTCAACTTCGACACCATTTTTAGTGTCATTGATGTTGATATCTACTTGCGCTGTTCTGGAGTATTTCAATGCGTTATGAACAATTGCAAGTGCTATTATAGGGAATGACTCATATAAATAAAGCTCATTAAATGAATTACCTTGTAATTTAAATCTTTTGTTGTATTTTTTTCCTTCGGAATGATAAATAATCGCTTGTATTTTATCAAATAATTTATATACATTGGTTTTTATTGTTTTACCGTATGATGCACTTTCTGGATTGAAAAATACGCCTACCATTTGTATTGCTTCTACAAGCATTTTAGATGATTGGTATATAGATTTAATAGGGGTTGCGGAATTATTAAATTTTTCTTTAAAATCTACACCAAGTGATGATTCTATTAATTTCTCAGAGTTTATTTTTATTTGCTCTGCCCATTTAACAGGATCATGAAAATAATGTAGAATTTCAGATTTATTTTTTAATGTAGTGTCATCAAATTTTAATGCCAATTTACTTAAGCTATTAAACCATATATTAAATGAATCGGAAGAAAAAACCAGTCCTTTATCTCTTTTACCACTGTTGCTCTGCTCTATTCCAGGTATGACCAAAATCGCTTCACCAACTCGTCTTTTTATATATCTATAATTGTTGTGGCATATAGCATCATTTTTTTCTGATTGGACACATTCTTTGATTATACATTTTCGACATAAATCAGAGATGGGGTGTTTTTTCCCTTCAATGAAATCATTATTGATAAACAAAGGCCACGGCGTTATAAATAATTCTGATTCTAAAGCTTCTTTAAGATATGTACTCATTAACTAAGAACCTCTTTCAATTCGATAATTTGCTTTAATATATTATGGGAGTCGAATTTAGATGAGACATTAGAAGATCTTTTGATAAACTCATCATTTGAAATGGAATTGTTTAAATAAGTGAATATTAATCTTAATATTTTTTTATGTTGTGAGTGAGATAGCTCGATCTCACCAAGCGAACGGTCGATATTTGTGGCTGAAAAATATGGAGAGTAATGTTGTTTTAATAACCTGTTTATAAGGTCTTCGCAATCACTTTCAGTAATTGGAGTTCTTATTTGTTCATCTGCTATTTTAAAAAATTCTGTTAACGTGGGATCAAATCTCTTTGATGATACACCAATTATGACTACGTTCTCCATCTCAGAGTTAACTCTTTTTATTAACTCAAAGCCTCCTCTTTGTGGATCTTCCTTTACAACATTTGTTATATCTAAAAATATTAGGCCATATTGTTTAATAAATGAATAATCACTGAGGCTAACTTCTTCATACACCGTGAGATTGAATCCTCTTTTTTGAAGGTAACTAACGGGATAATTTTCAGGTTGATCATCTATTATGGCTATTTTTATATTTTTATGAATGTCGCTCTCATTAATGGATGCTTTGTTTTTTACATAATTAGTCAAACTATTATAATCATTCTTATTTTCAATTAATGAAACTATTTTTTTATATGCAGAATATATGATTCCGATAAAAGAGAAGAGCCCAAGTGTTATTGTAAGTGCATTTGCTAGCCAACTTGAATCGTTCCAAAAAGACTTTATCCAATCCATAATTTTATTCCATAAGATAGTAGCAAATTAATCAGAAATAGTTACTTAGAATTTATTCAATAAATGAAATTTTTACTAAAAAGAGATTATGTCTAAAAAGAAAATGGCGGAAGATCACAGGAGTTGAACCTGCCCGGCACCGCTGGCGGCACCAACTGGATTTGAAGTCCAGCCGCCTCACCGGAGACGACGATCTTCCTAGCCTCGATTGCTACATGGAGGCGGTGCGCAGTATACCGAGTTTTTCGCGCTTACCAAACAATGCTTTGCCGTTTCACCAATGATTCCTCCAATACTATTAGCCGGATCAATTAAATTGTTCACAAACCCCGCATTTAGCATTTCATAGCCTTTGCAGAGAGCGACTCCGCTCACACTTATCAAGAAACGTAATCTGATAACCAGAAATTAGAATTCCGACCGCCAGCCAGATGCTTTACAACCGTTGATATCGAATTTTCACGCTCATTTTTATCGGTGTGCGCCAGCGCTGTTGCCACGCCGCTTCCAAAAAATTCAGCATTTAAAGGACTGCATAATGAAAATTAGTGACGGTAACTGGCTCATCCAGCCTGGGCTTGCGTTGATTCACCCGATTCAGGTGTTCGACGTGGAGCAAAACGGCAACGAGATGGTGGTGTATGCGGGCACGAAGGATGTCAGCGAACGCGGTAACCAGCTTGATACGCCGCTGTTTACGCTGCGCTTCTTCTCGCCGCAGGAAGGCATTGTCGGCGTGCGTATTGAACACTTCCAGGGGGCGGTGAATAACGGCCCGCATTATCCGCTCAACGTTTTGCAGGACGTGAAAGTCTCGATGCAAAACACCGCCGAGTTCGCCGAGCTGAAAAGCGGCAACCTGGCGGTGCGTGTCACCAAGGGCAACGACTGGGCGCTGGATTTCCTGCGTGACGGCGTGCGCATCACTGGTAGCGCATTCAAAAACAATGGCTACGTGCAGGACGGTAACAGCGGTAATACGCATATGTTCGAGCGCCTGGATTTAGGCGTTGGCGAAACCGTTTATGGCCTTGGTGAGCGCTTCACCGCGCTGGTGAAAAACGGCCAGACGGTGGAAACCTGGAACCGCGATGGCGGCACCAGCACCGAACAATCCTACAAAAATATCCCGTTCTATATCACCAACCGCGGCTATGGAGTGTTGGTCAATCATCCTGAATGTGTCTCCTTTGAAGTGGGTTCCGAAAAAGTCTCTAAAGTGCAGTTCAGCGTGGAAGGCGAATACCTCGAATACTTCGTGATTGACGGCCCAACGCCAAAAGCGGTACTCGACCGTTACACCCGCTTCACAGGCCGCCCGGCGCTGCCGCCAGCGTGGTCTTTCGGCCTGTGGCTCACCACTTCATTTACCACCAATTACGACGAAGCGACGGTAAACAGCTTTATCGACGGCATGGCCGAGCGCAACCTGCCGCTGCACGTCTTCCATTTCGACTGCTTCTGGATGAAAGCCTTCCAGTGGTGCGATTTTGAGTGGGACCCGGTGACGTTCCCTGATCCGGAAGGCATGTTGAAACGCCTGAAAGCGCGTGGCCTGAAAATCTGCGTGTGGGTTAACCCGTACATCGGCCAAAAATCCCCGCTGTTCCGCGAGGGCATGGAAAAAGGTTATCTGCTCAAACGCCCGAACGGCGCGGTGTGGCAGTGGGATAAATGGCAACCAGGGCAGGGGATTGTCGATTTTACTAATCCGGCAGCGTGCGAATGGTATGCAGGGCATCTGAAACGCCTGGTGCGCATGGGTGTGGATTGCTTTAAAACCGATTTCGGCGAACGCATTCCTACTGATGTTGTGTGGCACGACGGCAGTGACCCGCAGAAAATGCACAACCATTATGCGTTCATCTACAACGAACTGGTGTGGAACGTGCTGAAACAGGAACTGGGCGACGAAGAGGCCGTACTGTTTGCTCGTTCCGCTTCCGTGGGCGCGCAACAATTCCCGGTTCACTGGGGCGGCGACTGCTACGCCAACTACGAATCTATGGCGGAAAGCCTGCGCGGCGGGTTGTCGCTGGGGATGTCCGGTTTCGGATTCTGGAGCCACGACATTGGCGGTTTTGAAAATACCGCGCCAGCCCACGTCTATAAACGTTGGTGCGCGTTTGGGTTGCTCTCCAGCCATAGTCGTCTGCATGGTAGTAAATCGTACCGTGTGCCATGGGCGTATGACGATGAAGCCTGCGATGTGGTGCGCCACTTCACGCAGTGGAAATCACGCATGATGCCGTATCTGTATCGCCAGGCGGCGCAGGCAGCAGAATTTGGTACGCCGATGATGCGCGCCATGATGCTGGAATTCCCCGACGATCCGGGCTGCGATTATCTCGATCGCCAGTACATGCTGGGCGATTCAGTAATGGTTGCGCCAGTGTTCACCGAAGCGGGCGATGTGCAGTTCTATCTGCCAGAAGGCCGCTGGACGCATCTGTTCAACAACGCTGAGGCGCAAGGCAGTCGCTGGCATAAAGAGAAACACGATTTCCAGAGCCTGCCGGTATACGTGCGTGACAACACGCTGTTAGCGCTGGGCAACAATGACCAGAAACCGGATTACGCATGGCACGAAGGCACCGCCTTCCAGCTGTTTAATCTGGACGATGGGCGTGAAGCAATCTGCGAAGTTCCGGCTGCAGACGGTTCAATTATCTACACGCTGAAAGTGAAGCGCGAAGGCAATTCGCTGACGGTGCAGGGCGATGGCCAGGCGAAAGACTGGACGCTGTGCTTGCGCAATATCGGCAAAGTGCAGGGCGTGAAGCAAGGCCGCAGCGTTGCGGGTGAGCAGGGCGTGGTGATTACGCCTGATTCGCACGAGTCGCGTCTGGTGATTGAGCTGTAACCCTTTCCCCTCACCCTGGTTCTCTCTCCAAAGGGGTTAGGGGGCTGGGTCGAGCCATGTTCTTACCCTCTTCGTAACAGGAAAGGGTAAGAACATCTCCATATATCCCTCGCAATACACATTAACAATCTGTTGTGTTTCCAGCGGGTACAATCCTCCACACATTCAAAAGGGGATTTACCACAATGAAAAAATTATTTGCCGTTATGCTGCTGGGTGCCGTTGCGTTGTCTGTCACCGCCTGCTCAAGCGACTACGTTATGTCGACCAAAAGCGGCGACATGATTGTTACACAGGGCAAACCGGAAATTGATAAAGACACCGGCCTGACCCGCTACACCGACCAGCAGGGCAATGACCGCCAGATTAACAGCAATGAAATCGTGCAGATGATTAAGAAAGACTGATTTTCTCTGTGCAAATACCAGCCAGCGTATGTTGGCTGGTATCACTCATAAGAATCACTGACTCACCCGCCACGCAATATCCCGCATAGCATCCCGCGCTGTTTGGCTGATGCCACCCAATTGAAAGAAGCCGTGAATGACGCCGAGATAACGCTGGCAGGTGCATGGCACACCTTGATCCGTCAACCGGCTATAAAGCACCTCGCCTTCATCTCGCAACGGGTCGTACTCGGCGGTGATGATGTGAACAGGTGGAAGCCCTGAAAAATCATCACGCCATAATGGGCTGGATTCTGGGTGGAGTTTATCTATGTGTGGTAAATATGCTTCAAACCCGCTCAGGAGCGTGTCCCGCGTAATCACATAGTCATCGCCGTTTTGCTGGTAACTAGCCGATTGCGCACTGGCATCTAGCATTGGGTAAATTAGTATCAGGCGTGACGGCAGCCAATTCCTGACAGCTTTAAGGCGCAGCGCCGTAACCAGCGCAATGTGCCCGCCTGCGCTGTCACCAGCCAGCGTAATCCTTTCGCGATCTACTCCCAGCATCTCCGCGTGCTGCCAGATAGTATTTGCGGCTTGTTCTGCATCATCGTGGGCCGTTGGATAAATATGTTCCGGTGCCAGACGATACTGCACCGCAATCACCCGACAACCGCTGAAAAACGATAACTGGCGTAGCTGCTTTTCATGCGTAGCAAACCCGCCGCTGACAAAACAGCCGCCGTGATAATAAATAACGGTCGGCAACATCCCGCCAGAGTTCAATGGCGAAACCACCCGCAACTTTATGCTGTCGAATTCTTGATCTTCAACACTAACGCGTTGTTCGGTATCACCAGCCAGTGCGGTACTGGCAATATATCCAGCACGGCGCTCTGCAAAAGATTGCGAGCGTGACGATGGGCGACCAGAGGCGATAAATTCATTCACTAGTGCCGTGATTTCGAGTTCGAGAGCCATTGCGCTATCCTTTTTGCTGTATGGATAACCAGTTATACGCCGATTTTAACGCCTGGTGAAGCCAGTTTTTTCACTCATTGATGCTTATGGAAAGCGCCTCGAAGAAATGAAATGTTGATAAATCAAACCATTTTAATTTCGAGCGATAGCTGTATTCTTTGCGAGTCAGACAAGGTTGAAATTTAGACGGAATTAAAACCTGGAATGCTATTTGATAGCTCTAACAGGAGAGGCGATGGAACGAAATTTGTCGAAAGAAGAATCAGCTAAAGCAGCCAGAGATAGCGCATTTGGTTTGTGGAAAGAGACTGAGTAACTACTGTCTTGAGCGTCAAGTAAATGTCGGATGTCGCTAACGCTAGTCCGACCTACGAAACTGAAGTTGTAGGGTGGATGCGCGTAAGCGACATCCACCGCTAATAACTTACTCCCCTTCACCTGGGAACAGGAAAGGGTTGATGCTGCTGCGGGCAAAGCCTTCTTGCTCCATGCGTGCGTCCAGAACCAGCGAGGCTAAATCGTCGGCTACGGCTTCCACTTTGGCATCTTTTTCCTGATACAAAATCTTCAGGTAAGTGCCGCAGTCGCCACAGCTTTCCGCTTTAATCGCTGACTGCTCGCTTTCCAGCGACCAGTAGTTCAAGTCGCGGGTTTGCTCGCAGTTGCTGCATTTAATGCGCACAACGTGCCATTCGGTTTCGCACAGGTTGCAGTGCAAATAACGCAGGCCGCTGGTGCCGCCAATTTGCACGACGCTGGAAACCGGAATCGAGCCGCAAACCGGGCAGAACTGGCGTTGTTCGCCGTATTCTGCTTTCGCGCGTCCTGGGATCAGGCTTGCCATTTGCGCCCAATAGAGCGACAACGCAGCCCAAATGAATGGCGCTTTGTCGCTGCTCACTAACGCAAAATCTGCGTTAAACAGCGCGGTGGCCATCTCTTCCAGCTCTTGCGATGACGCCTTCTCGAGGTTCTCGATAACCGCCAGAGCCTGGCCGTCCATTTCTGGTTTCAGCTCAGCAATCAGCGAGTTCAGCAGGTGCTGCCAGTGCGGATCGCGCGGCAGAACGTGGATATCCAACGGCGGCTTGCCTGTTTCAGACGATTTCTGAATCAGCCCGGTTAAATCCATTTGCAGCGGGTGGTCGTACAGCACCACTTCCTGCGCGTGGGCGATCAATGCGGCAAAACGCAAAAAATCGCCGAGAGGATTATCGGTAGCCAACTCGCGCAGGCGTTCTGCGCGGCGGTTGTAGAGATTTTTCAGCCGGGGGAACAATAACGGCGGGATCGTCTCCGCCGTACGTTTCTCGCTCTTCTCCAGCTGGTCTTGCGGGATTATGCGAATACTCATTCCGATCGTTTTTCCTGTTTCTGGCGAACTTCACGATACCATTTCGGATGGTGTTTTTTCGCCCAGGACGTTGTGACCCAGCCTTCCACCATCGCAGTAATCGTGCCTTTCACCCAAAGGGCGGCGTAGATGTGGACCATAATAACCACAATCAATGCCACTGCGGCAAATGAATGCACCATCAGGGCAACACGAATCAACGGGATTGGGAAAGCAGGCGCGAAGTAAGGACGCCAGATAACCACGCCACTCACCAGCAACAGCACCAGGAAAATAATCGCCGCCCAGAACACGCATTTCTGGCCGAAGTTATAGCGCCCGGTGTCACCCACTTCCTCGTTGACGATGATCTTACGAATATTCTTCGCCCAAAAGATATCATCCCGATTGATTAGGTTGTGGTGCCAATAACGGAAAAACATGATGATAAACGAGGCAAACATCACCACACCGACGAACGGGTGGAGGATGCGCGCCAGTTGTGGCGTGCCAAGAATGTTCATCAACCAGTTGAAGGATGGGAAGAAAAAGCCCAGCCCGCTTACCGCTGCCAGCACGAAGCAGAACGCGGTGATCCAATGGTTAATACGTTCAGGCGCGCTATAACGCTGAATAGTCACTTGTTTCTTCATGGCTTGCGCACCTCGTCATCGTCATGGTGCAGGTTATCGTCCTCTTCTTCGGCACGGTTCGGGCCGACACCAACATAGTGGAACACGCTGGCGGCGAAGGTTGCTGCAAAGCCGATAGCGGCCAGCGGCTTCCAGACACCTTTCCAGAATTTCACGGTTGGGCTGATGGACGGATTCTCCGGCAGGCCGTGATACAGCGTCGGCTTGTCCGCATGATGCAGCACATACATAACGTGTGTGCCGCCAACACCTTCTGGGTCGTATAACCCGGCGTTATCAAAACCGCGGGTTTTCAGTTCCGCAACGCGTTCGCCTGCCAGGTTTTTCATATCCTCTTTCGAGCCGAAATGAATGGCACCTGTTGGGCACGTTTTCACGCACGCAGGTTCCTGGCCGACAGACACTCGGTCTACACACAAAGTGCATTTGTAGACGCGGTTATCTTCCGGGTTCAGGCGCGGTACGTCGAACGGGCAACCGGCAATACAGTAACCGCAGCCGATGCACTGTTCTGACTGGAAATCGACAATACCATTGGCGTACTGAATGATTGCGCCTTCAGCCGGACACGCCTTCAGGCAGCCAGGATCTGCGCAGTGCATACAGCCGTCTTTGCGGATAAGCCATTCCAGTTTGTCGTTTTGTTCGACTTCCGAAAAGCGCATCACCGTCCACGATTTGGCGGTTAGATCCGCCGGGTTGTCATACACCCCGACGTTGCTGCCGATTTCATCGCGCAGGTCGTTCCACTCCGAACACGCCACCTGGCAGGCTTTGCAGCCAATGCAGGTGGTGACGTCGATAAGTTTCGCGACCTCTTGCTGGTGATCCCGCGCCTGAGGCGCGGGAGTAAGGCCGTTGGTGGCGGAACGACGGATAATATCCTGAGATTGATAAGCCATAATTCGTCTCCGTTACACCTTTTCCACGTTAACCAGGAACGCCTTAAATTCAGGCGTTTGCGTGTTGGCATCACCGACAAACGGCGTCAAAGTGTTGGCGATAAAGCCTTTCTTCGCCACGCCCTCGTAACCCCAGTGAATCGGAATGCCGATGGTATCCACTTTCTGGCCGTTCACATCAAGCTGGCGAATACGTTTGGTCACCACCGCTTTGGCTTTGATAAAGCCACGGTTGGAGGAGACTTTCACCGTATCGCCGTGAGCAATACCGAGTGAATTAGCGAGTTTCTCGCCAATCTCGATAAACTGCTCTGGCTGCGCGATAGCGTTTAACACCGCGTGTTTGGTCCAGTAGTGGAAATGCTCGGTCAGACGATAAGTGGTGCCGACATACGGGAACTTATCATGCTTGCCCATCGTTTCCAGATCACCTTTAAACACACGTGCTGCCGGGTTGGAAACCACGTTCGGGTGCAACGGATTAGTGCCCAGCGGCGTTTCAAACGGCTCGTAGTGTTCCGGGAACGGCCCTTCAGCCATCTTGTCGATAGCAAACAGACGCCCTAAACCTTCCGGCTGCATGATGAACGGCCCAACGTCAGTGCCCGGTGCGGCAGCGCTGTAGTCGGCAATATCCGCACCGCTCCACTTCGTGCCATCCCAGGAAATCAGGCGGCGTTTTTCATCCCACGGTTTACCCGCAGGATCTGCGGAAGCACGGTTATACAGAATGCGACGGTTGAGCGGCCACGCCCACGCCCAGCCCAGCGTGTTGCCAAGGCCAGACGGATCGGCGTTATCACGGCGCGCCATTTGGTTGCCATCTGGCGTCCAGCTACCGGCGAAAATCCAGCAGCCACTTGAGGTGGTACCGTCATCGCGCAGTTGGGCGAACGAGCTAAGCTGCTGGCCTTTTTTCACCAGCACCGCGCCGGTTGCCGGATCAACCACGTCCTGCAACGCTTTACCGTTGCTTTCCATGGCCACTTCTTCTGGCGCTGGGTTATCTGGCGTCAGGTAATTCCAGGTCATGTTCAGCACTTGCTCAGGCAGCGCACCGCCCTCGTTTTGGTACATATGGCGCAAGCGGGTGAAGATGCCGGAAAGGATTTCGCCGTCGTTCAGCGCTTCCCCTGGGGCGTCCGCACCTTTCCAGTGCCACTGCAACCAACGGCCGGAGTTAACGATAGAACCGTTTTCTTCGGCAAAGCAGGTCGATGGTAAGCGGAACACTTCGGTCTGGATTTTCGACGGATCAACATCGTTAAACTCGCCGTGGTTTTGCCAGAAGTTCGCGGTTTCTGTGTTCAGCGGGTCGATGGTCACGAGGAATTTCAGCTTCGACATTGACGCAATGACTTTGTTTTTATTCGGGAACGAAGCGACAGGGTTAAAGCCCTGGCAGATATAACCGTTCACGTGGCCCTGGTTCATCATCTCGAAATATTGCAGGACGTCGTAGCCCTTATCCCACTTCGGCAACCAGTCATAACCCCAGCTGTTTTCCGCTGTGGCTTTGTCACCAAAGAAGGCTTTCATCATCGAAACGAAGAATTTCGGGTAGTTGCCCCAGTAGTTTACCTGGCCTTCCAGCAGCGGTTTTGGCGTGTTGGCGGCAAGATAAGTCTGGATGTCCGGCTGTTTTTCGCTCGGCAGCGTCATGTAGCCTGGCAGGCTTTGTGATAACAGGCCGAGGTCGGTCAGACCCTGAATGTTAGAGTGACCGCGCAGGGCGTTCACACCGCCGCCCGCCATCCCCATGTTGCCAAGCAGCAACTGAATCATCGCCATGGTGCGGATGTTTTGCGCGCCCACGGAGTGCTGCGTCCAGCCCAGCGCATACAGGAACGACGCTGTTTTATTTTTTGCGCTGGTTTGGGCGATGTATTCACAAACTTTCAGGAAATCGTCTTTCGGGGTGCCGCAAATATTGGAAACCACATCTGGCGTGTAACGGGAAACGTGCTCTTTGAGCAGGTTCCACACGCAACGCGGATGGGTGAGGGTCAGGTCGCGTTTGGCGAAGCCTTTTTCATCCAGCTCATAGTTCCAGGTAGTTTTGTCGTATTTACGGTTCTCCGCGTCGTAGCCTGAGAACAGGCCGTCGTCGAAGCTGTAATCCCCGCGCACAATCAGATTGGCGTTGGTGTAAGCCTCAACGTACTCGCGGTTGAATTTATTGTTGTTTATCAGGTACAGCAGCACGCCTGACAGGAAGGCAATGTCAGAACCGGAGCGAATTGGGGTATAGAAATCCGCCACCGACGCGGTACGCGTAAAGCGCGGATCGATAACAATCAGCTTCGCGCCATTGTGGATTTTGGCTTCCATCGCCCAGCGGAATCCGACAGGATGCGCTTCAGCGGCGTTGCCACCCATAACAATAACGAGATCGGCATTCTTGATATCAACCCAGTGGTTGGTCATCGCACCGCGGCCAAATGTTGGAGCAAGACTTGCTACCGTTGGTCCGTGTCAGACACGCGCCTGGTTATCCACGGCAAGCATGCCGAGGGCGCGGGAAAATTTCTGGGTTAAATAGCCGGTTTCATTACTGGATGCAGAGGCGCACAACATGCCGGTAGAGAGCCAGCGGTTTACCGTGGTTCCCTGCTCGTTCTGGGCAATAAAGTTGGCGTCGCGATCTGCTTTCATCAGTTTGGCAATGCGGTCAAACGCATCTTCCCAACTGATTTGCTGCCATTTATCGGAACCTGGCGCACGGTATGACGGGAATTTCAGGCGGCTTTCACTGTGGATGAAGTCCACAAGACCAGCGCCTTTAGGGCAAAGTGCACCGCGGTTTACCGGATGGTCCGGGTCGCCTTCGATATGGAAGATGGATGCTTTGGCATTTTTCGCGCCGTCACCGAGGCTGTACATCAGTAGCCCACAACCGACGGAACAGTATGTGCAGGTATTACGGGTTTCGCGGGTGCGCAGCAATTTGTACTGCCGAGTTTCCGCAAGTGCAACGCCTGGGGCAAAACCCAGAGCCGCTGCCGTAGTCCCTGCCATACCGCCAGCACAGATCTTAAAGAACTGCCTTCTGCTGACCTGCATGGGTGCTCCTTTTTTCGACATTTTTCACATGTTTTTTAGGTGTATTTTTTGCGGTCTATGCCGCAAAGGTTCACAATCAAACCGAAACTGGTAATAACCCCTCATCCTAAAGGGGTAGTGTCGCCAGAATACCACATTAGAATTAAGGCTGTTCCAATCAGGTTAAGACAAAGTGAACAAATCAGACCCAAATCAGGATGAAATTGTGAACGCCGTCACTGGCGCACGGACAATCGAGTTGTGGCAGCGCCACGACTTACTGCAGGCTAAAAGCGACTGGCTGGCAGAAGAAGTGCCGGTGGCGCTGGTCTACAACGGTATTTCGCATGTAGTCATGATGGCCTCGCCCAAAGATCTGGAACTTTTTGCATTAGGCTTTTCTTTATCTGAAGGCATTATTGAATCCCCTGCAGACATTTACGGTATTGATGTATCAGCGGTTTGTAACGGCCTGGAAGTGCACATCGAGCTTTCGAGCCGCCGCTTTATGGGGCTGAAAGAGCGCCGCCGTTCACTTGCTGGCCGTACCGGTTGTGGTGTGTGTGGCGTTGAGCAACTCAATGATATTGGCCGCCCGATTACACCTCTGCCTTTCACGCAAACTTTTGATTTGAACAAACTGGATGCAGCCTTAAATCAGATGCGTGAATACCAGCCGGTTGGGCAGCTCACCGGTTGTACACATGCAGCGCTTTGGCTTAACGAAAACGGCACTCTTCTGGATGGCAAAGAAGACATTGGCCGCCATGTGGCGCTGGATAAACTGCTCGGAGCGCGTGCCCGCGGAGGCTGGCATAACGGCGCAGTCTTAGTCTCAAGCCGCGCAAGCTATGAGATGGTGCAAAAATCAGCCCAGTGCGGCGTAGAGATTTTGTTTGCTGTTTCTGCGGCTACAACGCTTGCGGTAGAAGTCGCGCAGCGCTGCAATCTGACGCTGGTGGGCTTTAGTAAGCCAGGCCGAGCGACGGTTTATACCCATCCGCAGCGTTTGTGTTAAGGAGTTGTACATTCGGTTACGTGCCGACACCAATCACTCACTGAACGTATTCGTTTGTTGGAATAAAGTTATTTCAACGGGCCGACCGGCCACTCATAAACAAATACGAGAATATTAAAATGAAAAAAGTATTAACTCTGATTGCTGTTGCTGTAATGGGTCTGTCTTCTGTTGCTTTCGCCGCTGATACTACTGCAGCGCCTGCTCCGGTAAAACACACCACCACTACGCATCACAAAAAACATCATAAAGCTGCTCCTGTAGCGCAGAAAGCGCAAGCGGCTAAAAAGCACCACAAAAAAGCAACTAAATCAGCAACCACGGCTGCACCTCAGAAAGCCCAGGCTGCCAAAAAGCACCACAAAAAAGCGGCTACCCCAGTAGCGCCAGCAGCAAAACCAGCGGTTAAACCTGCTGCATAAGTCTGAAATCTGAACATCCTCATGATTAAAACACCCGGCTTGCCGGGTGTTTGTTTTTCACATCAGCAACGCCATAAACTCCGCATAACTTTTAATGCCTGCAATTTTCTGAGGATCGTAGCGATTTAACGCGCTCGCCAGATAGCTGAAAATCTTTAATTCCTTACGTGCCGCTGTGCTGGTACAAGCCAGCAACACATGCCAGACCGTTTCGCTGTTTCCGGCAATATTCAGGTTTACAGCAGCGGGATTGAGAAAAGACATGGTTTCGCTCCATCGAAGATTCAGAGCGTTATTGTAGAAACTTTAAGGACTGCAAATAACGGTGGATATGTCAGTGTCGGGGTGACATATCCGCGACTCTTAATGGCGTTATTCTGTGGACGGGGGCACGTTGTTGCGTGAAACTAAGCTCGCTTCTGTCATTACACTAACCAGACACGGAATCTTATGTCGCTAAAAGCTATCGCCAAACAACTCGGTCTGTCTGTCACCACCGTTAGCCGTGCGCTAAACGGGTATGACGATGTGTCGCAAGAGACAAAGGCGCGGGTGGAGGCTGAAGCGCAGCGCCGGGGCTACCGCCCGAATACATTTGCTCGTCGTTTGAAGATGGGCAAAATCGACGCCGTCGGGCTGGTTTTCCCGGTTCATCCTGTGCCGCTTAATAACAGTGTGTTTATGGACATGGTTGGCGAAATTAGCCGTGAACTGGCACAACATGAAGTGGATTTGCTGCTGATCGCCGACGATGATGCAGCAGACCAGCACGGTTATATGCGCATGGTGCAGGGGCGGCGTGTTGATGCGTTAATTGTCGCCCACACGCTCGATAACGACCCGCGTTTGCAGCAGTTACAATCAGCCGGATTCCCGTTCCTTGCCCTTGGCCGTAGCCAACTTGCGAAACCCTATGCCTGGTTTGATTTTGATAACTATGCGGGCACCTTTAACGCGACAAACTATCTGATTTCCCTGGGACATGAACGTATCGCTTTGCTCAGTGAAAACAACTCGCAGGCGTTTATCACTCAGCGACGCGATGGTTTTCTGGATGCGATAGCAAGCAGTCAGTTAACGACAGATTATCTTCGCCCACTGTCGCCAAACCGCCGTGCGGGTTACCGAACGGTACAGGAATTAATGGCGCTGCCCGTTCCGCCAACGGCAATCATCACCGACTGCAACTCGCACGGTGACGGTGCGGCGATGGCACTCCAGCACATGGGCCTGCTCGAAGGTGATAAGCGTGTTTCGCTCGTGGTCTACGATGGTCTGCCTTTGGACAGCATTGTTGAAACTGAGGTTGCCGCCGTCATTCAGTCCACTCGCTCCGGCGTTGGCAAGCAAATCGCCAGCATGGTGTTGAGCCTGATTTCAGGCGAACCCGTTGAGGCCTTGCAAGTCCTCTGGCAGCCTGAATTTACCCCAGGCGTCACCACGAATCCTCCAGCCTGAATAAATTGATTTTCTAATCCCGATCACACATCCGAAACGTTTTGGTTGGCATCCGAAACGTTTCGGATCAACAGTAATGGCATCAATTTCCCGGAGATGCCACACATGGAAAATACTTGTTATCGCTTAACCAGCGCTCATAGCGACCTGATTATTCGTACTCACCCGTTCGCCGAAATCCTTTACTGGGGGCCGCACCTCCAACACTTTTCACCGCAGGATGCCGCAAGTCTTGAGCGCCCAATCGCAAATGGACGGTTAGATATCGACACGCCGGTTACCCTTGCGGCTGAACTGGGGCGTGGTTTGTTTGGCTCACCGGGAATTGAAGGCCACCGTGGCGGGCTGGATGCTTCACCGGTATTTACCACCACGCACGTTGAGCAAAACGGCCAGAGTCTGGTGGTGATTGCAGAAGACGAGCAGGCAGGGTTGCGTCTAACCAGCGAGATCCTTCTCGATAAAAGTGGCGTGCTGCAAATGCGTCACGGCCTGACCAATTTACGCGTCGCGCCGTGGCAAGTGGACAGGCTGGCGGTAACGCTGCCGGTGGCCGAACGCGCGCTGGAAGTGATGGCGTTTCACGGGCGCTGGACGCGTGAATTTCAGCCGCACCGCGTAACGCTTGAACACGATAGTTTCGTGCTGGAAAACCGCCGTGGACGCAGCTCGCATGAACATTTCCCCGCGATGATTGCCGGAACTGCCGCCTTTAGCGAACAGCAGGGAGACGTGTGGGGCGTGCATCTGGGCTGGAGCGGCAACCACCGTTTACGCTGCGAAGTGAAAACGGATGGCCGCCGTTATCTGCAAGCCGAAGCGCTGTATCTGGCGGGTGAGATGGCGTTGGGCGAGGGCGAAACGCTGCACACGCCGTGGCTCTACGCCAGCCATTCCACAAGCGGGCTAAATGGCATGAGTCAGCAGTTTCACCAGTTCCTGCGCCAGCAGATTATTCATTTCCCGGATAACAAACCGCGCCCGGTGCATCTCAACACCTGGGAGGGTATCTATTTTGATCACGACCCTGATTACATCATGCAGATGGCGAGCCGCGCCGCTGAACTGGGCGTTGAGCGCTTTATCATCGACGATGGCTGGTTTAAAGGCCGCAACCACGACCGCGCAGCCCTGGGCGACTGGTATCTCGACGAACAAAAATACCCGCATGGGCTGATGCCGGTGATTAACCACGTCAAAGCGTGCGGTATGGAATTTGGTATCTGGGTTGAGCCAGAAATGATTAACCCGGATTCCGATTTGTATCGCGCTCATCCGGACTGGGTGTTGGCGTTACCGGGCTACAAACAGGCAACCGGGCGCTACCAGTGGGTGCTGGATCTCAGCAATCCGCAGGTTTTCGATTACCTGCTGGAGCGTATGAACTGGCTGCTGGGCGAGCATCCCATTGATTATGTTAAATGGGACATGAACCGCGAGCTGGTGCAAGCCGGGCATAACGGTAAAGCGGCTGCCGATGCACAAACTCATCACTTTTACCGCCTGTTAGACGAACTTAATCGCAAATACCCACACGTTGAGTTTGAATCCTGCGCCTCGGGCGGCGGGCGTATCGACTACGAAGTACTCAAGCGTGCGCACCGTTTCTGGCCTTCAGATAATAACGATGCGCTGGAACGCAACACCATCCAGCGCGGCATGAGCTACTTCTTCCCGCCAGAGGTGATGGGTGCACACATCGGCAACCACCGCTGCCACGCGACTTATCGCCAGCACAGCATTGAATTCCGTGGCCTGACGGCGCTGTTCGGCCACATGGGTATTGAGCTGGACCCGATGACTGCCGACGAAGCAGAAAGCGCGGGCTATCAGCGCTATGTGCAACTCTACAAACAGTGGCGACCGTTGCTGCACACCGGGAAACAATGGCGTGTAGATATGCCGGACGCTACCACTCAGGTTCAGGGTGTAGTCGGCGAAGACAATTCTCTGGCGCTGTTCCTGATAAGCCAGTTGGCGATGCCTGATTACACGCTGGGTGGCAATCTGCGCGTGCCTGGTTTAGACCCCGCAGGGCGCTATCGCATCACGCTTCTCGACCATCCGGACATCAATATTGTTGGCGACGGCGGGCACACCATGCGCAAGCTGCCGGGCTGGATGGAAGCCCCACAAATAGCCAGCGGTGAATGGTTGGCGCAGGCGGGGTTAGCGTTACCGATCCTCGACCCGGAAAGCGCCATTTTGATTGGTTTTGAACGCGTCTGATAAAACACAACAACGGGGCGGTGTAAGTCGCCCTACAGCGTTTGTCCTTCTGAGGAAAACACCATGAGCATTGCCGCCTGTACCCATAAAAAAAATCCTAACTTCTGGATATTCGGCCTGTTTTTCTTTCTCTATTTTTTCATTATGGCGACCTGTTTTCCGTTCCTGCCGATTTGGCTGTCGGACATTATCGGCCTGAATAAGACTGATACCGGGATCGTTTTTTCTTGTATGTCGCTGTTTGCCATTCTTTTTCAGCCGGTGCTGGGCGTTATTTCCGATAAGCTCGGGCTTAAGAAAAACCTGCTGTGGATAATTGCTATTCTGCTGTTCCTGTTTGCGCCCTTTTTCCTCTATGTTTTCGCGCCGCTGCTGAAAACCAACATCTGGGTGGGGGCATTAAGCGGCGGGATCTACATCGGCTTTGTGTTCTCAGCCGGTGCGGGTGCGATTGAGGCATATATAGAACGTGTGAGCCGTAACAGCTATTTCGAATACGGCAAAGCGCGCATGTTTGGCTGCCTCGGTTGGGGGTTGTGCGCCTCTACGGCTGGAATACTGTTTAACATCAACCCGGCATTAGTATTCTGGATGGGATCCGGTGCGGCGGTGATTCTGATGATATTGCTGCTGGTGGCGCGTCCACAGGCAAATCAGACCGCGCTGGTGATGGATTCCCTTGGCGCGAATCAACGGCAGATCTCAGCAAGCATGGTGTTCTCGCTGTTTAAACTGCCGAAAATGTGGATGTTGATCCTGTATGTGATTGGGGTGGCATGCGTGTATGACGTGTTCGACCAGCAGTTTGCTACGTTCTTTAAAACGTTCTTTGCTACGCCGCAGCAGGGGACGCAGGCATTTGGTTTTGCGACCACCGCCGGGGAAATTTGTAACGCTATCATTATGTTCTGCTCGCCGTGGATCATTAATCGTATCGGTGCGAAGAACACGTTGTTGATTGCCGGATCAATCATGACCGTCCGTATTGTCGGTTCTGCGTTTGCGACCACAGTGGTTGAAATTGTGGCGCTGAAAATGCTGCATGCGCTGGAGGTGCCGTTCCTGCTGGTGGGGGTTTTCAAATATATCACTGGCGTATTTGATACCCGTTTTTCTGCAACTATCTATCTGATTGGTTTCCAGTTTGCCAAACAATCGGCGGCAATTTTCCTCTCAGCTTTTGCCGGAAACATGTACGATAAAATCGGTTTTCAGGACACCTATCTGATACTGGGCGGCATTGTGCTGACAGTCACTGTTGTATCAGCATTTACGCTCTCAAATTACAGACCCGTAGTTCCACAGGCAGCTGCGGCGCAGGCTAGTTAAGGAGAAAGGACATGTCAGTACGAAGAAGAATGGAAGTCGGCGAGCTGTACACAGACCACGGCGAAGGGCTGCCAGAAGAGCGCCTTGCCGGGAAAGAGCGGGTCTACGATTATAATATGACGCGCCCGTCAGAAGAAGCGCTCCGCGAGAAAATGCTCAAACAATTATTCGGTAGCGTAGGTGAAAACTGCTGGATTGAACCGCCCATCCGCGTGGCCTATGGCAACCACATTCATATAGGCAAAAACTTCTACGGCAACTTCAATTTCGTGGTGGTGGACGATGCCACGGTAACGATTGGCGATAATGTGATGGTCGCGCCAAACGTGACTATTTCCACCGCCGGGCATCCTATCGACCCTGAAATCCGTATTACCGGGCAGCAATTTTCTTTGCCTGTCACCCTCGAGGATAACGTTTGGCTGGGAACCGGCGTCATCATCAATCCAGGCGTGACGATTGGCCGCAACAGCGTGATTGGCGCGGGCAGTGTGGTGACGAAATCTATTCCGCCAAACGTAGTTGCTGCGGGTGTGCCTTGCCGGGTGCTGCGAGAGATACAACCGAAATAACCCATATGACCCCACCCCAACCCTCCCCCTTGCC